>NZ_AP042386.1:0-1829618 GCF_055385515.1 Hydrogenivirga okinawensis | reverse complement strand
GAACTCGGTGATCGGTAGATTCTCCATCAGTATCCGGGTTATGCGGTAAACCTCCTTCTCAAAGGCGTCAAGGGTGTTCTCGCTGACGCTCTCCAAGGGATGGGCTACGAGCAGTTGGAGGCGGGCGGTCTTCTTCCCGTGAAAGTCTATGTCCGTTCCGAGAAGGTAGAGGCTTGCGAACCTCCCGTTGTGGGGGGCGTTGTCTATGTTTCTGAGATAGGCGAAGGTTCGGTAATCGGGTAGCAATCTCTTCACTTCGGCGTACACCTCGGCGAACATCATGCCCTCCCTACGGGTGCCGAGAGGTAGGAGGTGGTGCTTTCAAGGTTGAGGGTTCTGGGGGTGAGATCCCTCTCTAACTCCTCCCTGAGCCGTCGGTAGGCTTTGGCTTTTTCAAGATAGACGCTGTCCTCCGTCTGGGAGAGTCTTACGCAGGCTCTTTCAAGGGCTACGAGCTTCGCCAGCTCCTTCAGGTATTCGCTCTGTATCTGTGAGGGGTCATCTACCTTCATGTTCTTGAGGAGGTTCTCTACGTAGGTGTTGGCGTAGTTGATATCGTCGGCGGTGACGTTGACCGCTTCGTTGATGTCGCTGAGGTTTAGGTAAGCCATCTCTTTATCTCCTCCCTGAAGACTCTCGCTATTTCCCTCTTTCTCCTCTGCAGGTCTGCGAACATGAAGGGGTAGGGTCTGCTTCCGGGGTGCTTGACTTCGGAGGCGAACAGGAGCTTGCCCTCAACCGTAAAGGCTAAGGCTTTGGCTCTGCGGGGTCTTATTATGCGGGGTCGTGTTCCCAGCTCTACGAAGGGGGCGTACTTCTTGTTTGCGTACACCTTACCGCTGAGTCCACTGCTCTGCCACAGGATGGACTGCTGGAGGTTCCCTGTCCTCGGCGTGAAGGATCTTCCGCTGTCTATGTGCTCATGAACCATCTCGTAGTACCTCAGCGTTGCCCTCTTTACTCCCCTTGCGATCGCCCGCGTCAGCTTTGGGAGTGTTAGCTTTCCTCCTCCTCTTACGCTTAGCCTTAGCCTCATGTCTCCTCCAGTAGTTGAAGCCCGTCAGTCCCATTGCTTAGCCTCCTCAGTTGGTTATGAGAGCGACCACTCTGATGGCTTTGTCGGGCCAGACCTTCTTCCAGTTGCCTGCGGTGGCGAGATCCGTGTCCGCGGGGTTTGTGGCGTTGGTGTTCCAGCTCACTCCCTTGAGATGGGGGCAGAAGTGAGCCTGAGAGACGAGGTAGCTGGTCTGCGCCAGTATGTCCTTATCCTGTTCTGTCATGAGATCCCTCTGGAAGCCTAAGTACATGGCTCCCCTCTGGGCTATGAAGGTGTAGAACTTTTGCCTGTTTTCTGTGTTCGTTCCGTCGGTGAGCTGGTAGGTCTCGGAGGTTACGGAGTCGGAGACTATGATCCTCCTTCCGAGTACGGTTCCGAACTCGCCCTGTCTTATGAGCTGTTCGGTGCTGTTGCTGTTGGGGAACTGGACGAGCTGGTTCTTGAGAAGATCCGTATAGACCTTTGAGTGCATTATCACGACCTCAAAGTTGTCCGCGTTGTCTCCTATGAGGTTCATGGCGTCTATGAGCTTGGGTATGTCTATGGTCACGTCGGGCTGTCCGTAAGTGTCCTGTGAGACGTCCAACTTGTGGGAGTTCGGGAGTGCTCCTTTCAGAACGGACAGAAGAGCCTTGTCGTACACCTTAGCCCAGAAACTGCCGAGCTGTTCGCCTATGATGGCGTTGATGTTCCTGCCTGTCGCTATCTCGGCGAGGGTGGTGTACCTGAAGGCTTTACCTCTGTGGCATATCACGCCTATGTCCTGATCCGCGGACACGTCCGAGGCGGTCAGGGGTGTTCCTTCCGTGAGAACTTCCGCATCGCCGGTGAACTCGGGTATGAAGGGAACCTTTATGGTGGTCCCTCCGTCCCGTATGTTCACGTTCTCGTAGTCTCCCACGGCTACGCCCGCCTGAATGAGGGCGGTCTTCTCAACCACCTTGGCGCTCGCCATCTCAGAAACCACTTCGGGGATGAGATCCTGAAGGGTGGTTGTGGTTCCCATCTGACTACCTCCTTAAGGTTTTTTCAAAGTACTGAGCCTTGAGCTTTGCAAACTCCTCCGGATACTTCCTCTTGAACTCCAGAAGCTTTTGGGGATCCTTGAGGAGATCCTCGTAGGTGAGCTTCTGAGGTTCGGAGGCGGAGGTGTTGCCCGCTCCCGATCCGGGGGGTGCGGGTTTTGCGAGGTGGGGTTTCTTCTGGAGGAGTTCCTCCACCGCCTCCTCCACGCTCTTTCCGTCTATCAGAACCTTCCCGTCGCTCAGAACCGCTCTCTTGGAGAGGAGTTCATAGACGAGTTCGGGATCTACCGATCTGCCGTTGGCTACGGTGAGCAGGGCGTTCTTTATGACGGTCTCCTCGTACTTTCTCCTGAACTCTTCAGCCTGCTTCTGGGACTCTAAGAGCTTCTTGGTGTACTCCTCCTTGAGTTTGTCTATGTACTCTTGGGTCTTTCCCTGCTGTTCTAAGATCTTGGTCTGCATATCGTCCCAGTCTTCGTATCCTAAGTAGCGAGCCTGTTCGTCAAGCTTCTCCCTGAGCAGGGTGTCTATGTCGGGGGCGGGCTGATCCTTCCGGGACTCCTCCGGGGGTTCGCCGTCGGCGTCTTCGCTTGCACCTCTGATGAGGGGGATGAGCCTCCCCTCTATCTCAACGAACTTCAGGAAAATTTCCGGTTTTTTCCGCTTTTTTCCGCTCATGCCTTCCCCCCTTTGCAGTACCTGTTTATGAGCCTGTCTATGAGGGGTATGAGTTCCGTATATCCGTGCTGTCTTGCTCTCACTTTGGCGGCTCTGAGGAGGTTGCAGTTTATAGAGCCGTCCTTGTTCCTGTAGGGGAACTTCCTCTCCTTCGGAAGGAGGAAGTAAGAGGAGGGCAGTCTCTTCCTTTCGGAGGGGCGTCTTATCCACTTTAGGTTGGAGACCTTTCTGTTTACTACCTTCATCTTTGAACATAATAGGGAGGCACTGCGCCCGAAGGGGGTAACTCCTGAAACGGTGGCTTTAGGTCTCCGGAGTGGTCTGTAAAGTATAGGTATGCTTCCCAAGAGGTTGAAGATTGAGGACGGGGATTGGCAGTTTCTGTATGACGCCTACACTGGTTTGGGCGGGTTCAGGGACGGTAGTTATCTGATCAGACACAAGAGGGAGACGGAGGACAAGTACGCAAGGAGAAGGGAGCTCGCGGTTTATCCCAACTACGTCAGGAAGGTGGTGGACACCTTCACCGCTCACGTCTTCAAGAGACCGCCCCAGAGGGAGATGACTCCGGAGTACAAGGTCTTTGCTCGGAACACGGACAAGAGGATGACTTACATAGACGACTTCATGAGGCGGGTGTTCAAGCTGACCATGATCTTCGGGACTGTGTTCGTGATAGTGGACAAACCGAAGGGGACTGCGGTAAGTAAGGCTCAGGAGCTTGAGATGGGTCTTACTCCCTACGCAACTGTGAGGCTTCCCTCCCAGCTTGAATCTTACGAGCTGGACGAGTTCGGCAACCTCAAGAGCGTAACTTTCAAGGAGGAGACTCCGGAGGGTAAGCTTTACAGGTACTTTGACGCCCAGAGCTGGAGGGTTCTGAACTGGAAGGGGGACGTGGTGGACGAGGGGGAGCACTCTCTGGGTATTCTTCCCGTTGTCAGGGTTGCCCTCTCGGAACCGCTCCTTTATGAGGAGATCCTTTCCGAGCCTTTCATCTGGACCGTTGCCCGCCTGAACCTTGAGGTCTATAACCTGATCTCGGAGATAAGGGAGATCCTCAGAAACGTCACCTTTCCTGTGCTGGTCTATCCTGTGAGGGACGAGTCTCAGGGACAGCAGATCTCCCAGAGCGGTCTTCAGCTCGGTACGGAGAACGCTCTTCTCTACAATCCCGACGGGGGCGGAAAGCCTGAGTTCATAGCTCCTTCCTCCTCGCCGGTGGAGGTCTATATGGAGGTTCTCAGGCTGACCGTGGAGCAGATCTACAGATCCGTGAACCTTGAGTTTGCCCTCGGTGCCCAGACTCAGAGATCGGGGGTGGCTCTTGAGTTTGAGTTCCAGTCCCTGAACACGCTCTTGGCTCAGTTCAGTCTGAACCTTGAGCAGGCTGAGGAGCAGATAGCTAACCTCGTTGCGAGGTGGAACGGCAAGGAGAGGTTTGAGGGAACGATAAACTACGTCAAGGACTTTTCCTACAGGGACGTGGAGAGGGAGCTCAAGCTGGCTTTAGACTCCCTGACCTTAGATATAGGCAGGACGTTCTCCGCGGAGCTGAAGAAGAAGGTTGCCCGTATGATCTTGGGCGACTGGAGCGATGATAGGGTTTTGAGCAGGATAGACAGGGAGGCGGAGGGACTTGAGGGGGAAGACAGACAGCTTAAGAGCGAAGGTCTCTGATGGACTGGGAAGCGGTAAGGAACGCCTTTGTTCAGCTTCTTCAAGAGTACCTTGAGGATCTTGATAGGGAGGGAGAGGATCTTACACGGAGGCTTATAAGGAAGATAAGGGAAAAGGGTTTCTTTGTTACCGAGGAGGAGGAGAGGGAGCTGGAGGGGTGGCTGAAGGAGAGGGAGGAGTCGCTCGGCAGGCTCATGTCCGAGGTCGCTCAAGGGGTGTCCCTTGCGGTGGGTGTGTCCGGTAAAGGCTTTGCTGAAGAGGTCTTAGGGGAGGCTCTGAGGATCCGCTACTCGGACGGTCTTACGCTCTCGGAAAGGCTGTGGAGGTTGAGGGAGGAGACAAAGCTCGGTTTGAGGGATAGACTCCTTTTAGCTCTTAAGAAGGGAGAGGGGGCGGATCGCATAGCCCGTGAGCTTCAGGAGGCTCTTGATGAGGATGTAGCTCTCAGAAAGCCTAAGTGGCTTGAGGAGCTGGAGGAGATGGCTAAGGGTTTTCTGAGGGGCGACAGGGATGTGAGGGAGTGGAAGTCTCTCCTGCGGGAGGTGGAGAAGAAGATAGAGAGGCTGAGCAGGGAGGGGTCAAGGGCGAGGAGGAGACGGCTTCTGAGGGAGCTTGAGAACGCTCTTGAGAGGTCTAAGGAGGTTCTTATAGAAAAGGCGGTGAGGAACTTTCTGAAGGGGGAGCAGATCGCACGCCTGAAGGGTATAGCACAGACGGAAGGGGCTAACGTCTTCCACATAGCCCAGATAAGGGCTACCGAAGGAGATCCCGACGTGGTGGGCTACCGCTGGAAGCTTTCCCGCTCCCATCCTGCTCCAGACGTGTGTGATGTTCTTGCTACGGTGGACTACGGGCTCGGTAAGGGCGTCCATCCCAAGGACAGGGTTCCGAGACAGAAGCCTCATCCTTACTGCATGTGCTACCTTATCCCTGTGATGAGGAGGGGAAGAAGGAGAGGAAGGAAAAGGGGGGAGCTGGACAGGGAGGTGCTCAGGAAGATAGCTCCTCAGTATGTCAGGGATCTTTCCGCTCTGGGTGTGGACATAGAAAGGCTGTGGGATCGGGAACTGAACGCCTTTGTGAGAAGGAAGGATCTTGCAGAGAGGATCGGGGAAGAAGAGTTTAAGATCCTGCAGACCGTGGGGAGGACGGCGAGAGCGGGGAGGTGGAAGAGTGCTAAGCCGAAAGATATAGAGAGGGAGCTCGTGAAACTAAGAACGGCTTACGGGGGCTCAGTGCCTGATGAAGCTATGAAGGTGTTGGGCAGGCGGTCAATAAGTAGTCTGGATCTACACTATCTGAAACGAAAATACTTAGATGGTTGGGATCTTGAAAGTCCCGAAGCTCTGAACAGGATGTTTACAGAGCACATAAAGAATCCGGAAGTTCAGATATACAGGCAGGGAGACAGGTATGCTCTTGAGTTCGGAAGGTATGTAGCCATAATACATCCTCCGGATACGAGGATAACCATATTTGAGCTTGATGAACAGTATGAGGATTACGAAGACTATGCAAAACAAACGGGGAGACCTATAATTAGATTATGGCAGTTAAAACGTATTCTAAGCAGGCTCTTGTGAAAAACTACCGCACCATGGTTCTTGAGTTTGAAAACGTCCCTTTTGACCTGCAGAAGCAGAGGGAACTTATTTACGAATATGGTGTTGAGGATGATGAAGTTACTAAAATGGCAGATAAGTTTTTTCTTCTTGACCTTGACTACTTTATAAAGAACGCCCCTAAGTGGCACGGCTTCAGGATAGAAGACGATCCTTCCCAGCCTATAGAAAAGTGGTGGTGGCATTTGAATAAGATAGTTAGGGGGGAGTATCCTATAGATAAACTCCCTGAACACTTGAGAGAAATTTACGAAGAGAAGTATTACAGAAAGTCTAAGTAAACGAAGCTGACGGATGAAGGCTTTAGAGGGAAAGGTCAAGGTCTATCTTGAATACATTAAACTCCTCTGGGTTCTCATGATAGCTCTGGGAGGTGGACTCGTTAGTCTTTTCCTGTCGGGTATAAACAGCGTCAAAGAGAGTCTTGTCTTCTCGCTGGGCATCTGGCTTTTAATCCTAACTCTTTTCGGTATATTAAAACTCACAATTGACATAAGGAGGTTTTTGGACACTTTAGAGAAGGAGGATAGGCATGAATGAAGTTATAGGATATGTAGGGCTTTTTATAGCGGTTGTCGCCGTGTCTTATGTCCTTATCAAAATAATACGGAGCCTTGACGAAGGTGCTAAAGAGGCTTTAAACAGGAAAGGGTAAGACTATGCAGAGCAGACGGGGAGACCTATAATTAAACTATGGCAGTTAAAACATATTCTAAGGAAGCTTTAGCCCCTGACTACCGCACCATGGTTCTTGAGTTTGAAAACGTCCCTTTTGACCTGCAGAAGCAGAGGGAACTTATTTACGAATATGGTGTTGAGGATGATGAAGTCACTAAGTTCGCCGATAGGGCGCTCCTGAGGAGGCTTGACTACTTTATAAAAAACGCCCCCAAGTGGCACGGCTTCAGGATAGAAGACGATCCTTCCCAGCCTATAGAAAAGTGGTGGTGGCATTTGAACAAGATAGTTAGGGGGGAGTATCCTGTGGAGAAGTTGCCTGAGCATCTGAGGGAGATCTACGAGGAGAAGTACTACAGAAAGTCCAAGTGAACGGGTTTATAGACGAAGTCAATTCTGAATCCCTCAGCGGTAAATAGTGCATACCTGAGGGCGTCCATGAGGTCGTCGTTCTCTTTAACGGGCTGGTCTAAGGGCTGGTCTGTGGCGTCCAGCTTCCAGCTGTAGGAAGAAAGCTCCGCTACGGTCTGGGATAGATCGGAGAATATGAGAAGTTTATTCTGCTTGAAGAGCCCCTGAACGAAGCTGATGCCTGCAAGGACGTCCTTCTTTGCGGGTCTTATGTCCAGTCCCCTCTTCCTCAGCGTCTCCAAGCCCTGCTTCATCTCCGGATCTGCGTAAGTGGGGATGTTCTCCTGCGACAGGATGCTGTAGATATCGTCTAAGGTGAGTTCGCTTTTTTTAAGCTCTCTGTAAGCGTACCACACGCCTTCGGGGGACTTGGCTAACCAGAGGACGGCGGTGGGGTGATTGTAGCCGAAGTCTAAGCCTCTTATTCTTAACCATCCTTGAGGTATCCGGAAGGGTTCTACGGTTCGGTAGTCGGGGTATATGAGTCCGAGGGGTTTGGTGAACACGCCCTCATAGAACATCCTGAACCTCCAAGAGGGCATGTTTTCCTTTGCTTTTCTGATTTCCTCTCTCGGATAGAAGGGGTTTTCTTCGGTGCGGGCGCTTATCAGCTCTACATCGGGATCTCCCTTAAGGGCTCTATCGTAGAGTTTCTTTAACCAGTTCCACCTGTAGGGGGTGGTGGTTATGAGCATTTGACCTTTGTGGTATCTCAGACGCCTGAAGGCTGTCTCAAAGACCGAGGGTCTGTCCACCTGTCCCGCCTCGTCAAAGACTGCGGATCTGGCGTGTACTCCTTCCATCCTGTCGGGGTTGTCCGCAGGTACGCCGTAGATCTGGGCGTTGGGGAGGGTGATTATCATGTCCGCTTCGTTCTTTACAAACTCTACATCCCAAGAGCGGAGTACGTTCTTTATCTCCTTCCAGATGGTTCTCCTCATCAGCTTGAGGGAGGGTGAGATGACAAGGTGGTCTCCTCCGAGCTGAAGGGCTTTTACGATACACCAGCGGGCACCGAGCCATGTTTTCCCCGTTCCCGTGCCTCCTATGAAGGCTATTACGGGCTTTCGGGAGGAGAAGGCTCTCTCTTGGTAAGGCAGGAGTCTAAGGGTTATCTGCATCTCTGGTTATTACGATGTTTATGGTTTTCAGCTCCTCCGTTGTCTCCTCGCCGAGCTTTTCCTGAACCTTAAGGAGGAGTTCTTTCCTCTTGCTCTCCGCATCAAGGAGTACTTTCAGGTATTTGACGAGGACGTCTACGGCGTAGGGGTTGCTGAGGTCAAGGTCTTTGAGGCTCTCGTCTATGAGTTTGCAGAGCTGTCGTATTCTGCTATCGTTCTCGCTCCTGCTCAGACGCAGGAGTTCCTGATTTACGATCTCTTTGGTCTTTTCGGTGAGGGCTTCCCTGAAGCTCTCTTCTTTGAGCCAATTTCTCAGGGTTCTCTCGGACACACCTGTCAGGCGGGCTACTTCCGACTGGGTTCTTCCCTCTGCGAGTAGTTCTATAGCTTTTATCTGCTTAGGTCTCATCTGGCGTCTATCTTCTGTTCGAGCTTCTCTATGGCTCTGAGGATGTCCTTCTTGAGGCTTCTGATCTCGTTCTTGATGGCGTCAAGATCCTTCTCGTGATCTGTCTTGAGGACGTACTCTTTGGGTAGGTTCTCTCTGAAGGTTGAGAGGTCTTTCTCTATGTTTTGTAGTCTCAGGGTGATCTGGGTGATGGATCCCGTCCAGCTTCTGATGATTGCGCCTACGAATATGAGGACTATCGTCAGCGCTACTCCGCCTGCTGCCACTTCTGTCATCTTTACCACCTCAGTGTGATTTTGAATCCCAGTAAGGGGAAGATCTTCTTCTCCTTCCGCTCTTCTATCTTGCGGGCGGGTTTGCTCAGCTCCTCTTCTATGCCTGTGTCTGAGCCGATCTCTATCTCCGGTTTGATCCGTCTTCTGAAGAGCTTTCTCAGCCTTCTCACCATCTGATCGGCTCCTTTGTTATGAGTCTGAGGGCTATGTTGACCACCGCAAGGAGAGCCAGCTGATCTTCTTGGGAGAGGGGTATTCCGAGTTTTTCGTTCATGAAGAGTGCTAAGAGGGCTACGGCGTTCACCCAGAGGGTCTTTGATCTGTACCACTTCTTGCCGTACCTTTCCTCTGCGGATCTGTAGGCTGAGGCGAGGCTGAGGAGTCTTCTGAGCCACCTGAGCATATCGGTCACCTCACTTGATCAGTCCCTTTCTTTTGGCGTAGGCTACCGCAAGTTCGTTCAGGAAGTTAAGCAGCCAGGTGGATATGTCTTCTGCTATTTCGGAAAGCTTCTGTTTTACCTCCCGGGCTTTCTGTTCCCCGTTCCCGCTACCGTACTTTTCCTCAACTTCTACGACAAACTCTACCGCTTTGTCTATGAGTTTTTTGGAGAGCTCGTAGGACATGCCCGACAGCTGGGCGAAGAACCATGGAATGACTACTTCCCACGGGATTGTGGCGAGTACAGCAAGAATTACCTTCCACATCGCTTCACCTCCTGTAGTAGTAGTGCCAGATTCTCGGATGCGGTTTTTCTTCGTCTATGTCAAAGTGGATGTAGTTTTTGGCTATGCCTATGCGTCCTATGCCGTTACCTATGAGGAACTTGATTATGTGAAACCTGTCTTCGGAGTTTGTGCAGGCTATGTCTATGGCGAGTCCGTGGACGTGGGGAGAGTTGGGGACTCCTCCCACCCGTCTGTTGTGGTAAGGGCACCGGTAGGCTGAGGTTATGATCACGGGTTTCTGGATGTAGTCTCTCAGGGCGTCAAGGAGTACAACGAGCTTGTCTTCTATGATGACTCTACCGCATCCGCATTTACAGAGGAACTCCTCGCTCCGGAAGTAGCGTATGTTCTTATCTTCTATGAGTCGGTCAAGGGTTTCTTTGTCTTCTATTAAGCTCATGTAGAGAAGTTTAGGGCTGTTCTCCTGAAGAGAGTGTAACTCCTGAAACGGTGCGGGAGCGGAGGGCTTCAATGACCGATCCTATGTCTATGAAGGTTCTGCCTTCTATCTTGTAGCCTTTGATGACGCCCTTCCTTAGGTATCTGAGGACTGTCACCTTGCTGACGCCGAGGAGATCGGACGCCTCCTTAGCGGAGATGAAAAGCCTTCTCCGTCTTATCTGTTCAAGCTCTTTTATTGCGTCCATGGCTTTTTACGTCTGCGGCGGACCCAGCACATCAAACATAGAATCAACTATCTTCAGCTCTTCCTTTTCTCCTCTTAACTCCTTGATTGCTTTGGCAAGTGCTTTAATCTCTGGTTCCAGCTTGTTAAAGCATTTAGGGCAGAGATCAAGAACTTCCTTTAGCCCACGTCTATTACGGCGAACAGTGAAGCGAAGATGAGCTACATTGTAGGGGAGAAATCCACGCTCGAAGTTTCTATATTCGCCTTCAGTTAAATGCAGAACCATGATCTCACCGCAGATGTCGCACTTTGCCTTTACGGTATAAGTGACTTCTTCACCGACCTTTTCTATCACTCCGGCACCTCCTTTAACCTCTCTTTAATCCACTTGCTGAACTCATTTGAATCCATCTCCCACTTATTTGAGGGATTGTCGTACTCCTTAACCAGATATTTATCTGGATCGCATGGGTGCACTATTAGAAAGTATTCCTTGTCGTTAATCCAAAAACGAACTCCGTAAAATCCTGAGATACCATTTCCGTAATCAACATAGAAATCTTCTCTCGGGGTGCCTTTCAGCAAAGGCTCAATTCGTTCTATTGCCTCCTTATATTTTTGTTTCACTTCTTCCATCTTTTTGCCCTCTGTCAGCTCTAAGTTTTCCTTTGACACGCTTATCTCTATCAATACTTTCCCTCCATTTTAGGGTTCAGCTCCTCAAGACACTCTTCACAGACAAGATAGTTTGTATCGTATAGATGTTGGAGAGTCATCAAGTCTCCCTGCTCGGTAAGTTCCTCCCAGAACTCTTTATTGGGGACTCTCCTGACTATGTAGAGCTTAGGAGGAATCACAGATCTTCGGCAAAAGTCACATTCCCTTCTTTTCCACCTTCTCGGAAAGACCTTGCTATACCTCCAATAAACATACTCAAGCTTATCTTCTTTTATACGGGGCCCACATACGTGAACTGTGCTCATTCCTCCGCCCCCTTCTCAAAGAAATCCACGATCTCGTAAATAAGCTCTACCTGCCTATCTGTAAACAACCATCTTTTATTTACGTTCTTGTCAGCCCATTCTCTAAGGCTTGATCCTCTTTCCTGTGCTACAGCACGCCAATCACAAACCATCTCCGCCACTGACTCTAAAGGCATCTTAGTTCCATCAACAGGAACTTCTGGCAATCCATCTCTATCGTTTACATTTAGCTTGCCCTGAACAAGCAGAAACGAGTCATCCCAGTATTCGGGATGGTGCTGTTCCGTTACTATGTGCAGGATAGTCGCCGACGAACTTAATACCTTGTCTAAAGGGTATTTTTCTCCGGTATGTTTCTTGTAATAGTACCATCCGATCTCCACATATTTAGAAAACTGCGGTTCCCTGAATTTCGACCGGTCATGCTCCGCTACGTTTTGAAGAAGCTTGATCACATCTATTCCGTATTTCTCTGGTATTCCTGAGTTTTCTATTAGGTCAATAACATTCTGGTAAACTCTCGCCAAATGACCCAACATACGCTTGTAGAAAAATATTTCCTTTGTCATTCCCTACACCCTCCTCGTCAAATACTCCCTAACGATCTCCCTTATTTTTCCTTCCTTCTCTTTGCATAAGGCTTTCTCCCTTGGCTTCTGCGGTAAGGTATTCATTCTCGGCTCTTGCCCTCCATCCTTCTTCCCAACAGCCTTCAATCTTCCACTTGATTTTCATGGCTTGACCTCCTCATAAGTTTTTTTAAAGATCTCTTTTTCCACCGGATAGAATTCACCGTTTACGCCTTTTACGATGTAATGCTTTCCGGGGCTTGCTTTCAGAATTCCTTCAAGCGTCTTTATCCACAGTATGCCTTTACTGCAAATTGCCGCTGACTCTTTGGCTCCTGTTTCCTCCCTTATCCACTTCATGACTTCCTTGATGTTCTCCTCTGTAAGTAAAACTGCCTCAACTGGTATGGGTTTCTTGATGTACTTCTTGGTTTTCACTTCAACTCCTCCTCTATCCTCCTTATCTCCGAACTTCTGAGCTTTAGTTTGAGGTAGAGTTTTTTCATTTTTACCCTCCTGCATTCTTGAACCATTTCTCTATTAGATCCTCGAACGCAAGGCGTGCGTTTATGCCTACGCCTTCATAGGAGCTTCCGTCTTTTTGTCCCCTTATGACCCAAAGCCTTTCTTCTTTCTTTCTTCTACCTTTAACGTTTTCGCACAAAACAACCCTTTCCGTCTTTACATTTTCAAACCTCATCTCCTTAAGGAGGGAAACAACTTTACCGATGGTCCATCTCATGTCTAATCTCGCCAGATGTCAGATTCATACAACTCGCCGTCAGCCGGCACGTAGTAAGCGTAGGTGATGCCTTCGTGAAAGTTGAGAATTATCCTTCCAGAGTGCCCGTCTTCACACCAAAAAGCGAGGCTTATGTAGAAACCTCTTGTGTTGTTCTTAGCAGGAAACTGGACAGCTCTGTTGTTGGTGACTCGGACGGCAAAATCACCAGCTACTACCGTGACGGCGGGTATGTGGACATACTCAAGCCCGCACTCCGGACACACAAGGGCTCCGCCTTCGACTAATTTGTTTAATTCTCGAGCCCCCTGTTCGTGAGGCGACTTCAGAATCTTTGTACCGTCTTTGAGAGACACAAACTCAAGTTTTTCCGTCATCCATTCGCGGATAGACGCAACCGCCTTCTCTATGTCTTCTGGGGAGAAGCGGAACCATTCCCGTGACACCCGCTCTTTACAGAACTGTTGCAGGATCTCGCACATTTCAATCTCTGTGGCAGGATCGTCAGTTGTGAGCCAGCACTCAAGACGGGCGTCCGGGTTATGTTGCTTATAAGCTTTAAATCTTTGGGGTAGATTTTCCGTCCATCCAACCTTTAGAAGGTCACCACATCGGATTAGATACACGTAGCCCATTTGAACCCTCCTAAAAATCCACCTCTACATCATCATCGCCTTCCATTTCTGCCTTAGCTGTTTTGTGAGCCCAGTCTATTCCTGCCTTTCCGCTTCTTACGCTCTCTATCATTCCTTTAAAGCTCTCAACGTTTCCTCCGGCCATGGCTATCCACTGTTCTAAGAGAATCGCTTGAAGGTTGGGGTCATCTTTTATGTCTTCTACAAGCTCATCGGGATCTGTATATTTAGCTATTTCAAGGTCTATCTCTCCTCCCCAGCTTATTATTTCCTCAGCCATCTCTTTTATGGTTTCTTCTTTGGGACTTTTGCCCAATTTTTCTTTATATATATAGGGGCTGGGATTTTGGGCAAAAGCCGTGGCACAAGGACTTGAAGGTTCTTCGCTCTTTTGACCGCTGGGCAAAAATTGGGGCACAACGACTTGAGCAATATCTATGTTCTGGAGAGGGTAATAGGCTGTCTTGGGGCGTCCGTTAGTTCTTTCCTCCCTACTGGTCCAGATCTTCCCGTTATACTTATCAAGGTATTCGCCCACCTTGTGCTTCCCTATCTTGTCCGTTTTCTTTGCGGTCTCTTCTTCTATCTCTCTTTTCCCCTTCCCTCCCAGTCCTATCACCTCAAGGATAGTCTTTACGATCTCAATTTCCTCAAGGACTTCGGGAGGATAGGCGGGTTCCATGTTCATCTCACCGTCTATCGTGTAGTAGAACGTAGGTTCCACATCAAAGCGGGTCTTGAAGCACTTGAGGGTTACGATGTTCTTCTCTTTGTCTCTTTTCAGGTGAAAAGCCATCTCAACGTTATCTAAAATCGTCCCGGAGTTTTTAAACGGAAGGTCTGGATTGAGGATCTTGGGGACGTGGTGAACTACTATTACGGTGTGTCCCATGCTCATGAGGTCTTTGAGTTCACTCATCACGTACTCGGTCTCTTTGTCTGAATTTAGATCCATGTTACGGGAGATGTTCTTTAGGGAGTCCACTATGATAACGCGGTGCTCTCCCCTTTCACTCAGTATCCTCATAGCTTCTTTAAACTTGTCCCATGCCTCGGAGCCTACGAATATCCTCTTTTCGTCTCTGGAGATTATAAAGAGTTTGGGATCTTTGGAGGGTTTCGTGTATTGTCCGAGTCCCGACTGCTTGAGCCTCTTGTTTATCACCACGCGGGAGTTGTCCATGTCAAGGTATATGATCTTCTCTCCCTTCGGGAGAAGGTAGGTCTTCATGAGTGCATACATCAGATACGTCTTTCCCACTCCCGCCTGAGAGGTGAAGAGAACCATGGATCTCTTGGGTACCATGTCGGGAACGAGCCACTCAACCTTAGCCTCTTCCTCTGAATACTCAAGGGCTATCTCGTAGAGCCACTCTTCGGGTTCTATCTTCTCTATCTTTGTCTCTTTGATCTCCTCAAGAGCTTTCTCGTGGAGTTCTCTCAGTTTATACAGATCCGCCTCTTCTTTCACAGAGAAGAGAATCTCTATCTCCCTCTCTATTGTCTTTCGCAGGATGGCTTTCTCTTTGACTATCCCTATGGCGGTTTTGAAGAGTGTCATGGGTACGGCTTCTTCAAGGATGGAAAGGAGATAGTCATAGAGGTGTTCTTTCTTCCTCCTTTCAAGGAAGTTCCTGAAGCTTACCTCTCCGAGTTCTTCTATCGGATGGTCTTCAATGAACAGATGTAGGAAGTTCAGGAGTTCTTTGTGTTCGTTGTAAAAGAAATGCTCCGATTTGAGGTTGAGATTCTGGGCTATGGGTAAGGCTCGTTCCGGTTCCACATAAAGAGTGGCTATAACCGCCCTCTCTGCTCCGGGGTCTTTGGGAGGGTCGAGCTCTTTGATAGAAAGGCTTACTTTCCCGTTCGGGGAGTAGTGTTTTGTCTTTACCCCTCTCATCTTTTAACCTCCTCTCCAATACTCAAAAGAACGGATCTCAGCTCCATCAGGGCGTTTAGAGCCTCTTCTACTTCTTTGAGCACTCGGCGTCTTTCCCTTTCGGTGAGTCTGCCGTCTTCTACGGATTCCATCAGGGTGTTGATTACGTCCGTCAGTTCTCTTGTCGTCCTTGAGCACACACGACCGCTGAAGGAAAGTTTTCCCTCCCCCATAAGCTCCTTTGTTTTCACGAGTTGCCACTCAATGGGCATTAGGCTTCCGAGAACCGAGCAGAGCACGGGGATGACGACGGGGGAAGGGTAGTATTCTTCTTCGGCGAAGTATCGCTTTATCTGCGACAGGTGTATGCCGGTCTTCTCGCTTATCTCGCTTAAGGTGAGTCCGCTTGTGTCCCGTGCGAGCTGAAGGACGGTCTTAAACGGTAGCTGTTGCAGGTTCAGCTGTAGGCTCACTTCGTTCCTCCTGAGCGTTGAGCCTTTATGAAACTAACCAACCGTAACCTCCGAGTTGGCTTTGGCACTTTCCTTTCCTTCTCCGTTACCGTAGTCTGTAAGCATGGGACACCTGAGCCTGATGTATTCTTTAAGTGCTTCCGCTACTTCGGGTCGGACGATGTCTTCTACCTTTATTTTTCCTCCGGTGGCTTTTTCTATTTTGACTGCGAGTTCTGGAGAGGCGTATCTTTTGCCGTTGAGGATACGGCTTAAATGTACAGGGTGTACACCCACCCTATTAGCAAGTGAGGAAGCCATGGAAATAATTATAGCCATTATGGTTAAGTTGTCAAATCCATATATATCCAATTCGGATTACACCGATATGGGCATTTATCTTTCTTTGTGCTTAACCTCTATGGACATGGAGATCTTTAGCCATGCAGGTTAAATTTTTAACCATGGAGCTCGCCACTCGGGACATCCTTAGAAGAAACTTAAAACTGTTTAGAAAAAAAGCGGGGTTTACTCAGCGTGATGTTGCGGATAGGTTAAATGTATCAGAGCAAACTGTTGCACGGTGGGAGATTGGCACACGAGTACCTTCTATAGAGCATCTGGAAAAGTTAGCCGAGTTGTACGGTGTGGAAGTAGCAGATTTCTTTAAGACTGTTGACGAGCAGGAGATAGCCTTACAAAGGATTATTAACCGATTAAAAAAGCTTTCCTCGGATAAGAAAGAAAAGGTCTATAAGCTATTGGAGGAGCAAATAGACCTTGTGGCTACCTAACCGCAAACACGCCCCTCAGAAACTAACCGATGACTAATTGGTATATATGCCGAAAAAAGGCAGAATTGTAGGTCTTCAAGAGCCAAGGGAGCGACCGGACGGTCTTAGTCCAAAAACATCTATTTACATAGGAGAACATTTAGAGAAGCTGGCACGGGAGCGAGGGTTAATTAAAAATGGTCAAGTTGTTGGATATCGTGTAGCCAAGGTAATAAACAAAAACCAAGCTTTAGTTTCAAGGTGGCTTCGAAATGTGCAGGGTGTGGAATATGAGACTTTACAAGAGATAGCCAAAGCGTTTAATGTCCCTATCAGCTACTTTTTAGAACCCATCTGCCAATCTGTCACCATCCCCGTCTATGAACACGTTGCCGCAGGTTTCTGGACAGGCGAGACTTCTGAATATCCCTCCGAATACATCAGCGTAGACAAAAGCAGACTTAAGAAATTCGGCTTGAAGGAGAACAGGATAATCGGCATCAGAGTTAAAGGGGACAGTATGGAGCCGGAGATAAAGGAGGGCGATATAGTTCTTGTTGCCGATCCTGCTTGGCTTCAGCCCAAGAGCGGGGACGTGGTGGTAGTGTGGATGGACGGCGAAGGTGTAGTGAAACGGCTAAGGAGAGAAAGGGGAGGAATACGGCTCATCAGCACAAACAAGAAGTATCAGGACATAGTCATATCCAGAGAGGACCTCCGTAAACGTAATGTGGTTATAGCTAAGGTTATAGAACTGGAGAGGGAGTATAACTGAAGGAGGGATAGATTATGGAAGAATTTTGAAGCGTATTATGATAATATAACAACGCATTTTGTAGGAGGAGTATCATGCTGAGCGATGAACTCATTAAAAAGACTTTTGAAGAAAAAGCAGAGTTCGTGAGAAAAAGGAGGAAAGAACTTGAGAAAACGATAAACAAGAAAAGATTAAGGGAGCTGGAGAAAGCGTACAAAAGAGCGGAAAGGTCTTGGAAGAGAGTGAACAAGAAGAAAGAAAAACCCCTTGCCGTTCCTATACCGGCAGACCTTTACGAGATGATGAGGGAGGATAATGTTTTCAGACGACTTTCAAAACTACACTCCTCTGTATAGAGCCCTTCAGGAACAAAGATACCTCAGACGGCGATTCCTGAACGAAATCAAAAAAGCATTTAGGGTGAGTGGTGTTTTGGCGTATATATCTCTTGGGGAATCTATAGATGATTTTGATCCTATAGCTTTTGAAGACTTGCTATACGATTATGGAAGAAGAAAGCTTTATTCGATAGTGCTCATATTACACAGTCATGGTGGCTCTGCTGATGTGGCAGAGAAGCTCGTGGATACTATAAGAGACAAAGTTCGAAAGTTCTACGTGATTGTTCCGGAAAAGGCGAAATCCGCTGCAACCTTATTATCCTTAGGAAGTGATAAAATTTACATGCTTGAGGGTGCTGAGCTTGGTCCTATAGATCCTCAAATAAAGCTACCGGACGGTAATTGGATACCTGCACAATCTATAATAGACGGTTACATAACTATGCTTCAATTGGCTTCTACTATAGAAGACGAAGATATCAAAGCTCTTCTACTACAGAAGATAAATCCGGAATTGCTCGATTTTTCCGAAAAGACAAAAAGACATGCTCAAGTTATAGCTGAGAAATTGTTGGCTAATTATATGCTGAAATATAATAAACAAAAAGCCAAAGAAGTGGCAGAAAAATTGTCGGATGTGGAAGAGTTTCTTAGTCATGGAAGACCTATAAGGTGGATAGATGCTCAAAAGATAGGTCTTATTGTCGAACCAGTGAAAAGAGGAATGAAAAAATACGAGCTTGTGTGGAGATACTTCACACATGCATTGGTGTTCATGAGTAAGGGGGGTTTACAAAAGCTTTTTGAAAATGACAACAAGGTTAGCTTGGTCTTTTGATAAACCGAAAGGAGAAAGGGATAAAACCTTCATCTCTTAAAAGTGTCAAAGACTTCCGAAATATTAAGGTGCTATACAAAGGCTAAAGAGAACTGTCTTGGGCAGTTGACAGGCATCTCATCGTAAGTTTTGCCTTCTAACATCCTTCCGTTTTTCTTCTTGTTAACTCCTCCCCACTGTTTAAAGAAGAAAGGCACTTTGTACTCTTTGCACATGTCTTTTATCTCTACTACCCATTCTTCCTTCATAGGTCTTGCTTTAGGTCCGCTCTCGCCTCCGACTATGATCCAATCTATTAACCCGGTTCTCAGATAAGCGTCCAATCCCTTCATAGGGGCAAGCAATGGTTCTAAGGATAAAAACCTGACGCTTGCCTGCCTTATTGTTAAGAGGTCGTCTATTCTGAAAAAGTACTTAGGGCTTTCTACTGTGACACCTATCCAGATGTTACTGCTCCAAGGCAGTTTAGGGGCAAGTTTCTTAAGCCTTTTACTTCTTTTGGTAAGCACTTGGAATATATGCCAGTCTGCTCTGTTCATCACCTCAAATACCTTTTTAATGAACTCAAAAGGGAGACCTTCATGGAATAGATCTGACATAGAATTTACAAAGATGATGGAGGGAGTTTTCCAGCGTAGAGGTTTTTCCAATTCATCTTCATGGATGGTGAGATTGAATCCGTTGCGGTACTTTTTGACTCCCATTTTCTGAAGGCGCAGGGCTAACCTTTCTGCATAACAGTGTCTGCAAGCGTCGGATATTTTGGTACAGCCGGTGGAAGGATTCCATGTGGCTTCAGTCCATTCAATACCACTCTTTAAAGCCATAGCTATATTTTAGGCTTATCGGTCTTTAATGCGAGGGTTTAGCTCATAGAAGGAAGATGTTGAGTATAATATTTATAGCTCAATATCTCAAACCGTCTCACAGCCACTGATTCGTTCGTGTTACGAAGCGTTTTGATCGGGGGTGAATATATCCCGAAAGTTCCTGCTTCTGACTATATCTGCATGCCTGACCATATCTTTGGGTGCTTTGCATGTGTCAGGCAGGGAAGGTAAGACAACTTGTAATCCGTTTATGCGCGCTGTTTTCATAGCTGGGATTATATCGGTGTCAAAGGAGAATATGAGAACTCTGTCTACAAGCTTTAAGTAGCTGACATGGGCTATGTCTAAACCCATCAGCATGTCTACCTGTTTCTGAAGAAGGATAGGATTTCCTTCACTATCGTAACCTCTGAACTTAATCTTGCCCTTCCTGACTGCTATTAAGTCATGCATCGCAATATTATCAATAAACTGCTTAGTGCGGTTGTAGGTTCTGTTGGTTAGAATGTGATCATCAAAGTGAAGCACCCGCCTTGGCGATGATAGATAAATGAATATTCTGTACATGTCTTCGTCGCTTGTATCAACGAATGAAGAGAAGAACCGTATTAGGTTTGCAGGATCATTATAGTCTACAAACAAGTTTAAGGATTGGGAAGCTTTTTCAAAGACGCCTTTCCTTATGTTCTCCCAGTCTACAAAGAGGGCTATCTTCTTCATGTTGTTTTATGGCGGGGGCAAGCGTTTTAAGCCCCCGAAACAGGGTTTAAGTGCCTTTCCAGCACAGGGTTTACGCTTAACACTATATACCTTTTCGGTATAAAAGTCAAGATTTTTACTACTGCTTGCATGGTTGGGGTTTCAGAATGTAGCTAACGGGGGTGGCCATTTTTCAGTAAAATATCCCCATGATGTCCACCCAACTTAGAGAAGAACTAAAGTTCTTTATTGACAGGGAGCTTGAGCGGATGGGGAGGACTTTTCATGTGCGTGTTAAGAAGAGAAACAAAAAGGGAGAACCTATATATGTACTCAGATCTTCTCAGAACGGAAACGGAAAATGGAGAGAGACCTATTTAGGGAAGAGCGTACCCGAAGAAATAGAATCCAAACTCAAATACAGGAAGTGGTTAAAAGAACTGAAAAGGAAGCTCACAGCTAACGTTTCTAAGTACACGTTATACCTTATCGGTTACGAAGGGATAAGATTAGAGGAGTTTATAAGGATATTGAAAGGATCGGGCATAAACTTACTTATAGACGTAAGGGAAAACCCGTGGAGTAGACGACCGGAGTTCAGAGGTTCACGCCTCAGCAAAATCCTAAAAGACCACGGGATAATCTACACCCACATACCAGCATTAGGGAACTCCAGCGATATACGGACTCTGTACAAGAAAAATAAAGATATGTTGAGTATGCTACGCTCATACAGCAATTATGTAAAAAACGAAAACGAAGCTTTAGAAACAATTAAGAACCTACTTCCTAAAAAACGTATTGCTCTTATGTGTTATGAAAAAGACCCCTTTACATGCCACAGGATAGTAATAACCCAAGAATTACTCTTGAGGGGGATAATAAATGGCTTTGAAGACCTCAGAACACAGGTGGATGCAAGCAAGGTATTTTTGCTTTGTAAAAACCTATCCCAACATCAGTAAAAAATACGTTGAAGTTACCTGTACAGCAGGAATACTTGAACTGCCTGAAGGTAGAAAGCTTGTGCGTGTTTATCCGGTTCCATATAGATTTCTGGACAGTAAACAGAAGTTCCCAAAGTATTCATGGTTGGAGGTTAAGATTCAACAAGATGTGAACGACGGAAGACCTGAAAGCTATAAGCTCATACAACCTTACAAAATAAAGGTACTACAAACTCTTCCCGTATCAAACGTTTCAAGGAAGGTAGCTAAAGAAAACTGGGCAAAAAGAAAGAGAATAATCATGGACTTTGTAGAGCCTATGGAAAACATAATCAGCAACTGGAAGGAAAAAACCCTCGGCATAATTAAACCTAAAAAAATACTTGAGTTCTACATACAGAAAGAAGAAGTTAAACTCGGTAAAAACCAAGAAATAATCCTCCGACAAAGACTGCTTTACGAAGACAAAGATCCTCTTGAGATTATCCCTTTGTCTTTCCGCTACAGGTTCATAGATGATTCCGGTAAAGAACATGACTACAAGCTCTTGGACTGGGAAGTGTATCAAGCTTACAGAGGTTGGAGAGGGAAATATCCCGACGAGGATACACGTTTGAAGAAAATAAAGGAAAAGTTCTTCGACAAGATGTTAGAGAGAGACTTATATTTTGTCATCGGAAACCATAACCGTTGGAGGGATAAGTTCTTCATTATAGGGTTGCTTTATTTCCCTTCATCTTAAAAGATCTCACTTCTGCAACCTTCACCCTTCACGTAAACCGCTCTCTCCCTACTCAAAGGTTTCCTCCGATCTAAGCCGGTGCGGGAAAATATCCATTTTGGCTAAAAAACTATTGACAAAATTAACCATATTGGTTATATTTATCCCTACCATTAAAGGAGGTGTCAGCTATGAGAACATGGGACGCCGAGCTGAGGAAAGATCCCCGAAAAGATACAGTATGGCGGGTTGCGTTTCTAAAAGCCCGTCACGGGTGGCATTACCTCAACACCGCCAAAGACAACATGCGTTACGGAGACGAACAGGGAACCGAGTTCTGGATGGAGAAAGCCGAAGAAAAGCTTACCGAAGCCCTCCAGATCCTTGCAAGTGCGGGAATGGATAACGGAGAGCTTGCCCGTCACATCAGAAAAACTCTTGCGGAAATGGAAACAAAGAGAGTAGCGGTATGAGTCTCAGACCGAGGTTTTCTTTTCCTGCAAAACAACAAACAAAGCCAAAGACCACAGAGCAAGGGAAGCAGCCACAGCCATCAATACAAGCGTCCAGTCTATATCCATTTTACTCTTCCTCCGGGAATAAGATAAAAGCGAATACGACATTTGACAAGCCTGCTACAAGAATAAGAACCAGTGTAATATCGGATATTCGTTCCGCTATTCGTAGCAGAAAAGAGCCCACCATAAGCCCGACGCCGAAGTTCCTAACTGTTTCAGCAAGAAACTTTTTCTTTCCCATAAGTCCATTTTACAAGGAGGCAAGGAGCGCCACGAAGAGGGATTGGCGATCCCGCATAGGGCTTACGATTCTGCTTTTCTACATTTTAGCCCTTACCTTCCTTTGCGTCAAGCTCTTGGAGGAAAACAAAGCCCTCCAGCAGGAGCTGGATGCTCTGATTTTCTTTTGCAATCACACAGGGAGGTGAAGCATGGAGATCAAAACTTGCAAACTTGAACTCTTGACAGACCTTGACAATCACACCTTTGACACCCTTGCAGGTACCGGAGAACTCGTTACCATGCGGATTTCCGACGGAGAGAATACTGTTGAGGTAGTCGGTTCCGTCAAGAAGGTTCAGACAGTCAAAACTCATGAAGATGGACAGGAAGTAACCAAGAAAAAGGTGACTCTTGAGATCTCACAACTGAACGGAGCTCTGCTTGATATTGCGTTTGTAGAAGGAGGCAAATCATGAAAAGGTATATCCTCGTGCCTTACAGGATTGGAGATCGTGAGGTTACCAGAGACTGTTTACTTGAGGGCAAAACATACAACGGAGGCACAAGCGCGAGGCTCGTAGGGGACATAGTAGAACTCCGGAAAGGAACATGTATCGAACGCTACATGATTGCTCACCGGATTACCCGCGAGCTTCCGGAGGAGGAGTTCATCATTCCCTACGCTCAGCCCTTTGAGGTGGTCGAACTCAAATCCGGATGGAGGCGTGTGGTATGACCGCGGTTTTTGAAAAAGCCCCGGCTAAAAAGCCCGCAGGTCTGAGGAAAGCGGTAGAGGTAGGTATTAGACCCATCAGAATGCTCATCTATGGAGAACCGGGAGCGGGAAAGACCACACTCATAGGAACCGCCCCACGTCCCACGCTGGTTATAGACTTTGAAGCGGGAGCGGATATTAGGCTCTCCGGAGAACAGGACATAGACATCCTCACGGTTTACTCCCGCAGGGATCTCCAAGAAGCCCTTGACTGGCTCAGGTCGGAAAAGCTCCCCTACAGGACCATCGCCTTTGATGGCTTTTCCGTATATGTTCAGCAGGCGATGAGGGAGATACTCAGAGACAGACAGAAAACCGCCCCCACGTGGTATGAGTGGGGACTTCTAACTCAGCACGTAAGGGAAGTCATCCTCGGACTCCTGAAACCCGAAGCCCACACGATATTCACCGCTCTGGAGAAGAAGCGGGAGGAAGAAGGAAAACTCGTGTGGAAGGGTCCCGATCTTTCTAAGAAAATCCGTGAGACTCTCCGGGCAATAGTTGACCTTGAGGGTGTTATCTGGGCAGAAGGAGAACACAGGTATCTCGGCTTTGTCTCCCCCAAGGGAGTAGCAGAGGTAAAAGACCGTTCTGGAAAGCTCACCGCAAAGGAAGAGCCGAACATAGAGAAGCTCTTACAAAAAGTTTTTAAGGGTAGGTGAAATGCCAACCGCCGGCTGCCGTAGGCATCCCTCCTCTCCCCCTTTGGGGCTTCCCGCCCCGGCTTTGAAAAGGAGGTGGTGAGATGAGAATGAAGGTCCTGTCGCTATACGACCAAATACTAACTCTCGTTCGCAAGCATCCTGAACTAACGGATGAAGAAATAGCCGATAGGCTCGGCACAACTAAGAATTACGTCAAGACCGCCCTCAAACGTGCGAGGAAGAAGGGAGAATCCCTGCCTTCAAAACAAGAACGACTGAGAGCTATGGCCAAAAGAAGGGACCTGATGCTAAAGAAGACTAAAGCCCAAATCGAACAGCGTATGCGGGTATGCAAACTCCGGGAACGAGTTAAAGAGAAATTAACCGAACTGTACGGAGATGATTTTCTGAACTTTCTGAAAAGGGTATATCCATGTCTCCCCTCTCTTTTTAAGGATGGATATTCCTCCTGGGAGGAGAAAAAACTCCAAGAGTTGCTCGACATAGTTGAAGAAGAGCTTAAGCTCGAGAAAGTAGTTTAAGGGTGGTGAGATGGAAAACTTCCTTTTTTACCTTGCTAAACTTTTATTAAAGACGGAGGAGGTCAAGGTATGCAAAAGGGGGCAATCTACGCAAGATACTCGACCGACCGGCAAAACCCGAAGTCCATCGAAGACCAGATCGCAATTTGTAGAGATTACGCTACTCGAAGCGGAATAGAGATCGTAGCAACCTACACAGATGAAGAAACGAGCGGATACAATCCCAAGAGGGAGGGATTATTGAAACTCTTAGAGGATGCCAGAGCCAAGGAGTTTGACGTAGTTCTCACCGAGCACACTTCAAGACTTGCGAGGGATGGGCTCGAACTCAGGAGGCTCTTAAACGAGTTCAGGTATTCCCTGAGGATCCCTGTTATCTTCGTCTCCCAGAACCTCAGAACGGACAGGGATCAGGACCTTGCGATCATCAAGCTCTTCAACATAGTCGACGAGCAGTATGTTGAAGCCGTGAAGATAGCCACGAGGAGAGGATTGGAGGGACTTTTCAAGAGAGGCAAGTGGACAGGAGGAGGTGTTCCGTACGGCTATACCGTCAAAAACGGGATGCTCACCGTAGATCAAAAAGAAGCCGAAATCGTGAGGCTCATCTTCAGAGAGTACGATTCCGGAACCGGGCTTAAAAACATAGCAAAGCTCCTGAACGGCAGAGGGATAAAGACTAAAAAAGGAAACTTCTGGAGCGCTGCAAGCCTGAGCAACCTTATCAAGAATCCGATCTACAAGGGAACAGTTGTGTGGGGCAAACACAGATACGTTCTCGATCCTTTTACGGGTAAAAGGAAGAAGGTAGAAGGAGACCCTATCACACGAGAGGATCCATCTTTAGCAATTGTAGATCCGGAGTTGTGGCGGAGGTGTAACGACAAGATCTCGAAGGTCAGAGCAGGGAAACCGAAGTCTAAGAAGCTCCATCCTCTCTCCGGTTTAATAAAGTGCGGGCATTGCGGTTTTCACTTTGTCAAGGAGGGCAATTACCTTTACTGTTCAGGATACAGGAACCGCAAATCCTGTGATAATTACCTGTCCCTGAAGTACGATTTTCTCCTTAGGTGGCTTGTGGGGCAACTTAAGAAGTTTATCCTCTTACACAAGGAAGAGATACTTGCGATTATAAAAGATCTCAAGAGCGGACAGAACACAAAAGAGATCGAAGACTCTATCAAAGCCCATGAGAGGAAGCTGAAGAACCTCCTTGATCTTTACGCTGAAAACCCGAGCACGGCGGTAAAGGAGAAGATCAAAGAGACAGAGGAAGCTATAGAAGAACTCAAAGCTAAGCTCAAAGCTACGGCGAATGTGTCTTTCGACCTTGATAAAGCCCTCGGTCTCTTAGAGTCCGTTGTTAAGGCTAATCCCGAGGAGGCAAACCTTATCCTTAAAGAGTTTGTGGGCGAAATTACGATATACAACAACGAGGGAATTATTGACCTTCGGGTTAAAGGCAGTCGCCATTTAACCGAAGTTTTTGGTATAAGGTCAATTGCGGGGGCGGGATTTGAACCCGCGACCTCCGGGTTATGAGCCCGGCGAGCTACCAGGCTGCTCCACCCCGCGTTGCCAAGATAATATTATACTTCTCCAATAGAAGAGGTTCAAGAACTTCTCTGCTGGCTCTCGTCGAGGATAACGATGTCCGCCTTCCTTACCATGTCGCTCCTAAGGTCTCTCAGATCGGTGATCACGGCTAATACTTTCCTCTTGCGGAGGAACTTTTTCTCCACTCTTTCCCTGCTTCTCTTGTCTCTCACTCTTATTACTTTCTTCATGTCTAAAAGTATTTATCGGCGGTGTTAATTTATTGTTAAGTTACTGACAACACTCTCCTTTGCTTTTCTTTCTCGTTCCTCTCCATAGGAGATAAACACCAGCAAGGGCAATAATTCCTATCAGGATAAGATCCTTAACTCCCATGTATCCTTAAGATATGCTCAGGATAAAGGAAAAACCAGAGGACTTCTACGTTAAGGAGATAAAGGAACTGAGGGTAAAACCGAAGGGAAGGTTCGCCTACTTCCTTCTGTGGAAGAAAGACCTCACCACCCTCGAAGCGCTTAGGGAGGTTGCGAGAACTCTCAGAGTTCCTCTCGAGAGGATAGGCTTTGGAGGTTTAAAGGACAAGAGGGCTATAACGGAGCAGTACGTATCGGTAGAGGGACTCAAAGAGGTCAGGGAAGTAGAGAAGGAAAACCTAAAGCTTAAGTTCCTTGGATATGGAGATAAACCAGTAAGTCTCGGCGAAATTGAGGGAAACTACTTTGAGATCGTTGTCAGGGGTGTGGGGGAGAGGAAGAGGAAGTTCATAAGAGAGAGGATGGATTTCGTCAGGAAGTTCGGTTTTGAAAACTACTTCGGTGAGCAGAGGTTCGGATCGGTGAAGCACGCGCAGGAGTTTATGCTCAAACATCTTCTTAAGGGTGATTACGAGTCTGCTCTCAGGGAGTATCTCACTTCTCTCAGGGACAAAAGAAGAAAAAAAGCACTCCTAAGGACGTGGGGAAGGTGGAAGGAGTTCTTGAAGTTTATGCCGGAAGGATCAAAGACCGAGATTGTGGTTGTGAAGAAACTCCTCAGAGGTAAATCCTTCCGGGAGGCTTTTCTCTCTATTCCGAGGAACGTAAGGCTTATGTTTACCTTCGCCTACCAGAGCTACCTCTGGAACAGGTATCTTTCCACCTTCGTGGTCAGGTATTTCAAACACTGCTCCGTTCCCTTCCTCAAATGGAGGCTCGCCTTCATAACCGAGATAGGCGAGGAGATATTTGATCAGATAAGGGATCTCGAGATACCTTACTTAGGAACGGAGGAAAAGCCAGGTAGTAAGAAGATAGAGCTCATAATCAAGGAGATTCTCGAGGAAGAGGGGATTAAACCCAACGACTTGGAGAAGGAGATAGATGGGATGAAGCTCTTTATAGACGGAAGGAGAAGAGCTTTCGTATTTCCTGAAGGTTTAAAGATCTTGGAGGAGGGTAAAGGCATTCTCAAGCTCTCTTTCACGCTACCTCCGGGGAGCTACGCCACTATCCTCCTCAGGAAGCTCTCCTGTTCTTCGATCGTCGATTGAATATATTTATCAAACTATGAGGATCTCCTTCTGCACCCTCGGATGCCGGATGAACCAGTTCGACACGGACCTCATGCGCTCGAAGTTCATAGAGTCCGGCTACGAGGTGGTGGACTTCGAGGAAGAAGCCGACGTCTACGTAATAAACACCTGCACCGTCACCTCCGGGGGAGACAGGTCTTCGAGGCAGGCTATATACAGGGCTAAGAGGAGAAATCCCAACGCCGTGGTTGTAGTAACGGGCTGTTACGCTCAGGTCAAACCAGAAGAACTCTCATCTTTGAAAGAAGTCGATCTTGTGGTGGGTAACACCCACAAGGGGGAGATCCTCAAACTCGTCGAGGACTTCTTAGAGAGAAAGGATAAGAAGGTGGTCGTTGGAGAGATATTCCGCCAGAAGGAGCTGGTTAACTTCGATGCTGTTCTCCACTTCGAGGAGTCGAGACCCTTTCTGAAGGTTCAAGAGGGGTGCAACAAGTTCTGCACCTTCTGCGTCATACCCTTTGCAAGGGGAAAGGTAAGGAGCGCTCCGGAGGAGAAGATTATTCAGCTCGTAAAGCTCCTCGCGGAGAGAGGCTTTCAGGAGGTGGTACTCTCTGGAACTCAGCTCTCCCAGTACGGATGGGATACTGGTTCCTCTCTTTATGAACTCCTGAGGAAACTCTTGAGAACAGAAGGGATAAAACTCTTCAGACTCTCATCTATGCACGTGGGGGAAATGGATAGCAGACTCCTCGACCTGATCACCTCCGAGGAAAGGATAGCTCCCCACTTCCACCTATCCCTCCAAAGCGCTTCCGATAGAATACTCGGGTTGATGGAGAGGGGATACACCCTCTCCGAGTTCAGGAGAGTCGCCGAGTTTATCTTAGAGAGGAGACCTATCACCGCAATCGGGACGGACATAATCGTCGGCTTTCCGACAGAGACAGAGGAGGACTTTGAGAAGACAGTGAAGTTTGTAGAGGATTTTCCCTTCGCCTACCTCCACGTGTTCCCCTATTCCGACAGACCCTTCACAAGGGCTTCTAAGCTCGACGGCAAGATTCCCGAGAGAATAAAGAAGGAAAGAGTGAAGGTTCTAAAGGGGATGGACGAAAGGAAGAGAAGGGAGTTCTTGGAAAAGAATAAAGGGAAAAAGCTCAGGGCAACGGTTCTAACGGACAACCGTCTCCTTACGGAGAACTATATCCACCTTGAAAGGAAGGTGGAGGGCAGACCAGGAGAGGTTATAGAGATCTACTTGTAAAACTTCTTGCTTATTTGCGCCCTCTCCTCTCCGCAGTTCACATCCTCGCGCTCTATGTATTCCTTGAGCTTCTGAATCGCTTCCTCTCCGGTAACGAGGTCTTTAAGATCCCTCTCAAGGTTAGTGGGCTTTATCCTCACTATCCAACCTTTACCGTAAGGATCGTCGTTTATCAGCTCCGGGTTATCGAAGAGCTCCTCGTTCCTTTCTATCACCTCACCCTCGATGTCCGCCGGTATGGGACCCGTCCACTTTCCGCTCTCTAAAGAGGCATAGGGTTTCCCCTTGGGAACCTTTCTACCGGGTGCCTTTATCCTTATGTTTATTATCTTCCCAGCCCTCGCTTGACCTATATCGGTCGCTCCTACCGTTACCGTCCCGTCTTCGTTAACCCTGAACCAGACCTGATTGTCTATATCGTAGTAGAGGTCGGGAGGGATCACACATCCCCTATAAACTACCTCTTCCGCCATTCCTTTACCTCCTGTGTTCTCTACTCCACATCAGTATTTTACAGGAGTGTTCTAAGGTAGATATATGAGCGTAAGCAAGTTTGAGCTCCCTGTCCGCCGCGAAGGCTCCATGACCTCTCACGAGGACGACCTTAGAGTCTTTCAGTGCCACAGAAGCAGCTTCCGCGAGCTCCTCCGAAGCGGAAGGCTTTTCTAAGGATAAAACCTTAACCTCTCCTACGAGATCCTTTCCCTCCGAGTCGAGAGGGAGCATAGTATCTTCCGATAGGGACAGAGCTACGGCGTGGGGAGGATGGGCGTGGACGACCGCAGGTTTCCCAGTTTCTAAGATTATCCTCCTGTGGACCTCCAGCTCTACCGAAGCCCTCTCCTCGAGAATGGATCTACCTTTCAGAGGTAAGGAGATGATATCCTCGTGAGATAGTTCCCCCGTAAGAGATCCAGTCCTCGTTATGAATAATCGATCGCCGAAGGCTCTGCTTACGTTCCCAGCCCTCGCGCTCACAAGCCCCTCTCTAAAGAGCAACCTCCCAACCTCGATTATTTCTCTATAGATCCACTCCATCAGAAACCGAGTTCCTTTACAACCGCTTCGAGCTGAGGAGGGACAGTTACCGGCTCTTCACACACCTTTATAGCGGTGTCCGGATCTTTGAGACCGTTTCCGGTAAGGGTGCAGACGACAACCTCTCCACCTTTGAAAAATCCCTCTCTTGTGAGCTTTATAAGTCCGGCGACGCTCGCCGCAGAGGCGGGTTCGCAGAAGACACCTTCCGTAGAGGAAACCAGTTTGTAGGCGTAGAGTATCTCCCCATCGCTCACTGCGTCTATCCTACCTCCCGACTCCTGGGCGGCACTGAGAGCGCTCTTCCAGCTGTAGGGGTTTCCTATCTTTATGGCAGTTGCAACTGTTTGAGGATTCTTTATTGGATAACCTTTGACTATAGGAGCGGCTCCCTCCGCCTGCCATCCCATCATCTTGGGAAGATTCTCTATCTTACCCGCCTTCTTATACTCTTTGTAACCCTTCCAGTAAGCGGTTATGTTCCCCGCGTTGCCCACGGGGATAAAGTGGTAATCGGGGGCTTCTCCTAAGGCGTCGCACACCTCGAAGGCTGCCGTCTTTTGCCCCTCTATCCTGAAAGGGTTTACCGAGTTCACTATCTCGACAGGAAACATCTCACCTATCTTCCTGACTATGTGGAGGGCGTCATCGAAGGTTCCTCTGATGGCAAGGACCTTGGCACCGTAGATCATAGCCTGAGAGAGCTTACCTATGGCTACCGCTCCCTTCGGGAGAAGGACGTAGGCTCTCAGCCCAGCACGGGCGGCGTAGGCTGCCGCAGATGCGGAGGTGTTTCCCGTTGAGGCGCATATGACCGCCTTCTTTCCGCTCTCGACCGCCTTCGAGATTGCGAGGGTCATTCCCCTGTCCTTGAAAGAGCCGGTGGGATTTAATCCTTCGTACTTTAGGTATATCTTCCCGGGGAAACCTATCTCCTTAGCCAGGTTGGGAGCTTCAATAAGGGGCGTGTTTCCTTCGAGGAGTGTCACGATCGGAGTTTTTTCATCTACGGGTAAGAATTCTCTGTATTGTTTTATAACTCCCTGCCAACAACTCATAACACAGTCCTTAATTATACCCCCGAAATATTGGAAAATATTAGACTCCATGGAAGAGCACCTTTTCCTCTATTCGTACCTACTGATAATCCTCGCCATACTCATCTCCTGGAGGGAAGGTATAGGTAGCGAGAGGGAGATATTTATCTCCTCGCTCAGGACCGCCTTTCAGCTCCTTCTCCTCGGATACCTTTTGAAGTATCTTCTCAGGCTCGAGAGCCTCTGGGAGATCCTTTTCGTAATCTTGGCTATGTCCTTCGTGTCCGCCTTCATAGCCTACGAGAGGGTGAAGCACAGGGAAGTGCTATTTACAAGTCTCCTATCGATCACTTTCACGAGCTTCATAACGATAGTTCCCCTCCTCCTCGTAGGTATCCTGAAACCCTCCGCCCACGAGCTCATCCCCTTTGGAGGTTTGATAGTGGGGAACACTCTAAACTCCATAACCTTAGCCTTCGACAGATTTGTGGGAGAGGTGAGGAACAGGCTCGAGGAGGTGGAGGCGAAGGTTGCCCTTGGAGCTCCCTTGAGGCTTGCGATGAAGGAGGCTATAGTGAGCAGTATGAGGGCCTCTCTTATACCTAAGATAAACTTCATGAAGGCTGCCGGGCTCGTTCACATTCCGGGGGTAGCGGTGGGTATGCTCATAGCAGGCTCGGATCCCATGAGGGCTATTCTCTTTCAGATAGTTATCCTCTACTCCCTCGTCTTCGCCGGAATGGTGGGAGCTCTCCTTATGTTATATACAGGTTACAGAACCGCCCTCATCCTTGCCTACCGTTAGCTTCCTGATTGTGTCTGTAAGGCACGGGTATGTACTGAACCGAAGGGGGCTGGGATCCAACAGGCTGTTCGTAGAGCTCCATAAGGGCGTAGACCTCTTCGGGAACCTCCGTCTTTACAGGGAGTCCAAGCTCCTTGAGGTAGTCAGCCGTCAGGGGATAATCGTGGGTGAACTTCCCGACCGCCAGCTCCTCCGCTATCTTCTCAGCCTTGCTTTTATCCATTCCCTTGGATGTGAGAAGGTTGGTGAGGTACTCCTTCATCTGTTTTATAGCTTTCTCGGAGACGTCGGCGAGGATTATGGTCTGATCGTCCACATCCTTTATGTCCTTCTTCTCCAGAACCTTAAGTATGGACGCCGCCGGCATTTGACCTATCTGGGGATCTACCGGACCCAGGACAGCGTTGGGATCCATAATTATCTCGTCGGCGGCTAAGGCTATGAGCGTCCCCCCCGACATGGCGTAGTGGGGAACTATAACCCTGACGGGCGCCCTGTGTTTTGCGAGAGCGTTGGCTATCTGGGTGGCTGCTAAGGCGAGCCCTCCGGGGGTGTGGATTATGAAGTCTATCGGCATGTCGTCGGGCGTCATCCTTATGGCTCTCAAAACCCTCTCTGAGTCTTCTATGTTTATGAACCTGAATATGGGTATTCCGAGAAAGCCCATAGCCTCCTGTCTGTGGATCATCGTTATAACTCTGCTCTTCCTCCTCTCCTCTATGGTCCTTATAGCCGCCTCCCTCGCCCTCTGGAGAGACATCTTCTTAAACCAAGGACTTAGTATAAGAAAGAAGATGAACATGAACCACAGGAGGTTAAACATGTATGAAAAAGGATCGTAAGCCGGCATCTCTCACCTCCCTGACCTCATTATAATACAGTTTCCATGAGATTAAGACCCCTTGTCCTAATTCCTTTACTTCCACTTATACTTAACTGTGCCAAGCCTAAGGTGGTGATGAGCTACATCGAGCCTCCGAGATTTTATAGCGGGGATATAAGGAAGATCGCGGTGCTGCCCCTCGAGAGTAGAACGCTCGACGGTAGGCTCCTTGCGTCGGAGATAGAGGCACAGCTCCTGCAGGTGAGGGTGAAGGGAAGACCCTACTTCAGAGTAGTGTCGAGGACGGAGATAAGTAAGGTTCTGTCCGAACTCAAGTTTTCCTCGAGCGGGCTTACAGAGGATCAGGTCGAGCTCGGAAGGCTTCTTAAGGCTGAGGGAATCCTGACGGGGACGGCAGAGTATAAGTATGAAGTTAGTTACTACTTGGAGATAAGGACTGTGTGTCTCCAAACCAAAGGATCAGGAATAATAAAGGAGTGTGTAAAAACGGTGAAGAGAAGGGTTCCCTGTCAGTTAAAGAGGGTAGAGGTTTTATTTCTTCCAAAGCTGGTGGACGTTGAAAAGGGTGAGGTGGTTTACTCCCGAAAGATAGTAACAAGCGCACAGGACAAATACTGTGCTGACTACAATCATATCCCTCAGACATCGATAAAACTGCTCTCGAGAGCTAAAGCTAAGGCAATAGAAGAACTTATCAGGGACATAGCTCCCCACAGGGTTTACGTACAGGACCAGTTCATGGACGATGAGGAAGGAGTTAAGGAAAAGGAGCTCTTTAAAAGGGCAATAGATCTTGCAAAGGATAAGAAAGTTGAGCGAGCCTGTAGTATTTTTAACCAGATTGCTTCTGAAACCTACGCAGTTCTTTACAACAGAGCTCTATGTGCTGAGCTGAGAGGGGATCTGTCTCTTGCACAGGAGCTTTACAGAAGATCACTTTCCCTGAAAGACGAGGAGAGAATTAGAAAGGCTCTTGAGAGAGTGAGGTTCCGCCGTCTTAAAGAGGTTGAGCTCAGGAATTTAGTCAAATAGGGCGTTCACGTAATCCTCGACACTGAAGGGCTGTAAGTCCTCTATGCCCTCACCCACACCTATGAGCTTTATGGGGACCCTTAGCTCCCTGCATATAGCAATTACAGCCCCTCCCTTCGCCGAGCCGTCGAGCTTGGTCACCACTATACCGCTTATGTCCACAGCCTCCTTGAAGACCTTAGCCTGCTGAATAGAGTTCTGTCCTATGGTGGCGTCTAGGACGAGGAGTGTCTCGGAAGGCTCCTCAGGGATGAGTTTCTGTATCACCTTCTTTATCTTCCTCAGCTCGTTTATAAGAGGCTCCTTGGTATGTAGTCTTCCCGCGGTATCGATCAGAACGATGTCATGTCCCTCCTTCATAGCTCTATCTATCCCCTCGTAGACTACCGAGGCGGGATCCGCTCCCTCCTGTTTCTTGGTTATGTCCGCCCCAGACCGTTCAGCCCATACCTCCAACTGCTCTATAGCTGCCGCCCTGAAGGTATCGGCGGCAACGAGCATAACCTTCTTACCTTCCTTAGAGAATTTGTAGGATAGCTTTCCTATGGTGGTTGTCTTCCCCGATCCGTTAACTCCCAAGAAAAGTACAACAACGGGTTTCCTATCCTGAGGAAGGTTGAGCTTTCCCTCGCAGTTCTTGAGGAGTTCCTTTACCTTTTCCTTCGTGATCTCCTTAAGCTCCTCGGAGGTCCTTATATTCTTCCTTACCGCGATCTTCCTGAGATCCTCCACGAGAGCGACGGCAGTTTTTACACCGACGTCCGCTTTAACAAGCAACTCCTCGAGTTCATCGAAGAGCTCATCGTCTACCTTCCTGCCGCGGAAGACTATTCCGAACTCAACGCTCTCCTTAGTCTTTTTCAGTCCCTTCTTGAGCTTGTCTAAGAGACTCTCCTTCTTCTCCTCTATGAGTCCGAGCTCTCTCTTTATATCAATTATCTTTTTCTCAACCTCTTCCCTCTTGGAAGGTGGAGCTATCTTTAAGGCTCTCTCCAGGAGTTCCAACGCTTTTTCTTTATTTCTCGCTGCATAAAAGATGTTCCCTGCTTTATAAATACTCTCAAAGTCTCCGACCTTCAGATACTCTTCTACGGCTTTTTGATAATTTCCAGCTTTCTCATAAACTAAAGCCCTACTCTTTGCAGTTCCAAGCTCATCTCCGTACTTCTCCAAGAGCCTGTAAGCCTGTAGGTAGTTACCCTCCTCGACGTAAAGGTCGAAGAGAACCTTTCTCAGATCGGCCTCTTCTTCATATTTTTCCAAGAGCTTCCTCGCCTTGTCTTTCTTGCCTTTTCTGAGGAGCTCTAATATGGCGCTCTTATCACCTTTTTCCGCCCGCTTCTCTATCTCGGATTTCTTAAAGAAGAGCATGTGGTATATTTTATCGTGATGGGGTTGCTACTTGTTCTGCTTCTAATAAGCTCTCTCGGTTTCGCTCAGCAGAGGATAACTAACGAGGTCATATATCAGAAGCTTCTCGATATAGAGAAGAAGGTTATAGAAATAGAAAAGAGGCAGGCGATTTTTGAAGAAAGGTTCAAACAAATAGATAAAAGGTTTGAGCAGATAGACAAGAGATTTGAACAGATCGACAAAAGATTTGAAGATATGAATAACAGGATAGACGATCTATTCAACTTCCTCTACATACTATCCGGTGTATTTACAACCTTTACAGTTGCGGTTATAGGATTTGTCCTCTGGGATAGGAGAACCATAATCTGGAAGGCTAAGGAGGAAACTTTAAAGGATGAAAAGATTAAAGCTCTGATAGAATCGCTAAGGACACTTTCTTCCAAAGATGAAGAGGTAGCAAGAATACTCAGGAAGTATAATCTGCTCTAATGAAAGTTGAAGTGGTAAAGTTCTATCCCTTCGAACTTCCCAGCAGGAGAGGAGGTCTCGTAGGATACGCTGACGTGAGGATAGGAGATCTTATGATCATAAAGGCGGTGAGATTGATGAGAAATAGGTACGGCGGGTACTACGTCCAGATGCCTTCGATACAGCAGGGGGATAAGAACTACGAGGTGGTCGAGATCCTGTCGAAGGAGCTTTTGGAAGATATCAGGAGGAAAGTCAAGGAAACTTACGAGGGGAGCCTTAAAATATGAAACCTATGAGTTCGATCCTTCAATCCTTTGGTTTCTTCGTCGCTACTCTGATCCTATTTGTTGGAGTTATCATATACGGGCTTTTCCACTTAGAGGAACCGGGATCTGCATACTGGATCTCCTTCGGAGTTTCAGCCCTCCTCTTTGCCCTCGGGCTGGGAGCCACCCTGTATAAAGGAATAAAGGATTTAATAAAAGATTACAGAAAACACAGGAACTTCTTTGGATTTATCTACGACTTCCTCGCCTCACTGAAGTTAGCAATCTTTATCATGCTCCTCCTTGGAATTTTCTCCATGCTCGGCTCAACCTACATACAGCAGAACCTCAGCTTTGAGGAGTATCTGGATAAGTTTGGTCCGACAAAGGCCGTCTGGTTCTGGAAGCTCTGGCTTACTGACGTTTTCCACTCTTGGTATTACATATCACTGATCGTCCTCCTTGCGATAAACCTCACCGTTTGTTCTATCAAGAGGCTACCGAGAATATGGAGACAGACCTTCGGCTCCGAGAGGATAATGAAGCTCGACGAGAGAGCTGAGAAGCATCTAAAACCTGTGAGCATGAGAATAAGAGATCCTGAGGACGTTATAAATCTTCTCGTGAAGAAAGGTTTTAAAGTTTTTAAGGAGGAGGAAGGAGGTAAGATTTACCTCTTTGCGGAGAAGGGCAGGTACTCGAGGCTCGGGGTTTACATAGTTCACATAGCCCTACTCATCATAATGGCGGGTGCGCTGATCGATGCCATCTTCGGTATCAGGGGTTTCCTCCCCGTTCCCGAAGGGGAAACCTCCAACATCATGCTCGTAGGGAACGACGACAGGAGGGTAAGGCTCCCCTTCGCGGTTCACCTTAAGGATTTCAGGATAATAACTTACGGAGAGGAGGCTCAACAGAAGGGCATAAAGGTGGCAGAAGCTTTCAGGGACGCCGTAGCTTCTTACAGGAGCGATATAGAGATAATCAACAGCGGCAAGAAGGTGGCGGAGGGGATCGTCGAGGTAAACAAGCCCTTCGACTTCAAGAGCTACAGGATCTTTCAGGCTTCCTACGGTCTGACGGGAGGGGTGGCTCAGATGGGTATAGTTGTGGTGGACAAAAACCTCGCCCAGAAGGAAGATCAGGCTCACAAAGCTATCCTCGGTAGGGTGATAGTAAAGGGTGGAGAGGTTACCGAGTTCAAGGATATGCTTATCTCGGTGGAGAGGGTGGTCCTCAACATTCAGAATCCCGATGCGGGTCTTGAAGGGGATCTTGCTCCGGCCGTGGTCCTGAAGGTCCTCTGGAAAAGGAAGGCTTACAACGTTCCCGTCGTTTACGATCCTCAGCTTACGGTGATGGTTTATTCTCAGGTGAAGGAACTCGAGGAGTTTCCCTACGTCTTCTTCATGGACGGCTTTGAGCCTCAGTTCTATTCAGGTTTTCAGGTCAGCTACCACCCGGGAACGAACATAATCTGGGCTGGGTCCATACTCCTCGTCCTCGGTATGCTGGTAGCCTTCTACACCGTTCACAGGAAGGTCTGGGTAAGGATAGAGGGGGATACAGCGAAGATAGCCTTCTACTCCCACAAGTTCAGAGAGGAGTTTCGAAAGAGTTTCTTAAGAGAGCTCGAGAGCATCCACCCCCACCTGAAAGAGTGAGGTAAAGTAACGATAGAGAGGTAAGGGGTATGAGGGGAAGGCTCGTTCTTAAAATAGGGCTTATACTCGTGATTCTACTCGTTCTTACCGCAGGAATAGTCGCTCTCTTCTTCCGTAAGAGCACCATAGATAGCTCGAAAGAGAACGCCCTAACGGTTGCGGAGCTCGTCAGGGATTCCCTTACCTCCTTCATGGTAATGGGTGTTATAGATAAAAGGGATACATTCTTGGAGCAGATAAGAAAGACAAAGAACCTCGAGTATCTGAGGGTTATAAGGGGAGAGGCGGTTGTAAGGCAGTTTGGCAAGGGGATGGAGGACGAGCGTGCGGTTACGCCCCTTGAGAAGGAAGTTCTGAAGACGGGCAGGATAAAAGAGAGGTTGTTCGAGAGCAAGGAGAGGGTCATATACGAGCTCGTCATACCCTACAGGGCGAGCTCTAAAGGGGGAGTTAACTGTCTCCAGTGCCACAACGTAAAGGAGGGAGAGGTTCTCGGAGCGGTAAGTCTCGCCATAGATCTTACGGAGAGAAGGAAAGAAGGACTTGTGCTCCTCGGGCTCTACACGGGAATATCGGGAGGTCTATTCGTTCTCGTCTTCTTTGTGATATTGAAGCACTTTGAGCCTTACACCAGACTCTTTGGGAACCTCAAGAAGGTCCTTTTGAGATACAAAGAAGGAGATTTTAAGGAGAGGGTAAGAACGGAGTTAAAAGATGAGGCTGGGGAACTTGCTCAGGTAGTAAACAACGTCGGTGAAACCTTAGACACAACCCTTTCCAACGTGAGGGAGAAGGTGTCTATGCTCATAGGCTACAACGTGATGGAGACGGAAAACGCCTTAAAGGATACGGAGAAGATAGTCGATGAGCTTGTTAAGATCTCTCACTTCAAAAGGACGATAGAACAGGATGTAAGAAAGGACGATATTTACGAGAGGATAGCTACCATACTTTCAGATTACATGAGTTTTGACAAGTTCTCGATCTACGAGGTGGACGGAAACAGAAACAGGATGAACGTGGTAACTGCAGAAGGAGAGAAACTTTGGTGTTCAGAGATTATATTGGAAAACGCCAACGAGTGCAGAGCAAAGAGGACAGGACAGGATGTGGACTCTCAGGAGTTCCCCTGTATCTGTCCGAGGTTCGCCTTTAACGAGCTCTGTTCCACACAGGGTATTCAGTACTACTGCATACCTGTGAACGTTGGGGGTAAAGTGGGGAACGTAATTCAGATAGTTTACGAGAAAGAGATGGATATGTTCGTCAGGATGGTCATACCTTACATAAAGGGATACCTCCTTGAAGCAGCGCCAGTCTTAGAGTCCAAGAGCCTTATGGAGATACTCAAAGAACAGTCTTACGTAGATCAGTTAACGGGTCTTTACAACAGGAGGTTCCTCGATGAAATTGCAGACAAGATATCGGCTCAGATCAAGAGAAGGAATTCGAACATCGGAATCCTCATGATAGACATAGACTTCTTCAAACAGGTGAACGACAAGTACGGGCACGACGTGGGAGACAGAGTTCTTAGGGAGATAGCCAACGTGATAAAGGCTAATGTTAGAGAAGCGGACTACGTGATAAGGTTTGGAGGTGAGGAGATACTCGTCCTCCTGATGGACGCCAAGGAAGGCGTGGCGGAGCAGGTGGCTGAGAAGATAAGGCGCGCAATCGAAAACAAAGCTATAGAGTTCTCAGGGGGTATCCTGAAGAAAACTGTCAGTATAGGCGTTTCTGAGTTCCCCAAAGACTGCGAGGGACAGTTCTGGAAATGTATAAAGTTCGCCGACGTTGCTCTTTACAAAGCTAAGGAGGAGGGAAGGAACAGAGTGGTCAGGTTCTCCCCAGATATGTGGAAGGGAGAAGAGTACTAAAAACTTGACAACATCATACTCAAGAAATATTATATAAACGATTAAGTTCGGAGGTGGGATAATGATAAGCGAGAACCTATTTTCTGCCAAATCCCTCGAGTATATAGAGAAGGCTAAGGAGATAGCACGCCAGCAGGGGGACACAAAGGTAGATACAGATCACCTTCTCATCGCGCTCCTCTCGGAAGAAACCTCTCCCTTAGCCAAGTATCTGGAAAAGAGAGGAATTGAAAGGAAGGAGTTCCTAAGGAGGATAAGAGAACATTTGCAGAACCTTAAGGAGCAAATCGAAAAGGCAGTAGAGCAGGAAGCCAAACATCTGATAAACCTGAGAAGCCAGATAATGCAGGTAAAGAGCGATATAGGAGGGGTTCAGACCGAACTCCATAAGATAAGGCAGGCGAGGGAAAGGATAGAGAGGGAGATAGAGAGGGCAAGGAGATACGGAGACTACTGGACCTTAGAGAATCTCAGGTTAGAACTGAGACAGCTCGAAGCCTTGGAGGGCAACTACAGGAGACAGCTTGAAAGCGTTGAGAGGAGCTTAAGTTCTGTATTTAAACCCGAAGACGTAAAGGCTTTCTTAGAAAACAGGCTCTCCATAGACGGGCTAATAAGGAAGGCGATAGAGCAGTCTTCTCTCATAGAACAGATAAAAGAGATAGGTATATCCCCCGACAGGGTGATCGACAAAATTGCGGAAAGGGTCTTCGGTAAGAAGCCTTCCTTCGATTACAGTGAGTATCTTATAAGGGTGTTGGAAAACGCCCAGAACAGGGCGGTCAGCGAGGGAGAGGCTCAGGTTCAACCCTCACATATAGGAGCAGCCCTTATTGAGGCAAAGGATACCATCGGAGGTAGATTGATAAATCAGGTTATAGGAGGTGAGAAAGAGATGAAGGACGTAGGTCAGGAACTGAAAGAGGAGGAGAAGTCTCCTCTCGAGAGGTTCGGTATCAATCTGACTGAGCTTGCAAGGGAAGGGAAGCTCGACCCTGTTATAGGAAGAGAGAGGGAGATAAATCAGGTCATAGAGGTGCTTCTGAGGAGAACGAAGAACAACCCCGTTCTCGTCGGAGATCCAGGAGTGGGTAAGACCGCCATAGTGGAGGGTCTCGCTCAGAGAATAGTTAGCAAAGAGGTTCCCCCTGAACTTCAGGACAAGGAGATATGGGCGATCGACATGGCTACGCTACTTGCTGGATCAAAGTACAGGGGAGAGTTTGAGGAGAGGATGAAGGCGCTCTTGGAAGAGGTGAAGGAAAAAGGAAACGTGATCCTCTTCATAGATGAGATACACACTATAGTAGGTGCAGGTAAGGCGGAGGGTGCCGTGGACGCGGGGAACATAATGAAGCCTGCCCTCGCGAGGGGTGAGATAAGAGTTATAGGTGCTACGACCGTGGACGAATACAGGAAGTACATAGAGAAAGATCCAGCCTTAGAGAGGAGGTTCCAACCTATCTACGTGGACGAGCCCACCGTTGAGGAGACTATAGAAATTCTCAAGGGTCTGAGACCCAAGCTCGAACAGCACCACAAGGTAAAGATCTCCGACGAAGCCATAGAGGCGGCGGTAAAGCTTACGAAGAGGTACGTCACCTTCAGGAAGCTACCGGACAAAGCTATAGACGCTCTCGATCAGGCGGCGGCGAGGAAGAAGCTCGCGGTAATAGGCGTTCCTCCTGAAGTTCAGGAGATAGAGAGGAAGATAAGGTCCTTAGACGAAGAGATCATGAAGGCTAACTTAGAGGGGAACTACGAGAAAGAGGCTCAGCTCAAAGTTCAGAAGGCACAGCTCGAGAAAGAGAAGCGGGAGCTTACGGAGAAGCTCGGTGGAGTTGATTTGAAGATCCAGGAGTTGAGGAAGAGGATTGAAGAGCTCGACAGGGAAATCATGAAGGTGGCGGAGCAGGGAGACTACGAAAGGGAAGCACAGCTGAAGATAGAGAAGGTAAACCTTGAAAAGGAACTGAAAGCCTTGGAGTCGGAAAAGGCTAAGGAGCTCGTCGTAACCTGGGACGACGTCGCTCAGGTGGTCTCCGAGTGGACAGGAATACCCGTTACAAGACTCAAAGAGGAGGAGATGGAGAAGCTACTCAGACTTGAAGAGGAACTCCACAAGAGGGTTGTCGATCAAGAGCATGCGGTGAAGGCAGTTGCCGAAGCGGTAAGAAGAGCGAGAGCGGGACTGAAGGATCCCAAGAGACCCATAGCGAGCTTCCTCTTCTTGGGACCCACCGGTGTGGGTAAGACGGAGCTCTCAAAAGCTCTCGCGGAACTCCTCTTCGGTGAGGAGGATGCCCTCATAAGGCTTGACATGTCCGAGTTCAAGGAGGAACACTCCGTAGCCAAGCTCATCGGTGCACCTCCCGGATACGTGGGATACGAAGAGGGAGGAAAGCTCACCGAGGCGGTGAGGAGGAAGCCTTACTCCGTGATACTCCTTGACGAGATAGAGAAGGCGCATCCGAGGGTCTTCGACCTATTCTTGCAGGTGCTCGACGATGGAAGGCTTACCGACTCCCACGGAAGGACGGTGGACTTCAGGAACACGGTCATAATCATGACCTCCAACATCGGCTCCCAGTATCTCCTCAACATACCGGTGGATGCCTCAGAAGATGTCCTCCAGAGGGAGTTTGAGAAGGCTAAGGAGAAGGTTCTCGAGGAGCTCAAACTCTTCTTCAGGCCCGAGTTCCTAAACAGGGTGGACGAGATCATAGTCTTCAAGCCTCTGACGATGAAGGAACTCTCTCAGATCATAGATCTGCTCATAGCCAACGTGAACAGGAGGCTCGCCGAGAGGAACATCAAGATAGAGCTTACCGAGAACGCCAAGAAAGAATTGGTGGCGAGAGGATACGATCCCGCCTTCGGAGCGAGACCTTTAAAGAGAACTATACAGAGGTACGTGGAAACTCCCCTCGCGGACAAGATCATAAGGGGCGAGATCAAGGACGGAATGACCGTAGTGGTGGACTATCAAGAGGGTGAGTTCAAGTTCATACCAAAAGAGGAGTACCAACCTGCTACGACCCCGAGCGGAGATAGCAAGGAGGAAGAGGGATCCTAAGTCCCTTCTCCCGCCTCCTCTTTTCCTATAATTTAATTAACTGACGGGGCGTAGCTCAGGTGGTAGAGCGCTGGCTTCGGGAGCCAGAGGTCGGCGGTTCAAGTCCGCTCGCCCCGAAACTTGATGTAAAACACAGCATAAAGTGAGACTGGATCAGAAGTAAAACTGAGCCTGTATCTGGTGAACCGTCTGGTCTTTAGCCCCTGATTCTTTATTGTTTATCAGAAGAACGTTGTAAGCCCACTTTATCTTATGAGCCTTGAGGTAGTGGTTGAAGCCGAGGGTTATTATGCTCTTTTTCTTCTTTTCTTCTCCGTTCTTCTCCTCTTTAAAGTTCTCGTACCTGACTGCAGGCTCTATCTTACCTATCGGTATGGGTATCAGGTATCCTCCCTGAACGTAAAAACCCTTCTCTTTTATATCCAGCCTATCGTACTTCATGTTTACATACTCAGCCTGTGCGGTTAGCGCTCCGGGTCCAATCAAGAACCTGCCGAACACATCCACTCCCCATACAGTTCCCTTTTCGTTTTGAACTTCATAACCGTTTCCTGTATTGTTGTCAGTATCAACGTCAAAGTTCCTGTTCTGGGCGTAGTTCAGTCCAAGAGAGACAACGCTTACCTTGTTCTTCTCACCTATACCTGTGTCGTCCTTTTTCTTCTCAATAAATCCGGGAGGAGAGAATTCAACCCTCACGGCGTAAAAGTTCCCCAGCTTAACGTCGGAGCGGACATTGTCTCCCGCCTTCTGTTTGTCTTCAATGGTTGAGCCGTCAGACACTGAGAGCATATACCTGAAAATACCTCTAAATATCTTTCCGTAGAAGAGGATTTGGTTTGAGTCGTAATCTCCAAGCCACTTCTTGGCGTCTTCTGTAGAATAAGGTCTCTCTATAAAGAGTTGTCTCGAGGAGGAGGTTAGGGAAACCCTTGAGTAAGGTTTCTTGTATCTACCAATTCTAATAGAAATCTGATTTGATATTTTCCAGTTCATGTAAGCATGATGCAATCTGACCTTAGAACTGTAGGAATACCTTTTCCCTGTTTTGTAATCGTAATCCATCTCCACTTTATCGGCTTTTAGAACAATTTTCAGGTCAAGTGAGCCGGCAGGTAAATCACTCCATCTTTTTGATATTTCTAACCTTGCTCTTCTAATGTAAAGATCACCTCTGTCTTTGTAAGAGTAGATCTTGCCGAAATCGATTCTTGGTTGAAGTCTTATTTTTAGATTCAGGAACGTGTTGAATGGAGCTCCGAAGGCAAGGCTAAAAGCTGGAACAAAAACAAAAAGGTAGAGTGTAAATTTTGTATACATAGCAATCCTCATAGCAATCCTAAAGGGGATATACAGCTCTTCCTTCCGTTATAAGAGCCCATATAAGGTAAGCTATTCTTTCGGGAACTATAACTGTGTGCTTGTTCCCTTGACAGCTGAGAATTTCGTGTAGTTCCGTCCTGAGAACCGCATTCCCTGTCAGATCAAACAGAACGTCTATCTCGTCTCCAAAGGCTTCGAGCATACTCCTCGCATCCTTAAAATAGCCTATGTTGTTCTCCTTAGCTTTTTTGACCGACTCAAGCTCCTCCCTCGGTTCCGCAACTGCTATTACCTTAACGCTATCGGTATTCGTCGATAGGAGTGCTTCGAGAAAGACGCTCCCCACTCTTCCAAGACCTGCTATCGCAACCTTAACCTGTCTCATGTACCACCTCCCTGAATCGAATCTATCCATTCCATACCTCTCGATAGTAGAGTTCCTCTAATATCTCCATGTCCTTCTTGGTTCTTCTCTGGTATATGTACCTCTTCAGAAAAAAGTCTTCCTTGAGACCAAGAAACTTAAGAAAGTTGTCTATTTTCAAAAATACCTCCCTCCTTTCACTCAGATCTGTTATCTTGTCTATGAGCTTGCCTTCAGAAAATAAAAGTATGGCAGGTAGTGTCTTTATCCTCAACGACCTCACCAGCTCAGGGCAGTTCTCAGGTCTGCAGACGAGCACAAGGACGTATCCCGCATACTTTGAAAAGATCTCTTCGAACAGCTTCTCCTTCCGCTCACCTTCCATACAGACTATGAAGTCCTTCCTCTCTTTTATCAGAAGTCTGTAATCCTTCCTGTCGAGAACAGGAGGCATCTCTCCTCACCTCTGATAAACTTAAAAAGCCGCCGCCTACGCCGGCAGCGTAAACGGCAGCCATACAGGGGACAGAGGGAAGCTCAAAACTCGAGCTGGAGCCTTGCAAAAAACTCGTTAACAGAAGACTTATCAACTCCGTTGTAGTTGGCTTTGGCAGCATCTCCTAAACTCGCCACAGCCCCTCCAAATTCAAGGTTCATGTGCTTACCAGCGTTGTAAGTGAGTTGAACTCCAAACTCTGTTCCGAGGTTCTTGGAAGTCTGTCCTCCTCCTACAGGCATATCCTTGGTTGACCTGAAGATCCCAATCACCGCCTGAGCTGATAGTCTGTCCATTATCGGAGCGTCAACCTTCCCCTGCAAAGTTATTAGACCGTAGCCTCTGTTCCCCGGCTCAAGCCCAAAGTCGTTTACATCGGAAGGTCCGTGAGGAGTGAATATGTAAGTGTACGCCCAGTATCCTGCTGTTCCAACCAGGTTGTAAACGGTCTTAAAACCTGTACCATCGTCCTCACCGCTTGAGTAAATTCCAAGCAGGCTCACGCCCACTTTTCCAAAGTTGAAGGAAGGTTCTATCCTCACCAAGAACCCATCGTTCCTTGTGTTTCCAACCTTACCAGTGTTGTAGAGAATCACACCATGAAGCTTTAACATATCCAGATTAGCTGTCGCATGGGCTCCAAGCCATGTCTGGTTGAGCTTTGTTGCAGGAGCGTCGTTTGTCGGATCGTTGTCGCTGTCTACACACTCCTGACCTGCTCCTGGAATACAAACCTTCCCATAAGCTCCGTACCAGTGAACTCCAACATCCACTCCTCCTGCTTTGGTGTTCAGGTCTAAGATCACGAAGTTTTCATCCTGATCCTCGTTTATCTGTGAGTTGCTTATAAGTGCCTGTCCCTCAACTAACCTCACTATTCCTGCTCTCCAGTTAAAGGCTCCGGCACTCCCTGCGTAGGCTATTCCTCCAACGTTGAAATCCCAGTCCGCGGAGAAGAGCATCTGGTCAACCTGATCGTTGGCTGGAAGGATACCTGCAAGAACCTTACCTGGACCTATGGGGAAGTACAGGTATCCATACCTTATTCCTCTTGCCTGGAGTCTGTTAAAGGCGTTGATGGCGTAAACTCCTCTGGGATCGCTGGACTCTGGGGATGAGCCTCCCCATCCGCCTCTGTACTCGATCTGGATGAATCCGCCCACGTTCTCCTCTGTGTGGACGTCTAAGTTGAGCCTGAGTCTCTGTCTGAAGAAGTCGTACTGCTTCTTAGAGCCTATGTTGGAATTGTTGTACATGACCCTGTACTGGATGCCGAAGTCGATGTTGGCATCGCTTAGCTTCACCGCGTGAGCGGTCGGTGTTGCAAGGATAGCTGACAGGAGTGCTGTTCCAACAATCTTCTTCTTTTTCATGGCGCGTACCCCCTTCCTTGGTTTTTTAAAACGGGAGGGAAGCCCCTCCCGACGGATCTACACTTTGTAAACCTCAACGGCAACCATAGTATCCACGCTCCCGGCGGTTGTGGGAGTCGGTCTTGTAACGAAGTTAAACTCCTGCTCCTCTTTCGGGAAAAGGGCAGGCATCGCTACCACGCCCGGTTTCACGTCCTTTGTTACCCGAGCCACGGCTTTGCACTTTCCGTATCTGGACTCTATAACGACCCAGTTACCGTCTTCGATCCCTCTCTTTTTGGCATCCTTCGGATTTATCATCAGGAAGGCGTCCGTAGTCCTCTCGTAAACGCCCGGCTTATCCCAGTACGTGTACCCAGTATTCCAGAGTTCGTTCAGCCTGAAGTCTATGGCTATCAGGGGATAACGTTCATCTACCTCTCCGAGCTCGTACTTCTTGGGATCGAAATCTTTCAGCGCCTCTATTTTCTCAACGTGTATCTTGTTGTCCTTCGTAAAGAACCTTCTGCCCATTATCTCCTCCATCTCGTCAGAGTAAAGTCTTGTGGGGGATCTGCCGTTTACCATTGGATATCTGAGTCCGTTCGTTCCCGCTTCAAGGAGTTTTTCCCACTCCATCTCCCTTATCCAGTCATTGTGCTGTCTTATCTCATCCCATACGTCCTTCGGTTTTCTCCAGTCAAAACCTCTGATACCCATCTTCTTGGCTACCAGAACCACGTGTTCCCAGTCGGGTTTCGCTTCACCGGGAGGATCCATGAACTTCTGAATTATGCGAACCCTCCTGTCCTCACTCGCGAGTATATAGTCCGTCTCCCCCCACGTTGCGGCCGGCAGTATAACGTCCGCCGCCTCGTCCATCTCAGTATGTATTCTGTCGGATACTACGAGGAAGGTTTTTGCCATAAGAGGTCTGTACTTTGTCAAGCTCGGCATCTGCTTGAATATGTTGCAGCCGTATGCCCAGAGCGCCTTTATCCTCCCCTTCTCCAAAGCTTCGTAAATGTTTTTGTTCTTAGCCCTGCTGGGTGGTTCCTCGGGCCAGGCGAAGGTTCCTTTCGGATGTCCCCCCGACCTCGATACGCAGGCTCCGGGCTTACCTACGTTCCCCAATATTATTCCGAGCACTGCGTAGGCGTGCTGTGCCTCGAAGGCTGCCATCTGATGGATTATTCCCTTTTCGTTCAGGAACATGCTCTTTCCTTTGTTCTCTATCATCAGCTCTGCAGCCTTAAGTATCTTCTTTGCAGGTACTCCCGTTATACGGGAAGCGTTTCTGAGCGAGAACTTGGGGAGTTTTACGACCTCTAAGACCTTTTCAAAGCCCGTAACGTACTTTTTCACGAACTCTTTGTCGTAAGCGCCCCTTTCTACAACTATCCTTATAAGCGCCCCTGCCAGAATGGGGTCCGTTCCCGGTTTGACCTGTAGATGGAGTCCTCCGTGCTTCTCCGCAAGATAAGCCTGATAGGTTCTCCTCGGATCTATATCTATGTGCTTCGCCTTCCCTTGGGAGAAGTTGTTGAGGTAAAACCTGTGATACCACACGCTTCCGTTGGCTTGAAGGTTCGTTCCTGCGGTTACAAGAAGTTTTGTGAGTTCAAAGTCTTCTACCGTAAGACTCCTCGTTCCGTCTCCGAAGGCCGCCGAAATTCCTGAACTCTCCTCGTCGTAAAACCACCCGTTGCCTGCGTAGGAGGAGGAGCCGAGTCCCTTGAACCAGAACTTGAGAATGGCGTAGGTAGATAGCGTGTAGAGCCAGTCTCCGAAGACCATCCCGAGAGCGTCCGGACCGTATTCGTCTTTTATCTTCGTGAACCTCTCAGCTATTATTTCCGCAGCCTCGTCCCACGAAACTCTGACGAGGGGAGAGTCTTTACCTTTCAACCTTGCCATCGGATAGTGGAGCCTCTTCCGAGCTACCTCCGGTCTCTCTTCCGTGTATATAGTCAGAGCGTTTGAACCTCCCCTCACGGAGTGGTCTCCCTTGTTGATAACGCAATCCTTATCCGGAACTATCGCTATATAGACCTTCTTCCCATCCTTAACTGCAGGTGCTACGAAGTAGGGATTTATCCATTCCCCCGAAAGGGCTCCCGTGTAAGTCCCAGATGGTTTCCTTCCTTTGCCCCTTTCCCATACGTAAGCTTTGTAACCGCACTGAACCATACAGTACTGACAGGTGAGGTTATAGACCTCCGCATCGGGAGGAGGTAGTTCTACCTCCTGAGGAACCTCCTCAGCTTTCAGGCTGAACGCCTCAGCTTCATCGAGTTTTATGAAGGGCAAAAGACTCGCGCTTATAACTGTCGTTTTTAGAAAGTCCCTCCTGTCCATGATAACCCCTCCTTAAAAGTTTTTCGCTCTGCCGTATATGACTCCGTAAGCGATGCCTACAGCGTAAACGTTCCCCCTCTTAACCTCTAACGCTATCATGGGAAGCCTGCTTATAGCAGGACCTTCTACGCACATTCCTCCTTTGGCTGGGTCGAAGAGGCTTCCGTGGCAGGGACAGACTATAAGCTTGCTTTCAGGATCGAAGCTGGAAGGACAGCCCATATGCTGGCAGAGCACCGAGAAGGCGACTATAGATCTGTTGGGTCCTGCTCCGAGATACACAGGCTCGCCCATATCAACGAGTATGGCGGGTGAGTCCGCGTCGGGGTAAGAGAAGGAGATCGGTTTCAAAGGTTTGATACTTTTCAGTGAAGCTATCCGTTTCCTGCGCGCTTTTGAAAAAACGAGCGAAGGGATAGACGCTCCCACTGCCACAGCTCCCAGTCCCGCAAGAAAATCCTTCCTCGTGATCTCCATGTTTTGACCTCCTTGTCAAGTTGTTGGTATATATGAAGCAAAGGGGAATTCTGAAAACAAGATACTTAGGGGTTAAATTTACCGATAGTAAAAATAGCCCTTTGGGGCTATAAAAAATGAGAAGAAGGAACTATATATAAACTGAGCTATGGAGAGGTTGATCCTTGACCTTATAGAGGATATGGTTGATCCGATAGCCGTTGTGGATGACGACAGGTATATAGTTTACAGCACAAAGAAGTTCCGTGAGCTAACGGGATTTAATAGCGAAGACAAGTTCTTATGCACAGACGCTCTGATCCCGGCCTTCTCAAAAGGTGAAAAATTATGCTGTTGGAATCTATTGCGCATTTATAAAAGAAGAAGAGAGAACGGTATCTGGCTGAACATACACAGAGGAGAGTCCTTTCTCTGTTCTGTGCAAGAAGTGAAGGTAAGAAATAACAGCAGGCTCTTACTTATAAAACTCAAACCCATAGGTATGAGCATAAATGATAGATGTTGCTCCCTCTGCTCCGGCGATTTCTTTATGAACCTCCTGAGGAATAAGGGGTCTGAACTTTATACTTCCTTTATAAGGGAATACCTGAAAAGGGTTTACAAATCCAGAAACATCTTCTGGATAGAAAGAGATCCAACCGATGAGCTGAGCTCCTTCGTATTTAACTTAGCAAGCTCACTCAGATTTAACTTTCCATTTGATATTTACTGGGAAGGCAAAATTATCCATGTGATTCCACCGCGAAAGAGAAACGGGAATTGCAGGCTTTTGGGTATAGAAGGTTTAAAGTTAGTTGAGGTAAGAGATCTCTTAGATATAGTGTGTGCAGTTGACGCTGCCAACTCCGAAAACCTTTCGCCGGACGGAGAGACTGATAAAGTAGCACTACTCGGAACGCTTACACCGAGAGAACTTGAAGTGCTGAGGCTTGTTGTAAAAGGATATAGAAACACAGAAATTGCTCAGGAGCTTAGTATAAGCCTGAACACCGTAAAGAATCATATAAAAAATATAGCCTCTAAGACGGGGATAAACGGTAGGGTAGCTTTAGTAAAAACGTTTTTGACGTATTTTGCTTAAAAACTTCCTATATTTAATACCTTGGGATGAAGGACAGGGTAATAGTCATAGGAGGTGGCCTTGCCGGTTCGGAGGCTGCATGGAGATTAGCGGAGGAGGGTATAAGGGTAATTCTCTACGAGATGCGCCCTAAGAAGACGACACCAGCTCATAAAACCGACAAACTTGCAGAGCTCGTTTGTAGCAATACCCTCGGAGGAATGGAGCTGACGACAGGAGCAGGACTTCTTAAGGCGGAGATGAGTCTTCTCGGATCCCTTGTTATAGAAGCAGCTAAGGAGGCGAGGGTTCCGGCAGGCGGTGCCCTCGGGGTCGATAGGAACATCTTCGCAAACTACATAACGGGAAAGATAGAGAACCACCCGAATATAGAAGTGAGAAGGGAAGAAGTAAAGAGGATTCCCGAGGATGAGATCGTTATCGTGGCTACCGGGCCACTCACTTCAGAGGAGCTCACGGAGAACATAAGGGAGCTTGTGGGTTTCGATACTCTCTACTTTTACGATGCGATAGCCCCCATAGTCGATGCCGAGAGTGTAGACTTCTCGAAAGGATTCTGGGGATCGAGGTACGGGAAAGGAGGTGAGGACTACTTCAACTGTGTCCTTACAGAGGAGGAGTATAAAAAATTTTACGAAGAACTCCTGAAGGCGGAGAAGGTTCAGCCAAAGGATTTCGAGAAGGCGGTTCACTTCGAAGGTTGCCTGCCGATAGAGGAGATGGCTGAGAGAGGTTATCAGACCCTCCTCTTCGGACCGATGAAGCCAGTGGGCCTTGTGGATCCGAGGACAGGAAAGCAACCCTTTGCAGTGGTCCAGCTTAGAAAGGAGAACAGAAAGGGAACACTCCTTTCGCTGGTAGGCTTCCAGACGAAGCTTACCTACCCAGAGCAGAAGAGGGTTTTCCGTCTAATCCCCGCCCTGAGGAACGCCGTCTTCGTGAGACTTGGTTCAATGCACAGGAATACCTTCATCCAGTCCAACAGGGTTCTCACCCCCTTTCTCAACATGAGAAAGAGGGAAAACATATTCTTCGCAGGACAAATAACGGGCGTTGAGGGTTACGTTGCTTCTGCCGCAACAGGCGTACTTGCAGGAATAAACGCTGGAAGACTCCTGAGAGGAGAGGATCTCGTTGTCCCTCCTGAGGAAACTATGCTTGGATCTCTTGTGAGATACATAACTTCGAAGGAGGGAGAGCTCCAACCTATGAACCCCGTCTTCGGTCTCCTTCCCCCCCTTGAAAAGAAGATAAAGGACAAAAGGAAGAGGAAGGAGCTTATGGCTGAGAGGGCTTTGAATAAAATGAGAGAATGGGCAGAGAGTGTATTAAAAGGGTCATTCTCACCCGCTCAAGAGAGGACATAGAGCGAGACAGGGAAAGATTTGAAGGGCTTGGCTTTGAAGTGGTCCCCTTACCTATGATCGAGACAGAGGAGCTCGAGTTCAACCTGCCTGAGGAGAAGCCCAACTATGTAATCTTTCAAAGTGCAAAGGCGGTGAGATACTTCTTGAAAAGGGTAAGCATCCCCGAGGGGGCAAAGGTAGTGGCGGTTGGGGATAAGACCAAGGAAACCATAGAAAAGGTAGGCTACAGTGTCCATATTATCCCTGAAAAGCGCTCGGCGGAGGGGATAGTGGAAGCGTTCCCCGAAGGTTCGGGGGAGGTGATCTGGATACCCAGATCCGAACAGGGAAGACTTGAGGCTATAGAAGGTCTTCGGAGGAAGGGATATAGAGTTATACCGATTAACGTTTACAGGACGGTAAACTTAAGCTACAACCCCAATCACCTGAAAAGCGTTCTCGAAGGTGGAGGCTTCATAGTCTTCGCCAGTCCCTCTGCAGTCAGGGGTTTTTTTGCAAATTTGCAAAAGGTGGATAAGGTAATTTCGCTCGAAGAGTTTACGGTAGTGGCTATTGGTAAAACTACAAAAAAGGAGTTAGAAAAGTTCGGTGTAATCCCGAATATAGTTCCGCTGAAACCTTTGATGGATGAGGTTGCGGGTAAAATTCACGAGTATTGGCAAGAAAATTGCAAATATTAAAGAGCGATGATGAAGCAGAGGACCGTAAAGGAAAGGATAGTTTTCGAAGGTGTAGGAATACACACGGGTGAGAAAGCTAAGGTCATCCTTCATCCCGAAGAGGAGGACAGGGGAATTGGCTTCTTGAGGGAAGGCGTCAGGATACCTCTCAGTCCTGATTTCGTGATAAACACCTTCCACTCTACGGATATCGGAAAGGACGGTGTGGTTATTAAAACCGTTGAGCATCTTCTCGCAACGCTCCATCTGCTCGGAGTTAGCAACCTTACTATCGAAGTGATCGGAGGAAGTGAGATACCCATCCTCGACGGTAGCGGTTACCTCTTTTACAGAGAGATAAAGGATAAGGTGGTAAAACAGTCCTCCGACGCTGAAGTTTTGCACATAGAGGAGGAAATAACGGTAAGGAAGGGAGATGCATACTTGAAGGCTCTACCCTGCTCATGTTTTGAAATAACCTACGAGGGGGAGTTTCAGACCTACTTAGGCAAGCAGAGGTACACCTTTAAGGGAAACGTAAGGGACATTATCTTAGCAAGAACCTTCTGCTTCGAGCATGAGATAAAGATGATAAAAGAAAGGGGTCTTGGAAAGGGAGGAAGTCTTGAAAACACACTCGTCATAGGAAGAAACGGAGCTTACAATGAAGGTGGCTTCAGATATCAGGACGAGCCGGTCAGACACAAGGTCTTGGATCTGGTCGGGGACCTCTACCTTCTGGGAAGGTCGGTGAGGGGAAGGTTTATATCTTACAAGGGTGGGCATTCCCTTAACTTCGAGCTTGTCAAAGAGCTCAGTAGAAAATTGGTGAGCGTTTGAGGGCGCCCGGAAGGGCACCCGGATATATTACCTGACAGGCTTGGGAGTGTCAGGTCTGGAGGGAGGAAGAACGGGAAGCTCAAGGGCGTGCTTGGGAATCTCGCCGTCGAGAGCCTTCAGGAAGGCAACTATCTTATCAACCTGATCCTTGGTTAGCTCCTTTCCGAGCTGAACCTTCGCCATCACCTGAACAGCGTCTTCCAAGTTCCATACAGAGCCGTCGTGGAAGTAGGGATAGGTTCTGGAAATGTTCCTCAGGGAAGGAACCTTAAAAACGTAGAGATCCTCTTCCTTGTGGGTAACGGCGAACTTACCTACGTCCATAGGCATAGTCGGCTTCTCAAGGGTAACGTAGTCCCTCGTAGCCTCCCAGTAAGCTTCGACTATACCGAACCTCGTGAACATGGTTCCACCGAGTGCAGGCCCGTTGTGACAGCTTGCACACCCCACCTGAATAAAGGTCTTGAGTCCCTCCTTCTCCTTTTTGGTCAGAGCGTTCAGATCACCCTGGAGGAATTTGTCGAACCTCGATGGAGTCATGAGAGTTCTCTCGAAGGCAGCTATCGCTTTAGCTACGTTGTCATAGTTAAGAGGGTTCTTATCCTTGGGGAAAGCTTTCCTGAACAGCTTCACGTACTCAGGTATAGTGCTGAGTCTTTTCACCACCTCTTCGGGAGAGTCCATCGCCATCTCGATGGGGTTGAGTATGGGACCTTTAGCCTGCTCCTCAACGTCCTTTGCCCTTCCATCCCAGAACTGGGCTACGTGGAGGGCGGCGTTCAGGGTCGTGGGGGCGTTCCTTGGACCTATCTGCCATCTGTGACCGACAGAAGTTGGCAGGTTGTCCACTCCGTATGTCGCGAGGTTGTGACAGGTGTTACAGCTTATCAGCCCGCTCTTGGAGAGTCTTGGATCGTAGTAGAGCATCTTTCCGAGTTTAACCTTTTCGGGTGTTACAGGGTTTTCCTTGCTTTCGGCTACCTTCGGCAGAGGCTGGAAATACTTCCTCGCCTCCTCCAAGAGCTTAGCGTCCTCAGACTTACCGGCTCCCATCAGGAGCACACTTCCCACCGCTGTCACCACAACTGCTACCGCTCTCTTCATCTTTCCACCTCCTCCTTAGTGTTATCAAATTGCAATATAATTATATACTAATTTGCGAATAGTTCTCAAGTGCCTTCGCATTTGGGGTTAATTTTAAAATATTTTCATGAGAATAATCCTGTTCTCCGGTAAAGGTGGGGTAGGCAAAACTACCGTATCTGCCGCAACAGGCTACAAGCTGTCCAAACTTGGCTACAGAACGATAGTGGTCTCCCTCGATCCCGCTCACTCTCTCGCAGACGCCTTCGATATTTCCGACGAGGAGAAGTACTCCGCGAAAGGACTACCCATAAGGGTAAACGATAACCTCTACATTCAGGAGATAGACATACAGGAGGAAATAGACAGGTACTGGGGAGACGTTTACAGGTTCTTAGAGATACTCTTCAACACGACCGGTCTGGACGAGGTTCTCGCGGAGGAGCTCGCCATCCTTCCCGGTATGGAGGAGGTTACGAGTCTCCTTTACGTGAACAAGTACTACAGGGAGAGGGAGTTTGATGTCCTCATATTAGACCTGCCCCCAACCGGGGAGTCCCTGAGGTTCGTCTCCATGCCCACGGTTCTGAAGTGGTACATGAAGAAGATCTTTAAGACAGAGAGGATGGTAATGAAGGTCGCCCGCCCCGTAGTCGGGAGGCTAACGGATGTTCCTCTTCCGGATGAGTCCTACTTCAAAGCCTTGGAGAACTTCTACGAAAAGCTCAAAGGAGTAGATGAGATACTAATAGATCCTGAGGTAACGTCCGTGAGGCTCGTCTCCAATCCTGAAAAGATGGTTCTCAGGGAGAGCCAGAGGGCTTTTATGTACTTCAACCTCTTCGGTGTTAACGTTGATGCCGTTATAGTCAATAAGGTTATTCCGACGGACGCCGCCGACTGCTCCTATCTCAGGAGCTGGATAGATATACAGAAAAGGTATATAGAGGAGATAGAAAGTTACTTCTCTCCTGTTCCCGTGTTCAAGGTTCCTCTCTTAGAGGAGGAGGTCTTTGGAGTGGAGAGACTTGAAATTCTCTCGGACATAATATACAGAGACAGGGATCCCTCCGAGATCTTCTTTAAGGAGAGACCCTACGAGTTTGTGTCGGAGAACGGAGGTTACACCATAAGGATAAGGGCACCCTTCGTGAAGAAGGAGAGCATATCCCTCCTGAAGGGAGAGGACGAGATAGTCGTCAGGGTCGGAAACTTCAAGAGCCACATAATGCTGCCGAGGAAGCTGAGGAACTTAAAGCCGAAGGGAGCTAAGATAGAGGATGGGTACATACTTGTGAAGTTAGGTTAAGATCCCCACTCCCTTATTGCCCTTCCCAGATCTGTTCTCGCTATTATGCCGACGAGCTTCAGGCTTCCCCTCTTCTCAACGACGGGAACCCTCCCTATACCCTTTGCGGTCATAAGCCTGAAGACCTCTCCCAAGGTATCCTCGGGAGTGACCACTATAAGGTTTGTGCTCATGACCTCGTAAACCTTCTTTCTATCCCTCTCTTCGGACGGAACGCTCAGTATGTCGCTCCTCGTCACTATGCCCACGAGCCTTCCGCCGTTGGTAACTGGAAGACCTCCTATCAGCTTCTCGGTCATTACCCTGAGGGCTTCCTCCAAATTCGCGTAGGGCTTTATGGTTATCGGCTCACTCATATAATCCTTAACCTTTAACCTATCTAAGATATAAAGCCCCCACTCGTCCATGTGAGCCGGAGAGTCGAGACGCGTATCCACCTGACTGGGGAATATGCTTCTCTTTCCGCTCAGGAAGTAGGTTATGAACACGGAGATCATCGCGGGAACAAGGAGCTCGTATCCGCCCGTCATCTCCGCTATGAGGATTAGGGTAGAGAGGGGAGCCTTAGCCGCACCAGCAAAGAGGGAGACCATCCCCACTATGACAAAGGAGGGGACGTGCAGGGAAAGATCGTAAAGATCGTTCAGCAGGAGACCGTAGGTAGCTCCCACGAGACCCCCTATCATAACCGAGGGACCAAAGACACCCCCCGAACCTCCAGAGCCGAGCGTGAAGGAGACCCCGAGTATAACACCGAGAACTCCCAGAGCTATAAGGCTTATATCGTGGAGCCTTCCGTCCATTATGAGCTGAAGCCAGCCGTACCCGTTGCCTATTGCCATTGGGATGAAAGCTCCTACGAGACCCGCTACGAAACCACCGAGAGCAGGCTTTAAGTAAGGTGGAATCTTCGGTTTATCGAACTCCTCCTTAACTTTAAAAAATACGAAGGTGAATATCCTCACCACAACCGCACACACAACCCCTAATCCGGCGTAAGCGAGCAATGAGAGGGGCTGGACGTTCAGAAACCTCGGTATGTCCACCGAGAATATGGGCTGGAAGCCGAAGAACATACCGAAAACGCTGTAGGAGGTAACCGAGGCGATGAAACTCGGTATCATAGCCTCTATCTCGAAGTCCCTTTTGAAGAACACCTCGGCGCTGATTATGGCTCCGGCTAAGGGAGCCTTGAAGATGGCAGCAACTCCAGATCCAAGACCTACGGCTATAGCCGTTCTTCTATCCTTTTCCCCCATCCTGAAGAGATCGGCGACAGTGGATCCTATACCTGCTCCAATCAGGGCTATGGGTCCCTCCCTTCCCGAAGTCCCTCCAGTTCCAATAGTTACCGCTGAGGTTATGAGCTTAACTATCGAAGAGCGTATGGAGAGCCTCTCCTTGTTGTGGTAAGCCTTTATGGCAGCATCCGTTCCGACACCTGCCGATTCAGGTGAAAGGTAATAGGTGAGTAATCCTGATACAAGCCCCCCAAGAGCCACCGTTATAGGAAGAAGAAAAGGTCTCAGAGGTTCCGAAGTAAACTCCTCCCTGACGCCTTCTCCAGCCGGCAGGGGCTGGACGTAACCCACCAATCCTTCTAAGACATAGTGGGTAATGAGCTCGAGAAGATAAACGAATAGAACCGCAAAAGCTCCCGTAAGTATACCTATGAGGATCGGGAGTAGTAAGTACTTTCTTAACATAGACTAAAATTTTATCCGATGCTTGAAATAGATGGCTCCTACGGAGAGGGTGGAGGGCAGATAGTAAGAACTGCCCTCTTTCTGAGCACGATCTTAAATATACCGATACAAATAAGAAATATCAGGGTGAAGAGGGAAAAACCAGGACTGAAGAGACAGCACCTTCACATAGTCAGGCTCTTGAAGGAGCTCGCATCTGCAAGGGTCGAGGGTGATGAGCTCGGATCCTTAGAACTAACCTACATTCCAGGTAAACTGAGAAGCGGATCTTACGAGGTGGACTTCGGTAGTGCTGGATCTATATCGCTCTTTCTCCAAACTATACTGCCCGTTTCTCTCTTCGTTCCGGGAAAGGTAGAGATAGAGGTGGTAGGAGGAACTGAGGTTCCGATGAGTCCTACCATAGACTGGGTTAGGTTTGTCTACCTCCCCGTGATAAGGGGTGTAGCCGCTTCTGTTAGGCTCGAGGTTTTGAGAAGAGGCTACTATCCGGCGGGAGGAGGAAGGGTTAAACTCAGTGTAGAGGGTGATCTGAAGGAAGGACCGAAGGATTTAAAGGAGGTGAGGGAGTTTTTAAAAGGTAGGCTCAACCTTTTTAAAGTGAAACAGGGAGAGATTAAAAAGATGCACCTGATCTCCGTAGCACACGAAGCCCTCAGGGAGAGGAAGGTGGTAGAGAGACAGGTGAAGGGAGTGCTGGAGGTCCTTGAAGAGAAAGGATATCCAATACCAGAAACCTACAGACAGTACGTCAGCGCTTACTCTATAGGAACGAGCGTAACCCTGTGGCTCGAAGACAGTGAGGGAAACGTTTTAGGGGCGGACAACTTGGGAAAGAAGGGAAAGCCGGCGGAAGAGGTAGGAAGGGAGTGTGGGTTAAAACTCTTAGAGGACTGGGAGAGCGGAGCAACGGTGGACAGACATTTAGCCGATCACCTCGTCCCGTGGATAGCTCTGGCGGGAGGCAGGATAAGGTTCCCTGCGCTCACGGGACATTTAGAAACGAACCTCTGGGTCTGCAACCTCTTTACAGGGAACGCTTTGGAACTCTTGGAGGAGGAGAGGGAGATCCTTTCTGTGGTATAATTGAGTAAATGGAAATCATAGAGGTTCCCATAGAAGAAGAGGTAAAGCAGTCTTACATAGACTACGCAATGTCCGTTATAGTGGGGAGGGCTATCCCCGATGTCAGAGACGGACTCAAACCTGTCCAGAGAAGGATACTCTACGCGATGCACGAGATGGGACTGACACCCGAAAAACCCTTTAAAAAAAGTGCGAGGGTGGTCGGCGAGGTTCTGGGTAAGTTTCACCCTCATGGGGATCAGGCGGTTTACGATGCACTCGTTAGGATGGCTCAGGACTTTTCCATGAGGTATCCCCTCATAATTGGTCAGGGGAACTACGGATCTATAGACGGAGATCCGCCGGCTCAGATGAGATACACTGAAGCTAAGCTCTCCAAGATAGCGGTGGAGATGCTCGAGGACATTGAGAAGGAGACGGTGGACTTCGTCCCCAACTTTGACGAGTCCCTGATGGAGCCTACGGTTCTGCCCTCCAAGTTCCCCAACCTCCTCTGCAACGGAACCGCGGGTATAGCGGTGGGGCTCGCAACCTCAATCCCTCCTCATAACCTGAGAGAAGTGGGAAAGGCTCTTGTGGAACTTGCCAAGAACCCGAACATGACCACAGAGGATATTCTTGAGATCATAAAGGGTCCCGACTTCCCTACGGGGGGGGTTATTGAAAACTACAAGGATCTTAAGGAGATCTACGAGACGGGAAGGGGAATAGTTCAGGTAAAGGCCAAGGCTCACGTGGAGAAGGTTCAGGGGGGAAGAGAACAGATAGTCGTCTCTGAGATACCCTATCAGGTGAACAAGGCGGAGCTCATAAAGAAGATAGCGGATAACGTCAGGAGCGGTAGGCTCAAGGAGATCTCCGACATAAGAGACGAGTCGGACAAGGAGGGAATAAGGATAGTCATAGAACTGAAGAGGGAGGCGAAGGGAGAGAAGGTTTTAAAGAAGCTCTTCAAGTACACCCAACTCAAGAAGGGATTTCCCGTAAACCTTGTAGTTCTCATAAACGGAGAGCCCAAGCTCGTAGGTATAAAGGAGCTTCTCAGGGAGTTTATAAAGCACAGACTCGGCGTAATTCTCAGGAGAACGAGGTTTTTCCTACGTAAGGCGGAGGACAGGCTCCACGTCGTTCAGGGACTTCTTATCGCCATTAACAACCTCGACGACGTGATAGAGGGAATAAGGAAGTCAAAGGACGTGGCGGAAGCGAGGGAGATGCTACAGACCCGCTTTGGACTCACCGAGAGGCAGGCTCAGGCGGTCTTGGATCTTCGCCTCCACAGGCTCACCTCCCTTGAGAGGGACAAGCTCAGGAAGGAAGAGGCAGAGCTTTTGGAAAAGATAGATTATTACCGCAAGGTCATCGGTAGCGAGGAGGAGAGGATAAGGATATTCATAGAGGAGACCGAAGCCCTCGTAAAGAAGTATGGAGATCCGAGGAGAACCTTCATAGAAGGTCTCGAAGAGGAACTGGCGGAGGGTTCTCTGGTCGTTGCGGTTCTTGAAAACGGGAAGGTCATGCCCGTGGAGAACATGCCCGAGGGTGAGGCTCCCGTGGTTGATATTCTCGACGTTCCCTTCACCGAAGGTCTATTTCTCGTCTCGAATAAGGGAAGAGTTTACTGGCTCGCGGGTTCTCAAGCTCTTCAGGGTAGTAAGGTGAACTTCAAGGAGTCGGAAGAGAGGATAGTGGGAGCCTTCATAAGGGAGCAGTTTGCAGACAGGCTCCTCTTGGCTACGAGAAACGGGATGATAAAGAAGATACCCCTTGTCGAGTTCGAGTATAAGGCACAGGGGATGAGGATAATAAAGCTTGCCGAGGACGACGAGGTGGTCGGCATAGCCCAGTCCATAGATATGAGCGACATCCTCATGTTTACGAGGAGAGGTAAGGTAGCTCGTTTCAACGTGAGAGAGATTCCCGCGGCAACTCCGGGAACGAGGGGAGCCCAAGGTATGAAGGTAGAGGAGGGGGACGAGGTAGTGGGTATCAGGGTGATAGCACAGGATCAGCCCTACTTGGTGGTAGTCACACCTGACGGGAAGGTAAAAAGGATCTATCAGGAGGAGATACCGGTTAGGAACAGGGGAGTAAAAGGTGTTGGCGTCTTAGGTTCGGCGAGGGAGAGGCTCATAGACCTTATCCCTCTTAAGGATGAGGTGGAACTCCTCATAACTACCCTTCAGGGAAGAGCCTTCTACGACAGGATAAAGGCTGAGGATATACCCCTCTCCAAGAGGGACAGGCTCACCAAACCGAGGTGGGAGTTGGAAGAGGGTGATGAGATCCGCAGGATAGTGATAAAGTCAGAGGGTAAGAGAGATGAAGAAAGTGAGGGTTCTGATAACGCCTAAGGAGGGGCTCCTCGATCCGCAAGGAAGGGCGGTTGAGGAGATGCTGAAAGATAACGGCTTTAACGTTCAGCACGTTAAAGTTGGGAAGCTCGTGGAAATGGAGGTAAAGGAGGATCAGAACGTAAAGGAGATCGTTGAGAAGTACATAATCAATCCCCTCATCGAGGACTACGAGATAGAGGAACTCTGATGAAGTTCGCCGTCTGTGTCTTCCCCGGATCCAACTGCGACTACGACACTTACTATGTCGTAAGGGACGTCCTTGAAAAGGAGGTGGACTTTGTCTTTTACAACGAAAGGAACCTTTCTAAATACGACTGCGTAGTCCTTCCCGGAGGTTTCTCCTTCGGGGATTACATGAGGCCCGGCGCCTTAGCGGCTAAAACTCCCCTGGCGGAGGCGGTCTATGAGTTCGCCCAGAAGGGCGGTCTCGTGATAGGTATATGTAACGGCTTCCAGATACTCACCGAGCTACACCTCCTTCCGGGAGCCCTTCTGCCCAATCTGAACATGAGGTTCGTCTGTAAAGACGTATATCTGAGGGTTGAGAACGGGGATACACGATTTACGAAAAAGCTCGGTAGAGGGGAAATCCTCAGGATACCGATAGCCCATCACGACGGCAGATACTACGCCCCACCAGAAGAACTCGAAAGCTTAGAGGAGAATGGACAGATCCTGTTCCGGTACGTGGACGAGGAGGGAAAAGTAACGGAGTCCGCCAACCCCAACGGCTCGGTTTCTAACATAGCGGGTGTGGTAAACAGAGAGGGGAACGTTTTCGGAATGATGCCCCATCCTGAGAGAGCTTCGGAGGACATCTTAGGAAGCCACGACGGACTCATGCTGTGGTACTCGCTGATAAGTGATTGATCCTTGACATCCATTTCTATAGATATTACCTTAACGTTAAGGTTAGATTTGGAGGTGTGCTATGGGTGATGTGGTAGTTTACTTTAGGAGTAAGAATCTAAGAGAGACAGCCGAGAGGGAGTTAAAAAAGGTAGAAGGTATAAGGAGCATGAAGGAAGTTGGAGAAAAGGCACTGTTTATCGATTTTGGAGGGGTTCTTTCACCATCGCTTATAATTAAAGAGCTGAAAACCAAAGGCATAGAAGGTGTATTGTCAGCCTTATGAAGCTGAAAAAAATAGGAGAGGCAGCTAAGGAAACACAACTGACACCACGAGCGATAAGATTTTACGAAGAAGAAGGTCTTATTAAGCCAGTAAGAACTTCAAAAGGAACGAGGCTTTACTCGGAAGCTAACATAGCAAGATTAAAGCTGATAAAGGAGTTAAGAGATATGGGATTTCCCCTCGAACTTTTGAAAACTTTGGTAAAAGTTAGGGAGAATAGTAAAACAGGAGATGAGGCAAGTAAAAAGGTTACCAGAGAATTGGAAGAACTGAGAAACGTAGCTCAGAGGAAAATTCAGTTACTCTCTATTCTACTTAGAGATATCGAAAGTCTGATACCCAAAATAGAGAAATGCAGTGGTTGTCAAAAGCCTCCTACTTTAGAGGTCTGTTCCTCTTGTGAAGTCTGGAAAGATATATCTAAGGAAAGGCTGACAAGTCTAATAGAGTTGGTGTGAACTTTATGATATTCTCTAATAGGTGATAGACGTTAGCCTCGTCAGGGAAGCGGTAAGGAAGAAGAAGGCGAGATCCGAAAGCTTCCTGAGTTTCGAATACCTGAGGTTCTCCGACGACTTCAAGGATATCCCGAGAGGAACCGCCTTATTTCAGGACACTGTTATATGGGGATACCCCCATATAGGAAGGATCTTTATGCTCGAAAAGGGTATAGCGGAGCAGTTTAAAAATCCCTTCTGGGTGGAGGAGAAGGTGGACGGCTACAACGTGCGGATATTCAGGATAGGAGATGAGGTGATTGCCCTTTCGAGAGGAGGATACATCTGTCCCTTCACCACCGACAGGATCCCCGATTTCATAAATCTGAAGTTCTTCGAAGACAACCCCGACCTGATCCTCTGTGCCGAGGTGGCAGGACCCGAAAATCCCTACATAGAGGAGAGCCCTCCCTTTGTGAAGGAAGACGTTCGATTCTTCGTTTTCGATATCATGAGGAAGAACGATCCCAAGTTCCTATCTCAAGAGGAGAAGATCTCTCTGATAGAGAGATACGACCTTCCTTCCGTTGAGATATTCGGGAGGTTCACCTCGGAGGACGTAGAGAGATTGAAGGAACTCCTTCTTAAACTCAACGAGGAGGGAAGGGAAGGTATAGTTCTGAAGGAGGACTCGGAGGAGAACAGGAGAGCGAAGTACATAACGAGCTACGCAAACCTGAGCGATATAAAGGTAACAGCCAAGAATATGCTCCAGCTACCCCCAGAGTACTACACCAACAGGATACTTAGGCTTGTCCTCTTCATGGAAGAGGAAGGGATAGAGAGGACCGAGCACCTTTACGAAGAGCTCGGGAAAGCCTTCATAGACGGACTCTTTGAAGCGATAGAACAGTTCAAGAGGGAGCACAAAGTTTACAGAACCTTCAGATGCAGACTCAGAAGCAAGGACAACGCCCTCGCCCTGATGGAGCTCCTCCACCGGACATCTAAGCACATTCAGGTTATAGAGAGGGATCTAAGGAAGGAAGGAGATTACTGGATACTCACCTTCGACAAGGTATTCCTGAACATGACAGGACTCCTCGGTCACCTACTGAGCGGCGGACTTGTGTTTGATTAGACTCTCTAAGATCCCCCTGAAGTTCTTGGGATCTATTATCTTTATCCCCACCTTGTCAGCCCACTTTCTGAGTCCTTCATCCGCCGTAACGACGGTCCCGTCAAGCTCGTAAGCTAAGAGAAGAACGTCCACATCCTCCCTGCTGTCTATTATCCCTTGCCTCAAAGCCTCCCTGTACTTCTCCCTGAGTCTATTTATCACCTTTCCAACGTTTTCCTCCGTTATCCTCCCTGCCTCCTTGGTGTGCTCCTCCGCTATCCTCAACCCCTTGTTTATCCTGTGCCTGAGTTCCTCTATCAGCTCGTACAGTATCTCGCTCGGTATCATGAGAGAGTATTTCCTCGGAGACCTTATCTTAACAACCATCTCGAACTCAGGGGCAAGATGTCTTAGCTCGACCATCTTGAGCATCTCATCGTAAACGGAGGTCGGCATGTAGAACTCTGCCCCCGAGTGTATGGCGAGGTGGATGAAGTTCTCGATTGCTCCGAGGTGATCCGTCTCACCGAAGGTGGTGTAGATGTCCGGGTTGGTAAAGACGCTCGTGTCGAGTACAAATCTCTCCATAAGTCCTATTTTAACTGCCAGAAGTAAATCTTAATTGACTTTCTCGGAAAGTATGACAAAATTGACACCCATGGGGGGAATTCTGTTAGTGGAGGACGATCCGAGTTTAAACGGCATACTCAAAAGAAAGCTAAGTAAGAAGGGTCTGAGAGTAGACGCCGTTCTTAGCGGAGAGAAGGCGAGGGATCTCTTAGAAAAGAACTCCTACGACGTCGTCCTACTCGACATAAGGCTGAAGGACATGAACGGTCTCGATCTTCTGAGGGAACTTGCTCCTCAGGTAAGTTCAAAGTTCATAGTGATAACCGGTTACGGAGATGTGAACACCGCCGTGGAGGCCATGAAGGCGGGAGCCTCCGATTTCATTCAGAAGCCCTTCAGCTTCGAGATACTGGAGGTAAGCATAGAGAAGGCTCTGAAGGAGAAGAGGCTCGAGGAGGAGAACAGAGCGCTAAAGAGCATACTCTTCGAGAAGGATTACGAGATAACCTTTGAAACCAAGAGTCCCTTATTCAAATCGGTTCTTAACTTGATAGAGAACGCGGCTAAGAGCGATGTGAACATCCTCCTCAGGGGAGAAACGGGAACGGGGAAGGAGGTTATAGCCCGTTACATCCACAAGCTTTCCGATAGGAGAGATAAACCCTTCGTAGTAGTCGATTGTAGTGCAATACCCGAGAACCTCTTCGAGAGCGAGCTCTTCGGTCACGAGAGGGGAGCCTACACGGGAGCCGTTCAGAGAAAGATGGGCCTCGTCGAAATAGCGGATGGGGGGACTCTGTTCCTGGACGAGATAGGTGAGGTTCCACTGCCTGTTCAGGCGAAGCTTCTGAGGTTCGTTGAGACGAGGAAGTTCAGGAGGGTGGGAGGTCTCAAGGAGATAGGTGTGGACGTTCGGATAGTGGCTGCTACGAACAGGGATCTGAAGGAAATGGTAAGGCGAGGAGAGTTTAGAAGCGATCTTCTCTACAGGATAAACACCGTGGAGGTAGAGATACCGCCTCTCAGAGAGAGGAAAGAAGATATCCCGCTCCTTACAGAGGTTTTCCTAAAGCGGTTTAGGAAGAAGATAGGTAAGAAGGGAATTAAGCTCCTCATGAACTACAACTGGCCTGGGAACATCAGGGAACTGAGAAACACTATCGAGAGAGCTTCCCTCCTTTCTAAGGGAGAGTACATAGACGACAGCCTATGCCTTCCTTCAGAATCCGAGAGGGAAGCTTGCCTCGAGGACATTTTCTCGAAGATGCCCTCTCTCAAGGATCTCGAGCTCTTCTACGTTGGCTACCTTTACCAGAAGCTCGGTAGTGCGGAGAGGGTTGCGGAGGTGTTAGGCTGTAGCAGGAGAACCGTTTTCAGAAAGCTCAGGGAACTCAGGGAGAGGAACGGAGACCTTGAAGGTAGCCCCCTTTCCGGGATTGCTCTCAACCTCGATTGAACCACCGTACTCTCTCACTATGCTGTCCACTATGGCGAGCCCAAGTCCGGATCCCCCTTTCCTATTCTTACCCTGATAGAAGGGTATGAATATCTTGCTTAGCTCCTCTTGATCTATACCCGGTCCGTTATCGGAGACCTCCAGTATCCACCTATCCCCGTCCCTGTAAAGTTTTACGTAAACACTCTCTCCCTTAGGAGACACTTGCACGGCGTTCAGGACGAGGTTTAGGACCAGATGCCTTATGTCCGCTTCGTTGGCAAGGAAGTAGCCTACATCTTCGAGATCGAGCTCGATAATAACCTCCTTCTCCTTGGCGTAAACACTGAGGAGATCTACCGCATCGGAGACCGCCTTCCTTAAGTTTACGAGATCACGGCTCGAGTTCCTCCTTACAAGGAAGAGGAGCTTATCAACGTAGTCCTTACAGGTGTTTACTGCGTTCCTAATAAGTTCAGTCTCTTCACTGCTTCCAATCTTCTCTTCAAGGTCCTCTAAAGCCAAGAGTATGGTTCCGAGGGGTGTGCTGAGCTGATGGGCTATACCGAGAGCCAAGAACCCTACAGAGCTGAGCTTCTGGGAGAGACTGAAGAGGTAGAATTTTTCCTTATCGCTCTTTATATCCCTGATTATCTGGACTATCTTCTCTCCATTCTCTATAGGGAAGGCACAGATCTCGACGGGAACTTCCTTGTTGTCGTGGGTGTAGTGGGTATGAACGACGTTCACCGACCTCCCTGTCTTCTCGATCTCCCTTAAGGGACAGGGATGACACTCCCCCTGACAGGGTTCGTTCTGATGGTGTGAAATTACGTAGCAGAAGTTTCCTATGACCTCTCGAGGATCCGAGTAACCCATGTCCTCGGCGTACTTCCTGTTGGCATAGACTATCCGGAAGTTCCTGTCTATAACAACCACCTCTTCGTCGAAGTGGTCGAAAACTGAGAAATCCATCGAACTAAATTTACTCCTTCTGACCCTTAGCGGGTAGATGTCATCTATGTCATAGGGTGTGTCAAGATTGACACAAACGAAAATGGTTTTAAATTAGGGGCAACTTTGGACTACCAAGAATTATCAAGCACTTAAAACATTTGGCATGATTTTTGCTAAATAAAGGCACCGAAGAAAACTTTAAAGGGGGTGATTGAGATGGATATGAACAGAAGGGATCTGCTCAAAGTAGCGGGCGTTGGAGCCGTATTAGGTTCCTTGAACATATCTTCTACAGCCTGCGCTGCCAAGGCTGCCAACAGGATGCTCCCTCCGGCTAAGGGCAACCGGGTAGTCATAATAGGGGGCGGTTGGGCAGGTATGACCGCTGCGAAGCACCTTAAGAAGGAACTCGGTGACAAGGTGGACGTCGTTCTCATAGAGAAGAGGAAGATCTTCATGTCCTGTCCTATAAGCAACGTATGGCTGGGCGGTCTCGTAGATATGGAGTTCCTTATGCACGATTTCCATACCCCTGCCTCAAAGTACGGATACACCTTCATAAACACAACTGTTACCGATGTGGACAGAGACAGAAGACGCGTTTACACGGTGGACGGATACGTAGATTACGACTACCTCATCCTCGCACCCGGCATAAGGTACAACTACGACGCGTGGTTCAAAGGCGACAATGAGATGGCAAGGATATGTTCTACAAGCTTCCCCTCCGCCTTCATACCCGGCTCGGAACACATAGCACTCAAGAGGAAGGTTGATAACTTTGAGGAGGGAACCTTCGTTCTCGTTGTGCCACCGCCACCCCACAGGTGTCCGCCTGCTCCTTACGAAAGGGCTGCGATGATAGCTCACGTCTTTAAGCGTAACGAAGTTAATGGTAAGTTGATTATTCTCGATCCAAAGAATCAGATAAAGCCGAAGGGACCGGGTTTTAGAAACGCTTACGTGGAGCTCTACGGTGACCTCGTTGAGTACGTTCCGAACGCTAAGATAAAAGAGGTAGACCCCGTCCGAAAGATAATCAAGACCACGGCGGGAGACTTCAAGTTCGACGACGCTAACCTGAACCCGCCCCATCAAGCTGGAGATCTCGCGTGGAAGGCTGGGCTCGTCAATCCCAAGACCGGATGGTGCGACGTTAATCCCCTTACGCTTCAATCAAAGCTCGATCCGAGGGTTTTTGTGGCCGGAGACGCCTCGTCGGTAAAGGGCTTCCCGAAGAGTGGGGACATGGCGCACAACCACACCCAAAACATGGTAGTTAAGGCACTCGTGGCGCTTCTAAAAGGAAAGGATCCGTTAGAGGCTGTTAAGGCTCCCACAAATACCTGTTACTCTATGGTAAACGGTGATCCGAAAGAGGCGATAGTTATAAACGTCCTCTACGATATAGACAGGAAGAAGAAAGCTCCGGTTAAGAAAAAGGTGAACGTAATCAACGAGAGATCTACCCAGCTTGCCCGTTCCACCTTCGAATGGGCGAAGGCACTTTACAGGGACATGTTCAGTTGATGGAATGTGTCAATTATGTCACCAGAGATGTCAAAGCTGACATGGTTCCACGAGGGCTTGTGGCGTAAACCTATAGTTCTATCAATAAATTGAGGTACTGGCACGATGATTGCAAATAGGATAACGAAGAAAAAACTGAAGGGGGTGCTGATATGGGCGTGAGCAGGAGAGACTTCCTGAAAGCCTCGGCAGCAGGAGCGGTGGTAACTGCCACAGCTACGAGCGGAGCCTTTAACTTTACCTTTGCCAAGAGTGCTCCGGAAATCAAGTTGCCCAAGCCCTCGAAGGGATCTCCGAGGGTAGTTATAGTCGGTGGGGGATGGTCGGGATCCACCCTCGCCAAGTACATCAAGAAGGGTGATCCCAACATAGACGTCGTCCTCATAGAGAGAAGGGCGATGTTCATGTCCTGTCCCGTTAGCAACCTCTGGCTCGTGGATCTCGTTCCCTTAGAGTTCCTGATCCACAACCATCTCAAGGCTGCTGACAAGTACGGCTACCACTTCGTGAACGCTATGGTCCACGCCATCGACAGGAAAAAGAGGTACGTTTATACGAACGTAGGTAAGATAAGGTACGACTACTTAGTCCTCGCCACCGGTATAGACTATGATTACTCCCAGTGGGTAGGAGACGATCCAAAGGATATAGAGATAGCCATGCAGAGGTACCCCGCTGCTTTCAAACCCGGAGAGGAGCACCTTAGGCTAAAGCAGAAGATACAGAACTTCGAAGAGGGTAACTTCGTTATAACTGTCCCGCCGGGGCTCGACTACAGGTGTCTGCCCGGACCTTATGAGAGGGCTACGATGATAGCTTGGTACTTCAAGAAGAACAAGATACCCGGAAAAGTAATACTTCTCGATCCTCACAACGACCCACCCGTCAAGGCGGAAGGTTTCCACAAAGCGTGGGATGAATATGTGAAAGGCTACGTAGAGTACTATCCGCAGACGAAGATAAAACACGTTGACTTTGGAAAGAAGAGGATAGTTACAAACCTCGGAGACTTCGATTTCGATGATCTTAACCTATACCCAAGGTGTAAGTCTGCTCCTATAGTCTATCAGGCTGGTCTCGTTCCAAAAGGAGACAGGTGGCCCGCTCTCAGGTGGCCCTGGTATATGACCAAAGCGGATGAGAGGATATTCTGCACCGGAGACGCGAGGAACCATCCCTTCTCCAAGAGTGGAAATACCGCAAACTCCGAAGCCCACAACGTCGCCGAGCTTATAATTAAGCTTGCCCACGGGAAGAGCATGGATTACAAAGCACCGAGAACCCTCTGTTACTCCGGAGTGGATAAGGGTAAGGCGGTATGGGTTGATCTCACCTACAAGTACGATCCTAAGAAGAACTCTTTCGCATTCCACAACGTTAAGATGGACAACAACCCGACCGCAGCCAACTGGAAAGCTTATTTAGAGTGGGCGAAGGCCATGTACAGGGATATGTTCGCCTGATCACCCCTCTTTATGTTCTTGGAGGGCAGCATGGACCGAAGGGATTTCCTTAAAAACTGTACCGCTGTCGCCACCGCTTCCCTCGCTGCCCCTTCCCTTTTTATCGATCTTTTAAGGGCTCAGGAGGGAAGTTTCAAGGCTTACAAGAAAGCTCTTCTTGTCAAAAAGGACGGATCTCCTCTAAAACCGGAGGAGATAGATCCGGGAAAGCAGTACATATTCTTCTATCCTCACAGGGCTACCCCCTGCCTACTGATAAACTTGGGCAAGGAAGTAAAACCTGCCCAAATAAAGCTCAAAGACGGCTCGACTTACAACTGGAAAGGCGGTGTAGGTCCAAAGAAGAGCATAGTTGCCTACTCAGCGATCTGCTCCCATCAGTTCAGCTATCCTACACCGGAGTTCTCCTTTATAAACTACTACCCAGAGAACATTCCCTCAAAGATTGTTAAGAGGGGAAGGGTTATCCAGTGCTGTGCCCACCTTTCGGTCTTCGATCCGGAGAAGGGTGCTCAGGTGATAGACGGTCCCGCTCCCTTTCCTCTCGCGGCGATAGTCCTCTCTTACGAAAACGGAAAGTTGTACGCTCTTGGAACCTTAGGAAAGGAGCTCTTTGAAGATTTCTTCGACATCTTTAAACCGGATCTGAGAAAACTCTACGGTTCTTCGAGAAAGGCTAAGAAGCTCGTTGATAAGTGTGAGGTCTTAGAGGTGGAGGAGTATGCGAAGGAAGTCATCAGGTGTTAGTAGGAGGAACTTCATAGTCGGCTCTACTCTCACCCTTGCTCTCGCCGGAGTTCCGACGGTAGTAGCTAAAAGCAAGAACTCCCTACTCCCAAGGTCGAAGGGTAACAGAGTAGTTGTAGTAGGAGGAGGCTACGGAGGTGTTACGGCGGCAAAGTATATAAGGAAAGAAAATCCAGAGGCTGAGGTGATACTGATCGAGAAGAACCAGCTCTTCGTTTCCTGTCCGCTGAGCAACCACTTCCTCGTGGGACTAATAAATTACGGAAGGCTCTGCTTCCCCTACAACAGGCTCTACACGAAGTACGGAGTAAAGGTCATAAACGACTTCGTTGTTGACATAGACCTTTCGAAGAGGAAGGTCTTTACCTCCAACGGTTTCATCGATTACGATTACCTCGTTCTCTCTCCCGGGATAGAGTACGATACGGAAAACTACCCCTTCTACAAGGAGGCTCTCTGGCACTTCCCCGCGGCGTTCAGACCCGGCTCGGAACATCTTTACCTCAGAAGGCTTATAGAGGAGTTCGAAGGGGAAAACATAGTTATCACCGTCCCGAAGATGCCTTACCGCTGTCCTCCTGCCCCTTACGAAAGGGCCGCCATGCTTCTGAGCTACATAAAGGAGAACGGGCTAAAAGCTCACATGTACTTCATCGATGCCAACAACCACCCTCCTGTTCTGAGAGACGGCTTTATGAAAGCTTACGAGGATTTCTACAGAGGAATGGCAACCTACGTGACGGGAGCCAACGTCAAGGACGTGGATGTAGGAAGCAGGAAAGTTATCACAGACAAGGGGGAGTTCAGGTTCGACTTTGGATCCCTGATACCTCCGATGAGGGCACCGAAATTCTTAAGGGACATAGGACTTATAGGAAAGAAGGACAGGTGGGTACCTGTAGATCCAATGACTTACGAGACGAAGTTCAGAAATGTATTCGTTGTAGGAGACTCCTGTGAGACCTACCTCCCGAAGAGTGGGTACGCTGCCAACTCGGAAGCTAAGGTAGTAGCCAAGATAGTGGGAAGCAGAATAAAGGGGAAAGAGTATAGGGGAGAGATGATCCAGCACGGAATATGTTACGCGATGGTAAACCTGAGATCGGCGATAATGCTCGAAGTGGAGTACAAATACAACGTGGAAACGAAGGAAATAAGGAAAATCCATAGAGAAGATAACACCTGGAAAGTGTCGACCGCTAAAAGGTACTACGAATGGGCGAGGGGTCTCTGGAGGGACATGTTCCTGTGATATACGGCTCCCCTCACCCCTCTTTTTCTTTTTTTCTTTCCTTTTAAACTCCTAAGCAGCCGTGCCGTATAGTATAATCATGACGGGAGGGATAAGGATGAAAAGGTTATCTAAAATTACCTTCCTCTTGATACTTACCGTCCTTGCAACATCCTTCAGGGTTACCCAAGGGATAGACGAAGCTCAAAGGGCAGTAATAAAAGCGTACAGTGCTGGCGCCAAGGACAAAGCACCCTATATATACTCAAAAGCTAAAGGATACAAAGAAGTATCTACCATACTCGCCTCCGAAGCAGATGACGTAGGATCGAAGATATTTGCAATAAGAACAATGAACTACGCCTCCAAAGCTATAAGTGCAGCCTTTACTGGAGTGGAGGAACTCACTCCGATCGAGGATATTCCTAAAATAGAAAAAGTCATTAGTGTGGATGAGTACTTCCCAGAGGAAGAGGAAACTGTAATAGTTGATAAGAGTAAGTATGAATTTAACGAGGCGGGTGTAGCACTAAATATCCGGGAATTAAAGAGAAAGCTCGATTTTCTCAGGGAGAACAGAGGTATGAAGTGTGCCTCTAAGGAGCTCGGTAGGGCGGAAGCGTTCTTTGACGCCCTCATCTATGAACTTAAGAAGGAAGAACCAAACTCTGCCCTCGTTTTAAGGTTCTATAACGAAGTGAGTACGGAAAGTAAGATTGCAGAGAGCAAACTAAGAATAGCAATAGAGAATGAGCTGGAGTGCTACACAGGCAGGAAGAAGGTTGTGGTAAAGCCTCCAGAGGAAAAGCTAGAGGTAGTGGAGGAGAAACCTGAGGAAGAAAAAGGACCCAAAATGGTGGAGGAGCATCTCAAGATAACGGCGAGAATACACTTCGACTTCGATAAGCACAACATAAAGAGGGAGTATATTCCCATACTGAACGAGGTGATAAAGACTTTGAAGGAAAATTCCTTCGTTAAGGTCAGGATCGAGGGCTTCACTGACATAATAGGTCCGAAGGAGTATAACGAGAGGCTCGCTCTAAGGAGGGCGGAGAGTGTCAAAAGGTATCTCGTGGAGCACGGTGTCCCTGAGGATAAGATAGAGATAGTCGGGTTCGGCAAGGAGAGGTTCATCGCTCCCAACGAGGATCCCATAGGAAGGCTGACAAACAGGAGGGTAGAGTTTATAGTTCTCAAGGTTCAGGAGGAATGAAAGCGTATGCCCGACATCCTTATGGGGGTAGGTAGGGCTGGGCTCAAAGAGTCCCAGAAACCCGATCTACTCATAGTTTTACTCCCCTATCCCTGTACTGCTTCTTTCCTATTTACGGACAATTACTTCAGGGCCGGATCCGTGATCTACTCCGAGAGGGTCGCCAGGAGGGAAGAGAAGGTCAGGGCTTTAGTAATAAACAGTGGGAACGCCAACTGCGGAACCGGAGAGGAGGGAATAATCCATGCAGAGATGATGGCTCGGAGGGTAGCCCAGAACTTGGAACTCAGGCACGAGGAGGTTTTTGTCTTCTCGACAGGGATAATCGGGGAGCCCCTCCCCATAGATAGAGTTCTTCAATCCATAGATGACGCCTGTTCCCTTTTAGAACCTTTGGACCTCGAAAGAGCCTCGGAGGTTATATCCACAACTGACAGCTTCCCCAAGTTCGATTTCGTAAAGAAGGGAAATTTAGAGACCTTCGGTTTTGCCAAGGGTGCGGGTATGATAGCACCTTCCATGGCAACTATGTTAGCCTTCGTTTTCACCAACGCAGACCTCGACTTCGAAGATCTCCGCCAGGTACATAAAGAGGTGGCCGACAGGACCTTTAACTCTATAACGGTGGACGGGTGCGAGAGCACCAACGACAGCTTTGCTCTTATATCCCTTGGGGAGGTAAAGGCGGATCCAAAAGAGGTTCAAGACCAGATCTACGAGGTTTCTCTGAGCCTGGCGAGGAAGATAGTAGAGGATGGAGAGGGGGCGACGAAGGTTATCAAAGTGACCGTGAAGGGGGCAACCTTAGAGATGAAGGCGAAGGAGATAGCGAAGACGGTGGCCAACTCCCTCCTTGTGAAGACAGCAATCTACGGAAGGGATCCTAACTGGGGCAGAATAGCCGCGGCAGCAGGTAGTACGGAGTTTCCAATCGATCCCTTTACCATGAGGATATACATTGGAAATCATCTCCTCTACGATGGAAAGCCTCATCCTAAGGCTCAAGAAAATGCTAAGAGATACTTAGAGGAGGAGAAGGAGATAGAGATAACGATAGATCTCAGGGAAGGGAAGAACAGCTGGACATACTACTCTTCGGACATAGGTTATGAGTATGTTAGATTAAATGCCGAATACCACACGTGAGGTGGGTGATGAGAGGACTTCTTGAGGCTCTTCCCTTTCTCATATTCGTGGCAGCCTTCCTGGCGGTCGCCATGGGTGTAAATGTCTTCAAGTACATAGGAGGTCTTGGAATGATATTCTCACCTATCATAGTTCTCCTCATACTCGTCCTGATCTTCCTCTTTGCGGCAATCAAGATAATTCCTGAGTACGAAAGAGCTGTGGTCTTCCGTCTCGGTAGGGTGATCGGAGCCAAGGGTCCCGGTCTAATAATAATCATTCCGATAATCGATCGTATAGTGAGAGTATCTCTGAGAACTATAACCCTCGACGTACCCACTCAGGACATTATCACTAAGGACAACGTCTCGGTTCAGGTGGACGCCGTTGTTTACTTCAGGGTCGTGGATCCCGTCAAGGCTATAGTTGAGGTGGAGGACTACCTCTACGCTACCTCCCAGATAGCCCAGACAACACTCAGGAGCGTTTGCGGTGAGGCTGAGCTTGACGAACTTCTCTCGAGGAGGGAACAGATAAACCTGAGGCTCCAGGAGATAATAGACCGTCAGACCGATCCCTGGGGAGTTAAGGTAACGGCGGTAGAGCTTAAGAAGATAGACCTTCCCGAGGAGCTGAGAAAGGCTATCGCAAGGCAGGCTGAAGCTGAGAGGGAGAGGAGGGCTAAGATAATCTCCGCAGAAGCTGAGTATCAGGCGGCTCAGAAGTTGCTCGAAGCAGCAAGGATATTAGCCTCCGAACCCATAGCCATACAGCTCAGATACTTGGAGACCCTGCACACCATAGGTCTCCAGAACACCAAGATGGTCGTCTTTCCCTTTCCCTTCGAGTTCGTAGAGTTTATAAAAAAGAAGGAAGGGAAATCAGGCACTGAGTAGTATACTTCGAAGTTCCTCGGACTGCTCCTTCTCTCCGACTATTCCCCTCTCGTGAACCTGCTTGTCCACCCTCTTCGGTTCGAGGGTGCTGATGATATACTCCATAGCCCTGTAAGCCTTGGTAGGATCACCGCAGGTGTAAACGTCCACCGTGGCGAGCCCGTGTTCGGGCCATGTGTGAATTGAGATATGGGATTCAGCTAAGAGGACAACCCCCGTGGCTCCGTGAGGTTGGAACTGGTAGTAGTGAGAGGAGATCTTGGTGAGGTTGGCGACCTTAACGGCGGTCTCTAAAAGGTCCCTTATGTCTTCGACACGGTCTATCCGCTCCGCCTCAACACCGTAAAGGTCCGCTAAGATATGCAGTCCGAGGGTCTTTGCCATTTCCTATCCTCCCTTGAAAAGTTTTGGAAGAGCCTGAAAGACATAAAGCAGCTCATGACTGAGCACCTCCTTGAAAGCAAATATACAGTATAATCGTTTTTCGTGAAAAAGACAAGGAGAGTTCAGAAGCTCAGACCTACCTCTTCCCTCGTTAAGAATGCCCTCTTCAACATACTGGGAGACATAGAAGGCCTCGTCTTCTTAGATCTCTTTGCCGGAACAGGGCAGATAGGTCTCGAGGCCGAGAGAAGGGGTGCCAAGGTCATATACGTGGAGAAGAGTCCCAAGCTGGCGGACAGGATAAGGAAGAGGGCTAAGGGTAAGGTGATTAGGGGAGACGTCCTGAGGGTGATAGACAGGATAGAGCCCAGACCGGATATCATCTTCGCAGATCCACCTTACAACTTCGAAAACTACAAGCTCCTCATAGATAAAGCTTTAAAGGTTCTGAAGCCGGAAGGGGTGTTTATCCTCGAACACGATAAGAGGAGTAGCTTCGGCGCAGACGAGGAGAGAACTTACGGAGACACGGTTCTCTCTATATGGAGGAAAGAAGAATGAGGAAAGCTGTGTATCCGGGGACCTTCGACCCCCCCCACCTCGGACACTTAGATATAGTGGAGAGGAGCCTAAAGCTCTTCGACAGGATGGTCGTGGCCGTGGCAGAAAAACCGAGAAAGCACCTCCTCTTCCCGGTGGAGGATAGGGTGGAGATGTTCAGAGAGATGACAAGGCACTTAGGAGAGAGGGTGGAGGTAAAGAGCTTCGATTCCCTTCTGGTGGACTTCATGAGGAAGGAAGGAATAGAGATAATAGTGAGGGGAGTAAGGCTCTTTACGGACTTTGAGTACGAGCTTCAGATAGCGCTCACAAACTACAAGCTCGCCGAGGTGGAGACAGTTTTCATGATGCCTTCTCAAGAGTTCATACATATAAGCTCGACGATAGTGAGAGACGTTGCTTCCTACTGTGGGGATTTGAGCGGTCTCGTCCATCCCTTCGTAGAGAGGAAGCTGAGGGAAAGGTTCGGATGTGGTGGCTGATACCGTTTTTACTTTTAAACTTCTCCTTCTCGCAGACCCTCTGTATCAGGGATGTAGAAAACGAAACTAATGAACCTTACCTTAGCTACGCCCTGCTTAAAACGATGGAAAAAGCTATCTTGGAAAGCGGCTATTCGCTCAAGTGCCCCGAAGGGGAAGTGGTGAAGGTCAGGGTGGTTGAGTTCAGAGAGAATCCTATAGCTTACACCCCAAGCCAAAGGGTGAGTTCTTACAACCTAACTCTTAGGATAGATGTGGAGATCGGGAAGAAAAGGTTCTCGGTAGGAGGAACGGTCCCTTACAGTCTGCCCTCTGGATCCTTAGGAGATATACCGAGGAGAAAAGCTATAGACGACCTGCTTGATAAAATATACCTTGAGATACTGGAGAACGTAAGGAGGTGAGAACCATGCTTATAAATGTGGAGAGCTCAAAGAGCGTCGATGAAGTAAGGAAGAACCTTGAGGAGAAGGCTAAGGAGAAAGGCTTTGGAGTGATGGGGGTCCACGAGGTTACCAACATACTCCAGAACAAAGGTTTTCCAATAAACTATAACTGTGTTATAGTTGAGGTCTGCCAGCCTAAAGCCGCCAGTCAGGTCCTTTCTAAGAACGCCTATATCTCCACAGCCATGCCCTGCAGGATAGCAATCTTCGAGCAGGACGGGAAGACAATACTGAGCACCATAAATCCGATTCAGATGCTGGAGATGTACAACGAACCCGAACTAAAGGGCGTGGCTCAAGAGGTGGAGAAATTGATCAGGGAGATAATGGAAGAAGCCGCTAAATGACCGACAAAGAGTACATGTCCCTCGCCCTCTCTCTTGCAAGGAGGAGGAAGGGACTCACCCATCCCAACCCCACGGTAGGCTGCGTGGTTGTAAAGGATGGGGAGATCGTAGGTCTTGGATATCATGAAAGGGCAGGCTATCCTCACGCTGAAGTTGTGGCTTTAGATCAGGCGGGGGAAAAGGCAAGGGGATCGACGGTTTACGTAACTTTGGAACCCTGCACTCACTTCGGGAGGACCCCACCCTGCACGGACGCCCTGATAGGAGCAGGCGTGAGGAGGGTCGTTATAGCGACGATCGACTCCAATCCCTTAGTTGGAGGTAAAGGAGTCCAGAAACTCAGGGAGGCAGGTATAGAGGTGGAGGTCGGGGTTTTAGAGGAGGAGGCAAAGAGGCTCAACGAAGACTTCTTCACCTTCATCTCCCAGAGGAGATCTTACGTGACCCTCAAGCTTGCCCAAACTGTCGACGGAAGGATCGCAACAGTAAGCGGTGAGAGCAAGTGGATAACCTCTATTGAGAGCAGGAGATTCGCCCACAGGCTAAGGGCTGAGGCAGGTACCGTCCTCGTTGGAATAAACACGGTTCTCAGAGATAATCCTTCACTCACCGTGAGACACTTTCCTTGGGAGAGGCAGCCCAAAAGGATAGTAATAGATCCTGACCTTGATATCCCTCTCGACTCCAAACTCGTAAACGATGGTGAGGCATCCACGCTGATCGTTTTCTCAAAGAGGAACTTGAGCAAAGAAGAAGAGCTTATTGAAAAAGGTGTAGAGCTCCTCTATATGGAGGAGATAGTTATCAGGGATCTATTGGAGGAACTGGCGAGGAGAGAGATCGTTCATATACTCGTCGAAGGAGGAGCCTTCACCGTGACCCAGTTTTTAAAAGAAGGTCTCTGGGACAGATTGGTAATCTTCCAAGCTCCAAAACTGATGGGAGAGGGAAAGGGGATAGGAGACCTAGGCACAGACAGCATGGAGAAGGTACTAAGCCTTAAGCTCAGGAAGGAGATAAGGATTGGAGAGGAGAGGGTGTTTGAGTATGTCCCCGTCATGGAAAGGGAGAGCCTAAGGTGGTAAAAGTAGAGCCATGAAGTGGATAGAACTGAGGAGATCGAAGATAAAGGTCTATGGAAAGCCCGCAAAGGTGCTCATGAAGGGAATGACCGCTCCCGAGGAGCATACCCATTTCCTCCACAGTCTGCTTACCAACAACGTAAAGGCACTACAACCGGGTAGGTTCAACTACAATCTCTGGCTAAAGCAGAACGGTCAGCCCGTTGGGGACTTTTTCGTTTACAAGATCTCCGACTTCTACATCCTCGACACTGAGAAACCTGCAGAGGAAGTTATAAAGGAGTTTAACAGGCTCAAGCTATCCCTGAAGGTTTACTTCGAAGATCTTACACCTCAGATGGAGCATCTCTTTGTTTTTGGAGAGGGGTCGGGGGATTTTATAAAAGAAGTCCTCGGAGTGAGTCTAAAGGATTACGAGGTTAGTGAGGTTGGTAATGTTCTCGTGGCGAGAAATCCGATCAGATTGAAGAGGGAAGGTTACGATCTGATGGGAAACCTTGGGGCTCTTAGAGAGAGACTCTCAGGAGAAGATAGGATCTCGGAGGAGGAGCTGGAGGATCTTAGGATCGAAAGTTGTGTTCCGAGGATAGGTAAGGAACTGAGAGAAGGCTTCTCTCCTTTGGAGGCGGGGGTTCTGAGCTACGCTATAGACATGAACAAGGGATGTTACGTGGGTCAGGAGGCGATAGCCCGGGTTTATTTCAGAGGGAGGACGCCAAGGGTTTTAGTGAAGTTCTGGGTGGAGGGAAGTGTGAGCGAGGGGGATAAAGTGTATGAAGGTAAGAAGGGTGTTGGCGTGATAACCTCGGTAAGCCCCAAAGGAAACAGAGCGCTTGGATACATCCTCAGGAGCCTTTACGAGGAGGGAAAGGAGTTTGCCACCGAAGGAGGTAAGGTGAGGGTTGAAAGAAGCTGTGAGTAACCGGCTCGAGAAGCTGGTTGAGGAGACAATAAGGGAGAGGTGCGAAGATCTGCAGAGGGAAGAGAAGGACGGGAAGGTTCTCTTCTTCTGCAAGGAGGAGCTCGTCGGTAGCGTCGTCCCTATGGAAGGTCTTGTTGCAGGGACAGTTTACTCGGAGAAGTTCAGCGATCCAGTTCATAAGGAGTTTATCGCCAAGGTCAAGGAGGAGTTTAAGGAAAAGGTTCAGGAATCGGGAACTAAGCTCTCGGGTGGAGTCGATCAGAACTTTTACTACACCTACGTTCATGTAAAATTATGAGAGGAGGGAAGAAAGATGGGAAGGATGGTGGAGTTTGAGGTAAAGGGAATCAAGGTTTCTGGCTATCTTGCCGAGCCGGAGCAGAAGGGACCTGCCGTTATAATAATCCATGAGTGGTGGGGTTTAGACTCACCGCTTTCCAATATAAAGGAACTGACCGACAGACTTGCCGGAGAGGGCTTCGTAGCCTTTGCACCGGATTTCTACAAAGGTAAGAGCGCTGACAACCCCGACGACGCTGGCAAGCTGATGACAGAGATGTTCCAGAACCGGATGGAGGAAGTAGACTCTATGTTCAAAGCAAGCGTCGAATATCTGAGGAACCTCGACAAGACCGATCCTGTCAAGGTAGGCGTTACAGGCTTCTGCTGCGGCGGGACACTCTCGATATACTTCGCCAGCAAATTCTCCGACCTGATAGACGCGAGCGTTCCCTTCTACGGGCTCCCCCAGCTCGCTCCCATAGATCCTCATAACATAAAGATCCCCATATTCTTCATAATGGCTGAGAAGGACGAGTTCGTGAACAACGACAGCGTGATAGATATCTTCAAGGACGTCTGGAGGAACGGCGTCGAGGTTCAGGCCAAGGTCTACGCCGGTGTAAACCATGCCTTCCTGAACGACAAGAGACCGGACGTTTATCAAAAGGACAGCGCAGAGGATGCTTGGAGGATGGCGGTAGAGTTCTTCAGAAGACATCTGGGCTAATTTCTGATAGAATATCCTACCTTCGGAGGTAAAAGATGGCAGCCTGTGAGATATGTGGTAAGAAGGTTATGCACGGAAGAAGGGTGACCTTCTCCGCTGAAAGGAACCCGAGACTCTTCAAACCCAACGTTCACAAGATGAGGGTAAGGCTTCCCGACGGAACGGTAAAGAGGATATATGTCTGCACCAAATGCCTGAAGGCTGGAAAGGTGGTGAAGGTTGCGAGAGTTCCTAAAGAGGCGTAGATGTCCCTTCGCTTCCTCCGATTCCTGACTGCGGGAGAGTCCCACGGGAAGGGACTTACCGCCATATTGGAAGGAATTCCCGCCAATCTTGAGATCTCTTCTGAGTATATAAACAAAGAGCTCTCGAGAAGACAGAGGGGATACGGAAGGGGGGGTAGGATGAAGATAGAGAGGGATCGGGTGGGGTTCCTATCGGGAATAAGGTTCGGCAAAACTACTGGAGCACCGATAACACTCTGGATAGAAAACAAGGACTGGGAGAACTGGAAGGAGAGGATGGCTCCGGAGGGTGAACCTTCCGAGAACGTTGTTCCCTTCACGAAACCCAGACCGGGGCATGCGGACCTCGCGGGAGGTATAAAGTACAACCAAAGAGATCTCAGAAATATCTTAGAGAGGGCTTCCGCAAGGGAGACGGCGGCGAGGGTAGCCGTTGGGGCTGTCTGTAAAAAGTTTTTAGAGGAGTTCGGAATAAAGATAGGTAGCTACGTCATAAGTATAGGTAAGTTATCGCCGCAGATAAGGGAGGAGGATCCACTAAGGAGACACGAGCTCGCCGAGGGATCAGAGGTGAGGTTTCCAGATCCCGAGAAGGACGTGGAGTTTAAGAGAATAATAGACGAGGCTAAGGAAAAGGGGGAAAGTTTAGGAGGTATCTTCGAGGTCTTCGCCGTTGGAGTTCCGCCAGGACTGGGGAGCCATATCCAGTGGGATAGGAGGATAGACGGGAGGATAGCTCAGGCGATGATGAGCATTCAGGCTATGAAGGGAGTGGAGATAGGGATGGGCTTTGAAGCGGCAAAAAGGTTCGGCTCGGAGGTTCACGACGAGATAGGCTATGATCCCGAAAGGGGATACTTCAGATATTCGAACAACCTCGGAGGAACGGAGGGAGGTATCACCAACGGTATGCCTATCCTCGTGAGGGTCGCCATGAAGCCCATACCTACTTTAAAGAATCCTTTGAGGAGCGTTGATATAGGGAGTAAAGAGGAGCACAGGGCTGGAAAGGAGAGGACGGACGTCGTTGCGGTTCCTGCTGCCTCTGTGGTAGGGGAGGCAATGCTCGCCATAGTCTTAGCGGATGCCCTCTTAGAAAAACTGGGGGGAGACTTCATGGAGGAGGTCAAGGAGAGATACAGGCTCTACCTTGAGCACGTGAGAGGGTTCTGATGAACTGGCTCTTGAAGCTCACCGAGGAGGTGGGCAAAGCTACCCTCTTGGCTCTTCGGGCGATCTACTTCCTCTTCAGAAAACCTCCCAAGCTCAGACACTTCAAGGATCAGTTCACCTACATAGCGGCGGAGACCTCCCTCGTGGTCTTAGTTACATCCACCTTTACAGGAGGCGTGATAGCTCTTCAGACATACTCCACCTTTCATCGTTTCAACGCCGAATACCTTATAGGCGCCGTGGTAGCCCTCTCGATGGGAAGGGAGCTCGGTCCTGTTCTAACTTCCCTGATGGTGGTCGCGAGGGTGGGGTCTGCGATGACCGCCAACATAGGAACTATGAGGATAACCCAGCAGATAGACGCCTTGGAGGTTATGGCTGTGAATCCTGTCCGCTATCTCGTGACTCCGAGGCTCTTCTCCACAACTTTGGGGGTTCCCTTTCTCACGATAATCTCCAACGTCGCGGGGATCTTTGGAGGGTGGTTCGTGGCAACCAAGCTCTTCGGTGTAAACGAATACCTTTACTGGCAGAAGATGGTTGATCTCACCGAGTTCTACGATATAGTGGGAGGTCTCTACAAGGCTTTCGTTTTCGGCTTTATAATAGCAACGGTGAGCTGTTACTTCGGTTTTTACACTACCGGAGGAACTGAAGGGGTGGGAAGGGCTACCACCAACTCCGTCGTTACCTCCTCCATGCTCATTCTCATATCCGACTACTTCCTCACTGCAATAATATTCTGATATGGACAGAAAAAACAGCCTAAAGGTTCTCACTATAAGCTTCTTCCTCATATTTTCCTTCGCCTTCGTGGAGCTCGTGGGAGGATTTTTAACGAACAGCCTCGCCCTTCTCTCCGACGCTGGTCATATGCTCACCGACAGCGTATCCCTCTTCATAGCCCTCGTTGCCCAGTACCTTGTCCAGAAGGCGCGTGGGAAGAGGATGACCTACGGTCTCTACAGGCTCGAGGTTCTCGCCGCATTGGTGAACGGAATCTTCCTCGTAGGTCTTATCGGCTATATAGCCTACGAAGCTGTCCAGAGATTTATAAGCCCGGAACCTGTCCTTGGTCCTCAGATGCTCATCATAGCCTTCATAGGTCTCATCATAAACCTCGTAGCCGGATATCTCCTCTTTAAAAGTTCTGAGGAGAACATAAACGTCAAGGCTGCCTTCCTGCACGTCGTAACGGACACCCTCGGGTCGGTGGCGGCAATCTTAGCCGGCCTCGCCGTTACCTTTTGGAAGTTCTACCTTGCAGACCCGATACTGAGCATCGCTATATCTCTACTGATACTCCCCGGAGCTTATTCAGTGATAAAGGAGTCCGTCAGTGTCCTCCTGGAACTCGTTCCAGCAGCTATGGATCCTGAGGAGATAGAGGGTGAGATAAGGAAGGTGCCTGGAGTCATAGACGTTCACGACCTGCATCTTTGGTCCATAACCGCAGGTAACGTCATCCTCACAGCCCACGTGGTTGTCTCCGACGTAGAAGCCTGCAACGACATACTGAAGGACATAGAGGAGATAGCCAAGAGGTACGGGATAAACCACACGACTATACAGATAGAGAGGGAAGGATACTCCTGTCCGCCCTCCTGTCCCTTACTCAGAGAGGGTGGTGTTCATCACCACCATCACCATCACTGATATAATAGTTCACGGTGGTTGAGGTAAAGGGGATAACGCTTCCCGTAGTAGCTATAAAGATAAAGGAAGCGAGCAGCTTAGAGAGGATAAAGGAGGAGATAAGGGGAAGAATAAAGGGAAAGCTCTTCAAAGGGAGCTACTTCATAATAGAGAACGCCGAGGATCTACCGGAGGGGTGGGCTGAGGAGATAGAGAGGCTCCTGAAGGAGATAAACTTAGAGAGCATCGAAAGGATAGGAGCGAGGGAGGATAAGCCTCAGGCGAGAGGGGAAAGACTCCTGATAGTGGACAGATCTCTCAGATCAGGACAGAAGGTGGAGCACAGCGGGGACGTTCTCATACTCGGTGATGTGAATAAGGATGCTGAAGTGGTTGCCGTGGGCAATATTATTATTATGGGGACACTGAGGGGGATAGCCATAGCGGGAGCTTTAGGCGATGAGGATGCAGTGGTCGTTGCCCTTAAGATGGAACCCCAGCAGATAAGGATAGGGAAGAAGATAGCTATATCGGAGGAATCGGAGAGGGTATCCCCTGGCTATCCAGAAGTGGCGAAGGTCGAAGATGGTATGATAGTTTTAGAGAAGGTATAGAGGTGGGAAATATGGCTGAGGTAATAGTTGTAACCTCGGGAAAGGGAGGTGTGGGAAAGACCACTATAACTGCCAACCTCGGTGTCGCCTTAGCAAAGTTGGGTAAGAAGGTTCTTCTTATAGATGCGGACATAGGTCTCAGAAACCTCGACATGATCTTGGGACTCGAGAACCGGATAGTCTACGATATACTCGACGTTCTTGAGGGTAGAGCTACTCCCGAGAAGGCTTTCGTCAAGGATAAGAGGGGTCTGAGTCTCTACCTCTTACCTGCCAACCAGACGAAGAACAAGGACGCGGTGGATCCGGAAAAGTGGGTCAAGCTCGTTGAAGAGCTCAAATCTGAAGGGGGCTTCGATTACATAATTATCGATTCTCCAGCTGGTATAGAACAGGGTTTCAAGATAGCGGTAAGTCCAGCCGACAGAGCTTACATAGTGGTAAATCCGGAGGTCTCCTCCGTTAGGGACGCCGACAGGGTGATAGGTCTTTTGGAGAGCATGAACAAGGAAGATTACTGGGTAATAATAAACAGGATAAGGTGGAAGATGGTTAAGAAAGGAGAGATGCTTTCCGTCGAGGATATAGTTGATATACTCAAGGCTCCCCTTATCGGGGTCGTACCAGAAGAGGAAAAGCTAATAGACTTCACCAACAGAGGTGAGCCCATAGTCCTCCACATGAATTACAACGCCGCAAAGGCTATAATGGATGTAGCTAAAAGAACGCTGGGTGAGGAAGTACCCTTCGAAAGGTACGGGGAGAAGGAAGGGTTTCTTAGCAGGCTCTTTGGAGGGTGAGATTGTTGAATTTGGGATCGCTCTTCAGGAGAAAGAGTAAGGACGTAGCGAAGCAAAGGTTGATGCTCGTCCTCAGTTACGAAAGGCAAGGACTACCTCCAAGCATGGTGGAGAGGTTGAAGGAGGATCTCATATCCCTCTTCTCCAAGTATCCTCAGTTCGATGCGGAGGGGATAGACGTCCTGCTTAAAAAGAACGAGGAGGACAGAGAGGAACTCTGGATAAGTATACCTTTCAAACCCAGTTAGGCTTCCACGAGCTTAAGTCTCTCCTCCAATTCCTTCGCTCTCAGGGCGTCAATTATTTCATCGAGCTTTCCATCCAATACGTCCTGAAGCTTGTAAAGGGTAAGGTTTATCCTGTGATCAGTAACCCTGTTTTGAGGAAAGTTGTAGGTTCTTATCTTCTCGCTTCTCTCCCCTGTTCCCACCTGTTCCTTCCTCTCCTTGGCTATTTCCTCCCTTTTCTTACGCTCGTAGTAATCCTTCAGCTTAGCGTATAGGATCTTTAAAGCCTTCTGCTTGTTCTGGAACTGAGATCTCTCGTCTTGACAGGTTACCACTATTCCCGTAGGTAGGTGGGTAATTCTGACGGCGGTCTCCGTCGTATTCACGTACTGACCTCCAGCCCCAGAAGCTCTGAAGGTCTCTATCTTGAGATCCTGAGGGTTTATCTCTATATCCGTCTCGTCCGCCTCTGGAAGGACGGCAACGGTAGCCGTTGAGGTGTGGATCCTGCCTCCCGATTCGGTCACGGGTATCCTTTGAACTCTGTGAACACCGCTTTCGTATTTGAGTCTCGAGTAAGCACCCTCACCCTCTATCAGAGCCACCACCTCTTTGTATCCCCCCAAGCCTGTCTTGTTAGCGCTCAGTATAGTGAACTTCCAACCTTTGTCCTCTGCATACTTCTGATACATCCTTAACAGATCGGCAGCGAAAAGAGCAGCTTCCTCTCCTCCGGTTCCAGCCCTTATCTCTAAAATGACGTTCTTTGAGTCGTTGGGATCCTTCGGAACGAGAAGGAACTTAAGCCTCTCTTCCAGCTCACTCAGCCTCTTCTGGATTCTCTCAAGCTCTTCCTGGGCGAGCTCCCTGATATCCTTATCGGGACTCTTGAGGAGTTCCTTCGTGTCTTTGAGCTCTTTATGAAGTCTCTTGTACTCCTGATAGGTCTCATAGAGTTCGGAAAGTTCCTTGTGTTCCCTGCTCAGCTCCCTGTACTTCTTTACATCTTTTATGACCTCAGGATTTGAAAGCTCCTCTTCGAGCTTCCGATAGCGTTCGCTTAGCTTTTCGAGCTTATCTATAAGCTCCTTCTTGAGCATCAACCTTCCTTCTTCTCACCGGGAGAGGCAAGCTCCAAAAACGCGGGCTTTAGTCTAAGCTTCCCGGTGTAGAAGGGATGGCACTGGTTGCAGACCTCGATGTGTACGGTTCCACCTTTGGTAGAGAGGAGGGTGAAGGTGTTACCGCAACCGCACACGAAGGTCGTCGGTTGAAGTTCAGGATGTATTCCCTTCTTCATCGCTTACCTCCAAAGCTTAGTATTATATCCTATTTAAGCGTTCATGGCTTTGAGGAACTCTCTGTTGGTCTTGAACCTTTTTAGCTTGTCTATAAGGAACTCCATAGCCTCCACCGGGTCCATAGTTGCGAGGAACTTCCTTAAAACCCACATCCTCTGAAGTTCCCAATCTTCGACGAGAAGCTCCTCCTTTCTCGTTCCCGACTTCTCTATGTTTATCGCGGGGAATACCCTTCTCTCCATTAGCCTTCTGTCTAAGTGTATCTCCATGTTACCCGTTCCCTTGAACTCCTCGTAAATAACGTCGTCCATCCTCGATCCTGTCTCTATCAGTGCTGTAGCGATTATGGTAAGGGATCCTCCCTCCTCTATGTTCCTTGCAGCGCCGAAGAACTTCTTCGGTCTCTGGAGTGCGGTCGCTTCTATACCACCGGAGAGCACCCTTCCTGTAGGAGGAGTTACGGCGTTGGAAGCTCTTGCGAATCTCGTCATGGAGTCCAGGAGTATAACCACGTCCCTTTTGAGTTCCACAAGCCTCTTAGCCTTTTCGATTACGAGTTCGGCGACCTGCATGTGTCTCTCTGGAGGTTCGTCAAAGGTTGAGGCGATAACCTCAGCCCCGTCCCCCACTATCCTCCTCATCTCGGTAACCTCTTCTGGTCTCTCATCTATGAGGAGGATTATCAGGTGAACCTCCGGATGGTTCTCTATCAGAGCCCTTGAAATCTTCTGCAGGAGAACCGTCTTACCCGCTTTCGGCGGAGCGACGATCATTCCTCTCTGCCCTTTACCTATCGGAGCTACGAGGCTTATAACTCTTGTGGAAAGTTCCCTCGGATCGAACTCGAGGTTAAACCTTTCGGTCGGGTGGTAAGGTGTTAGCTTATCGAAGGTAGGTCTCGCCCTGAGAACCTCAGGCTCGGCAGGGAGACCGTTCACAGCTTCCATCTTTATTAGAGCCTTGTACTTCTCCCCCTCTTTAGGGAGACGGGCGAAGCCCACTATGGTATCCCCCGTTCGCAAACCGAACTTTTTTATCTGAGAAGGTGCGACATAGACGTCCTCCCAGCTCGGCATGTAGTTGTTCTGGGCGCTCCTCATAAAGCCGTAACCTTCCGGAAGGATCTCCAAGACGCCCTTCACGAATACAAGACCGCCGTCCTTAGCCTGAGCCTCTAAGATTCTCTCTATGAGCTCTTCCTTCTTGAGTCCCGTAGTTCTGGTCAGACCCAGGTCTTTTCCAAGTTTCTGGAGTTCTTGCAGTGTCATCTTTTTCAGTTCGTCAAGAGTGTAAATTTTTTTCTCCTGTAGCTCCTGCATCTCTTCCTCCTGGCTTATTTTCCAATACAGAATCTCGAAAATATGCTTCCCAAGATGTCTTCTGTTGTGACTACTCCGACTATTTCACCCAAGTAATCTGCTGCCTCCCTTATATCTAACATAGCTATCTCTGGACTTATATCCTCCTTGCTGTAAGTATCTCTGAACCTTTCAAGCACTTCCTTTGCCTTTTTAAGAAGTTCCTCGTGTCTGACCGATACGTATACATTTAAACCCTCTTGGGTTACCACTCCAGCCTTTTTGAGGATCTCTTCTTCAAGGTTTTTTATTCCGTTTCCTGTGAGAGCGCTGACTTTTATTATAGAACGTCCAGAGAAAATTTCAAGAGGTATCTTGACACCCAAATCGATCTTGTTAATCACTACTATCAGATCTTTCCCTTTCACCGCATTGAAAATCTTCAGATCCTCATCCGTAAGCTCACTTGAGCCATCGATCACAAAGAGTATAACGTCCGCCTCTTCTATCTTCCTCCTGCTTCTCTCAACACCTATCCTCTCGACAGGATCGAGAGACTCCCTTATCCCCGCGGTATCTATCAGCCTTACCGGAATACCCCTTAGGTTAAGGGTCTCCTCTATATAATCCCTCGTTGTCCCCTCTATGTCCGTCACTATAGCCCTGTCCTCTCTCAGGAGGGCGTTAAAGAGAGAGGACTTACCTACGTTAGGTTTACCGACTATGGCGAGCTTGACACCCTCTCTTATCAGCCTTCCAGTCTGAGCGGTTTTAAGTAGGCTGTCTATCCCTTCCAGAACCCTGTCGATCATCTGAAGAACCTGCTCCTTGGTAAGCGTCGGGATGTCCTCCTCGGAAAACTCTATATCTGCCTCTACGTAGGCACATAACTCCAAAAGGCTTTCCCTAAGAGGATTTATGTAGCGGCTGAGTTCACCCCTGAGCTGCCTGAGGGCAACCTTTCTCGCTAATTCGGTCTTCGCGGATATCAGCTCCGCAACAGCCTCAGCCTGTGCAAGGTCAAGTTTCCCGTTTAGGAAAGCCCTCTTGGTGAACTCCCCCGGCTCGGCGAGCCTGCATCCGGCGTTCAAAAAGAGTTCTAAGGTCCTTTTTAATATAAGTGGGTTTCCGTGAAGAGAAATCTCTACCATGTCCTCACCGGTGTAGCTACTGGGTGCTCTGTAATAGATAAGAACACCTTCATCTATTACCTCCCCTTTCTCATCTACCAGTGTTCCGTAATGGGCGTATCTCGGCTTTATGTCAGACTTTGTCCTGAAAAACTTCTTAACCATGTCCAGAACACCTTCACCTGTAAGCCTTACCACCCCTATGGCACTTTCACCGAAGGGGGTGGCTACGGCAACGATGGGTTCTCTCATCGGGAGGTCTTAAAATATAATATAGCTCTCCACAAGGGGGTATGGCGGAACTGGCAGACGCAGGGGATTTAAAATCCCCGGGCCGTAAGGCCGTCCGGGTTCGACTCCCGGTACCCCCATGAGAAAAGAATGAAAACAATTCAGGAAGGCAAAGCCCGGATCCTTGTTCCCGAACTCCGAGAGATAGTCTCCTCCGATATGCCTGTCTTCTACAACCCCAAGATGAGGGTAAACAGAGACCTTGCCGTTTTGGGTATGGAGTACCTTTGCAAAAAGCTGGACAGGGAACTCAAAGTAGCCGATCCCCTTTCGGCAAGCGGTATCAGGGCTATAAGGTTTTTGAAGGAAACGAGATGCGTCGAGAAAGTCTATGCCAACGACATAAACGAGCAGGCAGTAAAGATCATGGAGGAGAACTTCAAACTGAACGAAATCCCACCAGATAAATACGAGATCCACAGGGAAGATGCCAACTTCTTCCTCAGAAAGAGCTGGGGCTTTGGCTTTGACTACGTTGACTTAGATCCTTTCGGGACTCCCGTTCCCTTCATAGAAGCGACCGCTCTCAGCATGAAAAGGGGAGGGATACTTAGCCTGACCGCCACCGATACCGCTCCCCTTTCGGGAACCTATCCCAAGACTTGCATAAGGAGATACGGAGCCAAGCCCTTAAGGAACGAGTTCAAGCATGAAGTGGGAATAAGGATACTGATAAAGAAGGTCATAGAGCTCGCCGCTCAGCACGACATAGCAATGATACCCATATTCGCCTACTCTCACCTCCACTACTTCAAGCTTTTTTTCGTAAAAGACAGGGGTGCTAAGCTTACCAATTCGCTGATAGATCAATTTGGCTACGTCCTTTACTGCTTCAACTGCATGAACCGCGAAGTGGTCTTTGATATCCTGAAGACTAAGGAGCACTGCCCTGTATGCGGAACAAAGTTCAACGTAGGAGGTCCCATGTGGCTCGGAAAGCTCTGGGACGAGGAATTTGCCGACTTCCTCTACAAAGAGGCTCACGAAAGGGAGGAGATAGCCAAAGAAACTAAAAGAATATTGAGACTGATCTGGGAGGAGTCCAAACTCCAGACGGTTGGCTTTTACACCGCCTCAAAGCTCGCCGAGAAAGTAGGAATTCCCCAACAGCCTCCTATAAGAAAGGTGGTGGAGTTTTACGAGGGTGTCAGAACCCACTTTGAGGGGGACGGTTTTAGAACAGAGCTTTCTCATGAGGAGGTCTTGAAGAGATCGGAGGAGTTAAAGGTTATAATAGAACGGCGTTTGAAAGGAGGGGTGTGATGAGTCCGGAGGAGATGCTCAAGAGCTTTCCGAAGCAGCTCGGGTGGGAAAAGTTAGATATCGATCGCTCCCTCTATCACACGATAACCTTCTGCGGGATGGGAGGCTCTGGAATCGTAGGGGATATAGCGAAGTCGTGGTTGGAGCACAGGGGATGTAAGGTAATAACGAGCTCCTACAGGGGTTACGGGCTCCCTAACTACGTCGATGGAGAGGAGCATCTTGTTGTATGTATAAGCTACAGCGGGAACACGGAGGAGACCCTCAGCAACTTTGAAGAAGCCCAGAAGAGGGGAGCGAGTGTAATCTCAATAAGCTCCGGAGGGAAACTCGAAGAACTATCCCAAAAGAGCGGTGTCCTTCATCTGAAGGTTCCTGAAGGTTTCGCTCCCAGATACGCCTTAGGGTATATGCTCTCAAAAGTTCTTGCGGTTCTGGGGATAGAGAAGGAAGAGCTTGAGGACGCGAGGGAGAATATAGAAGGTAATTATGAAGATATAAAGAAAAAGGGTGAGGAGATAGCCGAGAGGCTCTACGGCTATATACCCATAATCTACGCAACCCCCCTAACGGAGGTAGCGGCCTTCAGATGGAAGACGCAGGTAAACGAGAACTCCAAAACTCAGGCTTACTTCGCCACCCTCCCGGAGATGCACCACAACGAGGTGGTGGGACTGGACAACGCAGAGATAAGATCCAAGTGTGCCTTTGTAGTCATGTTCGATCCAAAGGATAACGACAGAGTGAGAAGGAGAGTTGACCTTACTATAAGGCTACTTAAGGACATTGGTATAGTCCCGATAGCCATCGGAGGGGACGGGAACTCCTACCTCGCAAGGCTCCTTCACCTCATACACGTCGGGGACTGGATGAGCTACTACTTGGCGGGCAAGTACGGATTTGAACCACTCCCCGTTAAGGTTATAGACTGGATAAAGTCGGAGCTTTCAAAGGGTTAGGACTCTTACCTTCCCGTAGCACCGGCGAGTTTGTCTAAGTTTCTGAGTTCTTCCAGATGCGCACTGGCGTGAAGCACCTCTATGCTTGCAACCTTACCATCTTCGGTGTAGTCAAATATCACATCTGGCAGGACTTCCTCACTCTCAACCGCTTTCTCCTCCAACAGGCTTATCCTGAGGGCATCTACCTGAGGATCGTAAACTATCTTCATCTTCTAAACCTCCTATCAAAGAAAGCGGTAACAATCGCCTTATTCTTTGGATTGACCACCACTCTTAAAAATCTATTTCCAAAATCGGGAATTTGCTTCCACAACCTTATCTCATCCTCGGAAACATATTCAAAGTGCTCAGGATCGTTTATCACTGCTTCTATCCATTCAGGCTTTATATAGGATCTTTGACTCCTCAGATATCCCTGTAAATGGCGCGAGACCTCATAACCCGCTATCCTCATAGGGTTTTCCTTTTCCCCTCCTCGCCTTAGCCATACCCTTCCAGTAAAGAAGAAGCATCAGATGTATGAAGGCAACAAGGAGTATCAGGGCTATAACATCACTCATAGTAGAACTTCTTCGGAGCGGTTACTTCTCCAACTTTTATCAGTATGTTCTTGACTCTATGGGCTTCCTTCAGAACTTCAAGGTAGTCAAGCTCTCCCCTCTCTATCCTGTCCATCGCCTCCTCAAGTCTTCTCGTGAGCTCTTCGCTCGTGTAGTCTGGGTAATGCTTTCTTAGATAGTTGTAAACTTCTATACCCATTTTGGTGGGTATGAGCCTTCCCTTTACCTCCTTCACGTATCCTCTGTCTAAGAGGGTCTGAACTATGTGGGCGTAAGTTGAGGGTCTTCCGAGACCCCTGTTCTTCATCTCTTGAATGAGCGACCCTTGGGTGAAGAGGGGAACTTTCGGAACTTCCCTGAACTCCACGGGTTTTATATCAAAGGGTTCTTTCTTCTCAAAGACCCTGAAGGTGGGGAAGATAAGATCAAAGCCGTGCTCTATGACCTCCGTTACGACCTCCTCCTCCCAGTCGTAATAGGGGAGTTCAACGTGGAGCTTCTCCACCCTCACCCTTGCGGGTCTCATCTGGGAAGCCATGAAGCGCTTGAAGATCAGCTCGTAGAGTCTCAGAACATCTTCTGGCTCCTCGAGGTCTATAAGTCCGGCGGTTATCATAAACCTGAGATTGGAAGGCTCCATAGATCTGGTAGGCCTTATACACTCGTGGGCTCCTCCCTCTCCCCAGCTCCTCGGATAGAAGTACTCTTCGCCGAACTTCTCGCTTATGTAAGGCTTCGCCACGAGATACCTTCCGGCTTCTGAGACACGGGTCGAGTCCGTCCTGTGGTAGGTGATGAGTCCCGCCTCGAAGAGGTTTTGGAGAAGTTTCATAGTCTTTTGAGCGGAGAAGTGGAGCCGTTCACTCGCATCCTCCAAAATCGTGTCGGTTGAGTAGGGGGGTAAGGGTTTCTTCTCGGTTTCCTCGGGAGAGTGGATATAGACCCTCGCAAGCTCAAGCTCTTCGTAAACGCTTCTGGCAACGTCAAGATCCTCTATCTCCGCTCTGAAGGTCTGTCCGTTTATCTCGAAGATAACCTCGCCCTTCTTCTCCTTAGACTTCTCGTACCTCTCTATAACCCAACCTAAAACGGGCGTCTGAACCCTCCCTGCGGAGAACCAGTTTTTGTTAAAGACCTTCCAGAGAACCCTTGAGAGGGTGAAGCCCACCCACCTGTCCAGGACCCTCCTTACTATCTGGGCTTTTACCATGTTTACATCAAAGTCTCTGGGGCTCTCCACCGCCTCCCTGAAGGCTTTGGGTGTTACCTCGTGGAACTCCGCACGTTTCAGGTTCACGTTGAAGGGTCTTAAAAGTAAAAAGAGGTCGTAGGCTATCTTCTCCCCCTCAGCGTCGGGATCGGTGGCTATGAAGACCTCGTCCACCTCGTAATCAACCTCTCTAAGACCCTCAATAATGCTCATCTTGTCCTCTATCTTCCCCCTGCATCTTTCCTTCAAGTACTCTAAGTCCGTGTGCTGTATCCCTTGAGGCTTACACCTCTTTATGGTGTCATAGATGGGAATGAACCTGTCTTTGTCCTCCAAAACTCCGAAGAAACCCTTATCGGTTACGAGATCTAAGACGTGTCCGAGGGAGGCGGTGATCACGAGAAGTCTCTCACCGAGGGGAACCTCGTAAGCTATAGTGTCCTTGACGAGTCTCATCTGGGGCTTTCCGAAGAAGCTCGCTATCGTCCTTGCCTTGTTGGGAGACTCCACAACTACGAGGGTGGTTTTGAAGAGATCCTTAATCCTCTGAACAACCTTGTGTTCTAAGACGAGCCTTGCCCTCTCCCTGTCCTCGTCTATCTCCCTGAGTGTCTCTTCAAGATCTATCTCCTCAAGGCTCTTGAACTCCACGTCCGATTGCATGAAGTAGGCGGAGAGTCTTCTCTTCAGAGATCTGAAAGCTTTGGGATCGGAGTAGAAAAGGATAGAGAGTCCCTTGGTCATACCTCCCGCTATGAACCTCGATGTCCTCCCCGATGCCTGAATGTAAGAGTTTGCATCCCCGACGACCATAAAGAGCTTTCCCTCCCTGTGGACGAGGGATATATCCTCCGACTCCTCGATCTTCTTAAGGAAGTCCCTGTCGCTAAGGAAGCCTTCTAAGAAGTCCTTTATCTCCTGAACCCTCTCCTTTATACGTGGATACTTTTCCAAATCCTCCTCCTTCATCGTCAGGTATCTCTTCAGGTAGTTTATGTATTCGATAGCCTTTAGCCTGTCCTTCTCCTCAAAGAGGTTCAGAAGAGCTAAGAGTATGGAGTGCAGGAGGGAAGGTTGGAGCGTCAACTCCGTCGGGAACACGTGCTTGGGAGGATCTAAGAAGATGGCGTAGCGGATTATGTGAGGCAGATCAAGACCTCTCACGAGGGGGTTGCTAATGTGGGATATTCCGACCGCGACGTCAAACTCTCCCTTCTCCAATATCCCGTAAAGCTCTTCCGCCTTGTAATCAAGGTAGCTTATCGCTTTAATCCCTTTACTCCTGTAAAACTCAACCACCTCCTGAACCTTATCCTTCCCGTAAAAGACCGAAAGGTAAACGAGTCCTCCCTTTCCGAGTTTCTTAATAAGCTCCGCCGACCGCTCAAGGGCTTCGTTGAGATCCTCCACAGGTTCGGCGACATCCACTATGTTCCTTACCGTAGTAACAGCCTTCTGAACATCAAAGCCTAAGAGGTTTCTGAAGAGAAATACCCTGTTCCCCTTAGGCTTCAGAGTCGCGGAGGAGACTATGAGAACCGTTTCCCGCTCCTTCTTCCTTATCTTTGCGAGCTTTTCCCAGTCCCTTTCGGTCTTGTTCTCCTTGAGAGCTAACTTTATCTCGTAGTCGGTAAAGCCAAGGAGTTTAAAGAGGTTATCCACGTTCTTGGATCTTTTGAGGAAGGAGTCTATGTCGTCTATGAAGATGAACCTGAACCTGAACTTCATTAGGTTTTCAAAGTTTCTGTGAAGGAACATGTTGGTTCCGCAGAGGATATCAAAATCTCCTGAAAGGAACTGTTCCTTTATCTTCTTCTTAGACTCGTAAACGAGAATTTTTTTCTCTACCCCGACCCTTTCGGCAAGTTCCCTCAACCTCTCGCCCGCCTGATTTGCTAAGATCCTTGTGGGGAAGATCAGGAGAGCTTTGGGTTCTAAAAAAAGGGAGGTAACGAAACCGAAGGTGGTCTTTCCTACACCCGTAGGAGCAACTACCGCAAAGGACTCTCTTCTCAGAACCCTCTTAGCCCACAGTCTCTGGAGACTCCAAGGTCTCGCGCCTATAGCCTTTTCGAAAAAGCTTTCGAACTCTTCAAGTCTTTTATCAGTTTCGCAGTAAGGTCTGAGCTCCTGTAATTTACCTAATCTTTCGAGAGATTCGCAAACCTTCTTTTCAGGTTTGGGGAGACACTTAGAGCAGGGAAGTCCCTTGGAGAGCCTCTCGCCGCTTATCGCTCCCCCGCAGTTGGGACACCCCCTTTCGATTATCAGAAGGCTCATAGGGAAATTATATCTTTAACGCCTCATGATCTCCCTCACGATCCTGTCTATCTCCTCGGCGAGTCTGAAGTCCTTCTCCGTTATCCCTCCCGCTTCGTGGGTGGTGAGTTTGACCTTGACCTTCTTAAAACCCACCTCCAAGTCCGGATGGTGCCAGTGGACTTCGGCAAGGGCGGCTATGGCGTTCACGACAAAGATGGTCGTCTTCCAGTTCTTGGTCTCATACTCCTTGGTTATGTAAACCCCTTCCCTCAGATCGTAGATCCACCCCTCAAGTTCCTTAAGCCTCCTCTTTATCTCATCGTAGCTCAGGCACTCCATAATCTGCCTCCTAAAGCTCCATATCGAGTTCGTTGAAGACGCTATAGACGTTCCTCATGTGGAACTCCTCGTACATGGGAGTGCCCTTGTAGGGAGAGTCCTTGAGAGCCTCCTTTACCTCGTCTATAAACAATCCTTCATCCTTGAGCTTTCTCACGTTCTCCCTCACGTAGCTTATGTACCCCTTCGTCCACTTTATAGCCTCCTTGTCCATCGGATCTCCATGTCCCATCAAGAGTTTCTTGAAGCTCATCTTTTCAAGCTTGCCAAGGACCTCGAGCCATCTTTTGGTGGATACGTTCCTGTCGCCGAGAAAAGGTATCCTCTTGTAGGCTACGAGATCACCCACGAAGAGGTAACCATCGTATCGGATAACGAGATCCGTGTTCGTATGCGCCGGGGTCATGGGAATTATCTCTATAAACTTTCCCCCTACCCTGAGCTTTACCCTGCTATCCACCACTATATCGGGAGGAAGGAGCTTGACGCTCCCGAATATACCGAAAGCCTTCTGAGCACCCTCTAATACCATATCCGCCGTCCCGTCTTCGTAAAACTCCTTAAGGTTTTTATGCGCTATGAACTTGGCACCCTCCTCCTTGTAGGGAGCTATACCAAACCAGTGATCCATGTGGTAGTGAGTGACGATGACGTAGAGGATCGGAGCGTTTTTTATCTTCTTTAGCTCTGAGATGAACTCCCTCGCAAGCTCGGGAGTTGAGAGAGTGTCTATAACTATCCAGCCCTCCCTCGTGAGTATTCCGTAGGCGTTGGACATAAAACCCCTGTTTTCCTTAGAAGGCAGACCGTAGCCTCCCTTAGCCATGTAGACGTCATCGGAGACCTTCTTAAGCTCCATCCCGAAGGAGAAGAGAACCGCCACGAGAAGAAGAATTAAGGCTCTCATCATGTCCTCGCCCTCCTCTGCTACTATAATTTATAAAGCGACATCAAAAGGGGGATATGAAATGGATTTCCTCGGAAGAGAAGAAGCACCCTTGACCGCAGAGGAGTGGGAACAGATAGATGAGGCGGTCGTAAGCGTTGCCAAAAACACTCTCGTGTGCAGAAGGTTCGTTCCTGTCATGGGTCCCATAGGTCCCGGACATCAGATGGTCTCCTACGACGTCATCTACGGGATGGAGCCGGGAGTTTGCGAGATAAAGCCCGGTCAGGAGTACGAGACCTGTGAGCCGGTGAGAACCGGAGTGAGAAAACACATCCCTATACCCACTATATACAAGGACTTCATCATCTCCTGGAGAGATCTTGAGTACTTCAGGCAGTTCAACATGCCCATAGACACCTCCAACGCGGTTGCGGCAGCGGTAGCTACGGCGGTGGCGGAGGACACCCTCATCCTCTTAGGAAACAAGAACCTCGGTCTTGAAGGGCTTATGACCGCGGAAGGTATAAACACCATGTCCATGAGCGACTGGTCGAAGGTGGGAAACGCCTTTACCGACGTGATAGAGGGGATATCCAAGCTCGTGGAGCAGGGATTTTACGGGAACTACTACCTCGTGGTAAATCCGAAGCAGTACTTCCAACTCAACAGGATGCACGACAACACCGGCCTCTTGGAGATAGAGCAGATCAAGAAGGTGGTGAGCGACGTATTCCAAACTCCCATAATTCCCGAGAACAAGGCTCTCCTCGTCTCGGCGGGACCCCAGAACTTTGACCTCGTCATAGCTCAGGACATATCGGTAGCCTACGTTGAGTCCACCAACATGAACCACGTCTTCAGGGTCTTGGAGATGGTAGCCCTGAGGATAAAGAGACCGGGGTCCATCCTCGTCATAGGCGAGAAGGGAAAGTAAGATTACTTAGATGTGGGTTCTCGGAGAGCACGACGAGCCTTACCGAAAGCTAAGAAACTCCGTCCTCAATCTTGTCGGAAACACCCCCTTGGTGAGGATTAAAAAAGTTATCCCCGAAGATATCTCCCCCGATATAGAGATCTACGCCAAGTTAGAGAGTTTCAACCCCGGAGGTTCTGTCAAGGACAGACCTGCCCTCTCCATGTTCCTGACCGCAATGAAGGAGGGACTCATAAAGGAGGGAAAGGTGGTAATAGACGCGACCTCCGGGAATACGGGTATAGCCTTGGCGATGGTGGGTGCAGCCCTCGGCGTTCCCGTGGAGCTCGCCATGCCGGCGAACGTGAGCGAGGAGAGGAAGAAGATAATCGAAGCTTACGGAGCGAAGGTCTATCTCACCGATCCCTTAGAGGGAACCGACGGAGCGATCCTATACGTTAGGGAGCTCGTAGAGAAGGAGCCGGAGAGGTACGTTTACTTAGACCAGTACAACAACCCCGCCAACTGGAAGGCACACTTCTATTCCACAGGCATAGAGATATGGAACCAGACGGAGGGAAGGGTGTCCCACTTCGTCGCTGGGATAGGAACGGGCGGGACGATAATGGGAACGGGGAGGAGGCTAAAGGTCTATAACCAAGATATACAGGTGATCGGAGTTCAACCCGCATATCCCTTCCACGGGATAGAAGGCCTCAAGCACATAGAGAGTTCTATAAAGCCGGGGATATTTGACGAGAACTTCCTCGACAGAACCATATTCGTAGAGACGGAGGACGCTTACGAGTGGGCGAGGAAGTTGGCGAGGGAGGAAGCCATATTCGTGGGTCAGTCTTCCGGCGCAGCTCTGTGGGCGTGTATAAAGCTCGCGAGAGAACTGACCGATAGGGGAGAGAAGGCAGTCATAGTTACGGTCTTCCCCGACGGAGGGGAGAAGTACCTGACCACCGCTCTCTTTGACTGAGGTATGGGAAAGCTCTACGTTGTCCCGACACCCATAGGCAACCTGAAGGACATAACTCTGAGGGCTTTGGAGGTTCTCAAAGAGGTGAACTACGTGGCCTGCGAGGACACGAGGAGAACGAGGATACTTCTGAACCACTACGAGATCAAAGGCAAAAAGTTGATCTCCTACTACGAACCGAAGGAAGAAAAGCAGATACCCAAGATACTGAAGGTATTAGAAAAGGAGGACGTTGCCCTCGTTACCGATGCGGGAACTCCAGGCATATCCGATCCCGGATACAGACTGATAAGGAGATGCATAGAGGAGGGCGTGGAGGTTGAAGCTCTACCGGGTCCCTCGGCGGTTATAACTGCCCTCATAGGTTCGGGACTACCTACAGACAGGTTTCTCTTCGTCGGCTTCCCTCCCAAGAAGGGAACGAGAGGGTTCTTCGAGGAACTGAGGGAGTGCGAAGACACTACATTAATAATCTTCGAGTCTCCGAAGAGGGTTTTAAAAACCTTAGAGCTTATAAAGGAGATCTTCGGAGAGGTTCAGGCTTGCGTCGCAAGGGAGCTAACTAAGGTTCACGAGGAGTACATCAGAGGATCGGTAAGCTCTATCCTTGAAGAGATCGGTAAGAGGGAGAGTATTAAAGGTGAGGTGGTCATACTGATCAGGCTCTGAAAAGGCTCAGCCGGTTTTAGCCTCCTCCTTCTTCTCCTCCTTAACCTCCTCCGCCTTTACCTCTTTGATCTTCTTCTCTTCCTCCGGCTCTATCTCTCCCGAGAGGGCTTTCTTGAAGTTTCTTATGCCCGCTCCGAGAGCCTTTCCCGCCTCGGGAATTCTTGACGCTCCGAAGAGAACGAAGATGATCGCAAGTATTATCAGTAGCTCCGGTAGCGATATGTTACCTATGAACGGCATCTTATACCTCCTTAACTTGCTTTAGCTTCCTCTTCTTTGTTAACCTCTTCAGCCTTTACCTCTTTTATCTTCTTCTCCTCGTCCGCTTCTCCAAATAGACCTTTCTTGAAGTTCCTTATTCCCTCCCCGAGGGCTCTACCGGCCTCGGGAAGCCTTGAAGCTCCAAAGAGGACGAAGACCACCAGAAGGATCACTATCAGCTCGGATATGTTAGGCATATGAAACATTCCCTAACCTCCTCCGAATTAATATAACTCTTCAGCAGCATCTTATCCACTCCAAGGGAGAGTGTTTCAGACCCATCCTCCTGTGCCAAGCGTGGAACTCCTCAAGGAGCTGTGGGTAAGCCTCTAAGAAAAAGATCTTGTAGGGATTGGGAAGACCAAAGTAGTCGGAGAAGACGAAGAAGAGGAAGACCTCGTTGAGCTTCCTCGCCTCCCTTGCAAACTCCTGACCGAACTTGAGCCTGTAGAACTCCTTCAGGATCTCACCTATCTTCATGCCTCCGCTCTCCTCTCTATTCTTATCGCGTTTATGGACTCAAGTATTATAAGAACCTCTAAGATCAGGATTACCCCGCTCACGCTTGCTAAAAGGTAATCTCCCCTAAGGGCGTTAGTTGTCATGTTCATAAACATCGCAACGGAGGTTATTATCAGGACAAGGACAAGAGGGATAAGTATGGGTAGAGTTGGTCTCTGCTCTCTTCTTAGGTAGAGATAGGTTACTAAAAGAGCCAAGCCCGCAAGGAGCTGGTTCGCTGCACCAAAGACGGGCCAGAACAGAAGCCCGCCCTTTCCCCCTTCCTTGGCAAGAACGAGAGCCATTGAGGTAAAGATTGCAACGAACGAGGCGAACCATGTGTTCTTTAGAGGATTTATGGAATATATCTGCCCCAGCTCGTTCAGGATATACCTCTGAATCCTCACGCTCGTATCCATCGTGGTAGCGGCAAAGAGTACTACCAGGGTCGCTATCAGGGTCTTGGAGAGCTCTAAGTCTATACCGATTGAGGATATCAGATTGGCTCCGCCCTCGACGACCGCCGGGATCGCAGACTTCTTTATGGAAGCCCAGGAGCTGTAGAGCTGAGCGAACCTATCTGAGGAGAACATAGCTATCCCTGCGGTGCAGGCTATTATTACCGCAACGGCGAGGGAGCTTTCACCGAGGAAACCGAGGTATCCAACGGTTCTCGCATCGCTCTCCTTAGAGAGCTGCTTTGAGGAGGTTCCGGAGGAAACGAGGGCATGAAAACCGCTCAGAGCTCCACAGGCTATGGTTATGAAGAGGAAGGGGAATATAGGAGGAGCTCCCTCAGGTGAGAGGTTTATAACCGGTGCAGCAACTTTGGGATTCGATACCAGGGCTCCGATGTAGATCAAAGCGAGAAGTACGATTACCTGAAGTCCGTTGAGAAAGTCCCTCGGCTGGAGAAGTAGCCATACGGGAAGGGAGGAGGCGAAGAAGGTGTAGGTAAAGAGGACGATTATCCAGAACATTATCGTGTCTATACCGAGGAGGTTGGCTAAGGGTGTCGCGTCCACAGGATAGGCTCTTCCTAAGAACATGGAGCCATAGAGGATAAGGAGGAAGATAATCGTTGGTATTAGAAAGTTTATTCTGAAGCGGTAAACCGAATACCCAAAGGCTACGGCGAGAGGAACTATCGTCCAAGCTGGTATCACGCTGGAAGGAAACTTTGTAAATAGAAGGGCTATCACATAAGCGAAGACGGCGTTCACGAGGATCGCGAGAGCGAGTATAAGAAGGAGGAAAACAATCCTTGCCCTCTCGCCCGCATACTCTCCCAAGATCGTTCCTATGGATCTGCCCTTGTGTCTTATGGAAGTTACCAGAGCTCCAAAGTCGTGAACAGCACCAATAAAAACCGCTCCGAGGACTACCCAGAGAAGTGCTGGTAGCCATCCCCATATAACCGCTATGGCTGGTCCAACTATGGGTCCTGCCCCCGTTATAGAGGTAAAGTGGTGCCCCAAGAGGATCCACTTGTTGGTGGGAACGTAATCGACTCCGTCCCTGAGTTCATGGGCGGGGGTCTGTCTGCCGTCGTCGAGAGAGAAAACTTTTTTAGAGAGATAGCGAGAGTAAACGAGAAAGCCTATGGTGTAGGAGAGGAAGGCGAAGACTATAACACCCACCGCGTTCATAGGATGAAATTATAAAACTGCGTTCCGAATCCCGTTTTATATTAATCTTTATGAATATTCTAATAGTCGGAAGCGGGATAATAGGTCTATCAACAGCCTTCGAGCTCGCCCTTGCAGGACACAAGGTAACGGTCGTTACGAGGAACTACGAGGAGGGAGCCTCCTGGGTAGCGGGAGGTATGCTCGCCCCCTTTTCGGAAGGTCTCGAGGGAGACCTACTCCGATTCTCCACGGAGAGCCTCAAGCTCTATCCGGACTTCATAAGAAGGCTCGAGGAAGTCTCGAGGATTAAGCTTTACTTCAACGGAAAGGGTATACTCCGCCTGATAGTGGACGAGGAGGAAAAGGGGGAATTAGAAAGTAAGGTAGCCCTCTATAAAGAGGAGGGATGGAACGTAGAGGAGATAGGAAGAGAAGAGCTTTTGAAGGAGCACGGTCTGTCTGAAGAGGTGGAAGGAGCCTACCTCTTCAGGGATGAGGGGAATGTTGATGCAGAGAAGCTTATGGACGCCCTCCTCTTAGCCTGCGAGAACCTGAAGATAAGGATCGCAGTGGATGAGATAACCGAGGTGGACGGGGGAGAGGAAAAGGTAGAGGAGGTTAGGGGGTACAGAGGAAGCTACAGAGCGGATCTCTACATCTTCACCACAGGAGCGTGGAGCAGGTCTCTTTTGAAGCTCCCCGTCTTTCCCGTCAAGGGACAGATCTTGAAGATAAAGGGACCAGAGCTCGAGAGGGTTCTATACTCCTCTATATCTTACATAATACCTAAGGAGAACTTCATACTCGTTGGAGCTACCTCTGAGGATGCAGGCTTCGACACGAGACCAACGGCGGGGGGAGTTAGGGAACTCTTGAACGGAGCCCTAAGGGTCTTCCCCGCTCTTTCGAACGCCGAGTTCTTAGGTGTTAAGGTCGGCTTCAGACCTGGAACGCCCGACGAAAAACCGATCCTTCACGCGGGGGATAACTACCTGATATTAACCGGACACTACAGGAACGGCGTTCTCTGGGCTCCGGTCAGTGCCAGGATAGCCCTTGACCTCGTGGAAAGAAGCCTAAGGTCTCCCTTCTTTGAGCTTTTCTCCCCAAAGAGATTTCAGAACGAAGATCATATTGTTAGAAAGGAGGAGGGCTATTAATTTTTAAAACATCATTTCATGAGGAGGATGTGGAATGCTGAGAGCCGAGTGGATTGAGAAGAGAAGGAAGTTTAAGAATAAAACCCAGATGCACTTAGCCCGTCAGGGCATAATCACCGAAGAGATGGAGTACGTAGCCCGGAGGGAAGGGCTACATCCCGAGTTCGTGCGGCAGGAGGTAGCTATCGGGAGAATGATAATTCCCGCTAACATAAATCACCTTCATCTCGAACCCATGTGTATCGGCATGAATTCAAAGGTTAAGGTGAACGCAAACATAGGAAACTCAGGGCTCGCTTCGGACATTCCCACCGAGGTTGAGAAGGCGAAGGTAGCTATAAAGTACGGTGCCGACACGATAATGGATCTCTCCACAGGGGATGCCATACCGGAAACGAGGGAGGCGATAATATCCGCAAGCACCGTCCCCGTAGGAACCGTTCCTATATATGAAGCATGGAAGGTAGCCAAGGGAGATGTTAAACAGCTCACAGTGGATCTCATCCTTGACGTCATAGAGGAGCAGGCGAGGCAGGGGGTCTCCTACATGACTATCCACGCTGGAATTCTGAGGGAGCACCTGCCCTTGGTTCAGCACAGGGTAATGGGTATCGTTTCCAGAGGCGGAGCCATCTTAGCCCAGTGGATGACGGAGCACGGAAAGCAGAATCCCCTCTACGAACACTTCGATAAGATCTGTGAGATATTCAAGAAGTACGACGTCTCCTTCTCCCTCGGAGATGCTCTGAGACCAGGCTGTATAGAGGACGCCACCGACGACGCCCAGCTTGCCGAGCTCAAAGTTCTCGGTGAGCTAACGGAGAGGGCATGGAAACACGACGTTCAGGTGATGGTTGAGGGTCCCGGACATGTCCCCCTGCACGAGGTGGAGTTCAACATGAAGATACAGCAGCTCTGGTGTAAGGAGGCTCCCTTCTACATACTCGGTCCCCTCGTCCTCGACGTAGCTCCGGGATACGACCACATAGGTAGCGCCATAGGTGCGGCTGTAGCTGGTTCTGTGGGAGCTTCCATGCTTTGCTACATTACCCCCAAGGAACACCTCGGACTTCCGAATATAGAGGACGTCAAGCAGGGGGTGATAGCCTACAAGATAGCTGCCCACGCCGCCGACATAGCTAAGCATTGGCCCGGCGCGAGGGACTGGGATCTTGAGATGTCAAAGGCGAGGTACGCTTTCGACTGGAACAGGCAGTTTGAGCTCGCGATGGATCCGGAGACGGCAAGGGCTTACCACGACGAGACCCTTCCCCAGGAAGGGTACAAGACCGCCAAGTTCTGTTCCATGTGCGGTCCTGAGTTCTGTTCCTACAAGATATCCCAGAGGGTTCAGGAGAAGGTGGAACCTGCGGAGTTGCTCGCTAAGGACGAGTGGATAGCACCATGAGGTCCTGGACATACTTTATCCAGCTCGTCGGAAGGAACGAGAAAGGGGAAACGATGCAAGAAGGGGCGCTCTACATAGTCGCCGTCCCCACCGATATGAATCTCTTTCAGGAACAAAAACTCTCCTGCTACTCTGAGCACTACCTTCCCGAAGAGAGTGCCGTGAAGTACGGGAAGGCTTTTGCCGTCGGTGTTGAGTTCGAGGTAAAGGATCCAGAGAATTATGGGCTGAACTTCTTCAGAGAAGAGGATGAACTGTACATCTTTAAAGAAGGTATATCTATGAAGGAGGGACTCAAAAACGTTTACAGGCTACTGATGGACAGGCTCAGATCCCTCGGCTACGGTAAGGACTTCGATACTATGTTCGATATGGGAAATCCATCGGAGGATCTGATGAGGGAGTGTCTACTGGAAGCTATAAAGGGCGAGTAAGGGCTTGATAAAACGACGTTTTATATTCTTGACCTATCTCATACTTTAACGTCTTGACAATATAAGGAACTCCTTATAAATTGTAGCCTACCTATCCAAGAAGTGAGCGGAGGTCAAAAGTAATGGAAGAAGGAAAGAAGCTTATAGTCCCGGGACCGGAAGGTTATATACCCACCCCTGCAGCCTTCAGGGGTGTGGAGTTGCCCCCGCCGGGCAAAGCCCTCATGTACGGTGAGATAGTGGACGAAGAGACCGCCATGAGAGAGGCGGCGAAGGCTATGCTCACCCGCAAGAACCCCACCATATTCCCCGGACCGCTGGTTCTCTGGGGATGGAATGCGGGAGCTATGGAGAAGGCTAAGGCTGTTCTCGAGCTCGCCATGGAGATACCCAACTGCAGGATAATTCCCATGCCCGACTACAGACCCAAGTATCCCAAGATAGATCCTGAGGCGGAGATAAACCCCAACCACCCTAACCTGACCATTCTCCACAACAAGATAGAGGCGTGCATATTCGTGGGTGTTCACTGCCACTACGCGAACCTCTCCCTGAGAATGATAAGGGCAGGTACGAACTGCTTTACCATAGCCCTCTGTGCGGAGATGGGACACGAGGATGCGATGGTATCCCTCAGGGACGTCCATGCGGAAGAGATCAGGAAGTTCAGGGACGTTCTCGTCCAGGTGAGGAACGAGCTCGGGATAGAGTGGGAGCCTAAGCTTCCACCAGAGAACCCCTCCCTTCCCAAGGAGGACTGGACGAAGATATCTCCCCTGGACTTCGGAGAGTATGCAGCCTTACTTATGCCCAGAAGGGGTGAGATAGTTGAAGAAACTGAGTAATTAAGGAGGAGGTGTAGTTATGCCTGAGCAGAGAGTCGTTGAACCGGAGCATCTCCTTTTGGAAGCTCCGAGGGAGAGGAAGTTTATAACGGGATCGCAGGCTTTTGCTGAAGCTGTTAAGAGAGCGAACGTTGATATAGCGATAGCTTATCCCATAACTCCCCAGTCGGAGACGATGCACCTTGTCGGAGACCTTTACGCTCAAGGATACGTTAAGGACTACTACAGGGCAGAGGAAGAGTACGGAGCGATGTCCGCCATAGCTGGAGCGGTGAGAGGTGGAGCGAGAGCCTTCTCCGCCACCTCTGGACCGGGGCTGTTGAGAGGACTCGAGGCAATAGTCTCCTGGCCTGGACACAGGATACCGGCAGTTCTCGGGATAATGACGAGGGTCGTCAACGCGCCCCTCTCTATACAACCTGACAACGTTGAGATAGCCTACACCCTTCACTGCGGTGCTGTTGTCCTTCACGCGGAGAACCAGCAGGACGTATTTGACTTCACCTTGGCCGGTTTTCCGATCTCTGAGAAGGTGGACGTTTACCTTCCCGTGATCGTGGCAACGGAAGGATTCTTCGTTACCCACGCTAAGGGTTACGTTGAGCTTCCGCCCGAGGACATGAAGCTACCTCCGAGGGATCCTTACAAGGCGCCCGTTCCTCCTACGGACTGTGAAATTCCTCCGGCGAGGATCCAGAGGGACGCTCCGGTTCAGAAGTCCAACTTCATGAGCTACCTTATCCACGCTGTATGGCAGCAGGAGGTTTGGTCAGCCAACAGAAGGGCAATGAAGTGGATATACCACTACCTTGGAGGTCCTATAGAGGTTGTGAATCCTAACGCCGACGTCTTCATAGTAGCCTCAGGATGTGCAGCGGCACAGGGAAGGGAAGCTCAGAGGTATGCGGAGATGGAGGGTCTTAACGTCGGTCTCGTGAAGGTCAAATCCCTCAGACCCTTCCCCGAGAAGGAGATCAGGGAAGCTCTCAAGAAGGCAAAGGCGGTTATAGTTCCCGAACACAACATAGTGGGATGGCTCGCCAAGGAGGTCAAGGCGGTCATACCCAACAGCGGAATAGTTGTGGACGGACCGAGGGTCTACGGCGGAATGACCTTGCCTGTTGAGCTTATAATGGACGAGATCTATAAAGCTCTCGGCATTAAGAAGGAAAAGAAGACCGTTGTTTAAAATTAGTTAAAGGAGGTGTACCATGGGACTGGAATACGTAAAGATCTCACCGGGATTTGAAAAATACATGCCCAGAGATTACGTTGACTTGGTTCAGTTTGGTCAGTTCGGAAAGCAGGTAGACGTTATGCAACTCGGTCAGTTCAAGGAGCTGGTCGAGGAGCACCCGATGTGTGCGGGGTGTTACATGGCTTACTTCATAAGAGTCTTCTACGCTGCTCTTCCCAACCCTGAGGACACGATAGTCCTCGGAACCGCAGGATGTGCAAGGCTCGCCCTCTCTCAGGCGGCAGTTCCCTTCATCTACGGAAACTACGGAGATACCAACGCCGTCGCCTCTGGTCTTAAGAGGGCTCTCTCCATAAGGTTCCCTGACAAGGTCAAGGACGTCGTAGTCATAGCCGGTGACGGTGGACTTATGGACATAGGTTTCGGTATGACTATGCACTCCTGGTTCAGGAAAGAGAAGTTCACCACCATAATGGTGGACAACGAGGTTTACGGAAATACTGGAGGGCAGGAGAGCGGTATGTCTCCAAAGGGAATACAGCTTAAGATGGCTCCCAAGGGCAAGCAGTTCGATAAGATAAATGCCGTTGAGCTCGCCCAGACCGCAGGATGTGTCTACGTGGCAAAGATATCTCCTACGAACCCCAAGAGGATAGCCAAGACGATCAGAAGGGCGATCCTCGCCGCAAGGGAGTTTGGTCCCACCTTCATACACGCCTACACCTCCTGTAACATCGAGTACTCGATACCTACGAGAGAGGTCCTTGCGGACGCGAGGAAGAGGGAGAAGGAGGACTTTAAGTTCTACGAATGGATGACCGACGAGGTCAAGGAGTACCTCCAGGAGATAGAGAGGAAGGAGAAGGAAAGGGCTAAGCAGGAGGTCAAGTCATGAAGAGGTACAATATAAGGATCGCAGGTGTCGGTGGGCAGGGAGTCGTTACCTCCGCCCACATCCTCGGTAACGCTATGTCAGCTGCCGGTAAGTACGCTTCCCTCGTTCCCTTCTTCGGATCGGAGAAGAGGATGGCTCCCGTTGAGGCTTACGTCAGGGCTTCCGATCAGCCGATTTACGAGGTAGGAGAGGTCGTCTATCCCAACGTTATAATGATCTACCATCCGCAGGTCATAACCCACGGTAAGTCCTACACGATGCCCTTCTACACCGGACTGAAAGAGAAAGGAATGGTTATAATCAACTCCGACGTGGACATAATACCCGACGAAGACAAGAAGGTTCTCGAGGAACTCCAGGCGAAGATCTACTACATACCCGCTACCCAGATAGCGAGGGACATAGCGGGAACGGAGCTCGCCACCAACATGGCTATGATCGGAACCTTCTTCGGTATCACGAAGCTCGTTACACTGGAACACATTGAAAAGGCCCTCGTTGAGAGGTTCCTCGGGGGAACTTTCGTAGCCTCCGGTGGAACGACGGCTCTGGACAGTGCTATAGAGAAGAAGTTTAAGAAGAAGCAGGAACTCCTTGCTAAGAACATGGAGGTTATAAAGTACACGCTGAAGATGGCCGAAGAGAAGGGATGGGTGGAGGAGGAAGAGGAAAAGGTAGCCACCTGAGGAGGTTGTAAATGTACTTTGTAGCGGAGGTAAACGAAAAGGAGTGTGCCAAGTACAACTGCAAGCAGTGTGTCCTCTTCTGCCCTGAGCCTAACTGCCTGAACTACAAGGAGAGCGGTCATACCGCCTGGGTGTGGTACGACAGGTGCAAGGGTTGTGAGATCTGCGTTTACGTCTGTTCTGATCTGTTAAAGAGGCACTGCATTGAGATGGTCATGGTGAAGGCGGGCGAGTGATCCTCCCCGCCCTTTCTTTTGCTTAATACCGCAGGACTGGTATAACATATAAAGCAAAATCACCGGGAGGTATAGTATGGATAAAGAGGTTAGAGAAAAGTTTGAAAAGCTTGCGAAGGAGCTTAAGGATATGATGGTAAATCCGGACATAGATATCGAGGTATGCTTTAAGGACATCGAGGTGGGGGAGAACTGCTCGGTGAGGGAGATACCTTATGTCAAGGTAAAGTATATAACCGAGGAACACGACGTTCATGAGAAGGATATAGAGATAGCGGAGGATAACTGGAACAAGAGCGTTGAGGAACTCAAAGAGTACGTAACCTTTATGATAGAGCAGTTCATGGAGGAGATAGATAGCGTTGAGTACGGCGGCGAGTGATGACACCCGCCTTCGTTATAACGGGATTTTTAGGAAGCGGTAAAACCACCCTGCTTCTCAACTCCGCAAGGGAGCACTTCAAAGATAGGAAGGTCGCGGTCATAGTGAACGAGTTCGGTGAGGTGGGTGTGGATGGGAAGGTCCTACAGAACGCCTACTCCAAAGTTATGGAACTTCCCGAGGGCTGTATCTGCTGCACCCTCCACGCTGAGTTTGAAAAGGGGCTTGCGGAGATAAGAGAAAAGTACGATCCCGAAGTTCTCTTTGTGGAAACCTCCGGAGCCTCAGAACCCTTTCCTGTCATGATGAGCCTCCAGAACTTAGGATGCTCGATAGAGGCTGTTATCTGCGTCGTCGATTCAAAGAACTTCTCCAAGTATAAGGACAATCCCACAGCCCTCCACCAGATAGGTGGCTCCAACGTAGTTGTTCTCAACAAGGTAGATCTCATCAGTGAGGAGGAGGCTGAAAGGCTTGAGAGAGAAGTTAAGGATGTATGGGAGAAATACAGACTCAAGAACCTATTTACGGGGGAGGAGATATTTAGAAGGGTCGCTGTTTACAGGGCAGTTTACGGGAAGGTTCCCCCGGAGGTCTTCAGCGGATCCTACACTGTTAGGGAACTCATAAAGCTCTCCCATCATACACACGAGACCGGACTGATTCAAGAGGTGCTTCTGCTCGAGGATCCCGTGCTTTACGAAGAGCTGGAGAGGTTTATAAACTCACTTCCTGAGAGTGTGGTCAGGGCTAAGGGTATCGTCAGACTCGAAGGAAGTCCAAGCCCCGTGGTGGTGAACTACTCCTTCGGACTCTTCGAGATAAACGGTGAAGTTCCGGATTTTCAGGAGAGATCCTTTTTAGTTCTGATAGGTGAAGAGGGTCATAAAAAGATAACTCTCGATCAGTAGAATATTCCCAGCCACGGAGAGATCCATGGATAAGATGGTTCTCGGCATAGCTCTGCTTCCTATCCTCTCGGCTCTTTTAGTGCTTGTAATAAAGAGTGATAAAGCTTTCCCAAAGGTGAGCACTAACCTCACCCTTGTTAACTTCCTCCTGAGTCTTTCTCTGCTAATCTTTGGAAGGGGTGAAAGCCTAAGGATCGGTCCTGTAGAGCTATACACAGACAATCTCGGACTCCTCCTCGCCACCTACATACTCCTCGTTAGCTTAGTGGTTCACAAGTACTCCGAAAAGTACATGGCGGACGAGGAGGGTTACAGGAGATTTTACTTCTTACTCGATCTCATGACTGCCTGTCTCGTTCTTCTCGTGCTCTCCGCAAACCTCATACTCTTCGCCCTATTCTGGCATCTGATGGGTTTTATCCTTTACTATCTGCTCGCTCAGAATTTAAAGAGGAAGGAGGCGGTCAAATACGCCAACCTTACCTTCTTCACCCACAGGCTCGCCGATATACCCCTGCTGCTTGCCGTCATCCTTCTATACAGGGAGTTCGGAACCTTTAGCATGATCGAGATATTCGAGAGAGCTCTCCGGGAAAGTTCGGAAACGCTCCCGATGGTTACGCTCCTCCTTACTCTGAGCGGTATGCTCAAGTCTGCCCAGTTCCTCTTCCACCACTGGATAGTCTATACGATGGAGGGACCGACCCCTGTCTCAGCCCTGATGCACGCGGGTATAGTGAACGCGGGTGCCTTTCTGGTAAATAGGTTTGCACCCCTCTACGTTCACGACCAGCTTGGTCTCCAGCTCGCTTTCATAGCGGGATCTGTAACAGCTGTCGTCGGCTCCGTTCTTATGCTTCTTCAGAGCGATATAAAGAAGTCCCTGGGCTACTCCACCGTTGGGCAGATGGGATACATGGTGATGGAGCTCGGTGTGGGAGCATTCGCCCTGGCGGTCTACCACATGATGGCTCACGGGATATTCAAGGCTACCCTGTTCCTCTACTCAGGGAACATAATCCGCTCGGCAAGGCACGACCCAAACATACCTGAAGATGAGGTCTATATGGCTCTTAAAAAGAGGGAGGAGATAGCCCGGAAGGTCCCTTGGGTGGTCTACGGTGTCATCACCATAGCTGTGCCTCTGCTTTTAGTCTTCTTCTCCCACTACGTTGTCGAGGAAAGACTTATGGAATATAAAACCTCCCTGGTCCTCCTCTTCTTCGGGTGGGTAACGGCGGCTCAGGTTCTTATAAGCGTCTTCAGGCTCGGGAGGGAGAGACCGCTGCTCACCGCTCTCATGGCTATCCTCTCTCTTACTATCGTCCTGATGGGATACGTCATAATCGGACACAGCCTCCAGAAGTTCCTGTATCCTCAGCAGTGGCTTACCGAGAGAATATACGAGATCGCCTTCACATCGTGGGAGATCTTTCTCTTGGAGATCATATTCATGGTACTCGTGATAGGTGTTGGATGGCTCTTCATTTACAACGCGAGCAGGGAAAGGTACCTGCCCCTTTACATAAACCTTTACACCCACTTCTCAAGGGAACTTTACATTCACGACGTTTACGATATCCTTAAAGGTCTATTCCTCAGAGCTGTAAACTCCCTCTCGAGGTTCTCCCTGCTTCCCGCCACCGCCGGAGGATTCGTCCTCTTTGCCGTCGGAGTTCCCGATTTAAAGGACGTCTTTCTGATCATATCCGCCCTATTCCTTCCCCTCTTCCCCTTAAGCCTGATAACCTCCAGATTACTCCACAGGTTCGGTCTCCCCCTGTACATAGTGTTCCCGATCGCCGGCTATCTTCTTCTCATTGAGATCTACGAACCTCCAGAGGTGGTAATGGTTCTCGCCGCGTTCACTTTCCTCTTTCACTCCCTGAGGCTGTTTACCGCAAGGAACTTCAGAACCCTGGGATCGGAGCTCTACTGCACGCTCCTTCCTCTACTTTACCTGTCGCAGGATCTCTACCTTCTATCGATAGTTGTCCTCCCATTGATCTTCAGACTCCTCGGAATATTCTTAGAGAGAACCTTGCATACAGGAGAGATAACCTACATAAGAGGTCTCGTAGCGGAAACTCCTACCTTTTCTATTCTCCTCTCCCTCGTGCTTCTCCTCTCCTACACACTTCCACTGATTATCTTCTCCTCCTTGGAAGGCATGACACTCCTTTTACTCACAGCGGGAACGTTCCTCCTCAGTGTAGCTCTCCTTACCAACACCGGTCGGGTTCTCTGGGGTGAGCCAGACAGAAGGTTCGAGTACAGGGACCTACTCGGAGGTGGCAGATGGACTTAGGGAGGAAGCTCTGGATAAGGTCTCTCATAAACGTATCTGCCGAGCCTATACCTTACTTTTGGCCCATGAGAACGTTCGTTCACCACAATCCCCTCCACGAGCTCGAGGAACTATCCTTCTGGGAGGCGGTAAAGGAGGGGGAGAGGATATTCGGAGGAAAGGGTTTCCTGAACAGGGAGGGATACCAACACCTGATGGAGAGAGGAAAGATAAGAGAGGAGTTTTTGAGAAAGAGGATAGAGGAGTTTCTCAAAGCGGAGGGACTGCAGGTTGAGGGTCTGGACACCGCCGAGCTCGTTCTGAGGTTGATGACCGATAGAAGGGATCTAAAACCTAAGCTGAACAGGACCAAGGAGGATATACCTGAAAATCTTGTAGAGGCTGTTTCTGAGAAGTTCGAAGAAAACCCTGAGGAGGAGATGGAAAGACTCCTATCCTCTATAGGGAAAGAACGCACCATCTACGAGGTTATAGACGAGCTAACAGGGCTCGAACTCTCTCCTCTCATAGACGACCTCGTTGTTAGGAGCGTCATCGGTTTCCTCGACGAGGGGCAGGCTGCGATCGCCATGCCCAAAAGAGAGCTCGGTCTATTCAGGGCTTGGAAGGAGCTCGCAAAGCACAACGTGAGATTCCTCCTCAGGGCAGGAGTGGGTTTCTGGAAACTTGTCCAGAGATTTGAGGAGCCCGAAGAGGCTGTGGAATACGTACTCAAGGATCTGAAGATCCCAGAGGAACTCTGGAGCGATTACGTTACGAGGGAGCTGGCGAAGCTAAAGGGAACGGTTGGTTTCATAAGATGGAGACAGCATAACAGGGACTACTTCTGGCAGAAGAGGTATCCTGCCGACGTGGTGGACTACGCCGCTGTCAGGCTCACAATCGTGAGAGCTGTCCTGAGCTCGAGAGCAAAGAGGATCCCCTTCGGTGCGGACTACGAGTGTCTGAGTAAGTTCCTGAGAGAAAGGAGAGAAAAGGCTTACCTCATGAGGGAGTACTTCTCGAGCAGGGCTATTCCCAAGTACGTCGAGAGACTTCCCGACTACTTCTCCAGACCAGAAGATATACTGCAAAGGTACATAAAGGAGAAAGCCCTCTGGATATCTAAGGTGTTCTTGAGCTTCCTTTCTGAATGGCTCTCCCTTCTGGGAAAGGACCTCAGAGAACTCGAAGAGTCTCAAATCATACAGCTCATAAGACTTTACAGAAAACTCGAGGGTGCGGAGGGTGCCGTATGGCTAAAGGCTATGGAGGATACCCTTCTCGAGGATCTCATCTCAAAGGTGAGGTTCAAAGGGAAAGAACGGAGGGAGAAGATCGCTCAAGCACTCTTCTGCATAGACGTCAGGTCAGAGAGGTTCAGAAGGAACCTTGAGGCACTCGGAGGCTATGAGACCTTCGGTATAGCCGGCTTCTTCGGAGTTCCCATGGCTTTCGTCGAGCTTGAGAAGGGACACGAGGAGTTCCTCTGCCCCGTTCTAATAAGACCGAGAAACATCGTCCTCGAACTACCTGTAAGGAAAGAGCTATCTACCCACCCTAAGGGAGCCTTGGAGGAGGTCTTCCACGACCTTAAGGAGAACATAGTTACGCCCTTTGTTACCGTGGAAGCCGTAGGCTTTCTATTCGGATTCGACTTCTTAGGTAAGACCTTCATACCCTCGAGCTACACAAAGGCGAGAGAAAAGGTGCTCGGTTCAAGACCTCCGACCAAACTCCTTCTCGAAAGGCTTGGAGACAGGGAGATAGAGGAGGTGGTAAGGTCCATCTTGAACAGAACAGTAAGAATTGCCGTGGAGAGGGAACTGGGAATGCGGGTAGACTTAAAATTGATTGAGGAAATTCTGAAGGTCGCCTTAGACAACGGCGATCTATGTAGATCACTGAACCTGAATGAAGATGAGCAGAGGGAGTTCTTCAGGAAGCTCAGGGAAGAGTACGGAGTGGAGAGGGGAACAGTAGACTTAATGAAGGAAAAGTTAAAACACATCGGATTTTCCTTAGAGGAGCAGGCTACTCTGATAGCCACCGCTCTGAGGTCGATAGGTCTCGTCGAAGACTTTGCCCCGGTGGTGCTCGTACTGGGACACGGTAGCAGGTCGGAGAACAACCCTTACGAGTCCGCCCTCGACTGCGGAGCCTGCGGTGGCGCTTCGGGTATCCACAACGCCAGAGCCTTCTGTTTAATGGCAAACGATCCTAAGGTCAGGAACCTCTTGAGGGAAAGATTTGGTATATCAATCCCCGAAGATACATACTTCGTTCCGGGGATCCACAACACTACCACCGACGAGGTGAAGCTCCACGATCTTGAACTCCTCCCTCCCAAGGTTATTCCGATCATAGAACGCATAGAGGACGATCTAAAGAGGGCTGGGGAGACCACAGCCATCGAGAGGGCTGAGGAGCTTGGAGTTGAGCCCTCATACAGCAGAGTGGAGGAGAACGCCTACGACTGGTCCCAGGTTCGTCCCGAGTGGGGTCTTTCGGGGAATTACGCTTTCGTCATAGGGAGGAGGGAGATAACGGAGGGCATTAACCTCGATGGGAAGGTGTTCCTCCACTCCTACGATTACAAGGTCGATCCCAAGGGTTTCCTCCTGGAGAATATCCTCTCAGGACCCTTAGTAGTAGGACAGTGGATAAACATGGAACACTACTTCTCTACGACGGACAACGAAGTTTACGGGAGCGGTAGCAAGGTTTACCACAACGTTGCCGGCAGGATAGGAGTTATGACGGGGAACTTGAGCGACCTCAGAACGGGACTACCCTCTCAGACTGTTATGAGGAAGGGGAAGCCTCACCATGCTCCTGTCAGGTTAATAGTCCTCATAGAAGCTCCTTTGGAGTTCGTTCGCAAGATCGTTGGAAGGGTTCATAAGATCAGGGAGCTCCTCAACAAGGAGTGGATAAACATGGCCGTTCTCGATCCCGAGAAAAATACCACTTACAGATTCGTGGACGGAGAGTGGATAGAGATAGAGAGAGTTTCCGAGGAGGTTAGGGCATGAAGGACCTGAAGCTATATCCCATGAAGAAGGTGGAGATAATCGTTCGGGGGGAGGATATCGACTTCGTTATCGATCTCTTAGAGAGGGCGGGTATAAGCGGTTATACCATAGTCCACAACCTCTCGGGTAAGGGAAGTCATGGATTCCACGAAGGACATCTACTCTTCAACGAGGAGGATACCCTCGTTATGGTTATCTCGGTCATGCCCGAGGAGAAAGCCCTCTCTATCCTGGAGGGTCTCACACCCTTCTTGAACAAGCACTCTGGAGTGGTTTTCGTATCCGACACAATGGTGAGCAGGCTTGAGAAGTTTAAGAGATAAGCTCCTTAAGGTTTTCGACCTGCTACTTGAAGCTTACGGAGAGCAGAGATGGTGGCCTGTCGATAAGGATTACCATAAAATTGAAGGGAGTGACCCGCGGGAGGAGATAGTCATCGGTGCTGTTCTTACTCAGAACACCTCTTGGAAGAACGTAGAGAAGGCCCTCGAGAACCTTAAGAGGGAGAGATCCCTTTCCCTGAAAAAGATAAAAGGCATGTCCTTAGAAAAGCTGGAGAAGTTAATTAGACCCACCGGTTACTACAGACAGAAGGCGGTTTATCTTAAGGAGGTTGCGAAGAGGCTCGATCCTGTATCTAAGGTGGAAAGCGTTAGCAGGGAGGAATTACTGGGTATAAAAGGTGTAGGCAGAGAGACGGCGGATGCTATACTCCTTTACGCCGGTGGAAGACCTTACTTCGTTATAGACACTTACACTAAGAGGATAGTTAAGAGGATCCTCGATGTGGAGGGGAACTACGAAGAGCTCAGGAAGCTCTTTGAGGATAACCTGCCAAGGGACGTGGAGCTTTATAAAGAGTTCCATGCTCTGCTGGACGAGCATGCCAAGAGGTTCTGTAGGAAAGCTCCCTCGTGCGAGGGCTGTCCGCTTATTCAGGTTTGTACTCAGCCTTCGAGGTAGCAGTTTCCCAGAGGACGACCTTGATCACCTGCACTTCACCTAAGAGCCTCGCCTCCTTGAGTCTTTCGGTGAGAAAGTCGTAGAAGAATTTGGCGAGAGCCTCAGCGGTCGGGCAGAAGTCCACGGGAAAGATCTTCATAGCTCCGTACTTTTCGGCAATCTCCCTTAGCTCCTTGAACATGGGATCGTTCCTGTCAATGATGAAGCTGTGGTCTATAGTGTCTATGAGCTCCTTTAAGGCGTTCTTTATGTGGTAGAAGTCCATGACCATGTCCTGCTCGCTCAGGGTGTTAGAACCAACGGTAACCTCTAGAACGTAGCTGTGCCCGTGGAGGTTTACACACTTGTTCTGGGGAACCTCCACGCTTCTTGTAAATTCGGCACCCCGTCCGTAGGTGAGGTTCTGCTTCCATACTCTGTGCCCTGCCTCAAACCTGAAGGTCTTAGATATCTCCCACTTCACCAGACTATCACCCTCTCAGCCTTCTCTATCAGATCTACGATCTCGTCGTAGCTTTTCATTATATCCTCGGGTACTTTTAACCCGCGGGCTATCGCATCCTCCCTACACACGTACCAGCCCTTCCTCGTAGGCCACCTCAGAACTCCGTCCTGAATGAGCACCACTATGTCGTTATCAGACAGAAGTTCGGAGGAAAAATCACCAAGTTTCCTTACGAGCCAGAGGGTATTCACCATACGAAGACTGCCTCCGCAGAGTTTATGATCTCACTAATCTCCTCGGCAGACCCCAGCTCTACTTCCCTGATAAAGTCGCTCTCCTTTAAGCCCCTCTCCTGCACCGAAGCGTCTTCCGCTATGAGCCTTATATTAACGAAGTCCAGGGTCTCGTAAAACTTCTCAAAGCTTTCGACCCCGAGATCCTCGGGAGACCACTTCGTGAGGGTGTAAACCCCGTCCCTTATGAACACGAAGGTGAGCTCATGGTTCATTCCGACCGCTATCGCCACCCTTAGAGCCTCGTGAGCCTTCCAAGAGAAGGGATCTCCTTTAAGGATGAAAACGGTCTTCATGGTTTTGTCTTCTCCTCCGGTTTTTCAGTTCCGGAAAGTAGTATTCAAGTACAAGATCGTAGTTCATTCCTTAAACCTCCTGCCATATAAGTAAGATAGCACCATCGCAAGTAAGGTGAAAAAGGAAGATACATATCTACCGATAGAAATCCCTTCAGTTATATCAACCAGGGCTTTAGAACTCTCCGCCTTCCCTCTGTTCATAACCTCAGTTGAACACTATAACCTTGTCGAACTCTCCCATCATGCGGGAGAGGTTATAAGTCGAACTACTCTCAGCCCACGGTGGTTGATTTCCCACTCCCCTCTGATGGGCAGAGTGAGCACAGAAGTATATCTTCGCCCCGTAATCTATCAGTTCCTTGGCGTCCGGTCTGAGGAGGTAGTAGACGCCGTTCCCAGAGAGAAATATGGATACCTCATGTTTTCTCTCGGAGAACTTTTTTACGAGGTTTGCGATCGTGCTGTAGTCCTTGGCAAAGGGTACACTGGTTATCACAAGCAGGATCTTCATTTCCTCTTTCTTACCAGTATCTCCCAGAGATTTTCCCCTATTTTATTAACAGCTATGACCTCCTGACCCTCCTCTCTCATACTCTTAGGGACGTTCTCAGCCGAAGGTTCGTAGTCTATCAGCACCCTGAGAACCTCTCCTTCACTCATCTGTTCAAGTACCAACTTGCTTTTAACAAAGGTAAAGGGGCAGACCTCACCCCTGATGTCCAGTTCCTTGTCAACCTTAACTTCCTGCATAGTTATAAAATTATAGTTAGCTATGCGTGAATGGGCAAAGGGAGTTGCTAAGGAGGTTACCTTAGAACTTGTTTACGAAGTAATGGACGAAAGAACGAAGGATATTTACGATAAGCTTGAGAAAATGGAGGCGAAGATAGACAAGCTCGATATACAAAGACAAGAAGACTTCAGATACCTGAACCAGAAGACAGATACTCAAATAGGGCAACCGAGGCAGGGAATAGGAGAGCGGAGACAAGAGACTGGACAGCTTAGGCAGGAGATGGATAGAATTAACCAGAGGCTTGACACCACAATGCAAGATCTCATGGATATCGTGAGGAAGTGAAGATGGAGATAGTGGCGAGAAGTGTGAAGATAGAGGTTGTCGGTGAGGTAGAGAGGTGCCGTCGGGGAGAGGATTCCAAGTTCTACTGCCTCCCGGTAAAGATACACTTCGATAATGGAGAGGTAAGGGACTATCTGCTAAAGGCCCACAACGAACCTAAGGGTTTGGAGAACTTCCTTCAGAACAAGAAAGGGATAAGGGACAGATTAGAGAAGAGCTTCGTCCTCCTTAAAAACAGAGAGATAAGGATCTCTTACGAAAGGGAAGAGACGACCGAAAGCGCCGATTGAATGTCCCTTTCTATCTGGGACTTGAGCTCTTCTACGTTCGAGAACTTCCTCTCTTCCCTGAGAAATCTTAGAAACTCGACCTTAATCTTTTTCCCTCTCAGATCGGCGTTGAAGTTAGGTATGTGAACCTCCAGAACTTTTCTCCTGCCATCGAAGGTAGGTCTATAACCGAAGTTAGCTACCGCCGGTAGTCTATCATCCACTACAACAGCGTAAACTCCCTCCTTCAAACATAAATCCTCCGTATCCTTGAGGTTAGCGGTCGGGAAGCCTATCTTGGAACCTCTTCCGTCCCCGCCAACGACTTCCCTCCTTATCCAGTACCGCCTTCCCAAGAATTCGGAAGCCTCTTCAAGCCTTCCTTCCAAAAGAAGTCTCCTCACCAGAGTTGAACTAACTATGTGCCCGTTCTTTCTGTAAGGTTTCGCCAGTTCCACCTTGAAGCCAAGCAGATTCCCCATCTCCCTTGCCAGCTCTATCTCCCCCTCTCTTCTGTAGCCAAATCTCCAGTCGTAACCAACCAGGAGATACTTGCATCCGAGTCTTCTGTAGATCACCTCTCTCAGGAAGTCCTTGGCGCTCATGTGGGAAAACTCCTCGTCGAACTTTATGAAGCAGAGGTAATCCAAACCCTCCTTTTCTAAGAGCTCTATCTTCTCCTCCGCGGTCGAAAGCTCGCAGAGGAACAGTCCGGGAGCGAGAACCTTGAGAGGATGGGGACAGAAGGTAACAACGAGGGTTTTTAATCCCTTCTCCTTAGCTCTTCTCTTCAGGGTTCTTACCAGATACCTGTGCCCTATGTGAAAGCCGTCGAAGTTTCCGACTATAACCGCGGTCTTATCTTCGAGACGTTCTAATAGATCAACCTCTAAGGGACAGGTTCCCTCCGACAGCTTGAGGAAGAAGGGTTTCATCTTATCATCCGGGAGGCCAGCCCATAGGTCTTCCGCCTATGAGGTGAAGGTGGAGGTGAAAAACACTCTGTCCAGCGTCCTTGCCGACGTTGAATACCAGTCTGTATCCTCCATTAAGGTTCTCGTCGGGAGCGAGTTCCTGCTCCTCCGCTATCTTCCTCGCCACGTAGAACATGTGTCCAACGAGACACTCGTCCTCTTCTTCGAGTTTCTGAATCCCAAAGATGTGCTTCTTCGGAACTATGAGTATATGAACGGGAGCAACAGGATTTATATCGTGGAAGGCGTACACCCTATCGTCTTCGAAGACCTTTTTGGAAGGTATCTCTCCCCTGATTATCTTGCAAAAGATACAGTCCTTCTCCTGCATAGGAACTATTTTACCATTTCGGGCTCTGAGTAGAGTTTTCCCCGGTCCTCCGCCGCTCCGTGATCTTCCCTCGGGTGAGGTCTGGAGGATAAGGACATAAGTGCTTTGAGTGGGGAGAGGGCAAGGGGCTCTAACATCAAATTATCTTTCCAAACTCCTCAAACTTGAACCTGTAGGCTCTCGGAAGAAGTTCCTTTTCAGGGTGTTTGTAGCCCATAGCAATCACCATCACGGGTATCTTATCCCTCCCGAGTCCGAGGAACCTCTTCAGCCTCTGTTCGTCAAAGCCTTCCATCGGGTGGGTTTCGAGACCGTAGTATCTGGCTACGATCATCACGCTCATAGCGAACATAGCCGAGTCCCTGATAGCCTTCCTTTTCCTCCTCTCGGGAGTGCTCCAGCCGGAGAGGATCTGCTCTTTTAAAGACTCTCTCTGATCGGCGGGTATGTATCCAAGCTCCACCCAACTGTCGAGAACCCTGTCCACGTGCTCCTCGGCAGCTTTCAGGTTCGCTATTATTACTATGTCCGCGCTCGCATCCTCAACCTTCTGCTGGTCGTAGCATATTTCCTTCAGTTCTCTCTTCTTTTCGGGGCTCTTTACTACTATCACCTCCCAGGGCTGGAGGTTGTATCCCGATGGGGTGAGGGCGGCAACGTTGAGGATCTCCTTTATCGTCTCCTCAGGAACGTCCTTAGTAGGATCGAAGAAGGTTATGGAGCGCCTTTCCTTTATGTATCTGAGACACTCCTCCCTTTTTTCCTTCTGGGAAGCTTCCTCCACCCCCTCTATAACTCCCGAAACTATCTCCATAACGCTGGAGGTAGCCTTTGAAGTGTACTCCTGAAGGGTTCTTATTATCCCCTCGAGCCTCCCACCCATCTGCTTCCTTGTCTCCTGAATTCCTTCAACTATGCCCTCAGTTATCTCCTTCACCCTCTCCTTGGAAGGCTGAACTCCCTTTAATGTCTTCTCGGTTATCTCCCTGATCGTTTCGGAAGTAGCCTTCTGGACATCCCTGCTCTTCTCGTAGAAGATCTTGAATAGCTCTCTTGCCTCCTCCCTCAGGCTCTTCTCCCTTTTCTCTTCGCTCATCTCTAAACCTCCTTAGAATTAATGATAAACCTAAAGTCTGATAAAATAAATTCCATGTACTATGCCCTTTTAACCCTCTTCGTTATAGTTGCGGTTCTCCTCATAATTATCACTCTGCTTCAAAAGGGTAGGGGAGACGTGGGAGCCGCCTTCGGAGCGGCAATGGGTCAGTCCATATTCGGAGCAGGAGGGGTGGACACCATACTTACGAAGGCTACCTATTGGCTCGGAGCGATATTCTTAGGTTTAGCGATCCTACTATCTATAGTTCCGAGAGAGGAGAAAGGCTCCCTGATAGAGCAAGAGCTTAAAAATGAAGGTAAGACAGCTCCTATCCAAACTCCCCAGAGACCTGAAAAGGGACGGGGAGATACTTCTGGCACACCTTCTGAAGATAAGACCCGCTGAGCTCGGCCTCCATCTCGACCGGGAGATCCCTCCCGAAGTAGTCGATACTTTTGAAGGTTTACTTAGGAAAAGACTTGAGGGAGTTCCCGTAGCCTACCTCATAGGGGAGTGGGACTTCTTCGGAAGAACCTTCAAGGTCAGGGAGGGAGTCCTCATACCCAGACCTGAGACGGAGATCTTGGTAGAAAGGGTCCTCGAGCTGATACCAGAGGAGAAAGGGGTGATCGGCTTTGAAATAGGAGGGGGGACGGGGTGCGTATCCATAACACTACTCATAGAGAGACCGAAGCTCAAGATGGTTGTGGACGATATAAATCCGACGGCGGTAAAGCTTATTAGGGAAAATGCATATATCCACGGTGTAGAGAACAGGATAGAGATCCTTTTGGGAGATATGTTTGAACCCGTCAAAGGAAGAAGGTTCGACTTTATTGTCTCCAATCCTCCCTACATACCCTCTAAGAGGTGGGAGGAACTCCAGCCCGAGGTGAGAAGGGAAGGTAAGATATCCCTGATAGGAGGGGAAAGGGGATACGAGTTCTACGAGAGGTTCTCTAAGGAGGTCAGGAACTATCTCAAGGAAGGCGGGTTTGTAGCCTTAGAAATAGGGCACGACCAGGGTAAGGTGGTGAGGAGTCTCCTTGAAGGTGCAGGCTTTAAAGTTATGATATATAAGGACTACGCGGGACAGGATAGAGTGGTTGTAGGATGGAACTGATAGGTTTTGCTATAGGCGTTATCTTCTTTATCTTCCTCGAGGGTTTCTTCGCGGGTTCGGAGATAGCCCTCTTGAGCGCCGACAAGGGAACGCTCAAGGCGGTGCTCAGAAAGAAGAACTACAGGTATATAGCCCACTTCCTTGAAAACCCCGAGGAGTACATAACCCTGACTATGCTCGGCTACACGGTCAGCATAGTCTTCGCCGCAACCCTCTACACACTCATGCTCATAACCCTGACACGATACATACCCGAGATCTCAGGCTACGAGGTCTTGCTCGCCGAGAGCCTCGTTATATTCACGATAGTCTTCGGTGAGATCATACCCAAGAGCTTTTTCCAGCACTACGCCAACAGGATAGTCATACCGAGCCTCTTCGTCTTGGACAAGCTCAGGATCCCCCTAAAGCCCTTCCTCGCTCTCTCGAGGGTCGTGAGCAGGTTCGTCTCCCAGAGGTTCGCAAAGACACGGGTGAGCGTAAGGAGGGAAGATATCATAGAGCTCCTCAGGGAGAAGAAGACCTTTGCGGAGTTCGAGGGTTTGATAGTCTCCAACATTCTTTCCTTCAAGGATCGGAGGGTCGGCGAGATAGTGAAGCCCCTCTACGAGATCGTAATGATCTCGGAGAACGCGAGCGTATCTCAGGCAATAGAGAAGGTAAAGGAGAGCGGGTACTCGAGAATTCCCGTCTATAGGGTCAGAGTCGATGACATAGTGGGTTACGTGAGCGCCTACGACCTTCTGAACGCAAAACCCGAAGAGCCTGTGAAGAAGTACGTAAGGGAGATAATAGTTTTCTCCGAATACACGCCCCTTCCGGAGGTTATAAACGAGTTCAAGAGAAGGAAAGAACACATGGCGGTGGTCGTCGATGAGAGGGGGGTAATAATAGGGATAGTTACCCTGGAGGACATACTCAGGGAGATAGTGGGGAGCATTCACACGGACAAGGGTGAGGAGGAGCTCATAAAGGAGATAGCCAAGGACAGATGGATAGTGGATGGGAAGCTCGAACTGAACGAACTCGAGAGGATAGTCGGCATAAAGGTTCCGGGAGGTAACTACAGCACTGTGGGTGGACTCCTCTCCTATCTCGCGGGGAGAGTTCCGAGGGAGGGAGAGGTCTTCAAACTCGACGGTTTCCTCTTCAAGGTGATTTCGGCGGATCAGAGGAAGGTGAGGAAGGTTCTCGTTGAAAAGAAGGTATGAGGTACAAGTACAAGAACATAAAGGAGATTCCCGAGGAGCTAAGACCCAGGGAGAAGCTTGAGAGGATAGGAGCCCGAAGCCTTTCCGACGAGGAACTTCTTGCGGTCATACTCGGTACTGGGAGCAAGAGGCTCGACGTTCTGAGCCTGTCGAGGGAGATACTGAAATTAGGCTGGAAGAGGTTGGAGGAGATAGGGCTTGAAGAGCTAAAGAATCTTAATGGTCTCGGGAGGGTGAAGGCTCTCCAGATAAAGGCTCTTATAGAGCTCTCTAAGAGAATAAGGGAGCCTTACAGGTATGCGGTTATATCCTCTCCGGGGGAAGCCTACGAGTTCCTAAGGGATAAGTTTGACGAGAGGAAGGAGTCTCTCGTGGCGGTATATTTAGATCTGAGCCACAGGGTTATGGATCTCGAGACCGTTGCGGTCGGATCTCTCAACAGGGTTTACGCCCAGCCCAAAGATGTTCTGAGGAGAGCGGTGGAACTCTCAGCCTACGGAGTCCTTATAGCCCACAACCATCCGCAGGGGAAGGCTGAGCCCTCGAAGGGAGATTTAGAGTTCACCAAGAGACTAAAAGAAGCCTGTGATATCCTCGGTCTCGAGCTCGTCGATCATCTGATCATCGACAGCTCAGGGTACCTCTCCATGAGGGAGAAGGGTTTGATTTTATGACATTTATGTCATATAATTTGCCCATGGGAATTTTCCTCTCCCTGCTTCTCCTGATAAGTATCTCCTACGGAGAGGTGCTTTACGTCGCCGCCGCTGCGAGTTTTAGACCAGTCCTTGAGAGGATAGTTCCGATCTTTGAGAGGGAAAAGGGTGTTAAGGTAAAGCTCTCCTTCAGCTCCTCGGGGAACCTCTACAGACAGATCCTGGGTGGAGCTCCTCTCGAAGTTTTTATCTCGGCAAACGAGATCTATCCGGAACTCCTCGTTAAAAGGGGATACGCTGCAAGGAAAACGCTGACGGAGTTCGCCAGGGGAAGGCTCGCCCTCTTTAGCTTGAAGATAAAGATAAAAGGCTTTGATGATCTTCTTAAGGCGAGAAGGGTGGCGATAGCCAACCCGAGGCACGCCCCCTACGGGAAAGCGGCGGTGGAGGTTCTCAAGAGATCGGGCTTTTACGAAAAAGTAAAGGGAAAGTTAGTTTACGGTGCCAACGTTGGTCAGGCTTTCCAGTTCGTGATCTCCGGCGGGGCGGATTTCGGCATAGTTGCTCTGTCCCTCGTTAGAGCTTACGGGAGAGGGGACTACTGGGTAGTTCCTTCCGAGCTTCATCCGCCTATAAAGCACGTTGCCGTTGCAACTTTGAAGGGTAAGGATAGGAAGGCGGTGAAGGAGTTCCTGCTCTTCCTAAAAGATAAGAGAGTTAAAGATGTCCTCGAAGATCTCGGCTTCGAGGTGAGGTGATGGGTGAGGCTCTCCTCCTGAGCTTAAAGCTCTCCTTCCTGACAACGTTGATACTCATCCTCCTGTCCCTTCCTTTAGCCTACCTGCTCTCCTTCCGCCCTTTCCCCGGAAAGGGTATCTTAGAGGCACTGCTTCTCTCTCCTATAGTTCTACCTCCAACTGTCCTCGGCTTCTACCTGATACTCCTTCTTGGTGAGGGATCCTTTGTAGGCAAGCTCCTTGAGGCTTTAACGGGTAAACCCTTCCTCTTCAGCTTCACCGCTCTCCTGATAGGTTCGGTGATCTACTCACTTCCCTTCAGCATCTTTCCCATAAGGGACTCTTTCCAGAGCGTTCCGAGAAGGTACTTAGAAGTAGCCTACGTTTACGGATATTCTGAACTTGAAGCCTTCTTCAAGGTCATCCTTCCCAACTCCTGGGGAGGTATTTTCACCGCTTCGGCGCTCGTCTTCGCCCACACGATGGGAGAGTTCGGCGTCGTCCTGATGGTCGGAGGGAACATACCCGGTGAGACGAGAACGCTCTCCATATACATCTACGACGAAGTTCAGGCTCTGAACTACGAGGGTGCCCACAGGGCTTCCCTGCTCCTCTTAGGAGTTTCCCTCCTATCCTTCGGTTTTATACTCTTACTGAGGAAGCGATGGGTGAAGGATCTGGTATAGTATTGAGCTTTAAGAAGAGAAGACCAGAGTTTACGGTGGGAGGGGATTTCCGCTTTTACCCAGGTATGAACGTGGTTTTAGGACCTTCCGGGTGTGGAAAAACAACTATGCTCAGGGTTATGAGTGGACTCGAGAGGGCGGACGAAGGCTACATGAGGTGTTGTGGGGAGGTCTTCTTCGATACGGCGAGGAATACCTTCTTGCCCCCCCAGAAGAGGAAGCTCGGCTTCGTGTTTCAGGAACACAACCTACTTCCCCATCTTAACGTCAGGGAGAACATAGAGTTCGCTCTGAGGAAGTCCAATGGTGGAAGGATATCTGCCGAAGAGTTCATAAAAAGGTTCCATCTCGAGGGTCTCGAAAGGAAGTACCCTAACCAGCTCTCGGGGGGGCAGAGGCAGAGGGTAGCCATAATCAGAGCCCTGGCTTACAACCCGAGGGCACTCCTTATGGACGAACCCTTTTCCTCCTTAGACTTCAGGATAAAGCTCGGGATAATAGAGTTTCTGAAGGAACTAAAGCTCAAGATACCTGTGGTGATAGTGACCCACGATCCGGTGGAAGCTTTCCTTTTGGGAGAGAGGGTGATCCTGATGGAGAGGGGTAGTAAGGTAGCGGAAGGAGGAAGGGATCTCGTGAAAGAGTACTTCTCGGGAATAGAGGATCTTATAGTTAGCTACTCTTCCTCCTGAAGGATCTTTACAAGTTTCTTTGCAGCTTCCTGCTCAGCCTCCTTCTTGCTCCTCCCCCTGCCCACCGCCGAGTACCCTTTTATGGAACTCTCCACGGTGAATATCTTGGCGTGCTCTGGTCCCTCTACGCTTATAACCCTGTAAGTTGGTCTCTCCCTCCACCTCTTCTGGGTTATCTCCTGGAGCATGGTCTTGTAGTCCTTCCTTATCCTATGCGTTTTAACCGTTTCGACTATCCTCTCCTTGAAGTTCCTCCTGAATATCTCCCTCACGAGATCGCAGTCCCTACCGCTGTCTATATAAACTGCCGCCCAGAGTGCTTCAAAGACGTCTCCCACGATCGAGACGTTCTTCTTACCCCTGCTTATGAGTATGTACTCGGGAAGACCAAGCTCCTGAGCCAGTTCGTTAAAGAACTCTTCGCTTATAAGATAAGCCTTCAGTGACGCTAAGGTTCCCTCCCTCTTTGCCGGGAACTCCTCCACGAGTATGTCCACTATCAGGAAGTTCAGAAGAGCATCCCCCAAAAACTCTAAGGTTTCGTAGTGGGGAAGTCCCTTCTCCCTTGCATAGGACTTGTGGGTGAAAGCCTGTTTGAGGATATCTTTGTTCTTGAAGGTGTAGCCTATCCTCTCCTCAAGCTCTTCAAACATCCTCTATCTTTTTGAAGACGAGGCAGGCGTTCGTCCCTCCGAAGCCGAAGGAGTTGGAAAGAACAACCTTTACGTCCGCCCTCACGGACTCGTTGGGAACGTAATCGAGATCGCACTCGGGATCTGGATTCTCAAGGTTTATCGTCGGAGGGATCACTCCCGTCTCTATGGTCTTAACGGAGGCAACCGCCTCAACCGCACCCGCCGCACCCAAGAGGTGCCCTATCATGGACTTGTTGGAGCTTATCTTGAGCCTGTAAGCATGATCCTTGAAAAGCTGCTTTATAGCAAGGGTCTCTACCTTATCGTTGAGGGGCGTTGAGGTTCCGTGGGCGTTTATGTAATCGACCTCGTCGGGGTTTATTCCCGCGTCCTCTAAAGCCAACCTCATACACTCGTAGGCTCCCTCTCCGCACTCGTGAGGGGCGGTTATGTGGTAGGCGTCGTCGGTAGCTCCGTATCCCACGAGCTCGCAGTAAATTTTTGCTCCCCTCGCTTTAGCATGCTCGTACTCTTCCAGAACGAGTATTCCCGCGCCCTCACCCATCACAAAGCCGTCCCTATCCTTGTCAAAGGGTCTTGAAGCCTTCTGGGGCTCGTCGTTCCTCGTTGAGAGCGCCCTCATAACGGCAAAGCCCGCCACTCCCAGGGGCGTTATGGCCGCCTCAGTTCCGCCCGCTATCGCCGCGTCTATATCACCCGCCTGTATCATCCTGAAGGCGTCCCCTATGGAGTGATTTCCGGTAGCACAGGCGGAGACCACACAGTAGTTAGGTCCTTTAAAGCCATGCCTTATAGCAACGTAGCCCGCTCCCATGTTGGATATGCCGTAGGGTATGAAGAAGGGAGATACACGCCTTGCACCCTTCTGGAGAAGAACCGAGTGCTCTCTCTCTATATCCATCAAACCGCCTATGCCCGTGCCTATTATCACACCTACCTTGAGGGGATCGTATCCTCCCTCCTTTATACCGCTGTCCTGTATAGCCTCCTCTGCTGCGGCGACAGCGTACTGGACGAAGAGAGATAACCTGCTCGCCTCCTTTTTATCCATGAAGTTAAGAGGATCGAAGTCCTTTACCTCAGCCGCTATCTTGACGTTGAGACCGAACTCATCGGGATCGAAGCCCTTTATCCTGTCTATACCGCTTATTCCCTTAACGAGGTGAGCCCAGAACCTATCTACACCTGTGCCTAAGGGGGTTACGGCTCCTATACCTGTAACTACGACCCTTCGTCTCATCCACCCACCTTTTCCTTCAGGTAGTTTATGACGTCACCTACGGTCTGTATCTTCTCAGCGTCCTCGTCGGGGATCTCTATGCCGAACTCCTCCTCGAAAGCCATTATCAGCTCCACAACGTCCAGGGAGTCAGCTCCGAGATCATCGACGAACTTAGCCTCCGGCGTGATCTTTTCCGCCTCGACACCCAACTGATCCGCTATGATTTCCTTAATCCTCTCTTCAATAGCCATGACTTCACCTCCAAACAGAATTTTATTTAGAAGAGACCTCCGTTAACATGAATTACCTCACCCGTTATGTAATTGGAGAGATCGGAAGCTAAGAAGAGAACCACTCCGGCCACATCCTCCGGTTTTCCAAACCTGCCTGCGGGTATCTGAGCAAGAAAGTTTGTCCTTATATCCTCCGGAAGTTCCCCGGTCATATCCGTCTCGATGAATCCTGGTGCTATCGCGTTCACCGTTATGTTCCTTGAAGCGAGCTCCTTAGCGAGGGTTTTGGTAAAGCCGATCAGCCCCGCCTTTGCGGAGGAGTAGTTAGCCTGTCCAACGTTACCGATGAATGCCACGACGGAAGACATGTTTATTATCCTCCCCCACCTCTTCTTGAGCATGCCTTTAACCGCAAGCTGAGTTACGAGAAACGTTCCCGTAAGATTTATCCTTATTATGTCCTCCCAGTCCTCGTACTTCATCCTGAGAAAAAGAGTGTCCCTGTTTGTCCCCGCGTTGTTTACAAGGATATCCACGCTTCCGAACTCGGAATTTATCTTCTTGAAAGCCTCTTCTATTGAATTCTTGGATGCAAGATCGAGCTGAACCGCGAAGGTCCTCACTCCGTTAGCTTGAGATATCTCCTTCGCAACTTCCTTAGCCCTCTCCTCGCTCCTTCCCGTAATTATAACCTCGGCTCCCGCCTTAGCTAAAAGTTCAGCGGTTGCCCTTCCTATACCGCGGGTTGATCCTGTGACGAGAGCCACTTTTCCTGAGAGATTTATCATGATTGGCACTAAATTATAGCAGATCTTGTTCCGAATTGCTATATTAAGGGCAATGGGAAGGTTTTTAAGTTTTCCCGCAATCTTTTTAATGATCCTGGTCTTTTCTTGTTCTGAGAAGCCGAAAGATATAAAGACCTATGAAAAGGAAAATCCGTTTCCACTCGAAAAGAAAGCAGTCCAAAGATCGTCGGGTAGTCTTTTTACAGGTCCGGGGTGGGCAGATCTTTATGGAGAGAACAGGGCGTCGAGGCCCGGCGACCTGATATTCATCCGTGTGACGGAGAGTCTCAACGCTGTGGAGAGCGTATCGAACGAGATGGGCAGATCGAGCTCCTTTTCCAACGCTATAAGCTCCTTCTTCGGAGTTCCTCAGAACACCCTTGCCAACCTTGGATCCGGGGGTAAGGGTGAGTTCGGCGCTAAAGGGCAGAGCAAAGTTCAGCAACAGGCGCTCCTTACAACGAGGCTTGCAGGAAGGGTCCTAAAGGTTTATCCCAACAGGACGATGTTAATAGAAGCTAAGAAGTACATAGTGGTGAACGGAATGCGGAGAGAGTTCGTCCTCAGGGGCATAATAAGACCGGAGGACATAGACAGCACCAACACCGTGACAAGCGATAAGATAGCTAACGTGGAAATCTTTTTAGATGGAAAGGGTTACATGGCCGAGGGAGGAAAGCCGGGATGGTTGGCAAGGATATTCGCCTTAATATTCCCCTTCTGATCCTATTGCTTCTCTCCTTCTCCTTCGGGGAGAGAATAAAGGACATAGCTACGATAGAAGGAAACAGGATAAACTACCTTTACGGATACGGGCTCGTGGTAGGATTGAGGGGAACTGGGGACGGGAAGGCAACCCAGTTTACGGTAAAGAGTCTCGCCAACGCCCTCCAGAAGATGGGCGTGGTCATAGATCCTAACAGGATAACGGTAAGGAACGTTGCCGCCGTTATGGTTACGGCAAAGGTTCCAGCTTACGCCAAGGCAGGGATGAGGTTTGACGTTACCGTATCCTCGATAGGGGATGCAAGAAGCATAGAAGGAGGTACTCTTCTCCTAACACCCCTTAAGGGTCCCGATGGTAGGGTTTACGCCCTCGCCCAGGGACAGGTTATAGTGAGCGGATACGAGGCGAGGGGAAGAGGAGCGAGGCAGGTAAAGAACGTTCCCACAGTGGGAAGGATACCCAACGGTGCGATCTTAGAAGTGGATCTTCCCTTTAACATAGCCTCCGAAGAAATTAACATAATCCTCGATTTTCCTGACTTTACTACCGCCAAGGCAGTCCAAGATGCGATAAACAGTGCCTTCGGTAGCAGGATCGCTACAGCTTTAGACAGCGCAACCGTTAGGGTTAACATACCTGAGGGTTTCAATCCCGTCGATTTCCTCGCCAAGGTTGAGAACCTTGAAGTGAAGGCGGGGCAAACTGCGAGGGTTGTAATAGACGGAAGGTCAGGAACGATAGTCTTAGGAGGTGGTGTGAGAATAGAACCTGTTGCTGTGGCAGTCGGGAGCCTTGTGATAAAGGTGAAGGAGCGCCCCGAAGTGGTCCAGCCTCCGCCCTTCTCGCCGGGTGAGACCAGAGTGGTTCCGAGAACGGAAGTTAAGGTTGAGGAGAAGGAGAGAAGGTTCGTCCCCATTCAGGGGACAACGGTGGGAGAGCTGGTCAGATCGCTGAATGCAATAGGAGCTACGCCAAGGGAGATAATATCGGTCCTTCAAGCTATAAAGGAAGCGGGTGCTTTGAAAGCTAAGCTGGAGGTGCTATGAGGGTTTTCTTCTCCAACCCTTCTTACAGCTACAGAGAGCTCGTGAAGAAGGACATAAAGAACGTAGCTAAAGAGTTCGAGGCTATAATGCTCAAACAAATTCTCAAGGAAGCCTACAGATCCATAATCAGGAAGAAAGGCTTTTACCAGAGGATGTACTACGACTTCTTTTTGGAAGGTGTGAGCAAGAAACTCGCCGAGGCGGGAGGAATAGGGATAGCAAAGTTCATAGTGGAAAGCTACGAAAGGAACGTGGAGGAAGAAAATCTCAGAGATAATGTGAGGAAGATGGTAAAGGAGGCGGGACTTCCCGAGTGGGTATCTCTTATTCCTGAGATAGAGAGCGGATACGATCCAAAGGCTATCTCTAAGAAGGGAGCGGCAGGACTATGGCAGCTTATGCCCAATACTGCGAAGAGCTTAGGTCTGAAGGTGGATAGAGATGTGGACGAGAGATTTGATCCAATTAAATCGACGGAGGCAGCCATAAGGTACGTAAAGTATCTCTTAGAGAAGTTCAGAGAGCCTGAGCTCGTTTTAATAGCCTATAACTGGGGAGAGGGGAACCTCTTAAAGCTCGGGAGCTTGAAGCTCTCGGACATATCTGATAAACTTCCAGAGGAAACGAGAGGCTACCTTGCTAAGTTCAGGAAGCTCCTTAAAGAGATCGGATGGGATGATAGGGGTAGATATTGTTCAGAACAGGAGGATAGAGGAGGCGATAGAGCGCTTCGGGGAGAGGTTCCTGAGAAGGATATACACCGAGAGGGAGCTTGAGTACTGCAACTCCCAGAAAGCCAAGATTCCCTGTCTGTCCGCAAGGTGGGCATGCAAGGAGGCGGTCTTAAAGGCTTTCTACATAGAGTTCGGAGTTCTACTGAGGTTTAAGGAGATAGAGGTTCTCGGAAACAGGGGATTTCCCGCGAGGGTCGTTCTTCACAACGAAGAAGCCAAAGAGGTCCTCGGGGATAGGAAGGTCGTCGTCTCGCTCTCTCACGAGAGGGACTACTCGGTGGCGGTAGCGTATATAAGATGAGCTACTCAAAAGGTCTTGAGGATTTCATCCTTCAACTTAAAGGAGAGGTTTTTTTCCTATCTCCAAGAGAGAAGATCTTTTTAAAACATCTTGAGGAGATGGGTATTCCCGAAAGGGTTGTGAGGGAGGGTATAGAAGAGTGCTATACCGCCATAAATCCGAAGAGGAGGGGAAAGAGACCTCTCTTCCTGTGCTTTAAAACGATCATGGAGAAGTACGAGAACTATCTTCGTTTTCAGGCTCAGAAACTTGAGATAGACTGGAAAGAAAGGTTCAGGAAGAAGATCGAAAAGGTGAGGGATATGATAAGGGGAGAGATCAGGGAGCCGAGATCGGAGGAGGAGGCTCAGGAGATACTCAAGGACATAGAGAACAGGATACTCAGAAATCTGTGGAGAAGGCTCCCCAGGGAGGAGAAGGAGGAGATAAGGGAGAAGTTCAAGGAGTTTAAAGAGAACCGCTGGCTCTTCGGAGAGCTTATCAAGAGCGAGCTGAAGAAGAGGTTTGGTATCCCAGACCTATCACTCTACATCGACTGATTCGGCGCTGTCCACCGCCTTCATGAGAGCCTTCGCCTTGTTTACCGTCTCCTCCCACTCCTTCTCGGGGACAGAGTCCGCCACTATTCCTGCCCCTGCCTGAAGGAAGACCTCCCTATCTCTTACCACGGCGGTCCTTATGGCTATAGCCATATCCATATTCCCCTGAAAGGAAATGTAACCTACACTTCCGGCGTATATCCCTCTCCTCTCGTTCTCAAGCTCCTCTATTATCTGCATTGCCCTCACCTTGGGCGCTCCTGAGACAGTGCCAGCAGGAAAGGTAGCCTTCAGAACATCAAGAGCGCTCAGATCCTCTCTAAGGATCCCCACAACATCGCTGACGATATGCATGACGTGAGAGTATCTCTCTATCCTCATAAAGCTCTCAACCCTTACGCTCCCTATCTCCGAAACCCTTCCCAGATCGTTCCTCGCAAGATCCACGAGCATGAGGTGCTCCGCCCTCTCCTTCTCATCCGCAAGGAGCTCCTCCTCCAGTCTTTTATCCTCCTCCGGAGTTCTACCCCTCGGTCTCGTCCCCGCTATGGGTCTCGTCTCTATTCTCCTACCTTCGAGCCTTACCAGAACCTCCGGTGAGGAACCTATCACCTTCAGTTCTCTGAAGTCAAGGTAGTACATGTAGGGCGAAGGGTTAAGGTATCTCAGAACCCTGTATATGTTCTCCGGATCACCTTCGAACTCCCTCCTGAACCTCTGAGACAAGACTACCTGTATCACGTCCCCCTGAGTTATGTACTCCTTTGCCTTCTTAACGATGTTCTCAAACTCCTCCTTCGAAAAGTTAGAGGTCCAGAGAGAAAGGTTTGGTTCCCTTTCCCTGAAGCTCATGTGGGGCGCTTTCCCCTCCTTCAAAAGCTTTACTGTCTCTTCTATAGACTGAACAGCTCTCTCGTATTCCCTCTCCACATTCCTCGAGGTCAGGATCGGACATACCACCTTTATCTTTCCCGTGAGGTTGTCGTGGATAACGACCCTGTCGGTCAGGGCGAGGTATATGTCGTAGGTTCCCACAGGATCAGGATTTCTGTCCTCTACTGGTTCGTAGAACTTGACAATATCGTAGGCAAAGTAACCGACCAATCCGCCCCAGAACCTCGGAAGTTCAGGATCGTTGTAGGGCTTGAAGTCTCTTATTATCTCTCCTATCATCCTTAGAGGATCATCGCTCTCGAAAAACCTGACCCTTCCCCTCTCGTATATCTCCCCGAACCTCTCCCTCGTTCTCACGTAGAAAGAGGATCCTGTTATCACAAAGGAGAACCTCCCCCACTTCTCACCACCCTCCGCACTCTCCAAGAGGAAGTTGAACTTATCCTTTTCTTTGAGCTTTAGAAAAAGGGAAAGGGGAGTTTCTACATCGGCGAGGATCTCGGTATATAGAGGAATGACGTTGAACTTTTCAGAGAGCTTCTTAACCTCCTCTTTGCTCAGGTTCAACTCCATGGATTGTATGATACCAGAAGGGAGTGCTATAATATGTGTCCTTCCAAGGAGGTCGGGCGATGGAACTCTGGGCAAAGATAGGGAGAACGAAGAAGAAGTTTCAGGGATCCTTCAGAGACGTAATGGAGAGCCTCGTAAAGGAGGCGAAGGGGAAAAAGACTGTTGAACTCCTATCTTTCCACGCAGGACAGAAGGAGAGAAGGAGGTTAAAGAGGGAACTCAGGGCAAACGACAGAGACCTCCTCAGAACAGCCAGCGCAATAGCGAGATGGTTCTACCTCAGAGATTTGAGAAGGATAAGGAGAAGGATAAAAGAGCTTAAAAAGAGGGCAAGGTATATCTCCAAGGGAGAGATCCTTTACTGTCCCAAGACGATGGGACAGGTTAAAGAGCTTGAGAACAAGCTCGGAGAAATACAGAAAAGACTCGAGGAACTCAAGGTAAGTTGAAGGCTTACACGAAGTATCTGACCTTTAGAACGGAGAAGAGAAGGGAACTGATAAGAATAACCGATACGGTAAAAGAGGCGGTTGAAGAGTCCGGGATAAAAGAGGGTCTATGTCTAGTCTCAGCCATGCACCTGACGGCGGCGGTTATAGTTCAGGATGACGAGGAGGGACTTCACGACGATATATGGGAATGGCTTGAGAAGCTTGCTCCTTTCAGGGCGGATTACAAACATCACCTTACGGGGGAAGACAACGCCGATGCTCATCTGAAGAATCTTCTCGTTCACCTCCAGGTGGTCCTTCCCATAACAGAGGGGAAGCTTGACTTAGGACCCTGGCAGGAGATCTTTTACGCCGAATTCGATGGACAGAGGCCGAAGAGGGTAATTATAAAGATCATAGGGGAGTAATTAAAAAAAAGACCCCCTCCCGACCGGAAGGGGATCCACACATTCTTAGAACTTCCAGTTCAGACCGACTGAGATGGAGTCTTGAACCATTTTGGCACCTGCGAGAACTGCACAATTCGTTCCTTGCGCACAAGCCTCAACTTTCTTGTCCAAGGCTCTTACATAGGAGAAGTCGACACCAAAGGTTTTAGAAACTTCGTAACCGACACCAAGGGTTATATGCTGCTCAGCTATTGCAGGAAAACCTATTAAGTTGAACCAAGCTATGTTGAAGTCTGAAAACGGTGCATTTAAATTGGGTATATTGGGTGCAGCAGGAGGTGTTGTATCCTTGTCCCCTCCATCTATAGGAGACTCTCCAAAGTTATAACCAATCCTGAGAGCAAGATTGCTTATAGGCCTGTACTCAGCACCTATAGCATAGACCCACTGGTCGTCCCACTGAAAGTCTCCATAACCGTCGGCATCCTTCCAGTTGATCCATCTTATATCAAGTCCAACTCTCAAACCATCCAGTGGGGCGGCACCTATACCAAAGGCAAATTCTTGAGGTTGCTGGAGTTTTAGGTCCTCATATATGTTTGTAGGATCCATCATCTGGTTATCGGCATCGAATACGTTCTTATAGGTCATAGAGACTGGAGATTGATAAGTTACACCTGCATAGAGAAAATCTCCAAAGTTAAGCGATGCACCAACTTGGAATCCTATGCCGAGAGCTTGAGATTGTCCACCACTGGCGTTCCAGCATGTAGCAGGATCCATAGGATCCGCACACATAACAGCTCCCATATCAAGTGATCCCCATGCTCCATGGAGAGCTCCGGATACAGTTATCATTTCATTAACTTTGAATGCTATGGCTGGGATTATTCTCATAAACTGAAAGGTTGTATGCATTTGGGCCAATCTTGGATCCTTGTCCCTATAATCTACTCCCATCCCCGAAACACCAAAGGCACCCAGACCAAATGTAAGTCTATCACTAATCTTGTAAACTATTCCTATTTCAGGAACTACGAACGTATCCGCTCTACTTTTAACGTAACCGGTATCCCCCATTCCTGGATACTGAAACCTACCCTTCACCTTCGGCATAAAGAGAATTCCACCGAACTGAACGGTGAACTTGTTCTCCATAACGCCCATCCAGGCAGGGTTCCTGAAGATAGAGTCAACGGATCCTACGGGCATACCTACACCTATTCCACCCATACCCCTCGAGGCGGGGGTAACCCCTATCATGTTGTCTCCGTTGGTTGCAAAGGTCAGCGTTGCCGTTGAAAAGAGAGCACTTATAAGTAACACTTTCCTCATCTTTCTACCTCCCTTTTACAGATTTCTCTTTGAATTTTAAACCCCAAGGGGTTCAAAGGTCGCTTTTCATTTTCTTATAGAGGAAGAACTTTAAGTTATATCACTATATTCGAATTTTCTTATAATCTCTCCTCCAAGATCGTAATCCGCAGCTTGAGTTATTTTAACTTCAATTATATCTCCCGGCTCTAAAGCGAGTCCTTCGCTCTCTATATAAATTACGCCATCCACCTCGGGAGCCTGAAGGTAAGCTCTGCCTTTGGGAACGAAGGAGAACTCTTCTGAGTGTCCGTCTATGAGAACTTTAAACTTCCTTCCGATGAGTTCTCTATTTTTCTTTGCCGTTATCTCCCTCTGCATTTCCATCAGCTCTTCTCTTCGTTCCTTCTTAACCTCATCGGGGACTGGATCTCCAAGGGAATAGGCGTGAGTGTCTTCCTCCTCTGAGTAGGTAAAGACTCCGAGCCAGTGGAAGTGCCCTTCCGATATGAAATCCCTTAGACGTTTAAAGTCCTCCTCCGTTTCTGCAGGATATCCCACGATAAGCGTTGTTCTCAGGACCGCTTGGGGTATCTCAGTTCTTATCTTTTCAACAAGATCCCTTACAAATCTCTCGTCGTAGCCCCGTCTCATGCTCTTCAGAACCGGTGTGGAGATGTGTTGTATCGGAATGTCGAAGTAGGGAAGAACCTTCTCAGAGTCCTTTATGTAAGAGATCAGATTACTGCTCACCTCCGTCGTATAGAGGTAGAGGAGTCTTATCCACTCTATCCCTTCCACCTTTTCAATCTCCCTCAATAGGTCTATCAGCCTGAACTCTCTGTAGAGATCCTTCCCGTAGTAGGTGGTGTCCTGGGAGACTACGTTTATCTCCTTAACACCTCGCTCTGCGAGGTCCTTTACCTCGGAAAGGATATCTTCGATAGATCTCGACCTGTGTCTCCCTCTGATCTTGGGTATGGCGCAGAAGGAGCAGAGTCGGTTGCATCCTTCCGCTATCTTCAGATAGGCGTAAGACTTAGGTGTAGTTAAGAGTCTGTAGGAACCGTTGTATTTCGGTTCAAGTCCCAGGTGTCTGAGTATCTCGTCCCAGCTCTGGGTCCCGAAGTAGGCTTCCACCTCGGGTATCTCCTTCTCAAGTTCCTTCTTGTACCTTTCTACGAGACAACCCATAACAAGGACTCTCTTGCCGCTTTCTACCGCCTCGAGTATGTTGTCTATGGACTCCTTCTTAGCGTCTTCTATAAAACCGCAGGTGTTCACGATTATGCAGTCCGCCTCTTCGAGTTCAGGGGTAAGCTCTACACCTGCACTCCTGAGCTTTCCTAAGAGTATTTCCGAATCGACTAAGTTCTTAGAACAGCCGAGGCTTATCAGGGCAATTCTCATGGGAGAATAATATAGTCCATGAACAGATGGAAGGACTGGAGAGATCAGGCTTACAGGGATATGGAGAGGGCTCAGTTAGACGTGGAGCACGGCTTTTATGAATGGGCATGTTTCACCGCTCAGCAGGCGGCGGAGAAGATGGTAAAGGCTCTCGGAATGAAGCTCGGTATTGAACTCTGGGGAAATTCCCTAACACAGATGCTCAAAGCCATCGCTGAAGAGAAGAGTATAGATATACCTACATCGGTTTCTGAGGCGGCGAGGGAGCTTGATAAGTACTACATACCCACAAGGTATCCCAACGGATTTGCGAGCGGGAAGCCGGCGGATTACTTTAGTAGAAGAGATGCGGAGAGGGCGCTCGGCTCGGCTCGTGAGATCTTCCAGTTCTGTGAAGGCTATCTATCTGGACAGGGAGAAGGTTCTTGAGGAGGTAAAGAGAGCCTCCGAGATTGCTAAAAGAACCCAACCCTTCGTGAAGGAGGTCTTCCTCTTCGGTTCTCTTGCAAGGGGGGAGGAGCACGGACTGAGCGACGTTGATATCCTCGTGGTCGTGGACTCCCTCAGGAGGGAGGAGTTCTGGGAGAAGTTCGGCAAGGTTCACAGGATCTTTGCGGATAACCTGAGCGTAGATTTCGATCTCGTTCTCGTGCCGGAGGAGGACTTTAAAAAGCACCCTGATAGGTTCGGAAAGCTCGCTCGGGTATAATATTCCTTCTTATGAAGGAGCTCAAAGAATACAATCCGAAGGAGATAGAGGAGAAGTGGTCCAAGTTCTGGATAGAGAGCGCCCTTTACCACGTCGAGAAGCCCGATAAGAGAAAGAAGTTCTCCGTTGTCATACCGCCTCCCAACGTTACCGGTTCTCTTCACATGGGACATGCCCTCAACTCCACCCTTCAGGACATAATCGTGAGATGGCAGAGGATGAAGGGGAGGCAGGTGGTCTGGGTTCCGGGCTTTGACCACGCGGGGATAGCGACCCAGTACGTTGTGGACAAACAGCTCCAGAAAGAAGGGAAGAACAGGTTGGATCTCGGAAGGAAGGAGTTTTTGAAGAAGGTGTGGGAGTGGGTTCCCAAGTCAAGGAACGCCATAAGGACGCAGTTAGAGAAGCTCGGGGTCTCGGTGGACTGGAGGAGGGAGAGGTTCACCCTCGACGAGGGCTTTTCGAGGGCGGTCAGAAAGGCTTTCAGAGAGCTCTACGAGGCGGGTCTCATATACAGGAGTCAGTACATAGTGAACTGGTGTCCCAAAGACCTGACAGCCCTCTCTGATCTTGAGGTTGAGCACGAGGAGGAGAAGGGAAAGCTCTGGTATATCAAATATCCTTTGGAAGACGGTTCGGGTCATATAACGGTCGCAACCACGAGACCTGAGACCATGCTCGGGGACACCGCGGTGGCGGTTCATCCCGAAGACGAGAGGTATAAGCACCTCATCGGCAAGAGGGTAAGACTTCCCTTGGTCAGGTGGAAGAGGAAGACCCTCACGGGTGAGGAGATAGACGAGCTCATTCCCATAATAGCGGACGAGAGGGTAAAGCCCGAGTTCGGAACGGGAGCGGTGAAAGTAACCCCAGCCCACGACCCCAACGACTTCGAGATAGGGAGAACCCACAACCTGCCCTCCGTGAAGGTGATGGACGAGAAGGCGAGGATGAACGAGAACGCCGGGGAGTTTCAGGGACTGGGAAGGTACGAGGCGAGGGAGAGGATAGTAAGGAGGTTGAAGGAGGAGGGACTCTTAGAGAAGGAGGAGGAGCACGTCCACGCGGTGGGGAGATGTTACAGGTGCAAAACAATCGTCGAGCCGATGGTCTCCGAGCAGTGGTTCGTCAAGGTCTCCGATCCGAGGATAAGGGATATTTCTATAAAGGTCGTAGAGGAAGGGATAAGGGAGAAGGAGGAGAAGGAGGTATTTCTCCAGCTCGCCGAGGTTACGGGACTATCCATAAACATACCCGTTGAGGACGAGATCTCAGGGCAGACCAAGGTGGTAGTTGTCCTCACCGAAGGTATAGAGTTCCTCGCAGGTGTGAGGGAGGGAGAGCTCGCCTACATCTACTATCCCGAAGGGAAACCTGAAAACGTAGATACCGCCAAGAAGCTCGCCTACGAGTTCATGAAGAAACCTACAGGTATGGAGTTCCTGATCGGAGTGGAGGGAGAGGTTACGGTTGCGAGGATGGGAGTTCAGCAGAACCTGGGAAAAGGAAAGTATCTCATAGCTCAGGAGGGGAACAGACTTAACCTCTACCGGTGGGAAGATAGCTCTTACGAGTTCTTAGAGGTCATAGAGACGGGAAGGGGAAGGTTAGAGCCCGCCCAGAGGTCCATAAAGGTTAGAGTTGAGAAGGAAAAGAAGGTGATCGAGGAGGAGAGGAGAGTAAGGTTCATCCCTGAGCATTGGAAGAAGTTCTACCTCGACTGGATGAACAACCTCAAAGACTGGTGTATCTCAAGGCAGATCTGGTGGGGGCACAGGATACCGGTCTGGTACTGTCAGGACTGCGGTGAGGTGAACGTCTTTACCGACGACGACTTTGAAAGAGCCTACGACAAGATAATCTTCAACCTGATAGCGGACGGAAAGATAGGAGTAGAGTTCACACCCGAGGAGATAGAGAAGATCCTCCACTCGCCTAACTTCGTCCACTCGGAGATGACTGTCTTAGACTTCTACAAGAAGTTCGTCTTTCACAGGTACCACTCCACCGAGATGGACGCCAACTCCCTGAGGCTCTTCTTCACGCAGGAAGCCAACCCGATGGCTATGCTCACCCCCGGAGTCTCCACCAAGGGACTCTACCGCTACGACTCCAAGAGCAAGAAGTGGAGGATGGTCTTAAGGTGCAAAAGGTGCGGATCTGAGAATCTCAGGCAGGAAGAGGACGTCCTCGATACATGGTTCTCCTCAGCACTCTGGCCCTTCGGCGTATTCGGATGGCCCGAGAACACGGAGGATCTAAAAAACCTATACCCGACCGACCTCCTCGTTACGGGTTTTGACATCATCTTCTTCTGGGTCGCACGGATGATAATGATGGGGACCTACTTTATGGAGGATATACCCTTCCACGACGTTTACGTCCACGCCCTCGTTCGGGATGAGAAGGGTCAGAAGATGTCCAAGACCAAAGGGAACGTGATAGACCCCTTAGACATAATAGAGAGGTACGGGGCGGACGCCCTCAGGTTCACCTTGGCGATCCTGACGGTTCAGGGGAGGGACATAAAGCTCTCCGAAAAGAGGTTTGAGGGATACAAGCACTTCGCCAACAAGATCTGGAACGCCTCCAGATACGTCCTGATGAACACTCCCGATGACTTCGCCTCCAACCTACCTTACATGGCTCCTCTGAGACCCGAAGATAAGTGGATAATGACGCTCCTGAGCGAAACCGCCGATAAGGTAAACAGAGCCTTGGAAAATTACGACTTCTCCCGCGCAGCTCAGGCTATCTATGACTTCTTCTGGTCGGACTTCTGCGACTGGTACATAGAGTTTACCAAAGAGAGGATCTACAGAGAACTCCCTGAGGAGGAAGAGGAGAAGGCAAAGGTTATCTCGGAAAAAACGACCGCTCTCTACACCCTCCACTACGTTTTGGAGAAGGCTCTCAGAATTCTTCACCCCTTTATGCCTTACATAACCGAGGAGATATGGCAGAACCTCCCAGCGAGCGATGGGGAGAGTATATCTTTGAAGGACTTTCCTGAGAAGAAGCAGGAGGAGATCTTCCCCGAAGAGACCGAGAGGGTGGAGCGGCTCAGAGAGATAATAACCGCCATAAGATCCTTAAGATCCGACCTCCAGATAGAGCCCTCCAGGAGACTGAAAGCCTATTACAGGACAGAGGGAGAGCTTTCAAAGAGCGTTATAGAGGAGTTCAAGAGCCACATTCTCAATCTCGCGAAGTTAGAGGAGTTCGAAGAGGTTTCCGAGAGACCCCAGAATACGGTAGCCACCTTCTCCAAGGACACGGAGATATTCCTCTCGGTTGAGGGACACGTGGATCTTGAAAAGCTTATAGAGAGCTACGAGAGGAAGAGGGAAAAAATACTTTCGGAACTCGAGAGAGTGAATAAAAAGCTCTCCAACGAGAACTTCCTCAAAAAGGCTCCTCCCGAGGTCGTGGAGAAGGAGAAGAGTATAAGGGAGGAGTTAGAAAGAGATCTTGAGAAGGTTGAAAGAATACTTAAAGCGATCTCAACGGCTACCTGAGTGAACATCACGAAGGAGAGCAATGTACGACATCTTAGCGGTTGTAGGAGCGTTGGTTCTCGGAGCTATACTTATCTATATGTTCGTTGCAATGACTAAAGCCATTCGGGAAGAAGGTAAAAGTACGTGAAGCTAACAGAGCTTAGAAAGGAAGCCTTTAATCCTCTCTATGCCCTCTTTCAGCTTTTCCTCCTCCCTCGTGTAGGCGAGCCTTATGTATTCGTTGGTTCTGTTCCTTCCGAAGTCCACCCCCGGCGTTACGGCAACCCTCGCCTCCCTCAGCAATCTTAGGGACAGGTCGTAAGAGTCTTTGGTGTATTTACTGACGTTAGCCCATAGGTAGAAAGCCCCCTGAGGCTTTGCGTCTATGTCAAAGATGTCTTTCAATCCTTCGTATAAAACCGCCCTCCTGCGGGCGAAGGTCTCCTTAACCTTATCCAGATACTCCCAGTCAAAGGCTTCTAAAGCCGCGTACTGGCTTAAAGTAGGAGCGGATATAAAGACGTTCTGGATAACTATCTCCGCATGCCTTACAAGATCCTCGGGCAGGATAATCCATCCTATCCTGAAGCCGGGCATGCAGAAGAACTTGGAGAAGCCGTTTATGACGATCGCCCTGTCGGAGAACTCCAAAGCGGTGTGTTCCTTTCCTTCGTAGACGAGTCCGTGGTATATCTCGTCGGAGATCAGGTATATGCCTTCCCTCTCGCAGTAATCGGCGAGCTTCTGGAGGGTTTCTCTCGAGTAAAGATTCCCCGTAGGATTTGCGGGGGAGGATATGTGAAGGGCTTTTATCTTTTTTCCTTCGAGCATATCAGTCCTTATCTCGTAGTTCGTGTCTTTGGAAACGGGAATGAACTCAGGCTCTATATCTAAGATATGGGCGAAGTTCTTGTAGCAGGGATAGGAGGGATCCGCAAGGGCTATCCTGTCCCCGGCGTTCAGGGCTATTGCGTAAGCGACGAGGAAAGCTCCCGAAGTTCCCGTGGTTACCGCTACCCTCTCGGGTGAGATCTCAACGCCGTATTTTCTCTTGTAAAAGTCAGCTATCCTCTCCCTTAGCTCGTGCAGACCCAAGGCTGGGGTGTAAAAGTACTTCCTCTCCTTTATAGCCCTCTCTAAAGCCTCCAAAACCTTCGGAGAGGGGTCAAGATCCGGTTCGCCTATCTCAAGGTGGATAACGTCTTCGTACTTCTTCGCCTCCGATAGGATGTCCATAACGATGAAGGGGGTGAGCTTATCCTTTCTATCCATGATGCGCTTGTTCGGGTTTGTCCGGTTTTCTTGTTACGTAGAGAGCAAACCCCGCCATTATTAAGAAGCCTAAGAACAAGATTATTAGCCCCTCCATAGTTAATCCTCCGGCATAACTTTTCAACCCACTACCAAAGATATTACCCCAATTGCAGCTATAACAAAGCCCACACTCGCGGTCAGCCTGTCAGTTAGAAAAGCACCTATCAAACCGACGGTGAAACTATATTTGGCAATATCGAAGAAGGTTTTAGCGAGTTCCTGCCTCTTTTTCACTCTTCCTCCTCCAGCTCATGATTATTTCCGTTACCTTCGCCGCCTTCTTTGGATCCATAGCCGCAAGGATCTGCCCCGCCTGACGTTCTTTGAGCCTTATCAGGATCTCAGCCGCTATCCTCGGCTTAACCTCGTTCAGAATCGCTCCCGCCTCGTCAGAAGGGGTCTTGCTAACTATCTTTATGAGCTTCTTTACCTCCTTTTCCTCCTCCTCCGTTAGGGGCCTCTTCCTGAGAGCCTCGAGCTTCTTTCTCTCCTCTATTATCTTCTTTAGCTTCTCGTCGATCACCTTCTCTATTTCCTTCAGCCTGTTTTCTTGCTTACTCCTCTCCTCCTGCATCAGCTTCTCCTGAAGGGCGCTCTGTCCGTAGGCGAGGAAAGACAATAGCAGAATCATTTTTAGCCCTTTCCTAAGGAGGTGGATAAAGCCGAGTTGGAGGAACTCCTTTTTAAGGGAAGAGGCGTAGTTTTCATAGGCTATCTTGTCCCTCAGTATTTTTACAGCTTTCTCCTCCCTTTTAAGATCTTTTAGGTTCTCTGTTTCCTCTTCCTTTGCCTCCTTGAGCTGGGCTATCCTCTTCTCTATCTCGCTTATCTTGGAGACAAAGGCTTTCTGTTTAAAGATCAATTTCAGCGCTTCTCCAGAGAGAGTTAGCTTCTCCTGACAAGCTCTAAGTTCTTCCTCGTACCTTCTCTTTTCCTCCAACAGCTTTTCTATCTCCTCCTCTATCTCCTTTATCCTTCTTGCCCGTTTTTTCTCCTCTATCTCTTTAATTCTCAGAATTCTCTTCAAATTCATCCTATCAACTCCAGAACCCTCCTGAGATCCTTCTTTGTGTTCATATTGAGAAAGGATATTAACTCCGGATCTTCTTTGTAGACGTCTTCCTCCGTCAAAAGGTGGTAGTCCACGCTTTCGAGAAATCCGATCACGCTCCTTCCGCCGAACTTGAGGTATTCCCCGAGCATAGGAAGGATCCCTTTTGAGTATATCCCTATTAGAGGATGGAGTTTGCCTTTTATAGAAAAGATGGTAACAGGCTCTCCAAACTCCCTTATAAGAATTCTAAGGACTTCCGGCTTTATTAGGGGAAGGTCGCCACTCAGTATCATAGCCCTGTCCATCCCTGTTTCTTCGAGAGCTGTATAGAGTCCTACCGCCGGTGACTGGTCAGGTAGAAGATCCTCTATAACGTCTGCATCAACGCCTTCGAACTTTTCCCTTTCTTTGGTCACCACATAAACTTTGGAACACACCTCCTTGGCAGCTCTTATAACGTAGTCTATGGTTCTAAGAGAGCCTATCCTGTAAAGGAGTTTATCCTCCCCGAACCTGCGGCTTTGCCCACCGGCGAGAATAAAACACTCCATCAATCTTTAATATATACGACAGCTCCGTTCTCGAGACGAAGCACCTTGGTGCCTTTAAGAGGATTTCCAGAAACTTTTATAATTATCCTGCTTCCCTCCCGCCTCCTAATCTCGTGAACTTCCTTGAGCTCTCTTTGTTCTGAAACCTTTCCTCTTGCCACCTTGATGGGAGTTTTCCTTACAGGTTTAACCTCTATCTTCCTATTGGCTTTAGCGACCTTGCTCTCCCTCTTAGGAACTTTCTTTGTTTTTAAGTTCGTCCTTTCGGAATGCGTTTTCTTTATGGATCCGGTCCTTGTGTGTGTATTCTCTAATCTCCGGGCGATCTTTGTGCCTTTCTTCCTAACGCTTGCCGTTTTCGGCTTTTCCCTTTCAGGAACGTAAACGAACACACCTGAAGGTATGTAATCACCCCTTATGTGGGGATTGAGATCTCGGAAGGTGCTCTCCTTCAGGCTCACGGTCCTTACAAACTCCCTTACACCTACTCCCTTGCTTACATATCTCTTGCCTATTCTCAGATTCTCAAGCTCAACGTTCAAGCCATATCTCTCCGGAGAGTAAGCTATCAGTAGAGCGGCGAAAAACATGGGAACGTACTTTCTCGTCTGATCAGGAAGAGCCCACTTGGATTTCCAGAAATCGGCCCCTCCGGTTCTTCTACGGACGCATCCTTCTCCACAGTTGTAAGCCGCGAGGACCAGCTCCCAATTCCCAAACATCCTGTAAAGATCCTTGAGATACCGCGCTGCAGCCTCGGTAGAACGGTAAAGGTCAAACCTCTCATCAACCGATCCGCCCACCCTAAGACCGTATCTTTTAGCCGTCTGGGGCATAAGTTGCCAGAGTCCACCCGCACCAGATCTTGACACTGCAAATGGGTTAAAACCACTCTCTATCAAAGGCAGAAGGGCGAGCTCCTCTGGAAGTCCGTACTTCCTCAGTATCGGTTTTATATAGGGTGCGTAGAGGTTCGCTCTCCTGAGGGCGGTTTCCAGACTCCTCTTATCTCTTAAAAATAGGCGAAGGTGCTTTCTTATTTCCTCGCTGTCAGGTATTCTCATACCCAGCTTTTTCGACTCCCTCCTGATTAGCTTCCTGTCTTCTTCGCTGAAGTAAAAGTGCCCCTTCTTCACAACTACAACGTCAGGTTTGTTCTTGTAGATCGCCACCTTTTTAACAGTAGGCGTGCATCCGAAGATAAAGAGCCCTCCCAAGACGAGAAGTATTTTTATCATCCTCAATAATTATAGGATCGGTGGGCTTCTCGAAGTTTATAATCTTACTTACCATGAACAACAGGAAGATAGTTCAGGAGGCTTTAGAGGTTCTTCCCGGAGGTGTAAACAGCCCTGTCAGAGCCTTCAAGGCGGTCGGAGGTGAACCGATAGCCCTCGTGAAGGGAAGGGGGTGCAGAGTCTGGGACGCTGACGGAAGGGAATACATAGATTTCCTCGCCTCCTGGGGACCTCTCATACTCGGTCATGCTCACCCGAAAGTAGTAAAGGCTGTAAAGGAAGAGGTGGAAAAGGGACTTTCCTTCGGGCTGACAAACCCTCACGAGGTAAGACTTGCCCATCTCGTTGTGGAGATGGTTCCTTCGGTGGAGAAGGTGAGGTTTGTAAACTCCGGGACCGAAGCCACGATGTCGGCAATCAGACTCGCCCGCGGTTTTACTGGAAGGAAGTACGTGGTGAAGTTCGACGGGTGCTACCACGGACATTACGATAGCCTCCTCGTGAGTGCGGGTTCGGGAGTGGCAACCCTCGGAATTCCGGGAACTCCGGGGATACCGGAGGAGATAGCAGGACTTACTATAGTCCTCCCCTTCAACAACAGGGATGCGGTCGAGGAAGCATTCTCAAGGTACGGCGATGATATAGCCTGTGTGATAGTCGAACCGGTAGCAGGGAACATGGGCGTTGTACTGCCCGAGGAGGGCTTTCTTGAATTTCTCAGGGACATAACAAGCAGGTATGGAACACTCCTTATATTCGATGAGGTCATAACCGGCTTCAGGCTTTCTAAGGGAGGTGCTCAGGAGCTCTTCAGGATAGAGCCGGACATCACCTGCTTAGGTAAGATCCTCGGAGGCGGCATGCCCGTGGGAGCATACGGAGGCAGGAAGGAGATAATGTCTCAGATAGCTCCGGAGGGACCCATCTATCAGGCGGGAACGCTCTCCGGTAACCCTGTCGCCATGGTCGCGGGTGTGGAAACCCTGAAGGAGCTAAGGGATAAAGAACCCTACTTAGAACTCGAGAATAAGATGGAGAAGCTCTCCGACGGTGTCTTCTCCATACTGAAGGATAAGGGAATAGCCCACAGGATAAACAGGGTGGGTTCGATGATGACCGTATTCTTCACCGACAGAGAAGTTAAGGACTTCGAAAGCGCCAAGAGTTCGGATACTGAGCTCTTTGCCTCCTTCTTTAGGAAGCTCTTGGAAAAGGGTGTCCTCATACCTCCGTCCCAGTTCGAGGCTTGGTTCGTGGGTACTGCCCACGAGGAAAGGGATATAGAAGAAGCCCTCAATAGGATAGAGGAGGCGGTAAGAGAACTCTGATGAGAAGAAGCTTCATATACGGAACCCTGCTCCTCGTACTAATTCTCCTTGTAAGCTTTTCTTACATATTCCTTAAAACCTTTTCCAAGGAAACCCTCGGCGTCCTATTCAATCTTAAGAGGAGATACCTCCTCTTATCTATCGTATTTCTTTTTCTATACCATACCTTCGACAACCTACGGCTCTTCGTTCTCTCGAGGGCGGTAAACCTCAAGTACTCCTTTCTCTACGGGTACATCATGTCCTTCGTAAATACCTTTGGTGCAACGGTAACCCCAGCCCACGTAGGAGGTGAGCTTGCCGCAGTCTACATGCTTCTCAGGAAGGGAGCAAGCGTCCACAAGGTTATGAGCATAGTTACTATGAAGACTATATCGGGACTCTCCTTCTTCATCTTAGCCCTGCCCATACTTGTAATTCACTTCAAGAGAAACCCCCAGCAGATAATCACGGTGTTGGAGATATTTATCGTTATAGTCGCCCTCTTCGGACTTGCCTATTTGCTGGGGAATCTTCTCTTTAAGAAGAACGTAAGCAGACCGACCCTCGGCAGGATAAGGGAGAGTCTGAAGAAGTACATCTATTATCTCAGGATTTTCAGCTTCAAGAAGAAGAGCTATCTGCTCGCTTCTGTCCTTTCGAGCGTCGGTTTATATATATGCTTCCTACTGATAGCCCCTGCTCTTGCCAAGGCTTTCGGGAAGGAGGGGAGCTTCTTTGAGCTATTTCTCTCCCAAGTAAGTCTCCTTTACGCTATCTTCGTCAGTCCCACCCCCGGCGGGAGCGGTGTGGGGGAGATCGGAGGTCTTGCCGTATTCGCCGGTTTCTTCGAGCCCTTCGAGCTCGGGGTATTTGTTATACTCTGGAGACTAATAAGCCAGTATATCAGCGCATTTCTTGGAGGAGTTCTGTTCGCCCTATGCTTGGTAAAAGATCTGAAGAGATAGGGAAGATCCTTGTCTTCTCAATACTCTTTTATCTTGCCTTCTCAAAGTTGAACCTGTGGTTTCTTATCGTCCCCGCCCTCCTTATCCTTCCAAGTATAAGAACCTTTCGCGGATGGTTTTTTGCGGGCTTTCTGTCCTTCCTGCTTTCCCTCCTGTGGATAAGGATAGCGATGATAGATTACGGAGGTGTTTATCCTATCGTCGCCTACTCCTTGATAGTGCTCCTCGTTCTCTTCCTAACCCTCTACCAGTTCGGACTGACCTACCTCCTGTGGAGGTTATTCAAATTCAACGTCCTCTTGCTTCCCTTCTTATGGGTTCTTGCAGAAGTACTGAGATCCCATATCCCCTACGGGGGTTTCCCGTGGCTCATACTGGGAGAACTCTCAGTAGATTTTCCTTTTCTCAAGAGCTACCTAAGCGCCGGCGGTGTCTTCCTCGGTTCTCTCATGCTCTTTTACCTCTCCCTCATACCTTACCTGATCAGGAGGAGAGTGGGAATTGTAGTCCTCCTTCTACTGTTCCTTCTACCCGCTCCCTTCTTCAACAGGGAGGTCAGGGAACCGAAGGACCTTAAGTTAGCCACAATTCAGCCGGTGGTTCCTGAGGAGGTAAAGCTCGACAGGAGAAGATTCTACGGGTACCTGCCTAAGTACTGGGAGCTTATGGACGAAGCTATCAAGTACAAGCCGGATATAATCTTCCTTCCCGAATCGGCTTTCCCCTTTTTTGCGGAGGAGCTCTATTCGAAGGGGGAAAAGCTCTTGGCTTACTCCCACAAGGCGGTTATAGTTACGGGACTGATAGATATAAGGTACGGTGAGGGATGGGAACCCTACAACTCCGTTTTCGTAATTCACGGAGGAAAGGTACTCGACTTCTACGATAAGACGAGGCTGCTTCCTTTCGGCGAGTACGTTCCCTTTCCCTTCGGCTTCGTGAAGGAGATATTCGGTGCCATCGCGGGAATAGATTACACGCCGGGAAGGGGGACAAGGTGCCTAAAACTCGACGGTATAAGAATAGGAACGCCTATCTGCTTCGAGGTCTCCTACTTCGGACTGGTGAGAGGTATGGCGGAGTGTGCCGATCTTCTCGCGGTCCTTACCAACGACGGCTGGTTCAGGGACTCGGACGGAACCTTCCAGCACCTCAGGCAGGCGAGGGTCAGAGCTCTGGAGAACGGAAGATACCTCCTCTGGGTGAACAACACCGGTCCCTCCGCCGTTATATCCCCCCAAGGCGAGATTCTCAAGGAGATTCCCTACGGGAAACCCGGCGTTCTATTCTTTAGTTTTCAGGAGTAGAGCCTCGAACAGCTCTCAACCCCCTCGACGGACTTTATGGACCTCATCACCTCCCTAAGATGCTTCTTTGTAGTAACGTCTATGGTGAAGTCCATGAGAGCGGTTCCGTCGCTCATCGTCTTTGTGGAGGACTCCCAGATGTTCGACCCCTTCTCCGCTATGCTCCTCGTTATCTCCGAAAGTATACCTATCCTGTCCTTGGCCTTTATCCTTATCCTCGTTCTGTACTTACCTTCGGGCCTCAGCTTAGCCCTTAAAACCTTCTCGGGGAAGTTCTCCATTATGTACTTGAGGTTTGAGCACCCCTTCTCGTGAAGGACTATCCCCTTGCCCCTCGTGATCACTCCGTAGATCTCGTCCCCGGGAACGGGATTACAGCACTTCCCTATCTCGTACATAACACCTTTCAGACCCTCCACGCTCGCCTCTCCCCTTCCCTCCTCTTCCTCCCTCTCCTGCATCCTCTTTTTGGGAAAGAGGAGCTTCATAACCTTAGAAAGGCTCAACTTTCCGCTCCCAAAGGCAACGAGAAGCTCCTCCTCGTCCTTGAACTTCACCTTCTTAGAGAGCTTCTCTAAGAGTTCCTCCTTAGAGAGGTTCGTGTTCTCCCTCAGCTTCTCGAATATCCTCCTCCCCTCGGCGATGAGCCTCTCCCTCTCGATCTGACGGAGGTAGTGCTTTATCCTCGTTTTAGCCTTGGAGGTGACCACGAACTTGAGCCAGTCGGGATTGGGCTTTTTCGTCGGACTCGTTATTATCTCCACCTGATCGCCGCTTCGGAGTCTGTAGTTTAGGGGAACTATCCTGCCGTTAACCTTTGCGCCGACGCAGTGATTACCCACCTCGGTGTGGATGTGATAGGCGAAGTCTATCGGTGTAGCACCGGCGGGAAGGACGACGAGATCTCCTTTGGGAGTGAAGACGAAGACCTCTTCGGAGAAGAGCTCCCTCTTGAGGTTGTCGAGAACCTCACCGGGGTTCCTGCTCCCCTGAATGTTCTCAACGAGCTCCCTCAGCCACGTGAATATCTCTCCCTCCTCTACCTTCTCCTTACCTTCCTTGTAAGCCCAGTGGGCGGCGATCCCTTTCTCAGCCCTCAGGTGCATGTCCCACGTCCTTATCTGGAACTCCACCATCTTCCCCTTCGGGGCTATGACCGTCGTGTGTAGGGACTGGTAGAGGTTAGGCTTGGGGAGGGATATGTAGTCTTTGAACTTGCCGGGCACGGGCTTGAAGATACTGTGGATCACTCCTAAGACGGCGTAGCACTCGGGAACCGAATCGACTATTATCCTCACTCCCAAGAGGTCGTGAACCTCCTCGAGACTTATGTTCTTCCTGATAGTCTTCTGCCATACGCTGTATAGGTGCTTCGGTCTGTAGGTTATATCGGCCTTTATCCCCAAGTTCTTCAAGCCTTCCTTGACCTTTGGGATTACGAACTTCTTGAGGTATACCTCGAGATCCTCCAAGGACTGGCTCACGAACTTCCTTACCCTCTCGTACTCCTTGGGGTATAGATACTTGAAGGAGAGGTCCTCCAAGCTCCTCTTTATCTCCCATATACCGAGTCTGTGGGCTATGGGGGCGTATATCTCAAGGGTCTCCTCCGCAATCCTTATCCTTTTGTCTCTCCTCAGATGACCGAGGGTTCTCATGTTGTGGAGCCTGTCGGCGAGCTTAACTATAACCACCCTTATGTCCTTAGCGGTAGCGAGTATCAACTTTCTGAAGTTCTCAGCCTGAGCTTCCTTCAGGTTCTTGAACTTTATCTTTCCTATCTTGGTGACTCCCTCGACTATGTCCGCCACGTCCTTTCCAAACAGCTCTTTGATTTCCTCGTAGGTGGCGTCCGTGTCCTCGAGAACGTCGTGGAGGAAACCTGCTATAACAGTTGTGGAGTCCATATTCAGGTCGGAGAGAATTTTCGCCACGTTCACCGGATGAACAACGTAGGGCTCACCCGACTTCCTAAGCTGTCCCTCGTGTTTCTCCAAGATATACTCGTAGGCTCTCCTTATACGTTCCTCTTCCCCCGGATAACGCTTCTCTATCTCTTCCAAAACTTCGTCCAGCCTAAGCTCTTTAACTGCCATTAGAATAAATATAGGCTTTTAGAGGGAGGAAAGATGTTATTGGACAAGTTTTTAGGCTTTCTTTCCAACAACATAGGGATCGATCTAGGGACTGCGACGACGGCCGTTTACATGCAGGGCAAAGGGATAATCCTCTACGAACCTTCGATTGTGGCTATCGACGTCAAGACGAGGAAGGTTCTCGCTGTAGGTAAGGAAGCTAAGGAGATGGTGGGGAAGACACCGGAGAACATACAGGCGATAAGACCCCTCAGAGACGGGGTAATAACGGACTTCGAGATAACGCAGGTTATGCTCTCCTACTTCATCAAAAGGGCTCTGGGTAACACGCTCTTTAAACCAAAGCCGAGGGTAGTGATAGGTGTTCCAACGGGGATAACTCCCGTAGAGAAGAGGGCTGTCATAGACGCGGCTAAGAGCGCGGGAGCGAGAGAAGTTTATCTGATAGCGGAGCCGATGGCAGCGGCTATAGGAGCCGACATGCCGGTGGATGAGCCCATAGGAAACATGGTGGTGGATATAGGAGGGGGAACCACGGAGATAGCGGTGATATCCCTCGCAGGTATAGTCGTTTCCAACTCTCTGAGGGTTGCGGGGGACGAGATGAACGAGGCTATAATCCAGTATATAAAGAGACAGTTCCACATACTCATAGGAGAACAGACCGCCGAGAGAATAAAGATAGAGCTTGGAAGCGCGGTAATGGAAGACGAGGAGAAGAGTATGGAGATACGGGGGCGGGACATGACGGGACTCCCGAAGACTATCAAGATAACCAACCACCACATTACGGAAGCTTTGGAGGATACCGTGGGAGCTGTTATAAATGCAATCAGGGTGACGCTTGAGAGAACGCCTCCGGAGCTCGCCGCTGACATAGCGGACAGGGGAATAGTGCTGGCGGGAGGAGGTTCGCTACTGAAGAACATGGACAGGAGGATCCAGTTAGAGACAGGGATCAAAGCCTTCTACTGTGAGGAGCCCCTTACCGCCGTGGCGAGGGGTGTGGGTAAAATCCTCGACAACCTTGACCTTATCAGGAGAATCTCCATGGAATGACCGGTAAGAGATTTCATATACTCTCCCTGCTGATAGTAATTTTTGGAATAGTAGTTTTCGTATCCGATCTATCTCACCTGTCCTACGTAAGGAGCGCAACGAAAGCCGTGAACGTGCTGGTCTCACCCATACTGAGGTTCAAGGAGAGGACCCTCTCTGAACTCGCCGAAGAGCTTGGGGCGTACTTTCACAGGGTAGAGGTAGAGAAGGAGAACGTAAAGCTCAGGAGAATGGTAAATACACTGCTCTTGACAGAAAAGGAGCTTCAAGCCTGCCTTTCCGAGCTGAACAAGTTGAGTGCAAAGCTGAACATCTCACCTCCCTTCGAGAAACTGAACTACGCTCTCTCGAGGATAATCTACTTCGACCCCTCTGGCTTCGATCTCTTCATAGTGATAGAGGGTGGTAGAGACAGGGGCTTTCACGAGGGCGATGTGGTGGTAACTGAGGATAGGATTGTGGGTGTTGTAGAAAGCGTCTTTGCATCCACGAGCAGGGTTATTACACCGTTCAACGAGAAGTTCTCTCTGTCGGCGGTCGTGGGTAAGAATAGTAAAAGGTACATATACAGGGGTGGTTTTCCCTTAGGAAACCTGCTTCACGTAAATGTGGAAGACGAGGTGAAGAAAGGAGAGGAGGTCTTCGTAGCAAGCCTAAAGAGAAAGATACCGACATTCCTTATAGGAAGGGTGGAAAGGGTCTCCCGGGGTAAAGATCCCTTCTTTAAAGAAGTTAAGGTGAAACCGGCGGTAGATCCGAGAGCCTTGGAGTACGTGTTTGTGATAAGGGGGAAGCGTTGAGGTTCTTCCTTTTACTCATCCTCCTCACCTTAATAGACGCCCTTTTTCTGCACGTCCTTTTCAAGCCCGGCTTTGTAGCTCCGGATCTCGTTCTCATAGTACTGCTTTCGAAGGCTTATCTGAAGGGGAGGGAGACGGTTCTCTGGGCTATACTCGGTGGTATCCTCCTCGACCTCCTAACCGACAGCATAGGGCTGAACCTTGCCGCCGAGGTTCTCTCAGTTTACGCCTTTCTACTTGTGATGGAAAGGTTTCTGATAAAGAGTGCCTTTACCTTTCTGATCCCTTCAGCCCTGATCCTGGCGTTAAAAAAGTTCTTCTCTCTATTTCTCGTGAGTATCAAGTTCTCCTTTGAGGTGAGTGTCTCCTATCTGGCCGTTTCTTGGATAGTAGAGCTTTCCCTGCTGTCCGGGATATACTTTCTCTATCTTAGAAAAAAGGAATGAGCAGAAGGCTTTTCCTCGCACTCGTCTCCCTCTGCGTAGGGATCTTTACCTTAATAGGTTCCCGGCTCTTTCAGGTTCAGATAGTTGAAGGAAAGAGGTACAGGGATCTCTCCAAGAAAAACTATCTCCGCAGGAGGTATCTGTATCCCCCAAGGGGAGAGATATACGACAGGAACGGGGAAAAGCTCGCTTACGATGAGCCGAGGTACGTTCTCTCCCTTGACTACCAGAGGTTGAATCGGGATGAACTAAGGAAGCTCGAAGACGCTTTGAAGGAGGTTTTCAATATAGACCTGCAGTCCGTTCTCTCTAAGGAGAAGGAAGGTATAGAACCCATCAGAATAAAGGAAGATCTAACTCAGGAGGAACTGAGCCTTTTTTACTCCAACAGTTACAGGCTCCCCGGTGTGTTCGTGGAGGTAGTTCCGAAGAGGGTATACCCCAAGGGGAAGTACCTGTGCCACGTTCTCGGATACGTAGGTTATCCCTCTAAGGGAGAGCTCAGGAGATACGGAGAAAGGATAGCCCTAAAAAGCTTGGTGGGAAAGCTCGGTCTCGAAAGAAGCATGGACAAGATCCTCTTGGGAAAGCTGGGGAAAGAGGAGGTTATGATAAACGCCCTCGGTAAGGTTGTTAAAACGGTCAGCAGGGAGGAACCGGTTAAGGGCAACAGCTTAGTTCTCACCATAGATATGAGAATGCAGAAGATAGTGGAGGACGTTTTCAACGAGTCGGGGCAGGTTGCCGGTGCGGTCGTATTGATGAACGCAAAGACAGGGGAGATCCTTGCCCTTGCCAGCTTCCCCGGCTTCGACCCAAACAGGGTTTACGAGAGGTGGAGCAGTTTGAAAAAGAACAGGCTAAAGCCCATGTTCAACAGAGCTACCAACGGTAGGTATCCTCCCGCCTCGGTCCTGAAGGTCCCTATCTCCTACGCCATATTAGAAACCAAGACCGCCTCCCCCTGGGACAGCGTTCTCTGCACGGGAAGTTACTACTTAGGAGATAGGAGGTTCTACTGCTGGAAAACAAGCGGGCACGGATCGGTAAATCTTATAAAAGCTCTTCAAGAGTCCTGCGACGTTTACTACTACACCTACGGATACGATCTGGGACCCTCCCTCATACTCAGGTACGCGAGAAAGTTCGGTTATGGGGATGAGGTGCCCTTAGAGATACCAGTTTCCAAGGGCTTCCTTCCCACTCCCGAGTGGAAGAGGAGAAGGTTCGGAGAACCCTGGTACGACGGAGATACGGTAAACCTAAGCATAGGTCAGGGATACATGCTCTCAACACTGATAGAACAGACTCTGATGATGATGGGGATAGTGAACAACGGTGTTATATACAAGCCCACTCTCATCCGGGAGATAAGGGATCCTTCGGGTAAAACGGTCTGGAAGAACAGAAGGAAGGTCTGGAAGGTGGTAAAGGGCAGGCAGGAACACTTCGCGATAATACGCAGGGGGTTGAGAGAGGCTGTGAGAAGGGGGACAGGAGCGTTAGCCTTCTCGAGGATAGTCGATATAGCTGGCAAGACGGGTACCGCTCAGGTAGCTTTAATAAAGAGGGGTGTTAAGAGAAAGAGGGTCCCTTGGAGGTTGAGGGATCACGCATGGTTCGTAGGCTTTGCCCCGTACAGGGATCCTCTATTTGTTATAGGGGTCCTTGTGGAGCATGGGGAGTCCGGAGGAAGGGTCGCCGCCCCCATAGCGAGAAGGATAATGGAGAAGATATACATCGAGGGGCTAAACAGGGAGCTTTAAACCTCGTCGGAAAATATGACTTCCGGTATATCGGTTTTTACTATTCCCCTTTCCCTTCCCAGTCTCAGGAGTAATCTGACCGCTTTCCTGCCATCGTGTCCGTAATCTACGGTTCTCTCGTTCACGTACATTCCTACGAACCTGTCCGTCCTCTCCCTGTCCTCCTGAAGATCACGGGCATAATCTATGGCGTAGGCAAGAGCCTTCTCCCTCTCCCTAAGGGAGTACTCTATACTCTTTCTCATGAGTCTCTCTATCTTCCTTATCGTTTCGACACCAAGATCCCGACGGACAACATTACATCCGAGGGGAAGGGGTAGATCGTACTTCTCCTTCCACCACTCGCCGAGATCGATTATCTTCGTGAGTCCGTGGTCCGAATAGGTGAGCTGACCCTCGTGGATCACAAGACCTGCATCTACGCTTCCCTTAAGCACCTCCTCTATTATCCTGTCAAAGGGTACTACGACCTCCTCAAAGTCGGGTTCGTAGAGCTTTAAAGTCAGGAAGGCTGTGGTTAGAGTTCCCGGAACAGCTACTCTCTTTCCTTTCAGAGAATCGAGCTCTTCCCTGGCGACTACGACCGGTCCGTAGCCCTCTCCAACGCTCCCACCGCTGGGAAGGACGAGGTACTTATCGGCAACGTAAGGGTAGGCGTGGAAGGATATGGCAGAGACCTCGTAGGTTCCCTTCAGAGCCTCCCTGTTCAAGCTTTCTATATCGGCGAGAACATGCTCTATCTCCAGACCTTCCGTGTCTATCTCTCCTTTAACGAGGGGATAGAACATGAAGGCGTCGTCCGAATCCGGGCTATGGGCTATACGTATCCTCATGGGGGATATTTTAAGGCATTATTCTGAGGAGTTTTAGTATGAAAATCAGGGCGTCCTGATTCAGGAAGACGATCAGGAATATAACGATCAGGAGCAGGACGGTGAACTTCTTATCAAGCCTGTATATCTCCTCGCGGAGGAATTTTTCTACCCGCTCTATCTTCTGATCGAGCCCGTGCATCTCCTCCCGAAGAGACTTTTCCATCCGCTCTGTCTTTTGATCGAGCCTGTGAATTTCTTCCCGAAGGGATTTTTCTACCTGCTCTATCTTTATATCAATCCTATGTATATCCTCTCTGACTTCCTTTATCTCCTTACGAATTTCTCTTATTTCTGTCCAGATCTCCTTTTCTTCCTTAACATCTGCCATGTTAATAATTTACTTCTTCTTAGGCTCGGGCAACTGGATTATAGGTGTCATATTTGTGTCGTAAGGGATAAGTATTATCGTGTTATTTCCACTTTCGGCGTAAGCCTTTATGTTTTCAAGGAACTTCCACATCAGGTACTCTTTGGTAAGCGATCCAGCTATTATCCTGTTCGCCTCGGCTATACCCTTAGCCTCTATCTTCTTCCTCTCCGCCTCTAACTTCTCCTTCTCAACGAGGAACTTCATCCTCTGGGCTTCCTCGAGTGCCCTCCTCTTCTGCTCTATGGCTTCCACTACCTTCCTCGGTAGCTTTATATCCCTTATCAGTATCTCGTCTAAGTGTATGTATCTCTTTTCAAGTTCACTCCTGACCTGCTGGGCTATCTTCTGCTGTATGAGAGCCCTCTCCTGATAGACCTGAGCGCTGTCGAGTGTAGCGATGACATCCCTGACCGCCGACCTTATCACGGGCTTTATTATCCTGTCCTCGTACCAGGGTCCGTACTCGACGTATATCTCCGCCGCCTTGTCGGGCATGATCTTGTAGAGTGTCGTCAGCTCCACGTTTATGGTAAGTCCGTCCTTCGAGAGAGCGTTTATGGAGTTGGCTCCCGTAAGGTCGTAGCTGTGGGTTCTGACTGACATCTTTTCAACCCTCTGGAGGAAGGGGACTATAAGATGGAGTCCGGGCTTCAGCTCTTCGTAGCTCGCCTTGCCGAGGGTGAGCTTTACGCCCACGTAACCGCTGGGAATAATGACGAAGGGATTTGAAATAAGGGCAATTATTACAAGAGCTACTATTCCAACACCTAAAGCCACAAGCCCCTTTGGAACCTGGGGAGGTCTCGGGTATCTCTGAGGATCGAAGTCCATTGAACTATAATACTACATCTGACCACTTACCCGATAGACGAGGTATGGACGAGGGTAATCTGATAAAGAGGATCGCCGACGGGGACGAGGAGGCACTTAAAAAACTCATAAGACTTTACAGAGACAGAGTTTTCCTTTACGTTTACGGACTCACGGGCAACTACGAGGACAGTGAAGAGATAACCGCTGAGACCTTCTTTCAGATATGGAGATCCGCAAAGAACTTTAAAGGTCTCTCAAAACCGAGCACGTGGATATTCGGCATAGCGAGGAACCTGACCATGAACCTGCTCAGGAAGAGGAGGAGGGAGCTGCAGGCTTACGAGCTTGAGGATAGGGACTTTCCCGTTCAGGACGAGGAACTTCCCCAGAACGTCGAACTTCTGCGCGCGGCGATAGAGAGGCTCTCTCCCATACACAGGGAAGTTATACACCTGGCCTTTTACGAGGAACTCTCCTACTCGGAGATAGCGAAGGTGCTGGGGGTGCCTGAAAACACGGTAAAAACGAGGGTCTTCTACGCAAAGAAGAAGTTAAAGGAGATCGTAAGGGAGCTTGAAGGTGAGCATAAAAAGGGCACTTGAGGAGTTCTACGAGGGTGTCGAGCCTCCAGAGGGGCTCGAGTACAGAGTGATAGCGAAGGTGGAGAGGGAGAGGAGGAAGAGGCTGAGGAGGCTCCTTGTAGCGGAGTCCCTCGCCCTCCTTCTGATCTCCGCGCTGCTCCTGCATGCCTACCTAGGATCGAAGGAGTATGAGGTCATGGGTGCGGAGGAGAGCGTGGCGGTGGAGGTGGTGAAGGATGCTTCCCTGATCGAACTATCGGGAAAGCTTTCTGAATACAACCTCCGCATAGAGGGACCCTACGGAGGTGTGTTCTACCTGAAGGGAGATCCGGAGAGTCTCAGGAAATTCTTAAAAGAGAACAGCGATCTCTTCCGCGCCGCGGACTGACTCTCTCCGGACGTAGCCCCTCCCGTCGGCGGTAAAGCAGGTGATACTGTAATCCCATATCTCCTCATCCTCTTTCTCCCAGAGCTTCCTGATCTTCAAATAGCTCCTCTCGGGAGGTATGCGATCCACAAGAACCCTGACATCTTCGGAGGAAAGCTCGAGGGAGCAGTAGTAGAGATCCCCTACCCTCCTGAAGGAGAAGTAGATGTACTCCCCGAGATCTTCTAACTTTATATCTTCAATGTCAACCTCGGGCAGGGAAGGCGATGGGTCGGTCAGAAGGGTTCCCACCGCTCTCCCGAGAGAGTAAACCTCAAGGGTCATCGGAAGGTCCGAGTAGTAGGGAATTCGAAGGGAAACCTCCGAAGAACCGGGGCAGAAGGCACTCAGCTGAAGCTCCTCCGAGAAGACCCTTATCACACTATTATCCAGAAGCTTCAGAAGCAGGCTCTTCTCCTTTATACTTACCTCGGCGTTCCCGTCAAACTCTTCTCCGAGTGAGACCTTCAAAGTCCACCCCCCGAAGCACCCGCCCTCCGTCTTGAGATCGCCGTAAACTCTCAGGAGGTAGCTCGGTCCCTCCAGCTTCCAGAACATTCCCTCCCTGTCCGTTCTGAACTCTATGCCTCCCTCCGAAGCGTAAACCTCATAACCCGAAGGGGAAGAATCTGTAAAGACCACGCTCAGGGGAAGGCAGTCCTGCTCCTCCCCCGTCCTGCAACTCTCTTCTGAGAACTCAACGGGACTCTCCGCCGAGGTGTTCAGGTAAACCGCCCTGCCGATTCCCGAAAGGAGGGCAAAGCCTCCCTTTCTAAGCTTCTCCGAGCTCACGCTTACGGTTTCCCCGTCCACAACGTAGCCCTCGCAGCTCCCGCTCAGCAGGAGGATCTCCTCGTCCGGAGGGAGCCTTACCTCGAACTCGTAGATCTTGGAGATCTCGAGGGTTGTATCCGAAGGCTTCTCCACAAACATAAGGACCCACTCCCCCGGAGATCTCTCGTAACCGATGTATCTCCCCGCGAGATAGCTTTCCTTACTTCCCTGCCCTCCCGTGCTGTCCCGAAGGTTCACGGAAAGGAGATCCCCGCTCAGAAGGTAGAACTCAACGTTTTCCTCCGGGACTCCTCCGTCGGCGAACTTCTCGACGCTCGACACAACTGCAGGGGTCGGATAGAGGTTTATCACCACCTCACCCGCCGGAGTGTTCTCAAGTTCCGAGCCGTAGTAAACGGGATTCCCCGAGGGGTCGAAGACGAGAGCCTCAAAGAGCCTCTCCTCTCCCGGCGGGATCTCTATATCGAAGCTGACCAGATCCCCCGGATAGAAGGGTCCTTCCTTTGATGTCTCTATCGGATCGAAGTCCGGACCCGATACCCTCACCCTTACCTCCGAGAAGTAGGGAACATCCACAACGCCGGTGAACCTGAGAACTACGGCGTTCTCCTCCCTACCTCTTCCGCAGGAGAGGATCAAGAAAAGAAGCAGAATCACGATCCGCATACTAAAATTCTAATCCGTGAGGGTGTTTATAAGCCTCCTCCTCTTCTTGTCGCTCTCCTTCTCGGAGACGGTGATAGTCCCCATTCCGGGGGAGAGGGAGGAACAGCCCGGAGGAAACGGAGGGGGCGGAAGCTCCGGCATAGGAACCGCCATAGGCGTCCTGATAGGGGCAGGTCTGATCTTTCTGGTAACCAAGGCTATTCTCGCCAAGCCTTCAGAACCTCCAAGGCTCGCCTTCATACCCTTCCAGTTCATAGTGGTTTATAAGGGTTCCCTCCCGGAGGACGTCGAAGTTTTAGAGAGCCTTAGCGTGGAGGATCTCAACTTCTCTCTCCTGAAGTGGGAGAAGGAGCCGGAGGAGCTGAAGAGGAGGCTGGAGAAGGAGGTTCTCATATTCCAGCCTAACTACGTTTACGAGCTGATGGGAGAGGTTCAGAAGCTGAATGAAGAGAATGAGGGAGACAAGGGAGAGGGCACAGTTGCGGTTCTCGACACGGGGGCGGATCCTAAGATCCTCGGAGACGCCCTTCTTTACGTGAAGAACCTCAGACCAGAGCCCTACAGGCCGGAGCCCCACGGAACGGCGGTGGCCTACCTCGTCCATCTTCCTAAGAAGGCGAAGGTTGCCCTATACCGGGTGTGCACGGAGAGGAGGTGCGACAGCTGGAGCATAATAAAAGCTCTCGCGGACGTCCTGAGGAGGGGCATAAAGGTGGTTAATATGTCCTTCGGCACAAGGGCGGAGGATCCGGCGGTAAAGCTCCTCATAAAGCTCCTTTCTGCGAGGGGCACAAAGATAACCGCTCCGGCGGGCAACTCACCCTCGGAGGAGCTCCCCTTCCCCGCGAGGGTTCCGGAAGTCATAGCGGTTGCAGGCTCCCCCTGCTTCCCTGAAAAGGTGTGCAAACTGGCTAATGTTAGAGAAAAATATATCTTTGAACTGCCCATCGGAAAAGTTAAAGGAACTTCCTTTTCCAGCGCATTTTATGCAGGGAAGATCGCCCGTTAATCTCCGTAATCTTGCATTATTAAATTTTAAAAGTTAATTTAGTATGCAGGAAACCTTAGCGGGAGGTGGTAGGTATGAAGAAGGGGTTTTTGTTCTATGTAAGCTTAGCCGTACTGGCAGTGCCCTTTCTGAGCATTGGTGGGGAGAGGGATACTGCTACGGACATGAAGGCACGGATAGTACAGAAAATTGAAGAGAAGCAGGCAAGGCTGGAAATGTATAAGCAGTGCGTTCAGAACGCGCAAACAAAGGACGACCTGAGAGCCTGCAAGGAACAGTACAGGCAGTCCAGGCAGTCTGACAACAACTAACCTCAAGGGAGGGATAGTCATGGTCGGTAGGGCGTTGCTCTTTTTAGGGACTTTGGCCGGAGTGTCGATGGGTGCTGTATTTAACGTTTCAACCCCCACAGAATTTCAAAACGCTCTTACAACTGCTCAGAGCAACGGAGAAGACGATACTATTATAGTTGCTCCGGGGGTTTACAACATAACATCAACCCTCACGTACTCTGCAGCCGCGACTGAACAGTACTCTCTCAAAATAGTAGGTCAGGATCCTGTAAATCCTCCCATCCTCGACGGAGGAGGAACAACTCAGATCATGAACATTGACACAACGGGAGCTACAGATTCCAGCGCGTACGTGCACATAGAGAACATGGTCTTCAGGAACGGGTATGTACCGATGGCGAGCGGAGGAGCGCTTTATGTCCGAACGACGAACGCGCCCATAATGTTGAAAGACTGCAGGTTTGAAGATAACTCCACTGATTTTGGTGATGGTGGTGGGGCTTTTCTGTCTACTGACAGCAGTACAGGCGTAGAAGTCCATAACTGTGAATTCTTTAACAATTTCACTGACGGAGGATACGGTGGTGGTTTATACGTTGAGGTAAGTAATAATGGGTACGTTTACATAAAAGACTCGCTCTTCATAGGCAACTACTCATATTACGAAGGAGGAGGAGCCTACTTAGAAATCTTCACGGGAAATATACACGTGGACTCTTCCCTCTTCGAAAACAACTTCTCCGATGAGGATGATGGTGGAGGGCTGTACGGTGAAACTACCGAGGGTTCTATAAGTGTATTTAACAGTACGTTTACAAACAACCAGTCTGAAGAGGATGATGGTGGAGGAGCCTTCCTGTACGTTGATGACCTGGGAGACATAAATATCTCCAATTCAACCTTTGAGGGAAACAGCTCCTATTATGATGGCGGTGGTCTGTACGCTTACGTTGATGGTTCCGGAGATATAAATGTAGGGAATACGGTATTCAGGAACAATAGCTCATCAGATGGCTACGGAGGGGGTGCTTACCTCTACACCGACTACGACAACATAAGGGTAGAGAACTCCCTGTTTGAGGGGAACAGTGCCGGTTATGATGGCGGCGGTCCGTACGTGTATGCGGATACGGATCTAATTATCATATCCACGCTGTTCAGGAATAACTCCTCCGACGAAGATGGAGGAGGCGCCTATTTGGAGAGCGATGAGGGCAGGCTTCTCCTGATGAACTCCGTGTTCCTCGGCAACGAGGCGTCCAATGACGGAGGGGGTGCCTATGCGGAAATAGGCAACGAATCTACAGATAACGTTGTTGCCAACTCCGTTTTCTGGGAGAATATAGCCGGTGACGACGGAGGAGGTCTCGCCTACGATCACGATGATCCCGCCCGCAGCGCTCTTGTCAACAACACCTTTGCCTTCAACCAGGCCACCGGTGACGGAGGCGGGCTGTGGTTTGATGGATGCTGTACCGACGTGGGTGGGGACTTCTACAACAACCTCTTCTGGCAGAACACCTCTACCTCTAATGGAGACGATATGTACATAAACGATCCGTCCGATCTGACCCTGATTAACCTTTTCAACAACAACTTCTCGGGCAACGCCGACTTTAACAATCCCCAGTCGGAGGATCTTTACTTCGAGACTTTGACAGGCTACACCTACAAATATGGAAACAACATTCAGCAGGATCCCCTATTTGTGGACGTGGTGAACGACAACTTCCACCTGTCTTCCAACTCACCTATGATAAACGCCGGAAACAACAGCGCTCCCCATCTACCCATCGAGGATATAGACGGTCAGAACAGGATAATGTTTGGCATAGTTGACATAGGAGCCGACGAGGCGGCCTCCGCTTCGGGAGGTGGAACGGGAGGAGGTAGTTTACCGAACATGAGCTTCTCCTTCGATCCTGCGGCCGGTATAAACTTCGGGAGTGTCTCCCCCAACGGATCCGTATCTCAAACACTATCCTTCTTCAACAACGGACCGGGTATCCTCTACATAAGGGAGGTTGGTCTGATAGACTCCAACAGCACGCTGACGATGGGACTGGTTCCCAGACAGCTCAGCTCCTCCCTGAGCGGTTTCACGATAACTTCCGACAGCTGTACCGGTGCCTCCATACCCGCGGGAGGTTCCTGTGAGGTCGAAATAAGCTTCACCGGTCAGGATGAGGGAACTTACTCGGTGCAGCTGGTTGTCAGGAGCAACGATCCGAACAACGATCCGCTGGTGATTCCCCTGTCCGCCACGGTAAGCTCTGGGGGCGGTGGAGGCTGTTCCTCCTCACCCGTAACCTCGATCCCCTTCTACCTTCTCATCCCCGCTGCCTTAATGGTGAGAAGGTTCCTGAGAAGGTGATCCCCCGCACCCCTCGCGGGGTGCCTTTCTTTTATCCTCCCTTTGAACTTTTTTACTTTTTTTTTACACTAACCTTAATGAAAAACGAAAAAAATGTTGAGTAAACCGAACAAAAACAACAAAAATCTTGACTTGCAATTAAGGTAGTTTTATAATTGGGGTAGCTTAAATTAACTAAAGGAGGGATGCATCATGAGCAAGAGGAAGAAGAAGCTACTCTTAGCTTCGGCGGTTTTCGCAGCAGGCATGTTTGCAGCCTCATGCGGTGGAGGAGGAGGCGGGACAACATCAACGACACCACCCCCACCACCCCCACCGGCACCTAATCTGGTCGGTAATGCTCTCGTTGGAGCGATCAAAGGCTTTACAACACCGGGAACTCTGATAGGCTACTACGTGGCTGACATCTACGATGACGGAACGGCGCAGTATACGGAGATACCCACACCCTTCGATGTCATGCTGGATTACGTACACGAGTTTTCCAACGGAAACGTTCTCCTCACAACGGTGGTAAACAACCCGGCCCCACCGCCACCATACATGCCTACGAACATGCTTTACTTCTACGACCACAGCACAGGCTCCATAACCCCCATATCTAACTGTGTAGACTACGCCACGGGAGCTACGGTGGGAGCAGGAACAACCCTTACTAATACTGTAGGGCTACCGAACTTCTACATAGACGATGTGGGTGGTGATATAGACTTTATAGTAACCTCCAGCGGGCAGTGTATAGCTCTCTCTGCTTCAGTTGGAGCAACCGATACCGCTTCAGAAAGACTGCTCTATGCCGGAAACAACTACTTAGTAATAGGGGACGGTACCGCCGCTGAGTCCGTTTATATAATAGATGTGAACGGAACTGTAACCCTTCTGGACGGCGTCGCTACTCCAGACGGGGCCATACCAGATCTAACAATTAACATCAACCCATTCCCAGCACCGGCTATAGTTTACGATAAGGTTCCCGGAACGGACATAATCCTACTCGGCGCCAATGGTGCCAACGCCATAATGTACATGATAAGAAGTAACGGCACCCCTGTCAGACTCGTGAACGAGGAGAATGTGATAGCCGGTGATAATCCACCCCCGAACGGTGTCCCCGCCGGCTGGGCAAAGATGAGGATGGATCAGAACGGAGAGGTTCACATAGCCTGGGTTGACGGAGGAGCAGGGGGTAATCTCTACTACGTTAAAACCCATTCGGTCGGCGGTATCAACGTCTACTCTTACCCGAACTTCTATCCCTTCGTAAATAGTACAGGGAGCGTAGCCCAGTTCGGATTCGACCGGGACGGTTATCTCTACTTCGTTTCCGACGCTGGCGCTGCAGGTTTAGCATCTTGTGAAACCGCTGCGGATGCTGGTTGGGGAGAGCTCATAGTCCTTCACATAGACAACACGAACACCGCCATAACACCCGCGGTTGACTGTGAGGACCATCCGCTAACAAGTACAGAGCTCGCTTCCATCATCGCCTTCCAGGACGGCGTGGTCGGTGTAGATACGGCTCTTAGTACCAACTATTTCCACTATCTGAGGGGTGCATCGCTTACGAACGCCGCCCTCGCTCCCAGGACACAGAACGCCTTCGTAGGTTGTTCAACGGCAAAGATATGGGAAAACATTCTATCACCGCCCCTCTACACCGGTGTTGAAGATAGGGTGTTCGAAGGTGAGGGAACGCAGACCGTCCAGTGTGCTCCTCCCACTGGGCTACCTTCATTCGCTTACTCCTGGCTTGCAGGGGATCCTTCGACGGGAACTTACTCCGGGGACGTTATAGACCCCTCAAGCGGTACATCCCTCACTACTGGAACAGCGGACACGGTACCTGAAATGCCCTTCTACATGGGCAGCAACAACCTCGTCTTCCAGATCGGAACCCCGGTTCCGTTTGCGACGACAGGAACTGCGGACTGTGTCGCCGGTCCCCTTACAAATCCGGCCGGAGGAAGCTGTGCCTCCTACTCTCTGTCCGCGCCTTACATAAACGGCGTCTACACGTGGGGCAACTTCCCCGCAAAGATAAAGACAGACACCAACATCATTTCCGACGGGGCAGCAATATCTTATGGATGGGATCCCCTGTGGCTTGGTGTGGCTCCCAACATCACCGCCGCCTTCTTTGGAACAACTATAAGCACTCCTTATATAGTCAACGCCCAGACGGGAACTGTTAACACAACGACCCTTCAGGTTCCCTTCTCCACAACTCTCTTGCCGGCGAGGGGCGGTAACGTAGACCTCGGCCTCTCCAAGGTTGTCAACGTATGGAGTCCTATTGGAGGCGCCTGCGTTTCGGTAGGGCTGTTCGACGGTCTGATGTACGACGACGGAACGCTGACGACCCCGCTCCAGATAAACTCGAGGCCGGCAGGTACCTGCCTCTTCAACGTCCTCAAGACGTGGTAAGCTTTAAAGGGGACCCTCGGGTCCCCCTCTTCTAAAAAATCTTCCGGAGGTTCCGATTATGAAAAGGACAATTGCACTGATCACGGGAGGGTTAGCTATGGTAGGAGTGTGGTACCTTCTCTCTCAAGGGAGTAACGAGCCTGCAAAGACGGAGGCGCTTACGCAGAAACCCAGAGTAAATCAGGCTTTTAAGAGTTTTCTCTCCCAACAGAAGGTAGAGGAGTCAAAGAAAACTGCTGAAAAGTCTGCAGAAAGCGAAGTGGTTCTACCCAACCCGATATTGCACAAGAGGTTCGAGGAAAAGGTTGAAAAGCAGGTTCGCTGGAAAAGTATGGAACCCTATGTAAAGGCTCAACAGGAGTTTAACAGGAAAGTACAGGAGTTTATGGGTTCCTACACCCAGAAGATGCTGGAAGCCCAGAAGAGTGGGGGTTCCTGGGTAGAAACATTCAAGGAATACTCTGCTAAGGTAGATACGCTAAACAGGTTGATGTACGAATTCAGAATTGCCGTTGCAAAAGGCGATCAGGCTGAGATACAGAGGCTGTCGGAAGAGATAAAGGCTATAGTTGGTGCTGCTCCGCCTGTGCCGCCAAAACGTTCTAAGGAAAAATACAGCATGTTTCAAAGATGATCAGGTGGGAGTTCTTGGATACTAAGAAGGATGCAGGTCTCAGATGGAGGTGTCTTGGGGAGGACTGCCAGACCTCCTGCTGTGTTAACTTCTTCCTCATCCACGTCCCGGTGGCCGAAGTCCCCCACCTCTCCAGATACTTCCCCGTGGTCGTAACCCTCAGGCAGACAGAGAGAGGGAGCGTAGCCTCCTTCTCCGCCGTTCTGAGGCTGAGGGAGGACGAGAGGGGCTGTATATATCTGAAAGAGGAGGGCTGTTCTCTGAAGGAGGAAAGGCCTTTTTTCTGCAAGGCTTACCCCTTCTCCGTAGTTCCCGCCAACGGTAAAAACCTGGTTGCCATAGACAGATCCTGCCCGGGATTCTCCGAGGAGGAAGGTGAGAACCTGTTTGCGGAGCCCGGCAAACTCAACGAAGTGTTCGATAGGGACTTCCTCTCCTACGCCAACCTTATAAAGGAAGATGCGGAGAAAAACGGAGTTCTCTTAGAGGAGATCCTTAACAACAAGCTACTGACGGGCGGAAGGTTTATCTACAAACTGGGAGACAATGAACAGAAGGAGATACCCTTTAACTTCGTTGATGAGAGAAAGCTCTTGGATCTGCCGAGGGATAAGATAAAGAGCCTTGCTGAAAAAGGGTTTATGTCAGTAATATACGCCCACCTGAATTCCCTCCAGAACTTTACAAGGCTTCTGAAAGCCTACACAGAAAGAAGGATCTGAGGGTACCATGTTTATACTGATCCTGCTGTTCCTCCTTTCCCTTGCTTTTTCCTACGATCCGAAGCTCAGCCCGGATCTCAGAAGGATCCTGCACGAGGGAGGCGGTCTATCTACTAAGGCGATAGGACTTGAGGAGGTAAAGGTTCTCTACCGCGACGGGAGGGTGGAGGTCGTTGACGTCGGCGAGGGAGATCTCCTGAACCTTCTGAGCAGGGAGGACGTTGTCTACATAGAGGCTCCGAGAGAACTTAAACCCCTGACTGATGTTGTAAGGGTTTCCTCTATAGGTGTTCACGGGAGCGGAAACCTGACACTCTCTTTAAGGACAAGAGACGGGCAGAGTTTGAGCATAAGGGGCTTCAGGATTTCTGGCGTAAATCTCAGCGGTAGCTGTACCGGTTCGCCCACAAGCCTAAGGTGTTCTTCGGGATCTCTTGATATAAACGTTTCCTCGAGCGGTGATTTCAGACTGATCATATCTTCCGAAAATGAAGAGGTGAGGGTATCGGACCTCAGCGGTGCTACAGCTTACTACTTGGGAACCTCGGCATCCCTATCGGGGAAAACCGGTAGGGGTGTCATTATAGCGGTAGTGGACACGGGCATAAACCCATGTCATCCCGCCTTTTTAAAAGGGGATGGCTCGACGAGGATACTCTTCTTCTACGAACCAAAGTCCGATAAAGAGTTAGACAGTGCCCAGATAAATTCTGAGATTCAAAATGGAAGGTGTCACTACGACAGCAATGGGCACGGAACACACGTAGCGGGCATAGCGGCCGGTGGCGACCCGAACACGCCCTATAAGGGTATCGCTCCCCAAGCCGAGCTTATAATTGTGAAGCTTGTTGACTTTACGGATACTGAAATCATCAAAGCGCTTGACTATCTGATAGAGAAGCGTCAGAGCCTGAACAAACCTATAGTTGTGAACATGTCTATCGGAGGACACTTCGGACCTCACGATGGAACCGGGCTACTGAGCAGGGCTGTGGACAACGCTGTTAATTCCGGCCTATTCGTAATAGTTGCGGCGGGCAATGAGGGAAACAGACCTATACACGCCCAGATGAACAACCTCACTTCTGAAGAAACGGTAAATCTGGAGACCCTTACCCCGGGTGGAGATCAGATAAACGGCTGGTACAGGGGGGGGAGCCTCTCCGTATCTTTCTGCAAGGGAACATCGTGTATAAGTGCTCCCTCGGGCGCTGTCGCGAGCGGGAGTTTGGGTAGCTGTTCCGTTTACATAGACAACTCTGTTACCTCAAGCCCCCTTAACGGAGATGGAGAGTTCCTTATAGCGTACGACTGCAGCGGTTCCTTTTCGGTTAAGCTGGATCCCGGATCAGGCACGGTTAGCAGGATAGATATGTACTTCGTGTGCCCCTTCTGTTACTCGGAGTTCAAGGATCACGTGCCTTACGGACCGTACGGAGGGGTGCTCGGAACCGTGGGTGTGCCGGGCGTTGCCAAAAAAGCGATAACCGTTGGGGCAATAACTTCTAAGCCTATTCTGGGAACCTCCGAGATAAACACGAGGTCTTTCGCTGACCTTGGGAAGATAGCCTTTTTCTCTTCAAGGGGACCTACGCGGGACGGCAGGACAAAACCTGATGTTGTTGCAGGGGGACTGTTCGTCTATTCCGCCTCGAACGATGGAAGATCGTACGTACCTCAGGCAGGGACGTCCATGGCGACACCCGTTGTTAGCGGAATAGTTGCCCTTATGTTAGAGGGATCTCAAGAAACCGCATCCTACTATACCTCAAAGCAGATAAAGGATTCTCTGGTTTTAAACGCGATAGCGGATCAATCCACAGGTCAGGTACCGAACAACATCTACGGATATGGGAAGGTTTACCTTGGTAAATCTGGAGTGGATGAGGATCAGGGGGGTAGTCCGAGTAAAACCTCTGGCGGCGGAGGTGGTTGCTCTGTATCAGGATCAGGTCTGTCAAATGGTATAATATTGATAACAGCTTTATTGTTATACAAACGCATACGGAGGCGCGCTCATGGAAAAGCGTAAATTCTACATTCTATCGATTGGGCTCTTAATATCTTCATGCTATACGCAGCCCCAAAATTGCCCCTCTGAAGAGAGGGTAACGCAACTTATGAAGAAACAGGGGGCAAAGACTGTCAATATTGAGAGCATAAATGAGGTAAAAGATATCCCCGGACTGTGTGAAGTTGTAATAAGGGACGGTATAAATCCTATTATCTTCTACATAAATAAAAGGGGAGATAGAGTTATAGTCGGCAATATTTTGGATGCAAACACTAATGAGAACTTAACCATAAAAAGGAAAAAGGAGCTTAGACGCCTGAGTAAGGATCAAGTTGCCCAACTTGAAAAGTTGGTTGATTTTGAACACGGCGAGGGTAATGTCGAAGTATATTACATAACAGATCCGGACTGTAAAATCTGCAGGCAACAGGAAAAGAAACTGCTTAAGTGGGCTGAAGAAAATAAAGTTAAATTAAAAGTTATCCTTTACCCCATTCCCATTCATAAAAAGGCTTATGATAGGAGTGTTTCAATCTTATGCGACAAGAAAGGGTTCAAAGGAGTTATGGAGGAGTATGAATCAGAGAATACGTGCACAGAGGGGAAAGAGAAAATCCTTAAAAATATGAAGTATCTGGGAACAGAATTAAAGCTCATAGGTCTTCCCCATGTAATAGGTAAAAACGGCCGTATAGTATCCGGAATCCTCAAAGAAGAGGATCTGAATAGCCTGATCAAATGACTAAGTCAAAAGGTTGGCAAGCACTGGTCTCCTTCGGTTTGAAAATCAGCAAGTCTCACGCTTATTTCAACATTTACAGATTCAGTATCTCCTCCAAAGAGTTCAACTGCATTGAAATTTGCGGTTGCTAAGTACTCGCATATACCAGTAAAAACGGTTACGGGAGGAAGATTTGTTACACATCCGTCAATATTAGTGTAAGTCACGGATACCTGTGATCCATACGACAGAACCTGCTCCTTTATCAGCTGAGAAATAAGGGAGAGCGCGAAGGTGTGGATTTCTTCATTGGGCTGTATCGTGAAATTTACAGCCTGCACAGTTGATGGTAGGTCGGGACATCCGTTTGTAAGGGTTTTGTAAGTTATATAAACATCCTGAAGAATCACGGGTGAGGAGTACGGTGAAATAGGCTCCCCTTTAAAATTCTTTTTTGGCTCAAGGACGAAGTCTATACTAACGTAATCATCGACCAAGCTGGTTCCAATACAGAGATCTACGGTTGTTGTTGCTACACAGCACACGTTTTGAAAATTCGGATAACTCGGCCCAACATCCCCACAACATATCTCACCTTCCTCACACACACCATCGCCGTCCCCACTTATTTCAACCGTCGGATCAACAGCCCACACCTGCACGGGAACGGTATGCCAGTAGGCCACATCACTTTGAAGGGGTTGAGGGCTTACGCTGCTCACGTAAAGTATGACACTGTTAAACTCATTTTCAAGCCCAGAACCGAAGTCTCCCTCTCCTCCACAGCCGTACATAACCCCGAGCAAGGGAAGAAGATAAACATATCTTTTCATAATCCTGCCCTCCGGTTAAGACCTGTATCTATTATACGGTAGGAGGAAGATAAAGTTTAGAAGTAAGTTAAGATAATAAAGCTGATGAAATGTGAAGTCTGCCTTTGGGAGAGAAAGAGAGATTTTGAAGGCTTCGTCCTCAGAACCTTCGATCTTTCCCCGGAGGAGATAGAGGTCAGGCTGAGGGGACTCAATTTCAAGCTCGAGGTAAGCCTCTGGGGGGTAGATATACTCTTTGAGGGAAGAGAAGATTGGGAGAGGGCAAAGGAGGAGATAGGGGAGTGGGTTTACTCTGGGAGCTGGGAGAGTATGGAAGAGGTTATAGGAAAGCTGCTGAGAGAGAAGGATCTTACTTTATCTACCGCGGAGAGCTGTAGCGCGGGGCTCCTTTCGGCGAGGATAGTTAACGTTCCCGGAAGTTCAGAGTACTTTGTGGGCGGTGTTGTGGTTTATTCCAACGAGCTTAAGAAGAAGCTCCTCGGTGTTAGTGAGGAGACCTTAAGGAACTTCGGGGCGGTCTCTGAAGAGACCTGCAGGGAGATGCTCAGAGGTCTTAAGGAGAGGTTCGGAACGGACTGCGGGATAGCGATCACAGGGATAGCTGGACCGGGGGGCTCAGAGCACAAGCCGGAGGGTCTGACCTACATAGGAGTTTACGTCGGTGAAATGATCCACATAGAGGAGAGAATATTTGGCATGGGGAGAAATCCCAACAGGTTCCTCTCCACTCAGGTGGCGATGAACACTCTGAGGAGGATGGTTGAGAGGTTGGAATGAGCGGGTTGGCTATACACGGTCTGCGCTTCCTGATGCCGATATCCTTACGTATGCATACAGGGCTATTAAACCGAGCCCACCGACAAGCGCCATCAGCACAGGGGTCTTGTACATACAATCTATTCTAAAGGAGGCGGCATGAAGGTACATTCCACGAGCTATGTGAGTAAGGAGGCGAAGATTGCCGAGGATGTAGAGATAGGAGCTTTTTGCATAATCGAGGGAGACGTGGAGATAGGCAGGGGAACGAAGATAGGAAACAGGGTAACGATAAAGGGAAGGGTGAGAATCGGCGAGAACTGCAGGATCTACGAGGGCGCCGTGATAGGTGAGGATCCTCAGCATCTGAGGTATGAAGGAGAGGAGAGCGAGGTGATAATCGGGAACAACGTGATAATAAGGGAGTACGTAACTATTCACAGAGGAACGAAGATAGACAAGATGAAGACGATAATAGGGGACGACGTTATGCTCATGGCCTACTCCCACGTAGCCCATGACTGCATAGTCGGAAAGGGGACGATAATGGCAAACTGTGCCACCTTGGGAGGTCACGTTGAAGTTGGAGAGTACGTCTTCATAGGTGGTCTCTCAGCGGTTCATCAGTGGGCGAGGATAGGTTCCTACGCGATGGTGGGGGGTCTCACGGGAGTGTCCCTCGATATACCTCCCTTTACAAGAGCTTCAGGTCAGCACGCTCTCCTCTATGGTGTGAATACAGTAGGCTTGGAAAGGAGAGGCTTCTCCAAGGATAGGATCAGGGCTATAAAGAAGGCTTACAGGTTACTCTTCAGGAGCAATCTTCTCAGGAAGGAGGCGATAGAGAAACTCCGTAAGGAGTTCGAGGGAAACGAGGATATAGAACTGCTTATAAACTTTATAGAGACTTCGAGGAGAGGTGTGGCAAGGGACGCGGGAAGCAAGGGATAGTGATGGAAAGGGTTCTTGAAGAATTCGACAAGTGGTTCCTGCACTTCGCTCTGGGTGTTGCGATAATACTGATTGTTCAACCAATTCCAAAAGGGGGCATTGATCTATCAACGACTTTTAAAGTAATAAGTGTGGTGGTTATTTTTCTTGCAATCGGAGGAGTCTTGCTATACCTTAGTTCTAAGGTGAGGACTAAGAAATGATAGATTTTGGAGACGCTGTTTTGATAGTAGGGATAATAGGTACACTGATAGGCTTAGTCCTTATATTCCTTGGACTGCGGGAACTTAAGAGAAAGGAAACCCAACCTTCTTAAAAATGAGAAAGGGTCGGAATGATGGACGCTTACACGCTTATGTTACTTGGGTTGGTAATCTTGGCTCTTGGTGTTACGTTCTTCCCTTTGACATTTATGAAACCCGAAAAACCCGAGAAAGCTAAATGAAAGCGGTTATACTTGCAGCAGGGCTTGGGACGAGGTTTAAGAGCGAGAAGCCTAAGGTTCTCCACGAGATCTTAGGAAAACCCATGCTGTGGTACGTGATAAACGCGGTAAGGAGGGGAGGTATAGAGGATATAGCGGTAGTTGTAGGTTACAAGGCGGAAGAGGTAAAGGAAGCTATAGGTAAGGGTGTGGAGTACTTCCATCAGGAAAATCCTAAGGGAGGAACAGCGGACGCCGTATTAGCCTCGATAGACTTCTGGAGGAACAGCGACGACTATCTGCTCATAGTGAACGGAGACTCTCCCCTGATAACCTCCGAGACGATAAAGAACATGCAGCGCTTTCTTGCTATGGTGGAGGAGTACGAGAAGGTGAGGCTCGCCGGCGTGGTTTTGACCTCTGTTCTTCAGGATCCCACCGGATATGGAAGGATAGTGAAGGAGGAGGGAACCGATAGGATACTGAGAATCGTGGAGGAGAAGGACGCCTCTCCGATGGAGAGGAACATAAAGGAGGTAAACGGTGGAGTTTACATGTTTTACATTCCTTATCTCCTCGAAGCCCTTTTCAAGATAAAGCCGAGCGAGGTGACCGGTGAGCTCTACCTTACGGACGTGGTCTCCTACCTGAGCGAGAGGGGGTATGAGGTCAGGAGCTTCATGGCTTCCGATCCTACGGAGATACTCGGTGTTAACAACCGCTGGGAGCTCAGCTTTGCGGAGAACATACTCAGGCTAAAGCTCATAAAGTTCTGGGCCGAAAAGGGTGTTACCTTCCATATTCCGGAAACCGTCTGGGTGGAGCCGGACGTTACGTTATCTCCAAATGTGGAGATACATCAGGGCGCGATCCTGAAAGGGAGAACGAAGATAGGAAAGGGCACTGTTGTCGGTCCAGGAGCGGTTATAGAAAACTCGGAAGTAGGGAGTTCGGTCAGGATAGGGGCTTACTCGATGATAGCCGATAGTCGGGTGTTAGACGGTGCGGTAATAGGTCCCTTCGCCCGCATAAGAAACGGATCTCAGATAGACGAGGAGGCGGAGGTTGGCAACTTTGTGGAGGTTAAGAACAGCAGGCTCGAGAGCAAAGTTAAGGCAAAGCATTTAGCTTACATAGGGGATGCTCAGATAGGGAAGGGGACCAACGTGGGCGCCGGAGTCGTAACCGCAAACTACGATGGCAAAAAAAAGCATGAAACCCATATCGGCAGGAACGCCTTTATAGGGAGCAACTCACTTCTGATAGCCCCGATAAGGATTGGAGACTTCGCTTACGTCGCAGGTGGTTCCGTGGTGAGTAAAGACGTCCCCGAAGGAGCCCTCGCCGTTGGAAGGGCTCAGCTGAAGATCCTCAAAGAAAAGGGAAAGAAGAAGCTGACCTGATCAGCCTCTCTGGGCTCTTATGAACAGGTCAGAGTAGATCCTTCCCAGAAGATCTATCATATCCCCGCTACCTTCCTTTACCTCGACAGCCGAACCCTCCGGTCCGGATCTGATAACCTTTCCGATAACCTTCACCTTCCTGTTCCTGTAGGTCAGGTAAAGTTCACACTCCCCTTCGGGGAATCCTGTATCCACGCTCAGGGAAGTCAAGCTTATGTCCACAAGGCTCCCTTCATAAATCCTTCCGGAACATACCGCCTCCACCCTTACGTCGAGTAAGCCTTTCACGCTCACCCTCGGGAGTTTCCTCCTATCCTCGGTTACAAAGTCCACCTCTGCCTCGAGACTCCTGTCCTCCTTCTTCTTTATCCGCATCTCAGCTATCAGATTCTTTTCGTTTTCCACGAGAGCGTACACAACATCGCCCTCTTTCAAGTTCTCGAACACCTTAAGGGGCAGGAGATAGCGAACCCTGACCTCCTTACCACCAACAGGATACAGATTAAAGGTCACAGGAGTGTAAACACCATCTACGGGAGCAAAGCCCCTGTACCTCTTACCCGACTGAAAGAGCTTCCTTACGTCTATCACTCAAGTACCTCCTCAGTATCTGATAGTAGTAGTTTATCTTGATCATCATCCTGTGGGCTTCCTCACTTCTGCCTATTCTGTCCGGGTGGAACCTTTTTACCATCTCCCTGTAAGAACTTTTCAGCCTATCTTCGGATATCTCGTCGAGGTTAAAGAATCTTACGGCTTCCTCCACCCTTACAGGATGCTTCCTTGGATTCTTGCAAAAGTCCCAGTAGGTTCTGACGTAGGTTCTTAGAAGATTTCTCTTTGTGTTTCTCAACTCCTCGAAGGAGGACACTATCACCGAAGGCGGGAAGTGGGAGACGAGTTTTCTAATTATCCTCCTGTCAAACCACTCTCTAAGAAAGGTCTCCTCGTCCAGATGGTTGTAAAGGCTGTAAAGCTCATAGAAGGAAGATATGAACTCATCGAGCTTCCTTTCGTACATGTACTCGACAACTCTCCTACAGAAAGAGCTCATCCCTCTTCCCCGGAGAGCTTACTCTCTATTATGCGCCTTGTATCCTGTATTAGGTGCAGGATAGCCTCAAGCTTGGAGGACACCTCTTCGTACTTGCCCCTGAGAGCCTCCATCCTGTACTGGACAAGATAAAATAGCTCTTCCACGTCCGAAGCCTGGTTTTTCTGAGAGTTCGCTTCCTTTGCCACCTCCTCTATATGCGTCTTCGCCCTGTTTACCTTCTTTTCCACATCCTTCAGGAGTCTGTCTATGTTCTCGGTGAACTCCATCGTCTTTCCGGCGAGCCTTCTGACCTCTTCCGCGACCACGGCGAACCCCCTTCCCAACTCTCCTGCACGTGCCGCCTCTATAGCAGCATTGAGAGCCAAGAGATTTGTTTGCTCCGAGATCTCGTTTATTAGGGTGAGGATCTTAGATATATCCTCCGACTGCCTACTGAGCTCGTTCACCAGCTCGAGGTCTCTCTTCAGACTCTCCTCCGTTCTTGCGGACGCCTCACTCATCTGCTTCACTATCTCGAGGCCGTTGCTAACTATCCGAAAGACCTCATCGAGTTCCGTAAAGCTCGCTGCCGCCTGAGAGGAGAGTCTATTTATGTCCTCAAAGATAGGTTCGAGCTGGGACTTCAGCTCTCCAAGACATTCACTATCCTTCTCTTCCTCCTCCACGGGAGACAGCTCTTCTCTCCTTTTAAAGACTAAGAAGGATTCTCCTTCAGCCACAACCTCTATGTCTTCGCCCATCTCCTCAATACTTCTTTCCCCGAGGATACTCTTACCGCTCTCGTTGATATACCTGATCTTACCGTCCTCTAAAAGGACCACACCCTCCTCAAGGCTCTCGATAACACTTAGCAGGAACCTGTTCTCCTCCCTGCATCTTCCGAGCTCCTCTTCGAGCTCCCTTATCCTCCTCTTGTCCCCAAACATAATCCACCTCACTTGAATATCTTTTCCATCTTTTCCTTCAAAACCTCCGGTGTAAAAGGCTTAACTATATAGTTGTTAACTCCGGCTTTCAAAGCTTCAAGGACGTTCTCCTTCTTAGCTTCGGCTGTAACCATCAGGACGGGGAGATGTTTAAGATCGGGATCGTTCCTTATCTCTTTCACTAAGGTCAGTCCGTCCATCTCCGGCATGTTCCAGTCGGTTATGACGAAGTCGTACTTCTCGTTCTTGAGCTTCGCGAGAGCCTGCTTCCCGTTCTCCGCCTCGTCCACGTTCGAGTAACCGAGCTGATTGAGGATCGTTTTTATTATCCGCCTCATGGTGCTCATATCGTCCACCACGAGAATCCTCGCATCAGGAGGTGGCATCGGCATCCTTTTTCCTCCTAAAGCCCGAATTCTTCGAGCAATTTATCAACATCCTCTTGAGATATTCTATCCTGAGAGAGTAGCTCGCTGACCTTTCCTTTTATCCCCGATATTTCCTCCTCTTTCAGATCTCTACCGGCGGTGACCTGCGAGACTATTATGTCCATCAGAGCTTTCTTGATCCTGTCGAGAACGTTGATGACAAGCTTTAACTGCTGACCGGCGAGATCATGAAAGGACATGTGGGTGTATAGCTCGAGCAGTGTGTTTAAGTTATCCGTATTCTTCTCCCTTATGGATTCGAGCCTCTCCCTAACCTTTGAAACGGGGTTCAGAGATAGTAGGAACTCGACATCCTTCTGTATCTGGTTGGAGTTCTCGTTTATCCTCTCAAGCAGGTTCATTATGGTGTGGGAGGTCTCTTCGAGGAAGGCCATAACGTCCTCTATATTCTTGGCCGTTTCTGGTATCAACTGGGAGCTTTCGCTCACCGGCTTCTTGATTCCCTCTATTACGTTCTCAAGCTCCTTTACGTTCTGTAGAAGCTCCTTTATTATCCCCTCAAGCTCCTTCATCCTACACCTCTTCCCTCGTGGTAAGTATAGGATTCTATCTTAACAGCCTTCTTCCCAGCCGACTCCCCCAGTATGCCCCTGAACATCGGAACACCCTCTACCTTTACTATCACCGACTCGGTGCTTCTACTGTCAAGCTGTATAAAATCCCCCTCCTTAAGCTCCACAAGATCACCCACGCTTATTTCTACGGAGGGAAGGACAGCTTCCAGAAGAACCTCCACTACCATCAGATTTTCAAGGATAACGTCCCTCAGGGTGCCACTTTCCGTTTCCGCAGTTCTCAAGATGTCCTTTATAGGATCTATAGTCCTCAAGGGGATAGCTAAGAATATGTCCCCCTTGAATCCCTCTATCTCCACCTCAAGGTTGATAACTATGACCCTTTCGTTTCTGCTTACCGTTATCAATCTCCTCGGGTTCTCCTCGAGCCCCGTGAACTCTATTCTCCCTTGACCTACGAACTCCTCCCAGGCGGTACTGAGATGACGGACGAGTATATCAACGAGGTTGCGGATTATCCTAAGCTCAAACTTGGTGAAGCTCTTTCCCTCCACCTTGTAGGGCTGTGCCGGTCCTCCGAAGATTATGCTTATTATCGTGTAGATCAGCCTCGTATCTAAGACTAAGTACATCCTACCGTTCAGAGCCTCGACGTTCAGAACCGCAATGGCTGCAGGCAGAGGTATCTTAAGGACGAAGTCCGATATCTTCTCCGTCTTTATCTCCTTCACAGATATGGTATCCAAGTTGAAAACTATACCTCTTAGCTCCGAGGTAACCGAGGCTATCCATTGGTTGAGTATCTGTTCGAGCTTTACAAGCCTTGTAGGAAGTATCCTCTCGAGCTGGTTTATGTCAAAGGGCTTGTACTCTACCTCCGCCTTCTCTCCTCCCTCTTCCTTACCGAGGGTCTGAAGCAGAAGGTCTATCTCCTCCTGAGAAAGGAACTCTTCATCTGCCATATCAAAATTTAAATATACCTTTCGGAAAACGATTAAATATTTTTAAGCAGGGAGGTTAAAAAATGAACGAGTGCGCCAAGTATATAGATGAACTCTCGAAGTTGACCGAAAGCCTTATGAAGATAGCCAAGCAGTCAAACCTCCTCGCCCTGAACGCCGCGATCGAGGCTGCGAGAGTAGGGGAGTCCGGGAAAGGTTTTGCCGTTGTGGCGTCGGAGTTCAGGAAGCTGGCGGACAACACCTCAAAGCTCTCCAAAGAGATAAAGACCATAGTGGACAAGATAGCAGAGTCGGTATCTTCGGAGGACGAAAATGAAACCGGATAAGTCCTACGGAATGCCTGATATCCTTGAGACCGGTAAGAACGAGCTGGAAATAGTTGATTTTCGCCTTTATGAGGATGTTCCAGAGGGAACTTACGAGTGGATCTTCGGTGTGAACGTGGCGAAGGTTAGGGAAGTCCTGAGAATGCCTCAAATCACCAAGGTCCCCAACATGCCTCCGGAAGTAGAGGGTATGGCGGAGATAAGGGGTAAGCTGATACCGGTGATAAGCCTCGCCCGGTGGATGGGCATAGATGAGCCTCCCGAAAGGAAGAGGTTCCTCCTACATTTGGAGTTTCTCCGGGAGAATGTGGGTGTTATAGTACACGATGCCAAGAGAATAAGAAGGATTTCTTGGAGCGATATAAAGAAGGCTCCCGACACGTTGAACCAGAAGTTGGGAGGGAGGATCACCGGTGTAGTAGATACGGAAGACGGGCTCCTAATAATCTTAGACTTTGAAGGGATACTCCACGACATAGGGCTCCTCAAGGTGTTCCGCGAAGCTGAGGCAAGGGAAGAAGCCAAAGAAACTAAGGAGACTTATACGATTCTCGTTGCGGAAGACTCTGCGGTAGCAAGGAAGATAGTGAAGGATATACTCGAGTCCGCAGGACATAAGGTAATAGAGACGGAGGACGGTCTCGAGGCTTGGAACGTTCTGAACAATTACTTTGAGAAGGCTAAGAGTGAAGGAAAACCTATAACCGATTACATACAGCTTGTTATAACGGACATAGAGATGCCCAACATGGACGGACTTACCCTCACTAAAAAAATAAAGGAAACCGTGGGTCTTATGGGGCTCCCTGTCATAGTGAACACGACATTGAGCGATGAAAGCAATAGACAGAGAGCTTTCAGAGTGAACGCCGACGGTTTTATAGTGAAGTTCGACGCTGAAGAACTCTTAGAGCTGGTTAACAAACTCGGAAAGGGGAGTAAACCATGATAAGCGACGAGATGAGAGAGATCTTTAGCGAGTTCGTCGTTGAGGCTGAGGAGAACCTCCAGAAGGTGGAGGAGAACCTTTTAGAGCTCGAGAAGGACCCTACCAACGAAGAACTGCTTAACGCCACCTTCAGAGCGATGCACACGCTGAAAGGCGGAGCCGGGTTCCTGGGTCTAAAGGCAGTAGTGGAGGTAGCTCACGCTGCGGAGGACGTTCTTGGAAAGCTTAGAAGTGGAGAGCTTACATTGACTCCAGAGATAAACGATGCGATCCTCGAGGCAGTGGACTTTATAAGATCCGCTTTACCGAGATATGAGGCGGGGGAAGATGTAGACGTTCCCGAGGATCTGGTTAGAAAGCTCAGGGAGCTTGAAAGCGGAGAAGTTTCTAAAACCGAAAGGAAGGAAGAGGAGAGCATAGACAAGCTCCTTGAAAAGTACGGATTCTCTCACCTCAAGGGGAAACCTATAGAGGAGATTCTTGAAGAGCTTATACTTCTTCCCCCGGACGAGAGGCCATCCGAGCTTATTGAGGAGTTAGATAAGATCCTGAGCTCTAGTGAAGTAAAACCCTCTGAAGAGAAGGAGAGGGAGGCTGAAGAGAAAATGATAGAAGCCTTAGACGAAACACGGGAAGAAACCAAGGAAGAGGCACGGGAAGAGAAGAAAGAAGATAAGAAGGAAACCCCTCCTAAGAGAGAGGTTCCTGTAAAGTCTGAGGGGGAAAAGATAGTAAGGCTCGATATCAAGAAGGTAGAGGATCTAATGAACCTTGTTGGGGAGCTCGTTCTTGAGAGAAACAGACTTTTGAGGGTCTTCCAGAGGGTAAGAGAGGAAACCTACTCAAAGACGATGGACGAGCTCGAAACTGTGCTCTCCTCCCTCGACAGGATAGTGGGGGATCTTCAGCTCGCTGTGATGAAGACGAGGATGCAACCGGTGAAGAGGCTCTTCCAGAAGTTTCCGAGGGTCGTCAGAGATTTAGCGAGGATGCTTGGCAAAGAGGTTGAGCTCGTCTTAGAAGGAGAAGATGCAGAGATGGACAAGACGGTCTTGGAGAAACTCGAGGAGCCTCTTATACACCTCATAAGGAACGCTGTCGATCACGGGATAGAGCCTCCTGACGAGAGGGAAAGGCTCGGGAAGCCGAGGAAGGGAACGGTTAAGCTTAGCGCTTACTACCATGGAGACAGAATTTATATAGAGGTGTCCGACGACGGGAGGGGTATAGATACGGAAAAGGTAAAACAAAAAGCCCTCGAACGTGGACTGATCAGTCCCGACAGGGCGGAGAAGATGACTGAGAAGGACATACTCTTTCTCATATTCCACCCCGGCTTTTCCACTGCCGAGGGGGTCTCTCAGGTCTCGGGAAGGGGCGTGGGGATGGACGTTGTCATGAACACGGTCTCCGCCTTCAGGGGAATGATAGATATAGAGACGGAGAGGGGAAAAGGAACGAGGATAGTCCTTTCCTTCCCTCTGACCGTAGGAATAATTCGCTCACTGCTCGTCTCGGTGAACGGAAGATACTTCGCCATCCCGATATACTCCGTACTCGAGATAATTCAGGGGGAGGACGCCCAGATAACCACCGTGTCGGGGAAGGAGGTTCTCATTCTGAGGGAGCTGACTATCCCGCTCATAAACCTCGGGGAAGCTTTGGAGATGGGAAGCGGAAACGTAGGCTACGTAATAGTCTCTCAGGTAGGGAGCCAGAAGGTAGCCTTTACGGTTGAGGACCTCTTCGGTGATGAGGAGGTGGTGGTGAAGCCTCTCGGAAAGATAGTCGGTGAGGTTCAGGGAATATCGGGAGCCACCATAACGGGAGACGGAAAGGTGGTTCTGATCCTCGACCTCGATGGAATTTTAAAGAGGGAAATGAGAAGCTTAGCGCTCTTGTGAGGTGTGTGATATGGCTGAGTTAATGCCTGTAGGTGAAACGAGCCCAGAAAGAGTCTTTACGAACTTTGAAGAGTTCTTGGGAATTTCTCTGGAAAGAGAGCTGATAGGTATACCTCTGAAAAAGATACTTACGATATCGAAGGTTTTAGAAATAGTAAAAGTTCCGTACACTCCCTCTTACCTCGTTGGGGTAATAAATCTGAGAGGTGAGATCATACCTGTGCTCTCCTTGAAACAGCTTCTTGGGCTTTCAGAGAGCAGGGAACCGACCAGGATAGTAGTTCTCGACTCACCACACGGAAAGGCTGGCGTGCTGGTGGACAGCATAGTAGGTGTTATAAGGGTTCCTCAGGAAAGACTCGAACCCAACCCCATGGTGGGAAGGTACAGCACCTACATAAGCAACGTAGCCCAAACCGAGTACGGTTTAATGGAAATCCTCGATATAGATAAACTGATCAATTCGATAATAGATAAAGACTAAAAGCCTATTTGCTCCAAGCTTAACGGTGCCTTACCCTGCCTGAAGAAGAGCTTAATAAAGCTATTTTCATAAAACTTGACACAAAATCACTAAAGGTTTAAAATAATTGACACATAGTAAGAGAGGAGGTGGAAAGATGGCTGAGAAGATCCTTGGAATAGACCTCGGGACCACGAACTCCGTTGTGGCTGTTATGATGGGGGACGAGGCTGTCGTTATACCAAACCAGGAGGGAGCGAGGTTAACACCTTCGGTGGTCTCATGGACCAAAGAGAAAGAGATACTCGTCGGAGAACCCGCCAAGAGAAGGGCAGTTCTCGATCCTGAAAACACCATATATGAGTCCAAGAGGTTCATAGGCAGGAAGTTCGACGAGGTAAAGGACGAAGCCAAGAGGGTATCTTACAAGGTGGTTGCGGACGACAAGGGAGATGCCGCCTTTGACGTTCCCAACGCGGGTAAGATAGTCCGTCCGGAGGAGGTGGGAGCCCACGTTCTCAGGAAGCTAAAGGAGGCTGCCGAGGCGTATCTGGGTGAGAAGATAACTAAGGCAGTCATAACCGTTCCCGCCTACTTCAACGAGAGACAGAGACAGGCTACCAAGGACGCGGGAAAGATAGCTGGTCTTGAGGTTCTCAGAATTCTGAACGAGCCAACCGCAGCAGCCTTAGCTTACGGACTTGATAAGAAGTCCGACGTCAAGATCTTGGTTTACGACTTCGGAGGCGGAACATTCGACGTTTCCATCTTAGAAGGTGGGGAAGGAGTTATAGAGGTCAAAGCCACCTCCGGAGACACCCACCTCGGCGGTGCGAATATAGACGAGAGAATAATGGAGTGGCTCATAGAGGAGTTCAAGAAGGAGACGGGGATAGATCTCAGGAAGGACAAGACCGCCCTCCAAAGGCTCAAGGAGGCTTCCGAGCAGGCCAAGAAGGAACTCTCCTTCAAGCTCGAGACGGAGATCAATCTCCCCTTCATAACGATAGATCCCAATACAAATCAGCCCCTCCACCTCCAGAAGAAGCTCACGAGGGCGAGACTTGAGGAGATGATAAAGGATCTCATCGACAGGACCATGGACATAGTCAAGAAAGCCCTCGAGGACGCCAAGCTAAAGCCCGAAGACATAGACGATATAGTTCTCGTCGGAGGATCAACGAGGATACCCCTCGTCCAGCAGAGGATAAAGGAGTTTTTCGGTAAAGAGCCCCACAAGGGGGTGAACCCTGACGAGGTGGTCGCCGTAGGTGCTGCAATACAGGCGGGAGTCCTCTCCGGAGAAGTCAAGGAGATACTCCTCGTTGACGTTACACCCCTCTCCCTCGGAGTGGAGACCTACGGAGGTGTAATGACCGTTCTGATACCGAGGAACACGCCCATACCCTACAAGAAGTGTGAGGTCTTCACGACCGCCGCGGACTACCAGACGGAGGTGGAGATCCACGTCCTTCAGGGAGAGAGACCCTTAGCAAAAGATAACAAGTCCCTCGGTAAGTTCTACCTTACAGGAATACCTCCCGCACCGAGGGGAGTTCCCAAGATAGAGGTCTGCTTCGACATAGACGCGGACGGAATACTACACGTTACCGCCAAGGATCTCGGAACGGGTAAGGAGCAGTCCATCAGGATACAGCCCTCCTCCGGTCTGACGCAGGAGGAGATAGAGAAGATGGTAAAGGAGGCGGAAGCCCACGCGGAGGAGGACAGGAAGAAGAAGGAGCTCATAGAGAGCAAGAACCAATTAGACCAGCTCATCTATAACCTCGAGAAAATACTCAAGGAGAACAGGGACAAGCTTTCCGAGGAGGACGTCAAAGAGGCGGAGTCCGTCATAGAGGAGGCTAAGAAGACGATACAGGAAGCGGAGGACATAGAAAGGATCAAGTCCATGACCGACAGGGTCTTAGAGGTCTCCTCCAAGATAGGAGCCAAAATGTACGAAGGCGCAGGCAAGCAGGCGGGAGGAGAGGAAGGTAAGAAAGAAGGAGGAGACGACGTAGTCGATGCAAAACCCGTTGACTGATCCCTGTTCCTCCCGCCCCTCCTCTTTCCTGTTTAGTGTAAGACGTTCTAAAGTAATCAGCAAACTCCAAGCTCCTTTTACTTGAAAACTTCCGAAAGAGAACCCTTGAAGAGCAAGATCAGATCATGCTTAGGATGTATGTCCCATATATCCCGCAAATTACCTTTGAGTTTGTGAAGGTTATATCTCGCAGACAACGGTTGTTCCCTGCATACCCACTTAAGCAGATCTTCAACTACGGTATCCAAAAAGTTCTTAAGGGTGGACGAAGAAACCAAGAGGGAAGCAGAAAGAATAGTCAGGAAGCTCGGCATTCCGATGTCTTCCGCCATATACGCTTTCCTAAAGGCAGTTCCGCCCTATCCTTATGAGGGAGGTCTTGCAAAAATAAGAAATGCAGAGCTGTCCGAGCCCTCTTTGAAGTCTCTCAGAGAACTGGAGGAGGGTAAAGTAGAACCATATTGAGGTAAAAAGTTAGGGGGGATGAATAATGATAAAAGACTGGTTCATTCCTCTGAGCGCGCTTGTGGTTTTACTCTTAATGGCATACTTCGCCTTCTTCACGGAACCTGACAAACCTTCCGAAAGTAAATCTTAGCCCGTTCAATACGGCTCTACCGCAGGTATAGGGCGGAACTGAGTTTGGCGGACCCTCTGAAAGCGGAGGTAAAATCACGATACTATATAATTCAAAGCATGAGTTTGAAAAGGAAAATAACCTTTTCTGTAGCTTTACCTCTGTTGTTCATGTTCCTCTTTTCGCTCATTCTTTCCGTAAAGTTCTGGTCTGATTACAACTCTTCAAAGAAGGTTATCGAGATTTCCGAGCTTGCCAAGGGTGCCCTGTTGCTCGTTCATGAACTTCAAAAGGAGAGGGGGATGAGTGCCGGCTTCGTGGGTAGCGGGGGTAAGAAGTTCGGCGATAAGCTACCGAAACAACGGACCGAGACGGATAAGCGCCTCAAGGAGTTCAGAGAGGTAGCGAAAAGGATTAAGCTCCCACCCAGAGCCAAGGAGGTTCTGGACAGGATCTCTTATGAGCTTGAAGAACTGAACTCCGTCAGGGATAGGGTGGACAACTTCGCAATTCGGGTAGGGGACGTAGTCCAGTACTACACCGCTATAAACGAGGATCTGATAGGACTTGTAGGTACGGCTACGAGGTACCTGCAGGATGTAGATGCTGTGGCGAGGGTGATAGCCCTCAAGGAGTTCTCCTATGCGAAGGACACCGCGGGTATAAAGAGAGCCCTCGTCAGCGTGGTCTTCGGGAAGGACTCCTTGGACACCAACATACTGGCGAGATACAAGGAGATAGACGGCAGGGAAAAGGCTCACATGAGGTCCTTTTCAGACGTTGCTCCCGAGGAATACATAGAGCTCTTTAAGGAATACTCGCGGCGGGAGGAGTTCGTCAGGGCGTTCGAACTTGAAAGGCTCGCCTTCTCTAAGGGGTCCGACTACGGGGTGGATGCGGAACACTGGTTTCAAATTCAAACCGAGAAGATAAATATCCTCAAGGAAATTGAGGACAAAATGCTCTCCGATGTGCGGAACTTCGCAGTAGCGTTGAGCAGATCGTCCCTCGTTAAGTTCGTTTCCGTTGTTGTTCTTTCTGTTGCGGTCTTCTTAGGGGTGTATATCTTTGTGCACAGAACGCTCCGCTCCGTAAACACCAGAATAGAGGACGTTGTAGGGAAGGTGGTTGACATAGCACGCAGGATGGAGTTCAAAGTGCAAGGCTCTTTGAGCGACGTAAAGGATGAGTTCTACCACCTTGAGAAGGCGGTAATTGACATGCTCACTAACATAGGTTCGGTGGTCCACAACCTGGCTGAGATAATGAAGGAGGTGGCGAAGGGTAGGCTCAGGCATAAGATTGAGGGGGATTTCCGCGGTGATGTAAAGATCTTGGTGGATAGCATAAACACCTCCTTAGATAACCTACAGAGGGCTATGGATTCGATAAAGGGAGTTATGGAGGCGGTTTCCAAAGGTAATCTGAGAAAGAGGATAGAAGAGGAGTTCAGCGGGGATCTTAAGGAGCTTGCAGAGTATATAAACAGCTCCCTTGACGATTTGCAAAAGGCTCTGCTCCAGATAAGGGAGGACATAGTAACGGTTACCTCCAACCTTTCAGGCATAGTTACCTCCGTAGATGAAACCTCCGAGGCTATAAGGCAGATATCGGAGGAAACCTTGAAAGCGAGGAACATATCCATAGATATGAAAGACACTATAGACGACGGCAAGAACAAGGTAGAGCTTATGCACTCTGCTATAAATCGCATAGTTGATGTGAGCGCGAATATAAACTCCATAACGGAGACGATAATAAACATAGCGGAGCAGACCAATCTCCTTGCCCTGAACGCGGCGATAGAGGCTGCGAGGGCGGGAGAGGTGGGGAGAGGTTTCGCAGTTGTTGCGGATGAGGTCCGCCGGCTCGCGGAGATATCGGGGAACGCCGCCAAGGAAATATCCGAGCTTGTTGAGAGGGCTCTCAGAACCGTTGAGGAAGGCAAGAACGCATCCGAGGAGGTGGTGGAGAGCTACCTTAAGATAGATGAGGTTACCAAAGAAATAGCCACCGCAATAGACGCTATAGCCACCGCTATGGAGGAGCAGAGCAGGGCGGTTGATACAATCAGGGACAACATAACCGAGATATCTAAGAGCACGGAGAGTATAGAGAACAACATAAAGAAGTTTGAGCTTTAGGGGGGTGAAGGAAGAATGAAAAGGGCAGTGCACACTGAAAAGGCTCCCAAACCGGTAGGTCCCTACTCCCAAGCTGTAGAGGTAGGAAATACCCTTTACCTCTCTGGACAGATAGGGATAGATCCGGAAACTAACAGGCTCAGGGAAGGGTTTGAAGATCAGGCGAAGCAGGTTCTATCGAACGTGGAGGCTGTTCTCGAGGCTGCAGGATATTCCAAGGAGAATGTAGTGAAGGTCACCATATATCTTACCGACCTTAGTAAGTTCGGGATATTCAACGAACTATACGAGGAATTTTTCAAAGATGTGGAACCCAAGCCGGCGAGGGTGACGGTGGGAGTTAAAGAGCTCCCTCTCGGAGCCGAAATAGAGATAGAGGTGGTGGCGGTAAAGGATTAAGTTATTAGTATGCTCTCTCTCAATATAAAACCCCCTTACGACGAGTCGGCTGAGAGATCGGTTCTCGGAACTATGCTCGCCGACCCAGATAACATACCCACGGTTTTGGAGTACCTCTCGGAAGAGGATTTTTACATAGAAGAGCACAAGCTCCTCTTTTCCATAATCGTCAAGCTCTGGCAGGAGCACGGAAACAACTGGGACGAGGTGGTCCTGAGAGACTATATAAGGAAGGAGGGTCTTGAGGAGAGGCTCCCCTTCGACTGGATCTTGGGGATTTACGAAGAAGCCGCTCCAATAAACACGTTGGAAACCGCCTGCAGGATAGTCAAGGAGAAGGCAGGACTGAGATCCGTCCTTGAGCTCTCCATGAACCTGATCAAGGATATAAAGGAGCTTCAGGACTTCAATACGATAATAGAGATAGCCCAGTCGAAGATATTCGAGATATCAGAGAAGACCACCGTAACCCACTACCACCATATAAAGGACGTAGCTAACGAAGTGATAAAGATGATAGACAACTTCAGAGAGACCGAGAGGCTTGTAACCGGGCTCTCGACAGGATTCACAGAACTCGATATGATGACCACCGGTTTCCATCCCTCCGACTTGGTTGTTCTGGCGGCAAGGCCGGGAATGGGTAAGACATCCTTTATGCTCACCCTCGTCCACCACGTTGCCTTCGTAGAAGAGAAACCCGTAGCCATTTTCTCCTTAGAGATGAGTAAAGAGCAGCTCGTTATGAGGCTCCTATCGAGTATGGCTGAGGTTCCCCTCCAGAAGCTAAGATCCGGCTTCGTTACTGAAGAGGAGAGAGAGAAGCTCCTAACCGCCGCCTTGGAGCTTTCCAAGTCCGAGATCTATATAGACGATTCCCCTTCCCTTACGACAACAGAGCTCAGAGTGAAGGCGAGGAAGCTTAAGAAAGAGAGAGGTGTAGAGTTTGTGGCTATCGATTACCTTCAGATGCTGAGGTCTCCCGTGAGGAAGTCCTCCCGTCAGGAGGAGGTCGCCGAGATCTCGAGGAACCTCAAAGCCCTCGCCAAGGAGCTCTCCTTACCCGTCTTAGCCCTCGCACAGCTCTCAAGGCAGGTGGAGCACAGGAGTGACAAGAGACCTCAGCTCGCGGACCTAAGAGAAAGCGGTCAAATAGAGCAGGACGCGGATCTAATAATCTTCCTCCACAGACCTGAGTACTACAAGAAGAATCCCTCTCCCGAGGAGAAGGGGATTGCGGAGATAATAGTTGCCAAGCAGAGGCAGGGACCCACAGGGATAATAAAGGTCGCCTTCATAAAGGAGTTCGCCAAGTTTGCCTCCTTAGCAACGCCTGCATCTCAGATAGAGGAGGACGTTTTCGAAGAAGAGGAGAGCTTTTCAGACGAGGACTACGACCTTGATTTTTAAGGGTGTGAGGGATAAAATTTAATTTCTGCATCCGGGGTAGCTCAGCTGGCAGAGCGGGTGGCTGTTAACCACCTGGTCGGGGGTTCGAATCCCTCCCCCGGAGCCAATATGATGTCTGTTTCGAACTCCTTCAGAGCCTCCTTCCGACTTGCCCGCACGAAGGAACTTGACTTTTTGCCTTCCTTTGCTATATATCAATCATCATATGAGGGAGTTAACCTTATGATGAAAGGTCTCTCTGAAATAATGACACTAGAAGAGACCGCAAAATATTTAAAAACTACAAGGGAAGGAAACCTTGAAAGTGGTGTTGATTTAAGATATGTTCAGAAGATACTCGGACATAAAAGTAGTAAAACAACGGAGATTTATACACATGTTAGTAAAGCAGGCATAGCAAGTACAAAAAGCCCTATTGACACATTTTTTAAAGGGAGGAAACCATGATTGCACCCAGAGGGATGTATATACGCAATATTGCGTATATACCACTAAATCATCAGGATATCCGCAATGCGGATATAAACGAGTTATCTGCCATTATGCCAATCAAAAATGAATATAGGAGGAATGAAAAATGAGTTTGGTTACAGAAATCCAGAAAGTCCATGACTTCCTATATAAAGAAATAGGGGACACAAAAATCTTGCTGCCTCTAATGCTGACGATATTGGATAAATACAAAGAAAAGAAAAAATCAGGAAGTACTGACCCAATAAATGACCTAAGAAATGAACTGCAAAGACTAGATAGAAGGATGATGGAACAAACACTACAAAAAATTAGAAGAGAACATTCAAATCTAAATCCATTATTGGAACGTTTAATAAACGATTCCTTAAATGCAATAAGTCCTGATAGACTTCCAGACGCTAAAATAGAGAGCAAAACAAAGAATTCTTAGAGCTGACAGTTTCTTAAGAGGATTGGAGAGGGAAGAGGATTTTATTGGAATTCTTTTTGAAACTTTGGCTGCTCACAGCGGAGTGTTTGATAAAAAAGAGGGGCGATTCTTTACTCCAAAAAATATTATTCTTACAGTAGTAGAAATAGTCGGGTCTCTTTTTGAGAAAAGTTCCGTTGAGTTTTCTAATTTATCAGTTTGCGATCCCTGCTGTGGCTCAGCCCGATACTTAGTTCACTGGGTAAATAGACTAAAGAGAGAGTATAATTTATCTGATAAATACATACAAGAAATTTATTCAAATAAGATTTTTGGAATAGATATAAGCCCAGATGTCGCAAGTTGGGCGGCGTGGAACATGATTTTCCACGGTGATGGAGCTGCTAACATAGAAAATGCAGACTCATTGAACTGGTATGGGTTTTTGGTCTATTGGGACTTAATCCAGAAGTTATTAGAGGAGCTCCAGGGAAAAATAAACGAACTGAAAAGGATGTATCGTCAAAGAGATGTGTTAAAGGTAATCGATCAAATAGAAGAAATATCAAATGTGGCTCTGGGGTTGAAAGAGAAATACGATGTAGATTTAGAGTCTGAAGAGATAAAAGGATTGTTTGTAATGCTCGACAGATTAATTGATCTTCACCACAAATTAAATTTAGAGTGGAATACTTTAGAAGAACTCAGCAGAAGAAGAGATTTTAAAAGTATAGCAGAAATAATAAAATTAAGCTGGTCAGATAAGCATTCAGAAATTAAGAATGGTTTTGACTTAGTAATAACCAACCCACCTTTTGGAAGAGGAAGTCAAGATTTGATGGTTACAAATCCGTTTATCCTCTGTCAATACAAATTAGCAACTGAGCTCTGGTTAGGAGATATGAGTAAAGAGATTGCCGAAAAACTTTTAGAGAAACAATTTGGAATGGGTATTGCAGACTTTTACAGGCAATGCCTAAGAGAGATGGGAATTAGTGAGGTAAAGGAAGAATATGAAATAAAATTCAAAGATCTACCAAGCAATCTGTTAAAAGCATTAGCAGCTAAACATGGTGTTTCAACGCGAGGAAAAACTAAAACTCAAATTGTAGAGGAATTACAAAACAAACTTAACCGTGAATTTCTGATATATGGTGAATTATCCTTAAATTTAAACTCGCTGCCTGACTCCTTTATCAAGAAACTTGCATCCAAAATTCTTTATGAAAAAGAAGGAGGAAAATCTAAGGTTGGTGAATTCTTGTACAAAAAGATTGAGGAGAAATTAGGGAGAGAATGGATAACAATCGAAGATGTTTATAATTATTCTAAGAAACTGGTTATAAGGGATAGTTCCACTGGTGATGAGCATATTATATATTATGATGATGCTGGAAGACCGATACTCTTCAAAGATGCTTTACCTAAACAGGTTGTCTTTCTTGAAGAGTTCTTAAGATTTGTTAAGGAGGGTGGGTATGTCTTTACGGTTGTGGATACTGGCGTCTTATCCAACAGCGAAGACGAATATGTAAGGAGATTTCTTTACAGAAATTCAAGAATTCATGCTATTGTAGAGTTTCCACACAATGCATTTAAAGCTGCAGGAACGGGTGTCAAAACCGCAGTTATTCTATATCAGAAAATGAAAAACCCACCTGAAGATTACGAAATCTTCGGCTCATTACCTCAGTATCTTGGTTATGTATTAAATAAACAGGATACCCCGCCAGATCCAGATCACAACGACTTGGGTAAAGTTCTTTGTGACTGGAGAAATTACATTGGCTTAGGCAGAATGTGTGATCCGTGCAAGAATCCAGACGCTAAGGAGGAAGAGTGTTGCGATTGGTATAAAAATGGATACTGCCCTGTCTGGAGGTATGAAATTGAAAAAGCGGATTTGTGAGGGGGTGGGGAGATGAAAGTGATATCAGAAATCTCAGTAATTTCAACGCTTCAGAATTATCAAAGGTTTTACCGAGCAGACCCTTACTCAGTTCATCCGAGGAAAGTGAGGAGTATTGAAAAGGTAAAAGAAATAGCCGAAGAAAATAGCTACGATGTTTTACCTCTACTAAAATTATTGGAAACACCGCCATCTTCGGGCAGAGGAGGTTTACCGCTTTCATCTGATGGGGAAGTTAAAATAGTAAAACCCGCAAATCTTACAGACTTATTTTTTGTAGATCTTACAAACTGTGAGAGAACTACCATTGATGCATACAATTCGTCAGAAAAAGGACGCCTGCAAGATGGAGATATTCTTGTCCTATCTGCCGCTCATGCAGAAGGATATATCGGAACAAATACATCCATAGTCCATTTAAACGATAATGAGAAAGCAATTTGTATAGGAGAACTAATTCGTCTGCGACCAAATATTGAAAAAATCAATCCTTATTATCTTATCCTCTATCTTAACAGCATGATTGGGAAATACATGCTCAATTATTCGGTAAGGGGCCAAACTGTTCATCTGTATCCAAAAGATATAGAACATTTACCCGTCTTACTACCTCCACGAGAAATTCAAGATTCCATCGGCAACAAACTAAAGCAAGCCATAGAGGCAAAAATTGAGGCGGAGAAGAAGAGGAAGGAGATTAAGGAGATTTACGCGGAAATTTTACCTGATACTGAGAGGTTAATAAGATATAAAAAAGAGATTTCCACTATTGTGAGGATTCAGGATGCTAAAAGGATTGGCAGAGTAGATCCTCAATATTTTTCAAAATGGATCAAGCAAATTATTGAAAATGTCCAGCAAATAGGTTGTTTCTTTTTGGAAGAAAGCAAATTTCTAAGAGGGAAAACTCCGAGTGAAAAGGAATATAAGAATTCAGGTGTATTTGTGGTAAAGGTTAGAAACATTCTCCAAGACGGAAGAATAGAGATAAAAGGTGAGAAAAGCTACATTGATGAAACTGACTTTGATAAAAATTACAAAAACTTTGCTATAGAATATGGAGATATTATCTTTGTAGCTACTGGAAAAGGGTCAATAGGAAGAGTAGGTATATTTCTCCATGATTTGAAAGCTGTGTGTTCTGGTGAATTGCTTATATATAGAGAATCTGACGAAATAAAAAGATGGCTCATCTTAGGATTATTTCTACAGCCAGTAATGCAGGAAGTGCTTGATAAGATAGCTTTGGGTCCAAGCGGCCAAACTCATCTCTACCCTAAACAAATAACTAAAATTCCAATACCTAAATTTTCAGAGGATAAAATCAGAATTCTTGTGAATAATTTGAAAAATTACTTTTCGGTAATAGATGAATCTTTACAGCTCCACATTCAAGCAATGGAAGAACTTAACAAACTTCTTGGCTTAAATTCTGGAGGTGATAATTATGAATAATTTGAAGAAAGAAGAACTTAAAAAAATAGTGGAGGAATTTAAACAACAGTATCTCAATACTGAGCGTGGAAAGGAGCATTTAGAAAGATATGAAAAAGAAAGGGAAGAGGTCAGAAAGGTTTTTAACGAAATCAAAGAAAAGAAGAGTAGGAAAGAAGATATTACAGATTTAGTTTTGTATAGGTTGCTTCCGTATCAGATTAACGAACCTAACGAAAAAAGAGGATATAGAACAAGTATATGGGGTGTTGTTACAAAGGATATTAAATCATGGTTTGAAAATGCTGGATGGCAAACTTCAGATAACTGGTCAAATGTTGCCGAAGCAATATTTAATCTAATTGAAACTTTAGTTGAAAATGATGATGTTGAGACTCAAAAAAGGGCAATAAAGCTGTTTGTGGAGAGTGAGTATAGCAAAGGATTTCAGACAGGATTTATAACACCAATACTTTACCCATTAAAAAATGACTTTCTAATTATAAATAATAAAACTGTTGACACTGTTCACTTCATTTCAAGGAATTTTTATGGAGAAGGGGTTAGAATTTCCACATTGCTTGATGAATATCTAGAAAATAATGATAAATTAAAAAAGTTTATTGAGACAGTATCTCAAGATATTCTAGAGTTCTTTGATTTTGATATATTTGATATGTTCTGCCACTGGATGTGTGACAAAAATTTGGGAGGTTATGCAAGAAAAGTTGTTTATGTTCCACATGAGGAAAGAGAGGCTATTTCTCTCGCTCGAACCACAGATGACCCTAAGGTATTAGGAGAACTCTATAAGCAGCATAAGGAAAAACCAAGAGTTGTAAAGGTTATCGTAAATAATCCATATTGCCCCTCTAATATCAAAAGAGATTATTTAGATTATGTCCTTAACAACTATCTTAGAGCGTATAAAGCCAGATTGAGAACATACATTACCGACTGGGATGACCTTCTTGATGCCATGGAGATATGTCTTGAAGTATGGAATCCACCTCGTGAGGTTGCACCCATTCCAGAAATAGATTTAGAAGACCCAAGAATGAAAGAAATCTTTGAATCTATACAGAACTACAAACAAGTTATTCTCTATGGACCACCGGGAACAAGTAAAACATACTACGCTAAGGGGTTGGCATTTGCCATAGCCAATGATCCGAACAACATCGAATTTGTCCAATTTCACCCCTCCTATTCATATGAAGATTTTGTAGAGGGCATTTTCCCTGAGGTAGATAAAGAGACTGGACAAATAGCCTTCAAAATTGAAGGCAAGATTTTTAAGAAATTGTGTAAAGAAGCAAAAAGTAATCCGGATAAGAATTATGTCCTTATAATTGACGAGATTAACAGGGCGGATTTATCAAAAGTATTTGGAGAGATATTTTCTGCTCTTGAATACAGAAAAGAAGTTGTTAAATTGCTATATTCAAGAGAGAGTTTTACAATTCCCACAAACCTATACATCATCGGCACTATGAATACCTTGGACAAGTCCACAGTAGATATAGACTTTGCCTTAATGAGACGGTTTAAATTTTTTGAAGTTGGGCCTGACACAAATGTTTTAAGAAAAATACTAAAAGAAAATGGAGTAGAAAATGATTTAATTGAAAAAATCATAGAGGTTTTTGAGAAAATACAGGAATTCTATCCATTGGGGCATGCCTACTTCAAAGATGTAAAGTCCAAGCAAGACCTGAAACTATTATGGGAGCATCAACTCTCTTTTCTTTTGAAAGAGTATTTCACTGATTTGAAGAAAGATGTCTATGAAAAAATCAGAGAGATATACTGGGAGGGACTTGAACTTGAGGATTGATCTCAAAGAATGGCAAGATATTGGGGAATTACCAGAATTTAGGGATAACCCTTTTTTGCCACTCAGGAGCATCTCCTCAGATATCAGACCATTCATTGATATAACTGATGTTTCTCCAGCTGGAGTAAGAATTAAAGCAAAGAATTATGTTGGCATTTTACCCATAAGTGAAGAGATTATAATAACAGTTAATCCAAAAGCCCCAATAGAAAATTTTCTTTACATACTTTACAAAGCTCAGGGAAGAAGAGTATCTATAAAGGACTTAAAGGAAATTGTGCAAGTTGGGAGAAGATACGCAAAAGAATATCCTAACGTTTTTCATTTTCTGATATATGTTCTCTTAGTTGAGTTAGAGAAGATAAAAAGATTTGGCTTTCTGAAAACATCACAATATTATACTCAAGATACACTAGTAAAAGGTAAATTGTTGGTTAAGGAAACAATAAATAGTTGGCTAAAAGGGAATAAATCAAAAGTTGTTTGTGGAAATTTTGAGTTATCTAAAGACAATCCTGAAAATAAAGCAATAAAATTTACTTTGTGGATGCTTTTATCTCTATATTCTCATTCGTTGCGAGGCGAAATAAGAAACAGCTTCTTTGAAAAATACAGGTGGTTTGAAGGTATTCCTTTACCACGAGGTATTGACTTTGTGAATGAGATTGAAGAAGCAATCACCTATCAAACTCTTCCAAATAGCAGGAGTTATTATTATGATATACTTAATTTGTGTATGTTTTTTATTACACATTCAACATTAGACATTAAATCAGCAAAAGAGGTTAAAGTAAAATCATTTGTAGTTGATATGAATAAAGTTTTTGAAGAGTACATTTATAATGTGCTTAGGGAAAAGCTAAATGAACAATATAAAGTAAAAAGATACCAGAAACGACCACTGTTCGATAATACATTGAAATACGAAATTGAACCAGATTATTTAATTCTAAAAAACGGCAATGCCATAATTATAGCGGATGCAAAATATAAAAACGAGCCAACAACTGATGACTTTTACCAAGTATTAGTTTATGCTGAAAGATATAATGTAACGAACAGCATACTTATCTACCCTTCTTGGTCAGGTGAGACCCATACTGAATCGTTTACATTCAAAGGGAAACAAACAAAGGTAATCTATTACAATATGTTGGATGTTGAAAGGTCGGAAGAGGACTTAATAACAACAATAAGGAGGTTACATAATGGGCGCAACGGCAGATAACAAGCGGGTATTTGGCTTCGGCTTACGCCTCCGCCCAAATTCGCTCCGCAAACTTCAGATACCCGCCAGCCGTTAGTAGAAATTTATAAGACCTGTTCAAATTTTGAAAGAGCTGTCAGGTAGGGAAGCCAATCAAACCACCTCTAAGATCCTCTCAGGTAAAACCTCTCCTACGATCCAGAAGTCAACGCCGAGTTCCTTAGCTTTGCTCTGCAAATAATCTTCCTTTTCCCTATCGATCGTGAAAAGAAGTCCTCCCGACGTGACCGGATCGGAAAGCAGGATAAGCTTCCAGAGATCCAGATCGCTCCTCAGATGTTCTCTTACAAAGTTCAGGTTATCTATAGCTCCCTTAGGATAAACCTTCCTCTTAACAAGTTCTACCGACAGCTCATATATGGGAATTCTGTCAAACTCTATTCTCGCACCTACCTCAGAGTTCATGCATAGGTTCCAGGCGTGCCCTAAGAGCCCAAAACCAGTGACGTCCGTGCAGGAGGTAGCTCCAAGAGATAGCATCAGGTCTTTCGCCTTATCGTTCAGTGTGAGCATATTCTCTATCGCATCGCTTATGTCCTTCTCCTCGAGCAGTCCCTCCTTTACACCTTTCACGAGTATTCCTGTTCCCACGGGCTTGGTAAGAACGAGAAGCTGTCCCGGTTTGGCTCCGCTCTGGGTTACGTATCTCCCATCAAGACACACCCCTGCAACGGCAAGACCGAACTTGGGCTCCTTGTCGTCTATCGTATGTCCTCCGAGGAGAACGGTTTTGGCCTCCCTCAGTTTATCCACCGCCCCCCTCATGACCTCTTTAAAAACGCTCACGTCAAGATCACAGTTGTTGAAACCCACTATAGCGAGAGCGTTTAAGGGAGTCCCTCCCATGGCGTAAACGTCGCTGAGGGAGTTTGCGGCGCTTATCGCTCCCCAGAGGTAGGGATCGTTGAGTATAGGTGTTATGAAATCAACCGTATGAACCCAGACGGTGCCGTTGTGTTCGTAGACTCCCGCATCATCCCCTATGGACACGAGCGTACGCTCGTCCGTGTAAACATCCAAGCCCTCTAAGATCTCCCGCAGGTCACCCGGACCCAGCTTGGCCGCTCAACCCGAAGAACGAACAAGTTTGAGAAGTTCCACCATGTTTAAAAGTTTAATGTTATCGAAAGCTCGGTTCTTTAGAGTTTTTGGAACCTTTGCCACTCCTTCCTTTGATAAAATCGAAACTACGAATTCGGGAAGAAGCTCGCCCTCATAGAGCTGAAATAAGAGCTTTCCTTATATCCTCAAGTTCTTTATCAGATACGGTTCTCATGTCGAGGAGGAGTTTATCCTCCCTTATCCTCCCTATAACCGGTGGATCGGCCGATCTTAGCCTCTTGCTAAGCTCCTCTACAGAAAGATCCTTGTGCCTTACCGCCACGCAGTAGGTCGGAAGCTCAAGCTCCGGAAGCGATCCCCCTCCGGGCTTGGCTATATCCTTCACAATTTCGGTCTCGAACCCTTCTAAGTTTTTCAGAAGCCTAAAGAGCTTCTTAGCCCTTCTCTTGAGAATCTCCTCCCCTTCGGAGAGCATCCTTACGACAGGTATCTCACCATACCTCCCCTCGAGATACAATCTGAGAGTCATCTCGAGCCCAGCGAGAGTCAGCTTGTCTATCCTCAAAGCCCTTGCCATCGGATTTTTCTTTATTCCCTCGAGGTAAGCCCTCCTTCCCACTATTATCCCAGCCTGAGGACCTCCCAAGAGTTTATCTCCGCTTCCGGAAACCACGTCTATTCCTGCCAAGATACACTCCTTAAAACTCGGCTCCCGTGAAGGAATGCCCAGCGCTTCAGGATCCATAAGTAGACCGCTTCCCGCATCGTAGTATGTGGGTATCTTGTATCTCCTGCCAAGCCCGGATAGCTCCTTAGGATCCACCTCATCGACAAACCCTTCCATGTAGAAGTTGCTCCTGTGAACCTTCATAAGGAGAGCGGTGCTTTCGTTTATTGCTCCCTCGTAATCGCTCAGTCTCGTTTTGTTGGTAGTTCCCACCTCCCTCAAGATTGCTCCGGAAGCCCTCATTATGTCAGGTATCCTGAAACTTCCTCCTATCTCCACCAGCTCACCCCTCGAGATGACAACCTCCTTTCCGTTTGCAAAGGTGTTAAGAACTAAGAAAACCGCTCCGGCGTTGTTGTTCACTACTAAGGCCGACTCTGCTCCGGTCAGCTCTTTTAAATAATCTTCCACGTGAGCGTTCCTCGAGCCTCTTCCGCCCTCTTCGAGGTCGTACTCGAGATTAGAGTAGCCTGCCCCTATCGCTGTTATGAACTCGAGCACCTCGGGATTTAAGGGAGCCCTTCCAAGGTTCGTATTTATAACTATTCCCGTAGCGTTTATAACCCTCCTGAGCTTCGTTTTCATCAGGTCCTCTATCCTCTTCCTTACCTCTTCGTATATATCCTCTACATCCGTTCTCTTCCTCTCCCTTATCTCCTTTCTGAACCTCTCCGTTACCTCCCTTGCCGCCCTTTTAATATACTCTTCCGGATATTTATCCTTAAACGTCTCTATCAGCTTCGATACCTGAGGTATCTTTCTGAAAAGGTTGTTCATATCGTGCTATTTTAATATCTATGCTCTGGATATTACTGTTCCTTCTCGCTATCTCCATATCGTGTTCCACAAAGCCAGAGGGGAAAGAAAGTAACTTTGAGATAGGTGTTAGAGGGAAGATCGAGTTAAAGCATAGCCGATGAGGTACGTCCTTTTCGCGACCGCAGGACACGTGGATCACGGTAAGACAACTCTCATAAAGGCTCTCACCGATATAGATACCGACAGGCTCCCCGAGGAAAAGAGAAGGGGATTGAGTATAGACATAGGTTTCGCCTACTTGGACTTCCCCGAGATAGAAACGAGGCTCGAGCTCATAGACGTTCCCGGACACGAGAGGTTTGTGAAGAACGCGATAGCTGGTCTGTGCTCCGTTTCCGGTGTTCTCCTGGTGGTAGATGCAGGTGAAGGTGTCATGCCCCAGACCGTGGAACATCTCCGAGTGGCTAAGAGCTTCGGAGTACGTAGAGGGGTCGCGGTTCTCACAAAGATAGACAAGGTAGAAAAGGATCTTGTGGAGGTTGCGGAGGAGGAGCTCAAGGACTTCCTAAGGAGGGAAGGGTTCAACGTACCTATAGTTAGGGTTTCTGCCTTTACTGGCGAAGGTTTGGAGGAGCTGAAGAAGGCTCTCAGAGAGGTTATCGAGGATTTGGAGGAGAACAGAAGAGAGAAGCCCCTGCATATATTCGTTGACTCAGCCTTTACAGTAAAGGGACACGGAACCGTTCTGAGAGGAAGCTGTTTTGAAGGTCAGGTTAAGGAAGGTGAGAGAGTGATTGTAGAACCCATAGGTGTGCTATCAAGGGTCAGGAGGATACAGAACCACGGCGTGTTCGTGAAAAGAGCTGTTGCGGGAGAGAGGGTGGCTCTGAACCTGCCAGAGGTTGATTTTGCAAAGGTGGAGAGAGGCTTCTGGGTTTTAAAGCCCGGAAGTTACGAGAAGAGCAGGCTCCTTCTCATAGGGACTGAGGTACCGCTCAAACCCGGCAGGATGTATCAGCTCTTCTTCGGAATGAGAGAGGTCAGGGGAAGGGTAAGAGTTATAGAAGAAGACCTTTATCTATTCAGGCTTGAGGAGGAGGTTGTGGTCCGCCGGGGGGACAGGCTCGTCCTGCTGGACTCATCGGGAAGTTTTCTCGGAGGGGGTGAGGTTCTTCATCCTAAGGTACGCGTGACTAAAAAGGCTTTCATAAAGGAAAACATCGAAAAACTGAAGGACAGCTTCGAGAGCTATCTCCTGAAGGAAAGGGGTCCACTCGGTTTAACGGTAGAGTTCTTCAGAAGACTGACCGGCGAGAATCCGAGGGTGGAGATTTTGAGATCAGAAGGCGTTGAGATAAAGGGTGTTTACTATCCAAAGGATCTCGTCGGGAATATGGAAAGGAAGCTAAGGACGTTCCTCGATAGAGAGCTCAAAGACGCCTTCGGCGTAGATAAGGAGAGGGTTAAGGAGAGGTTTTCGCTCAGCGACGAACTCTTCGAATACCTGCTTGGGAAACTTAAGAACTATCGGCTCCTGAACGAGCTGATAATAGATGAGAGGAAGAGCGATCTTACAAAGAATGAAGATTTCCAGAGGCTTAAATCAGTCCTTAAAGAAGGGATCAAAGAGGAAAGGGAGATACTCTTGGAGGGAGTGCCTAAGGAGATACTGAGCCTTGCGGTTAAGAGAAAGTACGTTCACAGGATAGGCGAATACCTCATAATCTCTGACGAACTGTTGAATAGATACATAGGCGAGCTTAAAGAAATAGGAGATACCTTCAACGTTCAGGAGGCTAAGGAGAGACTCGGTCTTACGAGGAAATACCTGATCCCGCTTCTCGAGTACCTCGATTACTTAGGTTTTACTGTTAGGGAAGGAAACGAGAGGAGGTGGAGGCGCTAAGCCCTCACAAGTTTTATTCTGTAAACGAAGCTCTTTGGCTCGAGCCAGTTCAGAGGTTCACCCTCCACCTCTGCGTAGGGGTATCCGAACAGGTTCAGAGGCTTTACCCTCTGGGGAGGTTCCAAGACGAGGTCCCTTCCCCAGTTGTAGGCTATCCAGTGGGGATCCCAGTTCCCGAAGAGATAACGGCGGGCGAAGTCCACCCTCGGATGGTTGCGGGAAAGTTTCTCCTTGAGTATCAGTTTTGTTACGTCCGCAGGATCGACCGGTATCCACTCACCCGCCCAGAACTCAGCCCTGCAGTGCTGCGCCTTGGTTATATCTTTGCTCCCGGGCTTTATGGAGAGCTCTTTAGAAAAGCTCGAGGGTAACACCCTTATACCAAATACCTCCCTTGCTGGAACACCCACCGATCTGCACAGTGCTACGAAGAGGGAACTCTGATCCGCACACTTCCCTCCTATCTTCTCTCCCTTATCAAGGAGTTCGAGCATGAGGTTAACATCACCCGGGCCACATCCCTTCACCTTCTCATCCCTGTAGGTATTATCTACAACCCAGTTGTATATAGCCCAAGCTTTCTGAAGGGGTGTCTTCTTTCCTTCGGTTACTTTTAGAGCCACCTCCTTGACCTTACCCTCCGTCGGGAGATGCTCTGTGGGTTGCAGGTATAGGGATAGCTCCCTGGGTGGTTTAAAGTTATCGTCCACAAAACTGACCCTTCTTGGAGAGAACTCTACCGCCACCTCAAGCCTCAGAATCTTCTTTCTGTCCCCACGAGGGAACTCGGCGTAAAGGGCGGGAGATCCGTAGGTTCTGTCCCTGTATATCCCCGTACGTCTGTAAGTCCCCTCAAACCTTAGACTAAGAACTCTCTGGTAGCCAGTATTTATAGGAAGCGGAAGCCAGAGGTGAGCCTCTCCTTCGTAGGGCAGATCCACATCGTAGCTGAGGGCAACCTTCCTTGAAGAGAAGGAGAAGCTTGGAAAAGCAAAAGATATACCGAAGGCGGAAATCCCTTTAAGAAAGTTCCTCCTGTTCATAACCCCACCTCCTCCCTTAGATTTTCTTATGTGGACAGCGGTGAATCCTACGAAATTTTTGCAATTAACTGGAGATACACTTTGAAAAATTTGCAGTATGACTTTACTCCATATATTACGGAGTAAGGAGTTCTATAATCAGTTTTAGGGGATGCTAAGGGACATAGATCTGAAGCTTTTGGAGATATTTTGTTGTGTTTACGAAAAAAGGAGCCTCACCGAAGCTACCAAATGCCTCCATGCCTCCCAATCTACTCTATCCTTTCATATCAAAAACCTTGAGAAACAGGTAGGGCAGAAGCTCTTTTACAGAAAAGGTAAAACCCTCGTGCCGACGACCTTGGCCGACAGACTCTACGATTACGCACGGGAACTGATGGATTTCAAACTCAGGTTAATAGAGGATATAGGCAAGTATTCGGGAAGACGGGGAGGAGTGGTAAGAGTCGGGGCGAGCAGTATCCCGGGGAACTATATACTTCCAAACCTTATAGGTGAGTTCACCGCAAGTTTTAAAGGAAACCTCAATGTAGAGCTCGTGATCGGTGACAGCAGAGAGATCTACGAGAAGGTGATCGGCGGTAATGTTGATTTCGGGATCATAGGTTACCTTCCGGAGAAGGAAAGTATCGAGTTCGTAAAGTTCTACGAGGACAGGATATGGGCTGTTGGAAATCCCGAACTCGAGGACAAAACTTACACCCTCGAAGAGCTTAAGTCTATTCCCTTGGTCATCAGGGAGGAAGGCTCCGGAACGAGGAGCATGGTAGAGGAGAAACTGAGAGCCTACGGGCTTTCTCTGAAGGATATGAACGTTGTGGCTACCCTGGGAAGCAACGAGGCGGTTAGGAAGGTTCTGAGATACGTGAGGGGATTCTCCTTCCTGTCGAACTACACGCTTAAAGAGGACAACTTCTTAGTAAAGCTCAGGGTCTCCGAACTGGGAAGTATAGTGAGGAATTTCTACTTGGTGAGGGACAGGTCACGCCCGCTGTCCCAACTCTCCCAAGATTTCCTGGAGTTTTTGCTTTACAAGTCTAAAACCTCGTTTGATTTTTGATATAAAACAATTCGATTTTATTTTTTGAAAAGTTGAATATAAAGATTGTCTTATATAAAGTTATTCGCATATAGAGAAGAAGATATAACGCCTGTCTTCCAGAGAATTGGCGTAAGCCCCAGGGTCAGAAAATATACTGCTATAAAAGGAGCTCACGAGGTCAATTTTTAGGCTTTTAAGTAACAGAGATATTAATTAAAAAGTTGAAAACTCCATAGAGGGGGTGTAAAGATGGAGATCTCAAGGAGAGGATTTCTCAAGCTTTCGGCAGGAGGCTTGGGAGCCGGCATTGTGGGAGGTCTTGGCTTCGACCTCACGCAGGCTCATGCGCGGGTGCGGGAACTCAAGATAGCCAAGGCTAAGGTTACAAAGAGCATATGTCCCTATTGCTCTGTATCCTGCGGCGTTTTAGCCTACTCCCTTTCAGACGGTGCTATGAACGTCAAGGACAGGATAATCCACATCGAGGGAAATCCGGATGACCCGATAAACAGGGGAACCCTTTGCCCTAAGGGAGCTACTCTGAGAGACTTCGTGAACGCTCCCGATAGACTTACCAAGCCCCTTTACAGACCCGCTGGAGCCTCCGAGTGGAAGGAGATAAGCTGGGACGAGGCTATAGAGAAGTTCGCAAGGTGGGTAAAGGATACGAGGGACAGAACTTTTATTCATAAGGACAGGTCCGGGAGGGTGGTAAACAGATGCGACTCCATAGTGTGGGCTGTGGGCTCGCCCCTTGGGAACGAAGAGGGGTGGCTCATGGTGAAGATCGGCATAGCTTTGGGTCTCTCGGCGCGAGAAACACAGGCGACTATATGACACGCACCTACGGTGGCCAGTTTGGCCCCAACCTTCGGAAGAGGAGCGATGACCAACAACTGGATAGACATCTCCAATTCGGATCTCGTCTTCGTTATGGGAGGGAATCCAGCGGAGAACCACCCCTGTGGGTTCAAGTGGGCTATAAAAGCCCGTGAGAAGAGGGGAGCTAAGATAGTCAACATAGATCCGAGATTCAACAGAACATCGGCGGTGGCTGACATCTTCGTCCAGATAAGACCTGGAACCGACATCGCTTTCCTCGGTGGTCTTATCAACTACATCCTTCAGAACGAGAAGTATCAGAAGGAATACGTGAGGCTACACACCACGGGACCCTTCATCGTGAGGGAGGACTTCGGCTTCAAAGACGGGCTCTTCACGGGATACGATCCTAAAACGAGGAGCTACGACAAGACCACGTGGGACTATGAGTTCGATCCCGCCACAGGCTATCCCAAGATGGATCCGGAGATGAAGCATCCGCGTTGTGTTCTCAACATCCTGAAGAAACACTACTCGAGATACACACCGGAGGTGGTCTCAAAGATATGCGGATGTTCCAAAGAGGATTTCCTCAGAGTTGCGGAGGAGGTGGCGAAGTGCGGAGCTCCCGACAAGTTCATGACGATCCTCTACGCCTTGGGATGGACCCATCACTCCTACGGCACCCAGCTCATAAGAACCGCCTGTATGCTCCAGCTCCTGCTCGGAAACATAGGCTGTCCGGGAGGTGGAATAAACGCCCTCAGAGGTCACTCCAACGTTCAGGGAATGACAGACCTCGCCGGCCAGAACAAAAACCTCCCAACCTACATAAAGCCTCCTAAACCCGAGGAGCAGACCTTAGCTCAACACCTCAAGAACAGAACTCCTAAAAAGCTCCATCCCACGAGCATGAACTACTGGGCGAACTATCCTAAGTTCTTTATTAGCTTCCTCAAGTGCATGTGGGGCGACGCCGCAACACCTGAAAATGACTTCGCCTACGACTACCTATACAAGCCCGAGGGAGGTTACAACTCCTGGGACAAGTTCATAGACGATATGTACAAAGGAAAAGTGGAGGGAGTGGTAACGGTAGCTCTAAACTTCGTAAACAACACGCCTAACGCCAAGAAGACGGTAAGGGCTCTAAGGAACCTCAAGTGGATGGTTGTAATGGATCCCTTCATGATAGAGACAGCCCAGTTCTGGAAGGCGGAGGGAGTAGATCCTAAGGAGATCAAGACGGAGATACTCGTCCTCCCAACGGCTACCTTCTTAGAGAAGGAAGGTTCCTTTACCAACAGTGCAAGGTGGATAAAGTGGAAGTACAAGGCTACTGACCCTCCCGGAGACGCCAAGGATGAGTTCTGGATATTCGCAAGGTTCTTCATGAAGATAAAGGAGCTCTACGAAAAGGAAGGGGGAGCGTTCCCCGATCCCATACTCAACCTTGTCTGGCCCTATCAGAACCCCTACTATCCGACGGCGGAGGAGATACTCACCGAGATAAACGGCTACTACACCAGAGACGTGGACGGACACAAGAAGGGAGAGAGGGTAAAGCTCTTTACAGCACTTAGGGACGACGGATCTACGGCCTGCGGAGGATGGCTCTACTGTGGAGTTTACCCGCCGGAGGGCAACCTGGCTAAGAGAACTGACCTGCACGATCCCCTCGGCTTAGGGACCTATCCCAACTACGCCTGGAACTGGCCCGCCAACAGGCGAGTTCTCTACAACAGAGCCTCCGCCGATGCAAAGGGAAGACCGTGGGATCCCGAAAGACCTCTCCTGAGATGGGATCCTGAAAAAGGAAGATGGGTAGGAGATACGCCGGACACTGCAGCCACCGCACCGCCTGAGAAAGGTATAGGTGCCTTCATAATGCTCCCTGAGGGAAGGGGAAGACTCTTCGCCGCCAAGAGCTACGCCACCTTCAAGGACGGACCCCTGCCGGAGCACTACGAACCTTACGAGTCTCCCGTGACCAACATCCTCCATCCAAACGTTCCCCACAACCCGGTCGCGAAGGTTTACAAGGCGGACATAGACCTACTCGGAACGCCTGACAAGTTTCCCTACGTCGCCACAACCTACAGGCTAACCGAACACTACCACTTCTGGACAAAGCACATATACGGAACTGCCCATCTCGCACCCGTGATGTTCGTCGAGATACCGGAGGAGCTGGCTAAGGAGAAAGGTATCCAGAACGGAGATATGGTAAGAGTCTCGACGGCACGGGCTTCCATAGAAGCTGTGGCTCTCGTTACCAAGAGGATAAAGCCCCTTCAGGTCGCAGGGAAGACCGTTTACACCATAGGGATACCTATACATTGGGGATTCGAAGGTCTGGTGAAGGGCGCTATAGCCAACTTCATAACGCCCAACGTCTGGGATCCGAACTCGAGGACGCCCGAGTTCAAGGGCTTCCTTGCCAACATTGAGAAGATAAGAGCTTAAGGGAGGTGGAAAGATGAGCACATTAACGACAGGCGGAACGGTAGGATTAGGGATTAAGAGGCTCTCCGCCTCCAAGGAACCCGATCTTTCAACGAAGACCTATCCAGAACTTGCGATCCTCGTTGATATCTCTGCCTGTATTGGGTGTAAAGCCTGCGAGGCAGCCTGTCAGCAGTGGCACGACACCACCCCTCCCATACTAACGCCCGAAGAGGTAGTCCAGAGGAAGATCGCAGGCTACCAGTCCCATCCGGATCTGAGGCCTGACACCTTCATGCTGATGAAGTTCAAGGAAGGTGAGACGAGCCGGGGATTTACATGGTTCATAACCAAGTACCAGTGTATGCACTGTAGCGAGCCTGGCTGTCTGATCGCCTGTCCCGTTCCGGGAGCTGTCATCCAGTATCAGAACGGTGTGGTGGACTTCGATCACTCCAAGTGTATAGGATGCAAGATGTGCCTTGTGGGCTGTCCCTTCGACGTTCCGAGGTACGACGCTAACAACAAGCCGTGGAAGTGTAATTTCTGTATTGACAGGGTGAGCGCGGGGTTAGAGCCCGCCTGTGTGAAGACCTGTCCGACCAACTGCCTCTCCTTTGGCTTTAAAGAGGACATGGTGGAAAAGGGTAAGAAGATCGTGGAAAGGCTCAAGAGCATGGGCTATCCGAACGCTACCCTCTACGATCCTCCCGGTGTTGGAGGAACTGGATACATCTACGTCCTTCCCCATGGAGACCACGTGGAGGACTATCAGCTCCCCGAGAACCCACGGGTGGATGCCTCGATAGCTCTGTGGAAGGGACCTCTAAAAACAATAGGAAGTATAGCCTTTTGGGGTACACTCCTTGGCGTGTTCCTTCAGCTGATACTTTGGGGACCGATAAAGGTCCTCGGCGGAAAGGAAGAGAAGAGTGAGGAGGGTTGATCATGGCGGTAGAGAGCACGAAGGCTTACGAAGAGCAGATAGAGAGGTTTTCAGCCCTCGACAGGGTTCTCCACTGGACCACAGCCCTCGCCTTCCTGTACTGCCTCCTGTCGGGGATAGGAATAGCCTACGCCAAGTTCAGCTGGCTGCTGACCCTTCTCGGTGGCGGTGAGTTCGCCCGCTGGCTCCATCCGTGGGCCGGCGTGGTCTTCTCAGTAGGTGCAGTCTTGATGATCTTGAAGTGGGCGAGGGACATGGTGATAACCGGAGAGGACATAGTTTGGCTCATGAAGATAAAAGCCTACATAAGCGGAAGGCACGAAGAACTTCCCGAAGTCGGCAAATACAACGCAGGACAGAAGCTTTACGCCTGGATAGTCTTCCTGAGCGCTATAGTCTTCTTCCTTACGGGTATAGTCATGTGGTTTCCTGAGAACTTCGGCATGGGGCTGGTTCGCTGGTCCGTAGTGATACACGAGATAGCCTTTATAATAGCCGGTGCCTTTACCGTAATTCATATATACATGGGAACTATAGGCGTTCCGGGCTCATTGTGGGGCATGATAGGAGGTAAGGTATCCGCCACATGGGCTAAGTTTCACCATCCCAAGTGGTACAGGGAGGTAAAGGGAGAATGAACGTATTCAAGCAGAAGGAGAGGGAGTTCGCCCTCGGGCGGCTCCCGGCTCTAAAGGAAAAATTCCCAGAATCTTCCCAGATCTTGGACTTCCTCTCCTGCATCTTGGAGTATCAGAACTTAATGATCGTCGATCTCTCCGAATCGCGACTATACTTAGACACTTTCAATGCCCAGAGTAGGGTAGAGAAGGGCAAACCTGCTTTTAAACTGAAGGATCTCGATCTATCACCCTTCCTCAAGTATCTCTATCCTTTACTCGAAAAGGCTTCTGAGTGCGGAACTCCCGAAATAGAGAAGGGATCTGAGTACTTGAGAAGTTTGGAAAGAGATGAACTCTTGTCTCTTATCAATTACTTCTTAGAGAGTCAGATGGCGGACGATGTATCGAGACTACTCTTTATAAGCTTTCTACAACCTATAATGTACGTATCCGCCGACAGGGTTAACTTCGAACAGGAGAAATGGCTCAAGAACCACTGTCCGGTCTGCGGCTTCAAGCCTTCCGTTTCCTTCCTTATGGATACGGAAGAATGGGAGGGAGCGAGGTTTCTAAGGTGTAGCCTGTGTCTTACCGACTGGCTCTATGTCAGAACCAAGTGCGTTAACTGTGGCAACGTGGAGGACGACAAACTCGATTATTTCACAAGTCCAGATATCAACTACATAGATATACAGACCTGTAAGAAATGCAACCACTACATAAAGATCGTTGATCTCAGGAAGGAGGGGCTCGCCGTGCCCGACCTCGAAGATATAGCTTCCGTTAGTCTCGATCTGTGGGCTCAGGATCAGGGTTTCGTTAAGTTCGAAAGAAACCTTTTCGGTTTCTGAAAATGAAGAGGAGGGACTTTCTTAAATCTATCTTCCTCCTCGCTCTGTTAAACTCGAAGTTTGCGATGGGGAAGAAGCTGGAAGTTTTAGGATGTTCCCTGTGGGACGACAGACTTTACAGGGTAGAACCACACAGAATGCTCTTTCAGTGGGTGAAGGAGGAGGAAAAGGGAGTCTATTCGGTGGGGATGGCATCGGTGCTGGCCGCCCTCTCCTATCCTCTCTACTCCATAAGGGTTAAGCCCGTAGGAACAAAGTTAGAGTTCGACGACAATCTCGCTACCGTGGAGGCTGGAAAGAGGATAGCTACGTTCCCCACGCCCCTTTCGGGTGAAGTGGTAGAGGTAAACAAAAAGGTTTTAGAGGATCCTGAGATCATAAACAGGAAACCCTACAGCTCCTGGATAGCTAAGATAAGGGCTACTAAGCCTGAAGAGACCATGAGCTTAAAGAGGGCGGACGAGGTTCTCCCGGTTATCAGAGAAGTTATAATCAACGAGGATGTAGATTGTTCGAAGGTAGAGGAGTAGGGAGAGGTTGGTAGGCTGGTGCCGCCCCTGGACTTCAAATCCAGCGGGAGGTCCCGCAGAGGGATCTCCGGAGGGTTCGATTCCCTCCCTCTCCCGCCAGACCTGAACATGAAAAGAATTTACTTGGACAACGCGGCTACCACGCCTCTCCTGCCGGAGGTCAAGAAGTTCTTGTGCGAATCCCTCGATACCTTTGGTAATCCATCAAGCCCTCACGCGGTTGGTAAGGAAGTAAAGGGGCTGATAGAGGATGTGAGGGGAAAGATAGCAAAAACTCTCAAAGTTAGTTCTGATGAACTGGTTTTTACCTCCTGCGCCACGGAGGGGAACAACACGGTCTTAGCGAGCGTTCTGAAGGGGAAAAGGGGTAACGTGGTTTTATCCGCGATAGAGCACAAATCGGTGAGTGAGGCGGTAAAGCTCTGGGGAGGAAGAGATGTAGAGATGAGGGAGGTCCCGGTTAATAAGGAGGGAGTGATCGATCTCGAAGAGCTTGAGAAGCTGGTAGATAAAGATACGCTCCTCGTATGCGTCATGTACGTTAGTAACGAGTTTGGAACGGTTCAGCCGGTGGAAGAGATAGCCAAGATATGCACCTCTAAGGGGGTCCCCTTTCTTTCAGATGCTGTTCAGGCAATAGGAAAGGTTCCCGTAGATCTTAGAAACGTTTCCTACGCCACCTTTTCGGGACACAAACTCCATGCTCCCAAGGGTGTGGGTTTTACCTTCGTTTCGGAAGGTTCTCTATATGAACCTTTGCTCGTGGGCGGAGGTCAGGAGAGAGGGAAGAGATCGGGGACCGAGAACCTGACGGGCATATTAGCGATGGGGAAGGCTCTTGAGGTCGTCTATTCTAAGTTTGAAGAAAATGTAAAAAGTCTGAAGAAACTCAGAGACCTTTTTGAAGAGCTTCTCCTCGAGGAACTTCCGGACGCTAAGATCGTAGGAAAGGAAGCCGAGAGGAATCCCTCCATATCTGCCGTAATAATGCCTAAGTTATCGGGGTGGGAGATAGTACAGAGACTATCTGAGGTCGGCGTAATGTGTTCTTCTGGTTCAGCTTGCACTTCTGGAGAGGTCCTGCCTAACCAACATCTCCTGAAGATGGGTTTCACCGCCGAGGAATCTATCCGAATGGTTCGCTTCTCCTTCGGTCTTTTGAACAACGAGGAGGAGGTAAGAGAGGCAGTGAGGAGAATAAAGGGTCTGTATAATTGAACAGATGAGGATTTTGCTCGGTCTCTTTGCAACAATGACTTTATGTTTTTCCATCGAAATCTACCTGTCACCCAGGTATATGATCTGGGAAGAGTTTGAAAACGGTGAGAAATTGCTCGAGGAGGAGGGTCCTATCTTCGCCGCCGGTATTAGAGGGGAGATAAGTTTCCTAAAGGCGGGGTTGGATATATACGGAGGGAGCGTAGAGTACGACGGACAAACTCAGGGGGGAGATCCCGTAAAGACAGACAGCCGCTACACGGGATCGAGCTTCTACTTCGGTGTCTTTAAGAGTTTCGGGGATAGGCCCGCCGTAGAACTCGACCTCCTGTACAGAGCAGAGCTGTGGCTCAGGGATATAAGATCCACTTCTAAGGCTATAGGATACAAAGAGTTATGGTTTTACGATCTGATAGCACCCGGAGTTAAACTGGAGTGGGATCCTGTTTACGCCTTTGCAAGGTACGGTTTCATGTTCAGGAACGCGAGGATGCAAGCAAATATAGCTGGTGTTCCAGAGCTCAGACCTAAGAGGGGTCCTTCCTACGATTTAGGTCTTGGCTTCCGCAGAAATCCCTTCGGGATGGAGTTATCCTTCTCTTACATAAAGTTCAGGAGATCGAATCCGAAGCCCTTCGACGGAGGTTACGTTCTCCAACCCGAATCCGTCCGCCGTATAGTGTCTCTGACGCTATTCTACAGCTTCTGAGCTAAGAGTAGAGCCTGTCTCCCATATCTCCAAGACCAGGAACTATGTAGCCCTTGGAATTGAGTCCCTCATCTACGCTGACGGTAAAGAGCCTGTGATCCGGATAGGCCTTCTCTATCCTCTCTATACCCTCGGGAGCGCAGACTATATGAACGCTCACCGTATCGTGGGGTCCGAACCTCCTCACCTCCTCGATAGCCTTCTCAAGCGTTCCTCCCGTTGCGAGCATAGGGTCAAGGATTACAACCCTCTTACCCTCTATCTTTGGTAGCCTCGAGTAGTATATCTTCGACTCCAAGGTCTCCTCGTCCCTCTTCATGGCTAAGAAACCGACGTTCGCGTTGGGAACGACCCTGAGCGCGCCCTCCAACATGGGGAGCCCGGCTCTCAGTATCGGAACGAAGACAACACTCTTCTCATCGATAAACTCGAACTCCCTCTTACCTATCCATATCTCCACCTCCCTCGGCAGGAGCTCCATATCCGAGAGGACCTCGTAAACCATGAATGAGGCGATATCTTCGAGCAAACCTATCAAGTCGCCTCTTGGGGTGGAGAGATCCCTTATCCTGCTGAGTTTGTGAATCAGTACGGGATGGTTTAACTTTTTAACCATTTTTACCTCCCTATTCCCGAGGTTATCTCTGTAAGTGGCAGGAGGACGCTCACCACTATTATTCCCACTACGACTCCTATAACGAGGATAGAAACAGGCTCTATCATCCTTACCCATAAGTTTATGCTTCTTAGGGCTTCCCTTCTGTACATCTCCGCAAGGAGATTGAGCATCCTCTCAAGCTCTCCGCTCGCCTCGCCCGTCTCGACAAGGTTTATAAAGAGAGGAGGGAAAATACCGGACCTTTTAAGGACCCACGAGAGACTCCTTCCTCTCTCTATCTCCTCGGTGAGCTCTTCCACTCTTCCCCTTACATAGCTGTTTCCCATACTCCCGAGCGCTATCCTAAAGGCTGAAGTTATGGGGACTGCCGCCGAGAGGGTCATGTAAAGGGTGTAAGCGAACCTCGAGAGATCAAAAGCGAATAAAATTTTTCCAATGCCGGGGAGTTTGAGGAGAAACTTATCCAATCGCTCCTTTCCGATGATCCTTTCCCGATAGATAAAGAGTAGAAGTAGTAGCGGGGAGAGGTAGAGGAGCAGAGTCATGAGGTCTGACAGGAAGATGATCCCCTTAGTTATGAAAGGAAGCTCCCTTCCAAAGCTCTCCAATACCTTGGCTATACGAGGGACAACGAACTTGATCGCCACGAAAAGAGCTACCACACTGAAGCCTATAACGATAGACGGATAGGTAACTGAGCTGATTATCTTCGACTTCATGTCCGCCACAGTTTCCAAGTGCCTGCCGGCTATCTCGAAGATCCTCTCCAAGTTTTCCCCTGTTTCGGCTGCTGTGAGCATCTGGGGAAGGAACTCTGGGAAGAGCCCGCTCCTCCTGAAGGCTGAGGACAGGCTTTCACCCCTCTCTACGTCCCCCTTTATCTGTAGGAGGGCGCTCGATATTCTCGAATCCTCCGTCTGGGAAGCGACGAGCTCCAAGGATCTTGCGAGGGATAAACCCGACTCCAAGAGTACGGAGAGCTGGGTTAGTATGAAGGCGAGTTCCTCTTCGGAGGGCTTTCTCAGGTGAAACTCCCTCTTCCAGAAGGGTCTTTTCTCGCTCACCTCCTCAACACTGAGGGGAACAACACCCTGATCCCTTAGCTTCGAGATCACCTCCCTCCTGCTCTCTCCGGAGATTTTCCCCCTTATCCTCTTACCTTCTCTGAGACCTTCGTAAAGGAACTCTCCCATCAGTAGATCCTCTTGTAGAGAATTTTATTCGCTCCTCTGTCGTAAACGAGCTCCAAGGTCGTTTCCACATCCCCCGTTCTGATCGTAGCCTTTATCCTGAAGTTCCTGCTCTTTACGTCTATGTAGTTCTGTATCCTGTACAGGATATCGAGGGTAACCCCCTCTACAAGGACGAGATCCTGAACCTTCTTAAAGGGCTTAGAACTCCTGTACTCTATTATCCTGTCCGCCACAGTTCCGTCTATTCTTGGATCGAGAGCCATAAGGACATACTTGGGAGCGGTGTTTACATTTATCTTTCCCGAAGAGTAGGCGCTCACGAGGCTGAGTAATCCAGGGTAGGTCACGTCTCCGACAGTTCTTCCGTACAGATCTTCCTGGGACATACCGAGGTATCTAAGCTCTTCGGGAGAGTCGAAGGGGGCTCTCTTTATGGGGTATTTGGTATCGAAGCTCGAGGTTTCCACACCTGTCCATGCGAGCATCCTGCCCACGTATCCGGGACTTATCTCCAAGAGCCCAAGGAGCCGCTCCATGATCTCCCTCTGGGTTTTATCCTTCAGGTGGTTCAGACTCACAAACCTATCTTCGTCGTAAATGACCACCTCGAGCTTACCCTTTTCAGTCTCCACTTCGAAGGGGAGAGCCCAGGGATCTAAAAGGGTGTCCACACTGTTATCCTCTCTCCTGAGTTCCTGAAGTATGTAGGGGATTAAAGAGGAAAGTGCGTGGTATGCTTGCTCCTTTGCGTACACTTCCCTTACAAACCTCTCCGCTGAGCCCGAAGATTGAAGGGTTGAGACCACGTAGCCCGAGAGGACCAAGAAGAAGGAGAGGACGAGTAGTATTACTACCTTGCGACCTCCCACTCGGTAATTAGCTGGTTACCCCTCTTGAAGTGGGATCTCAGTCTCAGGTGGAGTATGTCCTTGAGCTTCTTAAATCCCTCACCGCCGACGAGGGTAGGAACGTTCTCTCCTCCCACGATTACCGGCAGGTGTATTATCCTTATCTCGTCCACAACCCTCCTCCTTATGAACTCCCAGTTGATAGAAGCACCACCCTCCACCATCAGGGTCTTTATCCCCATATCGTAGAGCTGGGGAAGGAGTAGGTCGAAGTCTACAAGCTCGTCCCCGGCATAGATCACCTTCGCTCCCTTCTCCTTAATCCTCTCAACCCTCTCCTGAGGAGCCCTGCTGGTAGTAACTATGATCGTAGGAGCCTCTTCGGTGTTGAGGACGTTGGCGTCCAAAGGAACGTTGGCCGTGGAACAGGGGATTATCCTTGTTGGATTCTTCCCTTCGACGTATCTGACCGTTAAACTCGGATTGTCCGTTCTAACGGTTTCACATCCCACCATTATCCCGTCCACCTTCGCCCTTATCTCGTGGAGGTACCTGTAAGCCTCCTCATCCATAAGGCTCATCAACTCCTTGGAGGAGGCACCTCTGTATAGAGTCAGCTTCCCGTCGATGCTGACTTCGGAGACGATTATCACGTAGGGTCTCTTCATTATTCGTACTCCCTTCCATAGTTCTTGTAAAGGTAGATAACCCTCGTGAGGAGGGAGAAGAGGGTGAGGAGAGCTATGAGCTTTATACCGAAGTTAAGCCCCAAGGGGAAGTGGGCTCTCTCAAGGAGTGCAAAGATTATCAGAGTTATGTGGGTCTCGGGTCTTCCGAAGAAACCCACTCCTTCTAAGGGGTCCAAGATCTTACCCTTGACCCTCTCAGAAAAACCTATTTCGGCGTAGGCGACGGGTTTTATGAAGGAGTGGAGCATAGAGACCGTTACCGCCGTGACAGCTACGAAGGGTGAGGCAAAGGCAAACCCCACCGCTCCGAGAACGAAGCCGTCCACCCACTTGTCCGCTATCCAGTCGAAGACCGCACCGAACTTGGAAGCTCTCTCCGTCTCCCTCGCCACGACCCCGTCCATCAGATCGAAAAGTCCCGAAAGAACGAGAAAGCCCGTGGCTGTTAGAACCTTCTCATGATAGAAGAAGTAAGCGGAGAGCGTTCCGAGAAAGAGGGAAATAAGAGTTATCAGGTTCGGGTGTATCCCCGTCCTTGCCAAGGCGAGCCCCAAGGGGACATAGAGTTTCTTAAGGTTTTCCCTCTTGCTGGTCAGGTTCATTTCAGCTCCTTGCCCGTTATCCAGGGCATCATCTTCCTGAGCTCCTCACCCACCTTCTCTATAAGGTGTTCCCTGTCTCTCTCCAAGAGGGCATGGTAGACAGGTCTTCCAGCTTTATTCTCTAAGACCCACTCCCTTGCAAATTCTCCCTTCTGGATCTCTTTAAGTATCTCCTCCATAAGGGGCTTTACCCTCTCGTATATTCTCTCCCCTCGCGTCACATCTCCGTACTTGGCTGTGTCAGAGATGGAATACCTCATGCCCGATATTCCATACTGGTAGATGAGATCCACTATGAGCTTGAGCTCGTGAAGGCACTCGAAGTATGCCACTTCAGGCTGGTACCCCGCCTCGACGAGGGTCTCGAATCCCGCCTTTATGAGAGCTGTAACACCCCCGCATAAAACGGACTGTTCGCCGAAGAGATCCGTCTCCGTCTCCTCCTTAAAGGTGGTCTCTATAACGCCCGCTCTCGTCGCTCCGATCGCTTTGGCGTAGGCGAGGGCTTTGTCGAGACAGTTTCCCGAAGCGTCCTGATGTATGGCAACGAGTGCCGGAACGCCTTTACCCTCTTCGTACATCCACCTAACGAGGTGTCCGGGACCCTTGGGGGCTACCATGAAGACGTCCACGTCTTTTGGAGGAACTATCTGTCTGAAGTGTATATTGAAGCCATGGGCAAAGGCTAAGGTCTTTGATGAATCGAGGTTAGTTTCAACGGCTTCCCTGTAAAGATCCGGCTGAACCGTATCGGGAACCAAGAACATTATTATGTCCGCAACCTTAGAAGCTTCATAAGGGGTCATGACCTCAAAACCGTCTGCCTTAGCCTTCTCCCTCGATCTGCTCCTCTCGGGGAGGCCTATAACCACGTCAATTCCACTGTCTTTAAGGTTGAGGGCGTGGGCGTGCCCCTGACTTCCGTAGCCGAGTATAGCCACCTTCTTTCCCTTCAGGGGATCGAGGGAAGCGTCCGCATCGTAGTATATCTTAGCCATTTCTTACCTCCGCAAACTTCCTATCAGAATTATATAACAACACTTCCGCTATTATTTCGTTCGCAAGGAGCATGTACTCCTCCTTTATGCCAATACCTTTCTCGCCCTCCTCAAAGAATTTAAGAAGATGATCGGGTATAAGGCTTACCGTATCCTTAGGAAGCCCTTCCTTCAGCCTAAGCTTGAGCATAAGGAATTCCTCGAACCTGTCTTTCTCGGTGAGCCTGATCTTCATCGCCACCGGCGACTTTCCCTTCATTACGGAACCCATGTAGGATTTCAAGTTCTTTGTGTTCCCGTATCTCTCCTCCTTCAAAAATCCCCAAGCGGAAACGCCCAAACCGAGGAACTCCTCCATTCTCCAGTAGATAAGGTTGTGCCTGCACTCGTAACCCTCCTTAGCCCAGTTGGAGATCTCGTACCTCCTGTAGCCGAGAGCCTTAAGTCCTCTCCAAAGTCTATCGTAGATCTTGGCTATTTCCTCCTCTGAGGGTAGTTCTAACTTTCCAGAGAGAATCTGAATACCTAAGGGGGTTCCCTCGTAGGACGTGAGCATGTAGGCTGAAAGATGTTCAGGTTTAAGGCGTTCTACCATTTCGAGCTCCTTCTCAACGTCCCCAACCCTCTGACCAGGATAGGCGTATATGAGATCGATGTTTATATTTTCAAAGCCCGCCTCCCTTGCTTCAGAGTAAGCCCTTATTGAGTCCTCAATACCGTGCCTCCTACCGAGAGCCCTCAGCCCCTTCTCTAAGAAGCTCTGCACCCCGATACTGAGCCTGTTTACCCCCGCCTCCCTTATCCTCCTGAACTCCTCCCGTCTGTAAGTTTCTGGGTTGCACTCCACGGTTATCTCCTGAACTCCCGAAAGGTCAAGTATCCTGTCGAGAGAGTCTATGAGCTTAGCTATTAGCTCGGGATCCAAGATGGTCGGTGTTCCTCCTCCGAAGTATAGAGTTTCTATCTTTCTTTCGGTGTCGTGGTAGAACCGTGCTTCCTTAAGGATAGTAGCGATGTAATCTTCGTGATGGAAAGCGCCGGTGATAGAGACGAAGTCGCAGTAGGGACACTTGTAAGAACAAAACGGGATGTGAACGTAGAGACCTTTTACCATTACTCATAATTTACTTCCTTTACAAGAACGGGCATCTTTCCCCTGTATTCCCTGTAAATGCTCAGGAGCATGCCTATAGCGAGGCTGAAGGTGATCATGGAACTGCCTCCGAAGCTCACGAAGGGTAGCGGGATACCCACGACGGGAAAGAGACCGAGGGTCATCAGCATGTTAACCGAGTATTGAAAGAGGAAGAGGGAGAACACCCCCACAACGAAGAGCCTCTCCGAGGCTGTCAGGGCAACGTAGGTGTAGGATAAAATTCTTAATAGAAATAGCAGAACTAAAAGGGTGAGGATGATGCTCCCGATAAAACCCAGTTCCTCCCCGATGACGGAGAAGATGAAGTCCGTATGGGCTTCGGGCAAGAACATAAGCTGGGACTGAGTCCCTTTCATTATCCCTTTTCCCGTCAATCCCCCAGAACCTATCGCTATAACCGACTGGATCAGCTGATAACCGCTACCCAAGTAGTCAGAGTAGGGATCTATAACTGCTAAGATTCTTTTTTTCTGATAATCCTTCATAAGATCCCAGATCAAGGGCAGGAAGGCGATGAAGATCAACCCCAAGGCTATAAAGTATCTGAGCTTTACACCTCTCGCCAGAAGCATCGCAAAGAGGGGAACGAAGTAAGTTGCCGTAGTCCCCAGGTCTGGCTGTTTAAAGGTAACCACCGCAGGTATAGAAAGGGCTAAGAGAAGGAGAAGAACCTTCCTGTCCTTTAAACCCTTCACTATAGGAAGGAGATAGGCGCTCAAGAGTATAAGGGAGAGCTTCATGAACTCAGAAGGTTGTACGTTTATGAATCCGAGGCTGAGCCATCTCTTAGCTCCGTAGACCTCCTTTCCCGCAACCAGTACGAGAACGAGAAGGAAGAGATTAAAGAGGTAAATGTATAGGGATAGGTCGAGAATATTTCTAAACTTCTCCCTTGAAAGTATGAGTATAAGTATCCAGCTGAGGAACAGGTAGATAAGATGCTTTTTGAACAGGACGGGCATCCCCTCGCTGTGGGATGCGCTGTATATACCGATAACGCCGAATATCTGTATACCGACAAGTAGAAAAAGGAGTATCCAGTCTAAGCCCCTAAATCCCCCCAGAGATAGCATTTACAACCCTAATATTATCACCCTCCTCAACGTAATCCTCCTCGGATATAACTTCGTCGTTCTTCACAACGAGGGAGGAGAGGGGGGAAAGACCGAGCCTCTCCAAAAGTTCCTTAGCCTTCAGCCTCTTCTCCGGGAGCTCGATCTCCTTTCCTCTGTAAAGAACCCTTATGGGCATCTCGATGTATCGGATTGTACCTCATCTATGGCATCGAGGAAAGCCTCGAAGGGTCCCATGTTCCTCATAGCAACACCTTTAGGTCCCTTGAACTTAAGCCTTCCGAAGAACATAGCTTTCATCGGACCGTACTCCTTCCTTCCCATCTCGAGCCATCTCTTGGTGTCGGCGTACATGAGAAAGTCGTTGTCCGTTCTCTCGTCCTTCTTCCATCCGCCGTAAACGCACGTAGCCTTCCCGTTCTCGTTTTTTATCGTCAGCTGAACAACCTTATCTTTGCCACAGTCCTTCCGGTAGAGGAAAAGCTTCCTTTCGGGAACTTCGTTCCAAGCGCTGTTCTGTCCCAGCTCGTTCACAAGTGTGGGTGTGTTGTTCCACACCTCGCAAAAGGCTTTAGCCCATTCGGCGTCCATAAAGACCGGCTGGGCGAAGGAAAAAGATCCCAATAGAATTCCTCCTAGTACGAGCTTCTTCATCTTTTCACCTCCCGCTTTACTGCGTTCTGTCAATATTTAAAGCACTGAAATGACGTAGAAGTGTTAAGAATTTTTAATAGTTTAAAAAGCTATAAAAATATGCTAATAACCTAATCTTCGTCGAGGATCCTTTCCCCCTCTACTGAATAAAAGGGAACCTCATAAGAGGAGTAGTAGTAAGGGGTATAGGCTACGAACTCGCCGGCACAGGTATCAACACCCTTAAAGCTTGGTCTTATGCCGAACCTCCCCCTGAGTTCTCTCACCTCCCGCTCCTCAACTCCCCTTATTAAGGCTATCTCTCTGTCCGAGTAGCCGAGCTCCTTCGCTCTCCTTAAGAGATCCTCTGTAAGATCCTCCTTTAGTTCCTCCTCGAACCTCACTATCTCCTCTACGTTGTATAGAAACCACCTGTCTATCTTGCTGTACTCGTAGAGCTCATCGATAGAGTATCCCCTCCTTATCGCCTCCGCTATGTACCAGAGCCTATCTTCGTTTGGGATCCTTATGTTCCTTACAAGATCCTGATCGCTCACTTCGAGCTTAGGAAAGGCGAGACCGAACCTATCGAGCTCCAAGCTCCTTATAGCTTTAAGTAGAGCCTCCTTAAAGGTTCTCCCTATCGCCATAACTTCACCTACGGACTTCATCATCGTCGTGAGGGTCGTGTCCGCTCCCGGAAACTTCTTGAAGTCGAACCTCGGGATTTTGACCACCACGTAGTCTATGGACGGCTCGAAGGAGGCAGGTGTGAACCTCGTTATGTCGTTCTTGAGTTCGTCAAGGGTGTAGCCTACGGCGAGCTTTGCGGCGACTTTAGCTATGGGAAACCCGGTAGCCTTCGAAGCTAAGGCGGAGGAGCGGGAGACTCTTGGATTCATCTCTATGACGTAGAAGTCTCCGTTCTCTGGATTTACAGCGAACTGGATGTTGGAACCCCCTGTATCCACACCTATCTCCCTTATCACCGCTATGGAGGCGTCTCTGAGAATCTGATACTCCTTATCCGTCAAGGTTTGTGCCGGTGCCACCGTTATGGAATCGCCCGTATGAACGCCCATAGGATCGAAGTTCTCTATGGAGCAGACTATTATCACGTTGTCCGCCTTGTCCCTTATGACCTCAAACTCAAACTCCTTCCAGCCTATCAGGGACCTGTCGAGAAGAACCTGATGTATGGGAGATGTCTTCAAGGCAACGGCGAGCTTGTCTCTGAACTCTTCGATATTGTAAGCTATAGAACCTCCCGTCCCTCCAAGGGTGAAGGCCGGTCTCAGGATCACTGGAAAGCCTATCGCCTTGACCGCCTCGAGCCCCTCCTCCTCGGAGGAAACGACCGCACTCTCGGGAACCTTAAGACCTATGTTTTTCATAGCCTCTCTGAAGAGGTCCCTATCCTCTCCCTTCTTTATAGCCTCGTAGTTCGCCCCTATCATCTCCACACCGTATTTTTGTAGAATCCCCTCCTCGTACAGCTTCACCGAGAGGTTCAGGGCTGTCTGACCCCCGAGGGTGGGAAGTAACGCGTCAGGTCTCTCTATCCTTATTATCTCCTCCAGAATCTCCTCCGTTAGAGGCTCCACGTAAGTTCTGTCCGCTATCTCTGGATCGGTCATTATCGTGGCGGGGTTGGAGTTCACCAAAACTACCTCGAAACCTTCTTGTTTAAGAGCTTTGCATGCCTGGGTTCCTGAGTAATCGAACTCCGCCGCCTGACCTATGACTATTGGACCAGATCCTACGATTAGGATCTTCCGAATGTCTTTTCTCTTGGGCATTAAAAATGGTATTATAATAAACGATACAACTAAGACAGGAGGGAACTGATATGAAAAGACTTACTGCCCTTTTACCCGTACTTGGAATAGCTGCCGTAGCCGTTTTCTCCCAATCCTGTGCGACCAAGGCTGAAGTAGAGGCTTTGAGGAAAGAGGTAGAGGCTCTTAAGAAGGATACAGAACAGGTCAGGAAGGAAACGGAAGAGGTTAAGAGGGAAGCACAGGAGATAAAACAGCTCGCTGAGGAGATAAGCAGGAAGGTGGACGAGCACGCAAGCGATACCAGCATCCACTACGGCGGACAGTAAGGAGGTAAGATATGAGAAGGGAACTGATAGCTCTCCTTCCTGTTTTAGGTCTCTCCGCTGTCTTTGTAGTAAACCAGTCCTGTGCTACGAAGTCTGCCCTCGAGGAGGTTGAGAAGGAAGCTCAAAAACCTAAGGAGAACATCGTTCAGGCTAAAGAGAACCTTAGGGAAAGCAAGAGCCTCTTGGGAGAAGCGAGAAGGATTCTCGAATCCGCCAAAGAAAAGTTAGATCGACATATTGCGAACAAAGCCCTCCACACACCACCCCCACCACCACCTACTCCTGAAGAGAAGGCTCCGGAGTACGGAGAGGTAACCGTAGGATGGTGTGATACCCTGTGGGACATATCGGCAAGGATTTACGGTAACTCCCTCTACTGGCCCGCCATATATCACCTTAACGAGGAAAAGATCGGTGAGGATCCCTGGATACTTACTCAAGGGATAGTTCTAAAGTACAAGATGGAGCTTACAGAAGAAGAGAAGAACGAGGCGGTAAAAGAAGCACTCGAATGGGATCTCAAGTTCAAGGACAGACCGAGGTCTCCTAAGTGTCCTCCTAAGTGATTACTCCCACTCGATAGTAGAGGGGGGTTTGGAAGATACGTCGTAAACTACCCTTCCTACCCCCCTTACCTCATTTATTATCCTTCTCATAACGTGGTCTAAGAAGTCGTAAGGGAATCTGTACCAGTCGGCGGTCATACCGTCGGTGCTCTCCACAGCCCTGAGAGCGATAACCTTTTCGTAGGTTCTCACGTCTCCCATAACCCCAACGGATCTTATCGGGAGGAGGACGGCGAAAGCCTGCCACACCCGATCGTAAAAGCCATTTTTCTTCAGCTCTTCTATGAATATGTGATCCGCCCTCCTCAGTATCTCAAGATCTTCCCTGTTTACCTCTCCGATAATCCTTATGGCGAGACCGGGACCAGGGAAAGGATGTCTGCCGAGTATCTCCTTGGGAACTCCGAGGAGCTTCCCGATCTTCCTCACCTCATCCTTAAAGAGTTCTCTGAAGGGTTCTAAGAGCCTCAGGTGCATCCTCTCAGGCAGTCCCCCAACGTTGTGGTGGGTCTTTATCTTAGCTGCACCCTTTATACCCGCACTTTCAACCACATCGGGGTAGAGCGTTCCCTGCAAAAGGAACTCGGCTCCCTCTACCTTCTTCGCCTCCCTTTCGAAGACCTCTATGAAGGTGTTTCCGATTATCCTCCTCTTCTCTTCAGGATCCTCAATGCCTTTGAGTCTCTCCAAAAAGAGCTCGCTCGCGTCCACGACGGTTAGGGGAAGACCCAACGATCTTAAGCTTCTCTCCACCTCCTCCCTCTCACCGAGTCTCAGAAGCCCGTGGTCTATGAAGAAGCAGTGAAGCCTATCGCCGATAGCTCTGTGAACCAGAACGGAGGCTACTGTAGAGTCCACACCCCCGGAGAGAGCAGCTATAACCTTGGAGTCCCTCACCGTTTCCCTTATTTCCTTTATCTTCTCCTCTATAAAGTCCCCCATCTCCCAGTTTCTTTGAGCTTTGCATATCCTGTAAAGGAAGTTAGCCAAGAGCTCTTTCCCGTAGGTCGTGTGAACAACCTCCGGGTGAAACTGGAAGCCGTAAATCCTTTTATCTCCGCTTGCTATTACGGCGTGGGGGGAGTTCTCAGAAACGGCGAGGGTTTCAAAGCCCTCCGGAAGCTGAGAGACCTTGTCCGCGTGAGACATCCAGACGTCAAACTCTGTAGGGACTCCTTCGAAGATAGGATCTCTCTTTACGATCTTCAGCCTCGCCCTTCCGTACTCCTGCTTTTCCGATTTCTCAACCTTACCTCCGAGCTGATAGGCTATCACCTGAAGCCCGTAGCATATACCGAGTATGGGAACATCCAGATCGTATATCTCCTCGGGAGGGAGAGGGGCTCCCTCTGCATAAACGGAGGCAGGACCACCAGAGAAGATTATCCCGTAGGGTTCCTTCGATCTTATCTCCTCTATGTCCGTGTCCCAGTGGACTATCTCGCTGTAAACGCCAAGCTCTCTGACCCTTCTCGCTATGAGTTGGACATACTGAGAGCCGAAGTTCACTACGAGAACGGGACGCCTTCTCATAGGAAGTTTATTATAAGCCCGAGCATCAAAGGAGCAGCAGGTAGAGGATAAAGGAGGTAAGGATTCCGGCTATAAGATCGTCTAACATCACGCCGTAAGCTCCGGGGAGTTTCTCAAAGAGGTTCACTGGGAAGGGCTTGAATATGTCGAGAAGTCTGAATAGAACGAAGGCGAGGATGTAGGTTTTCAGATTCGGGCTTACAAGAATAAAGCAGGCGAGGTATCCTACTATCTCATCAATTACTACCTCCTCGGGGTCAGGCTCTCCTGTTATCCTGATGACTTCGTTGGAAGCTATTAGACCGGCTACGAAGAGAACGGCTATCGCCATGAGAATGGTCCAGAGATTGAAGGAGACGAGGTAAACGAGAGGTATTCCGAGTAACGTCCCCAAGGTTCCCGGAGCGAAGTTTATCCTGCCCACATAGAAGCCTGTGGCTATGAGCTCGTAGAGCACTCCTTTATAATAACTCACTCCGATGGAGGACAGGAAAAGATTGGAACGTATGGAGGACAGCCTCAAGGATTTAAAGAAGGACATAGAGAGTATGAAAACCCGTATGGAAAGATCCGAGAAACCGGACAGGTTCGGTATAGACGACTTCATTCAACAGGTTCTGGGAGCCTTCATAGTAGCGCTGCCTATATCGATGACCGAAGAGATATGGGAGATATCCCAGAAGCTCTCCCTGCTGAGGGTTTCTATAATTATGCTCGGAGCCCTGGTGGCGGTTTACTTCTTTATAAAGTACTCCCGTCTCCAGAGGTGGGAAACGGAGGATATAGGGGGCTTGCTTCCCTTGAGGTTGGTAACGAGTTTCCTGATAGCCTTCGTGGTCTCCTCGATCACACTCTACACTCTGGGTATATATCCCAACTTCCTGAGTAACGTGGAGTGGTTTCTGAAGACGTCTCTACTCGTTACAATCTTCTCGATTGTGGGAAGTCTCGGCGTGGATATGGTTAGATAGCCTTAGCGAGCCTCTTCCTGTAACTCTCGAACTCCTCGGGAAACTTCTCCATAGCCTGTTTAATCAACCTTCCCGCAACTGCACCGAGACCACAGATAGAGGTGGGTTGGATGTACTTGTTGACAAAGATGAACCCTTCCCAATCCCTCTCGGAAGCTTCGCCTCTGAAGATGTTTTCTAAGAGGTAAGCCTGCTCGTGGCATCCGACCCTGCAAGGAGTGCACTGACCGCAGGTCTCGTGCTCGTAGAACTTTGCCACCTGAAGGCATGCTTCCACTATATCGTCCTCTTCGGTGAAAACTATAACCGTTCCCGTCCCTCCGAACCCGAAGGGTGAGTAGTCCATCGGCATGTCAAGCTCCTCTGCGGAGAAGCAGTCTAGGGCACCGGAGAAGACCGCTTTTACTCTCCTGTTCCCCAAAGTTCCTCCCGCGTACTTGTATATAACCTCCCTTAGGGTTGTATTCATGGGAAGTTCGTAAACACCGGGCTTTTTAACCTTCCCACTTACGGGGAAGAGCTTGGGTCCAGCGTAATCGCTCGGTCCTATGTACCTGTACTCCTCCCATCCCATGCTGATTATGAAGGGGACGTTACAGATAGTCTCCACGTTGTTTACCACCGTCGGTCTTCCCCACAGACCCACCTGAACGGGATAGGGAGGCTTGAGCCTCGGATGTCCCCTCTTCCCTTCGAGGGACTCTATCAATGCCGTTTCCTCGCCGCAGATGTAGGCTCCCGCACCGCGGGCGACGTATATCTCTAAGTCGAAGCCTGAGCCGAGGATGTTCTTCCCGAGAAATCCCTTCCTCTTAGCTTCCTCGATGGCGTCCCTAAGTATGTAGTATCCGGCGGAATACTCTCCCCTTATGTATATGAAAGCTTCATTAGCTCCGATAGCGTAAGAGGAGATGATCATCCCCTCTATAAGCAGGTGAGGGTCCCTTTCTATTAGTATCCTGTCCTTGAAGGTTCCCGGCTCGGATTCGTCAGCGTTGCAGATGAAGTATCTGGGGGTAGGGTTCTGAACCGCGAACTTCCACTTGGTTCCCGTCGGAAATCCCGCACCTCCTCTGCCTCTGAGGGTACTCTTCTCTACCCAGTCTATTATCTCCTCCGGGGACATGTTGAAAGCCTTCTCGAGAGCCTGATACCCTCCGTCCTTGAGGTATTCCTCTATGGTATGGACTCTGGGCTTCTTAGCCCTTCTGAGGAGCATATTTAAAGCGGTCTCAGCGTATATCTCAGGTATAGCGGGATAGGATCTCATTTAACTTCTCCTCTCCTTCAAATTTGTAGGTGTCCTCGTTCACCATGAAAACTGGCGCTTCAGAACAGGCACCGAGACACTGGACGGGAACTATCTTGAACTTCCCGTCGGGTGTAACCTCTCCCGGCTTTATCTTCAAAATCCTCTCGAGAGCCTCCAGGAGCTTACGCTTACCCATGAAGTGGCAGACCACGCTCACGCACACCCTTATCCTGTACTTGGCAGGTGTCTCCCTGTCGAACATATCGTAGAAGGCGACGACCTGCTCAACGTGATTTAGGGGAAGGTCAAGAAGGTCTGCTAAGGGTCTCAGGCTCTCCTGAGGTATGTATCCGTAATGATCCTGTATTTCATGGAGGCAAAGGAGTATTGCCTGCTCCTTCCTCGGAAAGTAGTTTATGTGTTCGCTGAGCCTCTCTAAGAGTTCCTGCTCAAACATGGTTATAGATTTTACATCTTGAGTCCGAGAATGCAAAGCTTAAAATCATCAAACCTCCTGCCTCTCTTTATGTCCGTGAGGAACTTAAAAAACCTCGACTCCGAACCCCTGTATATCCTCCACCTTCCCACGGGCTCGCACTCTAAAAGTCCGTCCTTGACCAGGATTATCGCGGGGGGTTTTATATCTTCAGGTCTCGCGTTCCTGATAATCACCCTGTCGGCGTAGAAGGGGAGATTGTGGTGGAAGGCTCCGAGCTCGTAGGTTCTGAGATCTCCAGAGAGATCCATTTCTTTGATCCTGTTCCCTATATCCCTGTAGGGTCTGTGAGCTTCCACGGAGGAAAGCAGTACCGAAGACAGGTACAGAAGCAACCCGAAGCCTGCCACCGCAGGGGAGAGTTCGAAGCTTTTTTTAAGGAGAAATAGTGCGGTGAGAATAGTGATTAACAAAAGGTAGGGAACGCTTACCTCAAACATGAACGCTCCTATCCAAACGGCGAGGATCATCAGGAGACTCAGGAAGATGGATGAAGGGACAAGAACCTTCCGCCACTCTCCTTCGGCGAGGAATTTTCCGGTTACTATAGCCATCGCGGGGAAAGCGGGCATTATGTAGACGGGGATCTTCATCTTGACAAGGGAAAAGAGGACGAAGATGGTGAAGAACCATACTAAGGGGAATAGGAGCTCTCTCTTTCTGTTTTTCAGTGTCCAGAAAAGGGCAGCGTAGAATATAAAAGAGTAGGGGAGGAAGGAAACGTTTATGTCAAGAGCGTAGAAGTAAATGGGATCCTTCTGAAGGGCGTAGATCCTCTTTATATTCTCCTTCAAAAATACCTCGAGAAACTCCTCCCTGTTTACGAGGTACTGATAGAGGAACCACCATCCTCCGGTCAGGACAACGTAAAGGGTTCCGATGTAATACCTGACCTTGAGTAGCTCCTTTGGATCGGTGATAAGTAGATATATAAAGATAACGGCGGCGGGGAGGGCGAAGCCAGCCGGACCCTTAGTGAGAACTGCGAAGGTAGAGGCGGTGAGGGCGAGGAAGAAGAGCAGGTTGTCCTTCCTTTCGTAGCTAAGATACCAGAGGTAAAGGGAGAGGGTTATGAAGAAGGTAAAGAGCACCTCCGGGGAGGTGTAGCGGGCGTTGGCTATAAACTGAAAGGAGAGGGTAAGGGCTAAGAAGGAATAAAGAGCTGTCTCTTCTTTCCCGAATTTCCTTCCGAAAAGGTAGGTTATGAGGCCGGTGCCAAGACCGGCGATAGCCTGAAAAAACCGAAGGGCGAACTCGTTTATACCGAAAAGGAGAAAGCTTAAAGCCGTTAGCCAGTACGTCATAGGAGGCTTATTTAGCCTGAGCTCTCCGTTGTAGATCGGAGTGAGAAAGTCCCCTGTTTTCAGCATGTTCTTAGAAGCATCCGCATAGAAGGCTTCGTTTGGTTGCCAGACTTGATTTAGTCCAAGGTTATGGAAGTAAAGGAAAACCACGGCAAGGATGAGAATATAGGGAAGCATATAAGAATTTTAAAAGTTTAGACCGTTCAAAGAAGGCGCTTATATTTAAGGTTAGCTCTTAAACACAGGGAGCAGGGAGAATGGGTATAAGGTTGATGGGTGTTTACAAAGGTGTAAAGCGCATAGGTTATGAGATATTCTTTGGAATGGAGGCCCGTTTCTTCCCTCCCAAAGAGGATCTTGTAAACCTTCATAGGAACATATTGATGGTGAGGAACAGAAAGGATGGTTTCTTACTCTTTCTAAACGTAAACCTTGCCACCGTTGTAGAGGAAAAAGAACGACTGAAGGAACTCTTTAGAGAGTCCGAGGAGATACCCTTCATAGCTATAGTCGAGCTCAGGATGGACGAGTTGAAGGAGTATCTGGATAGGTATCCGAGGGACATAGAAGAAACGCTAAGCAGCGTTAGATACGATTTCCCAGCGCCGTTGAGTTTTTCGGGGACAAAACTAACCCCTGAAGATTACGAAGTTATAAAGAAGTTCTCTCCAGAATACGTAAAGCTCTCCATAAAAGAGGTTGCCTGTTTGTCGCAGGAAGCTATAGAAACTTTAATACTTATGTTCGAGGAAATCACCAGCTCGGCGGTGGTGTTTACCCATGTGGAAACAGAAGAGGAGTTCAGGAAAGTTCCAAGAGACGCCCTCTGGCTTGGCTATTACGAGGAGCAGATGCTCAGCGCTAACCGAGGGTCCCTATAGCCCACTTCAAAGTATCGATAACGTAGTTTATCTCCTCCTCGGAGATCACGAGAGGCATCATAAGGACCATGACGTCCCCCAAGGGTCTCAGAAATACTCCCTTCTCTCTACATTTATAAGCCACCTTAAAACCCGTCCTCTCCCCGTAAGGGAAGGGCTCTCCCTTATCCTTATCCTTGACGAGCTCTATCCCTGCCATAAAACCGAGCTGGCGAACGTCCCCTACGTGATCGAGCCCCCAGAACTCCTTCAATCTCTCTGTAAGAAGATCTATCTTGGGCTTTAACTTCTCCAGGGTTCTCTCCTCTTCGAACACCTCCAAGTTCGCGAGAGCGACCGCACAGGCTAAGTTGTTCCCGGTATAGGTGTGTCCATGGTAGAAGTGCTTAGCCTCCCCGAACTCACCTAAGAAAGCTTCGAATATATCGTCGGTCGTGAGCGTAGCCGCTAAGGGAAGGTAGCCACCCGTTATTCCCTTACCAAGGCACATGAAGTCTGGAGTTATTCCCTCCTGTTCGCAGTAGAACATGGCTCCCGTCCTTCCAAAGCCTGTGGCAACCTCGTCCACTATGAGGAGGGTGTTGAACCTCTTTGTAAGCTCCCTAACACCTTTCATAAAGCCTTTCGGATAGGGGAGCATCCCCGCTGCCGCCTGAATTCCACTTTCCAAAACCACTGCCACCACGTCCTTACGTGCTCTGAGCAGCTCCTCTAACTTTATAAGAAGATCCCTTAGACATGTATCCGAGAGCCCGCCGTGCTCCTCCTTGCAGTAAAGGTAGGGAGAAGGTAACCTTATTGTCTCGAAGAGAAGATCCTTATAGGTCCCGTGGAAGAGGTCTATGCCTCCAACGCTGACCGCTCCTATGGTGTCCCCATGGTAGGCTTCCGAGAGGGTTAGGAAGACCTTCCTCTCCTCTCCCTTATTCCTCCAGTAGTGGTAAGCCATCTTGAGGGCTATCTCCACTGCCTCAGCTCCGTCCTCGGAGTAGAAGACTTTGTTGAGTCCTTCCGGAGCTATCTCCGTAAGCTTCTTTGCCAAGAGTATGGCAGGAACGTTCGAACTTCCGAGGGTCGTCGTGTGGGCTACCTTACAGAGCTGTTTCATAAGGGCGTTGTTGAGCTTGGGATGGTTGTGTCCGTGAACGTTACACCACAGGGAGGATATGGCGTCTATATACCTCTTTCCATGGATGTCGTAGAGGTAAACACCCTCTCCCCTTTCGAAGATCAGGTTCTCCTCCTCCCTGTATACCTTCATCTGGGTGAAGGGATGCCAGAAGTGTTCCTTGTCCCACCTCTCGAGGAGTTCAGGGTTTATATCCATGAGGAGTTATTTTACACTCAGTCCCCCAGATGCAGAGCCGTTGTGGCATCCCACTGGGCTATGTGGAGCTTGAGCCATGGGACGAACTTGTTCTCGAGAAAGTCCTTGACCTTCTTAGGATCCTTATCCTCCTTCCACCGGCGGTAAACTTCCTCGAGCTCCTTCCTCATCCTGTCGTGATCCGCCTTGTGCATAGGGTAGCCAAAGAAATCCGACTCCTTCATCAGCACCTCCTCGGTGGAGAAGTGATCCTCCACGTCCGCGACAAATTCGTCCATCAACTTATCCGCCTTCTCGATGTCGTTCTCCAAGAGGGCCTCGTAGAGCTCGTTCAGTATCTCTATCTCGTCCTCGTGGACAGCGTTCATGAACATGTTCTGAACCTTCTGGATCTCCTTCGGATCAACAAGCATTTGCTTACCTCCTTGCATCATAGAAGGAAAAGATAGCGAAGATTCGGAGGAAAACAAGTGTTTACATCATAATTACCTGTGGAGTCTCAGGCTCACATCTCCCGCAGCAATACTCTTCACACCCTCCGCGGTCTGGAGAAGGAGATAACCTTTATCATCTATGCCGAGCATTATCCCTACAACTGGCTCTTCTGAGAGAACGATTACCTCTTCCCCTTTGAAGATCAATCTTTCCTCTATTTCCTTTTTGAACGCCTTGAAGCCTTCCCTTTTATATGCATCAAGGGCTTCGGCTATACTGCTCAGGAGGCCGGAGAGGATCTCCCGCCTGTCGAAGATCTTTCCCGTCTCTAAATAAAGGGAGGTCGCCGAATCCTTAAGCTCTTGAGGGAAATCCTTCTGATTGACGTTAAGACCTATTCCCACGACTATCTTCCTACCTATCTTTTCCGCTAATACGCCGGCGGCCTTTTTCCCCCTCAGATACACGTCGTTGGGCCACTTTATTGCAGTCCTTATGCCTACGTCCTCTAAGAACCTAACCACTGCAAGACCTATAACTAGAGGGAGGGAGAGGTAATCCCTAAAATCCTCCTCGCAGAGGACGAAACTAAAGTATAAGCCTCCCTCCTGGGACTCCCACCTCCTTCCTTTCCTCCCTTTTCCCTCTTTCTGTCTGTCTGCTATAAAAACCATACCGCAGGGGTAGTTTCCTTCCCTCAATCTCTTCTGAGTCGAGTCTGTCTCCCTGAGCCATACCGCGTACTCAAACATCAGTGTCTGAAGTGTCTCGTCTTTGTTAAAACCATAGCGATCCCGTGCTCGTTTGCCGCCTCTATGACCTCCTTATCCCTTATAGATCCTCCGGGATGGATCACCGCCGTTATACCCGCCTCCGCTGCAAGGTCTATCGAGTCCCTGAAGGGAAAGAAGGCTTCCGAGGCGAGGACGGCTCCCCTGAGATCGAAACCGTGCCTCTGAGCCTTCTCTATCGCACACCTGAGACTATCAACCCTCGAGACCTGACCCGAACCTATCCCCAAGGTTTTCCCCTCCCTGGCTATCACCACCGCGTTGGACTTCACATACTTGCACACCTTCCAGGCAAAGAGGAGATCTTTCCTTTCCTCCTCCGTTGGCTCCCTCTCGCTCACCACCTCCCACTCCCGATAAAGCTCTGTGTCCTCGTCCTGTATAAGAAAACCACCGCTCACCTTCTTTATGTCGAAAGTGTATCCAAGCCCGTGGAATCTTATTACTCTGAGGTTCTTCTTCTTAGAGAGAACTTCGAGAGACCTCTCCTCGTAGTCGGGAGCTATCACCACCTCCAAGAACATGGAGGTCAGTTCTTCGGCGAGCTCTGGATCGACGGTATCGTTGAAAGCCACTATTCCTCCAAAGGCTGATTCGGGATCTGTCTCCTTGGCTCTTAAGAAGGCTTCCTTCAGATCCCTTCCCAGGGAAACCCCGCAGGGGTTATTGTGCTTGACTATGACACAGGCAGGATCGTTGGGAAATTCCAGAACTATCCTCACCGCCGAGTCCGCATCGAGGTAGTTGTTGAAGGACATCTCCTTACCCTGAAGAACCTGGGAGCGGGCTATCCCGACCTCCTCTAAGGGGTTGAGGTATAGAAACCCTCTCTGGTGGGGATTTTCCCCGTAGCGGAGTTCTGAAGAGAGCCTCATCGGTATCGTCCTCTCCTTGCCCTCCTCCTCTATGTTGAAGATAGACTTGAGGGCGTTCGATATGACGCTGTCGTAGTAAGCGGTGTGAGAGAAGGCTTTCCATGCGAGGTAAGCCCTGTCCTCCTTTATGAGATCTCCCTTCTTGAGCTTCTCTACAACCCAGTCGTAGTCTTCAGGATCGACAAGGACGATCACTCTGAAGAAGTTCTTTGCCGCCGCCCTTATGAGGGAGGGTCCGCCTATGTCGATGAACTCCATAAGCTCCTCTTCCTCAAGGTTCTCCCTCATCATCTCCTCGAAGGGATAAAGGTTTACCACAACGACGTCTATGGGGAGGATACCGAGCTCATCGATCTCCTCCCTGTCCTTCTCTACCCAGTCCCTGTAGAGTATCCCTCCGTGGATTACGGGATGGAGAGTCTTCACCCTACCGTTCAGTATCTCGGGGAACCCCGTTACCTTGGCTATCTCCTCGACCTCTATACCATGTTCTCTCAGAAACTTTGCGGTTCCACCTGTTGAGAGTATTTCATAACCGAGATCGACGAGAGCCTTGGCGAGCTTATCGACACCTTCCTTTCTGTAAACTGAGATTACTGCCCTCATGGTTCTATTATACTTTTGGAGGGGGATGGTAAGGACTTTCCTATACGAGATACTTGAGAACGACAGATCTAAGTACTTCATCTTTTACCAGAGCTTCTCCTTCAGCGTTCTGATGCTCTCGATAATCTTCGGAATATACGACGAGCTGAAGGGTTTCCACTCTGAAATCCACCCCTTTGTAAGAAAGTTCGAACTCTTCGTTTCGGGAGTTATCCTCTTCGAGTACACCGGAAGGCTTATACTCGCACCCCGCAAGGTAGAGTACGTGCTGAATCCCCTCTCTATATTAGATCTAATAGCGGTCATTCCCTACTTCCAGCCCTTCAGGTTGCTCAGGTTCGTTGTCATAGGGGCGAGGCTTCTCAGGATAGCTTACAGGTACAGATACTTCGTGAGGGGTCTTCTATTCATCTTTAGGACCATATCCTTCGAGTTCTACTTTATGTTCTCCCTTTTTACACTCTTTTTTATCTCTTCCGTAGTCATTATGTACTCCCTCGAGAAGGGCTCGGGGAACCCCCACGTTAAGGACTTCTTCGACGCCCTTTACCTCGTTGTCATAACAATGACCACTGTGGGCTACGGAGACATAACGCCGTTCACATGGGAGGGGAAGGTACTATCGATGCTCCTCGGGGCGGGTGGGCTCTTTCTATTCTCAATGTCCATAGCGGTGGTGAGCGCCGGCTTCTTCAACTACGTTCAGATGGTCAGGATGGGTATGATAAGCTTTAAGGACATGAAGGATCACATCGTCATCTGCGGATGGAACGAGACCGCCCAGGTGATAATCGAGAACCTAAAGCCCTTGAACAGAGACATACTTCTGATCACGACCCAGGACATACCAAAGCCAGAAAACTTCCACTACAAGAAGGGAGACTTCGGAAGGGAGGATATCCTCCTCGACGCCGGTGTGGATAAGGCTTACATGGTCATAGTCTTGGGAGAAAAGCTTCCCGGCTTCTCCGAGGATTCCATAGACGCGAGAACGATCTTGACTGGAATGCAGGTAAGAGATATAAACAGGGAAGCCGTCCTCGTTCTTGAGATTCTCCTTAGAGAAAACGCCAAGCTGATAAAGAGGAGGAAGATCGCGGATTACATAATCATCGGAGGGGAAATGCTCGGAGTCATCATATCGAAGTTCGCGCGGGAGAAGTTCTACGGAGAGTTCTTGAATCATATAGTCGAACGTACAGACATAGAAGCTTTCGAATGGGAAGAGGATATGAGTGTGGAAGAGGCAGAGAAGAAACTTGAGCACAAGGGTTACAGGATAGTCGGTGTTGTAAGGGATGGAAGGATATCCTTCTTTCCCAGAACTTCTTATCAGCTCAGGAAGGGTGATAAACTTCTCTTGATAAGAGAACATCATAAGGAGGAAAGGACATGAAGAGGTTAGCCCTCGGTTTAGCCCTCCTCGGTTCGGTCAGCTTCGCCCAGTACTTTGAGGGGGACGTTGTTAGGGAGTTTGGCGTAAAGACAGGGCTCGTAAAGGTAAAGTACGACAGTGTGGACGGCTCCAAACCGGACAAAACGCTCGAGGACTTTCTTTCAGTTTACGGATACCTTGGGGCAAGGACTACGGCAGGCTTTACGGCGGGCGCTTCGATAGAGCTCTCTACCGGAAGTAAGATGGAGAGTGGAAGAACCGTGATATACAGCGCTGTCGAGCTGAATCCTTCCGTAGAGTTTGTCTTCGGTGACAGGCTGAGAGCCGTCACAGGCTTTGGCGGTTCCATAAACAGGCTCAAGGAAAGATCCGGGGGAGTAACCAACAAAGATACTAACCTCGGGCTTCAATTCCTCGTAGGATTAAAGTACGACCTCTTTTCCACTTTTGGAATACTGGGAGAGTATAAGGGTAAGATCTTTATGACGGGAGATTACGATGGGAACATCATTCACCACTTCAACGTGGGCATGTACTTCCTTATATATTAGAGCCCGAACCTTACGGGCTTTCCTCCTCCGGGTATCTCCTTTAGAGGGGGCTTGTGCTTCAGCATATTGAGGGAGAAGTTCAGGTTATCGTACAGGTTTATGGAGTAGTTATCCCAGAAAACACAGGTTCCCGCAAGACAGAAGTAACCCCCGCTCGGAGGAGCTATCTGTTCCGCGATAAGGAGGGTATAGTTGTTGTGATCAGAACGGGCGGTATCCTCAGCCCTCGCCACTATCTTTATGTCGGGCATTACCGGTCTTATAGAAGCGGTGCAGGGCAGGACTATCTTCTCCACGTTTACCTCGTTCTTCTCACTCTTGTTATACCTCCTGATCTTCGAGGTAACCACAAAATATTTGTCTCCGTTATGGTTGTGTACCTCGTCAGTCACCTCGTCGGGGTTCAGTTCCATCCCGAACCTTCTCGCCAAGGTGTTACAGGTATCAGCTATGTGGTCCTCGTTCTTGTAGTAGCCTAAAAGTATAACCTTCTTTCCCTCTTCCCAAACCCACCTCTCTACGTCCTTACACTCCTCCTCATTGAAGGGGATCTCTGGATAGTTGAAGACTATGGTGTCGTATTCCCCCAGTTTCTTCCAGTCGTCCACTTCGTCTATCTCAATACCAACCTTCCGAGCTTCCCTCTGAAGTATGGAAAAGTAGTAGTAATCGGTTATGGTAAACTCCTGATGGGTTATGCTCCAGCCCACTCTCACTTTCTGCATGGTATTTAATTATAAGGGGAGCTCAGAATTCTCTGTGTCTGAGCTTGAGAATACAAACAGGAATTGGACTAAGGTAGATCACGGTGTTGTTGAGATAATGGTTCCTGCGGATAAGGGGATAGTAAGATAGATCGCTCAGCACGGTAAAGATATTAGACACCACGAGGAGTGGGACGGGACAGGATACTTTACGGGAGAAGTGGGGAAAGCCTTCGATCCTGAACTTATAGATCTCTTCTTCGAAAACCTCGGTGAAGTAGTTGAGATGCGGGAGAGATATAAGAACTGAGAAGTAATGTAAATTTCTTCAACGTTGTGTAAAACTCTTTTACAGCACCTCTATAGCCCCAATCATTAATATTTAGAATCTATAGAGTGGTTTTAATGTAAACAAAATTTACACTTTGTGATTTTACGCTTCTCCTTTAAGAGGGACCTCAATGTTAAGCTTAATAATTACCATTAATAACAACTGTACGTTTTGGTATGTTAATTGCAACAGTTTACAGTAAGATAGGGTTTTGGATTCTTGGGGATCAGATTCACTCTCTCCAAAGATCCATCAAACCCAAAGGAGGCAAGGCATGAAATCTATTTTGGTTCTATTTGGGATAAAGATCTTCCTCTTTAGCATGCTCTTCGGTAAGGAGCTTTACGTGTCTCCAGTTAATCAGGGAGACACCTGCACGCAGGTCTTTCCGTGCTCCTTCCAGTCTGCTTTGAACAAAGTGGGTGACAACGGAGAGTCAGACACCATTTACGTATCTCCTGGAGTTTATACGCTTACAACCACCCTTCAAGTTGATATAAGGGATGAAAAGAGCTTGACAATAAAAGCCCTTGACCCAAATGACATGCCCGTTCTTGATGGTGGGGGAAGTGTGAGGATAATGAACATAACTTACCTGGAAACAAAAGTGACCATAGACGGTTTGATATTCAAAAATGGAAACGCCCAGCAGGGAGGGGCACTGTACGCGGTCGGGGAGCTATCACAGGGATTTACGGTTAGAAACTCTGTATTCGTCAACAACACGGCAGTCCAGGGAGGGGCTGTATATCTATACAGCACCGTCAGTAAGGCTTTTATATTGGGGAATCGCTTTGAAGGTAATGGGTCCAGCGAAGGTAGCGCTTTATATATGCCCTGTTACTCCTATGGGCAGATAGACTTTGCCCTTGTGGAGAGAAATATCTTTGTGAACAATATAGGAGACACCACAGCTCATCTAACAGTTAGCGGTGGAAACTGTTCTGTCACGGGCAATCTCTTTGCTAACAACGAACATACAGATATACCCTACGGTGTGATCTATATGAATGTGTTTAGCAAAGCTCACGTGATAAACAACACTATATACGGTAGTGAAATGGTGGGTATTTATGCAGACCAGAAAAGTCCCACGTCGGAGATAAACGTTTACAACAACATAATCTGGAGTACTGGCTCAATTGCGGTAGCGGGTAAAAGCCTTTTTATACTCGTTAATACCGGTAGTGTAAAGGTATTCAACAACATATTTGGGCAGGAGTTTTTCTTTGATCCGGATGCGGACGGAACTCCCGATGACACCGTTGCCTCAAAGGGAGTTTATTTGAAGGATACCGACCCTTCAAGGTTCAACTACGGTTCAAACCTCTTCGTGGATCCTCAGTTTGTGGATGCCGCCGGAGGAGTTTTTAGTCTGAAGAATACATCTCCAGCGGTAGATTCCGGAACAGAAGATATACCCTTGGGAGCCTACCTCGGTAGCAAGGACCTATACAAAAACCCACGGGTTCTGGATGGAAACAGAGATGAGGTCCTGGCCGTGGATAGGGGGGCTGTGGAACACAACCCCCAAGGTGTACTTACTGGTGGTTGCTCGTCCACTCCCGGAAGTGTGTTGGCTCTGTGGTTGACCATTCCCTTCCTACTAAAACGTTTATTCAGGCTGTAAGTTCTGTAGTATACTTTCTAACTGATGAGTCAGTCACAAAGGGAAGAAACGAAGGAAAAACTTGTCAAAGCGGGAAAGAGAGTAATATTCAAGAAGGGCTTCCACAGGTCGCGGATCTCGGACATAACCCAGGAGGCAGGTCTCGCCCACGGTACCTTCTACCTCTACTTCAAAACGAAGGAGGACTTCCTGTTAGAGCTTCTCAGTTCAGTGAGGGGAGAAATGCTATCCCTGATGGAAGAGGGTATAGAACTACTCTCTCAAGGCAGAGTGGAAGAGGGAAAGGATCTCATTTTCATGAGGACATTCGATCTTATGGTAGAGGAAAAGGAGCTCGCCAAGATATTCTTCTTCGAAGCTATATGTGGTAGTGAGAACTTTCAGGCGTTTTACAGAGAGGGGAAGACTCTTTTTCTGGAAAAGCTCACGGAAGCTCTCTCCCTTATGAAGGATAAAAACCCGCAGGTTAAGGCTCACATACTCTTAGGAACTGCCAGGCATCTAATAGAGACTGCAATACTGAACCAGAGCGAGGTAAAGGAACTATGGAAAGAGTCGTTGCGGGAGCTTGGACTTTCATCCTGATACTCCCTGTGATAGTCTTCGGGATAAGCCTGAAGGAGGCGGAGAAGAAGGCAATGGAGAACTTTCCAAAGCTGAAGACTGAAAAGATAGAGGAAAAAAAGAAAACACAAGAGAGGCTGGAAAAGCTGGGGAAGCTCTTACCTACTGTAAATATAGAGGCGTCCTTCAACCTCGCAAAGAAGCAGAGTTTTACCTTTCAGATACCACCTGCCCCACCTCAGGATATAGTTTTTCAGAAGGGGAGTTATCCAAGGTTTACTCTTCAGGTAGTCCAGGACCTATTTAACTACACGAGCTTTAAGGAGTACGAGCTTGCTAAACTTGCCGAGAGCGTCCAGAGCCACAAAACGGAAGAGGAAAGAAATAAACTCCTCTACTCGGTGAGGGAAGCATACATAAACGCTCTAAGGGCTCGTTCCACCGTAAGGATTTACGAAAAGCACCTTGAGATGGTTAAATCCCACCTCAGGGACGTAAAGCTTCTTCATGAAGAGGGGCTCGTAGCCTTCAAGGACGTTCTGGAGACAAAGGTAAAGCTGTACGAGGTGAAGGAAAAGCTCGCTACTGCCGAGGCTAACTACAGAAAAGCCCTGTCTTACCTCTCTTACCTGATTGGCGAGGAGGTTGAAGATCTTGAAGAAATAAGAGAGGAGCCCATCGGCGAGTTGCCTGAGAGGGACTTCAATAGACTTTTCGAACTCATGAAGGAAAGAAGACCGGCGCTCAGGTACGTTAGGGGGCTCGTTGATATATCGAAGGGCTCGGTGGAGCTCAGCAAAACGAGCTTCTATCCGAGGGCGGTTCTTGAACTAATCTATCAAAGGACCGAGGAGTCCGACATCTTCCCCAAGGACAGATACTTCGTCTCCTTCGCCTTCAGATGGAACCTTTTCAGCGGTTTTAAGAGGTTTAGAGCCCTAGAGTTGAGCAAGCTCTCTTACAGGCAGGCTCTCGAGAACTATAGGGACTTGGAGGAAAGGTTGAAGGTAGAGCTCAGGTCTGTCCTCGAAGAGATAAAGGCAGCGAGGGCAAAGGTGGAGTTCGCCCAAAAACAGTTAGAAGATGCTAAGGAACATCTTAGGATAGCGGAAGAAAAGTATAAGGCGGGGCTCGGAACGAACACGGAAGTTCTCGACGCCCAGAGTTACCTGACCACAGCAAGGGAGACCCTATCGATAAACAGGTACGAGCTACTCTTGAAACTCTACAAGCTCAGGGAGGTTCTGGGATATGAGTAAACGCCTCATCGGGCTGTTTCTGCTGATAATAATACTCGCCGTCCTCGGAGTGCTTGGGTGGAGGTGGATACACTACAGGCTCACCCACTCCATAACCAACGCGGTATTTGTCGAGAGCGATACCTTTACCAATGTAGCTTACAGGAGAGTGGGAGGAAGAATAGCGGAGCTCTACAAGGAGGAGGGTGATAAAGTGGGTAAAGGGGAAGCTCTTGCGAAGATAGAGGACAAGGATATAAGGGTAAAGCTCGAGGAAGTAAAAAAACAGATAGAGAGATTGGATAAGGAAAAGGAGTCTCTTAAGGTAAAGAGGGAAACCCTCGGCAAAGAACTGAAGGAAAGGAAAGAGGCGGTGGAGGCAAAACTGGAGGAGATCGGCAAGGGGATCGAGTCCTTAGAGGTCCAGATAGATCAGCTCAGGAGGGATAAAAGAAGATTCGAGGAGCTTTACAAGAAGGGAGTAGTTCCATCGAGGAAGTTTGAAGAAGTAGATACTAAGCTCTCCGTTTTAGAAAAAAAGAGGGAGGCTCTGTTCGCATCTCTAAGAGCGGCAAGGCACGAACTCGGGATAGTGAAGATAAAGTTGGAAGGGCTCAGAGAGATCGATCTAAAGATAGAAGCTTTAAAGAAGAGAATCGAGGCTCTCGAGAAGCAGAAGGAGGATCTCGAGAATCTCCTGTCCGAGACGGTCTTGAGGAGTCCTATAGAGGGCTACGTGGTGAAGAGATACGTGAGCGTAGGTGAGGTGGTCCGTCAAGGGCAGGCGGTTTATGCAGTTTACGATCCGAGAGACGTTTACATCCTTGTGCTTCTGGAGGAGACCAAGCTCGAAGGTGTAAAGGAGGGGAACAGAGCCTACATAGAGATAGACGCCTATCCCGACGAGAAGTTCGAAGGCGTGGTGAAGGAGATAAACAGAGCCACCGCCGCCAAGTTCGCTCTTATACCGAGGGATGTGACAGCGGGAGAGTTCACGAAGGTCGCTCAGAGGATACCGGTAAAGATAGAGATAACAAGGGGAGATAAAAGCCTGCTCAGGATCGGAATGGGAGGGGAGGTAGCTATCGAGAAAACCCCTTAAGATTAGGAGTTTATCAGCTTCAAGAACTCCTCCCTCGTTCTAATGTCCTTTAGGAAGACGCCCCTAAGGGCGGAAGTTACCGTCTGGTGCCCGGGAGACATGGCTCCCCTCATAGACATGCAGTTTCCTGATATGGAGGTTCTTCCCTTCCTCCTTACTAAGATAAATCCTGAAGGTACGGTTACAGAGTAAATGTAACCTTCGTAAGGTTCTTTAGAGGACTCCCTCACTTTAGAATAAAACTTATACCTGCCTCGTTTATCGTTTCTTGTCTCTAACCTATAATAAACCTGGCCGTTTGCATAGCCCTCATAAACGGTTGTACTTATACCTATGGTAACCAAAAGAGCTTGTATATCATCCATAAGCTTTTTAGACTTGCTAACAAGGTGAAGTTTACCATTGGGTTTTATGTAACCGTCTCCTAAGGAATAGTATTGCAGGAATAGAAGTTTTTGATCTGGTGTAAGGCTAAAGATTTCCTTTGGTAGTTTTTTATCTTCTGATCTACCCAACGGCGAAAGGAAATTGCACAGAGTCTTTGAGTTTATAAAAAATTCAACAACGCCGTTTGTCCTCTTGTGCTTAAACACTTTGAAAGGCATCTCCTTTAACACGCTTTCTATTATTCCCGCTTTGTACCCTTCTTTCTGAACTATTCTGACCTTGTGAACTCTATAATTTGAATTTTCATACACACAACCTTCTGCAATGTATATACCGAGAAATTTTAGAAACGTATTGGCGTTTATCTTCATAGCACGAGTTTTTAAGGCTACGTTTCCATAGTAGCTTACATTATTTTCATTTTCTAATTCAAAATATTCCTTTTTATAACCCTTCATAATACCAGCTTGCGGTACTATAATAGTTCGATCTAACAATTTATCCGCTCTTTCTGTAAGCCATACATTGTTTCTTTTCGATTTGTAGAATATCCAGTCTGTAGAAAACAACATTTTGTGGTCAGGAGATACCAGCAAATCAAGAGATTTATTTCTAAAGTTTATCATGTACCCTTTATAAGGATATCTATGGTACATAACAGGTTCTGTAAACTCTATCTCTAATGTGTCTGGATACACCTGAGCAACTTTTTCTGTACCGTCGAGGTCTTTAAACAACTTCCACCCTTGATCCGTTAATATTTCAGTATCTTCCGAGTAGCAAAGATGTTCTGCTGATATAACAACAGCCACTCCCTTAGGTTTCAGCTCCCTCTCCAAGAAGTCCGCTATCTCTTCGGTAAGCCTCTCCTGAACTTGAGGGCGGAGGGCAAAGGCTCTTACCGTTCTTACGAGCTTAGAAAGTCCACAGATTACTCCGTCGGGTATGTAGGCTATGTGAACAGTTCCGAAGAAGGGTAGAAGGTGATGCTCACAGAGGCTGTAAAACCTGATATCTTTCACGAGAACCATCTCGTTGTAGCTTCCGAACTCTTCAAAGAGCTTCATATCGAAGCTCCTCATGCTCTCGAACTCCTCCCACATCCGGGCGACCCTCTCGGGCGTTTCCCTGAGGCCCTCTCTATTGGGATCTTCACCTATACCTTCCAGAAAGAGCCTTATAGCCTTCTTTATCTTCTCCCTATTGATCATTCCTTACCTCCTGAGCCTATCCACACTTCACGAGAAGGTTCCAAAGAAGGTCAGCGGTCTTCTCCTTTATATCTGAGATCCTCCCCCTGACTATACCCATGCTCCTGTATAGAAAAATCCTCTCCAAGGTTCCTGTAAGGAGGGCGAGGGCGTACTCCGGCTCTACTTTAAGCAGCCCAGAATCCTCAAGTTCAAGGACGATCCTTTTAAGGAGGGCGAAGGGGATCTTTTTAAACCTCTTCACCTCTTTTCCTCTTAGGTAGTGGAAGATGTTTAAGTATCTGAAGGCATCGGGATTTTTAAAGGCGAAGTCGAGGAAGGTCTTAACCACCTCCTTAAACCTTTCCTCCCTGTCCTTATACTCCTCTATAACCTTAGCTATCCTTTCGTAGAGTTCTTCAGAGTATCTCCCGAAGAGTTCGTAGACTATCTGCTCCTTGCTCTCGAAGTGGCGGTATATGGCTCCTTCGGTTATTCCGACCGCTCTCGCTATGTCCCTTACGGTCGTCTCTTTTATCCCCTTCTCGGAAAAGAGCTTTAAAGCCTCCTCAAGTATCGCCTCTCTCGTACTCATCTTTCAGAAACATTGTAATACCAGCGACTCCATAGGCGCCGTTTTTGTAGCAGAGCTTTATCCTGTCCCAGGTTATCCCTCCGAGGGCGTACACAGGAACATCGTATCTCTGGGTAATCTCCTCCAGCTTCATAGTTCCCAAGGGTTTGGCTTCAGGGTGGGAGCTCGTCTTAAACACCGGACCGAGGGTAACGAAGTCCGCACCCTCCTCCTTCGCATACTTCACACCTTCCTCCGAGTGAGCGGAAAAACCGACTATGAGATCCGGGAAGAGCTTTTTAACCACGCTGGGAGGGAAGCTCTCTTCAGGAAGGTGAACTCCGTCTGCTCCGACAGCAACCGCCACGTCGAACCTTTCGTTTATGAGAAGGAGAGCATCGTACTTCTTTGTCAGTTCCCTCACCTTCAGGGCAAGCTCGTAAAGCTTCCTCCCAGAAAGATCCTTCTCTCTCAGCTGAACCATCTTGACTCCCTTACGGAGTATTCTCTCGAGGGTTTTGAGAAAGTCATCTCCATAGAGTCTTCTGTTCGTTATGGCGTACAATCTTGGCAGCTCTTTCATGGTGGTATATAATATAAACTTCAAAAGCCGGAGTGGCGGAACTGGCAGACGCGCCGTCTTGAGGGGACGGTGCCCTTTACGGGCGTGCGGGTTCGACTCCCGCCTCCGGCACCACAATCATGAAAAAGATCGGTGTAATCCTTCTAAACATGGGAGGTCCCGACAGTCTCGAAGCTATTCAGCCCTTTCTTTACAACCTCTTTTCCGATCACGACATAATAAGGATTCCGAGACCCATACAGAAACCGGTAGCGTGGATCATATCTAAGATCAGAGCGAAGAAGACGAGGCATTACTATGAGCTGATGGGGGGGAAGTCTCCCCAGAGGGAGCAAACGGAGGAACAGGCGAAGTATCTTCAGGAGCTTCTCGGAGATAGGTTCAGAGTTGTAGTCGCGATGAGATACTGGCACCCTTTCACCTCCGAAGCGCTCAAAAAACTCTTTACGGAGGATATAGAGAGAATTGTTCTTCTTCCGATGTATCCCCAGTTCAGCTCCACCACAACAGGATCATCCTTTAACGAGTTTGAAAGGACTTACTCCAAGGGAGATTTTCCGAAAGTTCCAGTCGTTAAAGTAAAGAGCTATCACGACAATCCCCTCTATATTAGAGCTATGGTGGAAAACATAAAGGAGAACCTCCCGAATTGGCAGGATTACTTCTTCCTTTTTACAGCACACAGCCTGCCCATGTATGTAATAGAAGAGGGAGATCCCTACAAAGAACAGACGGAGGAAACTGTTAAGCTCGTGATGAAACACTTTCCGGAAGTAGATTACGCCTTAGGCTACCAGAGCAGGGTGGGACCGATAAGGTGGCTCGAGCCAATGACGGACAAACTCATAGAGGAACTTGCCCGGAAAGGAGTAAAGAGGCTGGCGGTGATACCTGTTTCCTTTGTCTGCGAGCATTCGGAAACACTTTATGAACTTGACGTTCAGCACAGAGAGCTGGCGAAAAGCCTTGGGATAGAAGAGTTTGTGAGGATACCTACACTACGGACCCATCCGACCTTCATAAAAGCTCTCGGGAATATAGTGGAGAGGGAGTTAGAAGTAGCATCAGGGCGTTTGTAAATCTTTGATACTTCTTCAAAATTTTTTAGACTGACAAAGATCATATTTGAATTTTCGGTATATCTGCTTAAATTCTTGTGTAAGTAAGGGAGGGTCGAGATAGCCCTCACGGCTCCTTGGCAAGGGAATAGGCAAAAATTAGCTCAAACCCTTGGGGGACAGTCTAAATCAAAAACTCATTGATATTTCTGCAAAATCCCGACGCCGAGTCTAATTGAGAACAATTCTCGCTCTGTCCTCCTTGAAAATTAGGGATTTCAATCCGACCTCTTGCAATGCCCTAAGGAAAGGAAGGGATTGATCTTTATTCCTCCAATCCATATACATAAAAAGGTGCTGGCAAAACCGAGGATCGTCGTAAGCTCCTGTCTTGCGGGTGAGAACGTCAGATACGATGGAAAACCTGTAGAGGATGAGTTTTCTAAGAAACTCTTAAAACACGTCGAGCCAATAAGGGTTTGCCCGGAGGTAGGTATAGGCTTGGGTGTTCCGAGAGAAAAGATAATAGTCTATCTCCGGAACGATGAGACAAGGCTTTCCCAGCCTTCAACGGGTCTTGAGCTTACGGAGGAAGTTAAAGAGTTCTCCAATGACTTCCTCGATAGCCTTCCAGAGGTGGACGGCTTCTTGTTAAAGGCTAAATCCCCCTCCTGCGGTGTTTCGAGGACCAAAACCTACCGGGACAGGGAAGGAAGAAGTTACAGAGGTCTCGGAAAGGGACTTTTTGCCCTCGAGGTCATGAAGAGGTTCCCTCACCTCCCTGTTGAAGACGAAATCAGGTTAAGAAATGAGAGGAGAAGGCTTCTCTTCCTTTTGAAGATCTTCTCCCTTGCAAAGCTGAGGAACAGTTTGCCGGAGGATTTTCACAGAGAGGTTTGGGAGGTTATCAGGACCTTTTCTCCAAAGTTAGAGAGTAGGATGAGGAAGACGGAAGACAGAGGAGCTTACAGAGGATTACTTCTCAGAGCGATCGAGAGGCTTCCCACAGGAGCGGTTAGTGAGTTGAGCGGGAGAGTTGTCCCCGATGACCTACTCTAAGGATCTTACAAACTCCTCGAACTCTTCCCTGCTCACCTTTGCTCGGTAGCCGTGCCCGGGCAGTATCCACCGGAACTCGTAGCTTAGGAGCTTCCTGAGGGAGTCCTTCAGTTTGTCCCACGAGTACCAGCAGTAATCCCTGAAGGCTACGAGCTTATCTCTTTTCCTGCTGAAGGCTACGTGATCTCCCGTGAAGAGAAAGCGGTTTCTGTAAAGGAGAACCATATGTCCCCTCGTGTGTCCGGGAGTGGGAATTATTAGAAAGTCTTTACCGAAAGGGATAGGATCGTAACCCTTCACCTTTATCTCGGCGTCGGGAGCTGCTTTTGAATCCTCTAAGTGGATTATCCTCTCAGCTTCGAACTCCTTCGCGAACTCATCGCAGTCCCCCACGTCGTCCTCGTGGGTCAGGAAGATGTATCTGATCCCTCCCAATTCCTTTAACCTTTCCACGAGGTGCCTGTTAAATCGGGGTGAATCGATGAGCCAGTTTCCTTCAGAGTGCCTGATAAAGTAGCTCAGAGCTCCGTATGTTTTCTTTGAGGCAAAGCCCGTGAAATACACCTCTCCCTCTATCGGTATGGGAAAGGTTTTGAATATCTCCCCGGGAACCTCCTTCGATACCGTTCCTATCGCCGAGACGGGACAGGATATAAGAGCCTGAAAAGCCCTGATTTCCTCTTCGCTTCCGTTCGGCTGTCTTACTACGCAGGCGGTATCCTTGCCGTTTCCGAAGGTTTCGGGAGCTATCTCCCTGCATACCGAACAGTCTATACAGCTCTCATCCACGAAGAACTCTCCTTTCGCGTTACAGGGAAGCCTCCTCTTTAAACTCGCCATGAGATTATGTTGATCTTTCAGTAAAGAAGAGGTTATGACTCAGCATATCCTCGGGAGGAGCTCTCCGGAGGGAGCCTCCATCACTCTCCTCACGCCGTAAGGCGTCTTTAAAACTACCCTCGACCTGTCTTTCGACACCACTCTCCCTATTATCCGAGCTTCAGATCCGTAGGGATGGGATTTTAGAGTCTTTAATACCTTTTCCGCATCCTTCTCTGCAACCGAGAGAACAACCATCCCCTCGTTGGCAAGGTGGGTGGGTTCAAAGCCCAAAAGCTCGCACAGTCCCTGAACCGCCTCCTTTATTGGAATGCTCTCCTCCTCCACCTCTATCTCCACTCCCGACTGCTCAGCCCACTCGTTCAGAACTGCGGCAAGACCTCCCCTCGTGGGATCTCTAATGGCGTGTATCTCCGCTCCTGAGACTAAAACCTTTTCAATCATATCCCACAGGCTCCTGCAGTCGCTCTCTATGGGGATGTCGAACTCCAGCCCCTCCCTCTCGGCGAGTATGCAAGCTCCGTGATCCCCGACCGTTCCCGAGACGATTATCACGTCCCCCACCCTCAAATTGTGGGCGGATAAGCCCTCGTAGATCACCTCCCCAATTCCCGAGGTGTTTATGAATATCCTGTCCACCTGTCCCTTTGGAACAACCTTGGTGTCTCCCGTGACCACCTTTACTCCTGTTCTCTCAGACTCCTGAGCCATACTTATGACTATCTCCTCGAGCTCCTCGAAGCTGAGTCCCTCCTCAATTATGAAGCCAACCGAGAGGTAGAGGGGTCTCGCTCCCATGACCGATAGGTCGTTTACCGTTCCTGCGACAGCGAGCTTACCTATGTTCCCTCCTCTGAAGAAGGGCGGGGAAACGGTGAAGGAGTCGGTGGTGAAGGCTACTTTGGAGGGGATTTCAAGGACGGCTGAGTCCTCCATCTTTTCCAAGACCGGGTTGGAGAAGTGCTTTAGGAAGAGACCTTTTATCAATCTCTGGGTTTCCTCGCCTCCGGAGCCATGGGAGAGGAGAACTCTTCTCATAATAGGTTATATTAAAGCTCATGAGGACGATAGACGTTAGCAACAAGTTCGAGACCCACAGGAGCGCGAGCGCCTATGGAAGGATAAGACTAAGGCCTGAGACGGTGAAGCTCATAAAGGAGAGGAAGCTCCCGAAAGGAGATCTTGTGGAAGCAACAAAGCTGACGGGAGTATTTGGTGCCAAGAGGACGGGAGAGATACTCCCCTTCTGTCATCCCATCTCTTTAGACTTCGTTGAGGTCAAGGTGGAAGTGAACGAGGACAGCGTGGAGGTATTTTCCAAGGTGAGTGGAATAGCGAGAACGGGTTACGAGATGGAGGCTCTCACAGCTGTTATGAGCGCACTCCTAAACGTTTACGACATGTGCAAGGGAGTGGACGACAGCATGGTGATAGAGGAGGTAAAACTGACCCAGAAGAGCGGAGGGAAGTCGGACTGGAGTGGGGATCTTAGGGGTGTTAAGGTGAACGTTCTATCTCCTGACGAGAGGTTGAGAGAACTTGCGGTTGATTACGTAAAAAACCTCGGAGGAGAGATAAACAGAGATGCCCGTCTTTTGATAGTGATAGGGGAACCCTACGAAGTAGTGGGGGAGCTAAGAGCCTTTGAGAGCGTGATAGCCCTATATGACTTCAGGAAAAACCCCAAGCTCGTCGGTGAGGAGATAAGGGTCGGGAAGGATAGGGATGGAACCCTCGTAGTTATAATCCCTGAGAGGGAGGAAAAGGTAAGACTCTTCTTTGAAACCTTCGGTGGGATTCTCAGGAGCCTTCTCTGATGGACAGGTTCGTCCTCTGCATGACGGGTGCGAGCGGCGCAATCTACGGATACAGAACCCTCCAGGTTCTTTCAGAGAGAGCCCACGTGGACGTTGTGGTATCTGGCGCCGGGAATATAGTCCTCCGAGAGGAGCTCGGAAAGAGCGTTAAGGATATAAGATCGGAATTTCCACAGGTGCGCTTTCACGAGGAGAGGGATCTCACCTCCCCTTTGGCGAGCGGATCCGTTCTCACAAGGTACAGAGCAGTTTTAATAGTTCCCTGTTCCACGAGCACCTTGGGAAGTATCGCTTGCGGTGTGAACAGTAATTTGATCCACAGGATAGGGGAAGTAGCCTTAAAGGAGAGGGTCAGGCTCGTTATGCTCGTAAGGGAGATGCCCTACTCGAAGATACACTTAGAGAACATGCTCAGGGTAACCGAAGCGGGAGCGGTAGTTCTGCCCGCAAGTCCCGGCTTTTACCACAGACCTGAGAGTTTGGAGGATATAGTAAACTTCGTTGTTGGGAAGATCCTTGACGTTGTGGGAGTGGAGCACGACCTCTACGATAGGTGGAAAGGAGGGGGATGAAGAGGTTCCTTTTACGCCTCCATGGCTTTTCTAAAGCTCCTGGGGTTATGACAGGTTCATTCTTACGGAGAACAGCGTTCTATACATAGTGGGGATAGGCAGGCTCAACAAGGAGTTCAAGCTCCTCGATATGTTTTAATATTCTCTCCTATGACCGAGAACCTCCTCATAATCGGTGTCGGTTTCATGGGTGGATCCTTCGCCTTAGCTCTCAGAGGGAAAGGCTTCGAGGGGAAGATATACGGCATAGACATAAATCCTGAAAGTCTTGAGAAGGCAAAAGAGCTTGGCGTTATCGAGGAGGGAAGCACCGAGCTCTCCTCAGTAAGAGATTTCTCCCCGGACATCGTGGTTCTTGCATCCCCCGTGAGAACCTTCAGGAAGATAGCGAAGGGGATAGCTCCTTACGTCGAGGAGGACTGCGTGATTACGGATCTCGGGAGCGTAAAGGGAAAGCTCGTTTTAGATCTCGAAGATATACTCGGAAGCAGGTTCGTCGGGAGCCATCCGATCGCAGGAACGGAGAAGTCGGGGGTGGAGCATAGCTTCGGGGAGCTGTTCGAGGGGAAGAAGGTGATAGTGACTCCCACGAAGAGAACGGACAAAGGGGCTCTCGAAAAGGTCGTCCGACTCTGGGAGATAACGGGAGGGGTGGTGGAGTTCATGGATCCCTACCTCCACGACTGGGTCTTTGGAGCGGTCTCCCACCTTCCCCACGCTGTAGCCTTTGCGCTAATAGATGCCCTAATAGAGATGTCGGACGAGGTGGATCTCTTCAGGTATCCGGGGGGAGGTTTTAAGGACTTCACGAGGATAGCGGCGAGCGACCCGATAATGTGGAGGGATATCTTCCTGGAGAATAAGGAGAACGTCCTGAAGGCGATAGATATTTACACTTCCTCACTCAAAAAGCTCAGGGATCTTATAGAGAGCGAGGAAGAGGCAGAGCTTACCGAGTTCCTAAGAGAAGCGAAGACGAGGAGGATGAGCCTGGAATGATGAGGATAGTAAGGAAAGCAAAGAGGGTAAGCGGAGAGCTGAGAGTCCCTTCGGACAAGTCCATATCCCACAGAGCTCTGATCCTTGGATCCTTAGCGAGGGGTGAGACCTTCGTTTACAACTGGCTCTCTTCGGCGGACACGAGAGCTACTATGAACATACTTCGTGAGCTCGGAACGAGGATCAGGAGGGGGAAAGGTAAGATTGTGGTCGAGGGGAGGAACTATCTATTTGAGGAACCAAGAAACGTCCTCGATGCCAAGAACTCGGGGACTACCGCGAGGATAATGCTCGGTGTCCTTTCCGCCCAGCCCTTCTTTAGCACACTGACCGGGGACGAGAGCCTCAGGCAGAGACCCATGCTCAGAGTGGTGGAGCCTCTCAGGGAGATGGGAGCGTATATAGACGGAAGGGAGAGCGGGAACAAGCTACCTCTCTCGGTTAGGGGAGGATCCTTGAAGGGGATATCCTTCTTTAACAAAAAAGCTTCCGCTCAGGTGAAGTCCTCCCTACTTCTGGCTGGTTTGAGAGCGGAAGGTATGACTGAGGTAATCGAGCCGGTTCTTTCGAGGGATCACACGGAGAGGATGCTGAAAGCCTTCGGCGCTGACGTCATAACCGTACCGGAGGAGAGGGGACACATAGTAAAGGTAAGAGGGGGGCAGGAGCTCGAGGGCACTGAGATCTTCTGTCCCGCAGATCCCTCTTCGGCGGCCTTCTTCTGCGCCTTGGCGGTTCTTGTGGAAGATAGCGAGCTCTTGCTTAAGGACGTTCTCGTAAATCCTACGAGGGACGGATTTTACAGGAAGCTCAGGGAGATGGGAGCGGACGTAAGCTACGAGAACGAGAGGGAGATCTCGGGAGAACCTGTAGCGGACATACTCGTGAGGGGAAGAAGGAGGCTAAAAGGTGTGAGAGTAATTGGAGAGGAAGTTCCTTCCATGATCGACGAGATACCTGTCCTCTCTGTTGTGATGGCTCTCGCCGAAGGAAGGTCTGAGGTAAGGGGTGCGGGGGAACTGAGGGTAAAGGAGAGCGACAGAATAAGAGCGGTTGTTCAAAACCTGAAAGCTATGGGAGCGAAGATCGAGGAGTTTGAAGACGGCTTCGTCGTAGAAGGTGTAGAGAGGTTAACAGGAGCAGAGATAAGAACTCTCGGTGATCACAGGATAGCCATGGCTTTCGCGATTGCAGGCTTAGTGGCCGAGGGAGAGACGATAATAGACGATCCCAAGTGTGTAGAGATATCTTATCCGGCTTTCTTCGAGGATCTCGAATCAATCGTTGAGTATTCTTGAAAGCCTCTTTATAGCCTCTACCTTCTCTCTGTTACCAACCTTAGCCCTTTCTATAGCCCTCTTTAGTGTATCTATAGTAACGTCGTAAACATCTCTTTGGACGGGGTAGGGGTGCCCGTCCTTCCCCCCGTGGGCGAAGCTGTACCTCGCCGGATCTTTGAAGGAGGGCTTTGCTCCGTAAAGGAGTTCACTGACGAGGGCGAGCGCCCTTATCGTCTTGGGACCTATACCCCTCTGCCTGAGCAGATCCTCAAAGCCGTTCAGAGAGCTCTCATCCACCTTCTTTATCGTATCCCTCAACTTTTTTACGTTGAAATCTTCGGGCGTTATGTAGTGCCTCCTCGGGAGTTCAAGCTTTCTCACCCTCTCAAGCTCTTTAAGAAGGGTCCCTTTGTCCTTCAGGAGGTTCAGAATAGCGTTTCTACTCTCGGAGGATTCGGATGATGTCATGTCCAAGGTTATCCTCTCGTGAACCTTCTGGGCGGAGATACCGCTGTGGGGTTCCTCGACAAAACTCTTCAAGTTCTCTCCGAACCAGTGGTACCTGCGGGCGTATCTCTCCTTCTCGTTCATACCCTGCTGAACTACAGCCCATAAGCCCTCTTCGGTGAATATCAGGGTGTGGTGGTAGAGCTGGTAGCCGTCCTGAAGGAGGGTGTTATCCACTTTCGCCACGAGCCTGCTGATGTCCTTTAACCTCTCCGTATCGATCCCGAGTATCTCTCCGATCCTGTCGAGTTCTTCGGGAGTCCTAAGAGCGGTCTTCCCCTTTCCTCCAGCCATAAAGACTCCGATATCCCTTCCGATGTCCTTAAGAGCCTCCTTTATCGCTCCGCAGACGGTGGTGGTGAGACCGCTCGAGTGCCAGTCAAAGCCGAGAACGCACCCGAGGGACTGGAACCAGTAGGGATCGGAGAGCCTTTTCAGGAGAACCTTTCTCCCGTGCTCCATAACCATGAACTCGAGGACATACCTCGAGAGTTTGACCATCCTCTCGAAGATCCAAGGGGGAGCCTTTCCGTAGTGGAGAGGAAGGTTGGCGATACCTCTTCTCATTCCTTTAAATATAGCTCCTTGATCCTCCTCAGTATAAACTCCGCACTTTCGAGCTTGGTCCTGAACTCGAATTCCTCGTAGCCTTCTGGTGTTATGAAATACCCCCTGTGATGCCCACTTCCCATCACCTCAACAGGGTTAGCTACGATAACGTCGAGGTTCTTTCTATTTAGCTTTTCCTTCGCGTTCTCAAGGAGGTTCTCGCTCTCCAGGGCAAAACCAACCAGAACCTGGTTTGTTTTCTTCCTTCCCAGTTCTTCGAGTATGTCTGGCGTCTTTTCAAGCTCTAAAATCAGCTCATCCTTCTTCTTTATCTTCTGCTTACTGAGCTCCTTGGGTCTGTAATCGGCGACGGCGGCGTTCATTATCACTACGTCGCTCTCTTCAAACTTTCTGAGAACGGCTTTAAACATATCCTCCGAGCCAACCACCCTCTCTATATTGACCTCGGGAGGTTCCTGTGCGGTTGTAAAACCAGCTATAACATCAACCTCAGCCCCTAACCACCTCGCAACCTTAGCCAGGGAAAAACCCATTTCACCGCTCGAATCGTTAGATATAAAACGAACGGGATCTATATACTCTCTCGTGGCACCGCAGGTGATTAGAAGCCTCCTGCCCTCCAGAGGCTTAGGGTAAAGTGCCCAAACTACCCAGTCTAAAAGCCTCTCGTTGCTCGCCAGCTTACCCTCCCCTTCCTCCTCGCAGGCTAAAACTCCCCACTCGGGCTCTATCACCACTACCCCCCTTTCCTTCAATTTTCTGATGTTCTCCTGAATCGCGGGATTTTTATACATGACGGTGTTTGCCGCCGGGGCTATAAGAAGCCTGCCGCCGTAAGCAAGTGCCGCAGTTGTAAGTAGGTTGTCCCCTATACCTAAGGCTATCTTTGAGAGGGTGTTCACCGTGCAGGGCGCTATTAGAAAGACCTCAGCCCAGCGGGCGAGCTCGATGTGGGCTAAGGGTTCTGATTCCCACTCTGAGTCGGTATAAACCCTGTTGCCCGACAATGTCGCGAAGGTAAGCTTACCTACAAACCTTTCTGCAAAGGGGGTCATTACAACCCTAATCTCAGCTCCCGCTTTCCTGAGATCCCTCACAAGCTGAGCCACCTTGTAAGCCGCTATCCCGCCGGTGATACCTAAGAGTACCCTTCTGCTGTTCAGTAGCTCCATTGGAATATACCCTAACATGAACGAGGTCAGTATCTTAACGGGTAAGAGGTTAAAATTAAGCTGTAATCGGATGGGTTTAAAGGTAGGTAAAGTCGGTTATCTCAATACGGTTCCCCTCTTTTATTCGCTCGAAGGTTTTGATGTAGTAGAGGGGCATCCTTCCGAACTTGTTAAAGAGCTGAGGGCGGGGAAGATAGACGCGGGCATAGTTTCCTCGGCAGAGCTATTCTTCAATCCCGAGAGCTACTATATACTTTCCGATCTTTCTATCTCTTCAAAGGGAAAGGTCTGTTCCGTCCTACTCCTCTCCAACGAACCAATGGAGGAGATAGAGCGTATAAGGGTAACCCCCAACTCCCTCACCTCGAGGTTTTTGCTCCTTTACATACTCAAGTGCATTTACGGAAGGAAGGTAGAAGAAGTCGCGGAGGGAGAGGACGCCTTCTTAGCTATCGGAGACGAAGCTATTCAACTGAGGGATAAGTATCCATATACCTACGATCTGGGAGAGGAGTGGTTCAAGGCTACGGGATTGCCCTTCGTCTTTGCCCTTTTCCTCGTCAGGAGGGAGGTCCCTAAGGGGGAAGTGAGGAGGTTGAAGGAAGAGGTGGAGAAATCGGTAGAGAGATTTTACAGAGACATGAGAGAAGGAAGAACACCTTACTCAAAGGGTTTTTACAGGAGGTACTTCACCGAGTGCATAGATTACAGTTTGGGGGAGGAGCACCTAAGAGCCCTGGGAAAGTTCTTCTCCTTCCTGGAAGAGGAGACGGGAAAGCCCGCCCCCAAGCTTATCTCTCCCTCTCTCCTCTGATGAACTCTTCGACCATCTTCTTAGCCTGCCAGTCGGGGTACTGGATAGGGGGATGCTTCATGGTGTAGGCGCTGATCGAGTAAAGAGGACCTCCTATTCCCCTGTCCCTCGCGAGCTTGGCACACCTAACGGCGTCTATCATGGAACCGGCGCTGTTGGGAGAGTCCTCGACGTCGAGCTTTAGCTCCACGTACATCGGAACGTCACCGAAGAGCCTCCCCTCGAGCCTTATGTAAGCTATCTTCCTGTCCTTGAGCCAGGGGACCCAGTCGGAGGGACCTATATGGACGTTCTCCCAGCTCATACCATTGGGAACGAGAGAAGTTACCGCTTCCGTCTTGGAGACCTTCTTGGTCTTTAATCTCTCCCTCGCGAGCATGTTCAGGAAGTCCGTGTTTCCTCCGAAGTTGAGCTGGTAGGTCTTGTCGAGCTGAACCCCTCTGTCTATGAAAAGCTGAGTCAGTGTCCTGTGGACTATAGTAGCTCCCACCTGAGACTTTATGTCGTCCCCCACAACGGGTATTCCTCTCTCCTCAAACTTCTTAGCCCACTCAGGATCTGAGACTATAAAGGTAGGCATGGCGTTGATGAAGGAGACTCCTGCTTCGAGGCAAGCCTGAGCGTAAAATCTCGCCGCCTGCTCCGATCCGACGGGAACGTAGTTTATGAGAACATCTGCTTGAGTTTCCTTGAGTACTCTCACGATGTCCTCGAGCTCGTCTTCCCTTTCATCGGCGAGAACGAAAGTCCTGTCCTCAGGATACTCCCTCATGTGAGGGGCAAACCCGTCGAGAACCTTACCCATCCTTACCTTTACTCCAAGGTGAGGGACCTCGGGCTCGAACACGGCAGTGCAGTTAGGAGGGGCGAAAATGGCTTCAGAAACGTCCTTTCCTACCTTCCTTGCGTCGATGTCCCAGGCGGCAACTATCTCAATGTCCCAGGGTTTGTATCCGCCTATATCCTCGTGCATGAGACCGCTCGTCCCAACGGTCCCCTTCTTCTTGTAGTAGTAAATCCCCTGCACGAGAGAGCTTGCACAGTTGCCAACGCCCACTATGGCAACCCTCACCTTTCCTGCCATTCTCACCACCTCCTTAGGATTTTCTTATCTCTCGATTTTTAAATTATATTAACATGGTCTCGTCCTTACAACCCTGCTATCATAACATTTAAATCGAACAACGGGAGGTTTGAAATGCTTCCAAGGGAGCTTATAGATCTAATGAGGGATCTGGGCGTTTTTCCTGTAGTCGTTGGAACCGTTGATGGAGAAGGAAATCAGCACATGACCTTTGTCACTTGGATATATCCGATAGACGAGAGAACCCTAAGGATAGCGGTCAGCTCCAAAGCCAGGACTTCGGAGAACATAAGGCAGACGGGCAAGGTAGTGGTCCAGATATTTGCTCCCGACAAGTGCCTTACCTGCTACGGAACAGCTAAGGAGATTCTTGAAAGGATAGAGGGCGTTCCCTTTGATGTCTCCGTATTCGAGATGAGCATAAAGAGCGTTGAGAACTCCCTCTTTCCCGGCTCTACTATAACCGGGATAATACCCTTCGCCCACACTGGAAACGTCAAGAAGATGGTAGAGCTCGACGAAACGGTTCTGTCTGCCCTAAAGAACAAGGATTAATGCTCCTTAAGGTTCTGCTGCCGGGAGGAAGAGCGAAGCTCTGTAAAGGTGAATGGATCAGGGAGGAGAGCCCTGTAGGCTGGAGGGTTCTCGTATCAACTCCCGAGGGAGGGAGAACAGGTGTAGTGGTCGGTGTCCAGGAGGAGGGAGAAGTTCAGGCTGAGATAATCTCCTTCCCCGACAAAATGCCTCTGCTTACAACCGCTCAACTCTCCCTCCTCGATGATCTTGCCTCCTCTTACCTTATGCCTAAGGGTGTCCTCCTGTTCAAGCTTCTTCCATCGACTTTCCTCTGGGAAGAGGAGGAGGTTATAGTTACAGGAAGGAAGGGCTGGGAGGGTTTAGATAGAAGAAGCAAAGAGGTTTTAGAGTATGTCAAGAAACGAAGAGGCGTGAAACCAGAGAATCTAAAAAAGCGCTTCGGCTCCGAGCTTGTCAGGCTTCTGCTGAACAAAGGGTTTTTGACAAGGGAGAAAAAATGGAAGGTCCCAAAGGTTGAGGTGAGATTTTACAGGCTCAACCTCCCCCTCCAAGAGGCTATGAAGAGAGTAAGGAGCAAAGAGAAGAAGAGAATACTCGTATTTCTAAGCGGAAGGCTCTCCGTGAGCGAGGAGGAGCTCTTAGAGTGGGGATTTAAAAGGTCCGACGTAAACGATCTCGGTAGAAAAGGTATCCTGTCGATAGAAAAGGAGTACGTGGGTTCAATAAGAGAAATCCCCCTGAGGCAGAGGACGGTCTCCCTGAAGAGGTGGGGGGATAGGGCTGTCCTGTGGAGTCACTTCAAGAGAGCCGTCGATGAGATCTCATATATAGCGGATCAGAACCTCTCTCGTGGAAGATCGACTCTCCTATTGTTCCCCGATTCAGAGGAACTTCTCGAAGTTTCTCAAAGGCTGAAGAGTGAATTCGGTGACAGGGTTATTGAAATTTACTCGAAGGTGAACTCAAGAGAGATCGTAGAAGGCTGGTTTTCAGCCCAGGAGAGGGAAAGCATTGTAGTGGGAAGCTACATAGCTTCCTTATGCCCTGCTAAGGATACGGAAAGTGTAATCCTCTTTAATGAAAGCTCTCCTGGTGTAAAGCTCAAACACATGGGGAACCTCGATCTCAGAAGGCTGTCCCTGCTCTTGGCAAGAAGAGTTGGAGCGAACCTTCTCTTTACAACACCCGCCCCCTCCTTAGGAACCTTCCTGATGGTCAAAGAGGGAAAGATGGATATGGACAGGGAGGAACAAACTGCGAAGACGGTGATACTTAAGAGGGATCCGGAGGAGGTGTTGACCGAGGAGGCTTTCAGGATTCTCGAGAGTTCCCGGGAGAAAGATATACTCTTTTTAGTCCCGAAGCACGGATACAGCTACGTTTACTGCCCAAGGTGTGAGACTCCCGTCGAGTGTCCGGAATGTGGAACTTTTCTTACCTATTCCAAGGCGAAGGGAGAGATCCACTGCACCACCTGCAGTTATAGGCTCGAGGAGTTCAGCTGTCCGGAGTGTGGAGGACACGTTGAAGAACTCGGCTTCGGTATAGAGAAGGTTATAGAGACTGTGGAAAGGAACTTCGGCATTAAAGAGAACTTCCACTTTTCCACCTACCCCACGTGGTCGAGGACTTACGATATAACTCTCATAGCTTCGGCGGACGGATTCCTCTCTATACCCTCTTACAGAGCTACGGAGGACTTATTTCTCTACCTTGTGCGGTCTCTGTACTCCACCAAAGACAAGCTCATCGTTCAAACGGTCTTCCCGGAGGAGGAGATTTTTAAAAAGGTCTCCCGTAAGGATTTCGAAGCCTTTTACGAGGAGGAGCTTGCTTATAGGGAGAGAGAGATGCTCCCTCCCTTCTGGAGGATGGCTCTAATAAAGGTGAAGAATAAAGAGATCAGGAGCTATATATTCAAGACGGTATCTCCAAACGTCAAGATGAGCTACAATCTCAGGGAAAAGTGCTACGACATACTTGTGAAGTTCAAGGACAGGAGGGCTCTTTTCAAGCTTGCGGGGCTCAAGAAGAAATTCGGCAAATATATAATTGAGCTCAGGGTAGATCCTTTCTGATGAAACTGGCAAGGTTCGCTTTCGGATTCGCCCTCGGGACATTGATAAGCAGAATCCTTGGTTTTTTGAGAGATGCGACCATAGCCTACTTCTTCGGTGCTTCACACATCTCGGACGCCTTCTTTGTAGCCTTCAGAATACCGAACACCTTTCGCAGACTGTTCGGAGAGGGAGGATTTAACGCAGTCTTTATTCCCCTCTACACAAAGGCGATAGAGGAAGGAAGGGAAAAGGATTTTTTGAAGAAAGTTCTCGGCTTTTACATAGTATCGAACCTTAGTGCAACCCTACTGGGAATTCTCCTTTCCGAGTATATAGTCTCTCTGATAGCCCCTGGGCTTAGAAATAGGGAAACCTTTTCCCTCGCCGTCTTCATGGCAAGGTTCCTCTTCCTGTATCTATTCCTGATAGGGCTCTCCGCCTTCTTTATGGGTATCATGAACGTGAAGGGAAAGTTCTTTATACCTGCCGTATCTCAGGCTGTATTCAACGCTTTTTTCCTTGCGGTTCTGCTTATCAGTGCAGAAAGGTTCGGCTACGTGGCTCTAATTGTCGGTGTCCTTACAGGGGGAATAGCCCAAATCCTTATTTACCTCCCTTATCTATTCAAAGACCGGGTTTCTCTCTGGATAAGTCTCAAGTTCGACGATGAAGTAAAAACGCTCTTAAAGAGACTCCTTCCAGCCCTTGGCGGCTTCGGTGTGGGACAGCTCTCCGTATTTATAGACACCTTCTTAGCCTCCTTCCTCAGAACGGGAGCTATATCCTACCTTTACTACGCCAACCGAATCTACCAGCTACCTTTCGGAGTCATATCGGTGGGTGTGGCTAACTCCCTGCTCTCCCTCCTCTCCAAGAGGGGCATCGACAGGGGAAGGGAGCTTACCAACGCCTTCCGTCTCATAGCAATACTGACCGTTCCTGCCTCGGCAGGTCTCTTTCTTCTCTCAGAGGAGATTGTTAGGGTGGTTTACTACAGAGGTAGCTTTACGGAGACGGACGTATTCTACAGCTCTAAAGCGATCTCTCTCTACAGCCTCGGGCTCTTCTTCTTCTCCCTTCAAAAGACCCTCTCCTCCTCATTTTTCTCAAGGGGCGATACAAGAACCCCCGTGAAGGCTTCACTCCTCACCGTTCTTAGCGAGGGTGCCTTCGCTTCTATCCTCGCCTTCGTGATCGACCTCGGAGTCTTAGGACTCCCTGCAGGAACATCCCTCTCCTCCTTAACAGGTCTTATTTACCTGCTTATAAGAACTAAGGACAGACCTATCTGGAGCACCTTTATGAAGACACTTCTTAAGGTCTCGATAGGAACCGGCGTAATGGCTCTCTTTATACTTCTTTTGAAAGTGTTGAACATAGGACACACTACAACCCTTATGGTGGCTATCCCGGTAGGCGCCTCCCTCTACCTTCTATCCCTCGTTATACTCAAGGAGGACTTAACTCTGAGCCTCGGCAAGGGCTTTGTTAAGAAGCTCCTGAACCCTTGAGGCTCTCCTCGCAGCCTCCCTCTTGTGGATAACTCCCTTGCTCGCCGTGTGGTAGATAATGCTTATTACTTCGGGGAGGAACTCCTTAGCCTCCTCCAACCTTCCTTCCCTCACCATCTCCCTGAACTTCTTGATATAGGTTCTCATTCTGGACAGGTGGTACCTGTTCCTTTCCCTTCTCCTTGCGTCTCTCCTCGCCCTCTTGGCTGCCTGTCTTGTGTTCGCCATCTCTGACTTACCTCCGAATTTACGAGTTGGATATTTTACAACAAATCGGTTATACTTTAAACCTCTAAAACACTGTTCGGAGGACCGGAAATGGACCTTTACGAGTACGAGGCCTACGAAAAGATATTCAAGAAGTACGGGATACCTACCTTAAGGTATATGTTTGTCGATCACATAACGGAAGAGGTCGAGAACTTTGTAAATCAGCTCGGCGAGTGCGTGGTAAAGTCTCAGGTTCTCGTTGGAAAGAGGGGAAAGGCTGGAGCGGTAAGGCTCTGCTCCTCTTCGGAGGAGGCTTTGGAGGAGATAAAGACACTCTTGGAGTATCCCGTTTACGGGGAGATGCCCGTCGGTGTCCTCGTAGTTGAGAAGGCCAACATAGTCAAGGAACTCTACGCTTCTATAACCTACTCAACGGAGACGAGAGGTCCGGTTCTCACCCTTTCCTTAGAAGGTGGTGTGGACATAGAGGAGGTTCCTCCTGAGAAGATAGGCATATTCCCGATAGATCCCCTTAAAGGTCTTTACCCCCACATGGTCAGGAACTACCTGCTGGAACTCGGTTTCCCCCACGAGTACATGTCGGCTCTTAGGGAACTTTCTGAAGTCGTGGCTAACATGTACAGAGCCTTCTGGGAGGCTGAAGCGAGACTCTTAGAGATAAATCCTCTTGCGATAGTGGATGTGGGCGGGAAGCTGAGGGTCAGGGCACTCGATGCGGTGGTCAAAATTGACGACGATGCCTCCATTCCACCAGCTAAGATCTACGGTGTCAGGACTGCCCTCAAGAGACCTCCCACGGAGAGGGAGATAGCTGCGGCGGAGATAGACAAGGACGATCACAGGGGTAAAGCTGGATCTTATGTGGAGATGGATGGCGACATAGCGATGATGACCTTTGGTGGTGGAGGATCTACGGTTACCATAGAAACGACCTACGCCATAGGTATGAAGCCCGCCAACTTCACCGATATAGGCGGTAATCCTCCAGCGGAGAAGATGTACAAGATAACGAGGATAATCCTATCCAAACCGGGAATAAGAGGGGTTCTGGTCTGCGGCGGAACAGCGAACAACACGAGGATAGACGTCACCCTCGGAGAAGGCGTGGCAAACGCTATAAGGGACCTTAAGAAGGAAGGAAAGCTCGACCCCAACTGGATATGGGTTGTCAGGAGGAACGGACCTGAAGCGGAAAAAGGTCTGAAGATGCTCTACGAAGCCTTTAAAGAGTGCGGTGTTAAGGGGGAGATCTACGACTCCTCTCTTCCGCTTACCGAAGCCCCTGTGAGACTCAAGGAGCTTTTAGACAGGTGTGAGTCCAAGGCTGAGGAGATAAAGGATCAGGAGAGGGTCCTTACGGACGAACAGGCGAGCGATATGGGCGTCTGATGGGTAAGATCCTCGTCCTTTACGACTCGAGGACGGGAAACACCCGGAGCATGGCCGAGCTCGTTGCAGAGGGAGCAGAGAGTATTCCGAATACCGAAGTAAGAATAAAACACGTAGATGAGGCGACAAAAGAAGACGTCCTCTGGTGTGATGGTATAGCTGTCGGTTCCCCCACCAACATGGGTCTCGTGTCATGGAAACTAAAGAGGTTCTTCGACGACGTTCTCGGAGAGCTGTGGGGTGAGATAGACGGAAAGATAGGGTGTGCCTTCTCCTCCTCTGGAGGTTGGGGAGGCGGTGCAGAGATAGCCTGCATGTCCATTCTCACGATGCTCATGAACTTCGGCTTTTTGGTCTTCGGCGTTACGGACTATGTTAGCGAGGATCTCACCCTTCACTACGGAGCGGTCTTGGAAGGAAAGCCAAAAGACGAAGCTGAGAGGGAGGCTTGCAGGAGACTGGGGAGGCGGTTAGCTCAGTGGGTGGCTATATATGTGGAGGGAAGGAGGGAACTTATAGAAGAGGTTAGGAAGGAGGCGGGAGGTTAAAGTCCTCTGACCCAATCAAGTATCCTATCCACAACCTCACCATCCCTGCCAAAGAATCCGTGGTAGGTCAGACCTGAGCAGGGGTTGTCCGCCGGTTCGGAACCTCCACGAACACTTATAAACCTCTTATCCTTTGCCTTCAATTTTCTAAAGACCTGCCTTATCTGGGGGTAGCCCGAAGACACACATCCGTCGTTTACGTTGTGAACAAAGAGGACTCTCTTGTCGGTTTTCTCAAAGCCCGTGCAGGCGATAAAGTCGTCCGCCTCGTCGGGGCAGTAGTCCATAAAGTGAGGGTCCGAAGATAGAGTTGCCGTTAGAACTACACCTTTAACAGAAGGCAGTTTGTTGGCAAGGTATGCAACCGACAGAGTTCCCCTGCTCGTTCCTATCAGGTAAACTTCCTTCACGCCGAAGGCGTCCTTTAAATAAGAGATAAGATTTTCTACGTCCTTTGCATGCTCCGGAGATACTCTGTAGGCGCTCGCCACGAGCTTGGAGTTCTTGCCTATGAACCTCCCCTTTACGTCCGAAGGCATATCTACAAGGACGACGATGTCTCCCTTGCGTGCGAACTTGATTACGTTCCTCGCGAGGAAGTTGTTGCTCACCCAGATGCTATCAAGATAGTTCCTTCGCTTTTTGCAGGGGCTTTCCTTTCTCCCAAAGTGGCAGGTTCCGTTCCCGCCCGGAAAGAGGATTAGGACTCTCCTGAAGTTTTCTGTATTCTTTCGATGGACGATGAGGAAATCTAACTCGGCACCGCGGGTATTTATGCTTCGAACTTCAACGCTGTAACCTTCGGCGGAAGGGGGCGTGAAGGTCTTGGAAGAGCAGGAAAGGAAGAAGAAGGAAAATAAAATCATAGGTATATAACCATGCTCCCCTCAATCAAATCTCCTCACTATCCTGTAGTAAGTATCCCTCTGGGCAGGTATAAAACCAGCGTCCCTGATAGCTTGAACCATGTCCTCTACCTTGGGTATGCTCACCTTGAAGTCTGTTGAGGATATAACGTTCTCCTCTATCATCACCGAGCCGAGGTCGTTAGCTCCGAAGTGAAGACCGATTGTTCCTACGGGCATGGTCTGAGTAACGTGTGAACTCTGGATGTTCTCGAAGTTATCAAGGTATATCCGCGAGAGAGCGAGAACCTTCAGGTAGTAAACGCTTGAAGCGGGTTCTACAAAGTCAAGCTCGGTGTTCCCTCTCTGGAAGGTCCAGGGAATAAAAGCGGTAAAGCCTTCCGTTTCGTCCTGAATTTTCCTGATCCTCTCAAGGTGTTCAATTATGTGCTCAATACTCTCAAGATGTCCGAACATCATCGTCGCCGTGGTGGTCATTCCGAGTTCGTGGGCCGTTCTGTGAACCTCCTCCCATTCCTCCACGGAACACTTGCCGGGCGATACTTTGTTTCTCACCTCCTGAGAGAGTATCTCAGCCCCTCCGCCGGGAACAGACATCAATCCTGCCTCTTTAAGCCTTCTTAGAACCTCTCTTACGCTGAGTTTTTCAAGCTTCGAAAGATAAACGATTTCGGGTGCGGAGAAGCAGTGTATTTGCACCTGAGGAAATCTCTCCCTTATCGCAGAGATCATCTCCTCATAAAAGCTCAGGGGAAGGTCTGGATTTATACCTCCCTGCATGAGAAGCGTCGTCCCACCCCAATCAACGAGTTCCTGAACCTTCTGGAGTATGGTCTCAAGCTCTAAGGTGTAGGCGTCGGGGTCACTCTTCCTCCTGTAAAAGGCGCAGAACTTACACCCAGCTATGCAGACGTTGGTGTAGTTAACGTTTCTGTCTATGACGAAGGTAACGATATTATCGGGGTGCTTTCTTTTCCTGATCAGATTGGCAAGCATTCCAAGGGCTGTCAAATCTGAATTTCTGTAAAGCTCAAGGGCTTCCTCGGGGGTAAGCCTCTCACCGTTTATAACCTTATCCTTTATGTAATCTACCGACAGTGTCCTCATTCCGCTTCCTCCGGACTCACTTTAATTCTTCCTTTAAATCTCCCTTCATAGCCTCTTCGTAATTATAAGGGCATTTTTCGGGTGCATTAAAGTCTTCGGAATCGTAGTCGTTGTTTCTGAGCCGTATTTCAAGTTTACTCTGTGCTCTTACCCAAGCCCTTTCTATTTCCGATGGAAGCTCGTTCCTGAGGCTCGGATATTCCTTCAACATAGCTCTGATTCTGGTTCGTGAATTTTCCACGCTTCTGATCCAGCTCTTTCCTCCTTCCGCTCCCGCTAAATTTTTAAAGTTATCCCACTTGTAGAAATGCTCCAAAATGATTGCAAAATAGCTTATACGGGCATCGAGGTATCTCCTTCCCATATCCTCTATCTCCTCAAGGAGGTTCTCCCAGTCCACGAGGTCGTAAGCTTTTTCCCTAAGGAACTGGAGGTTAATATCAACCCACAGGGGAAAGTCCTTATCGTAGAGTTCTTTAAGCTCCTCCCTGCTGACGGCTTTCATGCTCTATAATATAAGCCCGTCCTTAGGAAATTTTTACCTCGCCTGAACGCAGTTATGTTTAGCGTCCCAACTGCCTACACACGTTCAGGTGGGCTATCAGGAGTGGGTTCACACCCTCGTTCCTTGCTATCTCCTTCAGACTCATACAGCAGATACGGACGTTTTCGTTTTCTTTTAGAGAAGGGACACCCCCGTGGGCGTATTTACCGAGGACGTGACCACAGTCTATCACCTGTCCGTTGTAATTTACTAAACCGTTATACAAAGTTTGGGAGAAAACGAGAAGGGGAAAAAGGAAAAGAGTAAGTCTCACCGATAGCCTCCACCGTAGTTGGGCATACCTTGCATACCTTGACTGGGGACTTTCAAAGGTTTGTAGTCTTTGGGGACGGAGAAGAAGCTTTTGGGAAGATCAGTCTTTTTTACGGATTTGATTTTTTCAACAATGATCATACCGTTAGGATTCACGTTCTCCGACATAACTGTAGCACCATACTTTTTCAGGTGTTTAGTGAAGAGTTTTTCAGCATCCTTGATCATCTTTATGAAAGACGGAGAACTTTTTAAGTTAGCGTCTTTTTTAACTGATTCAATGAAGTTATTGAACCTTACGAGTTCTGCTTCCATAAGGAGTTTGTCCTTTGCAACCCACTGAATTAATTCAACTTCGTTCTTCATCATCATCACTTTTGTTTTATTTATTATCTTCCTTGCCTTCCATTTGCCCACTTTTTTAAATTCATTCGTTATCCTTATCTTCTCTCCCTCTTTCTTGGGCTTACAGTTAGTAGTACCCTTTTCACAGTCAAAGAAAGTCATAAATATGGCAAATGCTCCTAAACTGGCAGGAAGCTTGAGAACTGTGTAAGATTTATTTTCGTGATTTATGTTGTGAACGACCAAGTTGGGTCCCTTGAAGATTGTGAGCTTCTCAAACTTTACTCTTCTAACATTAGTGCCTTCCTGCTGACCAGGCATATTTTTCATCATAGGCATCATCTTATTTTTTGTAATTGACTCGGTAATCTCCTTTTCTGCACCTTTTGTTATGTAGACAGTTTTTTTCTCAGTTTTATCAAACCAGTTTGTTCTGGTTATCACCTCCTTTTCAATCACGTAAACGGGGATAGAAAAGCTAAAAGATACGAGTCCTATGATAAGTAGGGTTAAGTGTCTCATCTCACTCCCTCCTTTATTAGAACTCTCCAAAGATCAGCTTGTTCGGGTCCTCGTCCGAGAGCTTGACATCCTTACTCAGAATATACTTTTCGAGGTTTCCTTTATCCTTCAGGGGTGTGAGTCTTCTCTCCCCCTCGGGAGTTTCCCATAGAACGGAATAAGAGTCTCCCTTAACGACTACATCGGGATTCAGCTTCTTGAAGCCATGAGATTCCATAACCTTTAGGAAGGTGTCCTCCTCGAGAGCCAAAACGAACAGGGGATAATCCTTCTTAACTTCAGGAGAATCCTCTACCGTAACGTCCAGTTTCCTGAACACCTCGAGCATAGCTTCCGAAATAGCGTTCCCGAAGTCTTCCTCAGTGAGATCGTTCTTTCCCGTGAACCAGAGTTCAAATCTATCCTCGTAGGAGTTAAGCTCGAGTTTGAAAAACTTCATGCTAATAATTTACCTCTCCACGAGATAAGCAGGTATCTTTATCGGCTCCCAAGATGGTGTGTGAGGTATCCTCTTGCTTCTACCTTCCATTATGAACTTCTGGACGTGTGGGGGAACGTTCGGGTTTAGTTCAAAACTGTAGAGGTAGTACCTGACCCTTACCTTAGGCACAACTCCCGCGGTCATGGCTATGGGAACCTCTATCGTGTCTTCAAATTCAGTCTTGGATTTCTCGTTCCTTATAGCTTTAAGAACCTCTGCGAGAACCCTACTACCTGCAGCGTTGTCCAGGTAATTCTCCATCTCCCTGTTCCTCTGTTCAAGTCCAAAGGGGCTGTAATCCGAGGGCTGTTCCTGCCTGTGTCCAAAAATGTAATGAGGGTCGGAGTATATGTCCGCATGGTAATTACTGTAAGTGTCTGACCAGACAACTATTGTGGGTATGTAGGTATCACCGCTCTTTGTTTCTAAAAATACCCAGGCGCAACTCCTGGGCGGCTCAGGGTCCACACCGGTAGGTGATACGTATCCCTTGATACCCATAGCCATCATGGGGGGAATCATCGGCATGCCACCTTCGAGGCTTAGGATCTCTATGTGTCCGCAGTATTTGAAGCTCTTGAGAACCTGTCCGAAGGATATTAAAAAGGGAAAGAGCATAAGAATTAAAAACCTCATCATCCCCTCCTAAATTAATGATAACTCTACAGATCTCCTTAGTGGTGAAACTTATCCTCTCCTCACCTTATAGAACTTCTTCTTCCCCACCTGAACCTTTAGTTCTCCGTCTATCTTTATTTTCTGATAAGGGTCGGCGACCTTCTCAAAGTTTATCTTGAGCCCTCCTCCTTGAATTATTCTCCTCCCCTCGTTCTTGGAGGAAACAGCTCCGAGTTTTAGGAGAAGGTCAAGGGCGGTAAGCTCTTCTTCGGGGATCTCTACAACAGGGGCGTCCTCCGGGAACTGCCTCTTAGAGTAGGTGCTCTCAAACCACTCCCTCGCCTTTCTGGCTTCCTCCTCCGAGTGAAACCTCCTAACTATGAGTTCGGCGAGGTGTTTCTTCGCCTCCATCGGGTGCCACTCTTTCCTCATCCTCTCTATCTCTTCCTCCGTGTAGTCTGTCAGAAGGAGGTAGTAGTCCCACATGAGTTCGTCGGATATGGACATGAGTTTCCCGAACATGGTCTTGGGGTCCTCGGTTATCCCCACATAGTTTCCGTAGGACTTGGACATCTTCCTGACGCCGTCCAGTCCCACCAAGAGAGGAAGGGTTATACAGACCTGGGGCTCCTGTCCGTACTCCCTCTGAATGTCCCTACCTATCAGGAGGTTGAACTTCTGGTCTGTCCCGCCGAGCTCAACGTCCGCCTTTATAGCCACCGAGTCGTAAGCCTGAAGGAGCGGGTAGAGGAACTCGTGGATGTATATGGGGACTCCCTCCTTGAAGCGTTTTGAGAAGTCGTCCCTCTCCAACATCCTCGCCACGGTATACTTCGCCGAGAGCTTTATGAGCCCTTCGGTTCCGAGTTCCTGAAGCCACGTGCTGTTGAAGACTATAGTCGTCTTTTCGGGATCGAGGATCTTAAAGACCTGATGCTCGTAAGTCTTGGCGTTCTCGAGAACCTGCTCCTTCGTGAGGGGAGGTCTCGTCTCCGACCTTCCCGTCGGATCCCCTATCATGGCTGTGAAGTCTCCGACTATGAAGTAAACCTCATGACCTAACTGCTGGAACTGCCTCATCTTCTGGAGCAAAACGACGTGTCCCAAGTGAAGATCGGGAGCGGTGGGGTCAAAACCCGCTTTTATGCGGAGAGGTCTTCCTTCCTTGAGCTTCTTAAGGAGCTCTTCCTCCTCTATTACCTCTACCGTTCCCTGCTTTATAAGTCTTAGCTGTTCCTCCGGACTCACGGGAGAAAGATTATATCAGGTATGGCTTAGCTTTAGAGGATAATAATTAGCCTCTATACACTTGCTCTGCTATGGATTATGTGTATATTTATGCGTATGGTAAAAAGGTTGAACATCACCCTTGATGAAGAGGTTGCGAGGGAGCTTGAACACATAAGCAAAGAGCTGGGAGAAAAGAAGAGTAAGCTTATAGAGAGGGCTTTGACCTTTTACTTTGATTACCTTGATGTGAAACTGGCTGAAGAGAGACTTAAGAGGCTTGAAAGGGGGGAAACACAGACCATCTCTGCGGAAGAGGTTTACAGAGAGCTTGGACTGTGAGCTACAGGATAGAGTTTTTAAAGGAAGCCTACGAGGAGCTGAAGAAACTTGATAGACCTGTTCAGGAGCTGATAAAGGAGAAGCTGGACAAGCTCTCAAAAGACCCTGAGGCTCTGAAAAACAACATAAAGCCCCTTAAAGGGAAATACTCAGGTCTTTACAGGCTGAGGGTCGGCAACTACAGAGTTATTTACAAAATGGAAAAGGACAGACTCCTGATTCTGATAATAAGGATAGGACACAGGAGGAAAGTATACTGAGGTTCAAACCCTATAGTAAGGGAGCTCCGTTATAGGCTTGCCCGTTATTCGGAAGAGGGCGTTCGCCACCGCGGGGGCTATCGGCGGAAGTCCCGGCTCACCTATACCTCCCATCTCTCCCTCGGAGCGGACTATGTGAACCTCTATCTCTGGAGTCTCCTCCATTTTAAGTATCGGATAGGTATCAAAGTTCCTGTTTACGGCGAAGCCGTCCTTGAACTTAACCCCTTCGTAGAGGAAGGCGCTCAGTCCCATGATTATTCCGCTCTCCATCTGCTGGACGACGAGGTCCGGGTTCACTACCATAGGTCCGAGGTCAACAGCACAGAAGACCCTGTGAACTTTGACCCTTCCGTCCACCAGGGAGACCTCGGCAACCTGAGCGACGTGGGTCCCGAAGGAGTAGTGATAGGCTATTCCGAGAGCCTGCCCCTCTTTAGGTCCCTCGTGCCATTTGGAGACCTCGGCTACCTTCTCTATAACTCTTTGAGCCCGCATGTGGAGTCCGAGGAGTTCCAACCTGAGCTCTACGGGGTCTCTTCCTCCGAGGTGGGCGAGCTGGTCTACGAAGGTCTCCATTATGTAGGCGTTGTGGGTGTGTCCTACCGAGCGCCAGAACCAGACTGGTATCTTTATCTTGGACTTTACGAACTCCACCCGTATGTTGGGAAACTCGTAGAAGGTGTTTGCCACTCCCGAAACCGCCGCGCTGTCAACCCCCCTTCTCTCCTTACCTATCGCCCACTCAAAGACCGCCGGGACCGCTATCTTGAAGTAAAGGGAGTTCGGCATTCCGCTCTTGTCCACCGAACCTTTCAGACGAGCCATGCACATGGGTCTGAACCATCCCGACTGAACATCGTCCTCCCTCGTGTAGAAGAGCTTCACAGGTCTTCCCGTCTTCTTGGCTATCTCGAGAGCCTCAGCTAAGAACTCGGAGTTGGACTTCCTGCCAAAGCCTCCCCCTAAGTAGGTGGTTATCACTTTAATCCTGCTTTCGGGCAGTCCCGTTATCCTACGGGCATGCCTGAGGACTGAGGTCTGGCTCTGGGTCGGAACGTGGATCACGCACTCCCTTCTGTCTATCTTGACTGTGCAAGCCATAGGCTCCATACAGGCGTGATAGAGGTAAGGGAGGGTGTAGGTGAGCTCTATCCTCTTCTCGGAACTCTCGTAAGCGTCCTTGAAATCCCCGTCGTCCCTCGCTACGAGTCCTCTCTTCTTCAGGAGCGTTCTGAAGTGTTCCTTAATATCTTCCGTGTCTCCGACCCTCTCTTTGCTCCACTTAACCCTGAGCTTCTTCCTCCCCTCCAGAACCGTCTCAGGACTCTCACCGCACACCGCCACACCCTTTCCTACTCTAAAGACGTGGGTAACTCCCCTGACCTTCTTCGTTTCGCTCGCGTCGTAAGATAAAACCCTACCGCCGAAGGGCGGTCTTTCTATAACGGCGTAGAGCTGTCCTTCATAAAAGTGGTCTAATCCGAACTTGGCCTCCCCGTTTACCTTGTCCTCCAAGTCTATTCTCGGAACGGATCTGCCTATGTATCTAAACTCTTCGGGAGATTTGAGCTTAGGATACAGAGGAACGGGCAGTTTCATGGCGAGGTCGGCGAGCTTCCCGTAGGGAGTCCTTTTCCCCGTTTTCCCGTCTATCACGTAACCGAGTTCCGCCTTCAGTCTGTTCTTCGGAACCTTCCAGAGACGACTTGCGCTCTCCAAGAGCATCTCCCTCATGGCGGCTCCGGCAGAGCGCATTATGTCCATCATGTGCCTTATGCTCGTGCTCCCTCCCGTGAGCTGGGAGCCCATGTAGGGGTCCATGTAGGGCTTCCCTGCGGGCGCCGGCTTTACCCTCACCCTCTCCCAGGGGAAATCAAGCTCATCGGCGACGAGCTGTGCTATTCCCGTATAGACCCCCTGCCCCATCTCCGACTTGTTTACGAAGACCGTCAGGTAGTTGTCCTCGGAGAGGTTTATCCACAGTCTCGGAGTGTGCCTCTTTAGCTCACTCGCCTTGACAAGTTTGAACCCAGAAGAGGTGAAGGTTATAACAAGGCTTAGACCTCCGAGCTTGAAGAACTCCCTTCTCGTAATCATCGAAGCATCTCCGAGGCCTTCATGACAGCCCTGATTATCCTCGGATAGGTCCCGCACCTGCAAAGGTTCCCGTTCATAGCCCTAACTATGTCTTCCCGTGCAGGCTTAGGGTTTTCCTTGAGCAAGGCGTAGGCTGTTACAATCTGACCGCTCTGGCAGTATCCACACTGGGGGACTCCCACCTCCTTCCAAGCGACTTTAACGGGATGGTTCCCCGGTATGCCTTCGACGGTGATAACCTCCTTTCCCAAAGCCTCCTTTAAGGGAGTTATACAGGAGCGAACGAGCTTGCCTTCCAAGAGAACGGAGCAACTCCCGCAGATTCCCGTCAAACATCCGAACTTGGTTCCTGTGAGCCTGAGATGTTCCCTTATGACCCAGAGAAGAGGAGTTTCCGGATTTGCATCAACTTTGTAAAACCTGCCGTTTACCTTTAGCTCCATCCCGCCCTTGAATTAAAAATATATGTCAATCCAAAGCAACCTCGTAAAAGCTCCTCACCTGCGGAAAGGGGAAGTTCTCTATGGGTTCGTTCTCCCCATCCCTCGCAAACCTCACTACCTTCATACCAGCTTTAGCGGCAGCCTTTATCTCCTCGGGATTGTCGGAGAGAAATAAGATCTCTCCCGGTTTAAGTCCAAGCTCTCTCGCTATCCTTCTGTAAGACTCAGGTTCCTTCTTGTTCCCTATCTTTGTGTCAAAGTATCCGGAGAAGAGGTAATTGAGGTCTCCGTATTCGGTATGTCCAAAGAGGAGTTTCTGAGCCTTTACAGAACCGGAGGAGTAAACGTATATGGGGATACCTCTCCCGTGCCACTCCTTGAGCTTCTCGTAAGCGTCCTCATATATATGTCCCTTAAGCTCTCCGCTCCTGTATCCCTCCTCCCATATTAGTCCCTGAAGTTCCTTGAGGGGTGTTATCTTCCTGTCCTCGTCGACCCATCTCAAAAGTGTCTCTACAGGGTCTCCCGGCTCTATCTCCTGAACCTCTCTGAGAATTCTTTTAACCTGAGGATCGTCGCTGTGTCTCTGGACGAAGTCCCTGAGCTTATTCTTTGAATAAGGAAAAAGAACCTCTTTGACGAAGGATAGGGAGGAGGTTGTTCCCTCTATGTCGGTGAGGACAGCCTTAATCAAGGGCTACTATCCCCTCGTATTTAGGAAACTTCTTGGCTATGTCGGAGCCTGTGTAGCTGGCTATCCAGCCCTCGGGAGTAGTGAAGAGCCTTATGCACTTAAAGTTGGGCCTCTCACCCATGTCGAACCAGTGGGGCGTGTTGGGAGGAACGCTTATGAGGTCTCCGCCTTCGCAGTGAACCACGTAAACCTTGTCGTTCGGGTGAAGGTAGAATACCCCGTCTCCGTAAACGAAGTATCTGACTTCAAAGTCCGAGTGGGTGTGCTCGTCGAGGAACTTCTTTCTGAGTTCATCTTTCTTAGGGTTGTCCGGTGTGAGAGCGACCACGTCGCAGGACTGGAAGCCGAACCTTATCATGAGCCTGTTTATCTGATCCTTGAAGGCGTCTAAGACTTCCTCCTCGCCAGCATCTTCGCTCAGGGGAACGCTCGGCTCCCACCTCTCGAAGAGAACGTTTATCTCGGAAAGCCTATCGGCTATCTCCTTTGGATCCTCTACCTTCTCGAGAAGCCTTCCTTCCTCGTCGTAAATAAGAAGCCTGCTCATGGTGAATATTTTAAGATTAAATCACGAAACAGGTCCACTGTTCGCAGGAAGGAATAATTTTAAAAGGAGGAGGTTTTATCATGAAGTGGCTTATGTTGCTTCTCGGAACAACTTTACTTTTTACAGTTTCTGCCAAAGCTCACTGGGATAGGTATTTATGTCATCACTACTACTACGATGAACACGGCTTTATGGTTATTGTCCCCGTATTCCACGACTGGGATCATCCCCACGCAATACATGGTATAACTCTGATCCACATTCCTGTGGTTCACCACACTCACGGGATCCATACCATTCACAAACATGGACACAAGACAGGGGGAAAACACTACCATAGACACAGACCTGCGAGACATTTCCATAGGGGACACTAAATAAAGATTAAGATAAAATCTTAAGCTATGGTTATCAGCGGATTTCCCTTTTTGAGACCAAGAAGACTGAGAAGAAACGAGAACATCAGAAGGCTCGTTTGTGAGAACCACTTGACACTCGACGATCTCATATACCCGATATTCGTCCGATACGGGGAGAACGTGGTCGAAGAAGTTCCCTCTATGCCGAGGGTTTACAGGTATTCGGTCGACAGAGTGGTGGATGCGGTGAAGGAAGCACGGGATTTAGGAATCAAGGCGGTTATACTCTTCGGAATTCCCGAACACAAGGATGAGGTTGGCTCGGACACCTGGAGCGAAGAGGGGATAATCCAGAGGACTCTTCGTGTTCTGAAGAAGGAAGTTCCCGATATGTACTTGATCACCGACGTATGTTTCTGCGAGTACACCTCCCACGGACACTGCGGAGTTCTGCACGACCACGAGGTGGACAACGATGCAACCCTTGAGAACCTGAAGAAGCAGGTTGTGTCCCACGCGGAGAACGGGGCGGACATGGTGGCGCCCTCAGGCATGATGGATGGTATGGTGAAAGCCATAAGGGAAGCCCTCGATGAAGCGGGCTATACTCACGTGCCCATAATGGCTTACTCGGCAAAGTTCGCTTCCGCCTTCTACGGACCCTTCAGGGATGCCGCAGAGAGCGCTCCAGCTTTCGGAGATCGTAGGAGCTACCAGATGGATCCGGCGAACGCGAGGGAGGCTCTGAAGGAGGTCCTCTTGGACGTTCAGGAGGGTGCAGACATCGTTATGGTAAAGCCCGCTCTCGCTTACCTCGACATAATCTCAAAGGTCAAAGAGAACACACTCCTTCCCGTGTGCGCCTACAACGTAAGCGGTGAGTACTCCATGATAAAGGCGGCGGGGAAGTTGGGATGGATAGATGAGAAGAAGGTTATGGTCGAAACGCTCCTATCTATGAAGAGAGCCGGGGCGGATATGATAATCACTTACTTTGCAAAGGAAGTCGCCCAGATGATAAACAGAGGGGAGATATAGCATGAGGTTTTACGGCATACCTTCTGAAGAGAGGGTCCTTGAGATAGTTAAGGGAATAGACTCCGGAGAGTGGATCTTTGAGGATCTGAAAACGGGAAGTAAGGAGTATCTTGGTGCAGAAGGAGTGAGGGAGAAGCTGAAGGAGATCGTCGAACAAGTAAAAAAGTGGAAAGAAGAGTTCACTACTATGACCAAGGCAACGGTCTTTATATTCGTCCACGAGCCAAGCGATCCTAAGGCTTTCAAGATATACGACACCTCTTCCCTCGGATGCTCCACGGAGTTAACCCCTCCCAGGTGGAAGGTCTATCTGAGGGAGCTTGAAGGTAGGGTATGAATGGATAAAGTCTTTTACGAAGTAGGCAAGCACTTCCTTTCCGTGGGTCTCGCTGTTATAGCATTTGTCCTGATTAAGTTCGGGGTTGAAGGTAGCATATCCTTTATTCATGGAAGGAAGAAAAAATGGAGGTTAAAATAGATTTCAACACATTCGCCCTTATGCTCGGCATAACAGCTATCCTTATAACATTCGTCCTTATCAGCTTCAACAAGCTATATCAGGGGCACAGGAAAGAAAAACCTCTTTGAGATAGTATGAAGATCTACAGAGCGGGTAAGCAGTCAAACCTCCGTTCCATAACCCTCTTCCACGCGATGGCGAGGCTTGGATATGAGGGGCTGATTGTAACCTCTCCCGCCGAGACCTTCGTGAGCGTCGGGTACTTCGATAGAACTCAGGATATAGTGGACGTAGAAAGGTGCAGGGAAAGGGGAATACCGATCTTCAGGAGAGAGATCGGGGGCGGTGCTGTCTTGCTCGATGAGAACCAGGTCTTCTACCAGCTCATCATCAAAAGACACTCCGGAAAGCTTCCCTTCAAGATAGAGGAGGCTTACAGGAAGTTTTCTGTTCCGGTGATAGAGACCTACCGTAGGCTCGGAGTTGAAACCGAATACAGACCCATAAACGACATAGTTGTGAAGAGCAACAAGAGGAAGATAAGCGGTCAGGGGGCGGCGGACATAGGGGAGTCCTTTGTATTCGTGGGAGGGATACTCCTGAGATTCAACACAAGGCTGATGTCCGAACTCTTCAGAGTTCCCGAGGAGAAGTTCAGGGACAAACTCTACAAGAGCCTCGAGGAGAACATAAGCTGGGTGGAGAGGGAAACGGGAAGGCTTCCAAGCTACGGAGAGGTGGAGAGGATACTTATAGAGGAGTTCTCGAAGCTCCTTGACTTTGAGGGGGAGGCGGAAATACCGCCGGAGGCGGTCTCTTTAGCCGATAAACTTAAAGAAGAATTTACCTCCGAGGAGGTTCTCTTCGAAGATACGGGGAGGAAGCACAGGGTGATAAAGATAAGGGAAGGGGTCTTTGTGAGAAACGGCGTCCACAAGGCAAAGGGTGGCCTCCTGAGGGCAGAGGTTCACATATGGGAGGGCGTTATAGAGGATCTCAGGATTTACGGGGACTTCACTCTATATCCGAAGGATGCCCTGAGGGAGCTCGAGGAGAGCCTGATAGGTGTTCCCTTCGAGAGGGAAGCGATAGAGAAGAAGGTGGAGGACTTCCTGAAGAGAGAGGAAGTTGAGTTCCCCGGGGTGGAGGTTCGGGATCTAATTCAGGTCATTTACGGGGACTGAGGAGCAGGGGATAATCTTTGGGGTGAGGAAGGAGAAGCTTGAAAAGGTTTTGAAGGCTCTCAGGGAAGGTTTAAAGCTCGGAGATATTTTACTCAGATCAGGAGAGCCGAAAGGGGGCAGGTTTGTCGAGGAGTTAAATCTCGATATCTACGCCTTTAGAAAAGATAGCAGGCTATCCCTCCTCTACGTGAAGATCTTTACGGGAAGAGCTCACTACAGGGACTGGATAGAGATCTTCGGGATAAGCAGGGAGGTTTTTGGCAGGAACTACTTCGGATCCGAACTCGAAGGGAAGGTTCTCGACCTCTTCTGTCCCCTTACGGGGAGGATCTTCGTAGAGTACTTCGAGGATAAGGAGACGGTCAGGGAACTCTCCGCCGGCGTTCCCCCCGCACTTTCGAGGCTCGGATTTGAACTTGCAAAGCGGGGATTTACCTGGTTCAAGGACTGGTACTTTCCCGAGGGTCTTATGGAGGGAGGACACAAGCTTCAGGCGGAAAAGCCCTCGAGCGATGAGTGGAGAGAGAGGCACGTAAAAAAGATAGAGGAAGGGCTCAGGAAATTCCTGAAAACGGGAGCGGAGGAGATCCTTAAAGAGAGAGCCCTTGAAAGGTTTAAAATACTTGAAAGCCAATGGAAAAAATCCTGATACTGAGCGTACTAAAGCTCATCGTTGGTATAGCCGTTCTCGTGAAGGGGGCGGATCTCCTCATAGAAGGAGCCTCAGGGCTCGCCCGAAGGGCAGGGATACCAAAGTTCGTTATAGGCCTCTCCCTCGTCGCCTTTGGAACTTCCCTTCCGGAGCTTACGGTTAACGTTCAAGCAAGCTTCAAAAACGCCTCGGAGATAACCCTCGGAAACGTTATCGGGTCGAACATAGCCAACATCCTCCTCATCTTAGGAATAGCTGGGCTGATAAGACCCCTCTCCATTCACAGAACCTTTGTAAAGAAGGAGATACCTCTAAACTTCCTGAGCATACTCGTTCTCTTTGCGATGGTCTCCGACAGGATACTCGACGGGAGTTCGAGCGCCTTCGTGTCCCGGTCGGAGGGACTGGTTCTCATAACTACCTTCGTAGGCTACCTTTACTTCCTCGCCGCCTTCCTCGAGAGGGAGTCCGCTGACGACAGTTCGGAACGGATAGGGTTTTCAAAGGCTGGAGTTTTTATCCTGCTCGGACTTGCCGGACTCATCTTAGGCTCGGAGTGGACCGTGAGCGGAGGGGTAAACCTCGCCGCTACCCTTGGGGTGAGTCAGGTGATAATCGGCCTCTTCCTTATAGCGGTGGGAACCTCCCTCCCCGAGCTGACGACCTCCGCCGTAGCTGCTTACAGGGGAAATCCCGATATAGCCTTAGGAAACGTGGCGGGCTCTAACATATTCAACGTATCGCTCGTTCTGGGGGCGAGTGCGCTTATAAATCCTATTCCCGTACCCGACAGGGTCTTCAGAGATCTGGCTTTACTCTTTGTAGCTACCTTTGTTCTCCTCCTCTCGAATTACACCGGAAGAAAGTACACGGTCTCCCGATGGGAGGCAGGGGTATTCCTTGGGATATACCTGTTTTACGCCCTATACTCTTGGTACGGGGAGATAGCACGATGAGAGTTAAGGATATAGCTGCACTCACGGTCGGGTTGAACTTAGTAGGCGGAATAATAGCCGGTCTTCTCGTCGGTTACTTCATAGACTGGGGGGCTGAGAACTGGTTCGGTATAAAGACCTCTCCGTGGGGATTACTGATCTTCTTCTTCATCGGAATAATATCGGGCTTCCTCAACGCTTACAGGGACATGAAGAGACTCGAAGACTGATATAATCGATTTCCATGTTTTTGCTCCTCATCCTTCTGCTGGTCGGTATATCCCTTTCCCAAGATAATAAGGAAAACAACAAGAGGGAGAAACTCTGGAAGGTGCATATGGAACTTTCCTACGTTAGAACCTCCGGAAACATAAGAACGCAAACATTATCTGAAAAGTTGGAGATAAAGAGAGAAGGAGAGGTGAACAGGTTTTATCTTAAGAACTCTGCCCTGTACGCTACCCAGGAGGGATCGGAGACAGCCAACAGGTTCGATGTAAACGGAAGGTGGGAAAGGCTCTTTACAGGAAGGTTCTTCGGCTTCCTGACATCAGGCTACGAAAGGGACAAGTTCTCGGGCTACGAGTACAAGCTGAGCGGCGGACCGGGTATAGGCTACGACATAATTAAAACAAAGAAGCACGACCTTAAGGGACTCCTGTCTGTACCTTACTACTACAACAAGATAGAGGGGAACGGAATAGACAACTATGCCACCGCTAAGGCGGAAGTTTACTACGAGTGGGTCGTAAGGGAGAACCTGAGGTTTAAGGAAAATCTCAACTACCTCGTCAACCTCTCGGATACCAAGACTTACTTCATAAACTCAGAGACCTCCTTGGAGGTGAAGATAAACCAATATCTCTCCCTCGGTGTAGGTTACAAGGTGGCCTATCAGAACAAACCTCCCGAGCCGGGGGTAAAGAAGACGGATACGACCTTCTCAACCTCCCTGATAGTGGATTTCTAATCTTTTAGCCTCCTGAAGGGTATTGAGAGTAGGACGCCGAGGATGTTTTGAGATAGACTGAATACCGCCGAGGGAAGGGCTGAGAGCTCGGAGAAGTACTTGAGGGCTAAGACGGTCGAGAGTCCAGAGTTCTGCATCCCCACTTCTATGGAGAGGGTCTTGGTGAGCCTGTTGTCGAGTCCCATGAACTTGCCGAAGAGAAAGCCGAGAATAAAACCTAAGAGGTTGTGGATAAGGACTCCTCCAAGAACGGGAAGGCTCATACCGCCTATTCTTCCCTTGTTCAGGGCAAAAATCACGGCGATTATGAAGGATATGGAGAGAACCGAAAGGTAAGGCAGGAAGACCTCGAGCCTGTAAACCTTATCCTTCAAAATTCCTCTAAGTAGCATCCCTATCAGGACCGGGAGGATAACTATCTTCAGGGTCGTCAGAGCCATGCTCAAAAAGGGAACGGGAACATACTTGCCGGCAAGGACGAGAGTCCACAGGGGCGTGAGGATAGGTGAAAGGAGGGTCGAGAGGGTGGTCATGGATATCGAGTAGGAAAGATCCCCTCCCGAGATGTAGGTCATCAAGTTGGAGGCAGTTCCTCCGGGAGCCGAGCCTACGAGAACGAAGCCCGCAAGGAGCTGGGGGTTAAAGCCTAAGAACTTCGAGACGGAAAAGCCCAAAAGAGGCATTATCGTAAACTGAAGGAAAGCTCCGTAGAAGATGATAAGGGGTCTTCTCAGTATACGCTTAAAGTCTTCAGGGGTAAGAGTAAGTCCCATGCTGAGCATTATCACGACGAGAAGGGGAACGATCAGGGGTCTGAGATCTTTGAAAATCTCGTCGAAGATGAATCCTGCAAAGGAGAAGGTTATAAGGATTATGAGAAAAAGGAAGCTCTGCATGACTATAATTAAACCTGATGCCTGAGAAAAAAAGGAAGCTCTACGAAGGTAAAGCGAAGATAGTCTATGAGACCGAAGATCCCAAGAAGCTGATCCTTGAGTTCAAGGACACAGCCACCGCCTTCGACGGGGTTAAGAAGGCAGAGCTTAAAGGTAAGGGATCGCTCAACAACGAGATATCTTCCCTGATCTTTGATATTTTGAACCAAAAAGGTGTGAAGACCCACTTTATAGAGAAGCTCTCAGACAGGGAGATGCTTGTCTGGAGGGCTGAGAGATTTCTCGTTGAGGTCGTGGTCAGGAACGTGGCGGCGGGGAGCGTGGTGAAGAGGCTTGGATTTAAGGAAGGAGAGGAGTTTAAGAAACCTCTCGTTGAGTTCTTCTACAAGAACGATGAACTTCACGATCCTTTGGTCTGCGAAGCACATATAGAGCTTATGAATCTTGCTCCGATCGAACTCGTTCCAGAGATGGGAAAGATAGCCCTGAAGGTCAACGAGATACTCAAGAGCTTCTTCGAAGAGCACGGGATAAGGCTTGTGGATTTCAAGTTAGAGTTCGGGAAACTTCCCGACGGTAGCCTTGCGATAGTGGACGAGGTCTCTCCTGACAGCATGAGGCTCTGGGATATGAAAACGGGGGAGAAGTTGGATAAAGACAGGTTCAGGTTCGACTTGGGAGACCTCTTGGAGGGCTACAGGAAGATCCTCAAACGGATATTATAACACTAACCATCTTGACACAGATCAGTTTAGATCTAAATTCTCAAGAGGTTATGCCCTCGGATATAGACGAGCTTAGAAGGGAGCTTGACATCGTCGATGTTATATCAGACTACATCCACTTAGAGAGGGCTGGAAACAATTACAAAGCTAACTGCCCCTTCCATCCCGACAGGACTCCTTCCTTCTACGTTTCCCCCTCAAGGCAGATCTTCAAGTGCTTCGGTTGCGGTGTGGGCGGGGATGCCATAAAGTTTGTCTCTCTCTACGAAAACGTTTCCTACCTTCAGGCTGCTAAGGAGCTCGCCAAGAGATACGGGATAAAGCTAAGCGTAAAGGAAGATTCCTCGGAGAAGAAGAGAGCTCACAGTGTTCTCGAAGCTGTTGCCGATTTCTACCACTCCAAACTAAAGGAGAACAGGGAGGCTCTTGACTATCTGAAAGGAAGGGGGATAGAAACTTCCACCATAAAGAGGTTCAAACTCGGCTATTCCCCCTCCTCGGGGGAGCTTGTAAAGTTCCTCAAAGATATAGACGGATTGGAGGTCTATGAAAAGACAGGAAACGTAAATAAGCTCGACGAGGGGAAGTACAGGGATCTATTCAGAAACAGGCTCATCATCCCGATAAGGGATCCACAGGGACGGGTGGTGGGCTTCGGAGGCAGGATACTTAGAGGTGAAGGACCCAAGTACGTGAACTCTCCTGAGAGCGAGATCTTCAAGAAGAGAGAGATTCTATACGGACTCTACGAGGGGATAAACTACCTCAGAGACCTGAAGAGCGCCATCTTGGTTGAAGGCTACTTTGACGTCATAGCTCTCCATCAGGAGGGTTTCAGGAACGCCGTCGCCACGCTCGGAACCTCTTTCGGCAGAGAGCATGCGAGGGAGCTTTCTAAGTTCGTGAATAAAGTCTATCTCCTTTTCGATGGAGACGACGCTGGCAGGAAGGCTATGAGGCTCGCCGTTCCCCACATACTCAGGGAAGGGATGGAGGTTTATCCTGTATTCCTACCTGAAGGGACCGATCCCCACGACTTGGTGATAAGGGAGGGGAAGGAAGCTCTCAAGGAAATACTCGGAAGATCTGAAGAGCTCTTCTCTTCACTCATCGGGAAGATTAAAAGGGGTGAGGGAGAAGAGGAAACTCTCAGGGACCTCCTCTATTTCATCTCCTTCATGAAGGACGAGATAAGAGCCTTCAGTTTGCTATCGGAGCTCAGCAAGCTCACGAGGATACCGGTTGATGTTCTCGCGAGTAGGATGTACAGAGTTGAGGAGAAGAACGAGGTTGACGGAGAGAGATTGAGCTTCACCGAGAGGGTATTCTTAAGAGGTTTGATGGAACTCCGCCCTGAGATAGACCTCGAAGAGCTTAACCTCAGACCTAAGATCAGAGAGTACGCGGAGAAGATACTCAGGGAAGAGTACTACGATGTCCCTGAAGAGGTTATAAACCTCAAGCTTCGGGATCTTGAAGGAGAGTTCTGGGCGAGTGTGGAGAAGCTCAGGATAGAGATACCGGAGGAGGAGCTCCGAGTTACGTCTATCAGGGAAAGTGTACGGGAGATGATAAGGAATCATAAGGGAGGAATAAAGCCCACTTCGGTCAGGAAGTGGAGGGGCAGACTTGAAAGCTAAGGATCTCAATCTTACCTTAAATAAATTTGCAGGAGGTAAAGGATGATAGACAGGGAAAGCCTCAGGCACCTTATTGAGCTTGGCAAAGAGAAGGGGTTCGTTACCTACGACGAGGTCAATGAGATTCTTGACGAGGACTTTGTCTCCTCGGACAGTTTTGAGGAACTGATCGACACCTTAGCCAACTTCAACATTCAGGTGGTCGAGAGCGAGGAAGAGTACGAGGAGAAGGAACACTTAGACGAGCTCGTTGTATCCACTGAATCCTTCGCTGTAATGGGTAGAGATGGGGACCCTGTCAAGCTTTACCTCAAGGAGATGGGAAAGATACCCCTTCTCACGAGGGAACAGGAGATCCACTACGCCAAGCAGATAGAGATAGGAAGGAAGATAATGAGAAGGGGACTGCTCAGGAGCTCCTTCCTTGTGGAAAAACTCCTTCAGGACTGGGCTAAGCTCTGCAACGGTAAGCTTAAAATAGGCGACATAATGGATCTCATCGACGAGGATCCCAACAGCGACTGCTATGAGGAAAACTGCGAGAAGCACGAAAGGTTCTTTATGGAGAAGGGTCTCGAGCTTGCAAAAGCCTACAAGGAACTCTTGGAGGCGAGGGAGAGGTACATAAGGGAAGGTACACCTGAGAGGAAGAGGGAATATCTCTACAAGCACGCTCAGATGAACAGGATAGTCCACCAGATGAGGATAAAGTACTCCAAGTTCGAGAGGATAGCGGACGAACTCCTTAAGCTCTATCAGAAGTATGTGAGGAAGAAGAGGGACTTCGAATCGAGGAAGAGGAAGCTCCAGGCTATACATCCTGACATAGACGAACTTATAAACGACTACCTCGCCAGCAGGGAGCTTCAGGAGAAGATAAAGAGCGCAGGATACTCCTTCGACAGGTTCAACACTCTCGTGAGCGAGTACGTATCACTCAAGAGGGAAATAGAGAAGCTCGGAAACGAAATAGGGATAATTCCTGAAGAGATAAAGAGGGTGATGGGGATAATAGAGCAGGGTAGGAGGAAGGTCGTAAAGGCTAAGCAGGTGATGATCCAGTCCAACCTCAGGCTCGTCGTTTCCATAGCCAAGAAGTACGTAAACAGAGGTCTCCACTTCCTCGACCTCATTCAGGAGGGGAACATCGGACTGATGAAGGCGGTTGACAAGTACGATTACAGGAAGGGATACAAGTTCTCCACCTACGCGACCTGGTGGATCAGACAGGCTATAACGAGGGCGATAGCCGATCAGGCGAGGACAATCAGGATACCCGTTCACATGATAGAGACTATAAACAGGATAATAAAGGCTTCCAAGAAGCTCTTCCAAGAGCTCGGCAGGGAACCGACCCCCGAGGAGATAGCCAAGCACCTCGGGATGACCCCAGAGAAGGTGAGGAAGGTTCTAAGATCCGCTCAGGAGCCCATATCCCTTGAGACTCCCATAGGGGATGACGAGGACACCTTCCTTAAGGACTTCATAGAGGACAAGTCCATACCCAACCCCGAAGAGTACGTATCGCGAAAACTCCTCAGAGAACAGCTTGAGAAGGTCTTAGAGACCCTATCCGAGAAGGAGAGGGAGATCCTCAGATACCGCTACGGACTCGTGGACGGGACGGAGTACACCTTAGAGCAGGTTGGAAAGATGTTCAACGTAACGAGGGAGAGGATAAGGCAGATAGAGTCCAAGGCTATAAGGAAGTTGAGACACCCTTCAAGAGCCAAGTATCTGAAGGACTTTGAGCTCTAAAGGGAGGTTTTTCCTCCCTTCTCCTTTATTAACCTGTATATAACTGAAAAGTCCAAAGCCCCCAAGCCTTCCGCTTTAGCCAGCCCGTAGGTCTCCTTAACCGCAGCGGTAGTAAAGGAGAATATACCGAGTTCTTTTACAAGATCCTGAGCGTAATGAAGATCTTTGTATATTAGATCTACTGAAAAGTGTGTAGAGAAGTCCTCCTCTAAGAGCTTCTTCTTCTTGACGTCAAGGATGTAGGACTTCCCCGCTCCCGTTTCCAAGATCTCTATCATCCTATCCTTAGGAATTCCCGCCTTCTCCGCTATGGCGATCGCTTCGGCGAGGACGTCCATTATCCCGCCCAGAACTATGTTGTTGATAAGTTTGACCTTAGTAGCCTTACCCGCTTCGCCAACGTAAAAAATGTTCTTACAGAATTTCTCAAAGAGAACCCTGTTCTCCTCGAACTTCTCTTCATCTCCCCCCACCACTATAGTCAGCTCTCCCTTCTGAGCAGGGATAACGCTCCCCAAGACGGGCGCGTCAAGGTAAAAAGCTCCGAGCTTTTTCAGCTCCTCGTAGGCGAGCTTTGCATAGGTGAAGTGGTTAGTAGTCATGTCTATTATCGTCTTTCCCTTTATCTCCCCACGGACGAGCCCCTCCTCACCAAATATCACCCGCTCCGAAGCCTGAGAGTCAAAGACTATAACAAATACCCTCTCAACCTCTTTTATCAACTCCGCCGGACTCTCCACTACCTTGGCTCCCGTTTCCTCAGCGAACTCCTCAGCCTTCTCCCTTGTTCTGTTCCAAACGATGAGCTCAACACCCTGCTCTATAAGCCTCTTGGCGATAGCCCTTCCCAAATGTCCGAGTCCGATGAAGCCGACCTTCATTTTTTGTCCTCCTCTATCATCGCTTTAACTTTATCTACCGCCTCCTCTATAGGAACATCCCACCTCTCTCCTGTGGCTCTCCTCTGGATTTCCACCTTACCCTCTTTCACCTTCTTCCCTACCACTATCCTGTAGGGGAAACCGACAAGATCCGCATCGGCGAACTTGAAACCTGCACTCTCCTCCCTGTCGTCGTATATCACCTCTATACCCTTCTCCTCCGCTTCCATGTAGAGTTTTTCGGCGGTCTGAACAAGATCCTGATCGGACATGTTCAAACAGATTATCTCTAATTCAAAGGGAGCCACGGGCGTGGGCCACTTTATCCCCTTATCGTCGTGATACTGCTCCACTATCGCTGCCATTATCCTTGATATTCCTATCCCGTAGCATCCCATAACGATAGGTTTCTCGCTCCCGTCCCTGTCCGCAAAGTAAGCCTTCATCGGCTCGGAGTACCTCGTTCCGAGGAGGAATATATGACCGAGCTCTAAGCCAGTTCTCACCTTAAGCGGGCTACCGCACCTCGGGCAGGGATCGCCCTCCCTCACCTCTGCAACGTCCACGAACTCCCCGTATTCGAAGTCCCTTCCCGGATTGACATTGATGTAGTGGTAGTCCGGCTCGTTCAGTGCGACGACGAGGTTCTTCACTCCGTAAAGGGAGTTGTCCCAGAGAACCTTTATCCCTTCGGGAAGGTTGAATATGCCTATAAAACCCTTTTCAGTTCCCAGAAGTTCTCTGACCTCCTCGTCCTCGGCGAGCCTGAAGTTCTCCGTTCCGAGAACCATCTCCAACTTGTTCTCGTCTATATCCCTGTCGCCTCTGATAAGAACGAGAGAAGGCTTCCCGTCCACCATATAGAGAACCGCCTTCATTATCTTGGCAGGAGAGACCTTGAGGAAGCTCGCCAGCTCCTCTATCGTTCTCACATCGGGAGTGTGAACCTTCTCAAGGGGTTTCTCCTCTTCCTCTTCTGGTTCGGGTTTGGACAGGGGAATTATCTCGGCGTTGGCAGCGTATCCGCAGTTTTCGCAGTAGCCTACTTTAGCCTCTCCGTAATCGGTAAAGGCTATGAACTCGTGGGACTGCTTACCTCCTATCTGCCCTACGCTCGCCTCGGCCATTATCACGTCGAGCCTGAGCTTTTTGAATATCCTGTCGTAGGCGAACTTCATCGTCTCGTAGGACATCATCGCCGACATCTCGTCGGTATCGAAGGAGTAGGCGTCCTTCATTATGAACTCCCTTCCCCTTATGAGTCCGAACCTCGGTCTCTTCTCGTCCCTGAACTTGACCTGTATCTGGTAGAGTATGACAGGGAGTTGCCTGTAGGAGTGGATCGTTTTTCTTGCCAGATCCGTTATCTCCTCCTCGTGGGTCGGTCCGAGGCAGTACTCCCTACCGTTCCTGTCCTTGAGTCTGAAGAGTTCGTTTCCGTAGGTCTCCCACCTTCCTGTTTCCTTCCATAGCTCCGCCGGGTTGAGAACCGTAAGGAGCAGTTCCTGAGCACCGGAGCGATCCATCTCCTTCCTGACTATGTTCTCTATCTTTCGTAGAACTCTCCAGCCCGCGGGAAGGATCTCGTATATCCCTGCCGAAACCTGTTTTATAAAGCCCGCCTTCAAGAGCAATCTGTGGGAAGGTGCCTCCGCTTCCGCCGGCTCCTCTTTGAGCGTATAGAGAAAGTATCTGCTCCACCTCATAGGAGAATATTGTAAGGCTTTACCATCCTGTTGGATAGTTGGACATAGAGCAGACTAAAGCAAAGCATGAACCCAATAATATAAGACTCCCCGTCAGAGTGGCAACCAGCGCTTTCCTCTTGTATCCCTCAACTCCAGCCTTTTTCAGATAAAGATACGATGCACCGTAGGCGGCAAGAAGAGTGAATAGGGGAAAAGTTTCGAACCATATTTCTTTCAAAAATCCCTGAATTATATTGGTAATAAATATAATAAGGAAAGGATGCATAAAAACCACGATTATTGTAGCAATAATCATGTGAAAACAGGTGCACACCTTCACTTTCTCCATACGATAAACTCCTCGCCAAGCTCAATGTTAAATTTATCCTTCGCGCTCCCCATCGGGGTGAAGATCTCCATAAAACCGAAGCTCCCGCAGATCAAATTCAGTTTTCCCCTCTCCCCCGCCTGAAAGAAGGGAACAACCTTAAGGCTCTCTCCCCTGAACTCTCCGTGAGAGTACTTCCCGCAGGGTATATTGGTTATGGCGTTTCCGAACCTGTCGAAGTGGATTATCTCACCTCTTAGCACGCTTCCCTCCTTCCTGACTTCAGGGAAATTGAGCTTAAGTTCGTAACCGAGCTCCCTTCCGAACTCCTTCAAGGGAACGCCCTTAGATATGTAAGCGGCGGCAGGAGCGAAGATGTCCCTTCCGTGGAAAGTGTTGTTCACCCTCGGCAGTTGATACTTTCTATTTTCTAAAACCACCGCCGAAGGCGGTCCTTCCAGCTCTCTAACTACAAGATCAAAGATCCCGTTATCGGGTCCGACGAAGAAGTATTCCCCTACCCTGAGGGCAATAGGCTTTCTCTCCGAACCCACACCGGGGTCAACTACGGCGACGAAGATGGTTCCCTTCGGGAAGTATTTGTAGTGAGCTTTCAGAAGGAGCGCTCCCTCGAGGACGTTGAAAGGCTCAATCTCGTGGGAGATATCAACTATCTGAACGCCGGGGTTTATGGAGAGGATAACGCCTTTCATCGCTCCTACGAAGCCGTCCTGCGTCCCGAAGTCGGTCAGAAGAGCTATTGGCATCCTAAGGATTTATGTTAGAATATTTTTTCCTGAAAGGAGGTGATGTAGTTGGCGGTAGTTATAGTTCATGAAGGAGAGCCGCTCGAGAAGGTTTTAAAGAGGTTCAAGAGGCTCGTGGATCAGGAGCAGATACTTACCGAGGTAAAGAGAAGAGAGTATTACGAAAAGCCGAGCGAGCTCAAAAAGAAGCGCGAGAGGGCAAGGAGAAAGAGGATACTAAAAGCTCTTAAAAAACAACAACAGCTTATGTGAGTCTTATCTCTTCCGCATACCTCTTAGCAAGCTTAAAAAGCCTTCTTGCCTTCTCCTCAGCCCGTTCCTTCTCCTCCTCCGACACGTGAGGATCGTCTAAGAGGAAGCTCGTAACCTTTCCCCTTACGTAGGCTCTGTAACACTTAAAGAAGGGGAGAAAGATATCAAACTCCGGATCTTCCGTTATTTTCAGATACTCCTCCTCGTAGGCTTTTCTCAGATCCTCCCGACCAAAGAAGTCAAGTTCCATAGAGAGGAAGCACATATCGTTTAAAACGTCTCCGTATCTGAACCTGTCGTTGAACTCTATGCAGTCGAAGATGCATACTCCCTCATTCAAGAAGGCTACGTGTTCGAGCCTTATGTCCCCGTGTCCGTCCCTGATCCTCCCCTCCTCCATACGCTTGTAAAAGAGCTTTTCGAAAGCTTCGTAAAATTTGTTCGTTCTCTCCTTTATGAAGTTGTAATCCTCTTCCGATATGGTTATCCCCACGTACTTTCTGGTCTGTTCAAAGTTCTCATCGGTGTTGAACTTCATTACCTCCGGTTTACCGAACTCGTCCACCCTATCGGCGGAGAGGTGGAACTCTGCTACAACTTGAGCAACCTTCCTGAGATCTTCCTTCGTAGTATTGTCGAGCCTGTTCGGAAGGATCCTGCTTTCAGGTATCCTTCTCATCTTAACCGCGTATTCAACGACGTTCGTGTCATCCTCTATCCTCCACTCACCACCGATCTCGCTTATGGGAACCACCCCGATATAGACCCACGGGCAGAGCCTCCTGTTGAGAACAACCTCTTTCTCGCAGTTCTCCTTCCTCTTTTCTAAGGTAGAGTAGTCGAGAAAGCCGAAATTTACGGGTTTCTTGATCTTGTAAACTATGTCTTTGAGAAGGATCACCCACGAGGTATGAGTCTGAACTATCTCCCCTCCGAGCTTTTCCGCAAGCTCCTCGATCATAGGCTATATTATAGCAGGCGGTGGCACACGAAGCTCCTGAGCCTATAATATATCTTTTAGGAGGTTGGAAGTATTGGAAAAGAAGCGTGTTCAGGACGTAGCTAAGGAGCTCGGAATAAAACCGAAAGAACTGATAGACTTCCTCGAGGAGTGGGCGCCCAGGGACGATGGAAAGAAGTGGTCTAACTTTCACACCCTTGAAGACTACCATCTCGAGATGATCTATCAGGAGTTCGGAGAACCCAAAAAGAAGGAAACCGTCGTAGCGGTGAAGGAAGAAGAAAAGGTATCGGAGACCGCAGCGGTCGAAGAGGAAGAGATAAAGGTGGAAGAGAAGCCTATAGAGGAGGTCGTGGCAGAGGTTCTCGGCAAAGAGATAAAGGAGGAAAAACCCAAAGAAGAGCTAAGACCTCCCAAGCCGGAGAGGAAGCCGAGGGCAGAGAAGAGACCGGTAAGGGAGTTCAGGAAACCTCCGAAGGAAGAGAAACCCAAAGAACCTCCTAAACCTGTGGAGGAAAAGAAGGAGGAGAAAAAGCCCCAGCCCGTCTTGGAAGAGAAAAAGAAGGAGAAACTTTCTAAGGAAGAGGAGCAGATCCTGAAGAAGCTCCAGCAACAGATAGAGAGGGAGAAAAAGAAGGAAGAGAGGAAAGAAAAAGAGAAGAAGGAGGACGAGATAAAGATCGTCGAGATATACGAGGGCATAACGGTCAGGGAACTCGCTGAGATGCTGAAGGTCCCCGCCAATAAGGTGATAGCGGAGCTTATGAAGAAAGGTATCTTAGCTACTATAAATCAGGCGGTGCCCACGGACGTTGCGGTCGAGGTAGCGGAGAGCTTCGGATACCTTGCAGAAGCTAAAAAAGAGGAAGAGGAGGAGGTTCTCATAGAGGAGATACCGGACAATCCGGAGGACCTGAAACCGAGACCTCCCGTAGTAGTCGTTATGGGACACGTTGACCACGGAAAAACTACTCTCCTGGACACTATCAGGAAGACGAACGTTGCCGAGAGGGAAAAGGGAGGCATAACCCAACATATAGGTGCGTCCCAGGTAAAGCTCCCCGACGGCAGGATGATAACCTTTCTGGATACCCCCGGGCACGAAGCCTTCACCTCCCTCAGGGCGAGGGGTGCCCAGATAACGGACATAGCGGTTCTCGTGGTCGCTGCCGACGACGGGGTCATGCCCCAGACTGTAGAGGCTATAAACCACGCCAAAGCCTTCGACGTTCCCATAATAGTTGCGGTGAACAAGATAGACAAACCCGGCGCCGATCCTATGAAGGTGAGGAGAGAACTTTCTGAGCACGGTCTTATCCCCGAGGAGTGGGGTGGTGATACCGTATTCGTGGATGTTTCAGCAAAGACAGGGCAGAACGTCGATCAGCTCTTGGAGATGATAACCCTCGTGGCGGACATCCTCGAGCTGAAAGCCAACCCAAACAAGAGAGCGAAGGGCGTTATAGTTGAGACCAAGCTCGACAGGAAGAAGGGACCCACGGCTACGGTGATAGTTCAGGAAGGAACGCTTCGCGTTGGGGACATTTTCGTCGCAGGGATAACCCACGGAAGGGTGAGGGCTATGTTCGATGATAAGGGAAGGCAGGTTAAGGAGGCACGACCCTCCACTCCTGTTGAAATACTCGGTTTCGAGGACCTCCCTGAGGCTGGAGATACCCTCGTCGTTGTTGAAAGTGAGAAAAGGGCGAGGGAGATAGCGGAAAAGATAAGGGAGAAGAGGGAAAAGGAGGAGAAGCTCGCCCAGAGCGTGAAGCTCGAGGACATATATAGGAAGATAGAAGCGGGAGAGATTAAGGAGCTCCGGCTGATAGTTAAGGCTGACACAATGGGTTCTCTTGAGGCTCTGAAGAAGTCCCTCGAAGAGCTCTCCACGGAGGAGGTCGCTGTAAGGGTGATCCATGGAGCGGTTGGAGGAATAACCGAGAACGACGTCATGCTCGCTAAAGCTTCCGGGGCGATAATTGTAGGCTTCAACACAAGGCCTGACCCCAAAGCAAGGGAACTTATAGAGAAGGAGAAGGTGGACGCACGTATGTACGGAATAATCTATCAGGTGATAGACGATGTGAAAAAGGCTCTCCAAGGTCTCCTGGAACCCGTTGAGAGGGAAGAGGTTCTCGGCTCGGCGGAGGTTCGGGCTACCTTCAAGATCAAGAAGGCGGGTACGGTTGCAGGTTGCTACGTCTTAGACGGGAAGATAGTTAGGGGCGCGAAGGCGAGGCTAATAAGGGACGGTGTAGTGGTCTACGACGGACAGATAGAGTCCCTAAAGAGGTTCAAGGAAGACGTTCAGGAGGTAGCAAGAGGTTACGAGTGCGGTATAAAACTCAAGGACTTCAACGACGTCAAGGTCGGGGACGTAATAGAATGTTACGAGATCAAGTTAGAACAGCCAACGCTCTGAGCGTAAACGAGATATACGAAACCATACAGGGAGAAGGGCTCCTTGTAGGTACTCCTTCCCTCTTTATCAGACTTCAGGGGTGCAACCTCAGGTGTCCCTGGTGCGATCAACCAGAAGCATTAGATAAGAAAGAAGAGTTTACTAAGTTGGATGATATTCTCGAGAGGGCGGAAAGATCTACTTTTAGACACGCCGTAATAACGGGAGGGGAGCCCCTCTTACAGCCCGAGATTCACCTTCTTGTCAAGGGTCTCATAGAAAGAGGCTTCTCCGTTCAGATAGAAACTAACGGGACCCTATGGAACGAAGGTCTTGAAGAGGTTGCAGATAGGATACACATAACCTGCTCTCCTAAAGCGGCCGCCAGATTCTTTGTCCATCCAAAGATCTTAGAGTGCGCGAAGGAGTTGAAGTTCGTAGTGGACGAGGAATTCGATACGAGGGTTCTCTTAAAAAACGAGTTCCTGCCCTTCTTAAGGAAAGGACTCGTCGTTCTCCAGCCTGAGAGCAACAGAAGGGATATGTTTGAAAAAGCGTTGAGTATAGTGGAGGAAATAGCCCAGAAAGGGTTCTCTATCAGGATCGTACCCCAGATCCATAAGTTCCTCGGCATACCTTAGAGAAATAAAAACTCCAGAGTAGAATCCTAGATCGTGAAATTATATTAGCTTTTTCCAGATATAGGACTTATATTGTATGGGCAAGGGAGGTGGATCATGCTAAAACACTTCCAAATTTTTATTACCCTTTTTGGATTTGTTTTGGCACTGTCCTGTGGCAAAGGCGGCGGTTCTTCCACAGCTCCTCAAGAAACTATTCCAATAAGTCCATCCTCAGGAATAGTCCAGCTTTTCCAAAACGTTTACCTTTATGAGAATCTACAAAGCACTTTATCACCACAACAGGCTGAGTCGATAGCGATAAAACAGACAGATCAGGGGTTATACTCTGGCATAGGTTATGTCAAGGTCGATACGGATAAACTAAGTAATCTTGGGATTGACCTCGGATTCCTGCAAATCTTTCTTGATAATGGAGAATGGGTTGCAAAAAATATGCCTCTCTTTGCCGGTGTAGGTACACTTGGAGGGGATTTTAAACTCGCAGATGAGGTTGAGTACGGCCAAGCCATTAATAGTATACAAGCTTATGTAGTTATAACTCCGGAACCATTAGATCTAAATAATCCTTCAATAACACCTTCAGACTTTGATGAATGGTCCATTTCTCCAAGGGAGGTAAACGCTGAGGGGCGAGAAGAACCTGTCTTATACCTACCAGAGGTAGGCACTTATGAACCAGAGAGTGTGGGGGCAAAAAATCTCAGGACAAAACAGGAAGAGGATCTTGAGAAAATATTCGAAAATGTAAACACCAAGGTGATAGAGAAAAGAGAAGCGAGCCGTGGAAGCAGCAAAGTAATTTCTTGTTTACAAAAGAAGCAGAAGGGAGAGTTATGGACAAAATATACAATACAGGCAGCAAATAATCAATGTGGACCTGCAGCAGCTGCCGACAGTTTGGCATGGCTCAAAGATAAATGGGGCATTCAAATACCTCACGAACATAAAAAAGGACTCAGAGGCGATAACACTCTTGTGGGGAAGCTTGATGAGCTAATGAATAGAATTGTCAATAATAGAGCTAAAGGCGATCCTATATATGATAGTGACTTTATTGAAGGCAAGCTAAAATACATGCTTCAGAATAATATATGTCTTGTGGTTAAGCATCAGGACGATGTGCTAACGGATGTTAGTGTAACTGAAGGTGGGCACACGATGACTTCAAAGGATAAAGGGTACGCTTCCTTTAAATTTTTATGCGAAGAAGTGTGCAAAGGGCAAGATGTTGAAGTAGGCTTTAGTTACTTACCAGGAGGTCACTGGGTGAGAGTAGTCGGATGCGGAATTCTCAAAAGAGAATCCGAAACCTACCCGTTTATATTATATGCTCATGATGCCCGCCAGACAAATAGGGATCCGGATGACAAAAAAGGAGTGGATGTAGACTTAAGTTATGTCAGAAGTAAACCTTCTAAGTGGACTAGAAAAATTGGTGGGAAGACTTACTCCACAACAGGTATCGCAGCGGCAGGAAAAACAAATCCGGAGGTCGATCCGAAAGATGGATTAAAAGGAATAATAGATATTGTGGTTTCTGAATCCCCTCCAGAAGCCGAAGGAAAGACTGTCAAGGATGTGTGCCCCTGGATGGTCCCTCCTCCGGTGAATGAAAAGTGTTCTGGTGTGGAGCATGGAGCAGGGGAAAGTTATATATGGGTGTGCTTTGAAGGAAACTTCCAAGCCGGAGATGTGATATCTGTCGATTTTTCTGGCCTTGGAAGCTGGAGCACAGAGTTTACATCTTCGGTAGCTTGTGTGTGTACCTCAAGGCAAACTATATATTCTTACGGAACGTATTCTTATTCTGGCATTTACATACCGGTTTCTGGATCTACGTACGAGTTTAGCGGTTCCATATCCGTTGATTCAGGGAGTAGGGCATGTAGCTGTGATTAAAGAAATCCTCCGACTTTAAGGTTTATATAAAGTATAAGCTTAGGGTTACCTCCTAAGGTGAGATAGGGATTATTTATGCCCTTTATACTTGCAATAAGAAAGCCTTATACTATAATTAAAGTTTGATATGATCGATATTTCCAAGCTCAAGACTTTCGTTACGGTAGCAGACCTCGGAAGCTTCTCCAAAGCCTCGGAGATCCTATATATAACACAGCCGGCGGTAACCCAGCAGATAAAGGCTCTTGAAAAGACCATAGGAGCTAAGCTCTTTCAGAGACAGGGAGGGAAGATGTGCCTCACCGAGGAGGGCAAGAGAATATACGAGATAGCGAAGATCCTTTTAGGAAGCTACGAGGGTCTTATGGAAGAGATAGCCAAGATAAAGAAGGATCTTAAGGACACTCTCTTTCTCGGCGTGAGCGCGACCCTCAGCGAGTTCGTAATTCCCCAATTGATCGCTGACTTTCACAAGGAGTTTCCGAGCGCAACGGTAAAGGTATTTACCGGGAACTCCCACGACGTAGAGGAGGGCTTAATCTCGGGAGTTTTGAACCTCGGGATAATAGAGAGGGAGGCTTCTTCGAAGTTCGTGAGCGTTCCATGGCTCGAGGACGAGATAATCTTCTTCACCCATCCCGAAAGTCCCTTGACGGAGGTGGGAGAGATAGAGCCCGAGGACCTCTACGAGGTAGACCTCGTCATGAGGGAGATGAACTCGGGAACGAGGAAGATAGTGAGGGAAGCCCTCGAGAAGCTCGGCATAGTTTTCGAAAGGCTGAACATAAAGATCGAAGCCAACAACAGCAGAACGATACTCCACATAGTTAAGGGAGGATACGGAGCTTCCTTCCTCTCCAAGGGTCTCCTGATAAGGGAGATAGAGATGGGAACTGTCGTCCCCGTTAAGATAAAAGGTTTCAGGGTGAGAAGGAGGTTCAACATAATCTATCCCAAGAACTCCAACGTTACCTTCCTTGCCAGTAACTTCGTTAAGTTCATCCTCTCAAAGACTCAGGAGAACGTCCCCGAAAGGGTCTGATATGAAGGCGGTTATCTTCGACGTTGACGGCGTTATAGTGGACGTAAGAGAGAGCTACCACTACGCTATAAAGGAGACAGCAGAGCACTTTCTCGGCAGAGAGGTCCCCTTAGAGGTGGTCAAGGAAATCAAGTTCTCCAAGGCTATAAACAACGACTGGGACGTAACTTACGAGGTTATAAAACACTACGGTAAAGAGGTAAACTACGAGGAGCTTGTGGAGAGATTTACGGAGATCTACGATAGGCTCAAGCATAAAGAGAAGCAGATACTCAGCAGAGACCTCTTTCTATATCTGAAGGAGGCGGGAGTTCCCCTTGGAATAGTTACCGGCAGACCGAAGGTAGATCTCGATTTCGTTTTGGAGAGGTTTGACCTCGGAGGGCTCTTCGACACTACGATAGACGAGGACGACATAGCGGACAAGAATCTGAGGAAGCCCCATCCCTTTCCCCTACACCTGTGTATGGAATCCCTTGGAGCGGAAGAAGGTATATACGTTGGAGACAACAACGCGGATAGAGAGATGGTCCTTTACTACAGGAAGATGTACGGAAAGCCTATGAAGTTCATTCACTTTAGAAAGGTCGTCGATCTCGATATTCCTGCGGACTTCAGAACGGACAGCGAGGAGGAACTCAAGGATTTCCTCCTGAGAGAGGTTTCCCCGAGTCGGGAAGGAGGACCGGTATCCCTTCCTTGATCTCGTAATAGACTTTGCACCTTTCACATATCAAAATATCCTTCTCCTCGTCGTACTTAAGATCCCCCTTACATACAGGGCAGGCTAAGATCTCCAAAAGCTCTCTGTCTATCATCAGCTGAGCTCCTTTATGTAATCCCAGAGTTCGTTCATGAACCTCTTGAACTCCTCGAGATCCTTCTTCGAGAGCTTCTTAGAGAGTTCCACGTCGTCGAAGATGAGCTCCCCCGTCGTTGGGGCGTAGTCCACATACTGAAGGTCAGAGATGTTCAGGTCGAACACACACATGTACTGCTGGGCTTCCTTCTTGAAGAATACAAACTCAGCCTCGTAGGGCTTGGAGACCTTAGTCTCCCACTGAAAGGCTCCCCCGAAGGGGTTTAGCCAGTACTGTTCGTTCTCAGCCATACACATCTCAGCTCTCTTGACCGACATAACGTCGTACATGAGCTCCCCGTCGGGCGTCATTACAGCCCAGACCTTGTCGTTCTTTAGGGGATTGAGCAGAAACTGAACCGTTCTGTCCATAAACTTCCTCCCTTTGGTAATATTATAAGGGACATGCGCTTCAGGATCTTTATATCCGGGCTCGTTCAGGGGGTGGGTTTTAGAGCCTACACTCAGAGGATCGCGGAGAGTTATGGACTTTCGGGGTGGGTCAGGAATCTTCCCGATGGAAGGGTTGAGGTTCTCGTAGAAGGGGACGAAGAGGTCCTATGTCACTTCGTAAAAGATCTCTGGAAAGGACCGAGATTATCGAGGGTAGATAAGCTTGAGATAATTAAGGAGGAGGTAGATGAACCTCTTTCTGGTTTTGATATTAGGTATTAGCCTTCTCTTTGGGGAGGCGTATGCGGGCAAGTGCAGACTCTATCACAGAGTAAAGAAGGGTGAGAGTCTCTGGACCATAGCTGACAGGTACAACATCTACATAAAGGACATACTCAGGGTAAATCCCAAGCTAAAAAAGAAGAAGTTCCTTAGGGTCGGTCAGAAGATATGTATTCCTCACAAGAAGAGGGTCGTGAAAAAAAGTAAGAAGTATAAGAAAAGCTATGTGATCTACAGAGTCAGAAAAGGGGATAGCCTTAAGAAGATAGCAAAGAAGTTTGGGGTGAGCTGGAGAGAGATAAAGAGGGTGAACGGACTTAGGAGCGATATAATCCGGGTTGGGCAGAAGTTGAAGATTCCAAGGAAGAGGGCCGTAAAACGATACAGGAAAACTTACAGGAAAAGGGACGTGGTCTACGTAAAGTACAGGGTGAGGAGGGGAGACAGCCTTATAAAGATAGCGAAGAAGTTCGGAGTGAGCTGGAAGGAGATAAAGAGGGTAAATGGACTCAGAAACAACATCGTTAGGAGAGGACAGCTGATAAAGGTTCCTGTTCCAAAAACCGCTTTCGAGAGGAGGTACCTTGACAAGCCCAAGATATCTCTCTCTTTTTTGCCGGTTGAGGGCTCTTTAAAAAAATCTACGAGGGGTCTTGACATCTTCGCTCCCTGTGGAGAAAAGGTTAGAGCTGTGGAAGGAGGCAAGGTCATATACAGCGGTGATGATCTGACCAACTACGGAAACATGATAATGGTAGAACATTCAGGATACATATCTATATACGCTTACAACATGGAGAACCTTGTAAGGAGGGGAGACAGGATATCCAAGGGAGAGGTGATAGGGAAGGTGGGACTGAAACCCGGATCAGGAAAGTGTGCCCTCCATTTCGAGATAAGGGCGAAGGACGGAACGGTCTTAAATCCCCTTGAATATCTTGTTAAAAACAAGTAAAATATTGGTTTCCTGAAAGGAGTGTGGGATGAAGACATACAGGGTAAAGCCCCAAGAGGTTGAGAGGAAGTGGTACGTGGTGGACGCAGAAGGCAAGGTTCTCGGGAGACTCGCCAGCGAGATAGCCAAGATCCTGAGAGGTAAGCACAAACCCTACTACCAGCCCGATGTAGATTGTGGAGACTTCGTCATCGTGGTAAACGCCGAGAAGATAAGGGTTACTGGTAAGAAGCTCGAACAGAAGAAGTACTACTGGCACTCCAACTACCCGGGAGGTCTCAAGGAGCGATCTCTCAAGTGGATGTTGGAGAACAAGCCTGAGGAAGTTATAAGGCTCGCTGTCAAGAGGATGCTTCCTAAGAACAGGCTCGGGCACAGGATGCTTAAAAAGCTCAAAGTTTACAGAGGTCCAGAGCATCCCCATCAGGCTCAGAAACCCGAACCTCTGGAGGTCAAGGTATGATGAAGCTCAAGGACTTCAAGATAACGCCGGAGAACTCTCACTACGGAACGGGAAGAAGGAAGGAGTCCATAGCGAGGGTCTGGATACTCAAAGATCAGCCGGAGAAGTTTGTTGTAAAGGTGGACAGAACCGGTAAGGAGTACAACCTTAAGGACTACGTCCAGAGGGAAACCCTCTTCCAGAAGATAATGCTTCCCTTCAAGGTTACCGGAACGGAGGGCAAGTTTGGGATATACGCTACCGTTGAGGGTGGTGGAATAACCGGTCAGGCAGAAGCGATAATGTACGGAGTAGCAAAGGCGCTCCTTTCCCACAATCCCGACTTCAGACCTGCCCTGAAGAAGGCTAACCTCCTTACGAGGGACGCGAGGGAGAAGGAGAGGAAGAAGTACGCTCAGATGGGAGCAAGGGCTAAGTACAGGTGGAGCAAGCGTTAAAGGTCTGTGTATTTGGTGCTACAGGCTATACTGGAATTGAACTGCTCCGCATCCTTTTCCGCCATCCCAAGGTAGAGGTTACAGAGCTCATCTCAGCCTCGAACGCCGGGAAACCTCTCGGTGATGTGGTGCCTTCCCTGGGAGCTACACCTTACGGCTCCTTAATACTCAGGAGCACTCCGGCGGAGGATTTCGATATCGCCTTTCTCTGCCTGCCTCACGAAAGCTCGTTAAATATAGTTCCCGAACTGGTCGCCCAAGGGAAAAGGGTGATAGACCTCTCAGGAGCTTACAGGATAAAGGACAGGAAAGCTTATCCGAAGTTCTACGGCTTCGAACACACGCATGGGGAACTTCTCGAAGAAGCGGTTTACGGACTCCCGGAGATCTTCAGGAAAGATATAAAGAAGGCTAAACTCGTTGCGAATCCAGGATGTTATCCCACCGCAACTCTACTGGCCATTTACCCCCTACTTAAAGCCGGTGTGGAGCTTGAAGGAATGACGGTTCACGCCCTCTCCGGTGTCTCCGGTGCAGGAAGGAAGCCCAGGCAGCACTTTCACTTTCCTGAAATGGAGGAAAACTTCTTCGCCTACTCTGTAGAAAAGCACAGACACGTCCCGGAGATGGAAAACGTTGCCAGAAGGATAAGGGGTAAAGATATAAGGTTAAGGTTTACGCCCGTAGTCGTTCCCGCTTCCAGAGGAATGCTCTCAACCGTTTACGTAAAAACTGAGCCAATCAACTTTGAGGAGATTTACAAGGAAACCTACGCGAACGAGCCTTTTGTCAAGGTTTTAAACTCCCCTCCTATGACAAAGTGGGTGCTTGGAACCAACCTGTGCCTGCTCTATCCCTTTTACGATAAGAGGACAGGAGATCTCGTGGTCATCTCCGCCATAGACAATCTCGGCAAAGGAGCTTCCCATCAGGCGGTTCAGAATATGAACATAATGTTCGGCTTTGATGAAACAACAGCCCTGCCAAAAGCTCCTCTATTCCCATAAGAAAATTCTTATATGCAAAAGATTTTAAATTAGACTTGATTATCTTCTCATAAGTAACAGTTAAGCAGTTCACAGAACTCTTTCCTCTAAATTATTTAGTGCTATGCTAAGGCTGATGCTCACTTTAAGCCTTATCCTTTCTGTATTTGCCGGTGCTGGAGAGTGGGTAACGGACTTCAATAAAGGTGTAGAGCTCGCCAAGAAAAAAGGGAAAAATATGCTAATTTACTTCTACGGGGAGCACTGTCCTTATTGCTGGCAGATGGAAGAGTTCGTTCTTGGGGATCCCGAGGTGGACAGATTCATAAGTGAGAGATTTGTGGTCGTGAGCCTTGACGCTGATAGGGAGAGGGGGCTCGATAGGAAGTTCAACGTCTTCGGAACTCCCTACTTCGTAATCTACGATCCTAAAAATGATAGAATTGTTTTCAGATTATTCGGAAGTAGGGAGAGGGACGATTTCCTGAGTTTGCTTATGAAGGCCTGTGATAAATCCAGCCTAAGGAGGTGTTAGCCATGATCACAAGAAGGGACCTGCTAAAGGTCGCAGGAGTGGGAGCGGTGGCGCTTGTTGCAGCTCCCGGGGCAGTTAAATCTTCCTTCGGGGCGAAGCCCAAGAAGATCTCTATCGACGACGCCCTGAAGGAGCACTTGGGGGTAACCCTGTCGGGGCTTAAGGAGAGCAATCTTATCAACATCAAGGCTCCTTCCATAGCCGAATCTGGTGCAAACGTTCCTGTTCAGGTGAGTGCGAACATCCCCGTAGATCAGGTTGAGGCTCTTTACATATTTGCCGATTCGAACTTCAATCCTTGGGTAACTACTGTAGAACTCAGCCCGATGAACGGGGAAGTTTTCTTTGCTACAAGGATAAAGCTGGCAAAGACCTCACCTGTCAGGGCTGTCGTTAAGATGAAGGACGGAACGCTCCTTGCTGCCGCCAAGGAGGTCAAGGTTACCGTAGGTGGTTGTGGTTAAATCTCAATAAAAACCTGAAGGGAGGTAGAAGATGGCAAGATTAGGAAGAGCTATAGTGAGGGTTCCAAGAAGAATCTCTAAGGGCCAGGTGTTCAAGGTCCAGATGGTCATCACCCATCCCATGGAGACCGGACTCAGGAAGGACAAAAAGACTGGCAAGCTCATACCCGCCCACTACCTTACCAAGGTCGAGTTTCTCTTCAACGGTAAGAAGGTAACGACGCTGCACACCGGACCGGGTGTGAGTAAGAATCCTTACTTCGCTATCAAGATGAAGGCAAGCGAGTCCGGAACTCTTACCATCAAGTATGAAGACAACAAAGGAGGCAAGTGGGAGAAGAGCGTTAAGATCAACGTCAGCTGATAAGGAGGGGTTGATATGAGGAAAAAAGCGCTTTTAGCGTCCGCCGTTTTTGTCGGAGGGGCTGTTATAACCGCAGCGGTGGCACAGGAACAGATGCCCACACACCTAAAGGAGCTCCTTGAGCTCGGTATGCATCCTGGACACGCCTTCGTCGATGAAGGCAGGGAGATGTTCCACAAACCGGGACCTAACGGCAAGTCCTGTGCTACCTGTCATGGGCAGGACGGCGTTAAGCTCGAAGGCGCCTACGCAAAGATGCCCAGATACTACAAAGACATAGGTAGGGTTGCCGACATAGACACGAGGATACTCGCCTGTATGACCAAGTACATGGGCTATGATCCTAAGGATAAAAGCTTCATGAAGAAGTTCAACAAGTGGAACGGTCCCTACAGGGTACCTCTTGCGACCTACGTGGCATCGCTGAGCAACGGTATGACAATAGACGTTAAGCTCGACGATCCTCAGGAAAAGGAGATGTACAAGAAGGGAGAGGAGCTCTGGTTCATGAGGGTAGGAGCAAGAGACTTCTCCTGCGGCATATGTCACACGGTTCTTGCTGGAAAGAGGATAAGACTTCAGGGACTGCCTGATCCGGTTAAGGCGAAAGTCTACAGCCACTGGCCCGCCTACAGGTTCGGTTCTGACAGGATGTGGACGATGGAGGACAGGGTAAGGAGCTGCTTCAAGGCGTACTTCCTATACATGAAGCAGTGGAATGAGAAGAAGGACTGGGTCAAGAAGCCGCCACCTTACTCCGACTGGGTCATAGCTCTGGAGCTCTACATGAAGCACGCAGCTAACGGTGCAACCGTTGAAGTTCCCGGACTCTTGAGGTAAAAGGAGGGGCGATTATGAAGAAAATACTTTTAACAGGTGCGATAGCAAGTCTTGGTCTGTTGGTTGCCTGTCAGCCTGCAGCCCAGAAGGCTGAGGCTCCGAAGAAGGAAGTGAAAGCTAAGAAGAAACTCAGCAAAGCTGAGAAGTTCAGGATAGCTCTGGCTAATCAGGACAAGTGGCAGAAGGCTTGCTCCAATCCTAACCAGCTCGTTCCCGAAGGCATTGACATCGAAACCTTTAAGAAGGAGATGCTTGCCACGGTTAAGTTCCCCGAAGGTGGGGTCGTCGGCAAGGACATAAAGAGGGGTGAGAAACTCTTCGGAGATCCTAAGAAGGGCGGAAAGAGCAGAAGGGGTAACTGTTACGCCTGTCACTGCGGAGATCCTCAGATAATAGCCTGCGGAAACATCGGACCTTCCCTCAGAGGCTACGGAAAGAGGGGAATAGATCCCAAGGACACCTACATCAGAATATACAACTCCTGGGCTGTGAACCCCTGTTCCGTCATGCCCAGACTCGGATACCACGGCGTTCTCAAGCCTGAGGAGATCGCCGACATTGTCGCCTACATGCATGATCCCAACTCTCCCCTTAACAAGTGATCTCTCTACGGGGGCTCTTCGCCCCCCTGATTTTCAACATAGATTCCCGAGCCTGAGTTATCCTTTTTTTAATTTTTAGAGGAGGTAACGGCAGATGCATTTGACGAGAAGAGATTTCCTTGAACTTGCGATCGTTACAGGGGCATATCTGAGTGCAAATCCCGTATCGGCATTAGCTAAGATGACCTACGACGACATAATGAGTTTCAAGCCGGTGGGTAACGTAACACTGCTATTTACTACCGACATGCACGCGCACCTCGACCCTCTTTACTTCGCAGAACCTATGAACCTTGTGGCTCCCAAGAAGTTGATGGGAACCCCCGGCTATATAACCGGTACGGATTTCCTGAGATACTACAAGATCGCCCCTGGAACCCTCGAAGCCTACTTCACGAGCTGTGTGGATTTCCCCAAGCTCGCCCAGAAGTTCGGTAAGATGGGCGGAGCTGCTCACATAACCACGATCATAAAGCACGTTATAGCTGAACGGGGAAGAGATAAGGTCCTGGTAATGGACGGCGGGGACACCTGGACAACAACAGCAATAGGAACCTTCACGGAAGGTAAGTCCGTGGTTGAGTGGATGACCTACACAGGTTATGACCTGTTCGTAGCCCACTGGGACTTTACCTTTGGAAAGGAGATCTTCTTAAAGAGGATAGAGGAGCTTGAAAAGGGTGGCTGTGAGTTTATAACTCACAACGTGGTCGATGAACTTTGGGGCGACCTCATCTTCAAACCCTACACTATAAGAGAAGTTGGTGGTGTCAAGCTCGGTATCATCGGTAGTTCCTTCCCCTTCACGCCCCTCGCAAATCCGAGGCAGTTCGTTGAGGGATGGAGTTTCGGGATAAGGGAGGATCAGCTACAGCAGTTCGTAAACGAGCTCAGGGAGAAGCACAAGGTCGATGCGGTCATATTCCTCACCCACAACGGATTCCCCCTTGACCAGAAGATAGCGAAGGTAGTTAAGGGAATAGACGTCATCATCTCCGGACACACCCACGACGTTACACCTAAAGCGGTCAGAGTAGGAAAGACCCTCGTTCTTATAGCGGGATCTCACGGAAAGTTTGTCGGAAGGCTCGACCTCGACATAAGGAACGGAAGGATAAGGGATTTCAACTTCAAGCTCTATCCCGTAGCAACGAACCTTGTCCCCGCAGACAGGGGAGCTCAGAAGATAGTAGATAAGTGGAAGAAGCAGGTAACCAAAACACACAAGCTCGACGAGGAGATAGGCGTCGCGGAGGTCATGCTCTATAAGAGGGATACCTTCTTCTCTACCTGGGACTGGCTCGTAGGAGAAGCTATAAACGACTACTACGGCGGAGACCTCGATGTAGTTACTTCGCCTGGATACAGGTGGGGGACGGTTGTCCTTCCCGGCCAGAAGATAACAAGGGATCACGTTTACGACTACACAGCCATAACCTACCCCAACGTTTACGTTCTCAAGAGGACAGGAAAACAGCTCTTAGAGGTCTGGGAGGACGTTGCGGATAACGTCTTCAACCCTGACCCCTTCTACCAGCAGGGTGGAGACATGTCGAGGCTCTGGAACGTTGAGTACGAGATAGAGGTGAACGGACCCCAGTACAAGAGGATAAAGAGGGTCTGGATAGGAGGAAAGCCTCTCAAGGAGAACAAGGAGTATCTTATGGCGGTTTACGGAGGTCCACCACCGCCTCCCGATGCGATCCACCCGGACTACAAGCCCGTCCCTGTCTACGACATACTGATAGACTACATTAAGAAAAAGAAGAACATAAAGGTGAGAACGAAGCCCAACGTCAAAGTCCTCGATGCTCCCTACAGAACCTACGATGAGTGTTTCGGAGCATGAAGGCGATAATGTTTTTACTGGGCGGTTTTCTCGCCGCCCTCGCTTTTATTCTCTACGCCAAGCACTACATACTGACTCCAAAGAACCTGTTCTTCTTCACCGTAGAGGTCGAAGGAAAGAGCCATGAACGTGTCGTGAAGGAACTTGTGGAGAGGTTAAACAAGAAAGGTTTAAAGGTAATAAGAACCCTTCCCATGTCCAAAGTTCTCCACGAAAGGGGAGTCAAGGACTTTCCCAATTACACCACTGTATTAGCCTGCGACATACCAGAAAAGAAGGAGCTGCTGCTTAAGGTTCCCTTCATGAGCGTTTTGATACCCTGCACAGTCGCGATATACGAGCAGGAGGGTAAGGTTAAGATAACGTCCCTAAAAGAACAGCTCTTTCTGAAGGACTTCTCAGAAGAGCTCGGGGACAGGTACATACAGCTGCTCACTGACGTCTATCAGAAGCTCAGGATAGTTATGGTAGAGGTAGCCAAGGGGAGAGAGAGATGAGAAGGTTTTTAGCCCTGTTCCTTGCAGCATTTTTAATAGCTTTAGCTCAGAACGGCAAGGAACATCCCCTGAGGTACGAAGAGGTCATAGAAGGAATGGACTTTGAAGACGTCAAACTCCTTCTAAAGACCGCTCTCGACGGGAGAAACATGAACGTCTTAGGAGTTGTTGACGTATCCACCGAAAAGCCGAGGTATTCCTACATGCTCGTCTGCAACCTCTCCTACGCCGAGAAGATATTTAGGGAGATGCCCCAGCTCGGTGTAATGGCTCCCTGCAGGATATACCTCTACGAGAGGGAGGACGGCGCGGTGGTAGTGGGTTTCATAAACGTAGATACCCTCCTTAAGGTCTTTGAGAAGGATCTCTCAGCGAGGGCTAAGGAGGTTTTCAGAAAGGCGGACGGAGACGTTAAGTCTGCCATAAAGGAGGTAAAAGGAGAACTGTGAGGGCACTTTTACTCCTCCTCATAGCGAGCGCTGTCTTCGGGGGAGAGTATCCCAAGCACGTTAAGGAGACCCTTAAGAAGATAAGGGACAACGTTTACGGTGTATTTGGGGTTTACGAGCAGGTCAGCTACGAGAACAGAGGTTTTATCTCCAACGCCTACTTCGTGGTTACGGAGGGCGGCGTTCTCGTCTTCGATACTCTTACCACATACAAACTCGGTAGAGAGCTCGTAGATACAATAAGGAGTGTTACGGACAAACCGATTAGGTTTACCGTCGTATCCCACTATCACACAGATCACTTCTACGGCGTGGAAGCTTTAAAAGAGAGTGGAGCGGTCGTAATAGCCCACGAGTGGGCTTTTGACTATCTCTCCCAACCATCGAGCTTCAACTTCTATCAGGCGAGAAAGAAGCTCCTTAGGGAGCACATGGACGGGACCGAGATGGTTCCTCCCGACATAACCTTCACAAGGGATCTGAAGATCCACATGGGAGAGCACGAGTTCGAGGTCAAACACTACTGCAAAGCGCACACACCCGGAGACATAGTCGTCTGGATGCCCGACAAGAAAGTCCTTTTCAGCGGAGACATCGTATTTGACGGCAGGCTCCCCTTCTTAGGCTCTGGGAACTCTAAGAGCTGGCTCGTCTGTCTGGATAAAATACTGGAGCTCGATCCTGAGATACTTTTACCCGGACATGGGAAGCCCATGCTCACTAAGGAAAGGATAAGGGACAGGGTTTTGTGGACGAGGAAGTATATATCCGACCTGAGGGAGACGATAAGAAAGATGATAGAGGAGGGTAGGGATATAGATTACGTGAGGGAGCACATAAACGAAGCTCTCTTGGAGATAGATCCCTCCTACGCACAGGTTCCCGTCTTCTTCGACGTAAATCCTGTCAACGCTTACTACGTCTATTTCGAGATAGAGAACGAGCTCTTGGAAGAGGGAGAGTAGAGGTCTGTGAATATCAGAACTTCTTTCCCCTGAACCCTCGTGGCGGGAATGTCTTCTCCGTTGAGTATCTTTTCAAGAACGTTCCTTTTTCTCTCCCCAAGTACTATAAAGGCTTTTCTCTTAGAGCGGTTTATGAACTCGAGGCTCATGCTCACCCTGTCAAGTCCGTCGGGCGATCTGCTCATACAGGCGTTCTTACCGCAGGATAAACAGGGAATTTCCGGGAAGAGGGAGGCCGTGTGTCCGTCCTCCCCTACGCCGAGGAGGATAAAGTCGAGATTCCCCGCCTTGGAGAGGGCTCTATTAAAGTCCCCGCAGGCTTCCTTGAGGGGATTCTCCGTCTTTACCCTGTATATCTTGGCTCTACTCCCTAAGGTTTCCCTCAGCATCCGGTAGTTGCTCCTCGGATCATCGGAAGGGACGTACCTCTCGTCGGTGGGAAAGATCAGTAAGTTTTCCCATTTTTCGAAGATAGCTCCAAATATCTCGTAAGCCCTCCTCGGTGAGCTACCCCCCGCAAGCCCGAGCTTTGCCGCGCCCTTCTCCTCTACGGTCCGTTCGGAGATCTCCTTCAGGAAGTGGGCTAACCTTCCACTAACCTCCTCCCAATCCTTTCCGCTTACGATCCTATACAAGGATCCATCTCCTACCGTCCATGCGGATGAACTCTTCCGCCTCCTCCGGTCCCCAGCTCCCCGGTTCGTAAAGAGGTATACCCCTCCTCTCACTCCAGGCTTCCACTATCGGCTGGACTATCTCCCAAGCAAGTTCCGACTCGTCCTCCCTTATGAAGAGGGTCTGATCCCCCTCTAAGATATCTTCCATGAGGGTTTCGTAGGCTTCGGGAACCTTTCCTCCAAATTGTTCCGCTATGTCCACTTCCATTCTACTCTCCAAGGTGCAGGTGAGAAATCCTTTGGGAGGCATCAGCTGGAAGGAGAGCTTTACCTTGGTGTCCGGCGCTATTCCGAAGGCTATCTTGTTCTGCTCGGGCATACAGCCCAGTAATCTGCCGAAGTTCCCGGGTATCTCTTTGAATACCACCACAGCCTGAGTTATCTTCCTCTTCAGTCTCTTGCCAGTTCTAAGGTAAAAGGGAACTCCCTCCCACCGAAAGTTCTCTATCATGAGCTTCACCGCAGCGTAGGTCTCGGTGTTGGAATCTTTTCCAAGCTCCTCCCTGTAGCCTCTGTACTGACCCCTCACCGCGAAGCGGTCTATCTCAGATACATCGAACCTTCTTATGGAAGCGAGAACCTTCACCTTCTCGTCCCTTATCCTCTCAGCCTCCATCACCGCCGGTGGTTCCATCGCGAGGAAGCCCATTATCTGGATCAGGTGGTTCTGGATCATATCCCTCAGAGCACCTATATGGTCGTAATAGCTAACCCTCCCTTCGAGACCCACCTCCTCGAGGGCCGATATCTGAACGCTGTCTATAAAGTTCTTGTTCCATATCCCTTCGAAGATGTAGTTGGAGAACCTCATCGAGAGTATGTTCTGTATGGGAACCTTTCCGAGGAAGTGGTCTATCCTGTATATCTCGCTTTCGGTAAAGTAGCGCCTGAGTTGGAAGTTGAGCCTCTTGGCAGATTCGATATCGAAACCGAAGGGCTTTTCAATAACTATCTTCCTCGGATTAGAAAACTTCCTCAGGATAGATCCGAGGTTCACTATGGTGGTCTCGAAGAGGTTCGGTGGTAGGGCGAGGTAAAAGATCAGCTCCACACCGTGTAGGTCCTCCATCTCCTCTGAGAGCTTTGAATAATCCTCCCTATTTCGGACATCAAACTTTATGAACCGGAAGAACTTTACTATGCCATTACCCAAACTTTCCACGTACTCCCTTATCTTCTCCTCCCTCCTTCCGAGGGCGTAAATCCCCTTAAGGTTCTTGAGCTTACCCTTCCTGTATAAACTCTCTAAAACGGGATAGAGCTTTCTCCTGGCGAGATCTCCCGTCCCTCCGAATATGAATATGGCGACGGGCTTATCCATCCTTCCTCTTTACCTCGTGTCTTCCGAACTCGTACCTGAGAGCGGCAAGGAGTTTGTCCCTGAAGGAGTCCGACTGCCTCGACCTGAAGCGATTGAAGAGGGAATCGGCGATAACCCAGAGGGGGACACCCAGTTCCACAGCGGTCTGAACCGTCCACCTGCCCTCACCCGAATCCTCAACGTAGGGCTCTATACCCTCGAGACCTCTGAAGTCCTTCAGAGCTTTGTGAGTTAAATCTATCAGCCACGATCTTATCACACTCCCTCTCGTGTAAACCCTCGCCACCTCCTCGAGGTTCAGGTCGAACTCGCTCTCCTTCATGAGCTCAAAGCCCTCTGCGATCGCCTGCATCATTCCGTACTCTATCCCGTTGTGAACCATCTTGACGAAGTGTCCGCTCCCCGCCCTGCCCATGTATCCGTAGCCGTCTCCTCCGTAGGAGAGATCCTTAAAGAGTTCTTCGATCTCTCTGAATACGCTTTCCTCACCTCCGATCATAAGGCAGTAACCCTGCTCCTCTCCCCACACACCTCCGCTCACACCCACGTCGAGGAAGTGAACTCCTATTCTCGATAGCTCGTTGAATCTCCTTACGGAGTCCTTGTAGTAGGAGTTGCCACCGTCTATGACGATGTCCCCTTCCACGAGATTGGGTTTCAAAGAGACGATAGCCTCGTCCACAGCCTTGGCGGGCACCATTATCCATATAAGCTTCCTGTCAGAAAACTCCCCGCAGAGGAAATCTACGTCCTCGAAGACCTCTATGCCTCCCTCCTCGGCTCTTTTCCTCGCCTCCTCGCTCCTGTCATAACCGAAGACCCTCCAGCCCCTGCGAACCAGCCTCCTCCCTATCCCCAAGCCCATCCTTCCGAGACCGACGATTCCTATCTCTTTCATAGGGATATTCTAACCGCTCTTTATGAGAAGCTTTAAGGCTCTCTTTTCGGTCAAGGGTTTTGAAAAGTAAAAGCCTTGCCAAAGTTCACACCGCATAGCCTTCGTAAGTTCAAACTCCCTTTTATTTTCGATACCCTCTGCAACGACCTTCACACCCATATCACAAAGGGCGCTTACGAGACCCTCGGCCAATCTCCTCTTATTTCGGCTCCCTACAACATCCTTTAGAAATCCCCTGTCCAGCTTTACTATTTCTATGGGGTATTTAACAAGGTACTTTATCGAGGTGTAACCGGCACCGAAGTCATCTATGGCAAATATTACCCCAGCCTCCCTCAGCTTGATTATGTTCTCTTTTACGAACTCTTCGTTCCTTATGAGAGCGTTCTCAGTAATTTCAAAGACGAGCCATCTCTTAGAAATACCGCTGTCCTTGAGAAGCTTTAACGCTCTTCTCACAAACTTAGCGTTGAGTAGGTTATTAGGGGATACATTCACCGACACCAACAAACCTTCACCGGACAACTTTTCAGCTCTTTTAAGAAAGTCTATTGCTCTTTCTATGATCCATAGGCTTACCTCGTTTATCGCTCCAGTGTCTTCAAGAATCGGAATAAATCTTTCAGGGGAGATCCTCCTTCCTTTCCACCTGAGTAAAATCTCAAAGGCTCTTACACCACCTGATTCGCTCACTATAGGTTGAAACCTTAAGGAAAATATTTCTCCCATTCTTGCCCTGAGCAGATCCTTAGTAAGATTTACACTCTCCCTCGCCCTTCTGGTCATTTCAGAATCGAAAATGACTAAGTGGTTTTTACCCTCCTCCTTGGCATGTGCAAGGGCGACGTCGGCGCTTCTCAGCAATTCTGAGAGAGTCTTCCCGTGAAAAGGATAGAGCGATATACCCGCACTGGCAGTCACCGCTATGCTTCTCCTTCCTGCCCTTATAGGTTCAGACACGGCTCTAAGAAACTTTCTTGTCATGGCTGCAGCTCTTTTCTCCGAGCCTAAACCGGGTATGATTATTCCAAATTCGTCACTTCCAAGGCGTGCAACGAAGGACCCCTCCGGTAATAACTCCCTAAACCTGCTAGCAACTTCGGAGAGGATAAGGTTTCCTGTTGCCGTTCCGTAGGCTTTGTTTATAAACTTGAAGTTGTCTATATCTACAACGACCAAACACAGGCGGTCAGCCTTCCTTAACACTTCGTTTCCTTTGCTTATGAAGGCGTTTCTGTTCGGTAGTCCAGTTCCTTCATCAAAGAAAGCGAGCCTGTAAATGTGTTCCTGATACTTCCTCTGCTCGGTGACATCCTTTCCAGTGGCAACGAACCCTACGACCTTGCCCTCTCTGTCCTTGATAGGTGTTATGGTCTGATCCACGTAAAATATATCACCGTCCCTACCCCTGTTTATGAATACAGCTCTGAAGCTCTTTCCTGATAGAACTGTCCTCCAGAGTCTTTCGAAGAACTCCTTGGGATGAAAGTCGGACTTCCATATACGAGGAGTTGCCCCAATGATCTGTTCCCGCTTGAAACCGGATATCTTCTCCACTGCAGGATTTACGTACTCTATTCTCCCGTTTCTATCCGTTATAACCACCCAATCTGGAGCCTGTTCGACCGCCAAGGAGAGTTTTCTATCTCTGTTTAAAAGGGTGGTGTAGTTTATCACGTCCGCCACAGCCATACCTATGGATCTGAGGAAGGCTTCCTCCACCGGATCGTAGGGGTGTTTGTGCTCGAGGTAAAAAGTTATAACACCTATCAGGTCGCTTTCATGGACGAGGGGGATGCAGTAGTGTCCGTGTTCTGGCATACCGTCAAAACGTACCGTATGTCTTGGATCGAGGCAGTCAGCAAAGACTATTTCCCTGCTCTGAGCTGAAAGTCCGCAGAGACATTCCCCTATCCCCACCCTACTGCACCTATCCCGAATAAAGGCTGGCAATCCTCTGCTCACCTTCATTTCAAGCAGATTTAGCTTGGGGTTGTACAGGAATATAGCTCCTTTCCGAACGGGAGGAAGCCAAGGAATATTCATAAGTATATCGATTATCTTCTCAAGAAGATTCTGCAGGTCCTCCTCGGATCCTGTCAGGGAAAGTATTCTGTGGATAACTCTCTGACTCTCAAGTATTTTATTTATGTCCGCCCCACTTCCCATAATTTTTTTGATTAAATTTATACCACAATGATAAGCACGTCCAGATCGGAATCCTGCGAAACAAATTTAAGAGACCGATCGGTTCTTATCATAAGAAGATCAGCTGTGGAGCACAACGTGAAAGAACTCCATAGATTTTCCGGGAAAAGGATAATAGCGGTAATAAAGTCCGACGCCTACGGGATGGGGGTGAAACACGTAGCTCCCATACTTAGAGAGCTTCCTGAGATCGATTCCTTCGCCGTCGCCTGTGTGGAGGAGGGAGTTCTTCTGAGGGAGATGGGCGTTAGGAGAGAGATACTTATCCTCGGCGGTGTTTTACCTGAAGAGATAGAGGCGGTAAAGGAGTATAACCTGACCCCCGTAGTTTCGGACGTGGAACACCTCAAGGTCATAGGCAAGGAGAAGATAAACTTCCACGTAAAGTACGACACGGGTATGGGAAGACTTGGTTTTCTGGACGAGTTCATAGACGATCCCCGTGTTGTAGGTGTGATGAGCCACCTCTCAACCCCCGCCGACAGGGAGTTTTCCTTAGAACAGATAAGAAGGTTCGAGGAGATAGTGAAGAGGTACGGCAGAGTGATAAAGGTTCACATGGAGAGCTCGGCGGGCGTGGTGTACAGAGTTCCCTTCACCACCCATATAAGGGTTGGGCTCGCTCTATACGGAGAGAAACCTCTCAGGGACTATCCCCTCAATCTGAAGCCCGCTGTGAGCGTGAAGGCGAGACTTATATCCGCCAAGGAGGTCCCCTCCGGGTTCCCCATATCCTACGGAAGGACCTACGTAACTGAGCGAAGGACGAGGATAGGTGTGGTAGCCTTCGGATACGCCGACGGACTTATGAAGAGCCTTTCCAACAGGGGTTATCTCCTATTCAAAAAGGAGAAACTTCCTATCCTTGGAAACATAACGATGGACATGACTGTCGTCGATTTGGGGGATACGGAAGCGAAGGTGGGAGACTGGATCACGATAGTGGATGAAGGAAGAACCTTCGGTGATCTTTCCAGGGAGGCTGGGACGATTCCCTACGAGATAATGTGCAACATATCGAGCAGGGTGAGGAGGGAGGTTATTTGAGGCTTAGAATCCACTCGGCCAACCTCTTAGCCTCCTCCTGGGTTACGGGTTGGGGCGTCATGGGTATAGATCCCCACTTTCCCATGCTTCCCTTGGTTATGCTCTTTACAAGCTCCTCCACCGCATTCTCCTTACCGGCGTACTTCTTGGCCACATCTACATAAGATGGTCCTACCTTCTTTTTATCGATGTCGTGGCAGGCAAAGCATCCCTTCTTATCGGCAAGGGCGCGGACGTCAGACACCGTAGCCGTAGCGACCGGCTTCGTCTCCTCCTTCTTCTGTTCTACCTGTTGGGTCGTCTGCTCCTGCTTAGGTTTAGGAGCCTCCTCCGCCTTCTTCTCCTCCTTTTTCTCGCAGGACAGAACGCCGAGCAGAGCGAGAGTACCTACGCTTAAAAAGAACCTTTTCATCCCTTAACCACCTCCTCCAAGGGTACGAAGCCTTTCCTTTAATATTTTAACAGCTTCCTCCACGCCGGCGGGATTACTACCCCCTCCCTGCGCCATGTCCGGGCGACCTCCGCCTCCTCCCTTGAGAGCCTTCCCGAGCTCCTTAATTATCTCGTTAGCCCTCACCCTGTCAGAGATATTTTTAGAGACAGCAACCACGGTAGATAGCTTCCCGTCCTTCTCAGAGACCAAGAAGACAACGTCCCTTCCAGTCTTATGTCTGAGCATATCCGCGAGGTTCCTGAGCTCCTCCGCACCTACGTCCCTGAACCTTCCCCAGAAGAGGGTGAACTCCCCTATCTCCTCTCTCCTCACGGAGGTCTCTATCTGAGATTTGAGGAGCTCCCGCCTGAGCCTCGAGATCTCCCTCTCCTTCTCCTTCAACTCCTCCTTGAGAGCTTCTATTCTATCGAGTATATCCTCCTCCTTGGCGTTGAGGGAAGCACCTATATCCTCGAGCAGGACATGCTCTCTGAAGGCGGTATCCACAGCCCACCTTCCCGTTTGGGCTATCAACCTCCTAACCCCAGCTCCTACGGAGGACTCGGAGATTATCTTGAAGTAGCCTATGTCTCCTGTCCTCGATACGTGGGTCCCACCGCAGAGCTCCTTAGAGAAGTCACCCGCCGATATTACCCTGACCCTATCCCCATACTTCTCCTCGAATATGGCAACAGCTCCGCTCTTTATAGCCTCCTGATAAGCCATCTCCCTAACTTCGACAGGGAGGTTTTCCCTTATCTTCTCGTTCACGAGCTCTTCTATCCTCATTATCTCTTCCCTTGTCAACGCTTCGAAGTGGGTGAAGTCGAACCTCAGATACCTGTCGGCAACGAGAGAGCCGGCCTGTCTCACGTGCTCACCGAGGAGGTTCTTGAGGGCCGCGTGGAGGAGGTGGGTCGCTGTGTGGTTCCTCATTATGTCCTTCCTTCTCTCGACATCTATCCGCGCCATCACCCTCTCGCCCACGTGGAGTGTACCCTTGACCACCTTACCTTTGTGAACTATCACACCCTCAACGGGACTCTGGGTATCCTCCACCCTGAAGAGAGCTCTGTCCGTTTCAATTATCCCCGTGTCCCCTATCTGGCCTCCCCTCTCAGGATAGAAGGGCGTCTCCCTGAGCATAAGCTCCGCCTCCTCTCCTTCAGACACCTCGGAAACGAGGTCCTCACCTCTAACTATCCCTATCAACTCCGTTTCATACTCGTGGTGGTCGTAGCCAACGAACTCCGAAGTCTTTCCTATGTCCTTGAGGTGCTGATAGACAGGCTTTATCTTCTTAGCCTCAACCTTGAAATGCTTCCTCGCCCTCTCCCTTTGCTTCTCCATCTCTTCCTGAAAACCCGCGAGGTCTACCTCCAGCCCCCTCTCACGAGCTATCTCGTCTATCAGGTCCAAGGGAAATCCGTAAGTGTCGTAAGCCATGAAGACCTCCTCTCCCCTCAGGATCTCCCTGCCTTCCTCCTTAGCCCTCTCTATCATCTCCTCAACCGCCTCCATTCCCGCTTTCAGGGTCCTTATAAACCTCTCCTCTTCTCCTCTCACTATCCCTTTCACAAACTCCCTCGACATCTCAAGCTCAGGGTAGGGCTCTTTCATTATCTCTACAACGAGATCCACTCCCTTATGGAGGAAGGGCTCCCCCACTCCGAGCTTATAGCCGAACCTGAGAGCTCTTCTTAAAATACGTCTGATAACGTAACCCCTACCCTCGTTGGAGGGTATCACTCCGTCGGAGATAGCAAAGGTCAACGCCCTAAGGTGATCCGCTATAACCCTCAGCGCCACGTCCTTTTCGAAGGACTCTCCGTACTTAGCTCCGGAGATCTTCTCCCCGAACTCTATCAGAGGATAGATTATGTCTATCTCGTAGTTCGTCCTGGTTCCCTGGAGGACGCTCGCTATCCTTTCTAAACCCATTCCCGTGTCTATGTTGGGGTTTGGCAAGGGGGTGAGGTTTCCCTTCTCATCCCTGTTGTACTGCATAAAGACGAGGTTCCATATCTCTAAGTATCTCTCCTCTCCCTCGTACTCCTCCCCTCTGTCTATATAGATCTCCGATGAGGGTCCGCAGGGTCCCGTCTCTCCCATCTGCCAGAAGTTGTCCTCCTCCCCGAGTCTCCATATCCTCTCGGCAGAAACACCGATCTCCTCATTCCAGATACTGTAAGCTTCCTCGTCATCTTTATATACGGACACGTAGAGCTTTTCCTTTGGAAGCTCAAGAACCTCGGTTACGAACTCCCAGGCGTACTCTATAGCCTCCCTCTTGAAGTAGTCTCCGAAGGAGAAGTTGCCGAGCATCTCGAAGAAGGTGTGGTGCCTTGAGGTGTATCCCACCTGCTCGAGGTCGTTGTGCTTCCCCGAAACCCTAAGACACTTCTGACAGGAAACCGCCCTCCTGTAAGGTCTCTTCTCTATTCCGAGAAAGACGTTCTTAAAGGGGACCATTCCTGCGTTGACAAAGAGCAGTGTCGGGTCGTTCTCGGGAACCAGGGGGGCACTCTTTACCCTAACGTGTCCCTTCTTCTCGAAGAAGCTGAGGAAAAGCTCTCTGATCTCGTGGGCACTTAAACTCATGGCATTTAAATTATATCCGTTAGCGATCCGATCAAAAGGTGTAGGTCATGAAAGTGGACGGTGTAGGGAAGATCGTTGAGGAAAGCTTAAGGCTTGCTATGGCTACACAGAGTCTCAGAGTAGCCGAACAGAAGGTGAGGATGCACGAGCTCGCTCACAAGACGGTAGCGGGCGATCTTGCCGGTCCAGTTAGGTACAGATACACAAAGGGTCCAGATGGGAAACTCTATATAACCGGAGGAGAGGTTCCATTACGTTTAAAGGAGGGCAGAACGCCGGAAGAAACCTTAGAAATAGCCCAAAAGGTGAAGAGAGCAGCCTTAGCTCCAATAAACCCTTCTCCTCAGGACAGGGCTATAGCTGCGAGGGCAACCGCCATGGAGATGAAGGCTCGTATGGAGATGCTCACCGAGGACGATAGGGAAGGTGTATTCATAGAGATCTTTACATAGTTTATACTTTTAAATATGCTCGAACTGCTCACCGAAAAGTTTTCTGGAACGCTTTCCAAGCTGAAAAATGCAAGGAAGCTCACCGACAAGGTGATAAACAACGCCCTCAGAGATATAAGGTTAGCCCTTTTAGAGGCGGACGTAGATTACGAGGTTACCAAACGCTTTCTCAAGAGGGTTAGGGAGAGGGCGCTCTCTCAGGAGGTAAAGAAGAACCTATCTCCGGCGGAGCAGGTTATAACGATAGTTTACGAGGAACTCGTAAATATCCTCGGCAAGGAGAAGGAGGATCTCAAGAAGGGAACCGTCCTCTTCGTCGGTCTTCAGGGAACGGGTAAGACGACGACCATAGGTAAGATAGCTAATCTTCTTAAGAAGAAGGGTTTTAAGGTGGCTGTCTCCTCTACCGATGTCAGGCGCCCGGCGGCGATGCTACAGCTTGAGAGGCTTGCAGAGAGGATAGGCGTTCCTTACTACTCCTTCGAGGGTGATCTCTCGGCGGTCCGGATAGCGGAGAGGGCGGTTCAGAGGGCGAAACAGGAAGGGGTAGATTACCTCCTCCTCGACACGGCCGGGAGACTCCACGTAGACGAGGAACTTATGGAAGAGCTCAAGGAGATAAAGGAGAAGGTAAAGCCCTCGGAGATAATCTACGTTGCCGACGCCATGCAGGGACAGACCGCCTTAGAGACAGCGAAGACCTTTCACGAGCTCTTGGGTCTGACAGGGGTAGTTCTGACCAAGATGGACGGAGATGCGAGGGGAGGTTTAGCCCTTTCCGTGAGGGAGACCCTCGGAGTTCCTATAAAGTTCATAGGAGTGGGTGAGAAGGTAGAGGATATAGAGCCTTTCTACCCCGACAGGGTTGCCCAGAGGATACTCGGCTTGGGAGACATCCAGTCCCTCGTAGAGAGAGCACAGGAGGTTATCCCAGAAGACAAAGCTCAGCACCTCTCCACGAAGGTTCTGGCGGGAGATTTTGACTTAGAGGATCTGAGAGAGATGCTCCGCATGATCCAGAATATGGGACCTTTGGACAAGCTCCTGAGCATGATACCCGGAATCGGTGCCCAGATGAAAAACATAAAGGTGGATGAAAAACAGTTCAAAAAGATAGAGGCTATCATCAACTCTATGACACCGGAGGAGAGAAGGAACCCCAGGATAATAAACATGAGCAGGAAGAAGAGGATAGCCAAGGGGAGCGGAACGAGTATATCTGAAGTTAACAAGGTTCTCAAGAGATACGAGGAGATGAGAAAGATGATGAGGAAGATGAAGGGGATGGCGGGGATGCCTATGCCTAAGTTTCCCTTTAAATTCTGATATAATAATTGGCTCAGGTTTTGAGGAGGTCGGTATATGGCAGTAAGGATCAGACTTGCCAAGTTCGGAAGGAGACACCACCCCATATACAGGATAGTGGTTATGGACGCCAAGTCGCCAAGGGAAGGAAACTACATAGACATACTTGGAACCTACGATCCCAAGAGGAAGGTTCTTCTGGACATAAAGCCTGAGAGGGTGAAGGAGTGGTTTTCTAAAGGTGTGGAGATAGCCCATAGGGCTAAGGCTATATTTGAAACCGCAGGCATACTAAAGGATGCTATACCGGAGGGTTGTGAACTCAAAAGGGTCGGTGATTACTGGGTTCTGAAGAAGAAAACCACGAAGGAGGTGCACGGATGAGCGCAATGAAGGAGATAGTCGAGACAACCGCCAGATCCCTCGTGGACAATCCTGACAAGGTTCAGGTCACCGAGATCGAAGGCGAGAAGACCATAGTTATCGAGCTCAGGGTAGATCCCGCGGAGCTCGGGAAAGTCATAGGCAAGCAGGGGAGGATCGCGAGAGCCCTCAGGACATTACTCTCCGCTATGGGGAGGAAAACGGGGAAGAGGGTTGTATTGGAGATCTTAGAGTAATCAATAGAAGCCTATATTTTTGTAGTGTTGAACCTCCCCCCTAAGGACTATTATTAGATCTATGCGGAAGGGGGTGCTCAGCCCCCTTTCTTCCAGGAACCTGTAAGCACAGGTTATTATCCTGCTTAACTTCCTGTTGTCGAATCTCTCTATCGGATGTCCGAACTCTTCCGTATCCCCTCCCTTAACCTCCACAAATACCAGGGCGTTTCCGTCCATTGCGATTATATCAATCTCTCCAGATCGGCAGAAGTAGTTCCTCTCGAGAATCTCGTATCCCAAACCTTTGAGAAACTCGCAGGCTATCTCTTCGTAGTCACTCCCCTTCCTCATCGAGCTCCCTTACTATCTCCTCGGGAGTCACGCTCGCCGTTCCGAACTCACCAACCACTATCCCCGCGCAGAGGTTCGCAAGCTCACAGGCTTCCTCCCAAGTCGCTCCTGCGAGGAAGAAGGCGGTTAGGGAAGCTATCACCGTATCTCCCGCACCGGTAACGTCGTAAACCTCCTTAGCCCTCGCGGGGAAGTTCTCCACCTTTTCTCTGAAGAGGGTCATTCCCTTAGGTCCTCTCGTCACGACGAGGGTCTCCGCCTCAAGCTCCTTCTTCAGCATCTTTCCAAGAGTCTCAACACTCTCTTCCGAGTGAGGGTCGGTCATCTCCCTCAGTTCCCTCTCGTTGGGTGTTATCAGGCTCGTCCACTGGTAGAGCTTCTTGTTTACTGGTCTCGGATCTATCGCGAAGAAAACCTCCCGGTCTCTTATGCTCTCCATAACCCTCTGGGTTATCACGCCCTTGGCGTAATCTGAAACTATTATCCCGTCGTACTCTTCTTCGGAAATAACCTCCCTTATATGCTTGAGAGCCTCCCCTCCTACCCTGCTCCTGTCCTCCCTGTCTATCCTTAGGAGCTGCTGGGACATGGAGACAACCCTCGTCTTCTCCGTAGTGGGTCTCTCGTCCTCGAATATTCTCGCCACTATGCCGTTCTCCTTGAGGAGTTCTGATATGGTCTCTCCCGCTCTGTCCTTCCCCACAACCCCGGTGAGAAGGGTCTTTACTCCCAGAGCGGAGAGGTTCTTCGCCACGTTCCCCGCTCCGCCGAGTCTCACCTCCTCCCTCTCGACCTCCACTATGGGAACGGGTGCCTCGGGAGATATCCTCTCCACCTTCCCGTAGAGATACCTATCCAAGATTATGTCGCCTACGACGAGGATCTTGAGGTTCTTAAGGTTCTCGAGGAGTTCCTTGGCTCTATCTACCCTCATTCCTCGTTCTCTATCTTTATATCTTCCCCGTCCTCTATGAAAGCTTCGTGGAGAGCCCTCACGGCGAGTTCTGCGTACTTCTCGTCTATAAGGCAGGAGATCTTTATCTCCGAGGTGGAGATGGCCATTATGTTCACACCGTTCTTCGCTAGGACATCGAACATCTTCGCAGCGGTTCCGTAAGAGCTCCTCATCCCAAGTCCAACTATGGAAACCTTAGCGACCCTATCGTCCCTTACCACCTCCTTGGCGCCTATCTCCTGAGCCACCTTTCTGACTATCTCCTCAGCCTTGGGAGCGTCCGTCTTGCTAACGGTGAAGGACATGTCAGTGTAGCCCTCGTGGGACACGTTCTGGACTATCATGTCCACGACTATGTGGGCCTCCCCGAGAGCCTTGAAGAGCTTCGCCGCTATGCCTGGTTGGTCGGGAACGCGAACCACGGTTATCCTCGACTCCTTGGTGTCCACCGTTATGCCTCTTACAACCACCTTCTCCATGATCTCATCCTCCGGAACTATCCAAGTCCCCTCCTCTTCCTCGAAAGAGCTTCTGACGTGTATCCTCACCTTATACTTGGCTGCAAACTCCACGCTCCTTATCTGCATCACCTTGGCACCGAGGGAGGCGAGCTCCAACATCTCCTCGTAGGATATCCTGTCTATCTTCCTCGCCTGCGGGACTATCCTCGGATCGGCGGTAAAGACTCCCGTAACGTCGGTGTATATCTCGCAGTCCGCCCCAAGAGCAGCAGCGAGGGCGACCGCCGTCGTGTCCGAGCCTCCCCTCCCGAGGGTAGTTATCTCCCAGTCCTCGGTAACACCTTGAAACCCAGCCACCACGGGGATGTAGCCCTCGTTTATAAGGTTCCTGAGCCTCTGAGTTCCTATCTTTTGTATCCTCGCCTTGGTGTGGACGTTATCGGTGACTATGGGAACCTGCCACCCGCAAAGGCTCACCGCGGGGTAGCCGAACCTTCTCAGCGTCATCGCGAAGAGGGATATAGCCTTCTGCTCTCCAGTGGCGAGAAGCATATCCATCTCCCTCTCGTTGGGGAAGTCCGTTATCTGATGAGCCAAGTTTATGAGTCCGTCTGTCTCACCCGCCATAGCGGAGGAAACAACGACGACCCTGTAGCCTCTCTTTACACTATCGATCACTCTTTTTGCAGCGTTCTCTATCCTCTCTAAGCTCCCTACCGACGTGCCTCCGAACTTCTGAACTATCAGCTCCATGATCTCAGACGGAAAATTATAACATCGTGCCTACGTTCCGATATACCCCTTAGGGGATATGCTCGAAGGGCCGAACTTTGAGGAGATACTATCAGCTTTAGCACCCAGGCTTAAGGGTGTAAGTATAGAAGATGTAAACTTCGAGGACATACTGATTTCATTAGTCCAGATCGCAGACAGAAATGGTTACACGATCGATAACCCCGAAAGCGGGAAGGCTAAACCCCAAGAGTGGAAAAGGGCAGACGGAGTTCCCCAAGAGGTCATCCGGATTCTAAATTCTGCGCTAATCCCATTACCTGAGCAGGTGTACGATGGCGAAGGGGAGGAAGTTCTCAGAGGCACAAAGCAGTCCGACCCTATAAACGAGGAAGCGCGATTTAAAGACTCGGGGAAAACGGCAGTCACCGGACGGTATCCAGCTCCGCTCCCCGTCGATCTTGACCTTCTCCCAAGGGAATCCTCTAAGTTAGGAGAGAATTTCCCTCAGCCTGAGGTAAAAGGAGCACCAGTTACCGAAAACGAGGGCTTACCCGCACTCACTCCAAGGCTGGAAAGAGATGCTTCCGTAATCCAAACAGATACAGCGGAGAGTCGCACACCTGTGGTAGAACGAAAGATAACCCGTTTGAAAGAAAATACTGGTACAACGATAAGGGTGGAGCCTGAGCCTGAAGAGAATCCCCAGCGCCGGATACTTCCGCCTGACGAAAGAGCTACCGTGAATAACCCGCAGCCCGCTCTCAGAAACGAAGAAGTCCGATCGAGAGGTGAAGACAGAAAGACGGTACGTGCTGACCTGACGTCAAAAAAGTTACATATAAAGGTTCCGGAAGGTGGCTTTAGAAAGGTTCTGGACAACGACACTCAGGATACATCCGCCGTATCTTTTAAAGGGGTGCTCGATTCGAGCTATGAAGAGGTCCAGCAGCACCAGACCGGGAGCTTCGCCCACAGTAGATGGGTTCAACACACAAAGACGGGGAAGATGCCGGAGATAAACTTCAGGCAAGAAGATCGGCGGGAAAATGAGAACTCCCAAACATCTCACCGAGTCCATACTGAAGAAAGCGAGGGTGGAGTTGAAACAAATTCTTCGAAGTTTACAAAAGAGGTTCCAGTTAGCATGAATACACCTAAGGGCTCCCTCCACACCGGCACGGAGAAAGTGGCAGTAAACAAAGGAGGTTTAGATAAGGATGCTGAGCCGGGACACTATGAGGTCAAAACCGAACTGAAGGTAATCGAAGAGAACGCGCATAGGGAGAGTTCCTTAATCGTTCCGGATTCCCAACGGAAAGAACACTCGAAAGCAACCTTCGACAGAAACCTCTTCATAAGTCAGGGAACACCTACAGTCCGCGCTCAGGAGAATAAAGACGGCGGGTTGGGTAGCTATCAATTCTGGAACGGAGGCACCCCTGAGAAGTTTTCAGCCCTTCAAAAGGGAACTGAGGAGGAGTTTGCGGAGGAGGTACGAAGGAGGGAAGTTATAGAACCTCAGATAAAAGGAGAAACCAAACACTTGAACATCAGAATAGAGGGGGCAAATCTCAGATTCAGGTTGCAGAATACAGTATTTACCGTAGATATAAAGATGCAGGAGAGCTTAGAGAGAAGCCTGTCCTACCTTGACATCCAAAAGCTTAGCAAGAGTATTCAAGCACTCGGCTTGAACATGGAAGCCCTGAGAGTAAACGGTGTTGAGCTCCTTTCGAGGAACGTAAAGATCGGCAGGAAGGAGGACAGAGAGAGAGTTAATATAAGAGAGGATGCAGGATCTGGGAAGGAAGCTAATAGTAGCCTTTCTGATAGTTCTAATTTCAGCTTACTCCTATAACGCGGAACGCACTAAGGATCCAGAATTAGCAAAGGAGTTCTTCAACAAGGGTGTAGAGAGTCTCAAGATACTGAACTACAGGGACGCCCTGCTCTACTTCTCAAAGGCTTACGCTCTTGATCCTAAGTCTCCTTATGGAGAGCTCTCCTTCCTCTACCTTGGGAAGAGCTATGCCCTTTACTCCTACGCTTACGGTAGCAAGAAGGGTGTCCTCGCGGCGATAGGATACCTGAACCAGTATCCCTTTCACTACAAGGTTCCAAGGTATCTGAACACCCAGCGCGAGTTTATAGCCGACTCCTATATCCTCCTACAGTGGTATGAAACCGCAAAGAACATATACGCAAACCTATACGGGGAAACCGAGAGGGTTGAGTACATGATAAAGTACGGATACGCCTCAGCCCTGAGCGGTAACATAGAGGGATATAACTACATTTCTTCTCTCAACACTAAGGGGGTGCCCGCAGACTACCTCGACCTCTACTACATGACGATGGGGTTTTACAACTTCAACCTCGGGAGATACTCCCTCGCCGTGGAATACTTGACCCGTGCCATGAACGTGAATACGTATCTGAGGGAGGATTCTCATCTTCTTTTCAGGCTCGGAGTCTCCTACCACAAACTGGGAGACTGGAGGAAAGCCCTCCTATACCTCGAGCTATCCTTAAGGAACGACCCCTTCAAGGTCTATGAGGAGAAGGGAAACTTCTACCTCGCGATAATAAACCTCGAGACCAAGAACTTCAGAGAAGCTTACGAAAACCTAAAGAAGCTAACCGAGAACGACAGGCTATTTTACAGCAAACTCGCTCAGATACTCTTTTCCTCCCTATGGTACTACGAAGGTTTCTTAGAAGTTTACGGGCAGAGGCTCGGTGATTACAAAAGTAAGCTTTTAGATCTTGGCTGGCTCAACGTTGAGGACGTTTACGGCGAACTCCCAGCCCTCGGGCTATACTACCTTTCCCTAAAGGATAAGAGGATCGAAGCTGATGAGAGGGAGTTCTTGAGTATAAAGAAACTGACCCTCAGGGAGTTCGTTTTCGAGAACGATCTCTTTACCTTCGGTAGGTTCGTGAAGCGCTTGAGGGAACTCCTGCAGGATATGAAATTCTACATTAAGGAGGACGCCCTCCTACTGTCGGATATATATAAGACCAACAGGGACAATTTTCTCAAGGTCTTCGGAGATCAGAGGAGTCTGGAGACCCTCGCAAGATCCATGATCTTCTTGGGGGACAAAGAGGTAAAGAAGCTCCTTCCCTACATAAAGGACGAAGGGGTTTACAGCCTCCTTTACGCCAAACTCCTGATACTTGAGGATAAAAAAGATAGCGCTGTGAAGGTTCTAAAAAAGGGACTTGACTCTATGAAGGGTGACGACCTCCTCGAGGGAAAACTGCTCTTAGCCTACCTGAGTGAGGATCTTGAAGGTATGAAGGAGGTTTTCAAAAGCTTGGACTTCAAGAGTCCGAGGTTTGCATCCTACAGACCGGTTCTTCTTATTAAACTTGCGGACCTACTATACGATAGAGGAGATATGAAAGGAGCTCTCTCCTACTACAGAGAGATACTTAAGGAAAGTGTGCCCGAGGAGACGAAGGGTTGGGCTATGTTCAGGATAGCGCTGATAAGTGAAAATATTAAAGATGGGAGAACATTAAAGTGGGTTGTAAGGAAGGCGAAGGAGATGGATAATATATGGAGCAGGGTCATAAGAACTCTCTGGGAGGGTTGAAGTGGACATATTCAAAGGGATAAGGAAGGTTGAGCCTCACGTGGACTTCACCTGGAAGAGGCACAAGGTTATCCTGAGCAACCTTGCCAACGTGGACACGCCCAATTACAGGGCAAAGGATCTCGAGTTCAAAAAGCAGGTTGAGAGGATACCTCTAAAAACCACCAACCCGAAACATATCAAACCGCTTAGCGAAGAGGGGTTCAGAGTCATTGAGGTGAAGAGGAGGCTCGTGGGGAACGACAGGAACAACGTCAGCGTGGAGGAGGAGATGGCTAAGCTTGCCCAAAACAGGATTGCTTACGAAGTCTATATGAAGATGATCTCGGGTAACGTGGAGAAGCTCAACAATATAATCAGAGGTGGAAGAAGATGAACGACCTATTCAGAGCCTTTGAGATAAGCGCCTCTGGAATGTACGCCCAGAGGATCAGGATGAACACCGTAGCCTCCAACCTCGCCAACTACGAGTCCTACAAGCAGACGGGCGAGCCCTTCAGAAAGCTGGAGATAGTCTTTCAGGCGGTTTACGATCCCGAGAAACTCAAGAAGGGAGAGATCCTCGTTGTGGTTACCGAGATAAGAGAGTCGGACGCTCCCTTCAAGGTAATATTCGATCCGGGTAATCCGAGAGCCGACGCCCAAGGCTTTGTCAGGCTTCCTAACGTGGATCTTGTGAAGGAGATGGCTGACATGATCTCGGCTGTGAGATCTTACGAGGCTAACTTGAACGCCTTTAACCTCACCAAGGAGATGGCAAACCGTACAATAGAACTATGGAGATAGGTGGAATAAACTTCGGAGCTTTCGAAAGCTTTTTGAGGGAAAGGGGTAAGGAAGTCAAAAGTCCGGCGGATTTTGCCGATGCCCTGAAGGAGTTCATTCAGTGGGTGAACTCCCAACAGGAGAGGGCTAAGGAGGTAAAAGAGGCAGTTCTCAGGGGTGAGGAAGTTCCCCTGCACAGGATGGTAATAGAGTTCGAGAAGGCGGGCGTAGCCCTGAATCTCCTGATGGAGATAAGGAACAGACTCTTGGAGGGCTATCAGGAGATACTCAGGATGCAGGTGTGATATGGCGGACCTCGGAGAGAGATTCAAGGAGCTTCATAACCGCTTCTCAGCCCTTCCTCTTTCCCAGAAGATACTGCTCGTAGGTCTCCCGGCGGTCCTCTTCTCACTCATCATTACGGTTCTCATCTACTCCTTACAGCCCAACTACGCCATCCTTTATGGAAATCTAAATCCAGAAGACATGAACGCCGTCTTGACGGAACTGGATAAGGAGGGTGTTAAGTACAAGATAGGGAAGGACGGAAGAAGCATACTCGTCCCAGAGGACAAGGTCAGGGACATAAGGCTCAAGCTCGCCGCGAAAGGAATACCAAACAAGGGAGTTATAGGTTACGAGCTCTTCGACAAGAGCACCATAGGACTTTCCGAGTTCCAGCAGAGGGTCAACTTCAAGAGGGCTATCGAGGGAGAGCTCGTAAGAACCATCCTGAGGTTCAGGAACATCGAAGACGCCAGGGTTCACATAGCCCTGCCGGAGAGATCCATATTTCTAAGGGACGAGAAGGAACCGAGCGCCTCCGTTTTCATAAAGCTAAGACCCGGAGCAGATATAACCTCCCAGCAGGTAAGAGCCATAAGGAACCTCGTGGCGGCGAGTGTGGAGGATCTGAAGCCCGAGAACGTGGTAGTGATAGACGACAGGGGAAGGAACTTAACCGCAGCCTTAGATGAGAGGGAGGAAGAGGCTGTATCAAACAAGCAGCTCAGGATAAGGAGGGACTTCGAGAGGGAGTTAGAGAAGAAGATACAGACCGCCCTCGAGGAAGCTCTCGGATACGGGAACGTGAAGGTGAGGGTCTCTGTAGAGCTCGATTTCTCTAAGATTCAGAGAAGGGAGGAGATATACGACCCTGACATGACCGCGATAGTGAGCGAGCAGAAAAGAAAGGAGAAAACGACGGGAACTCCTACGGGAGGCGTGCCTGGAGCGGCGGCAAACATACCGCCCGGAACTGGTGCGGTTCAAGGACAGGCTGGAACGCTTACGGAGAAGAAGGAAACTATAACTAACTACGAGGTCAGTAAGAAGGAGATAGTTTCTGTAGATCCAACGCTGAAGATAAAGAGGCTCAGTATCGGTGTGATAATAAACAGCTCCCTGAAGAACGTGGACGTGGAGAGCATAAAGAGCATAGTCTCCGCGGCGGCGGGGCTTGATCCCAAGAGGGGGGACACTCTCTCCGTGGTCACTGTTCCCTTCCAGAAGCCCGAAGTTGTGGGCAAACCAGCACCGCCCATGCCAGCGTGGCAGCGCTTCGCGATCCCGGCGGTTGTTGGGTTAGTTCTCGCCCTGCTAATACTCTTCGGACTCTTCAAGTTCATGAGGAGGAAGCCCGCTCCTGCTCCTGTTCCTGCTCCTACACCCGCCGAGGAGATGCCCACCATAGCTGGAGCTGAAGCTCTCAGAGAAACCGCTAAGGAGCTCGAGATAGTCAAGACCGTTACCGAGGTTGCGAGAAAAGAACCTAAAAAGGTGGCAGCGTTGATAAAGACGTGGCTCAGGGAAGAGTAGTTACCTGTTCCTCCTTATAGCCACCTTCTCTGCAGGTATCGGATACTCGTTACTGAAGCAGGCATCACAGAAAAGTCTACTGTCCTCCACACAACTCCTGAGACCCTCGAGGGACAGATACCTTAACGAATCCACACCTATGAAGTCCTTTATATCCTCAAGGCTCATCCTGTTGGCTATCAGCTCCTCCCTCGTGGGCGTATCTATGCCGTAGTAGCATGGTCCTACCACCGGAGGAGAGGCTATCCTCATGTGTATCTCCTTAGCTCCCGCACGCCTGAGCATGTTCACTATCCTCTTTGAGGTCGTTCCCCTTACCAGAGAGTCGTCTATAACAACTATCCTCTTACCTTCCAGCACAGCCCTGTTTGGGCTCAGCTTCATAAGAACCCTCAGGTTTCTGAGCTCCTGGGTAGGCTCTATGAAGCTCCTTCCGACGTAGTGGTTCCTTATAAGCCCCATCTCCAGAGGAATTCCCTTCTCCTGAGAGTAGCCTATCGCCGGAACCACACCCGAGTCCGGGACAGGAACGACTATATCGGCATCTACATCATCCTCCCTCGCCAGCTGACGTCCGAGACCCTTTCTTACGTTGTAAGCCCACTCCCCGAAGAGAAAGCTATCAGGTCTCGAGAAGTATACGAACTCAAATATGCACTGGGCCACCCGGTCGCTCCTCGGCAGATAGTAACTCCTTATCCCAGCCTCATCAACGACAACGACCTCCCCCGGCATTATCTCCCTCCAGAACTCACCCTCAACTATGTCAAAGGCACAGCTCTCGGAAGCGAAGAGAAGTGTTTTCCCCTTTCTACCTACGACGAGGGGTCTGAACCCGTAGGAATCTCTTCCCGCTATCAGCCTGTCCTCATGCAGCATTAGGAAACTGTAGGCTCCTTCCAAACGGTTGAGGGCGTAGAATAGCCTGGGTATGAAATCGGTATCTCTCGGATGTACCTCCACACCTTCGGGGACATAGGTCTCCCCTGTGTCCAAGAGCGTAAGGAAGAGTTCCGTATCGGAGTTAAACTCAAACTTTATCCCCTTAGACTCGATCTCCTCCCTCAACAGAACGTAGTTGATTATGTTCCCGTTGTGAACTACCGCCACCTTTCCCAGTGAAGTGTCTCTTACAAGAGGCTGAGCGTTCACAGCTCCCGAGTCGCCCGCTGTGGAGTATCTCACGTGAGCTATAGCGTTTGTCCCTGTAAGGTAGTTGAGCTCCTTCTGTGTTATCGATTCAAGAACTCTCCCAGCCCTCTTAACGGTTCTGATCTCCTCTCCATCGGAAGAGCTTATACCCACACTCTCCTGTCCCCTGTGCTGTAGGGAGTATATCTGTAGGAATGCATACTGAGAAGCGTGGGAGCTGTTAAAGACGCCGGCTATACCGCACACAACTAATAAATATAAACTATCTGAGCCGAACAGATATGTTAGTGAGCTTACCTTTTACTATAAGCTTGCCCACCGATCCCCTAAACTCAGCGTTTATCTCCGTGTTCTCAATATTCCGCGGATCTATCTTCAATGTCCCACCTCCTACGAGCTTCATACCCATATAGCCAATTTCACCATCGAAGTTTCTGCCTTTGAAAGTTAGCTTCAGCGAATCTATTCTTAGATTTTTCATGACGAGATCCCTTACAACCAGTCTTCCTCTTAGCTTATTCTCCTTAAGCTCCAGCTTCCCGGATGCAGTTCCCACGTGCTCAAAGCAGTCGGCTGAACTTAAATCCAACCTGAGAGATCCGATTCCAAAGCGTGCATTTATCCTACCGTTCCCGCATATTGCCGATAGGTTTACACCCGTTGGACTCAGCCCCACCCGAGCTCTATTAAACCTTCCGATGGGTTCGTTCCTGAAAAAGACTTTAAGATCTTCGAAGCTCACGTGAGCGATACCCTCCTCCACCCTGCTGGGAAGAAGATATACACCCCTCTCCGTGAGCAGTCTGTCCATGAAAACCGACTTAGGGAATGCAAAGATAAGAACTAAACCCGTTAAGAGAAACAGGATCAACAGCGAGAGGAGCACCTTAGAAGTAGAAGTCTTCATCCTCTTCACTCTCAACCTCTTGTTTCTTTCTCTTCTCCTCCAGCCTTCTCTTTATCTCCTCCGATATCTTTCTGTGCTCCTCGGTTATCTTAGAGAGCTCCTCCGGTGAGGAGATAACATAGGGTGTTATGAAGATAAAGAGCGTTGTCTTGTCCCTCTGCTCCACATCCCTCCTGAAGAGCCTCCCCAAAAGAGGAACCCTCCACAGACCCGGCACGCCCTCTAACGTTTTTAAGGTCTTGGTGCTCACGAGCCCTCCGAGTATAACCGTCTGACCGTTCTCTATCACCACGTCTGAGTTCACTTCTCTGTTAGAGGTTACCGGGACAGTGTAACTCGTAGCTCCTATCTGGTTAGTAACGAAGTCTATTATCTCCTGAAGGGAGAGGTTTATCGTCAGCCTGAGGTTATTACCCGAAATTCTCGGTGTTACGTCGAGTTCGAGACCTACCTCTTTGTAATCGTATGTTATGATCGGTTGTCCGTTTATGTCGAACTTAACACCCTCGGCGTAGGGAACCACCTGGCCGACCTTTATCACCGCCGGCTGATTATCCAGGGTCAGAACCTTCGGGTTAGAAACTATGTTGAAGCCCGAACCTGATTCGAGCAAAGAGAAGAGTAGGACGAGGTCGGGAAAGAAGAAATCCGTTCCTCCTATGGTTATAGTCCTCCCAACGTCGGAGAACACTCCCATAAGGAAGCTCCCGGAGAGGAACGAGCTGTATATGTCGGTAAGGGAACTCCCCTGAAAGGCAGCTCCTCCCCTTTTGCCTAGGATCTGCCATCTCACACCTATATCAAGGAGGCTCTTTGCCGAAGCCTCAACAACGGTTGCAGCTATAAGGACCTGTCTTCTCCTTACGTCCAGTCTCGATATCAGTTTCTTAATGCCTTCGTACTCCAACTTGGTCGCGTAGAGTATTACCGAGTTGGTTCCTTTATCGAAGCCTATCTTCATTCCCTCCCTCGTGGTTATAAAAGGGATCGGCTGGGCTTTCTGAACGGGCTGAGGTTTTCTCCTGACTCCCCTCTGTCCCTTCTGAGCCTGCCTACTCTGAGCTTTCGGGGATGTATAACTCTTTCTGCTCGTGGTTTGCACTTTCCTTGTTCCGGAGCCGAAGAGACTCTGCAAGCTCTGGGAAAGCTCGTCTGCGGAGATGAAGTTTAGGGGAATTATGTAAAAGCTCCGCTCTTCGGAAACCACGTCCTCCGTGTCTACTTGATTTAAAATTCCCTCTATCGCCTCATGGGCGGGCTTTGGGGCAAAAACTACAAGAGAATTTGCCTCTTCGCTGGAGGAAACTACGAGGGGTGTTCCAAAACGCTTATTGAACACGGAACTCAAAGGAGAAACTATCCTTACTGCGTCTTTAACCGACATGTGTTTCAGTTTGTATACTCTGACCTCCCCTTCTACCTCGCTCCTGTCGATTTCCGAGAGGATTTTCTTAACCTTATCTATGTTCTCCCCCACGTCAGCAACTATGAGGGAGTTGGAAGGGTTGTGAACCGAAACCCTCGCAAAGGGAGACAGAAAGGGTCTTATAGAGTTCATTGTAGTCTGGGCATCGGTAAACTTGAGACTGAAAACGAGAACGGCGAGCTCTCCCTTAGAGGGCTTCGATTTGAAACGAGCTATGGAGACGGCCTCGTTAAGCGGCATGATCTTAACGCTATTTTCCTCCTCAACTACACCGTAGCCTTGCATAAAGAGGGCAGAGGTGAAAACATCCCATGCTTCTTTAGGCTTCAGAGGCTTAGAGAAGACGAGGGTCATCTTCCCTCTCACGGCAGGATCTACAACTATGTTCTTCCCGATGAGCTCGCCCATAAAGAGGGCTAAGTCCTGTATATCCGTTCCCTGAAAGTTGAGGACTACCTCACCTTTCTCCTTAGCTTCATTCGCTAAAACTTCCAAATCCACTTGCTGAGCAAACAGAGTAAGGTTCAGGAGAAGAAGCAGAGCTGTCAGAACCTTTACCATAGCTTTATGTTGAGTATTATATTTAAGTTTTGTATGAATTTAAAACTCGAGCTTGAGACCCTCTACGAGGTAAGCAAGCTCCTCTCAGGTTCCCTGAATCTCGAAGCTACCGTTCCTTACATATTCAGACTTCTTCGGAAGCTAATGGGCTTTGAGAGAATCACCCTGACCATATACGATCCCTCCACCGATCAGATAGTTGTGAGGGCTACTTCCTCGGGAAAGTTTTCTCAGGAGGGTTTCAAGAGGGGAGAAGGGATAACGGGAAAAGTCTGGAAACACGGAGTTCCCATAGTAATTCCCGACATATCCCAAGAGCCTGAGTTTCTGAACAAGCTCTGGAAGAGGAAGGATATAAGGAAGAGGAAGATAGCCTTCATAGCGGTTCCAATAAAGAGTGGTGGAAAGGTCATAGGTGTTCTGAGTGCAGACAGGGAGCTATCCAAGAGGACCTCCCTTGACGACTACACGAGGTTCCTTAACATGGTCGCAACGTTGATCGCCAACAGTTTTTCCCTTGAGAGAAAGGTGGAAGAGGAGAAAAAGAGTCTCGAAGAAGAAAAGAGGGCTTTAGAGGCAGAGCTAAAGAGGGTCTACGAGAAGCTCCACGTTGAGGGTATAGTGGGAAGGAGCAGGGAGATATTGAGCGTCCTTGAAATTGTCCACAGGGTAGCGCCAACCAACGCAACAGTTTTACTGAGAGGGGAGAGCGGGGTGGGAAAGGAGGTCTTCGCAAGGGCAATACACTTTCTCAGCCCGAGGGCGGACAAACCTTTCATAGCTATAAACTGTGGGGCCATACCAGAGAATCTATTGGAGGCGGAGCTCTTCGGATACGAAAAGGGAGCCTTCACAGGAGCTTACTCTTCAAAGAAGGGGAAGTTTGAGCTCGCTAACGGCGGAACACTTTTCTTAGACGAAATAGGGGAACTTCCGTTGCACCTTCAGGTAAAGCTCCTGAGAGCTATTCAAGAGAAGGAGATAGAGAGGCTCGGAGGTTCAAAACCTGTAAAGGTGGACGTGCGCATAATAGCAGCGACCAACAGGGATTTAGAGGGTATGGTGAGGGAAGGTAGGTTCAGGGAAGATTTATACTACCGCCTCAACGTAGTCCCCATATTCATACCACCTCTCAGGGAGAGGAAGGAGGACATACCTGTCCTCGTCCAGCACTTTTTGGAGAAGTTCAAGAAGGAGTACGACAAGGAGGTCTCTATATCACCGGAGGTGATGGACGCCTTTATGAGATACGAGTGGAGAGGAAACGTCAGAGAACTTCAGAATGTGGTGGAGAGGATGGTCATACTGGACACCGACGGCGTTCTGACGGAGGAGGACCTCCCTCCGGAGATAAGGGACAGGAAGGTAAAAAGTTATTCTACTCTCCTGCCGGAGGAGGGATCCATCTGGGAGGTGGAAAAGAAGTTAATAGAGAGAGCGCTTGAGGAGAGCGGTTTTGTCATAAAGGAAGCGGCTAAGAAGCTCGGGATGACCCCGAGGCAGGTGGGCTACAGAATACAGAAGTACGGGATAAAATTACCAAAATGAGCGGTAATCCCTTTCTCACAAGGATAAGAATATTCCCTATCAAAGGGTTAGATCCCTTGGAGGTTCAATCAGCGAGAGTATTACCCTCGGGTTCGCTTGAGCATGATAGGGAGTTTGCCCTGTACGATGAAGAAGGAAACGTAATAAGCGGAAAAAGGGAGAAGAAGATTCACAGAATAAGGAGTGAAGCGGACTTCGAGACAGGAGTCTTCAGGTTCAAATACGAAGGAAAGGTCTATGAATTTACCTTCGAGGAAACGAAGGCTATAGAAGACTTCTTTTCCGAAGTTTTCGGATACAGAGTATTTCTTAAAAGATCGGAAGAAGGCTTCCCCGACGACAGAAAGGCTCACGGACCCACACTTGTAAGCACGGCAACCATAAGGGAGATAGCCGAGTGGTTCGGACTGGAAGAAGAGAACGTCAGGAGACGCTTCAGGGCTAACTTAGAGATAGGTGGAGTGCCAGCATTCTGGGAAGACTCTCTTGTAGGAGAGGATTATCCTAAAAAGTTCTACGTAGGAGAGGTTTTGCTTAGCGGTGAAGGTATATCCAAGAGATGCCCTGTTCCCACGAGAGATCCCTTTACGGGAGAGGAGTTCAAGGGCTTCGTCAGAAGGTTTGTTGAGAAGAGAAAGGAAACTTTTCCCGAATGGTCTCCCAAGAGGAGGTTTGAGGATACCTTTTACCGGCTCTGTGTAAACACCTGCGTCCTTGAGGGAGGAGTTCTGAAGGTGGGGGATAAACTGAGGGTGTTTTAGGGTTTGTAAGCTTCTCCTCTCTGAGCTATATTCACCACGGCAATTATCCTCTCCTCCTGTATGAGGGCGAATATCACTCTGAAGTCTCTGACCTTCAGCCGATAAAATCCTTTGAGCTTTCCTACAAACGGTCTAATTTGTCTATGAGCCGAAGGATCATTACTCTCGCTCAGTTCCTCAAGGGCGTCCTTTATCCCTTTTCTGGTACTCTGGTCAAGTCTCCTATACTTTTTCTCAGCGGTAGAAGAGGACTTAATCGTCCAGTTCATTCAGTGTCTTCCCTCTTCCCTTTTTTATCTCCTCAAGTCCATCCCTGCACCCTTCCAGAAAACTCGATATGGAAAGAAGTTCAAGGATCTCTTTGTGCCTGTTTATATACCCACCTTATCAGCTTGTTCAAGTATATAGTTTATTCTCCTACCTTCGTAGCTGGAACGTTTTCAAAAGCCTCGCTTTCTCCTCATCAAGTCTAAGCATGGTAGTCACCTTTTTCCTGCGTCAAGACGTCATAAACTTTGCTCCTTTGCCTCTTGGCACCCCAAGTTAGGTTTTTTATTAAAAAGAACAATTTTGCAGCTTGTATCCTCCCACTTTATATAGGAGGAGGATCAAGGATTTCCTCATGCCTGCTTTATTTAGTTTAGTCTTAGTGAGGAACCTCAGCTATGTGAGAGGCATGTATTTCCACAGCACCTCTTTTACACTCTATTGTGAGGAAATTACCTCCTTCAACTTTTTTAATATCCCTGCCGTGAATATGGCATATAGCGTATCCTGAAAACTCCCTTATAGATTTACACGAGCATCCCGCCCTATCTAAAACATAATGTGCAAGGGGGGTTACTATGTACTCGTCTGCCATGGCAGGCACTGATACAACCAAAAACCCCACGACCAAGATAAGAGTTCTTAGCTTTCCCATTTCACACCTCCCAATACGATTTTCACTAAAAATTTTAACTAATTTTATGCGTTGTCCAATACGAATGCTAAGAGTAAGAGAAAGGTAAGAAGAAAAGGGGCAGACCACCCGCTTACCTTCCCAGCTCATACGGCTACTTGTTTTCATCAAGTTCGCCCTCAAACTCCCCTATAGGCAAACGGAGGGACTTGCAAGAGAATTATTCAGCTCCCTGGAACTAAAGGTGCCTAACTTTAGAACACTCCACTACAGATTCACAACCTCTAACTTCAACCTTTCCGATTTCCCTGACCCTGAAGAACTACCTGATGACTTTGTAATCATCCTTGACTCTTCTGGGATAAAGGTAACCAACAGAGGGGAGTGGCTAAGGAAGAAGCATGGGAAGAAGACAAGGAAGGGATGGATAAAGCTACACGTAGCCTTAGACCTGAAGAGGAAGAAAGTAGTGGAGCTTGAGGTAACAGATGAAAGAGTTCATGACTCGCAGAAGGCTAAAGAGCTTATAGAGAAGTCAAAGAAGAAGGCAGAAGAGAAAGGGAAGAAGATCAGCAAGGTTATAGCAGATGCAGGGTATGACACTCATGAGTTTTTCAGGTATTTGGGAGAGGAAGGTATAGAGCCTGCGGTGCTTGTAAGGAAGGAAGCCAAGATAAAGGGAAATCCTGCAAGGGATAATGTGATAAGGCAGATAAGGAAAGGGAAGAGGAAATGGAAGGAGATGGTAGAGTATGGTAAGAGATGGCTTATTGAGAGTTTCTTTTCAGCCTTCAAGCGATGGTTTGGGGAGTATGTAGTAAGCAAGAGGTTTGATAAATACAGGCAAGCCCTACGCAGATGAGAATATGCTGCTAAGATCCATGCTCAAAGAACTTGGCTTTAGAGCAAGGCATTTTCTTGGGGATGCTTACTATGGAAAGTCTGTGGGAATTTTAAGGGAGATAAGGGAACTAAGGATGGAAGCCATAGTTCCTGTGAGGGATACTACGCATACGAGAGTTAGGAACATGCATAGGCTATGGGCTAAGAGGAATTATGAGGTAAGGAGAAAGGTTTATAAGAAGAACAGGTTTAGAGTTGAGCAGGTGATAGGGATAGTTAAGAACAGGCTTGGGGACAGGGACAATGTTTATGACTTTGGGATTGCGAGTCTGGATGTTCTTGGTAGGTTTGTTCTTTACAACCTGATACTTCTTCTGAAGCTCCTCCTATTGTGCTTTAAGCTTTTGAGGACTGCATGGGCTTTGAGTCGCTTGATATTCCAAGCTATAAGGATTTTTTCAACAAGCTCTGGCAAACTTGAAAAGAAATACGGAAGAAGTCATTCTTCATAGAATTAGCAAGTGCAATCCTTACCACCTCCCCCACCACCATCACCGCGGGCGGGTTTACCTCCGGCGGGTTCTGGGCGAGTTCCTTCAAGGTGGTGAAGACCTCCCTCTGCTCGGAAGTTGTAGCCTTCTCTATAAAGGCAACGGGCTCGTTTGGGTCTCTTCCCGCATTTATAAGTTCTGTCGCTATCCTCTGCCTGTTCTTGACACCCATCAAAACGACGAGGGTGTCTATCCTTGCGAAGGCTCTCCAATCTATATCCCTGTTGGCATGTCCGGTAATGACCGCAAAGGAGGAAGCTATTCCCCTGTGGGTTACCGGGATGAAGGCGGAGGAGGGCGCAGCGACAGCCGAGGTTACACCAGGCACCACCTCCACCTCAATGCCCTTTTGCAGCAGATACAGGAGTTCCTCCCCTCCCCTTCCGAATACAAAAGGGTCGCCTCCCTTGAGTCTAACTACAATTCTGTAGCTCCTTGCAAACCTGTGCAGGAGCTCGTTTATCTCTTCCTGAGGTAAGGAGTGTTTTCCGTCCCTCTTACCTACGTATATCCTCAGACAATCCCCTCTGGTGAAATTAAGTATTTCCCTGTTTATCAGGGCGTCGTAAAGGACGACGTCGGCTTCCTTCAGAATTCGGTAAGCCTTTAGGGTCAGAAGTTCGGGATCTCCGGGACCTGCTCCGACGAGACAGACCTTTCCCATATCAGGCAGCCTCCTCTACCACATCCGCGGGCTTGGACTCCTCCCTTCTTCTGTGGGTCAGGTAGAGGGTGAGCCCTGTGAATGTAAATCCAGCCACGAGGTTTCCGAGGGTTACGGGTATCTGGTTCCAGAACCACCAGTCGTAGATGGTTATATTTGCTCCGAAGAGCATCCCGGTGGGCATGAGGAACATGTTTACAACCGCGTGCTCAAAGCCGAGAGCGAAGAAAGTGAGAATGGGAAGCCACATGGCGGCTATCTTCCCTATAACGTGTTGGGAAACGAGAGCCATGACCGCTCCGAGGGTTACCATCCAGTTACAGAGCATAGCCTTCACGAAGGCGACCGTCCAACCGTTCACAAAACCGAGCTCCGCATAGCCGAGGGTGTTCGCCTCCGCTACCTTGGCTATCATCTTTCCAACCACTGGCTCGGGAACCGCCCCCATCTTCGTCGCCCCGATGTAAAAGAGGAGTCCGTAGAAAAAGGTTCCCATCAGGTGTCCAATGTAAACCCATGTCCAGTTGTAGAGCATACGACCGAAGGTCGTCCTCTTCTCCATAACTGCCAAGGGTATAAAGGCGAAGTTCCCCGTAACGAGCTCCAAACCAAGGAGAACTATCATCACGAATCCCAAGGGAAAGACCAGAGAACCCACTATCCTCATATCCGATTGGGCTATCGCCGAGAAGGCTACTGTAACCGCGTAACCTAAGAGCGCCCCCGCGAGGAAGCCCCTTATGAGCAGGTCCTTAGCCGATAGGCTCGCCTTGTAGGCTCCCGCCTGAATCATCTGGTCTACTACCGCTTCGGGTTTAACGTACCCCATGTTTCACCTCCTGCATAAGGTTTATAAAAACCGCCCTGAGATTATCCGCCCCCACCCTGTGGGCGAAGTCCGCAAAGCTCTCCCCCTCTCGCCTGTTCTCCAGATAGTAGTTGAGTAGTAAGTAAGTAGCTTCCTTTACCTTGTCTAAGGGAAGTCCCTGGACCACCTTGAAACCTTCCTTGGTTGTAGAGCCTCCAGCGAAGATGTCAACCGCAAGAACCGCTTCCCCGTTCAGTTTGGTCTTGGTTCCCACAAAGCCGATGTCCCCGGAACCGTGTTGACCGCATCCCTTGGCGCAGGCGGACCAGTGCATCCTCACGGGAATGTCAAGCTTGAGTTTCTCACTCAGATAGTTAGCAACCCTGACCGCGTCGCTCTTGTTGGGTATCACACCGAAGGCGCAGGTGTCGCTCCCCGCGCAGGCTATAAGGTGGGTCATGAAGGGAGAGCTCACGGTCGGATACTTCCGGAAGAACTCTTCCTCAAGGAGAGCGCCCAAGTTCTCCTCAGGAACGTTAGGGATGTAGAGGTTCTGATAAACGCTCAGTCTCAGTTCCCGGCTTCCATATTTCCTTGAGAGCTCCGCCGCCTCCCTCAGTTCCCTAGCCTTTATCTTCCCCGCCGGGACTATCGCCGAGACCGCAAATGTTCCGTTTCTCAAGTTTACAACCCCCTCCCTCTCTCCCCATCTGTTTACAAGGTCTTCTCCCTTGGAGGGCATGGGTTTGTAGAGCCTCTGTTCAATCTCCTCCCTGAACCTGTCCACACCCCACTCCTGAAGGAGGAAAAAGAGCCTGTTTCTGTTTCTGTTCTCCCGATTGCCGAAGGTTGAGTAGATGTCAAATATCACCCTGCACAGGTCGGGAACATCGTAGGGCTCTACGAACATGTCCATGTCTATCGCCTTCACGGGACCTCCGGAGCCTATCTTCCCGCCGAGGTAAAGGTTGAAGCCGAGCCTTCCGTCCCTTTCCGCGAGGTAGAGGCAGATGTCGTTGAACATGGCGTTTATGGAGTCGGTTTTAGAGCCGAGAACCGCCACATTGAACTTCCTCGGCAGATCCGCATACCTCTTCTTACCCAAGAAGATCCTCGTTATCTCCTGAGAGAGCTTTATCGTGTCTATGAGGGAGTCTTCCGCAAGACCGGTAAGGGGGTCTCCGGTAACGTTCCTTATGTTGTCCATTCCCGTCTGGAGGGTGGAAAGTCCGACGCTATTGAGAGCTTCAAGTATTTCCGGAAGGTTTTTAAGTTCTATCCACCTTATCTGGAGTTGTTGGCGCGAAGTTATCTCCACCTCCCCCCTGCAGAACTTTTCTGAGAGGTGGGAGACTACCTTAGCCTGCTCGTAGGTGAGCCTCCCGTTGGGAACACGTATCCTCACCATGAAGTAGCCGGGAGTCGCCTTCCTGTAAAATATCCCGTACCACTTGAGCCTTACATCCCTGTCGTCCTCAGGAATGTTCTCCCAGTTCCCGTTGGCGAAGTATCTTTCCATACGCTCCTTGAACTCCAGGTCAAAGGGGTGAAGTTCCTTCTTTATCACCTCTATCTTGTTGACTCTTGCTGGTTTCTCCTTGACGAACTGCCTGAGTATCTGCTCAACCAGTTCCTGACAACTACCACAGGAGGTTGAAGCCTTCGTTTTCTCCTGTATCTCTTCAAGGGTTTTGCACCCTTCCTGGATGCACCTGACTATTTCCCCCTTCGTTACCGCGTTGCAGTTGCAGACTATATCGGTGTCCCTTAGCTCCTCAACCTCGGTCAAGTCCTTCGGGACTATGTGCTTTATGAGGAAGAAGGGTCTCTCTTCGGATATATCCTTACTGCTTTTTATGAGGTCTAAAAAGTAGTTGTTTCCCCTTATATCTCCATACAAAATTGTACCTACAATTTTGTTGTTGTTTATGACTGCCTTTCTGTATATGGACTTTCCGTTATCTATGAATGAAACGACCTCGTCGCCCTGCTCCTCGGTAAACTTACCAGCGGAGAAGAGGTTAATACCCGCAACCTTGAGCATAGCGTAGGTAACGGAGCCTTCATACTTCCTCTCGTTCCCGTGGACAACGTTGTGGGCGCAGACCTTGACCTGCTCCATTATGGGAGCTACGAGTCCGTAGGTCTTCCCCCTGTGCTCTATACACTCTCCGACGGCGTAAACGTCGCTCGCGGAGGTCTCCATGTAATCGTCAACCACTATCCCTTTGTTCACTTTCAGTCCGGAGTTTATGCCTACGTCCACGTTGGATCTTATACCCGTGGCTATGACAACGAAGTCCGCAGGAAGTTCCTCGCCGTCCGCAAAGCGAACCCCCTCCGCCTTTTTGTCTCCCAGTATCTCCCTCGTGTCCCTTTCAAGGAGAACCTTTATGCCCATCCTCTCAAGGTCCTTCCGGAGAAGTTCCGAGGCGGTTCTGTCAAGTTGTTGCTCCATAAGGGTGTCAAAGAGGTGAACTAAATAAACCTCAAGCCCTATGTCCCTTAGAGCCTTAGCCACCTCAAGCCCCAAGAGTCCCCCGCCTATCACCACCGCCCTTTCAGAAACCCTCGCGTAGTCTAATATCCTGAAGACGTCCCCCGCGGTTCTGTAGGTGAAGACTCCCTTCTTTTCCGTTCCCTTAATTGAGGGGGGTATAAAGGGCTTGCTCCCCGTCGCTATTATGGCTTTGTCGTAGCGGTAGAGCTCTCCGTCCTCGGTTACGAGGAGCTTTTTCTTTGGGAAGAGCCTGTCCACCTTTTTCCCGACCTCAAGCCTCACTCCCCTCTCCTCATACCACTGCCAGCGCTTGATGTATATCTCGCTCATGGTCTTTCTGCCGGCGAGGACTTCGGTAATGAGTATCCTGTTGTAGCCTATGAACTTCTCGTCTCCGAAGACCTGAATTCTCACGTCTCCACCGTCTGTTTCCCGAAGTATCTCCTCAACGAGAGCAGTCCCGGCAATTCCGTTACCCACTATAACCACCTTCATCTCCTTTCCTCCTGAAAGGAAAAGTGCAAGAAGTGTGCCAATTGGTGGGACAGATTTATCCTTGGAACATAAATCCCGTAGATAATGAAAACATAAATAAGATGCAATAGCTTCTTAAGGTTTACAGAATATCAGGAAGGTGATGCTTTTCAAATAGACTGAAGGACTGATTTCAAGTCCTGTGCCTTCTTTGGCTGAATTTGAAAGATAAAAGCTCAAGAAGTTTTTTTATTTAAAAGCCCCCGTTGCCGGGGGAATGAGGGAGTTAGACTCTTCGCAATCTCCTCAACATCACAAGAGCTGGCACTACAAGCCATGCAAGCAGGTTCACAGGAGACACGCCAGATGTCATAGAACAGCCTCCACTACCTTCACTGCTACCTGTGTTACTCTCTTCATTAGCTTTCTGCAGATCAAACACAGCAGTACAGGTCTTATCAGAATTCATGGTTATTTTACAAGTTGTATCGCTTTCACAAGCTGAACAGTCTCCGCTCCAACCTGCAAAAACTGATCCAGGATCTGGAGTTGCTGTCAGGGTTACACTCGCGCCTTTAGCGTAAGATCCTCTACAACTGTCTCCACAATCTATACCCACAGGATTACTCGTAACTGTTCCCGAACCCATTCCTGTTTTATTAACTGTTAGAGTATAGTTCACAATCGCATTTACAGTTACATTTACATTAACGGTTTTAGAAGTAGTCCCACCCTTTCCGTCGTTAACTGTAAGCTTTGCGGTGTAAGTTCCCGCCGTGCTGTATGTATGATTTTGAGAAGTGTTTATAGCACAGTTGTTTATTGTGTATTCATTTACACCATCATTATCTACGTCAATGTAGCAGGTCAGTGCATAACCTTCAAGGCTATAGACATACCACGAAAATGTCGTGGTCAGAGGTGCAAAACCCGTATCAGGATTCGCGGTGAAGTAGAAAAGGAACGGAGGTCTCAACTCGTGAATGCACAGAGTTGTAACTGTGGAACTTGTATCGGCAGGTTCAACATTTGTATCGCTCCCGACAACATTTGTATCATTCACATCAGCGTTTGAATCCTGTGGATTCACGTTCGTATCCTGAGGAGAAACCTGAGAAGACCCCGTGCTACATGAAGGAAAATCTCCATTAGGGGATAGTTTCATTATCCATACATCACTTCCACCGGCTCCAAACGATAATGTCTCACCAGCCACTATGTAGCCTCCGTCCGACGTCTCTTGGATGGAATATGCCCATTCCCCATCAGCACCGCCGTAGGTTTTCTGCCACAGAACATTCCCGTTTGAATCAAGCTTCATTATCCATACATCACCTCCACCGGCTCCAAACGATGATGTCCTGCCAGCCACTATGTAGCCTCCGTCCGATGTCTCTTGGATGGAAACTGCATAGAACACTCCTGATCCATCATTATTAGCCCCGCCGTAGGTTTTCTGCCACAGAGTAGCTGTGTGTGCTCTTTCTGTCCTAAAAAGCAGGAAAAAACCACCAGGAAAAACCACCTGTTGAAAAAAAGACGAGGGCATCCATCTGCTACCATGACCAGCACCTCCCACCACTTATTGGAAAGTTCTATCCTTCCACCAAAAATTTAGCAAAGTAGAAATGGACAAAATTTTTGAACATTTATAATTAAAGATGCAAGAAGTGTATCAAAAAAGTTATCGGGAGAGGAATTTTTTATAGATAAACAACCCCACAACGGGAAAGATAGCCATCAAACCTGCAGAGAGTTTAAAGTTGTCTCCCGTAATCATGAGGAAAAAACTCCAGACAAAGAGACCGGAGGTGGAGGCTACCCTTTCCGTCAAGGAAAGAAAGGATAGTCTGATCGACGCTTCTCCCTCCGGGAACTCCCTGAGTATAAGGACGCGGGAGGTCGTCCAAACGTGGGAGAGGGAGAAACCGGCGAGAAAGCCGGCAGGGAGTATAAGCGACCTCGGAAGAAGGGGCAAAAGCACTAAAAAGGTTATCCACAGAAGGAAGCCTACAGGGAAAACTCTCTTCACTCCAAACCTGTCGCTCAGAACACCCCAGAAAAAACCTCCCAGAACACCGCCTAAGGCAGATAGACCTATAACCCTGTATATCTCTATATTCTCCATCCCGTAAACTTCTCTGAGATATACGCCCATCATAGCTATCAAGGTGTTAGCCACCTCGGTTATAGATAGCACGGAGACTATCAGAAGCAGAAACCTGCGATCTCTAAGTATATTTTTAATACTCACCTCCGAACGCTGAACAGGATTTTCGAGGTTCAAAACCGCCGGGAGCAAAAGAAAAAGGAAGATCAGAGCCACGAAAAAGTAAACGTCGGGTTCCTTCAAAAGTTTGGCAAGAAAGATGAGGGCGAAGGCGGAACCCACGTAACCGAAGGCGACTCCGAGACCGGAGGTAAAACCCTTCCCTTCGAAGTTAAGGAGGAGGGAGTTGTAGAAAACAAGGGTCTGCTGGTGGGATATGGAGAGTAGCAGAAACACGAGGAGGGCAAGGAGAGGTAAACCGATGGAGAGTCCTATGCTGAAGCAGAGCAGAGAAGTCAGGACTCCGAAAAGAGTAAAAAGGTTCTTCCTCAAAGCCCTCCTGTCGGCGAGCTTTCCCAAGTGAAGAGCTAAAAGGAAGGAAAGCAGAAAGGAAGCTCCGTAGAGGAAGCTGTAGAGCTTTACATCGACGTGCTTTGTTATAAAGAGGGGGAAGAAGGTGGAGAATACAAGAGCACCGAGTATTGTCTCCCCGGTATCGAAGAGGGCAAAGGATACTTTTTTAATCACCTGCTCAGTATCTCAACCTCGCAGACGTCCGTCTCTCCGTAGGGATCCCTCTTGCACTGCTCCAAGGGAATAACCTTCCAGAACTTACCCAGGAAGTCGTTGAAGTTCTCCAATATCTCCTTCGCTCTGGGGCTACCGGTGTAGCGGTAGTGCCTTTCGATAAGGTCTCTGAGCTCCGCTATCTCCTCCTCTCCGACCAGCCGTCTCGCGTAAACGTAGGAGTAGTTTAGCTTGTGCTCTAAGGTGCCGTCCTCGTCAAGGATGTAGGCATGTCCTCCCGTCATTCCACCCCCAACGTTGTAACCCACCTCTCCGAGGGAGACGATGATCCCTCCGGTCATGTACTCACAGAGGTGGTGTCCCGTTCCCTCAACCACAGCTATGGCTCCGCTGTTCCTCACGCCGAACCTCTCCCCTGCTCTTCCCGCGGCGTAGAGCTCACCGCCTATGGCTCCGTATAGGCAGGTGTTACCCATTATCACGTTCTCATGTGTTCTCTCCACCCCTTCGGGAATGAGGATTATCTTACCTCCCCACATACCCTTGCCCACGTAGTCGTTGGCATCTCCTACGAGTTTGAGAGTAACCCCTCTGTGATTGAAGGCTCCGAAGCTCTGTCCCGCCGTTCCCCTGAAGGTGAGCCTTATGGTATCTTCGGGGAGCCCCTCGTCCTTGTATTTGAGAGATATATAGTAGTTTATCTTGGTCGGTATGGTCCTGTGGACGTTCCTTATCTCGTACTCCTTCTCGAAGGGTTCTCCCCTCTCTATGTAAGGCAGGACGTCCTTGAGTATCTCGTCGTTGAAGTTGGGGGCGGGGTTGTCGTTCCTTTCTACGAGACACCTTCTCGGCCTGTCCTCGGGATAAGACTCTAAGAGAGCTTCCACCTTTATCCTCTTAGATCCCGGATACTCGTCGTACCTGACTACATCTATCAGATCGGTTCTTCCTATTATCTCGTCGAGGGATCTGTAACCCATCTCCGCAAGTATTTCTCTCACCTCTCTGGCGACAGCCCTGAAGTAAGCCATCACGTTCTCAACCTTACCCTTGAACTTGGCTCTGTACTTGGGATCTTGGGTTGCCACTCCTGTGGGGCAGGTGTTTAGATGGCAGGCTCTCGCCATAACGCACCCTTCCGCTATCATCGCGGCGGTTCCGAAGCCGAACTCCTCCGCTCCCAAGAGGGCGCCGATTATCACGTCCTTACCCGTCCTCATTCCTCCGTCCACCCTCACCCTTATCTTGTCCCTGAGGTTGTTCTCCATGAGGACCCTCTGGGTCTCCATCAAACCTATCTCCCAGTAGTTGCCGGCGTTCTTTATAGAGGAGTAGGGGGATGCCCCCGTTCCCCCTTCCGCACCGCTGATCTGGACGACGTCCGCGTAAGCTTTGGCGACACCCGCCGCAATAGTTCCCACTCCTTTCTCCGAAACGAGCTTCACGCAGACGCGGGCTTCCGGATTAGCCTGCTTGAGGTCGTGGATGAGCTGGGCGAGATCCTCTATTGAGTAGATGTCGTGGTGGGGAGGAGGGGAGATGAGGGTTACGCCGGGCTGGGAGTGCCTTAGCTTGGCTATGTACTCGTTCACCTTGTGTCCGGGTAGCTGACCTCCTTCTCCCGGCTTGGCTCCCTGAGCTATCTTTATTTCAATATCCTTCGCGCTCGCAAGGTAGGTGGGTGTAACTCCGAACCTTCCGCTCGCCACCTGCTTTATGGCGGAGTTCTTTATTGTCCAGTACCTTTTGGGATCCTCTCCCCCCTCTCCGGAGTTGGATCTCATTCCGAGCCGGTTGCAGGCTTCCGCTATTACCTCGTGAGCTTCGGGAGAGAGGGCTCCGAGGGACATACCTCCCGTAACGAACCTCTTGAGGATTTCCTCTTCGGGCTCCACCTCCTCTATCGGTATTGGCTTCTCCGCCTTTTTGTAGGTGAGGAGATGCCTTATGAAGGTGGGATGCTGGGAGTTGGCGAGCTTGGAGAACTCCTTGTAGTCGTTGTAGTCTCTGGTGTCTAAGAACTTGTGGAGTGCTCTTACTACGTGAGGAGACCAGGCGTGGAACTCTCCCCCCTTCCTGAACTTCATATCTCCACCGTAGTCGAGCTTTGGCTCCTCTGTATCGTAGGCGGCGCTGTGTCTTGCGAGGGTGGAGAGCTCTATCTCCTCTATCCCGTCCGCCTCCAAGGTAACGGGTGTTCCCGTGAAGAACATATCAACGAAGTCCTTGTTGAGACAGACGGTGTCGAATATCTGGGCGCCGTGATAGGAGTTGAGGGTGGAGATACCCATCTTGGACATGATCTTCAGGATCCCGTCCTCTAATGCCTTCTTGTAGTTGAAGATCGCCTCCTCGTAGTGCATGTCGAGCTTACCACTGTCGCAGAGCTCCTTGATCGTCTCGTAAGCTAAGTAGGGATACACGGCACTCGCTCCGTAGCCGATTAGACAGGCTATCTGGTGGGTGTCCCTCGCCTCTCCCGTCTCCACTATGAAGGAAACCCTGGTTGACAGTCCGAGCTTTGCAAGGTGCTTCACGCACGCCGAGACCGCAAGGAGGGAGGGGATAGCTACCCTGTGCTTGTTTACGTACTTGTCCGATAGGATTATTATCTCTACTCCTTCTCTGACCGCCTCCTCAACCCTCCTCTGGAGGGTCTCTATGCCGATGAGCATATCGTTTATCGGTATCTCCTCGTAGAGGGCGTCCATGAGGATCTCGGAGACCCTCCTCTCTCCGCACATGTCTTGAAACTCGACGATGTTGTAGCTCCTCTCCTTCGGATAACATATGGGTATCCTGCAGACCTTGAACTCGGTCTGCTCCTCTATAGCCTTGAGCTGGTAGTCTAAGAGTATAGGGGAGTCTATCTGGAGCCTCTTGGCGTGTTCGGGAGTTTCTTTAAGGAAGTTCCTCTTGTGTCCGAGGTTCATCTTGAGGGACATAACGAGCCTCTCGCGGATCGGATCTATGGGAGGGTTGGTCACCTGAGCGAACCTCTGCTTGAAGTACCTGAAGAGGAGCTTCGGTTTCTCCGAAAGGGGCGGGAGGGGTGTGTCGTCCCCCATGGAGAAGGTGGGCTCTTTACCCGTCTGAGCCATGTACTGGATAACGTTCTTTATCTCCTCCTCTGTCCAGCCGAAGGCTATCTGCTTCCTTATCCTTTCAGGATCCTCCTTGGGAACTCCGAGAACCTTACCCTCGGTGAGTTCCGAGAGTCTGAGGAGGTGTTTGTCGAGCCACTCCTTGTAAGGCTTGCTTTTTGCGAGCTCCTCCAGGATCTCCTCGGTCTTCTTCACCTCTCCCTTCCGGAGATCAACCACTACGGTATCCCCGGGACCGAGCCTCCCTTTCTCTTTGACCCTCCTCTCTGCGAGGTCTATCATCCCGACCTCGGAGCCCAAAACAAGGATCCCGTCTTCGGTAAGGACGTACCTCGCGGGTCTGAGTCCGTTCCTGTCTAAATGGGCCCCTATCTTGTCTCCGAAGACGAAGGCTATCGCTGCGGGTCCGTCCCAGGGCTTCATCAGAAGGGACTGGTACTCAAAGAAAGCCTTGACCTCCTCGGATAGTTCGGGAACGTGCTCCCAGGCGGGAGGTATGAGCATGTTTATGGCGTGTTCGGGAGAAAACCCGACTAAGCAGAGGAGTTCGAAGACCCTGTCCAAGGATGCGGAGTCGCTCTCTTCGTGGGATACGAGGGGCTTTATAAGATCCCTTCTGTTTCCAAGAACCTCGTGTTCGAGCTCGTGCTGGAGGGATAGCATCCAGTTCCTGTTTCCCTGTATGGTGTTTATCTCTCCGTTGTGGGCTAAAAGTCTTAAAGGCTGGGCGAGCCTCCAGTTGGGAAGGGTGTTGGTCGAGTACCTCTGATGGAACATGCAGTAGGCGGATTCCACGTCGGAGGAGGTTAGATCGGGATAGAACCTGTCGAGCTGAGGGGCAACGAGCATACCTTTATAGACGATGTTCTTGGTTGAAAGGGAGGGAACGTAAACCTTCTCTCCGAGCCTGTTCTCTATCTTCCTCCTCACGAAGTAGAGCCTTACCTCCCTCTCCTCCTCGGGCACACCCTCCATATCCAAGAGGAGGTGTTTTATCCTCGGCATGACCTTGAGAGCGGACTCTCCGACGGCATCGGTGTTTACAGGAACGTCCCTCCAACCGAGAACCTTTATCCCTTCTTTGATAAACTCCGCCTCTACTTTGCTCTCAACTTCGTCGTACAGGAAGAAGACCCCAACGGCCAAGTTGTCTATCGAAGATATCTGAAAGCCATTCTCCTCTATGATCCTTTGGAAGAACTTCTTAGGTATCTGGAAGAGGACTCCCGCTCCGTCTCCCGTTTTTCCGTCTCCTCCTATCGCTCCCCTGTGGGTTAGGTTCTTTACCGCTTCCACTCCCCATCTTACTATCTGATTAGTAGCTCTCCCGTTTATATCACAGACGAAACCGACACCGCAGGAGTCAAGTTCTTCTATTCTCATAACCACACCTCGCAAAGAAATTGCAGGGATTTATAATATAACGAAGGGCGTCTTATAAGTCTATACCGAGATCCCGGGCTATCTTCCGTCTTAGATCCTTGTTTACTGCAGAGAGCATGCTCCTAAAAGAGTCTTTCAATACCTCCCTGTCTTCGGGATACATTCCTTCCCAAGAGGAGTAAATTGCCGTCTCCTTTATATCTAAAACCTCAGATCTGAACAGGAAACCCTCTTGCGGATAAATGGCGAGTATGTAGGGTAGGAATACCCACTTGAGAGTTCTGTCTATGTAGAAGTAAGCGGTAGATTTGGGACCTTCAATCTCAGGAACGTTCACCTTTTTAGAGGTAAGTGTCTTCGCCACCCCGGAGGCTACGATCTTTATGGCAGTTTCGAAACCTTTGAAGGGAACCTTTGCGGAGAGGTTATTACGTTTAACCTCTATCATAGCATTCGCAACCTCTTCATCTCCGAAGTTATCCCTTATCCATTCCCAGACCCACCTGTCCGTGTCTATCCCGTCAGTCGCTATAACGGAAAGAACGAACCTATACATACTCTTCTTTATTAAGTATTACCTTTGGAGGTTTTATATACCGCTCCGCTTCGTCCAAAGCCTTCCTTCTGTAAGTCTTATCTACGGAAGGATCGGCGAATGTCCTCAGTAGTGCTACCGCGGTTAAGATCTTCGCGCCCATATCCAGCTCCGAACGGTAGTCTTCCCCTTCCAAAAGGGCAAACAAGGTTTCCCTCGCTTCTCCACCTACCAGCTTGCACAGCACAGATGACTCGCTCAGCAGAGATATTGTTTCTTCTGGAAAACCTTTACTCTGGAGTCTTCGCCTCACACCTTTAAAGATCTTACTGAACAGCTCCGTAGGTATCTTTAACCTGTACTTCCTGCCGATCTCCTTGATGAACTTCTTTACTCTAAGCTCATCCTCGTAAATCTCCCCATACCTATTCTCCTCCAGAATACCCTCCGCTATATCACCAATTATATTTTTTCAACTTCATCGAATGTGCGTACGCGGACTTTGTCATCTCAATAGATCTTTTAAAATTTCCCTTTAGGTTAGCTATGTAGGTAACGACAAGATCCATAGCGGGTCGTCTATAAAAAACTGCCTCAGAGCCTCCGCAAAGCAGAGGTTTCTATCGCAATTAAACTTCTGATGATGTGAGAGAGGGGTTCACCCTTGTCATACTCTCTCAGGGCTTCCTTAACCTCTTCGGACTCCGGTCCTAAAATTGCTTCCAGTAGGACACTCTTCACAAAATTTTCAAGATCATCTATGCTCCTGAACATGGAATTTATTTTAGTCCCAGAGGATAATTTATCTATTATGGAAAGGGAAATTCTGGAAGCTCTGAAGGAGGTAAAGGACCCTGAGATACCCATAGACATAGTGAACTTAGGGCTAATCTACGGGATCAGGGTCAAAGATGACATCGCCTACATAGACATGACTCTGACGGTTCAGGGATGTCCTGCCAAGCAGTTCTTTGCGGAGCACATCAAGCAGAAGATCCTTGAAAAGTTCCCTCAGCTCAAGGACGTTGTTGTAGAATTTGTATTTGAGCCTCCATGGACGAAAGAGAAGATCTCGGAAGAGGGAAAGGCTCAACTGAGGCGCTTAGGATGGGATATCTAAAGGACAACATAAGGGCTCTCGCCGAAGCCATAGAACGTGAATCCGTTCTTATCCACAGGGACGCTCTCATAGACGGTTACAGGGATGTCTATAAGCTTTCAAAGTTCGGCATAGACAGGATCATAAAGAAGGCGGCGGAGTATGGAGGAAAGAAGGGAGCAAAAACACTGAAGGAGAGGTACGGAGTATATACCGATAGACTGGACGAGGCTCTTGAGCTCCTGACCATAATAGCCGAGTCCTCAAGGCTCATAGACCTATTCGAATACGATCTGGGAAGCATGGAGATATACGTTGAGGGGTCCATACTCGTTGAGGCTATAGGGAGGAGTCAGAAACCCGTTTGCAAACCAATGGCAGGTTTCTTCAAAGGTTTTCTGACGGATCTCTTAGATAAGAAGTTCGAGGTAGAGGAGGTAACCTGCGCCGCTCAGGGTTACGAGAGGTGCACCTTCAGGATAAGGCAGAAGTGATCACTTTATAGACATCATCTTTATCTCGCACTCAAAGAGGAACTCGTAAGCCTCCGCGTGGATGAGAGCGCTCTCCATATCCTTTCCCCACGTGTAGAGCCCGTGAGAACCTATCAGAAACCCGAAGACATCATCATTCTCCTTCAAATAACTCTCCACCTTCAGGGAGAGACTCCTCATGTTCTGATCGTTCTCAAAGACGGGAACGACTATCTTGACCTCATGGGTCTCTATCTCCGGAAAGGCTTTAAGAAGCTCGTAGTCCTCAAGCTCCACCTTATCTCTGACGAGCCTTGAGATTAGTGTGGCGTTGGGGGAGTGGGTGTGGACCACGGCGTTTACCTCTGGATAGAGGCGGTAGATGAGAACGTGAAGAAGAGTCTCCGCCGAAGGCTTCCCGTCGACTAAGGAATTTCCCTCCCTGTCGACTAAGAGTATGTCCTTCTCTGTCAGTCTCCCTTTGTGCCTTCCCGACGCAGTTATGGCTATTCTCTCTTCATCAAGTCTCACCGATATATTCCCGCTCGTTGCAGGCACCCAGCCTTTGGAGTCTAAAAACCTTCCTGCCTCTACTATCTCCTTTACAGCAGTCCCCCAATCCTTCATAGGTCTTAAAGTATATTTCAGGAGAGAGTGAACTCTGTAACGAAGTCTACCAGCTCCCTTTGGGGATCGGAGAAGTAGGTCTTTACTCGAATATCGAGCCTGTACAGGCGATCGATTAGAACTCCTATCCTCTCCTCGTTCATCTCCTCCATATACTTCTTGAACTTCATCTTAGCAAACTGGTGCTTAACGCCCACCGCTTCCAAAGCAGCGTCGAGGTTCTCTCCCTTCCTCCTGAGCTCAAAGGCGGTATAGAGCTTTATGGCGTAGTTGTAGAGGAGTCCCAAGATCTGGAGCGGAGGCACTCCCTTGGAGAAGGCGTCCTTAAGAGATCTGAGAGTTTTATCGAGATCCCCCTGGAATAGGTAGTCTATAAAGTCGAACAGAGTATAGCTATCGGAGGGAACGCAGACCCTCCTGACGTCCTCTGGGGTGACCTTCTTCCCGTCTGCGTAGGTTATAAGCTTCTCGCTCTCCTGCTTCAGGATCATGAGGTTTCCACCACACATGTTTATCAGTAGCTCGAGGGCTTCCTCCTCTATTCCTCCTCCTTCCTTCTCGAACTTCCTCCTCACTATCTCCGTTATTTTTTTAGGGTGGAGTCGGTCGGCGAGGACTAAGTCCCCTATGGAAGCTATCGTTTTGAAAGGTTCTTTGGACAGCTCCTGAGAGCTCAGTTTCCTGCTGACTACGAGGAATAGCCTGGAGCTCTTTATCCTCTTCAGTGTATTGAGAAGGGCTTCAATACTCCTCTTTTTCCTGCCTATCTTCCTTAGAAACTCCTCGAAGTTGAGAATAACTATGACGTTTTCCGAACCCCCGAAGATGCTCCCCTCCGAAACGAGGGAAAAGATCTCTTCGGGTTCGAGCTCGTCTCCCCATCTCAGGGAGAGGGAGTTTCCATAGGCAGATCTCAGCTTGTCTATGAAAGCCTTTACAAGGTACTCCTCCTCCCCGTGTATCAAGGTTACGGGCTTTGCCTTCCCCTTTTCGAGGACCTCCTTCTGATACTGGAGTATCTTGAACATCAGTCTTCCGACTCTATCTCTATCTCATCACAGCTCTCGTCCTCTATTATGAGCTGACAGGTCAGTCTCTCCTCCTCATCGACCGCTCCTATCCTCCAGAGGGTTTCCTCCTCATCCTCAGAAGGCTCGTTGAGGCACTCGAGACCTCTGAGAACCCTCGCAACGCATACACCGCACTGGCCGTCGGTGCATCCGAACTCTATGCCAGCCTTCTCTATCTCGTGGCTGAGCTCTCCGAATCTGACCCCTTTAGGAATATCAAAGACCCTTCCGTTGATCTTTACCTTCATAGAGCTTAATTTTACCCGCCTCGTAGGGAATTTTTATGATTTCAAATATCCCTAATCGAACTTTACCCCTTCCTCCACAACCTTCCTCGCTTCATCTTCGTTGGGAACTCCGACGAAGGCTAACTTCCCGTCCACTATGGAGGAGGGAACGCTCCTTACCATCAGCTTGTTTACCCAGTATCTACCCTCCGGAGTTGCTATATCGAGAACTTCGTACTTAAAGCCGTACTCTGCCTGGAGCTTCCTCCAGAGGGCGTCCGCATGAGGACAGGTAGGACACCACTGAGAAACTAAGAGTATAACGTGCCTCTCCTCTGCACTCATCTCACATACACCTCATACATACTATATCCCACTCGTCTATATGCTCCTTCATCTTTTCAAGAGCCTCCTCACCCGTAACGAGATCCTTCAGATCTCTCTCAAGGTCTGCCGGCTTCAGCTTCACTATCCAAGCCTCCCCGTAGGGATCTATGTTTATAAAGTTGGGATCGTCCATGACCCTCTGGTTTACCTCCACCACTTCACCCTCAACCAGAGCAGGCACAGGACCAGCCCACTTCCCGCTCTCCAAGGTGGCAACGGGCTTTCCTTTCTTAACCTTTGTTCCCACTGGTTTGATCCTCGCATGAAGTAGCCTCCCCGCCCTCGTCTGTCCCACGTCGGTGAGTCCCATCGTTACCGTTCCATCCTCGTTAACCTTAAGCCACACCTGATTTTCTATGTCGTAGTAAAGATCCTTCGGTATCATGCAACCCTGATACTCCCAGGCGTTACCGAAGTCCTGAGTTTGCTTTTCCATACCTAATAATATAAACGATTATTTACGGTAGGGACAGGTTCTATTTGACTTTTCTCTCAAGGAGATTATAGTAAATAACTGATTACTCATGTGAGGAGAGGAGAATGTTCTACGTCTCGAAGGTATCTCCCTTCTTCTTTCTTATAGCCATACTGAGCCTCCTCCTGTCTCTCGGTTTCAAGGTCACAGGATCTCACAGCCACACCTTCTTCATCTCTCTCGTTTTTGGCTTCATAGGAACGACTCTCGTGGGAGCCATGTATCAGATAGTTCCCAACTCCCAGAACAGAAGGCTATCTCTCTCTTGGATCTCCTACATCGTGTTTCTGGGAGTCCTTACGGCGCTATCCCTCCTCTACCTTGGATACTTTAAGGCCGGTTCCATAATCCTCTTTCTTTCCTACTCGGTCTTCTTTATTCACCTGCTTCTGAACATAAGGAACTGGATGCCCCTCACCGTCAGGTTCCTCGGCTTTTCCCTGTTCTACCTTCTGCTCTCCTCCCTGTTTCTTTTCCTTCACTTCAGCTTGGGGATAGTTCCCTTTCAGCTCGCGATCCACACACTCACCGTAGGATCCATGCTCAACGCCATCTACGGAGTGGAGATAGCTTGGATACCGATGCTCCTGATGGAGACCCTAAACATCAGAAAGTCTCAAAGACTCTTCTACTTCAAGCAGGCCTCCACGGCTCTGGTTCTCGTAAGCTTCTTTCTCCTGAACTACAAACTGATAGCTCTCTCCCTCCTCTTAGAAGTCAGCGTTGCCCTTTACTACATCTACCTCATTTATTCGCTCATAAAGCAGAGGAGAATGCCCTCCCCTCTTCCCTATGTCGTAAAGGTCTTCATCGTAGCCCTCCTCTTCCTGCCCCTCGGCTTCCTAATCGCGGGGGCGATGGCTTCCCATCCTAAGACGCTACCCGTTCTGCTCAATCTCCATATAGACCTCCTCGTTTACGGCTTCGGAGCTTTCACTATCTTCGGAGGAATGGCGCACCTGTTTCCGAGGATCCTATGGAACTGGAAGTTTGCCAAGATGGGAGGGAAGGCACCTGCCATTAACGAGCTGATAGCGGAGGAAGAGTTCCCGAAATTCTTGGAAATGTCCCTTATCTTTTACACACTCTTTCTGGTGGTTGACGTTCTTTTTTATCCCCTGAGTCTCGTGGCTCCCATCCTCTACCTCTTTATCCTCGGCTACTTCTTCAAGATCGTCTTTCTTCATGCTTTTAAAAAGATAAAGGAGGTTGAACATGGCAAAGGTGGCTAAGCTCGAAGAGAAGTTCAGTGAAGAGTCTCCTCAGAGGGAGCTCGTCTATCAGGACAGAAACGCGAGGGTGATAAGGTTTTACCTAAAGGGAGGTCAGGAGATAAAGCCCCATACTTCCCCCTCGAGCGTGTTCATAACCGTTCTCAAAGGGAAGCTCTCCTTCTGTGCAGGCGCGGTGGATAGAGAGGAAATCTTAGAGGTAGGAAGCACGATCTTCTACGAGCCTGAAGAGCTTCACGGCTTTAAAGCTCTCGATGACTCTGTGGTGGAAGCGGTGATAACCCCTAATCCTGCTCAACGTATATAGGTGATTATCAGTGTTATCAGCACTCCGAGGATAAGGTTTATCCATACGAAGTTGGGAATGTGCTTAAAGAGCCTTTTCCTGAATAGGTAGAAGTATATGTAGATAAAGTTCACCACCATTATCCCGAAGAGGAAGAGCTTTATGTGAAAGAGAGGATTGTTGCTAAAGTCCATTCTCACGCTGTGCCACATCCACATCCCCGTGAGGAAGAGGACGAATATGGAGAGCCATACCCCTAAGAAGAACCTGCCGAGAACCTTGCCTGCCAAGGTGCCTCTCACATCCTCTCGGAGTTCCCTGACGGCAGGGTGTAAGAAAAGGAGGTTGAAAACCATACCCCCTATCCATACCATGGCGAAGAAGATATGTAAAAAAAGCATGGACTTATACATCACGCCACCTCCCTTTCAGGCTTTAAGCATTATAATTCAGGGACTCTGAGCCGATAGGTTGAAAAGATCATACTCTCAAGAACATAGGTTTTCTGCCGTAAGTTTCTGAAATTCGGGAAAAACTCGATGTCTATATCCGAACATGGAAATCTATAGTTAATTACATGGCGGGTCTGCTCACGAACATAATCAGAGTAGTGAGAGGAAAGGACAGAAAAAAATTAAAGGAGAAGGTTAAAAAGATAGTCGAGAAGGACCGCGTTCTCTACAACAAACTCGCCAAGGCAAGTTGAACTTGAAATCCTACCGCCTTTGTAGGATAATCTTTAGCCGGAGGTTGGAATGGATATAGGAGTTATCCCTAACATAACCCTCCTCATAATGGCAGTTCTATTCTTAGCCTTCGTATTCCTGATAAACCTTATCTACGTAAAGCCTTACACACAGGTTATAGAGGAGAGGGAAGCCATAGTAAGGAGAAACCTGGAAGAAGCCCAGAGGCTCAGAGGCGAGGCAACCCAGTATCTCGAAGAGGCTAAGGAGATCCTCGAGAAAGCGAGGTCAGAGGCGAACAACATCTTGGAAGAAGCCCGTAAGGAAGCCAACAGGATAAAGAACGAGATCCTCGAAAAGGCGGAAGAGGAAGCTCAGGCAGAGGTAAGCTCAAAGGTTGAGGAGATAAGGAGATCCCTCGAGGAGGAAAAGAAGAAGTTGGAGGAGGCAGTTAAGGATATCGCACAGGCGATCGTCAAGAAGATACTCGGAGAGGCAGCATGAGTAGATATCTGCTTTTAGTCCTAACGAGCGCGGTAGCCTTCGCCGCCGAAGAAGGCGGAGCTCACCACGACCCCCTCGAGCTTGTATGGAAGGGAGTGAACATACTTATCTTCCTCGGAATAGTCTACTGGTTCGGAAGAAAACCCATAGGCGAAGCCTTCAACAATTTCTGGAGATCCCTCACGCAGGAAGTGGAAAGCTCTGAGGGGGAACTGAACAAGGCTAAGGAAGAGCTTGCCAGAGCCAAGGAAGAGCTCGAGAAAGCTAAGGTCAGGGCGGACGAGTCTATAGCCCTCGCGAGGGAATCAGCCCAGACGGAGATAGAGAACACCAAGAAGCACGCTGAGGAAGTAGCCCAGAGGATAAAGGACAAGGCGAGGGAAACGGTCGAGATAGAGCTAAAGAAAGCCAAGGAGGAGCTTGCCCTCTACGGAATGGCAAAGGCGGAGGAGATAGCCAAGAGTATGCTTGAAGAAGCCTTCAGCAAGCCCGAAGTTCAGAAGAGGTATATAGAGGCACAGCTACGAGTTCTGGAGGAAAGGAAGAATGCTTAAGAAGAAGGAGATAGCGAGGAAGGCGGTCCGCCTACTCGTGAGAAAGCTCCCAAAAGATAAAGAGACCTTAATCAACACAGGATCCTTTATAGAACTCCTCGCAGGACTTTACAGAAAGAACAGGGATGCGAGGAACTTCTTCGTCAGCCCCTTCGTTCCCAAGGAGAGGAAGATAGAACTTCTGAAAAATCTAATGGAAAAGTACGGCGTTCCCGATACAGCTTTAGAGGTCTTCGACTACCTGATAGAGATAAACGCCCTCTCCCTACTCCCCGAAATGAAGAGGTTATACGACCACGAGGTAGAGAGGATAATGAGAATGTCCAAAGGCTACCTCTACTTGGCGAGGGAGATAGACAAGGAGGAGACCGAAAAGATAGTGTCCGCCATTCAAAAAGTTCTGAATAGAGAGATAGAGGTTGAGATCGGCTACGACGACTCCCTGATCGGCGGTTTTGTTTTCAAGACTTCCGGATTTGTCGTTGATACATCCGTCAAAAGACAGCTCGAAAAGCTCTTAATCCACGGAGGTTAGACCTTATGGAGAGAACCCTGATAATCATTAAGCCCGATGCGGTTCAGAAGAAGGCTATCGGCAAGATCCTCGATAGGTTCGTAGAGGAAGGTTTTGAGATAAAAGCCCTCAAGATGTTCAGGTTTACCGAAGAGCAGGCAAAGCAGTTTTATATAGTCCACAAGGACAGACCTTTCTACGGCGAGCTTGTGGAGTTTATGACCTCCGGTCCCGTGGTGGCGGCGGTCTTAGAGGGAGAGAACGCCATCCAGAGGGTTCGGGAGATCATAGGTCCCACCGATAGCGAGGAGGCAAGGAAGGTCGCTCCCAACTCCATAAGAGCTCTCTTCGGAACGGACAAAGGAAAGAACGCCATACACGCCTCCGACTCAAAGGAATCCGCAAGCTACGAGATACCTTTTATTTTTTCTGGTCTGGAGATAGTTTGAAATCAGAATGTCCTTGAGGCTTTCAGCCTTACTGATTTTATTTTCTCTTTTTTCTATGCTTCCTAATATTTCTTACTTTTCCCTTTGGATGGAGGAGTCCCGCAGAGCTTTAGTAGCTTTTGAAATGTTTCATTCTGGCAACTGGTTCCAGCCCACACTGTTCGGCGAACTTTACTACAACAAGCCCCCTCTCTTTAATTGGCTGATAGCAATATCAGCTAAATTCTTCGGTTGGAATACTTTATCGCCCAGAGCTGTAACCTTATTTTTTCTGTCTATGACGCTTGTTCTAATTGCCGCTTTTTCATTCTATCTATTCAGAAACCTGTCCTTGTCTCTTATGTCTGCTTTGTTTTTTCTTACATTCTCAGATATTCTCTTTTGGTACGGATGGTTAGCCGAGATAGATATGACTTTAAGCTTTTTTTGTCTTCTTATGTTCTTCTTCTTTATAAAATTCTATGAATCTCTTAAACCTATATACCTTTACTTAACCTCTATAGTGTGCGGCTTAGTATTCATGCTGAAGGGTTTCCCTGCATTCGCCTTCTGGGGAGCCAGTTTTATAACCTTAGTTTTCTTGAAAAGACAGCCCAAATTGATTTTTAGTAAAGAGTTCTTAACTGCTGTTTTCATAGCTTTAGTGGCTTCCTTTTGGTGGATTCCTCTTTCCCATAGTCCCATTGAGTACTTGAATGTCCTGTGGTCAGAAACATTTAGCAGAGTTGAAAGCTCAACATCTCCAACGAACTTTGTAAAGCATCTTATGACCTATCCTCTACTGAATATAAAACAAACCCTCCCCTACAGTGTTTTCCTCTTATTCATATTATGGAAGTTTAGAAAAGAATTAGTCCTAAACCCAAAAGCAAAGATCTTAATCGTCCTTATACTTGTAAATTACCTTCCCTACCTATTATCCGCTTCCAGCAGGGGAAGGTATATACTACCCCTGCTCCCTTTAATAGCTATCGTTCTTCCCTCTCTAATGGTAAATGCATTAGACATCTCGAAAAGAATAAGAAAGCTATTACTCGCTTCCATTCTACTTTTCATAGTGTTGAGGTTCTTCTACGGACTGCTTGTCTTACCCTACTTAGAGGAAAGAAGAGGACATCCAAAAATTACTGCAGAACATATACAGAACATAGTAGAAGGAAAGGAGTTAGCCTGCGATTGTGAAGGTCTGAGAAGTTTATGTATGTATGTCGCATTTTTAAGAGACGAACCTTTGCTTAAGAGCAGTCTGGCGGAAAAGGATGTTTCTTACATTTTGGATTGCAAGCCGAGGGAAGGATACAGAATTTTAAAAGAGTTTACAGTGGATAAGAGAAAAGCACTATTACTGCAAAAGGAAATATAATAGTTGTCAGTAGGATGTTCAAAGGAGAAAGGATATTTACCCCTGGACCCGTAGAAATACCCGACAGGATAAGGGAAGTTCTTGGAAGGCAGATAATCCACCACAGGACAGCGGAATTCACCGAAGCCTTTTTGGAAACGAGAGAGCTTTTTAAACAACTCGTTGATTGCAAGGAGGACAACTTTGTCTTTTTCGCCTCCTCCGGCACAGGGGCTATGGAAGCTTCTATACTTAACTTCTTTGAAGAGGGAGACAAGGTAATAGCAATCGTCGGCGGAAAGTTCGGGGAAAGATGGGCGGAGCTTGGGAAGAGGTGGAAGCTTAGAGTTACAGAGCTTGAGGTTGAGTGGGGTAAGAGCGTAGATCCGGGAGCGGTTGAGAAGCTTTTAAAGGAAAACCCGGACACTAAAGGTGTTCTCGTACAGGCTTCGGAGTCTTCCACGGGCGCCTATCACGATGTTAAAGCACTTGCACAGATAACTAAGGATACTGACGCCATACTTGTGGTTGATGCGATTACCGCTCTTGGGGTCTACAACATGAAACCCCACGAGTGGGGATTGGACGTGGTTGTCGGAGGTTCACAGAAAGCTTTTATGCTACCTCCCGGTCTGTCTATGCTCTGGTTCTCTGAGAAAGCTAAGAAAAGACTCACCGAGAGAGCCTACTACTTTAACATTAGAGAAGAGCTCAAGAAACAGGTTGAGGGTCAGACAGCTTGGACACCGGCAATCACTCTTACACTTGCACTGAGGGAATCCCTTAGTATGCTTCTTGAAGAGGGAATGGAAAATGTGGAGAAGAGGTACAGAAATATATCGGAAGGAATGAGAAAAGCTATGGAAGCCATCGGTTTGGAAGTTTTCCCTGAAAATCCTTCTATATCACTTACCGCGATACTTCCTCCAGAAGGCTTACCGGCAGATAATATCAGGAAGGGGATGCTCAGGCTCGGAGTTAGGGTGGCCGGCGGGCAGGGGAAATTAAAGGGAAAGATATTCAGAATCTCTCACATGGGAATGGATTTTCTCGATATGACGGTGGCTCTCTCAGCTCTCGAGCTGGCACTTGTAAAGCTAGGTTATAAAATCGATATAGGTAAGGGAATAGGAGAGTATATTAAGAGAGTATCTGAAGAAGTATGAAGGAGAAGCTCCCCCTATCGGTTGCCATAATCACTTACAACGAGGAAGACATCATTGGTAGAACCTTGGAGGCGGTTAAGGATATCGCTTCGGAGATAGTGGTTGTAGATTCGGGGTCAACGGACAGGACGAGGGAGATAGCCGAATCGTACGGGGCTAAGGTCTATGTCGAAGAGTGGAAGGGGCATGTTGCTCAGAAAAATTCTGCATTGCGTAAATGTACACAGGAATGGATATTATGTTTAGATGCGGATGAGGTCGTTTCCGAGGGATTGAAGGAATCTATCCGTAATGCAATTAACAAACCCTTTGCAGAAGGTTATTACATAAACAGAAAAACTTATTACTTAGGGAAACTACTAGAGTACGCGTGGCAACCTGAGTGGAGACTCAGGCTTGTAAAAAGGAGTGCAAGCCCTATATGGAAAGGCATAAACCCTCACGATTACCTAGACATAGAAGGGAGGAAGAAAAAGTTAAAAGGAGATTTATATCATTTTTCATTCAAAGGCTTAGAAGATCATATTAGAAAATCTCTCAAATACGCTAAAATAAGCTCAATTTCTATGTATAAAGACGGGAAACGAACAGGGTTTTTTGATATTGTAGCCAGACCAATTTGGGCTTTTATTAAAATATATCTAATAAAGAAAGGATTTCTTGATGGTTACAGAGGCTTTATAGTTTCAGTGATTGGCTCCTTTTACACATTTATGAAGTATGCCTTTTTATTAGAACTTGACCTGAAAAACACTTACGAAAGTAATATTTGGCTCAGGAAATAAGCTCAAGATAATCTATTATTCTGTTTTCTAAAGAGAAGTAATCGACCATGTCATGCCTTGTCCAAGAATGGGATTTTAGAGAGAATAAATACCTATGAATAAAGACTGAAGTCAGTATAACGAGGAGTTAGCAAAAAGAGGAGAAATCCTTATAGCACCACCGCTTATGAATACTGAAGAGGAAGAGAAAGGTAAGAAAAGAAAGGGCAGACCTCCCACTTACTCTTGGCAACTCATACGGCTACTTTTTTTCATCAAGTTCGCCCTCAAACTCCCCTACAGGCAAACGGAAGGACTTGCAAGAGAGATATTCGGTTCTTTAGGACTAAAGGTGCCTAACTTTGGAACTCTGCACTACAGATTCACAGCCTCTGACTTCAACTTTCCCAGATCCTGAAGAACTACCTGATGACTTTGTAATCATTCTTGACTCTTCTGGAATAAAGGTAACCAATAGAGGGGAATGGCTTAGGAAGAAGCATGGGAAGAAAGCAAGGAAGGGATGGATAAAGCTTCACGTAGCCTTAGACCTGCAGAGGAAAAAGGTAGTAGAGCTTAAGGTAACAGATGAGAGAGTTCATGACTCGCAGAAGGCTAAAGAGCTTATAGAGAAGTCAAAGAAGAAGGCAGAAGAGAAAGGGAAGAAGATCAGCAAGGTTATAGCAGATGCAGGATATGATACTCATGAGTTTTTCAGGTATTTGGGAGAGGAAGGTATAGAGCCTGCGGTGCTTGTAAGGAAGGAAGCCAAGATAAAGGGAAATCCTGCAAGGGATAATGTGATAAGGCAGATAAGGAAAGGGAAGAGGAAATGGAAGGAGATGGTAGAGTATGGTAAGAGGTGGCTTATTGAGAGTTTCTTTTCAGCCTTTAAGCGATGGTTTGGTGAGTATGTAGTGAGCAAGAGGTTTGATAACATAAGGAAGGAGCTTGTGTTTAAGGTTGGGATAATGAACACACTGATGATGGCTGGGATGGTGTAAGAGATGGATATGGTAGGGTTGATGAGGACATGGGGATACTCTGACCAAGGGAACTTTAGTGAATTTCTTGGACAGAGCAAATATTACGAGAACAACGTAATAGGGTCACTCAACTTGATAGAAACGATGTTGGAGTTTAATGTCAATAAAATAGTCTTTTCCTCTACCTGTGCAGTCTACGGAAATCCAGAATACGTCCCTATTGACGAAAAACATCCTACGAACCCCATAAACCCTTACGGAAGGAGCAAACTGGCAGTAGAACACATACTCGAAGATTTTGACCGTGCATATGGTATAAAGTTCGTTTCTCTAAGGTATTTCAACGCTGCAGGTGCGGATCCAGAGCTTGAGATTGGTGAGTGGCACGACCCAGAGCCACATCTTATACCCAACGTTCTTGCAGTGGCTGCCGGTAAGGAAGAATATGTCAGGGTTTACGGAACAGATTATGATACTCCCGACGGAACCTGTATAAGAGACTTCATACATGTCATGGACCTTGCCGAGGCTCACATTAAAGCTCTCAATTTCCTGTTTAATGAAGGTAGGTCTGAGGTATTTAACTTAGGAACTGGGAAGGGACACTCTGTTTTAGAAATTATAAAAGATAGTAGAAAAAGTTACGAGTAAGAAAGTAAACTATCAAGAGTTTCCAAGACGTCCCGGAGACCCTCCTGTTCTAATAGCTGATCCCTCAAAAGTAGAAAAGGTTCTGGGTTGGAAGGCAAGGTTTAATATAGAAGATATAGTGTCTACAGCCTGGGAATGGTATAAGTTTTTATCTTATTCCTTATTCTTCTAAAAGCCTCCTTAGTAAATCTACATACTTATCAACCGTTCGTTCTATAGAGTATTCCTTTGCGGTTAATATAGCTTTCTCCACCATAGCTTTACGCCTCTCCTCGCTCAAGTCTAAAGCTTTTTCTATCTTGGTGGCCATTTCTTCAGGGTTTCCTGCACTAGCCAGAAATCCGTTGTAACCATCTTTTAAGTATTCTGGTATCCCTCCTGCATTTGTGGATACAACTATTCTGCCCGTAGCCATGGCTTGGAGCACAGCTCCTGCGATACCTTCCGAGAAAGAACCGAATAAAAAAATATCTGCAGCCTGCAAAAGTTCATGGACGTCTTCTCTAAAGCCAAGTCCTGTACAGTAGTCTTCTAAGCCGAATTTTTTAAAAGTTTCCATAGCTTCTCTGCTGTCCGTTCCGAGACCAACAAAGAACATCCTAAAGCTTAGGGAAACCCTTTCCCTTAGAATGGAAAGTGCCTTGAGTATGACCTCCTGCCCTTTACGCCATGGCTGCCAATTGGCGACGTTCATGAACACAAGCGCATTCTCATCAACCCCCAATGCTTTTCTAACTTTTACCTTTATTTCAGGTTTCGGATAAAATCTTGAAAGATCTATGCCGCTTTCTATGACTTCTATCCTTTCTGGAAAAAAGGCTCTTTCTTTGAGTATTTCTGCCACATGTTTTGAAACCACCACTATTTTATCTGCTATTGAGTATTTGAATCTTCTTGAAAGCAGGCTCGGAATAAAACCTGACCTTCTTAGCGCTATTATTTTAGGTTTTGATTTTAGAAAGGGATATACTAATCTCACAAGATCAAGGGCATGAGAGGAATGAGCTATCACAACGTCAAATTTTCCTTCACTCATTATTTGCCTAAATCTTATCAAATTCTTTGGATTAAATCTGGATATGCCGCCTTTGTGTATGCCATAAAAGTGTAATTTTACTTTATCTTTCAACCTATTTATCATTTCTTGGTGATTCTCAGCCAAAGCAAGTTCGCTTTCTACTCCTCTTTCCTTAAGTAAGAGTGTTATAAGGTAAGTTTGCTCCTTAGTCCCACACCAACCGGTTCCATCTATTACATTCAGCACTCGCATTGAATATAATTTATCGCTAAATGTTTATACACAGAATGCTTTTGATAGCTTCAATATTAACAGGCTTTTCCTGGAGTATAACAGACAGCTTCACCCTAATTTCGAATATTCTAAACTTATTCCTTTTTATTTGCATACTTATTACAAGCAGGTTAAAGCTTCTCGGTATTGATAGGCGTATAGATATTCCCCTGTTAGGTTTAGTTTTATGGCGTATTATAGATAGCTTTATATTAAAAAAATTTAAATTTCAAGTTTTAACTAAAAATGTGAAGTTTCTTTTCGATATTTCACCGTTATTCATATTTAGAAGTGGTTTATGGAAACCTTATTATCCGAACATGTCAACTTTTAACCTCCAGTAAAGTGTAGAGAGCAATGAAGAAAGCAAGCCAACTCCAAACAGTTTCATACTTCGTGTTCCACGAAAACCTCTTGTAGAACCTCTTGAGCCTGTGCTTTATGGGAAAGAACCACCTCTCTACAACGTTCCTCTTCCCAAAGGTCTCATGAATCCACTCCATCGGAAGCTTTTTAACGGCACTAACATACCAGGGACCTTTATCAGTAGTACATACCTTTGCTCCTGTGCTACTAAGCACTACTTGGACTGTCCAGGAGTCTCTCTTAGCCGTGAGACTTGCATATACAGGATTCACCTTCTCGTCCACTGCAAGCCACAGGTAATAGAACTTCTCTCGTCTCTTTATCTTCGTCTCATCCACATAAATCCATAGTGCATAAGTGTATAGAGCTCTTAGCATCTTGCCTACTGAGTGGAACCACTCCCTAATGGCTTCTATGCTTACTTTGTATCCCTCGTCTGAAAGGTACTTCTGAACACCTCTTAAGGACATGCCTTTGAATTAGAGCAAAACCGCTTTTGCTTTCACACTTGCAGGGACTCTGTGCCAGTGGTAAACTTTATCAAGTTATTCTCTTACAAGTTTTAACGCACTCATATCTCAATTCTACCTTTTCTTCCCGGAGGGGTGCTTTCATACGAAAAAGTTGACATCCTCGTAAAAACTATTGTCATAGTTCCTACTTTTACCCTTGTCGGCATAGCGCTCTCAGCTGTAAAATACCAAGGCAGATGATAAAGAAAACTATAAAGTTCGGTACCGACGGGTGGAGGGCGGTAATAGGGGATACCTTTACTTACGAAAATGTAAGGAAGGTAGCCAAGGCGCACGCTGAAGCTCTCAAGAGGAAAGAACTTAAGAAGGTGGTCATCGGCTACGACTGGAGGTTCTCTTCAGAGTTGTTCGCACGGGAAGTCTATAAAGTTCTCAAAGCGGAAGGCCTGGAAGTAAATCTTGTCCGAGATGCCTGCACCACTCCTATGGTGTCCTTTGCGGTCAAGTATATGGGTTTTGACAACGGGGTTATGATAACAGCATCCCACAACCCTCCCCAGTATAACGGGTACAAGATAAAGGAGAGCTTCGGAGGATCGGCAACGCCGGAGTTTATTAAGAAGGTGGAGAGTTTTATAAGTGAAGCTCCTGTTAATGCCCTTAAAACTGAGGAATGGGAGGAGGTAGAGGTAAGGGGAGAGTATCTTAAAAAGGTAAAGGAGCAGATAGACTTAGAGCTTTTCAGGGAGAAATCCATAAAAGTAATCCATGACGCCATGTACGGGACCTCCTCGGGTCTGGTAGCTGAAGCTCTGAGAGATACGAAGGCGGAGGTTCTGAGTATAAGGAGTTACAGAGATCCCCTCTTCGGAGGGCACGCCCCCGAACCGGTTGAGAAGAATCTAAAGCCCCTTATAGATAAGGTGAGAGCGACGGGAGCGGACATCGGTATAGCGAACGACGGAGACGGAGACAGGGTGGCTCTTGTGGACGAGAGAGGAGAGTTTGTGAACGCTCAGCTTATCTACGTCCTATTGCTCCTCCACCTCATAAAGGACAAAGGGATCAGGGACGGCGTCGTTGTAAAGACCGTCTCGACTACCTACCTCGCTGACAGAATATGCAGGGCTGAGGGGATACCCATTAAAGAGGTTCCGGTAGGCTTTAAGAACATCAACGAGGTGATCCTGAAGGAAAAGGTCATATTTGGAGGGGAGGAGAGCGGAGGTTATGGAATACCCTCTTTCCTGCCGGAGAGAGACGGACTCATGTCTGCGTTGTTCATCTTGGAGATGGTGCTCCTGAGGGAAAAGAATCTCTCCGAACTTATAGAAGAGATATTCAGAGAATACGGGAGCGCTTACTACAAGAGGATAGACTTTCTCGCCGATGAAAGAAAGAAGAAACGCCTGAAGGAACTCGTTGAGAACCCTCCGGAGAGCTTGGGCAAAAGGAAGGTAAAGGAAGCGAAAACTATTGACGGACTCAAGCTTGTCTTTGAAGATGAGAGTTGGCTTCTTTTCAGACCTTCGGGAACTGAACCTCTCATAAGGGTTTACGGGGAGGCTCCCGATCGGGAAGGGCTTGAGAACCTCCTTAGAGATGGCGTTTCCCTGCTGAGTGTATAATTTTTATCCAATTCCTCCGGAGGTGGTAAGTTGGCAAACGTAGTTGTTACCCCCATGACCTTTGAACCCGTTTACTCTCAGGATGCGGAGATAGTGGAGAGGAAAGGGATAGGTCATCCTGATACCATATGCGACTCCATAGCGGAAGAGCTCTCCGTTGAACTTTCCAAGCTTTACCTCGAAGAGTTCGGTGCGATAATGCACCATAACGTTGATAAGGCTCTTCTGGTAGGTGGCGTTGCGGATCCGGTGTTCGGCGGAGGTGAGGTTATATCTCCTATTGAGATATATATCGTAGGAAGGGCTATAAACCAGAAGGGTGAAAAACCTCTGCCTGTGGAAGAGATCGCCATAGAAGTGGCAAGGCGATGGATAAGGGAGAACATAAGGAATTTGGATCCCGACAAGCACACGATAATAAAACCGAGGATAAAGCCGGGAAGTAAAGACCTTGTCGATCTCTTCATGAGGTTCCAGAAAGAAGGTAAGGTCCCCTTAGCCAACGATACATCCTTCGGTGTGGGTTTTGCTCCCTTAGACGATCTTGAGAGGATAGTCTTTGAGGCGGAGCAACTCCTCAACTCTCCAAGTTTTAAGAAGGAACATCCGGAGGTCGGAGAGGACATTAAGGTTATGGGAGTGAGGATAAAGGATGAGATAAGGATTACGATAGCCTGCGCCTTTGTCAGTAGATATGTCAGCAACTTGGAAGACTATCTTCAGAAGAAAAGTCAGATACTTGAGAAGGTGAGAGAGCTCGCCTCCTCGCTGACGGAGAGAAGGGTAGAGGTATTTCTGAACACCGCAGACGACCCAGAAGGTGGTTCGGTATACATCACTGTTACTGGAACCTCGGCGGAGCAAGGGGATGACGGACAGGTGGGAAGGGGAAACAGGGTGAACGGACTGATCACTCCCTACAGACCTATGAGTCTTGAGGCTGCCGCGGGCAAAAATCCCGTTTCCCACATAGGGAAGATATACAACGTGGTGGCGAACCTTATCGCCGACCGGGTTGTGAACGAGATAGAGGAGGTGGAGGAGGCTTACTGCTACATAGTCTCCCAGATAGGAAAACCGATAAACGAGCCTCAGGTCTGCGATGTGAAGGTGAGAACCAAGAGGGATATAAGGGGAATAGAAAAAGAGATAATGCGCATAGCTGAGGAAGAGTTAGAGGAGATGCCGAACACTTGGAAGAAGTTCCTGAACAGGGAGTTCTCCGTTGCTTGACACTCCTATCCTAACGCTGTTATATTTTTGACTACCTTTTTGGAGGACGAGATGGGAGAGTACGGGGCTCTTTTTGTCTTTGCTCTCATAGCGGTAACCGTAGGGCTCGTCTTCGCCTTTCTAAATGACATTATGGGAACAAAGAGAAAGGATCCTCTTGAGGACTACCCTTACGAGTGCGGTGTCCCTCTCTACGACCCGGAGGCAAGGGGAACCTTCAAGCAGGGATACTACCTTTTAGGGCTCTTGCTCATACTCTTTGACATAGAGGCTGCCTATCTTTTCCCTTGGGCGGTGGTCTTCAAGGAGATCGGACTTTACGGCTTGATAGAGGCTGTGCTCTTTATATTTATCCTTACCCTTGGCTTTGTTTATGCCTGGGCTAAGGGTGCGCTCAGGTGGCAGACCTGAAAGGAGGTAATAGCCATGGCTGCTATAAACTCTAACGGCTTTGTAACAACTACGGTGGACGAGCTCCTCAGATGGGGTCGGAGGAACGCTCTCTGGCCTGTCACCATAGGGCTCGCCTGCTGTGCTATAGAGATGATGCACACCGCCGCATCAAGGTTTGACCTCGACAGGCTCGGAGTTATATTCAGAGCCTCGCCCAGACAGGCGGACGTTCTGATAGTTGCAGGAACGGTGGTGAACAAGGTCGCTCCTATGCTAAAGCTCATCTGGGATCAGATGCCCGATCCCAAGTGGTGCATATCTATGGGCGGATGCGCGAGCGCGGGAGGACCCTTCCCTACCTACTCAACCCTTCAGGGTGTGGACAGGATCATCCCTGTGGATGTTTACGTTCCCGGATGTCCCCCAACGCCTCAGGGGCTTATCTACGGAATTCTTCAACTCCAGAGGAAGATAAAGGAGAAGGGAGTAACCAAGTACGACAGAGCCTTTGAGCAGTTCAGGAAGGACGTAGAGAAGGAGGGTCTCTTCGTTCCTCAGGAGATGACCGTATAAGGAGAAGGTCTATGCCTTGGATGAACAGAGCGACCGCGGAGAGGGTAAAGCAGGAGTTCAAGGAGGACGTTTCCGTAAACTTCGGAAAGGATAGCGTTAGCTTGGAGGTTTCCACTCTCAAGCTGAAGGATCTTTTAAAACATCTGAGGGATAAGGAAAGGTTCCTCCACTTCGTGGATATGACCTGTATTGACTTCCCTGAGGACCCGAGGAGGTTCTTGGGGGTTTACATACTCTACAACCCGGATGAGAACGAAAGGGTAATCGTAAAGAGCTGGGCTAACAACGGGAAACTCCCTACAGTTTCCGATCTTTGGGCGGGTGCCAAGTGGGCGGAGAGAGAAGCCTACGATATGTTCGGCGTGGAGTTTGAAGGGCACGAGAACCTCAGAAGGATGTTCATGTGGGAGGGATACGAGCACTTTCCCTTAAGGAAGGACTTTCCGATAGGGGGAATACCTGAGCAGGAGCTACCATCCCTCACAGAGGTTCTCCACGGAAGGACGGATCCACCCTCCCACGACTACGAGGTTCTTCACACAAAAGTTCCCACCTTGGAGGATCTTGAGAGAACGGAAAAAGCGAGGCTCAAGAAGAAGGCTCAACTCGTCCTCAACTGGGGACCTTTGCATCCCGGAACCCACGGGACTATATGGTTCCTCTTCGACCTTGAGGGTGAGTTCGTAACCCAGTGCGATGTGATCTTAGGGCAACTCCACAGGGGAATGGAGAAGATAGCGGAGAACGTCTACTACTTCCAGTTCCTGCCCTACACCGACAGGATGGATTACATCTCCGCCATCTGCAACGAACTCTCCTACGTTACCGCCGTGGAGAAGCTCCTCGGCATAGAGGTTCCCGAAAAGGCTAAGTACATAAGGACTATGTTCGCCGAACTCCAGAGGATAAACTCCCACCTCCTCTGGCTCGGGACGGGCGCCTTAGATCTGGGTGCTCTGACGGTCTTCCTCTACGCCTTCAGGGAGAGGGAGAAGATAATGGACATAATAGAGGGGAACGCGGGCTACAGGCTCACGACCGCCTTTCTCAGGATAGGAGGGGTTCACTACGACCTCGCGGAAGGAACCCTTGACGTTGTAAAAGCTTTTATAAAGGACTTCCCTAAGAGGCTCAAAGAGTACCACATGCTCTTGACAAGGAACAGGATATGGCTCAGAAGAACGAAGGATGTTGGAATAATAACGAGGGAGGACGTCCACAACTACGGGCTCTCAGGTCCCGTGGCGAGAGGATCGGGCGTTCCTTACGACCTGAGGAAGTTAGAACCTTACGCTGCCTACGATGAGGTGGAGTTTGACATTCCCGTGGGTGAAGTGGGGGACGTTTACGACAGGTACCTCGTACGTATGGAGGAGATGGCTCAGAGCGTGAGGATAATAGAGCAGTGCGTGGCAAAGCTTGAGAAAATGCCAAAGGACGCTCCCCACATAAACAAGGAACACCCCGCTGTGATACCTCCCAAGGAAGATGTCTTTATGGCTCTCGAGGATATGGTTCAGTCCTTCAGGATAGTGGTTCACGGAGAGAACGCTCCTCCGGGAGAGGTCTACTCTTCGGCGGAGAACCCGAGGGGAGAGCTGGGCTTCTACATATACTCCAAGGGCGGGAGCAAACCCTACAGGCTAAGGATAAGATCGGGAGCGCTCTACAACCTCTCCATATTCCCGAAGCTAATTGAGGGAAGAACCATAGCGGACGCGATAGCCCTCCTCGGTAGCTTAGATCCTGTAGTTGGGGAGACGGACAGATGAGCGTTGCGGAAAAGCTCCTGACTTACGAGGACATCAAGGATCTTCCCACGGAAGGTTCCTACGAGGATTTCGGTGAGGAGGTGGAGGTTCTCGGCGGTCTTAAGCTTAAACTGAGCGAAATTTTCGGAGGAGAAGATGGGTGAGTTTTTGGTCTCTCTTCTGATAACGCTGATCAAGATAGGTGTTCTGCTGGGTGTTGCTCTCGGTGTGGGGGCTTATCTGACGTGGTTTGAGAGGAAGCTCGCGGGACACATTCAGGCAAGGCTTGGACCCACGGTGGTGGGACCCTTCGGACTCCTGCAACCTCTTGCGGACGGACTGAAGCTCATGACTAAGGAGTCCATAATTCCGAGGGGTGCGGACGTTCCCGTCTATTACCTCGCCATAATGATGGCGGTCGCTCCCGCCATACTTTTGTTCTCCGTAATCCCCTTCGGACCGGAGTTTGAACTCTTCGGATACAAGATAAAGCCGATAATCTCCGACGTGAACATAGGACTATTGGTGGTCTTTGCTATGGGGTCTCTTGCGGTTTACGGGACGATCTTCTCAGGCTGGGCTTCCAACTCCAAGTACGCCTTTATAGGCTCTCTCAGGAAGGCGGCGGTGATAATCGCCTACGAGGTCGTTCTCGGCTTCTCGGTCTTGGGGGTGATACTACTTGCGGGAACCATGAGCACGACGGGTATAGTCGAGGCTCAGATGGAAAGGGGGACATGGTTCATCTTCTACCAACCCGTAGCTTTCATACTCTACCTCTTCTGTATGTTAGCTGAGTCAGGGAGGGTTCCCTTTGACATACAGGAGGCGGAGGCGGAGCTCGTTACTGGCTACAACGTGGAGTACGGAGGGATGAGGTTCGGAGCTTTGCCCTTGGCGGAGTGGTATCTCAATACGATGGCCCTCTCGGCGATAGCGGTGGTTCTCTTCTTCGGCGGGTGGTCGGGTCCCAACATCCTCGGACCTGTATCTCCCTACTTCTGGTTCCTGGCGAAGATGTTCGGGCTGGTCTTCTTCGTTCTCTGGCTCCACTGGACGCTTCCGAGATTTCAGGCTAAGGACGTTACCGAGATAGCGTGGAAGATAATGCTACCTTTAGCCTTAGCCAACGTTGTGATAACCGCCGTCGTCGTGTACATCTTTGGGGGTAAGTGATATGGGAATAAAGAAGCTGAGCAGGAAGGACTATCTGAACCTTGTGGAGGCGATATTCTTCATAGATTTCCTCAAGGGTCTCTCCGTGACGCTCAGAAATTTACTGAGGAAACCAATAACGACGGAGTATCCTACGGAGAAATTAACACCTCCCAAGAGGTTCAGGGGCGCTCACGGACACTTCGTATGGGACGGAACAGAGCCAGATTCGTTGAGAGCTATAGAGAAGTTCATGAGCTACGAGAAGGGTAAGAGCAGGTGCGTCGCCTGCTACATGTGCCAGACCGCTTGTCCGATGCCGACTCTCTTCAGAATAGAGGCTGTCCAGATGCCTGACGGGAGGAAGAAGGTCGTTCGCTTCGACATGAACTTGCTAAACTGCCTCTTCTGCGGTTTGTGCGTTGATGCCTGTCCCGTAGGATGCCTTACGATGACAGATCTATTTGAACTCGCTGGTTACTCAAGGAGGGACGAGGTGCTTAGGATGGACGATCTCGAGAAGTTCGCCGTGGACTTCAAGCAGAGAAGAGGAGAGGAACCTGACAGGATATGGCCGAAGGATGAGGAAAGGGAAAAACTCTGGGGGAAGATACAGTGGAGTGGATAGTGTTCGGAATTCTGGCTTTCTGGTTACTGGCTTCGGTTCTGGGCGCCGTTCTCGTTAAAAACCCTGTTCACTCTATCCTGTTCTTCCTCTCCTCAGTCCTTGCGATGGCGGGGATATTCCTCAGTCTCGGTGCGGAACTACTTGCCGGTCTTCAGATAATCATCTACGCCGTTGCGATCGTCGTTTTCTACGTTCTCGTTATAACAACGATACCGTGGGAGAAGGTGAAGCGCTTTGAGGGTGTGTATAAGAAGGAGCTTCTCTTCGGTCTTCCCGTAGTTCTGATAGTTTTCTTAGCCATGGGATACATGATACTTAAAGGAAATCTCGCCGAACCGGTCGGAGCGGTAGAGGACAACGTCAGAGAGGTGGGAAAACAGCTCTTCACCTCCTATCTCTTTCCCTTTGAGGTCGCTTCAGTTATACTTTTAGTCGCCATGATAGGGGCAATTCTCTTAGGGAGGAAGGAAGAGTGAGCATAGAGAAGGCTTACCTCTTACTCAGTCTGCTCGTTTTCCTCATAGGACTCTTGGGAATAATAGCGAGGAAGAACCTTATAACGATGCTCGTGAGCACCGAGATAATGCTAAACGGAGTGAACCTCACGCTCGTTACGGTGGACAGCTACTTAGGGAAGGTAGACGGACAGATATTCGCCTTCTTTGTGCTCACCGTAGCCGCCGCCGAGGTTGCTGTCGGTCTTGGTCTAATAGTCTCAATATTTAGACTCAGGGGATACGAGGGATCCTCTGAGATAGTTCATCTGAGGGATTGATAGATGGAAGGGATCTTCGTAATCCTGTTGCCGCTTTTTGCCTTCTTGATAACCGCTTTCTTCGGCAGGAGACTGGGAGATCTTACGAGCGGTATAATAGCTGTCCTCGGAGGAGCCTTCTCCTTCCTGTTCTCACTCTACATGGTCTTCAGGTCCCTCCACTCTCCCGTTCAGATAAAACTTTACGAGTTCCTTCCCTTGGAAGGCTACACACTATCTGTTGGCTTCTACTTCGACGCCCTCTCCTCCATCACAGCAGCAGTCGTCACCTTCGTCGCTACACTCATATTCATCTACTCCATAGGCTACATGCAAAGCGAGTTCGGTAAGTGGGTATACAAGTTCTACTCCTACCTCTCCCTCTTCCTCTTCGCCATGCTCCTTATAGTTTTGTCCGACAACCTCCTCGGTATCTTCTTCGGCTGGGAAGGTGTTGGTCTTGCTTCCTACCTTTTGATCGGCTACTACCATAACCAGAAAAAAGCTACAAACGCAGCCTTAGAAGCCTTCGTTATGAACAGAATCGGTGACTGGCTCTTTGTCTTCGGCATCATCGCCACCTTCCTGATCTTCAAAACTCTGGACATTGTCCAGATCTTCGAGCAGGTTCCCCACACTCAGAGCGCTATGATCGGTCTCGCTACTTTGCTCCTCTTCGGTGGTGCTGTGGGAAAGTCGGGTCAGCTACCTCTCCACACGTGGCTCCCCAACGCTATGGCTGGTCCTACTCCGGTCTCTGCTCTCCTTCACGCTGCCACTATGGTCGCCGCAGGTGTCTATATGGTCGCAAGGCTCTATCCTCTCTTCGAAGCGGCTCCCCAGACTCTGAAGGTCATAGCGGTTGTAGGAGGACTTACAGCTCTCTTTGCTGCACTTGCCGCCACCTCCCACACCGACATGAAGAAGATCATCGCCTTCTCCACCATGTCCCAGCTCGGTTATATGTTCCTCGCCCTCGGCGTGGGAGATAAAGGCGGTGCTATGTTCCACCTTACTACTCACGCCTTCTTCAAGGCTCTCCTCTTCTTGGCAGCTGGTAGCGTCATTACCGCCTTCCACCACAGGCTCTACGACATATACAACTTCGGTGGTCTTAAGAAGTACATGCCTGTTACCTATGCGAGCTTTGTGATAGGTGCTCTCGCTCTTGCGGGGATCTTTCCCTTCTCGGGTTTCTGGTCAAAGGACAGGATCATAGGTAGCTACTACGAGGCGAGCTTTGTCTGGGGACTTTTGGGGACTGTTGTGGCTTTCTTGACAGCCTACTACATCTTCAGGGAGGGATTCGTGGTTTTTCACGGTGAGGAGAGGTTCAGGAAGATAGATCCTCACGAGCCCAAGGAAGTGGGGTCTGTTATGACTGTTCCTATGGTAGTTCTTGGGGTTATGGCTATAGTTGCGGGATTCTTTGAGGGCTGGTATATGCACGCTGTGGGAGGGGAGCATAAGGAGATTCATCTGAATGTCGCTCTCACCTCCGTCGGTGTCGGCGTGGCGGGGATATTGATCGCGTATCTCGTGTTCGTCAGGGGGGTTCTCTCTCCGGAAGGAGCCTACTCCATCTTCAAGCCTATTCATACAACCTTCAGAGAGCAGTTCTTTACCGAGAGGTTATACCACAGGGGTCTCGCGAGGGGGTATATGCTATTTTCCAAGGCGGCTTACTACGCGGGAGACAAGTTCGTTATAGACGGATCGATAAATCTCGCCTACAAGACTTTCCTCAGATCTGCCAAGAACCTGTGGAAGCTCTTCGATATTAAGTCCATAGACATCTTTATACACTGGCTCGCCATAAGTATGTTCAGGAGCGGTAGGACTCTGAGGAACCTGCAGACAGGACTTTTAAACAACTACGTTCTCTTCCTTCTCTTAGGCATTATCGTTCTGCTGGGTATAATGCTCTATGCTCTTGACAGGGTAAAGGGGTAGGCGGATGGAAACGATAGCGACGGGTTTCCCTTTTATCGGTTTGTCCATAATCTTACCGGCTGTCTTTGCCCTGCTGGTGGTGCTGAGTCCCGAAAGGCACTCGAAAACTCTGTCTATACTTGGGGCAGGTCTAACCTTCCTTCTCTCTCTTCTGGTACTCTGCTTATTCGACTACTCCAGAGCTTCGGCAGTTCAGTTTTACGAAGAGTACTCGATTCTGAAAGAGTTCAATATAAAACTCTCCTTAGGTCTCGACGGTCTATCTCTGCTCATGTACCTCCTGACAACTCTCATTTCCCTCGTGGCAATTCTGTGGTCTGTCCGGGACAATCAGATAAATTTCAGGCTGAAGGAGTACTTCGTAGCCTTCCTGTTCTCAGAGAGCTTTCTGGTAGGAGTTTTCACGAGCTTCGATCTGATAGTTTTCTACGTCTTTTACGAGCTGACGCTTCTTCCGATGCTCTTCGCTATAGGAATATGGGGTTACAAGCTCAGACTTTACTCTGCCTATAAGTTCTTCATATACATCTTCGTTTCCTCCCTCTTTTTACTCCTCGGTATAGTCTCGGTCGCGGTTCAACACTATCTGAACACCGGTAAGTTCTCCTTCAGCTACTTCGACCTTATAAACAACACTTACACTCCCGGTCTCGAGATATTCCTTTTCCTCCTCTTCTTCATAGCCTTTGCGGTCAAGACACCCCTCGTTCCTTTCCATACATGGCTTCCCGACGCCCACGGAGAGGCTCCTACGGCAGGTTCCGTAGTTCTTGCGGCGATACTCCTCAAGATGGGAACCTACGCTCTCCTGAGGTTCAACGTGGGTCTCTTCCCCGAGGCTTCGGTTAAGCTGATGCCCTTACTTGTAGCCATAGGGATAATTACGATAATCTACGCCTCGTGGATGACGATAGTCCAGAACAACGTCAAGAGGTTCGTTGCCTATTCTTCGGTCTCTCACATGGGTTTCGTGGTTACCGCCATGTTTCTCTTAAACCATGAAGGTCTTAGGGCTTCTGTCATAGAGATGTTCGCCCACGGGATGACGAGCGCCTCTCTCTTCATGATAGCGGGGTTCATTTACAACAGGCTTCACACCTTCAACATGGAGAGCCTGAGGGGTTCGGTCAAGTTCATGCCAGTCTTCGCGGTGATAGTTGCCACAACCGCTTTCGCCGCTATGGGTCTTCCCGGAGGTTCCTCCTTCTGGGGTAAGTTCCTGACTATTCTCTCCGCAAAGGAATATTCCTACGAGCTCGCCCTTCTCGTTCTCGTGGGAGGATTCTTCAGCGCAGCTTACGTTCTCTATATGCTCAAGACGTTGTTCCTTGACGTAAGGGAAGAGAGTATCCTGATACACTTTACGGACATAAGAGGTTTCAAGCTCGCCGCCTTTGTGTTCATTGTAATACCTATACTTCTGATAGGTTTCTTCCCGCACCTTTTTTTCAACATGTTCGACGGCTCGCTGAACTTTATACTCAAGCATCTGGTGGGGTTGAAGTGAGATGAGCATAGAGCAACTGATAGGTACGATAGAGATACCGCGACTGATCCTCTTCCTTCCGGAGCTCGTGGTTCTAATAACCGCCTTCGTTCTCTTCTCCTTGGAGCTTGCCCTCTCCACACCTCTGAAGAAGAGGCTACTTCCAGCCCTCAGCGCGGTAGGTTACGTCATAGCTCTTATGTCGATTGGCATCTCCGCCCAGTTCTTCGGAGATACCTTCTACGGAAGCTTCACCAACGATGCCCTCTCCTCCTTAGTGAAGATCTTTGAGATCGTGATAACCTTAACGGTCTTAGCCTTCGCTTACCGGTACTTCAACGCAAAGAGATCCTTCTACGGAGAGTTCTACTACATGCTCGCCTTTACCCTCTTGGGAGCCATGATCTTGGCTTCCTCCTACAATCTCATCATCATCTACGTGTCCTTGGAACTCGTCTCTATAGGCTTCTACATCCTCACAGCGCTGCTGAGGGGATCCTTCATATCCAAGGAGGGAGCCTTTAAGTATCTGATCCTTGGAGGTCTGAGCATAGCCTTAGCCTCCTACGGGGCTGTCTTCATGTACATATACGCGGGTTCCTTAGATCTCAGGGAGATCTTCACCTATAAGGGAGAGGATTACCACTACCTTATCCTCGGAATAGTCTTCTTCCTTATAGGCTTTGCCATAAAGATAGGTGCGGTGCCCTTCCACTTCTGGCTTCCCGACGCCTATCAGGGTGCTCCGACCCCCGTTACTGCCCTCATGGCTTCGGTAGGTAAGCTCGCCTTCTTCGTTCCCGTGGTCAGGATAATGCCTCTAATACAGGAGAAGTTCTCCTTAGCTTGGATGCTCACGGTGGGAGTCATAGCGGCGGTAACTATGCTCTACGGTAACCTCGTCGCCCTCGTCCAGAGGGATATAAAGAGGCTCTTAGCTTACTCCTCAATAGCACATTCGGGCTATATCCTCGCCGCGGTTGCGGTTACAGAGGTTATCGGATTAAAGGCGGTTATATACTTCCTCGTGGTATATGCGATCATGGCGGCGGGTTCCTTCTTCGTAGTAGCCATGCTTGAGAGGTCGGAGAACTGGAACAACGAGATCTTTGAGTTCTCTGGACTAAGGTTCAACCTACCTTACCTTGCCTTCGCCTTCATGATTTACATGTTCGCTTTATTAGGTATTCCTCCCACGGTAGGCTTTGTAGGTAAGGCTCTCGTCTTCATGGCTCTTTCCTTTGATAAGCTTTGGTGGCTCGCCTTCATCATGATCCTCTCCACCGCCATATCAACGGGTTACTACGTGAGGCTCGTGGTTCTCATGTACATGAAGGATAAGGAGAAGGACGTTTCCGTTCCGAAGGTAGGATTTTCGGAGGTGGTCTCCCTCGTCTTCCTGACTATATTAACTCTTGCCTTAGCGGTCTTCCCGGAGGTTGTCTGGACGCTTATAAAGCCGGCCGCCGAAAATCTATTCGTGAGGTGAGGAGCATGGACTACATAGGGTTTCTCATCTTCTTCGTGATAATGCTCGGCATAGCCCTGGTGATGATCTCTCTAAACTGGCTCTTCGGTCCCAAGACTCCTCAAGAGTACGAGGACTATCCCTACGAGTGCGGAGTTCCCCTCTACGACGAGAACGCCCAGACCACCTTCCATCAGGGTTACTACCTCCTCGGACTGCTCCTCCTACTCTTTGACATAGAAGCCGCCTTCCTATTCCCGTGGACGGTGGTTTACAGGTGGCTCGGTATCTTCGGCTTCATAGAGATGTTCCTCTTCATACTCATACTCACCTACGGACTCCTCTACGCTTGGAGGAAGGGTGCCCTCAACTGGCAGTTTGAGATGGAGGAGGTATGAGTAGAGAGTTGGTATTGAAGAAGATAGACGTTGAGCAGGACAGGTTTAAGGTGGGAGTTTCCTTAGTGGTTCTTGTAGCCTCGGGACTGATAGGACTTGTATTGAAGGAAAAGCTAACGCCGGCGGACTACACGCTTATGGTGGGAGGAATCCTCTTTGATACCATCGGTGTTCTATACGTAGTGAAGACCTACATTAAAGTAAACAGACTTCTTTCAGAACTGGAGGAGGACCATGGTTGATTTTATAGTTGCCCTGCTCGTCTCTTTACTTCTGGTTTACATGATTTACAAGCTCTACACCGCCGAGGACGAGGTTACTACGAAGAAGGCTCAATGATGGAGGAGGTTTGATGCCCTGGGTTAAGAAGGAAGATCTTATAGACCTTAAGGACAGGTTCCCTGAACTTGAGATAGTTGAGCTTAAAAACTCCACCGCGGTTCACGTGAAGAAGGAAAATCTCATAGACCTCCTCAAGGCTCTAAAGAAGGAGAAGGGGTTTAAGCTCTTCTTGGACCACTCGGTCGTTGATCTTAAGGAGATCTTGGAGAAGGAGAAGGACTTCAAAAATGCGGTAAAGGAAAACCTCATAGCCTTCCCCGAAGACAGGCTCTCAAGGTTTCAAGCCTTCTACGTCCTCTACAACGTAGATGAGAGGAAGAGGGTGATCGTCAAGACGAGGACGGAAGGAAAGCTCCCCTCCATAGAGAAGCTCTGGTTTGCGGGGAAGTGGTCGGAGAGGGAATGTTATGACATGTTCGGAATAGAGTACGAGGGACACGAGAACCTCGTGAGAGCCTTTATGTGGGATACCTACCCCTACTTCCCACTGAGGAAGGACTTCCCCCTTGAGGGAATACCGGAGCAGGATCTCCCCTCTCTGAACGAGGTTCTTTACGGAGACAAGCTTGAGGGAACTATGAACTATCAGAGGAAGCACACCATAGTCCCCACCTTAGAGGATCTTGAGATAACGGAGAAGAACAGGCTAAAGAAGAAGGCTCAGATAGTTCTCAACTGGGGACCTCTACATCCAGGAACCCACGGGACTATGTGGTTTCTCTTTGACCTTGAAGGGGAGAGAATAGTTCAGACGGACGTGATCTTAGGTCAGCTTCACAGGGGAGTGGAGAAGCTTGCCGAGAACGAGATGTACAACCAGTTCCTCGTCTATACCGACAGGATGGATTACCTCTCCGCCCTGTGCTCCAATCAGGCTTGGGTCGTTGCAATTGAGAGGATGCTCGGAATTGAGGAGGACGTTCCCGAGAAAGCCAAATACATAAGGACCATGATGTCCGAACTCCAGAGGATAAACTCCCATCTCCTTTGGCTCGGAACCTACGCCCTTGACCTCGGAGCGCTCACCATATTCCTCTACGCCTTCAAGGAGAGGGAGAAGATAATGGACATCCTCGAAGGTATAACGGGGGCTCGGCTCACCATCTCCTACCCGAGGGTGGGCGGGGTGAGGATGGATCTTCCGGAGGGAGCCTTGGAGGTTATCAAGGCTTTCATCAAGAGGTTTCCCAAGGAACTGAGCGATTGGGAGAGAATCCTCACGAGGAACAGGATATGGCTCAGGAGAAACAAGGAGGTCGGTGTAATAGACCCTGAGGTTGCCTACTTTTACGGAGTAACCGGTCCGGTGATAAGGGGATCGGGGATACCTTACGACATAAGGAAGTTTGAGCCTTACGATGCTTATTCAGAGGTAGAGTTTGACATCCCCGTGGGAGAGATAGGGGACTGCTACGACAGGTATCTCGTGCGTGTGGAAGAGATGAGGCAGAGCGTGAGGATAATAGAGCAGTGCGTAGCGAAGCTTGAGAAGATGCCTAAAGATGCTCCCTTCTTTGCAGAGGTTCCCAAGGAGAAGAAGATAAAGCTGACCTTGGACGGCATAGGTCTGAAGGTTCCCACGGGAGAGATCTACTCTTCGGGAGAGAATCCGAGGGGTGAGCTCGGCTTTTACGTCTTCTCCATGGGAGGGGTGAAGCCTTACAGAGTAAAGGTGAGACCTCCCTCTTACTACAACCTTTGCATATACCCGTACCTTATGAAAGACAGAGTGATAGCGGACGCGGTTACCATACTCGCGAGCATAGATCCGGTCGTAGGAGAGACGGACAGATGAGAGCGGTAAGGTATCTACCCCACTACACCGTTGAAGACTACAAAAAGTGGCAGGGGGACTGGGAACTTATAGAGGGTGTCCCTGTGGCTTTAGCTTCTCCCAAGTATATACATCAGCGGATCGTAACACGTCTCGCCTCTATCATTGAACCTCAGCTCGAAGAGTGGGAAGATTGCAACCTCGTCGTAGAACTTGACTACATAATATCTCAGGATACCGTCTTCCGTCCCGATATATCCATCATCTGCGAGGAAGTAGAGGACTACATAAGGAAGGCTCCCCTGATGATAGTTGAGGTAGTTTTAGAATCCTCTGCCGAGAGGGACGAAGGCGTAAAGAGGGACATATACGAGCACGAGGGTGGGGATTACTACATGTTGGTCTATCCTGAACACAGGCTTGCGAAGGTCTATAAAAACTCTGAGAGGGGATACAGGAAGGTAAGGGACTTAAGGGATGAGGTCTTGAAGCTTGATCTAAAGGGATGCGTTTTAGAGATCGACTTTTCCAAGGTATGGCTTTAGGAGGAGGTAGATGGAGAGCGTAGTCGTAGACCTCATAGTGGTGATCGTGAAGATACTCGTGATATTAGGGATAGTCTTAGGAGTCGGTGCCTATCTGACGTGGGTTGAGAGGAAGGTAGCGGCGCACATACAGAGGAGACCGGGACCTATGGTCGTCGGCTGGCACGGACTCCTCCAGCCACTTGCAGACGGACTCAAACTAATAACCAAAGAGGATCTATTTCCGAGATACGGGAACAAGTTCCTCTACAACCTTGCCATCGTCCTCGCCCTCGTTCCCGCGACCCTCGTCTTTGCGGTCGTTCCCTTCGGACCCGAGTTTGAGCTCTTCGGATACAAGATAAAGCCTATCCTAACAGACGTTAACGTGGGTCTTCTCCTCGTCTTCGGTCTCGGATCCCTTGCGGTCTACGCGATAGCCATAGCTGGATGGGCTTCCAACTCCAAGTATCCCCTCATAGGCTCCATGAGGAAGGCGGGGATAATAGTCTCCTACGAGGTGGTGATAACCTTCGCGGTGATGGGTCCCATAATCCTCGCGGGGACACTCTCGACCTACGAGATAGTCCAGAGGCAGATAGATCAAAACCTATGGTACGTCTGGGTTCAGCCGGTTGCCTTCGTCGTCTACATGTTCGCCCTTCTTGCAGAGACGGGGAGGGTTCCCTTTGACATACAGGAGGCGGAGGCGGAGCTCGTTACGGGTTTCACCGTTGAGTACGGGGGTATGAAGTTCGGTCTCTTCCCCCTCGTGGAGTGGTATGTGGAAGTCCTCTCCCTCTCTGCTATAGCGGTGGTTCTATTCTTCGGAGGTTGGTCTCCCATAAACATCCCCTTCGTGGGTTTTGTAGATCCTCTCTTTTTCTTAGGTCCCCTCTCCCCCTACGCGTGGTTTTTGCTCAAGGTTACCGCCCTCTTCCTCTTCATACTCTGGCTACACTGGACCCTTCCCAGATACAGGATAGACCAGATCACGGAAACTGCATGGAAGGTTATGCTCCCGCTCACCTTGATAAACATAGTCTTTACCGCTATAATTGCTCCCGTGGTTTGGAGGTAAAATTATGATCAAGAGGGTAGCCCAGAAGCCCCTGAGCTGGATAGAGAGGATATTCTTCGTAGATTTCATAAAGGGACTTTCGGTAACTATCCGGCACGCCTTCAGCAAAACGATAACCACCCACTATCCTTACGAGAAGCTCACCCCTCCAAAGAGATTCAGGGGTTTCTTCGGACACAAAGTGGTGGACGGGAACGAACCACAGCCCGCCTACGATGAGTGGGTGGAGAGGTTCAAGATAGAGGTTGTACCGGGGAGGAGCAGGTGCGTAGTTTGTATGCTCTGCAAACGTGCCTGTCCAGTCCCCCAGCTCTTCGAGATAGAAGGTAAGAAGTTGGAAAACGGAAAAAGGGTCGTCTCCGTCTTCAACATGAACCTCATGCTCTGCACCTTCTGCGGTTTCTGCGTGGACGCCTGTCCTGTAGATTGCCTCTTCCAGAGCGACATACACGAAACAGCTTCCTACACAAGGAAGGATTCTATACTCGACCTCGAACTCCTGGAGAAGATAGGTAAGGACTGGCAGGCGAGGAGGGAGAACGAACCCGACAGGATATGGATAGACGACTCCCAGAGGGAGAAGCTCTGGTACGAGAACGATCTCGAACTCCCCGAACCCCAGTACAGGGGGAGGCATGAATGACGAAATTCGTTATCTTCTTGATATTCTCTGCCTGGGCTATCATCTCAGGTATAGGTGTGATAACCTTCACAAATCCTATATACGTCATCCTGTGGCTACTCTCGGCCCTCATAGCGGTTGCGGGCATATTCTTTACCGCCGGAGCTGAACTCGTAGGCGCTTTACAACTTCTGATCTACGCTGTCGCCATAGCGGTCTTCTATATCTTCGTTCTTACCGCCGTTCCTTGGGAGAAAGCTATAAAGAAGAGCTCCCATTACAGGATGGAAGGTGTTCTTTCCCTGCCCTTAGTTTTACTCCTCTACGTCGAGATGGTTCTCGTTTTCTTTCTGGGGATAAAGGCTTCTCCTGAAGGAAAGTTCAGAGCCTTTATAGAGAAGTTCGGTAATACAGAGGTGGTAGGTTCTATTCTCTTCTCTAAGTACTTCTTCGCCTTCGAAGTCGTTTCCCTCGTTCTCCTTATCGGTATGATAGGGGCTGTTCTAATAGGAAGGAAGGAGAGTCAGACCTATGAAGACGATACCGGTTGAGGCTTACTTTGTGGTCAGCATGATACTCTTCGGGCTCGGTGTCCTTGGGCTCATAGCTCGGAGGAATCTGGTTACAGTATTGATGAGCCTCGAACTCGCCTTGAACGCTGTGAACGTCGCCTTCGTGGGGGCGGACGCATACATGGGTCTCGTGGAGGGTCAGATATTTGCCCTCTTCATAATAGCCTTAGCCGCCGCGGAGGCAGCGGTGGGTTTGGGTATAATAATCGCCATCTTCAGATCCAGGTTCGTGGAGTCCACGGACGAGATCACCGACATGAGGGGGTAACGGATGGAAGGTCTCATTGTAATACTCGCACCTCTCTTAGCCTTCTTGATAACAGGTTTCTTCGGAAGACAGATAGGGGATAGGGCGAGCGGGATCGTTACGATCCTTGGAGGAGCGATATCCTTTCTCTTCTCGATAATCGTCAGCTTTGAAGCACTGCATTCTCCCGTTCAGATAAAACTCTACGAGTTCCTTCCCTTGGAAGGCTACACACTATCTGTTGGCTTCTACTTCGACGCCCTCTCCTCCATCACAGCAGCAGTCGTCACCTTCGTCGCTACACTCATATTCATCTACTCCATAGGCTACATGCAAAGCGAGTTCGGTAAGTGGGTATACAAGTTCTACTCCTACCTCTCCCTCTTCCTCTTCGCCATGCTCCTTATAGTTTTGTCCGACAACCTCCTCGGTATCTTCTTCGGCTGGGAAGGTGTTGGTCTTGCTTCCTACCTTTTGATCGGCTACTACCATAACCAGAAAAAAGCTACAAACGCAGCCTTAGAAGCCTTCGTTATGAACAGAATCGGTGACTGGCTCTTTGTCTTCGGCATCATCGCCACCTTCCTGATCTTCAAAACTCTGGACATTGTCCAGATCTTCGAGCAGGTTCCCCACACTCAGAGCGCTATGATCGGTCTCGCTACTTTGCTCCTCTTCGGTGGTGCTGTGGGAAAGTCGGGTCAGCTACCTCTCCACACGTGGCTCCCCAACGCTATGGCTGGTCCTACTCCGGTCTCTGCTCTCCTTCACGCTGCCACTATGGTCGCCGCAGGTGTCTATATGGTCGCAAGGCTCTATCCTCTCTTCGAAGCGGCTCCCCAGACTCTGAAGGTCATAGCGGTTGTAGGAGGACTTACAGCTCTCTTTGCTGCACTTGCCGCCACCTCCCACACCGACATGAAGAAGATCATCGCCTTCTCCACCATGTCCCAGCTCGGTTATATGTTCCTCGCCCTCGGCGTGGGAGATAAAGGCGGTGCTATGTTCCACCTTACTACTCACGCCTTCTTCAAGGCTCTCCTCTTCTTGGCAGCTGGTAGCGTCATTACCGCCTTCCACCACAGGCTCTACGACATATACAACTTCGGTGGTCTTAAGAAGTACATGCCTGTTACCTATGCGAGCTTTGTGATAGGTGCTCTCGCTCTTGCGGGGATCTTTCCCTTCTCGGGTTTCTGGTCAAAGGACAGGATCATAGGTAGCTACTACGAGGCGAGCTTTGTCTGGGGACTTTTGGGGACTGTTGTGGCTTTCTTGACAGCCTACTACATCTTCAGGGAGGGATTCGTGGTTTTTCACGGTGAGGAGAGGTTCAGGAAGATAGATCCTCACGAGCCCAAGGAAGTGGGGTCTGTTATGACTGTTCCTATGGTAGTTCTTGGGGTTATGGCTATAGTTGCGGGATTCTTTGAGGGCTGGTATATGCACGCTGTGGGAGGGGAGCATAAGGAGATTCATCTGAATGTCGCTCTCACCTCCGTCGGTGTCGGCGTGGCGGGAATTTTGATCGCTTACGCGGTCTTTGTCAAAAAGTTCTTAGATCCCGAAAGGACCTACGAGTCCCTGAAGGCACTGCACACCACCTTCAGAGAGCAGTTCTTTACCGAGAAGCTCTACCACGGGATCCTGGCTTTTGGATACCTTAGCTACTCCAGGGTTCTCTATGCGGTGGGGGAGAGGCAGTTCATAGACGGGGTGGTGAACGGGGTTGCCTTCGTAGTTCAGTCGGTAGGACAGGGGCTCAGGTTTCTACAGTCGGGTAAGATAAACTGGTACGCCCTTGGTCTGGGAACGGGATTTGCTATACTTGTTCTGCTTCTCTTAGGACTTATATACGGAGGAGGATACTGATGGAGCATCTCCTTAGCCTGATAATATTCCTGCCCCTCCTGACGGCGGGAGCGGTTGCGATAGTTAGAAAGGAGTCCTTTGCAAAGATATCCTCCATAGCAGTCTCGGGAATAGTCTTCCTGCTTTCACTTATTCTATTTCTGAACTTCGACTTTTCTAAGGGGGGCTTCCAGTTCGAGACTAAGATAAACTGGATCCCGACGCTGGGCATCTCCTACCACCTCGGCGTAGATGGGATGGCCATTTCCCTTATACTTATGACCGCCCTCCTTTTCTTCACCGTGTTCGTCTGGTCTATAAGGATAGAGGACCGTCCCGTCCTGTACACAGCCCTCTTTCTGATGCTTGAGACCGCTTGCTTAGGGGTCTTCTCAGCCCTCGACTTCTTCCTCTTTTACATATTCTGGGAGGGGATGCTCATACCGATGTACTTCATAATTGGCTTCTGGGGGCACGAGAGGAAGGTTTATGCGGCGAACAAGTTCTTCATTTACACCTTCTTCGGTAGCCTCTTCCTGCTCTTGGGTCTCGCCTCGGTTATAGTTTACGGATACTTCAGCACAGGACAGATAACCTTCGATTACATAGAGCACACGAAGATGGGTTATCCCCTATGGCTTCAACTGGCTGCTTTCTTACTCTTCGGTATAGGCTTTGCCGTCAAGATACCGATGTTCCCGGTTCACACGTGGCTACCGGACGCCCACGTTGAAGCACCTACTGCCGGATCGGTTATACTTGCCGGTGTTCTCCTGAAGATGGGAACCTACGGCTTCGTCAGGTATTCCCTTCCCCTATTCCCCGACGCCTCGAAGTACTACATACCGCTCATCTTTGGTCTGAGCGTTGTAGCGATCATCTACGCAGCCATGATGGCGATAGCCCAGACCCACATAAAGAGGCTCATCGCCTACTCCTCCATATCCCACATGGGTATAGTTACCCTCGGAACCTTCGCTTTAGACAAGGATGCCCTTAACGGTGCGGTTTACATGATGATAGCTCATGGACTCTCCTCGGCAGCCCTCTTCTTCGCTGCAGGCTTCATATACGACAGGATCCACTCCTACAACATGGACGATCTCGGTGGTCTCGCGAGATACATACCCAACTTCGCGATCTTTTTCATGATAGCTGGTCTTGCCTCCATAGGTCTCCCCGGTCTCGCGGGTTTCATAGCAGAGTTTCTCGTTCTCCTTGGAACCTTTAAGACCCATCCCGTATGGGCGGTTATAGCCGGAACGGGGATGATCTTGGGAGCGGCTTACTTCCTGTACATGTACAAGAGGGTAATGCTTGAGGAGGAGACTATATCGGATCACAGAAGGGAAAAGTGGAAGTCTTTGAAGGATGTAGAACCTCACCATGTTGTTCCTTTCGTTCTTATATTAGCGGTGGCCTTCTTGATGGGTCTCTATCCCGCTCCCTTTGTCAGGATAATGGAGCACACCGCGAGGCTTGTGTTTGGAGGTTAAGAGGTGAACTGGAACGCCCTGCTCCCGGAACTCGTATTAGGCATAGGGATACTTATCATTTTTTCCTTAGAACTCTTCCTTAAGGAGAGATATTACAAAACACTGACCCTTTTGGGGTTTGTCACCATAGTTCTCTCTGCCCTCTCCGTCTTCTTCGTAAACTATCCGGCTTCAACACTCTTTGACGGTTTTTCAGTCTCCGGTTTTAACCTGATTGCCAAGTTCCTACTCCTTGCAGTAACAGGGCTTGTCCTGATAGCCTCTTACGACTTTTTCTCTAAGAAAGGCTCAGTTTACAGCGAGCTCCCATATCTATACCTGATAGCCCTCCTCGGGCTCATGGTTATGATCTCCTCTGAGAACTTGGCAATAATCTTCGTTGGTCTTGAACTCGCCTCGATAACGATGTACATTCTTGTCGGGCTTTTTAGGAGAGAATACTTTTCCAAGGAAGGAGCTTTCAAATATCTCGTTATTGGAACTACGGGAACCTCGATGTACGCTCTCGGTTCAGGACTGGTCTACGGATCTACCGGGAATATCCAGATCGGTTTTCAGAGAGCTGAGGATCCGATCTTTGCCCTCGGTGTGCTTCTAATAATGTCAGCCTTAGCCCTAAAGGTCTCTGCAGTTCCTTTTCACTTCTGGACGCCCGATGCCTATGAAGGAGCACCCACCCCCACGACCTCATTCCTCGCCACCGTTCCCAAGATAGCGATGTACTTCCTTTTCGTAAAGCTCACCCTCTTTCTCTTCTCCGCCCTTCCGGTCTGGGAGTTCCTTATTGGAACCGTCGCGATAGCCTCGATGTTCTACGGAAACTTCATGGCTTACATACAGAGGAGCGTTAAGAGGCTTTTAGCTTACTCCTCAATAGCCCATGCGGGATACTTCACCTTGGCGCTGATTACCGTCGATAAGCTCCTGATGAGTTCCCTCCTCTTCTACGTTTTCGTTTATGCTCTTGCAACCCTGGGAGCTTTTACCGTTCTGTCGGTCTTGGAGAAGAAAGAGGGGTGGACTCATCACTTCCTCGACTTTAAGGGTGTGGCTAAGGAGCATCCCGTTTTAGCCTCGCTCCTTTCCCTCTTTCTCTTTGCCCTGATAGGGATACCGCCGATGGCTATCTTCGTGGGTAAGCTCGGTATATTCATGGGTCTCGTTAAAGGTGAGCTGTTCATCCCAGCGGTCCTCTTTGTTATAGCGAGCATAATATCGGCGGGTTACTACCTGAAGGTCATAGTCTATATGTTCCTTTATGAGAAGGAAAGGGATTGGGGAGAGACAAAGACCTCCGCGGGAGAGTCCTTTGCACTTCTCGTATCGACCTTAGCCGTCCTCTTTTTCGGTATCTTCCCAAACACGTTAATGGATCTGCTTCTTAAGTTTGTTTAAAGATATGACGGGGCTGATAGTTCTACTGCTCTACCTTTCTATCGCCTTTGGAGAGACCTTCATAGTAAAGTTTAAAGAAAGTCCAGACAGAGTAAATCTGGCAGGTGTTAAAGTAATAAAGAAGTTCAAGAATTACGCCTTGGTGGAGGTTCAGGATAACACTTCCCTCGTTAAAGCGCTCTCGGTAGATTCCAAGATAGAGTATATAGTGAGGAACATAAGACTCCGAGCCTTCGCAGTTCCAAACGATCCCAGATATTCTGACCAGTGGGGGTTGAGGATAATAGGGGCGGAGCAGGCATGGGACGTGAGCGCGGATTGCTCTCCTACGGTCGTAGCGATCATAGACAGCGGTGTAGATTACCTCCACGAGGATCTGGCTGGCAATATATGGATCAACGAGGCAGAGGTGAACGGTGTCCAGGGAGAAGACGATGACGGAAACGGTTATGTGGACGATCTTTACGGTTGGGACTTCGTCCAGTCTGACGGTGAGCCTTTGGACGAGAACGGTCATGGAACCCATGTCGCGGGAATAATCGGAGCATCGGGTAATAACTCCGTTGGCATAGCCGGAACCTGTTGGAAAGCAAAATTGATGCCTGTAAGGATCCTCGATGCTTCCGGTATAGGAGATGCATTTAGCTTTCTTGAAGCGGTTTATTATGCAGTCGATAACGGTGCTAAAGTAATAAACACAAGCTTAGGAACCTGCCCCATAGGACATCCAACCTGTGATATATCAGATACCAACGATTCGAGCCTGCAACCCCTCAAGGATGCCATAAAGTACTCTCTTAATCGTGGTGTAGTCATCGTGGCCGCTTCTGGTAACGATGGCGTAAACACAGATACGTACCCTGTCTTTCCAGCTTCTTACTCTAAGGATTATTCGAACGTTATAAGCGTCGCGTCAATCGATTCGGACGGTAAGCTTTCTTCCTTCTCAAACTACGGTGTCGATACGGTCGATGTGGCAGCTCCAGGAGGGAGCGATAGTAACGGCAAGGGGATATTGAGCACGTGGACAGGCAACTCTTACATTTACGCTCTCGGAACTTCCATGGCAACCTCTTTCGTTACAGCTGAGGTCGCTTACCTGCTTTCTTCAAACCCGAATATGACTCCTTCAGAGGTGAAGGAAACGGTTTTATTGGCCGTTCAGAGCAACCAGTATCTTCAGGAAAAAGTTAAAAGCGGAGGGTATGTGAGCTTGCCAACTGCTATATCTGTAGCTATCAACACTTCTCCTCAAATAAATGCAGAACAATCCTACTCCAGCGCTTCAGGGGGAGGTTGCTCTGCCCTTGAGGGAAGCTACGCTTTGTTGTTAGTGCTAATATCCCTCCTTCTAAGGAGATCACTCCTCCCAAAACTCTCTTAGCATCTCCTCCCTTCTCTTCTGTTCCTTCCTGTATTTGAAGTAGGCCATAACACCTATGATAAGCATTATGCCGAGGATAATGGGAAGAACTATGATACCCACGATCAGTGTAAGGGCTGCTATGAAACCGACCACAAAGCCTGCAAGGAACATAAAGAGGCACTGAAGGGTCATCGGAAATAAAATATAACAGGTTATGATAAGGCTTGCCGTTTTAGGTTCCACGGGGTCAATTGGAAGTCAGACCCTCGAGGTGGTAGAGAAGTTCTCCGATGATATAGATGTTGTATCCCTCGTTGCGAGGAGGGCATCCAAGGAGCTTCTCTTTCAGGCTAAGAGGTTCAAACCACAGGTGGTGGTAACTTACGAGGATCCTGCGCAGGAGTGGCTCTCTGAACTTCCCGAGGAAACCGAGCATGTGAAGGGAGATGAAGGCTTAGAAAAAGCCATAGAGATAGCTGACAGGGTCATGAACGCGGTATCTGGTGTTCATGGTATAAAGCCGGCCTACCTTACTCTGAGCAAGGGAAAGGTCCTTCTCGCTTCAAACAAAGAATCCATAATCTGTCTTGGGGAACTGGTCAGGGAGAAGAGGGAAAGGATCGTACCTGTCGATAGCGAGCACAACGCCCTCTTCCAGCTTCTTGAAAAGATAGACAGGGAGGATATAAGGTTTATCTACCTGACAGCCTCCGGAGGTCCTTTCAAGGATTGGACTTTGGAGGAGATGAAGGAAGCGACACCTGAGCAGGCTCTTAGGCACCCTCGGTGGAACATGGGGGCAAAGATAACGGTTGACTCGGCAACCCTTATGAACAAGGGCTTCGAGATGCTCGAGGCTAAAAACCTCTTTGATATAGAGCTCAGCAGAATAAAGGTGGTTATCCACCCCCAGAGTGTAGTTCACGGAGTGGTGGAGCTCAAAGACGGTTCCTTCTTCATGCATGCGAGCAGGACCGACATGAAGATACCCATAATGCACGCTCTCTTCTACCCCGAACGTAGGGAGTATCCATTCGAGAAGGTGTCTCTCCCCTCCTTGTCTCCCGTGAGCTTCGAGGATGTGGATACGGAGAAGTTCAGGGCCCTCTACCTCGCCCGATGGGCTGGTGAGATGGGAGGAGTCTACGTTCCGGTTCTCGTAGGAGCCGACGAGGAGGCTGTCTCTCTGTTCTTAGAGGGGAAGATAGGATTTCTCAATATTGTAGATCTTATAGAAAAAACTCTCTCCGAGGTAAACGTACCAGATCCTAAGAGCGTTGAGGAGATACTCGAGGCGATAGATTGGGCTCGCAGGAAGGTCAGGGAGATTTACGAGAGAGAGTATGCAGGAGCGCTATAGAGAGGACTCCCCAGACAGCGGAGGAAACTACAAGGAAGGTGTGGGCTACGAACCCAGCCTTGAGAGCTTCCTTTAGCTCAACACTGGACAACTTCAGGGGGAGGACGAAACCGGCTTCGTAGGTTCCGTACCCGAAGAAGCTGTGAACGGGCAGGATAGTGGTCAGTTCCCCAGCCGAGAAGGAGAAGCTAAACAGGAAAGGATCTATCTCGAGGAACCTTCTTACGAGAACGTAAACAGATAGAGCCTTCAGGGAGAAGCTCAGAAGGGAAAGGAGGAACAGCCCTAAGGAGAGGAGCGATCCCGTCTCCCTTCTCAGAAAATTTTTCAGCTCCTTCAGCTTTCCGAAACTTGGGATAAGCTCGCGGGAGAGAGGAAGCAGAAGGGCGAATGCCGGCAGGATCGTCAGAGAGAGTAAAAGCAGCTCCTTCCGGTAAACCAACGAGTAGCTGAGGATTAGAAGAGAAAACATACCCAAAAGGTCGTAAATTCTGCCAACGAGAAAGGACCACAGGGAGACCTTTAGCTCAACTCCGAGCCTCTTGGCGTAGTAGAACCAGCTGAGCTCTCCTGTCCTCGCCGGCAGGATGTTGTTAAAAAATATATTGGCGGAGTTTATGAGGAATATGTCTTTGAAAGACAGTCCACGGAGCAGGAGTTTCCAGCGAAGACTCCTTCCCACCTGGCTCAAGGTGTAGAGGAGGAAGGCGAGAGCCGCGTCCGACGGTTTCGTGCTCTTAAAGGTTTTCAGTATATCCTCAAAGCCAATTAGGTAGAAAAGGAGGGCAAGGAAAAGGAGGGTTATACCTGCCGGGAGTAAAGACCTCTTCACCCTTCAGGCGGAACGTCATGGATAACTATCGGTTTACCCGCCCACTCGGAGAGGATGTTTATAGCGACCTGGACACCTGTCCCTGCGGCTGCGGTAAACATAGAACTCGCACCGGCGAGAAGACCGGCAACGTAGAGACCATCCCTTATCCTGTAATCGCCGTCGTGCTTCACCATCACCCTGCCGGGCTTAGGAGACTTGGGGTTGTCCACCACCTCCACCCCCTCACACTCTATATCGAACCTGTGAAATCCACTTGCCAGGACTACGAACTCGGACTGATACTCCTTCCCGCTTTCCGTAAATATCTTGAAGTTTCCCCTTTCTCCCTCCACCCTAACAACCTTATCTTCAAGGAAGTCCACACCTCCGTAAGACTTTATCTGCTCCTTTATCTTATCTATAATTTCCCTTCCGAGGACTCCCTGTGGAACTCCCGGAACGTTGTTGAACAAAGCTCTGTTCATATCGGATCTGCCGGTGTCGAGAACGAGATACCTCCTGTCCTCCGCCCACTCCCAGCCTCTACCTCTGGCTGAAGCTAAGGTTAAGGCGCAGGAGAGTCCGGAAGCGCCTCCTCCAACGATTACAACGTCATACCTCATGGAGGATAATTATAGCCTACTTTTTCTCCTTACATACTCTCCTCTGCCCTTTTCAATAGTTCAAGAAAAGTCCTTTCTAAATCTGAAGGGATCTCCTTGCCGTAAGAGGTTCTGTAGTACTCCCTGTACAACTCTACGGGGTCGAGTTTTGTAGTTGACGGGAGTTCCGATCTCGGCATATCGTCGCTTACCTGCTCTATCTTCAAAAGCCTGTCTCCGAGCTCCTCCCTGAGTCTATCCACGGTCAGGGAGACGTTGCTCCTGTCCTCCACTTTCAGGAAGATCTTCAAGTAGCCACCCCCTCCCTTGAGCTCCGGGAGTTTCCTGTAAACTTCACTCTGTTTCAGATCGAAGACCTTGAGGGGATTCTTAAGGTCGAACTTTATCTTCTCTATCCTCGGGACGTTTCCTTCAAAGATAATGAAGTTGAAAAACTTGTCCTCGCCAGCTTCGGAGAAGTCGAGCTGGTAGGGTGTCCCTGTGTAGTAGGCATAGGTAGAGGCACTCTCTATCCTCTGGTATCTGTGGACGTGTCCGAGGGCAACGTAGTCGAAAAGGTCAGTCAGAGCTGCCGGATGGACGGCGTAGTGCTGGGTTATCGTCGCCTCCTTTTCCGTCCTCGTGTATTTCGAACCGGCTATGAAGAGGTGGGCGAGCAAAATCCTGTATTTAGCCTCCTTAACGTTCTCGGCAAGATAGGCGATAAACCTTGAAACGAGCTGGGCGTAGGTACTTTTAGAGTCTTCCTCGGCGGAGGTTATTACCCTTTCCGAAGGGTAGGGTAGGCAGGCTACCGCGAGGTCTCCTCTTCTGTAAAGAAAGTTTTCTTTACTTGGTCTGTCGAAGATGTGGACGTTTGCGAGTCGGGAGAGTCTGCTTATGCTCTTCATAAAGTCGTAGCTGTCGTGGTTCCCCGCGATAACCACCACCTCTATACCGAGATCCCTCATTTTAAGGAAGAGCTCGTTAAATACCAGCTCCTTAGATTCGTTGTCGGGGTTAGCTTTGTCGAAGACGTCGCCGGCTACAAGGAGCAGATCGGGGGAATTCTCTCTGCAGAAGTAGATAACCTGCTCGAGGGCGTAGTGAAGGTCGGGATTCCGGCTCACCTTACCGAGGGTCTTTCCGGCGTGAAGATCAGCTATGTGCAAGAGCCTCATGATTCTTTAAAATCCTCCTGAGCTTCTCCATAAAGCCCGTTTCCTCCCCGTAATACTCCTCTAAGTAGTGGTACTTCTCTTTGCTCCTCTCGTAAACGAGATCCACAACCTCCTGAGAGGAATCTACCAGACTCATTAGCTCAACGTCGCTCTCGTCTATCGTCCCAAACCTGACCATCACGTTCCTCATGTACTCTAAGAGAGGCTTCCAGTACTCACTTCCAAAGAGTATGAGAGGAAACCTGTAGCTCTTTCCAGTCTGTATCAGGGTGAGGGCTTCGAAGAGCTCATCGAAGGTACCGAAACCTCCGGGAAAAATCACGTAGGCTAAGGAGTACTTTATGAGCATGACCTTCCGGACGAAGAAGTAGTCGAACTTGAGGGAGAGAGTTTGATACCTGTTTGGATGCTGTTCCTTCGGTATTTCTATGTTCAGTCCGACGGAGGTCGTTCCGCTGTCGAAGGCTCCTCTGTTCGCCGCCTCCATTATCCCTGGTCCTCCCCCTGTTATTATCGTGTAACCGAGCTTTCCCAAGTTGAAGGCCGTCTCGTAGGCTAATCTGTAGTACTTGTCGTCCTCAGTACTCCTCGAACTGCCGAAGAAGGTAACGGCAGGTCCTACGTCGGCGAGCTCGTCAAAACCCCTCACGAACTCGCTCATTATCTTCAAAACGCGCCACGTATCACCCTGCTTTAGCTTAAGCTCCTCTATGATCTTAAGGCTGTCCTTATTCATAGATGTCCTTCAACATATCCTTGAGCTTCAACTTCTCTCCGCTCACCGAGGTGTTTACCCTGACCGGATAGCGGACGTATCTCTTCTTCTTTTTCTTGTAGGTTATGGATTTTTTGGACTTGGCAACATAAACCTTTTCCTTCCCCCACGCCGGGAACAGAAGAAGAAGAAAGATTATCAAAATACCGGCAACCTTCATCGTTCTTCCTACACGCGCATCGGCATAATTATACATCTGTAAGGATCCCTTTCGAAATCGTCGGACTCCAAGAGCGCCGCCGTATCAGGCGTAGTGAACTTAAACCACACCTTCTCCGAATCGAAGGCGTCTAGCGCCTCGAGTATGTACTTCCCGTTGAAGCCTATCTCGAAGGCTTCTCCCACGTAGTCAACGTCGAGTTCTTCCCTCCCCTCTCCGAACTCTGGATCCATAAACTCTAAGACAGCTAAGTTATCGCTCAGGGTTATCTTCACCGGAAACATCTTCCCTTCAGAAAGACCTGAGAGTCTCCTCAGGGCTCTCTTCGCCTCTTCAACATCGAAGAGGACCTCCGCGGAGAACTCGGTGGGGATGACGGCTAGGTAGTCTGGGTACTCACCTTCGAGGAGGCGGACTATGAGCTTCCAGTCCTCTGCAGTGAAGTAGGCAAAGCTCCCGTCCTCGCTCTTGGCAACCTTGACCTCCTCTATCCCTGTCAGCAACCTCTGGAGAACTTTCAGGCTCTTCCTCGGTATCAGAAGCTCGTGGGAGAAGGATCCTTCCGGTTCGAAGAGGGCGAGCCTGTGTCCGTCCGAACCCACAAAGTGAACTCTCCCGTCGTGTCCACGCATGTACATACCTTGAAGGGCTATCCTCGTCTCCTCCTTCGCTATCGCATACTCCGTCTTATCTATTCCTTGAAGTATCAGGTTCCCGCTCACGCTCTCCTCCCCCTCGATGACCTCGGGAAACTCAGGAAAGTCTTCGGGCGGAACGGTGGGGAGCTTGAACCTGCTCCTGCCTCCGGATATGACAAGCCTGTCCCCCTCGTTCTCTATGTAAACCACCGCGGAGTTCAGGTTCCTAACTATGTCGGACAAACTTCTCGAGCTCACACAGACGGAGCCCTTCTCATCGACGTCAGCCTTTACGCTCAGAACGAGGTAGTTCTCTAAATCGGTGGCTTTTAAAACTAGCTTTCCGTCCTCCGTAGTTAGTAAGAAGTTGGTAAGTATCGGTAGGGCAGACTTCTTTTCTGTAGCTTCCTTAGCCTTTTTGAGAGCCTCCTCGAACTCCTCCCTATCGATCTGGAGTTTCATATTCTTCCCTCCGTCGGATTTGAAGTATTTTAACCTATTATCCTAACGCTACTGTAAGTCTTAGGCTAACTCAAAATCTCTTCCTTACGCTTAGCCCTCAGATCCTCGAGGAGCTGGTAGTCCTTCCTTATATCCCTTCCCGCTCTCGTTAAGTAACCACCTACCATCATAGCGTTGGTCATCAGGACCGCCATTCCGTGGAAGTCCCTTAGATTCTGTTCTCTTCCTCCGCAGAGTCTGAGCTCCGCCTTAGGGTTCGTGAACCTGAACATGGCTATAATCTTGAGGGCTTCCAAAGGAGCCACTCCCGGGGCATTCTCCAAAGGCGTTCCCGGAATGGGCATCAGGAAGTTAAGGGGTATGGAGTCCACCTCGAGCTCCCTGTAGGTCAGGGCGAGATCCACCCTGTCCTCGTCCGGCTCTCCCATCCCAAAGATCCCTCCGCAGCAGGTGGAGAGTCCGACCCTCTTTATCCTCTTTATAGTCTCGTACCTGTCCTCCCACTTGTGAGTGGTAACTATCTTTGGGAAGAAGTTCCTGCTTGCCTCGAGATTATGGTTTATCCTCTTCACCCCCGCCTCTTTCAGCTTCCTCAAGCTCTCCTCGTCCATAGTCCCCGCGGAAACGCAGACGTTTATGGGGATCTTCTCAACCTCCTTCACCTCCCTCACAGCCTCCGCTATCCTGTCCACCTCCTCGGGGGTAGCCTGCTTCCCTGCAAGGACAACGCAGTACCTGTTAGCTCCGAACTCCACACCCCTTTCCGCCCCCTCGACTATCTCCTCCTTGGGAACGAGGTTGTAAACGTTTATGGGCGTCCTGTAGAACTTCGACTGGGCACAGAACTTGCAATCCTCTGAGCAGGCTCCGCTCTTAGCGTTTATGATCGAACAGAACTCCAGTTCGTTCTCGGGAAAGAACTGTTTCTTGAGCTTCTGGGCGAAGTGGGTTAAGAAGGCAACGTAATCGTCGGGAATGTGAAGCAGGGAGAGAGCCTCTTCCTTTGTAAGAGGTTCGTACTTAGAAGCCTTTTCGTAAAGATCTATGATCAAGCTCTCATACCTATCCATACTCACCACCTCCGAAATGACCTTAATTTTAACTTCTGCCCTCGGGATTGCAAGGTGAAGAGCCGGGAACTCTCCTCACATAGTCTAACAGCATCCCCAAGAGTCTGTCGAGATTTCTGAAATGTTTGTGATCGTCTATCTCTATGTGGTTGTCCTTACCTTTTAAAAGCTCCTTGATCCTTTCGAGCTCCGATGGAAGGCAGTTCCTCTCAAGCAAAAACCTTTCTACAGGGACCAGGTCTAAGTAAAGCTTCAGGAGCTGGTAGTTTCTCTCGCTCATCCTGAGCTTCGAGGCACGCTGGAATCTCGAGGTATCTTTGCTCTTCCGTGTAAAATTACCCACTCCTTCCTTCACGAACTCGAGCTCTTTTAGAACCGTTTCCATTGCTCTTCTGTTCGTAGCGAATATAAAGAGGCTCTCGAGGGCTTTCACTTCAGGTGTGCCCACATGGTTTATAAAACTTTTATCTGCCTTCAGCAGGAGGTCCAGCCTGAGCCTCTTATCCTTCAAGGGTTCTATTCTTACGCCCCTTCCAGTTGCCTGAAGCACGAACTTCCTCGCCTCGATCTGGGTGCCGAGATTCACAAAGGTTATCAGGTTGGGCCTGGGACTGTCCCAGCCTTCGTAGAAGGCTCTCGAACCTATGAGCAGGTTTATAGGGCTGTCCGCTTCGTTGAGCCTATCGAAGTACCTTGGATCTTCGTGAACCTTAGTCTCTCTGTAATTCCAGAGAAAGTTCTTCTGAATCTCAGAAACCCTGCCTATCTTTATGAGCGCGAAAGGAACTCCTCTCGAGGACGTAAGACTTAAGGCTACCTCCCTATCGTTCTCCTCCGAGTAAACGTACTCTATCTCACCCGGTCCGTAAGCGTTGAAGACCTCCCTGTAGAGATTTTCCGGCTGCAGGTCTTCCAATATATCCTTCATGAAGTCCAGCTTTCCCGAACCGATGGTGTACTCTGACCCATCGAACTCCTTCAGGAGTTCCACCTTCACTCTATGAAAGAGGTCGGTATCGATCCGTCTGCCCACGTTCAACAGCTCCTCAAAGAGGAGCCTCAGATCGGAGTCTTCCTTATTTACAGAGTTGACGAGGTATAGAGCCATTGGACTGTGGTAAAGTCCCGGCAGACGAGCCTTTGCCCTCTTAAGACCCGTCAGCAGGAGTAGGGTCTTCAGAATGAGCTTTCTCTTCTCCTCCGAGGTAAACTCCCTCTTCTCCCCCCTATCGAAGCCTCTCACCTCGGTACGGAACAGGAATATCTGCTTTCCGTATCCTTGTGAGATCAGTGTGTGCAGGTTAAAGTTGTAAACCGTCGTGGCTATATCTATCGGATCCGTAAAGGTTGCAGAGAAGTTGAAGAGAAAGCCATCCTTGGCAAGGGCACTGACGATGAACTGCCTTTTACTTTCGTTTTTGTCCCCCTTATGTGCTTCGTCTAAGATCACGTACCAGTTTCCGAGGATGTTCCCTTCCCTGTCTCTGTCCAAGAAAGCCCTGAAGTCTAAGGTTTTCTCCCCCCTCTCATCGGAGAGGAGATCGTATCGGTAGTAAAAGATCTTTCTGAACAGATCATCCCGAACCTTGTACCTTTCGTAGTCCCTCAGACTAAATGGGCGCATGCGCTCTTCAGAGTTGGCTTTGTTAAACTCTTCTAAATATTCCAAGAAGGCTCCTACGAGATCTTCCCGGGCGGTCAGGAAGAGAATGGGTTTCACGGGAAGGAGCGATTCCTCCATTAATCTGAAGAGTAGGTAGGCGAGCTTTACTATTATCAACGTCTTTCCGGAACCGGTTGCCATCCAGAAACCCATCCTGTTGGCTATTTCCTTGAAAGGCAGGACGCCCCTCTCGAGCTCGAAGAACTCCGAAAGCAACCCGGCGAGCTTAGAGTTTTTTATCCTCGGGCTTAGTTCGTTGTAGTAATCAGTGTACAGCCGGGCAAACTCCTCCTTACTGGCTCGACAGTCCCCGTAGTAGAGGTGTAGGATCTTAAGGGCATTTTCTAAGGCTTCGTACTGGTAGGGGAACAGAACTTTGTTCGGGGAAAATCTTCTATCGAGAATACGCCACGCCTCCGGCAGTTCAAGCTGGTTCGCTATCCCTTCGAGTACTGGTTTTACACCTCCTCTTTTAGCCTCCTCCTTACTTCCCATACTCATGTACCCCTGTAAATTTTGATCCTGTCGCTCTCAAGATTAAGCAGATCCTTCAGCTTCTCCTCGCTCACACGTATATCGTTCAGATATATACTCCCAGCCCCAGCTGGCGACCTTCCTCCACCGAAGTTTATTCTGTAAAGTCCGAGGTAGCGATAGAGCGCCCCGCTCTTCGGATTACGGATCCGTTTTCTCTCCCTGTTCTTCTCATCCCAAAAGTGGAAAAGGTTATCAATCCACTTGAGAAGGCTTTTATTTCCACCCACCTTGTTATCAGCTTCCTCCTTAACCAATATGTAGAACCCGGAGCAGTAGTTCAGAAATATCCAGAGTCCCTTTTCGACAGGCTTCAGCTCTATTCCCCTTATCCTTCCGATAATAGATCCCCTGTAATTGCTCCTCTCCCTCCTCGTTCCACTTCCCTTGGGGACTCCTTTACAATCCCAGAGGCGCTCTTCGAGCTTAGGATCTATTCCTGTGAACTTCCTCACGCTCAGTTGTTCACCTCGCCTGCAGTACCCTTTAGTCTTAGCCTTTCTCAGGGCACCCAAGAGATCGCTAAGTCTGACCTCCTCACTCGTTATCCTCACAAGAAAGGCACCGGCATACACCTTGTCCACGGCGTTTTTGCTGAGCCTCTCGAACATATCGAACACAACCTGTTGCACCGGTGCAAAACCCGCCTGTCTCGTCAGGTTCTTCTCTTCCAATACGAACAGCTCACCATCTATCGGAAGCATAAAATCTATATCCTGAGCGATAAGCCCAGCCCACGAGCTCTTAAGCTTACTCCTTATCCACCAAGAAAAGGTCCTTTCGAACCTTCCATCACTCATACCAGCAGCAGCGTCCTCAGGACGGAAGATCCTTCGGACTTGAGCTTCTCCTTTGCGGACCTGTAGCTCAAGCCGAGAGCGTTAACCAGGCTTTCCACGATGTCCACCTCCCTTTCCGGATACAGCTTGCCCAGATCTATGTTCCATCTGCCCTCATCGATCTCTACAGCCTTCGCGAGCTTTCTGTCGAAAAGGAAGGGACTAACACGGGAAAAGCTGAGCTCTTTATCGTTCTCGAGGAGCTTTTCGTAGAACTCCTTTGCCTCCACGTCCGTGTACTCCACGCTCCTGAGTATATCCTCGAACTGCTCAAGCTCGTAGTACTTGAAAAAGCCTCCCGCCCTCTTCTCGTTGTATATCTCCCTAACGTCCTTCTCCTTAGAAACCCCCGTCCCATCGTAGGCGAGAACCCTCTTCATCCTCGGAAGGATTACGGTGTGGAAGTGCTCCCCCATCTCTATGCCTATCCATCTCCTCCTCAGCTTATGGGCTACCGCGATCGTAGTTCCTGAACCGAGGAAGAAGTCCAGAACCCAGTCTCCCTCGTTAGAGGTGCTCTCTAAAACCCTCTTCAGCAGTATCTCCGAGTTCTCGGTTTTAAAGCCCCACTTGTCCGAGTAAGAGGGGATATCCTTCCAGTTGTCCGTTATCTTCTCCTCGTCCGAGGTCAGGTATTCCACTTTCCAGTTGTCCGCCCCACAGCTCAAACACCTGTCCAACCGCTTAACGCCGTAAACCTTGGTGTCTACGGACAGATCGAAGAACTTAAACCTCTCCTTAGACTTGAACACGTAATCCACAAAGCCTTCACCCCTCTCCTCCTCGTCCCAGTAGTAAATTGCTTTACACTCCCTGCATCTGAGTCTTATATAGTGCTCTCTCAGCAGTTTATCCACCTTGTCCTGAACGAGGGCGAAGTGCTGTCCCGGCGGTGGGAGGAGAACCTTACCAAAGAACACCCTCTCGGGAGGGTTCCTCTCCTCCTGCTTTAGAAAACCTGTCCACTTCAGATTAGCCACACTCCTACGCCTGTAAAGGTCCCGCCTGAAGAACCTCTCGCTTTGGGAGAAAAGGTACAGGTACTCGCTCTCCGTTTCGAACTTGCCGGGAGTGCCGATGGCCTGACGCTTTCTGTTTATAAGTATCTCGTTCCTGAAGTTCTCCTCTCCGAAGATCTCATTCATCAGCGCTCTAACTATCCAGTTTCCGTTGTAGTCGCATCTCACAAAGATGCTACCCTCTTCTTTTAAAAACTCCTTAGCCACGCTCAGTCTGTTTTCGAGCATAGTAGCCCAGGTGGCATCCTTGTAATCAACCTCGTAGAAGTAATCTGCACTCTCACCCTTGTTGAAAGGCGGATCTATGTAAACAGTCTGAACCTTTCCCCTAAACCTCGGGAGTAAGGTGTTGAGCGCCTGCCAGTTCTCACTCTTTATCAGAAGACCGTCGAGCTCCTCGTCGAGATCGAAGAGCTCTACTATCTCTGCCTCCATATCTTTAAAGTGCTTTGTATCTATGGGCAGGAACCGATACTTCGGGTTCAGCTCCTTTCCGTGCAAGGACTCTACGAGTATATCCTCCCTACCGATGTTCTCCTTCAATATCCCGAGATCTCTCCACTCCCTAAGCTGGTCCTGAAAGTTGGGATGGTCGATGATCCTCTCGATAAGCTCTATACCTCCCCTCTTTTCTGCTATCCTGTCGAGGCTTACCACGTAGTTGGAGTTGAATGTGAACCTTGGCTTTTCCCAGAGCCTCTTTATCTCTTCCTCGAAGCCCGCTACCATTTCTATGACCCTGTAAGCTATATCCTTCAGAGCCATAAGTTGATTTATCCTCTCCGGAGGTAGAGTTTCCTCTTCCCCAGCGATAAAGTACTGGAATAGCCACAGGTTGAACTGCTCCTTTAGAAACCTCTCTGGATCCTTGTGGATAAAGTAGTCCGCCTTTGTCTGCCTTTCGAAGGTTTTCATCGCTCTGTTCAGGTGTTCGCTACTGAAGTTCTCCGCTAAAGCCTTAAGCCCCCTCTCCTTAAAGCTTCTCTTTACTGCCTTTATTATGGTTTCCTCCTTAGTTTCTCTTCCCCTTTCCGAGTACTCGACCTTAAGGAGTATCCTACCCTTATCGTCTAAACCCTGGAAAGAGTAAATCAGCTTTCTCTTTTCGTTGCTCTTCTTGTGCTCTATCTCCGATGCGTCGAAGTAGAAGGTGTAATCCTCATCGAGCCTTATCTCCATCGACTTAACTATCAGATCGGACTTCAGGTAGTAAAGATCCTTGGTTTTCCAGAAGAGCTTTATATCTTCCTTACCGTAGATCCGCTCGTACTGTCTGTAGTAGACATAGGACTTGACAAAGAATACAGAACCAGTCTCCGAGAAGTAGGGCTCAAAGAAGGTGTAGAGTTTACGGTAAAGCTCCTCTTTAAACTCTGGAAACGGTGACAGCCTCTTATCTATGTACTCTCTGAGCTTGGGTTTTAGGAAGTTGGCAAAGAACCTCCTCTTCTGTCTTATCAGGTTCACATATCCGCTCTTTCCCTCGGGCTCCGCACCGGCGTATAGGTTTTCCAGCACTCTCCAGAACTTCTCTTCCGAGCTGGACTTCGTCATCTGGACTTAGTATACTAAACACCGGTTCTATCCCCTATCCCTTAGCCTGTCCCTTATCACATCCTTGTAAGCCCACTTCTCTATAATCTTCTCCATCTCCTCTTCGCTAAGGCTCGCTCTCTTGTACATCCCCCTATCCCACCTCTGCCTCTGGGCTTCGTACAGTATAATCGCGGTTGCCACCGAAACGTTCAGGCTCCTGACCATCCCCATCATAGGTATCTCCACCCTCACATCGGCGAGCCGAACAACCTCCTCCGATACGCCCTTGAGCTCATTTCCTACCACTAAAACCGTTGGTTTTGTATAGTCCACTTCCCTGAAGTCAACACTTCCCTCGCCGAGCCACGTCGCCACTATCTGAAAGCCTTCCTCCTTCAGCTCCCTTATCTTTTGGGGAGCACTTCCCACCCTTTCGATGAGGAGCCACCTGTGGGCGCCTATGGTTATCCCTTCGTTTATTGACACATCCTTCTTGCCTTCGTAGTAATAGTAAACTTTCAGGATGCCAACGGCGTCGCAGGTTCTCAGGATAGCGGAAAAGTTGTGCTCGTTCTTTACGTTGTCCACAAAGAGGATAAGATCCCTCTGCCTCCTCTCCAAAACCTCTCTAAACCTCTCCAATCTCCGGTCGAGAACGAGGTACTTCTTCATCATGATAAAATTTAGCCCATGGACATGAGGGAGATACTCCACAGGATCTCGGAAGGGGAAAACCTTTCGGCGGAAGAGGTTTACAAAGCCCTCGAGGAAATAGTGGACGGAGGAGCGACCGATGCCCAGATAGGTGCCTTCATAATGGGGACCAAAATGAAGGGCGAGACTGTGGAGGAGATAGAGGGTGCGGGAAGGTTCTTCAGGGAGAGGACGACCAAGGTGGAGGTTTCAAATCCCGAGGACCTCGTTGATACCTGTGGAACCGGCGGGGACAGATCTGGAACCTTCAACATATCGACGGTTACCGCATTCGTCCTTGCTGGAGCAGGTGTCAGGGTAGCAAAGCACGGGAACAGATCCGTATCCTCGAAGTGCGGTAGCGCGGACTTCTTGGAACAGGCGGGGGCGAAGATAGACCTTCCGGCGGACAAGGTGGCTAAGATGATAGAGGAGATAGGTATAGGCTTCATGTTTGCACCCCTCTTTCACCCCGCTATGAAGAGGGTCATAGGTCCGAGAAGGGAGGTAGGCGTTCGCTCGATTTTCAACCTTGTCGGACCCCTTTCGAACCCGGCGGGGGCTAAGAGGCAGCTCTTGGGAGTTTTCTCCGACAAGCTCGTGGACAGATTGGCTCACGTTCTAAACAGGCTCGGCATAATAAAGGCTTTTGTCGTCCACGGTAAGGACGGCATAGACGAGATCTCCCTGTCGGACACCACACTGATCGGGGAGGTCTCTGGTGGAGAGGTCAAGCTTTACGAGTTCATTCCCGAGGAACTCGGCTTCGAGAGGAGAAAGCTCGATCAGGTGTGTGCAGCCTCCCCCGAAGAGAGCTACCGTATGGGCTTCTCCGTTTTAGAGGGCGAGGAAGGTCCCCACAGGGACATAGTTCTCCTGAACGCCACCTTTGGAATACTTGTCTCAGGGAAGACCGAAGATAGAAAGGTAGCCCTCGAGATGGCGAGGGAGTCGATAGACAGCGGAAAGGCTAAGAAGAAGCTCGAGGAGTTTGTAGAGCTGTCGAACAAACTCTGACAGGAGCACGAATAATATCAAAAGTTCTCCGGAATGGAAACTAAGGTTCCTAAAGCGTATCTTTAATCTCCATGAGGGTGAAAGTACGCAGGTTTGTAGGAGGGGAGTACAAGCTGGAGGAGTTCGAGGTTCCCGCCGAGGACAACCCTACCGTCCTTGAACTTCTCTACCGAATCAGGGAGAACTTCGATCCGACGTTATCTTTCAGGGCCATGTGCAGAGCTTCGATATGTGGAACCTGCGCTGTAAAGGTGAACGGGGAGCACAGACTCGCCTGCAACACGAGGGTAAGCGGGGATGAGGTGTTAATAGAGCCCGTCGACAACTCAGCACCCGTGAAGGACCTCGTCGTATCCCACGATCCTCTCGTGGACAGGTTGAAAAGGGGAAGGGCGTGGCTAATTCCCAAGGAGAAAAGTACTGCTGTGAAACCCGGGGACGTCAGGAAGCTCTCTAAGGCATGGGACTGCATCCTCTGCGATATATGCAACAACGTTTGTCCTCCCCTTGCAGAGGGAAAGGACTTCGGTGGTCCCATGCTTCTGACAAGACTGTACAGGATAGTGGAGGACGTAAGGGACGGCGAAGGGGAAAAGAGGTTGGAAGAGATAAACAGTTTGAACCTACAGCTATGCGTTCACTGTAGCAACTGTAATATTTACTGCCCCAAAGGGTGCATACCCGAGAGATGGATAACGGTATTAGAGGGTAAGCTCGTCCAGAAGGGTTATATTCAAAAGAAGACCGAGGACTTTGGATTTTTGGGGTTTTAATAATAGAGTATGGCAGAGGCTACGGGGAAAGAGCTTTCTAAGGTAGAAAAGGCAGCGGTCTTACTGATGTCAATGCCTCCCGACGTTGCCGCGAAGATACTCAAAGAGCTTTCTGAAGAGGACATTCAGAAGATATTTCTAACCGCTTCAAGACTGAAAGACCTCAGTCCCAGCGATATAGAAGCGGCGGTGAGGGAGTTTCTTCAGGATTACAGCTACGTCGCTACCCAGTACTCTAACCTTGAAACGCTGCTTGAACAGCTTCAGAGTGTCCTCCCCCCGGAGGTATATGAGAGGATAAAGAACCTGCTGGGTACCGCCGGTGTAGCGGAGGGAATAGAACAGCTCGAGAAGATAGATACGAGGGTTCTCGTAGGCTTAATAAAGAACGAGCATCCTCAGACCATAGCCGTCCTGCTCTCCCAGCTCACTCCGAGGAAGGCGGCGGAGGTTATCCAGTGGCTCCCCGAAAACCTCAGGTTCGAGGTGGTAAAGAGGATAGCCACCCTCGAAAACATCTCTCCCCAGTTCCTCAGACAGCTTATAGAGACGATCACGGAGGAGATAAAGGCTCTCGGGATAACGGGAGGTCTGAAGAAGCAGGAGGGGGTAGCAATAGCCGCGGAACTCATGAACATGTTAGACAAGGAAACGGCGGAGAATCTTCTGAGGAGGATAGGGGAAGAGGACCCCACCCTGGAAGAGAGGATAAGAGAGAAAATGTTTACCTTCGAGGATATCCGGAAGCTCGACAACAGGGCGATAATAGAGGTGCTGAAGGCTGTGGACAAGAACACCCTGATAATAGCCCTAAAGGGTGCACCAGAAGACATAAAGGAAAAGTTCTTCTCCAATATGTCTAAGAGAGCGGCGAGGATAATGCAGGAGGACATGGAAGCCCTCGGTCCTGTCAAGAAGTCGGAGGTGGAAAAGGCTCAGAAGCAGGTCGTTGCGGTGATAAGGAAGCTCATAGACGAAGGGAAGATAGAGCTCGGAGGAGAAGAAGCCTATGTCTAAAGATTTCAAGCCCCTCTTCGGTACCGGTTTGGGGGAGAGCCTTAAGTTCAGGGACGAGGTTCAGAGACTAAGGGAGGAGAAGAGGATAGCGGAGGAGAGGCTGAGGGAGCTGGAGGAACAGTTAGAGAGACTCGAGAGGGAGAACAGGGAGCTTTTGGAAGAGGTAAAGAGGCTCAGACAGGAGGTGGAGGAGAGAGACAGGAAGCTCGAGGAGATATCCGAGAGGTTAAAAAACCTTGAGATAGAGAGGGAGATAGCGGAGAAAGTGGCCGAGAAGATAGAAGAGAGTCTTTCAAAGACAAAAGAAGAACTAAGGAACGGCTTCATAAATCTCTCAAAAGAGGTTCTCAGGGAGTTTCTCATGACGGACGTTCTTCCGAGGGAGGAGCTCCTACTCAAGATACTCGATGAGGTCTTCGAGAAGTTCGTCGATCTTAAAGGCAGCGTCAGGGTGGTTCTCAATCCAGCCGATATGGGAAGCGTTTTAGAGTTCATAGGAGGTATAAAAGAAAAGCTGGGAGAGAAGGTAGATATAGAGGTGGTCTCGAGCGAAGAGATAAAACCCGGAGAGGTCAGGATAGAAACACCCAAGTTCATCATCGAGAGAAAGCACGAAGAAGCCCTCGAGGAAGTCTTCAGGGAGGCGGTAAGGCGTGTCCTTGAAGGGAGTTAAGATTTACGGAAAGGTTGTAAAGGTAAGCGGGATTTACCTTGAGGCTTACAATCCGGGAAGCGCGACGGGAGATCTCGTGGAGATATACCCTTCGGGTGGGAAGAGGATATACGGCGAGGTTATAGGCTTCAACGAGGACAGATGTATCGTCATGCCCTATGGGAGGCTCTCCGGCATAAAGCCGGGGGACAGGGTCCTCATAAGGAGCGAGAGGGTCTCGACCCAAACTGGAGAACCCCTCTTAGGGAAGGTTGTAAACCCCTTCGGTGAGTCCTTGGACGGAAAAACTATTTATACCGCCGAGAGACTTCCGATAGAGCTCTCGAATATAAATCCCTTAGAGAGAGCAAGGATAGGCGAGATATTCGATACGGGGGTGAGATCGATAAACGCCCTCTTTACTCTTGGAAAGGGTCAGAAGGTCGGTATTTTCGCCGGTGCCGGCGTTGGGAAGAGTACACTGCTGGGGATGATAACCAACTACAGCGATGCGGACGTTGTTGTCCTTGCACTCATAGGAGAGAGGGGAAGGGAGGTAAGGGAGTTCATAGAGGACATCTTGGGCGAAGGTCTCAAAAAGAGCGTGGTCGTTGTATCAACCGCTGACGAGCCGCCCGTAGTCAAGGTTAAGGGAGCTCTAAGCGCGATAGTTCACGCAAGGCACTTCGCCTCCAGAGGAGCGGACGTCCTGCTTGTGATGGACTCGATCACGAGGTTCGCTATGGCTCAGAGGGAGATAGGCCTCGCGGCGGGGGAGCCTCCCACCCTCAAGGGCTACACCCCCTCCGTCTTCCACATGATGACCAACATAGTCGAGAGCTGCGGGAACTTCAGGAGCGGCGGGAGCATAACAGGTATATTCAGCGTCCTCGTGGAAGGTGACGACATCACTTTAGATCCCGTGGCGGACGCCTTGGTGGGGGTCTTCGACGGTCACATAGTCCTATCGAGGAAGAGGGCAAACGCCGGACTCTTCCCAGCAGTTGATCCCGTAAAGAGCCTCTCGAGGCTTATGCCGAAGCTCGTCTCCGAAGAGCACATGAGGATGGCGATGTATATAAGGGAGCTCCTCAGTTCCTTCGAATCGATGGAAGACCTCGTCAACCTTGGCCTTTACAAAAGAGGATCCAATCCAGCGGTGGACAAGGTCTTGGAGCACAAGGAGCTTATAGACTCCTTCTTCCGTCAGGATTACAGGAAGGGTGTCTCCTTTGAGGACAGTCTCAGATCTTTAAGTGAGCTTTACTCCGTGCTCAGGGGAGAAGAGGCTTGACGCCAGTTTTTTCAAACCTCTTGTTGAAGGTAATAACTTCTTTTATCTTTCTCCTCTTCGCCTTAGCCGCCTTCAGGCAGTCTATAAAGCCGAGCTTGGTTTTGGTGTAGATCTTGACCGCTTCGTGGATGGCTTCCCTGTTCTCAACGCTGAAGAGGCTGTCGAGCATGACGGTGTTGACCACATCCGCAACCACCTCCCTCTCCCATCCGTAGACCTGATCGAGGAAGTAAACGAGCTCCACTATCACCTCTTCGGTTACCAAGAGCTTCTCCTTCTGCCTCTCAAGCTCCCTGAAGAGCGTATCTATCCTGTCCACCTCCTCCTCGGAGCCGGAAAAGAACTCTAAGAGAACAGAAGTGTCCAAGAGCTTCATGAAAAGGGATTTTATCAAACCTTCCGTATCGTCATGACATTTTTGCTAATTTGACCCTAAAAAATTTTTGACAGGTTCCGATATCAATATACAGCCATGGATGAGATCGTTAAGGTTATGGCGAGAGGCTTGATAGCTCTGCCGAGCGATGTAAGGAAGAAGCTCGGAGTGAAGGAAGGAGACATCCTGAAGGTGGAGGTGAAGGACAAGGAGGTCGTTCTCAAAAAGGAAAAGAGGATTTACGATCTGAAGGGAGCCCTCGCAGGAAAGAAGCCTAAGACAGAAGCTAAGAGCTTCGGAGAGATATTGGCTCAGGAGCTTAAGAGAAAGCAGGGGGAAATGAAATGAGCGTGGACGGAATCAGCAGAACCAACCCCTACGAGGTAAAACCTAAAGAGCCGAAGATAGTTGGTCCCGATTACGTCCAGTCCTTCGACACCATGTCGGCTGAGGATTTCATGAAGATATACCTCGAGACCCTGAAGTTTCAGGATCCCTTCAATCAACAGGATCTTTCTAAATCCTTAGAAGATATGGTGAGGCTTAACCAGATCAGATTTTACACTGATATGAAGTTCTTTATGGAAAACTTCAAAGCGTGGATGAACCAGATAACCTTCATGCAGACAATAAACCTGATCGGCAAGGAGTTTGTCTTTGCTACAGATACTATTGATACGATAAAAGGCGGAGAGTACTACGTTCTTTCTGGTGAGAGAATTCAAAATGTAAAGGTAGAAATATACGACGGCGACGAATTAGTAAAGAGGATAGAGATGGATATAGAGAAGGGGTTAAACAGTATTGATATATCCGATCTTCCCAAAGGGCAATACACCGTCAAGTTCGTCAAAGGGGACTATGAAGTTCCCGGACTTCAACTTGGCTTCAAGGACTCGGTTAAATCGGCGGGTGTTATAAACGGGGACCTCATGTTGGATCTCCTCTCTGGGAGGCAGGCGTCTGCCTCTCAGATAATTTATACAGGAGGTTAAGAGATGATTAGGGGGTTTTTTAATGCAGTAACCGGAATGGATTCTTCCCGCTTTTGGATCGATGTAACCTCTGATAATTTGGCGAACGTTAATACTATAGGCTTCAAAGCTCAAAGACCCCTTTTTCAAGATGTGATTTCATCCGTGACCGTTGGTCTAAATACGGTAACCGGAACTCTTAAGTCAACCACCTACGGAGCTGGTTCAGTAGTTGATAGCACGCAGAAGATATGGACTATAGGTAACTTTAAACAAACGGGAATAAATACAGATCTTGCCATTCAGGGGAGAGGTTTGTTTATACTGGATGATCCTGTAACTCAAAACAGGTATTACACACGTGATGGTCAGTTCAGAATAAGCAGGGACGGCTTCATGGTCAACTCTGCAGGACTCAAACTACAGGGCTTTAGGGTGGACGAGCAAGGCAATACAATAGGGACAAGCCCTGAAGATATTAAAATTGAAACACAACTCCCACCGCAAGCTACTAACGAAATAAGATTCCTTCAGCCTACAAATCTGAATGCGGATGCACAAACCAAGACGGCATACACACCTGGAACTGATAGTAATAGTAACGGGATAGAAGATATATACGAAAATCCGGATATATATAATTACAGATATACCGTTACAATATATGACTCTCTTGGACAAGAATATGCAGGTGACTTCTTCTTTATAAAGACTAATACCAATGAATGGCAAATCCTCTTTCTTGCTGATATAGACGGGGATGGAGTTAGTGATATACAAGGTAATTGGACAGTAACTTTTGATCCTGCTGGGAGCCCTATAGATGATTCTGGAGATGATGTTCTTTCAGAAACGGTAGGTAACAAGCTTATGTTTTATTTGGATCCTAGCAAGCTAACACAACCATACAGCGGGGGAACAACTACCCCCGGTGGGGGAGAATTTCCTTCAGCTTCGGATTGGCGGATATACATAGGAGAGGCTGACACTAGCTTTGCTACAGATAACGGTGACCCTATAACTAATTCATATCTTAATCAATATTCCGGAGATTTCGTAGTTACTATGGAACAAAATGGTTACACCAAGGGCGATCTAATAGATGTGTTCGTATTATCTGAAGATGGAGCGGTCGTTGGAGTGTACTCTAACGGTAAATCAAAACCTTTATATAGAGTTGCTATTGCCCTATTCACAGATACAGAAGAGTTAATCAAGAAAGGAGCTAACTTATATACATCTATAACTACACCTACCATATTAGTCCCTGGAGGATCGGAAAAGATAAGATCGGGAATGCTCGAGATGTCCAACGTGGACATAGCGAAGGAGTTTATAAACCTAATAACTGCTCAGAGAGCCTACCAGGCGAACGCAAGGGTGATAACTACGGCAAATACCATACTTGACGAGACGGTCAATCTTGTTAGATAATCAGAGCCATGGCTGAAGAGGAGAGGGAGGCACAGCAGGCGGAGGAGAAGACCGGCGGAGGCAAGGGCAAGCTCCTCCTCGCGGTCCTCCTTCTCCTCATCCTTTTAATCGCAGGTGGAGGGGGAGCTTACTACTTTCTTTTTATGAAGAAAGAAGAGCAGAAAAAGGAGGAGGTTCCAAAGCCTCAGGTCTCTCCAGAGGCTGTCGGGGTGATGTATAAGTTGGAACCCGCCTTCATAGTCAACCTTGCCGATCCCGAACTTACGATGTACGCGAGGGTGTCTATAACCTTAGAACTTTCGTCCCCTGAAGTTGTCTTAGAGGTTCAGAAGAGGGAGCCAATAATAAGGGATGCAATAATAGAAATACTATCAAACAAAACTTCGAGGGAACTCCGATCTCCAGAAGGGAGGGAACAGCTCAAGCTGGAGATCATAAAGAGGATAAACACTATCCTTGTTCAAGGAGGGGTTAGGAACGTCTATTTCACCGAGTTCGTTGTTCAAGCTGAGTGATGGACTTTACGGAGTACCTGATAAAGGTTTTTCTTTCCCTGCTCGTTGTTCTGGCGCTTCTGGTTATTATCCTCCCTTATGTCCTAAGAAGGTTTGTAGGACTTAGAGGTTTTGGAGGGAAGGGAAGTTTTGAAATAAAGAAGGTCTCTCCTATAACTAAGAACGTCTTCATAGTAGAACTGGAGATAAAAGGGAAAACCTATGTGCTTGCTGTGGGAGAGAAGGGAGCTGAGGTAATATATAGGGAAGATGATAAGGATTCTGACACCTCTCCTGATACTCGCTTCTACAGCTCTGGCTCAGGAGAGAGTAATCCCCCCGATAGAGCTGAGAATAGGTGAGGGGAACTTAGACACCTCCATAAGGCTACTGATCTTACTGACAATTCTCGCCCTTGCTCCCTCCATACTTATAATGACCACGTCTTTTATAAGGATTGTGGTTGTTCTCTCTGTTCTAAGACAGGCTCTCGGGATACCGCAGGTTCCTCCCAATCAGGTAATAATCTCCCTCGCCCTTTTCCTTACCTTCTTCATAATGAAACCCGTATTCGAGGACATAAATACAAATGCCCTCCAGCCCTACGTAAAGGAGCAGATCAGTGATCAGGAGTTCTTCGACAGGGTTTCGGGCTCCATCAAAAATTTTATGATCAAGCAGACGAGGAAGGACACCGTGGAGGTCTTTCTCGAGGTAGCCGATCTCAAAAAGGAAGAGAGGGAGAATATGAGGTCTCCAGAGGATATACCCCTATCTATACTGATTCCAGCCTTCATGGTGAGTGAGCTAACGACCGCCTTCGAGATAGTGTTCCTTCTCTACATCCCCTTTCTGATAGTGGATCTCGTTGTGGCTTCTATTCTGATCTCGATGGGAATAATAATGATACCTCCTCAGATAATATCCCTCCCCTTTAAGATAATGCTCTTCGTTCTTGCCAATGGGTGGGAGCTTGTGGTTCTATCCCTTGTGAGGAGTTATCAGTAGGAGGTCGGTGATGAGCTCGGATTTGATTCTCTCCTTGGGTCAGAAGGCTTTGGAGATGGCTATCCTTTTGGCCATGCCGGTTCTCCTTGCTACCTTCCTCGTAGGTCTCGTGGTAAGCGTATTCCAGGCTGCCACTCAGATACAGGAGATGACCTTAGCTTACATTCCCAAGATAGTTGCCGCGATGCTAACCATATTCCTCCTCGGCGGTTGGATGATAGGTAAGCTCGTGGACTTTACGAAGGAGATTCTCGTGAATATACCTCTCTGGATAAGATGATAGTCTTGGATACTAACAGCTTACTAACCATTCTCCTCCTTTTCCTGAGGGTCTTCTCCTTCGTATTTATGGTTCCCCTCTTTGGGACCTTCTTCCTTCCTACATTCGTGAGAGCCTACCTCGCTTTCGCCTTGGCGGTCTCCCTCCTTTACTTCTCAGACATAAAGCCCTTAGAGATAGACTCCTCACTAACCCTACTCAGGCTCGCCCTGTCGGAAGTGATCTTCGGATTCCTCGCCGGTTTCTTCTTAAGGCTCCTGTTCGATGCTTTCTTTGTGGCGGGGGAGGTTATAGCGGTCAGCTCCGGTCTCGGGTTTCTGACCATGTTCCTCCCTCAACAACCGCAGACTACGGTCTTGGCGGGCCTCTCGACACTCCTTGCTTCTACCTTGTTCCTATCCCTCGGGGGAGCGGAAGCTATCTACATGGGTCTTGCTGGTAGCCTGAAGAGCGTTCCTATAGGTTCCTTCGACATTTACTCCTTAAACGGGAAGGTTATGTTAGAACTTTTCTACAAGAGCTTCGCCTTCGGTGTGAAGATGGCACTGCCGGTTCTGGTAGCGGCACTTCTGACCAACGTTATCCTCGCGGTGATAAACAGGTTTATCCCCCAGATAAACGTCTTCATGGTCGGGCTCCCCCTTCAGGTGGCAGTAGGGCTTATAGTTTTCATGCTCTCTATCCCCGTCCTCGGTATAGTTCTGGTAGCCCACATGAGGGAATATATGCTCGACTTCCTAAGGTTTGTTAGTTCAGGATAGGAGCATATATTTAAAGGCTCTGGGGAGATGGCACAGGAGAACAAGACGGAGAAGGCTACTCCTTACAGGAGGAGGAAGCTAAGGCAGGAGGGAAACGTAGCTAAAAGTGTAGAAATAGCCTCCTCCCTAACCGTTCTCATCTCCTCCTTGGTGATCTTCTTCAGCGGAGCACTCATTTTTCGTGAGATAGTCAGTTTCCTCCTCGCCATCTCTGGGATAAAGCCGGCGGAGTTCAACATACTCTCGGGGACTGTTATAAAGGAGTCCTTCACAAACGTGGTGAAGCTCCTCGTTCCCTTCTTCGTAATAACGGTAATCCTCGTCATTGGCGCCCATGTAGCCCAGTTCGGCTTTATCTTTACGCTAAAACCCTTGCAGTTCAAGTGGGAAAGGCTAAATCCCATCGAAGGTTTCAAGAGGATGCTCTCCCTCACCACTCTATTCGAGCTATCTAAAAACTCTCTTAAAGCTCTCCTGCTTTTCGGTATAGCCCTATTCGTTCTTAAGGGAAGTCTCGGACTTATCTTGGGCTCCTCCCAGATGCCCCTCGTGGAAGGACTTAGGTTTTTAATAGACCTCCTACTTAAGGTTGTTCTCATCCTCGGAGTCGTAGCTTTCTTCATAGCCCTTTTGGACTTTGCTTATAAGAAATGGGAGTACGAGAGGAAGATCAGGATGTCAAGGCAAGAGGTCAAGGAAGAGTTTAAACAGCTCGAAGGTCATCCGGAAATAAAAGCTAAGGTAAAGTCCCGCATGAGGGAGATGGCAAGAGGCAGGATGATGGCTGAAGTTCCGAAGGCAAGCGTCGTGATAACAAACCCGACCCACATAGCGATAGCCCTGAGGTACGATGCTGAAAAGGATAAAGCTCCGGTGGTCGTTGCCAAGGGCAAGGGTACAGTGGCGGAGAGAATCGTAAGAATAGCTGAGGAGAATGAGGTTCCAGTTGTAAGAAAGCCTGAGCTCGCAAGAGCCATGTACCCCGCCGTAGACATAGGGGACGAGATCCCTCAAGAGTTTTACAGGGCGGTGGCGGAGATAATAGCCTTCCTGATGTTCAGGAAAAGAAAGACCTATGTGTGATAGAATTATCAATCACTTTCGCTACTGGATAAATTTTTGAGCTGAGCCAACGATATAGGGTCATACGGAGGTTTCCTGCCGACCTCTAAAATACCCTCATGGAGGGGACAGTCATGGAAGTTGTAAAGAGAAGTGGAAGAAGGGAGAAGCTTGATATAAACAAGATCAGGATAGCCTTGGAGTTTGCCTTCAAGGGGCTTAACGTAGATCCCCTTGAGCTCGAGACGGACGCTCAGATCCAGTTCAGGGACGGGATAACAACCGAGGAGATACAGGCGGTTCTTATTAGAACAGCGGCGGAAAAGGTCTCTCCCGAAACTCCCGACTGGCAGTACGCGGCAGCGAGACTTCTGCTCTACGACCTTTACAAGAAGGTAGCCCACATAAGAGGGTACGAGGTCAGGGACGAGCTCTCGAAGGAGTATAAACCCTACGACATGGAAGGATTCTACGATTTTCTGAAGGAGTATGCGAAGAAGGGAATTTACGGGAAGTATCTGATAGAGGAGTACACCGAGGAGGAGATAAGAGAGCTGGCACGTTATATAAAGCCGGAGAGGGATCTTTACTTCAACTACACAGGGATAAAGATACTCGCCGACAGGTATTTGGCGAGGGACGAGGAAGGGAGGGTAATAGAGCTCCCTCAGGAGATGTATCTCCTCATAGCGATGACCCTCGCCCTTCCCGAGAAAAAGGAGGAGAGGGTAAGGTGGGCTAAGGAGTTCTACGATCTTCTTTCCGAACACCTCGTAACGGTTGCCACGCCCACTCTCATGAACGCAAGGCGTCCCATAACCCAGCTATCCTCCTGCTTTATCTTAACGGTGGACGATGATCTCTACGACATATTTGACAACGTCCAGAAGGCCGCCCAGATCTCAAAGCATGCGGGAGGACTGGGGATTTACATAGGAAAGCTTAGAGCTACGGGAGCCCCCATAAGGAAGTTCAAAGGCGCGAGCTCAGGAGTAATCCCCGTTGTGAAGGTGATAAACGATGTTATGACTTACGTAGATCAGCTCGGCATGAGAAAAGGTTCAGCCTCGATAACCCTCGATATATGGCACAAGGACATCCTCGATTTTCTGGAGGTTAAGACCAACGCAGGAGACGAGAGGAAGAAGGCCCACGACATACATCCTGCCGTCTCAATCCCCGACATATTTATGAGGAGGGTCAAGAACCGGGAGAAGTGGACCCTGATGGATCCTTACTACACGAAAAACATAAGGGACGGTAAGAACCTCGAGGACCTGTGGGGGGAAGCCTTCGAGGAGGAGTATCTGAGACTCGAGAAAGAGCTCCCTCCGGAAGCCAAGAAGGAGGTGGACGCCTTCGAACTCTGGAAGAGGTTACTCACGGTAGCCTTCGAAACAGGAGAGCCTTACATCTTCTTCAGGGATCATGCCAACAGAATTAACCCCAACAAGCACGCGGGTGTGGTTTACTCGAGCAACCTATGCCATGAAATAATCCAGAACATGAGCATCACGAAACACATTGGAAAGGAACTCGATCCTGAAACCGGGGAGATAACCTACAGGAAGAAATCCGGGGACGTTGTGGTCTGCAACTTGGGATCGATAAACCTCGGAAAGGTTCACACTAAGGAGATGATGGAAAAGGTTGTTCCCAAGCTGGTGAGACTCTTAGACAACGTCATAGAGATGAACTACTACGCAATCCCAGAAGCCGAGTATACGAACAAGAGATACAGAGCTATCGGGATAGGTGTTTCCAACTACCACTACTGTCTGGTAAAGAACGGGATCCAGTGGGAGAGCGAGGAGCATCTGAGGTTTGCAGATAAGCTCTTCGAGCTCATAGCCTTCTACGCCGTGAAGGGATCGATGGAGCTTGCAAAGGAGAGGGGTAAGTACAGACTCTTCGACGGCTCGGACTGGAGCAGGGGTATATTCTTCGGAAGGAAGGTAGAGGATATCGAAGAGAACTCTAAGGAGAACGGGAACAACCTCCCCTGGAGGGAACTCGCCGAGGATGTCAGAGAGCACGGCATGAGGAACGCCTACCTTATAGCTCTGATGCCGACAGGCAGCACCTCCCTTATCTTGGGAGCGACCCCTTCGGTGGACCCGATCTTCGCCAAGTATTACAAAGAGGAGAACATGAGTGGGATACTTCCTCAGGTCCCTCCGGAGATAGATAGGTTCTTCTGGCATTACAAGAGTGCCTACAACATAGATCAGGAGTGGGTGATAAGGGCGGCGGCGGTCAGGCAGAAGTGGATAGATCAGGCTCAGTCTCTGAACCTGTTTGTAGATCCTGAGAAGATAGACGGTCCTACTCTATCGAAGATATACCAGCTCGCCTGGGAGCTCGGGCTGAAGACGATCTACTACCTCAGAAGCAAGTCCATTCTCGACATAGACGAGTGCGAGAGCTGTGCTGTTTAGGGCTTTAAAAGGAGTTAAAAAGAACGAAATTAAATAGGTGGAGGAGGTAGAAGGATGATAGAGAGTTCCGAGAAGGTTCTCCAGAGGAAGCTTATCTTCAACCCAGAAGGGGAAAGGGACGCCGCAAAGAGGAAGGTGATAAAGGGGAACCCGACCAACATTATAGAGCTCAACAACATCAAGTACGGCTGGGCTTTCGATCTTTACAAGACTATGGGCTTTTCCAACTTCTGGATACCCGAGGAGATCCCGCTCATGGAGGACAAGAAACAGTACGAGAGAGTCCTGTCGGACTACGAGAGGAGAGCCTACGAACTGGTTCTCTCCTTCCTGATAGCTTTAGACTCCTTTCAGGTGGACATGCTCAAGGACTTTGCGAGGATGATAACCGCTCCGGAGATAGAGATGGCCCTGACCGCTCAGGAGTTTCAGGAGTCGGTTCACGCCTATTCCTATCAGTTCATCTTGGAGTCCGTGGTCGACCCTATAAAGGCGGACGAGATATACAACTACTGGAGGGAGGATGAAAAGCTCCTTGAGAGAAATCAGGTGGTGGCGGAAGTTTACAACGAGTTTATAAAAAAACCAACGGAGGAGAACTTCATAAAGGCGGTCATCGGGAACTACATCTTAGAGTCCCTCTACTTCTACTCGGGATTTGCCTTCTTCTACACCCTCGGAAGGCAGGGGAAGATGACCAACACCGTCCAGCAGATCAAGTACATAAACAGAGACGAGCTTACCCACGTTACCCTCTTCAGGAACATGATCCTGACCCTCCAGAAGGAGAACTCGGAGCTCTTCACACCGGAGATAAAGAGGTGGATAAGGGAGTACTTCAAGTACGCTGTAGATCAGGAGATAAAGTGGGGTCAGTACGTAACCCAGGACCAGATTCTCGGTATTAACAACCAGCTGATAGACAGGTACATCAAGTATCTCGGAAACCTCAGGATCACCCAGATAGGATTTGAGCCACTGTATCCCGAGATCACTGAGAACCCGATGAAGTGGATAGACGACTTCAGGAAGATAAACAACACCAAGACCGACTTCTTCCAGAGAAAGCCCCAGACCTACGCCAAGGCTAACGAGCTTAAGTGGTAAAATTCTCTCTCCTATGGAGAGACACGACCTGCTGATCAGAGGTGCCCTTCTGCCCGGCAGGGGGACCGTAGACATTGCCATAAGGAATGGCAGGATATATAAAATCGACACGCGTATAGAGGCGGAAGCCGACCACGCAATAAACGCAGGCGGTAAGATAGCTCTCCCCTCCTTCGCCAACATGCACACCCACGTCCCCATGTCTTTGCTTAGGGGTATAGGTGCGGATCTTCCTCTGATGGACTGGCTCCAGAAGGTCATCTGGCCTCTCGAGGGAGAGTTCGTCTCTCCCGAGTTCGTCAGAACGGGGGCGGAGCTTGGTATTTTGGAGATGATAAGGTCGGGAACCACGCTCTTTATGGACATGTACTTCTTTGAGGAGGAGGTGGGAGAGGTAGCAAAGGAAGCTGGGATAAGGGCAGGTCTTGGCTTCGGGATCTTAGACTTCCCAACAAAGGTGGCGAAGACTCCAGAGGAGTACATAAAGAGAGCGAAAGAGTTCGCCGAGAGCCTTAGGGGAGACGATCTCGTCTTCCCAGTCATCTGTCCCCACGCACCCTACACCTGCTCACCGGACACCCTCATGAAAGCTAAGGAGCTTGCCGAAGAATTTGATCTCTACCTCCACATACACGTAGCCGAGACGAAGGGAGAGGTAGAGAGAATAAGGGAGGAGTATGGAAGGACACCCGTCAGGCACCTCGAAAGTATCGGTTTTCTCTCCGATAAGGTTCTCTGCGCTCACATGGTCTGGCTCGACGAGGAGGAGATGGAAATTGTCAGAGAGAGAAACGCTAAGATAGCCCACTGTCCCGAGAGCAACCTTAAGCTCGCTTCGGGGATAGCTCCCATACCCGAATACGTTAAAAAGGGAATTCACGTTTGCCTCGGAACGGACGGGTCCGCCTCCAACGATAACCTCGACATGTTGGAAGAGATGGCCACTATGGCAAAGCTCCACAAAGGAGCTACGATGGACGCCAAGGCTATGGACGCCAAAACAGCCCTAAGGATAGCCACGGAGAACGGCTTTTCCGCCGTAGGTATAAGGGCTGGGAGGATAGAGGAAGGTTACGAGGCTGACTTGATACTTATAGATCCCGAGAGTCCCCACCTGCAACCCCTCTACGATCCCGTAGCTCAGGTGGTTTACTCCGCCCAGTCCTCGGACATAGACACGGTTATATGCAAGGGAAGGGTGCTCATGGAGAAGAGGGAGTTAAAGACACTCGATGAAGAGAGAATACTCTTTGAAGCTAAGAAATGGGGAGAGAGGATAAAGGGCTTCCTTGACGGGCTTGCAAAGGAGAGGTAAATTTAAGAGCGATGAAATCTGCTGCCAAGAGGATAACAAGGGAGTTTCTGGTTCAGACACTTCAAGCAAAGCAACCGAACAGTAAGGTGGAAAGTCTTGAGAACAGGATAGATAAGATAGAAAGTCGGACAGAAATCCGGTTCGAAAAGTTAGTGGATAAGATGAACAACATAAACTCAAGGATATTCCCCTTGACATACTTCAAGGGTTGAGAAAGACATGAAAAAAGATCTCACAAACCTCCTGAAGAGAGAAGAAAGACCGGTTGGCTTTGAAACTTTAGATAATGCCAAGGAGTATGTAGCCCGCTACCTTTTGAACTATATCTACATAGAGTTAGAGGGGCTCCCAAGGAAAGAATGGGAAAAAACTTTAGAAACGTGGGCTAAGATGTGTGCCTTTGCCAAGGGGCTTATCAGGAAGGAAGAAAAGGATAGAAAGGATATATACGAGAGGTTCGGATTTGACATGATGATGGAAGGAATTATCGAAGATCTCAGGAAAACCTTCATAGGCATGCTCTCCATAGGAATTTTAAAAGAAAACGAACCACCCCATAACCTCATCGTAAAGGCTGCAGAGCTAATTAAAGAAGACGAAAACTTGATGAAAAGGTGGGAACTCGACCCTAAGGTTGTAAGATTCATTTACGAATTTTTCACTTCCAGCTTCTTCAAGAAGAGATAAATTAAATCGGTTATGAGGATAGCCGTTGGAATGAGCGGTGGTGTCGATAGCAGCGTAACCGCTCTACTGCTTAAAAAGCAAGGGCACGAGGTAATAGGAGTAACTCTCAGGTTTCATTCTGTAGAAGCTTGCGAAATAGAGGGTTCCCACAACGTCTGCTGTTCGCCAAAGGACGTTAGGGACGCTGCAGCGGTATCTCAAAAGCTCGGCATTCCTCACCTGACCTTCGATTGGGAGAAGATCTTTAAAGATAAGGTCATAGACTACTTCATCGAAGAGTACCTGAGCGGCAGGACGCCTAACCCCTGTGCCATCTGCAACAGGGAGGTAAAAACGGGATACTTTGCAAGGTATCTTAAGGCTGTTGCCGATATAGATAGGCTTGCCACAGGTCACTACGCAAGGATAGAGGATAATCCCGAGTTGGGAAGGGTTATAAGGAGAGGAGTGGACAGGAGAAGGGATCAGTCCTACTTCCTTGCACTGGTAAAGAAGGAAGATCTTGAACTTTTGGAATTTCCCCTCGGGAAAATGACGAAGGAGGAGGTGAGAGAAATAGCACGTCGGTACGGACTTGAGGTCGCCGAGAAAAGAGACTCCCAGGACGTTTGTTTCCTAATGGGTAAGAAGCCCGGAAAGTATCTGGAAGAGAGGGTTGGGAGAAGAGAAGGATTTATAAAGCACGTTTCTGGAAAGGTCTTAGGGAAGCACAGCGGTATATATAACTTCACCGTAGGGCAGAGAAGGGGGCTTGGAGTATCTTACGGGAAGCCCGTCTATGTGGTAGATATAGACCCATCTACAAACACGGTGGTTGTGGGTGAAGAAGAATACCTGTATAACGATACCTTCGTTATAAAAGATCTTAACCTTCACGTTCCTTTGGAAAAGTGGAAGGAAGTTGTAGTTCAGATAAGGTACAACCACGTTCCTGTTCCCCTTGAAGAATTGAAAGAAATATCCGATGGATATGTCGTAAAGTTGAAGGAAGACGTCAGGGGGATAACCCCCGGACAGGTAGCGGCATTTTATACGGGAGACACACTCTTAGGAGGAGGGATTATAGAGGAAACCTATGAGGGGTAAGGGGAAGCTGATCGGTTTGGTCTTTCTTTCAGTTCTCGCCCTTCTAATGAGCTTTTTCCAGATACCTATGTTCCTTGACACCCTGAAGCTGTCCTTCGGTGCTGTTTCTTTTTTCATCGCCCTTGAGCTACTCGGTCTTGTTTACGCCGCACCGATAGCTCTGATCGTAGCTGTAAGCTCGGCTATAACACAGGACTTGTACTTCACCGCCGTCACATTGCTCGAGTTCTCCGTAGTCTCCTTGCTTGTAAAGAGGTACAGACTCAACCTACTGATATCAGATCTGCTCTTCTGGATTCTGCTTGGTATACCGATCTACTCAGCCCTACTCGCATACCTCGGACTCGGTAAAGAAGCGGTCCTGACTATATCCCTGAAATCCGCGGTTAACGGTCTTATAAACGTCATCATAGCAAGCTTAGTTATACTTCTTCTCAGATACCACACCGGTGCGAAGAACGTACACTTCAGAGAAGTTGTATTCACATCCCTCTTCATGCTTGCCTTATCACCTCTGTTCATAGATGCGGCTCTGGACTCAAAGGGAAGCGAGAGGGAAATGATAAATAAAGCTAAAGAAGATACAAGGATAGCGATGGAAAACGTGAAAGATAGCGTAACTTACTGGCTGGAGATGCACCTCAACGCGGTAAGGGAGCTCGCCAACAGACTTGTTGTCTGGGGACCTGAAAACAGAGAACAGCTTCAGAAGGATACGGAGGCTATAAGAAGAGCCTTTAAGGACTTTCACGCTTGCTACATAGCTGATAGAAACGCCACCACAATAGCCTTCTATCCCGAGGTTAATCCCAAGGGAAAATATATGATAGGCACCAGCTTCAACTACAGATCTTACTATAAACGGGTAAAAGAAACCCTCGAGCCCACGTTTACGGAAGTCTTTGTGGCTAAGTTTGCCCTTCGTCCAGTGATTGGAATAGCAGTTCCGGCGGTTAGGGAGGGACAGTTCTTAGGATACGCATACTGTGGTCTGAACTTAGATTATGTAAGGGACGTGATAGAAGAGTTCTCAATAAGAAAGGGAACATACATAACGTTAATAGATAAAAAGGGAAGAGTAATAACCTCCACCCGTAAGGGAATAAAGCCTATGGACGAGTTCAAGTCGGGAGAAGTCGTACCATTAAAAGGAGGTTTATTCCTGTCCATTAAGGAAAGGAGTGGGGCGAACCTTGATATAGAAAAGTACCTGAATTCTTACTTTTACAGCGAGGATAAGTTAAAGGAAGATTTGGGATGGAGGGTTGTAACAGAAATAGAAGTAAGGCCTTATATGATGAGTCTGTTTAGAGACCTGTCTGCCGAGTACATGTCGATAATGGTTTTAGCCCTGATATCCTTTTTCATGGGAAGGTTTATAAGCGGTCTTATTTCTATGCCCATAGAAAGGCTCTCTACAAGGGTAACCGCCATAGCTGACAACATAGAAAGGAACCCGCATATAGACCTGCCAGACTTCCCGGTCTTTGAGATAAACAGACTGGCAGCGTCCTTTGAAGATATGGCTAAGAAAGCGGTGTCCTACATGGAGGAGTTGAAACGCTTGGCTTACTTTGATCCCCTTACAGGCCTGCCCAACCGCACGCTTTTAAGAGACAGGCTTCTGAACGCTATAGCCAACGCCAAGAGAAGCGGTAAAAAGGTGGCAGTACTCTTCATAGACCTCGACTACTTCAAGACGGTGAACGATACTATGGGGCACGAGGTAGGAGACATAATACTCGTTCAGGTGGCAAAGAGATTGTCGTCGGTATTCAGAGAGATAGACACCGTAGCGAGGTTCGGAGGAGATGAATTTGTGGCTGTAATCCAGAACGTAGAAAGGGAGGAGCAGATAGTTTCTATATGTGAGAGGGTTCTTTCCATATTTAAGACGCCCTTCGATGCGAACGGAGAGGAAGTTTACCTCTCCGCATCCATAGGCATAGCCCTTTACCCAGATAACGGAGATGAGCCAACCGTCCTGATAAAGAATGCCGATATGGCCATGTACAAAGCTAAGGAAGAGGGGAAGATGAACTTTGCCTTCTTTAGCGAAGAGATGAACAGAAAAGCTCATGAGACTTTAATAATGAAGAGTAAACTCCACAGAGCGTTAGAGAGGGGGGAATTCCTGCTCCATTACCAGCCTGTGTACAGGATACAGGATGAGAAATTGGTGGGTTTTGAAGCGCTCCTAAGATGGAAAAGTCCCGAGGGAAGTTTAATTAGTCCCTCCAAGTTCATACCTTTGCTCGAAGAAATGGGACTTATTAGGGAAGTTGGCAGGTGGGTCATGAGAGAGGCTTTTAAAAGAGCAAAAAGGTGGAGCGGTGTGTTTATGAGCCTTAACGTCTCACCCTCCCAATTTCTCGACAGGAGATTCGTAAATAGAGTTGTGGAAGTCCTGAAGGAAACGGAAGCTCCGGCAAGCAGGATAACTCTTGAGATAACGGAAACCTCACTTATGCAGAATCCTGAAGACTCAATAAGAACGCTGAAAAGGTTGAAATCCCTCGGTTTCAAGTTAGCGGTTGATGATTTCGGAACTGGGTACTCCTCCCTCTCGTACCTTAAAAAGCTCCCGTTGGACATAATAAAGGTGGATATGACCTTTATCCAGAACGTCGTTTCGAGCAACGTAGATAGGGCTATAATCTCTTCGATAGTCACCCTTTCAAAATCCTTAGGACTTAGCACCCTCGCGGAAGGAGTGGAAACTCGTGAACAACTTCAGGTTATAAAGGAGCTCGGTTGTGATCTCGCCCAAGGATATTACTTCGGTAAGCCGATGGCAGAAGAGGAGGCGGAGGCTCTTCTTAGGAAGGAAAAGGGATTATAATATTCACTTTAGCGGGTGTGGCGGAACTGGCAGACGCGCCGGACTTAGGATCCGGTGCCCGTAAGGGCGTGAGGGTTCGACTCCCTCCACCCGCATAAGCCTCAGGAGGACAGAATATGAAGGTAAAAACCGAGGAAAAGGAAGGTCTCTTTAAGGCGCTCACGGTAGAGGTAGAGGGAAGCCTTGTTCAGGATGCTTTAAATGAAGTTTACGAGTATCTAAAACAGAATGTGGAGATACAGGGCTTCAGAAAGGGAACAGCACCCCTATGGCTTATAAAGGCTAAGTATAAGGATTACATAGAGGAGGAGGTAGGAAAGAAGGTAGCCAACAAGACCTTGGAAGAGGCTATAAAGGAGAGTTCACTCCAGCCGGTTGCAGACGTTTACTTAGAAAAGGTGGAGCTCGAGGAGAAGACGCCGAAGGTAACATATACCGTTAGCTTCGAAACACCCCCTGAGTTCGAGCTAAAGGATGTAGAGAACCTCGAGGTGGAGGTTCCCAAGATAGAGTTCAACGAGGAACTCGTGGAGAAGAGGATAGAACAGCTCCGGGAGGAGCACGCGGTATGGGAGCCCGTCGAGGACAGACCTATAAAGGAGGGGGATTTAGTAACGATCGATTATGAAGTGGAGGAGGTAAAGGAGGGAGAGGAAGGAGAAAAGGTAACGGGTGAAACCTCCGGAATTATAGGACAGAAGATGTTCAGGGAGGAGCTCGAACAGGCTCTCATAGGTAAGAAGGTGGACGACGAGGTGGAACTAAGAGATCTGCCCCTATACGATCAGGAAGGAAAGGAGATAGGGAAGGCTAATATAAAGGTAAAGATAAAGGAGGTTAAGGAGAAAGTCCTTCCTGAACTGGACGACGACTTCGCCAAGGAGCTCGGCTACGAAAACTGGGAGGAAGCGAGGAAGAAGATAGAGGAGCAAGTCAGGGAGGAGTTCGAGAGATCTAAGCAGTCTATAATAGAGGACGCCGTAGCCGACAAGCTCGTCTCGATGCACGAGATAGAGGTTCCCAAGACGCTTCTTAACAGGGAGCTATCCTTCCTCATAGAGAGAAGGGTGAGCGAGCTACAGCAGTTCGGGATAGACACCAGGTACCTCGATTACAGAACTATGGCACAGGAGTTCCTCCCCCTCGCGATGGCGAACATAAAGCTCAGGTATATTCTCGACAAGTACGCCGATGAAAAGGGAATAGAGGCTACAGAGGAGGATGTAGAAGAGCAGTTCGAGGAACTGGCGAAACAGATGGGAACGACCAAGGAGGAGGTGAAAGAGTACTTCGAAAAGGAAAACCTGATGGACGTAGTAAGATCAGACGCGAGGAGGAAAAAGGCTCTCAGGGATATAGTCTCGAAGGTGAAGATAAAGGAGGTGGAGCCAAAGAAAGAAGAGGAAAAGGAAGAAGCTAAGGAAGAGGCTAAAACGGAAGAAGGAGGTCAGGAGTGATGGATATAAAGGATATAGTCAGCCAGCTCGTCCCCATAGTTATAGAGCAAACTCCCAGAGGTGAGAGAGCCTTCGACATATACTCGAGGCTACTTCAGGACAGGATAGTTCTCCTCGGTTTCCCGATAGACGATCATGTAGCGAACCTGATAGTAGCCCAGCTCCTCTTTTTAGAGTCTCAGGATCCCGAGAAGGACATATACCTTTACATAAACACGCCGGGAGGATCAGTAACCTCCGGCATGGCTATATATGACACCATGCAGTACATAAAGCCGGACGTAGTTACCATATGCATAGGTCAGGCGGCTTCTATGGGAGCGGTTCTCTTAGCAGCGGGAACAAAGGGTAAGAGGTACGCTCTCCCCCACTCAAGGATAATGATCCACCAGCCCCTCGGTGGAATTCAGGGACAGGCTACCGATATTATTATTCACGCGGAGGAGATAAAGAGGATAAAGCAGATGCTTAACGAGATACTCGCAAAGCATACGGGACAGCCCTTGGAGAGGATAGAGAAGGACGTTGAGAGGGACTACTTCATGTCCGCTGAGGAGGCTAAGGAGTACGGGGTGATAGACAAGGTCATTGAAAAGAGGCAGTAGGGGGAATAACTTTTGAGGGTGAAGAACATGAAGAATTCAAAGCAGAAGTGCTCTTTCTGTGGAAAGACGCAGGAAGAGGTTCTAATACTCATCGCAGGTCCCTCCAACACCTACATATGCGATGAATGCGTGGAGAAGTGCCACCATATAGTAAAGGAGCACAAAACGGAAACATACGAGATAAACCTTGATGGGCTTCCCACTCCTGACAAGATAAAGAAGATCCTTGACGAGTACGTCATAGGACAGGAGAGAGCCAAGAAGGTTCTCTCGGTGGCGGTTTACAACCACTACAAGAGGATAAAGGCGAAGGAAGCGGGTGTGGATCTGGACGGTGTGGAGGTGGAAAAGAGCAACATACTCCTTATAGGTCCCACGGGATCGGGAAAGACCCTTTTGGCGAAGACACTTGCCAAAATACTGAACGTTCCCTTCGCCATAGCGGATGCCACTTCCCTCACCGAAGCGGGATACGTGGGTGAGGACGTGGAAAACGTCCTGACAAGGCTCTTACAGAACTGCGGTTACGATGTGGAGGCCGCCCAGAAGGGAATAGTATACATAGACGAGATCGACAAGATAGCTAAGAAATCGGGAATAAACCCCTCCATAACGAGGGACGTTTCCGGAGAGGGAGTCCAGCAGGCACTCCTCAAGATAATTGAGGGAACTATCGCCAACGTCCCTCCCCAGGGAGGTAGGAAGCATCCCCATCAGGAGTTCATTCAGATAGACACCACGGACATACTCTTCATATGCGGGGGAGCCTTCGTAGGTCTCGAGGAGATAATAAAGCACAGGCTCGGCAAGTCCACCGTAGGCTTTGAGTCTTCAATAAAGAAGTTTGAGGACGATAACGTCTTAGCATTTGTGGAGCCCGATGACCTCATAAAGTTCGGACTCATCCCAGAGTTCATAGGCAGGCTCCCCGTAATAGCAACCCTTGACGAGCTCACAGAGGAGGATCTCGTAAGAATTTTAGTGGAGCCGAAAAACGCCCTAACAAAGCAGTACAAGAAGCTCTTTGAGCTTGACGGCGTAGAGCTTGAGTTCACCGAGGAAGCCCTCAGAGAGATAGCCAAAGAGGCTATAAGGAGGAAGACGGGAGCGAGGGGTCTGAGAGCGATAATGGAAGAGGTTATGACAGACATAATGTTTGAAATTCCCTCCATGGGTAACGTGAAGAAGGTTATAGTGGACAAGGAGACGGTTCTGAAGAAGGAGAAGCCCAAACTAATATACGAGAAAGCGGTGTGATATGGACCGCCCGGCGGTCAGATACTTGGACGTTCAACCATACGGAGACAAGTTCCTACTGAACGATCCCCTCGGAGTGAGCGAACCACTCCTGATAACCCCTGAACTTCTTCTAATCGTGTCCCTGATGGACGGATCAAGGGACGAGAAGGACATTAAGGCGGAGTTCTTCAAGAGAACGGGAATGCTCCTGAGCTCAGAGGATCTGAAGGAAGTTATAAACCTCCTTGATAAACACCACCTCCTCCTCAACGAGAGGTTCTTTAAGAAACTTGAAGAGCTAAAGAACTCCATGCTTAAAAAGGGTGTAAAAGAACCCTTCCACGCAGGCGAAGCTTATCCCAAGGAAAAAGATGAGCTTGAGAAATTCTTAGGGGAGAGCCTTGACGGATCGGAAAAGGAGGAGCCCTTAGGTATCCTCGTCCCCCACATGGACATGAGGGTGGCGATCTCCACCTACGGAAAGGTTTACGGAAGGGTGGACAGAAAGCCCGATGTGATTCTGATCTTAGGTGTCTCCCACTACCACCACGAGATGCCCCTCTCTGTCTGTCCCCTTGACCTTGAAACTCCCCTCGGAACTTTGCAGGTGGACAGGGAGATAGCAGAGGAGTTAAGGAAGAGGTTTGACTTTGATCTCTTCCACGACATCCTCTCTTACCAGAAGGAGCATTCTATAGAGTTCCAGGCGGTGTTCGTGAAGTATCTCTTTCCGAAGGCTAAGGCTGTTCCTATGATAATCTCTTACGGAGATGAAAGTTCTCTAAAAGAAACGGCAGACAGGATCTCTGAGGTTATAGAAAAAAGGGACGTGCTCGTTATCTCGAGTGTGGACATGAGCCACGTGGGAAGGAAGTTCGGCGATAGCTTCAGCTACGATCCCTCCTTCAGGGACAAGGAGTATATAAAGCACCTTGAGAGGCTTGATAGTCTTTCCGCTTTTCAACTCCTGAAATCGGACAACAACAGGACGAGGATAGACGGCCAGTTCACCAACTTTGTCTTTACGGAGATACTTAAGAACCTCGGTGCTAAGGGAGGGAAGGAGATAGACTACCAGATATACCACGAGCGCCCTACCGACTCCAAGGTCTCCTATGCGGGTATGACCTTCTCCTGATTGCTTATAATAGAGTTCAAAATGATCGTCTTCCTTGCGAGCGTTCTGTTTGCTCTAACTGCCGTAGCGGGAGAGTTAAAGTACTGCATTCAGGTAGCGGCAGATAGGGATCTCAACAGGATAAAGAACTACTACGAGAGGGTCAAAGAACTCCCACAGGCAAGGATAGAAAGGAGGGAAGACCTTTACCTTTTAAGAGTAGGAGCGGAGGAAAGGAGGAGAGATCTCAGGATCATGCACAGGAAGGTCAGGAACCTGTTCCCGGACGCCTACATAAAGAAGTGTGAGATAGATGATAAATACGTGGTATATCCCGAGCCGAAAGGGAAAGAAACTGAGGGTATAAAGGAGGATACAACCGCCCTCGGGGTTACGCCCGACGTAAAGGAGGAAAAGGTAGAAAAAGAAAAATCTGCAGTTCAAAAGGTAGAAGAGGTCAAGCGGGTAAAGGTAGCAGAAGGGATAAAACCGGATATAGAGGAGCTCAAAGCTCGGATAGATTCCCTTAAGGAAGATCTGGAAGAGATAAAAGAAATTTTGCGGGAAAAGAAAGATAAAACACCTGCGGTTATCAGAGGGGAGGATCCCGCTTACTTTGAGAAGTTTCTTTACAGCGTAGGTATATTCATAGGCGGTCTTTTCCTCTTCACGTGGATACTTTTAATCCTCCTTTACCGAAAGGTGGGTTCTACCAACTTTGAGAATACGAACCTACTGAACGACATGTTCAAGCTGATAAAGGTCCTAAACCTCCTCAGCAAGGGTAAGATTGTAAAGATGGAGGGAGGAAAACCTATAGTCTATAACCCCAAGGAGGATAGGTGGAACGAGGTGGAGTGATGGAAGTTCACGTTATGGGTTCAGACCAGAGGATAGTAAGGTGCGCGAGGGTATCCTTCGGGAAGGACGAACAGGTAGATCCAGAAAGGGACAAGAGATTAATAAGGTTTCTGTTCCGGCACAGGCACGCCTCCCCCTTTGAACACAACGTTATAGCCTTTGAAGGAAACAAGAAACTATGGCTCTCAATAATAGAGAGGGCGGACAATCCAACGGTTCAGATCTATCACTCCAAAGGTTACATATGGGTGAACCTTAGGAACGCAATAAACTCTATGGATTTCCTTCCCGAAGAAATATTCGAGGAGGTTAAAAGGTTTTTCCCTGCGACTTGGGAGATAGTGAAAAGGGAAGGGAACGTATCTGACGAAGAGCTCCCAAAACTTCCCTACACGACCGACAGGGTGTTCCTTCAGGAGAAGATAGAAACCTCTTCCGGGTGGATAGGTCTCGTGGATAAGCTCGAGCTAGGAACGGAGATGGACTACTACACCTTCATAGTGGAGTGTCCCCTCTTCGTGGCAAGGCAGTGGCACAGGCACAGGTTCGGATCTTACAACGAGATCTCAAGGAGATACACAGCCTACGATATGAAGTTTTATATACCTGAGAAATTGAGAAAGCAGGCAAAGTCCAACAAACAGGCTTCCATAGACGAACCGATAGATGAGCCTTATCATTCTGAATTCCTAAGTGAGATCAAAAGAATAACAGAGGAGAGCCACTCTTTATACGAAAGGATGACCGAGAAGGAGGTCGCCAAGGAGCTGGCACGGGGTATCCTGCCCCAGTTTATGAAGACAAGATATTACTGGACAGTTCCGAGGATAGCCTTAGACAACTTCATAACCCTGAGAACCCATGAGGGAGCGCAGAAGGAAATCAGGGAGTTCGCTCAGGCTATAGTAGAGATGGTCGGCTACGGTGGAACGGATAAGAGAAACAGACTCTAAGAGAACCACCTCTTTAAGATCTTATTCGCAACGTTCTCAGGAGTAAAGCCGAAGTGTTCAAAGAGAACCTTTCCAGGAGCTGACTTCCCGAAGGTCTCCATGGAAACCATTATGCCCTCTTCACCTAAATATCTGTGCCAGCACATTCCCCTCGCCGCCTCTATCGCAACACGTTTCTTTACTTCCTTCGGTAAAACGCTCTCCCTGTAATCTTCACTCTGGAGCTCAAAGAGTTCTATCGAGGGGAAGTTCACCACCCTAACCTTTATACCTTCTTTTTCGAGTATCTCCTTAGCATCCAAGGCAATGTGAACTTCGGAGCCGGAAGCCATGATGATAACGTCTGGTGTTCCCTCCGAGTCAGCAAGTACATAAGCTCCCTTTACAAGGTTCTCCTCCGAAGGATACTTTCCCCTGTCTATCAGAGAAACGCTCTGGCGTGTGAGAACGATAGCCGTCGGTCCGTCCTTCCTCTCTATCGCAACCTTCCAGGCTACCTTTACCTCGTTGGCATCTGCAGGTCTTATAACCCAGAGGTTAGGTATCAGTCTCAAGGAAGGGAGCTGTTCGACAGGCTGATGGGTGGGTCCATCCTCTCCGAGACCTATGGAGTCGTGGGTGAAAACGTAGATCACCTGAAGGCCAGCCATAGCGGCAAGCCTGATAGGAGGTCTCATGTAATCGGAGAATATCAGGAAGGTCCCTCCGTAGGGGAGTATCCCTCCGTGGTAAGCCATCCCGTTCATTATTGCACCCATGGCATGCTCGCGTACACCGTAGTGGACGTTCCTCCCCATCGGAGAGTTTGCCTCAAAGTCGGGATAGTTCACAAGAATTGTGTTGTTGGACTCGGAGAGATCCGCAGAACCGCCGAGCATGGTCGGTATGTAGTCCGCGATAACGTTTAAAACCTTTCCGGAAGCCTTCCTCGTAGCCATAGCTTCTTTAAACTCAGGGACCTTTTCATACCACTCTAAGCTCCACTCCTTCCTAAAAGCCTTCTCAAGCTGATCCGCAAGCTCCGGATATTCCTTCCTGTACCTCTCGAAAAGCTCTCTCCACTCCTCTTCTCTCTCCCTTCCAAGCTCCACGTGTCTCCTCGTGTATTCGAGAGCTTCCTTCGGTACGTAGAACTCCTGCAGAGGCCAGCTAAACCTCTTCTTCGTTTCTATCACGTTCTCAGGTCCAAGAGGCGCACCGTGAACCTTCGCTGTATCCTGAAGGGGACTGCCGTAACCTATGTGGGTCCTGACAGATATAAAGGAGGGTTTATCAGTCTTTCTTGCCTTATCTATGGTCTCTTCAATGAGATCAAGGTTATAGCCATCCTCTATGTGGTAAACGTCCCATCCGAGAGCTTCGAACCTTTTAAGAACATCCTCAGACCAGGCCAAGCTCGTATCTCCATCTATAGAGATGTGGTTGTTGTCCCAGATAACTATTAGTTTGTTGAGCTTCCAGTGCCCCGCCAGAGCAGCCGCCTCGTAGGATATACCTTCCATCAGGTCCCCGTCGGAACATAAAACATAGGTGTAGTGGTCTATTACCGAAAATCCCTCCCTGTTGAAGTAAGAGGAGAGATATCTTTCGGCTAAGGCCATACCTACCGCGTTTCCGAAGCCCTGTCCGAGTGGACCTGTAGTAGCTTCCACGCCGGGGGTAAGCCAGCTCTCAGGATGTCCAGGCGTTTTACTTCCGAGCTGACGGAACTGCTTGAGATCATCAATATCAATGTCGTAGCCGAACATGTATAGGGTCGCGTAGAGCATAGCGGAAGCGTGCCCTGCAGAGAGAACGAACCTGTCCCGATTCATCCACTCAGGGTTCTCAGGATTGAACTTCAAAAACCTGTCAAATATTAGGTAGATGATGTGGGAAGCTCCCAAAGGCATGCCGGGGTGTCCGGACTTAGCCCTCTCAACCTGATCAACGCTCAGGAACCTTATGGTATTTATCACAAGCTGATCTATCTCCTTCTGGGATTTCACCTTAGACGAGTCCATAACTATATTCTACCCCTCACTTCAAGAAGTCTTCATTGACTTTTACATCAGAATTCTTAACAACCCTGTCTATGAACAGATTTATAAGATCATTCTTCTTAGCCTCGAGGAGGCTTTCCCTTATCTTCTCCCTGTCCTTTATTTCTTCGGGTTTGAACTCCCTTCTCTCTATATAAACCACTGCGTAACCGCCTGCCGCTCTGTAAGGTCCAAAGACCTTCTCTTTAGAGAAAACGAGCCTTAAGGTCTCCTCCTCAGGAATTCTGAAAAGCGTCAAAAACTCCTCCACACTCGAGCTATCGAACTTGAGGGATTTGTATCCCACATTCTTCCCTTCCAGCAGAAGCTTCTTAACCTTATCCGCCTCCACTCTTGCAAGCTCTTCCCTTTTCTCCTCTAAAAACTTCCTCTTTACCTCTTCCCTCACCTCTTCAAAGGGTCTCAGACGGCTCGGCTCCTCCTTTTCGAGGAAAAGGATGTAGTAGGTGTCTCCCTCCTTGGTAATGGAGTATGGTTCCTCCCTCTTGAGCCTGCCGAGCTCTTTCTTGACGTTCTCAGGAAGTCCATCCGGAACATTTTCAAAAACTTCTCCTCCCTTAAGTACCCTTCCCTTCTTTACCTCACTGTAAATCCTGTGAGCTTCCTTCTTATCTTGAGTCCTCCAGATCCTGTAGATTCTCTTTTCCTGAGTTGAGAATAATTCTTTGTTCCTCGCGTAGAAATCCTTTAGCTCTTCCTCCTTCGGCTCGTAGGAAGTCTTTAGAGATGAGGGCGAAATGAGGTAAACCTTTCCGTAAAACCTTGCAGACATTATCTTTTCCTGAAACTCTTCCTCCCTGTCGGTCAGGTAAACACCGAGGGAGACGAAGTTGAGGAGCTTCTGGACAGTTAACCTCTTCCTGAGACGTTCCTCGTACTCCTCAGGAGTGAGTCCTATCCTTTCCAAGACTTCACGGTACTTGCTGAGGCTGAACTTACCACTCTCCTGAAAACTTGGATCGTTCTTTATACTTTCCACAACCTCCTTCGTTGAGGCGACTATTCCCATGGATCTTGCCTTCTGGTATAGAGCTTCCCTTCCCACCAGATTGTAGAGAACCTGCCTCTTTATCACGTCTCTAAACCTCTCATCCTCAAGGAGATCTGAGTATCTCAAAAGCTCGTATCTGTAATCCCTGAGAGTTATGCACGAGCCGTTCACTGAAGCGACGCACCTCTTTAGTCCAAACATCTGCTTTATATCTGCAACGCTGAACATCCAGAAAAGGAAGGATATGGAGGCTACAGCAATTATGATCGCGGCGAGCCGTTTATGTCTCTGAATTATGGTGTACATTCTCAGACCTTTTATATGGCGGCGGGAGGACTCGAACCTCCGACCTGGGACTTATGAGATCCCCGCTCTTACCGGCTGAGCTACGCCGCCAAGCTAATATAAAATTATACACGGAATGGAGGAAATAAAGACTCACCGTAGTATAGAGAGGAGCCTGAGCGGAGAACCTCTCGAGGTAATAGAAGGCAAAGCAAGGGTTAGACTGAAAACAGATGAGAGGATGGTAGCAGACGAGAAAGGTCTTGTCCATGGAGGTTTTCTGTTCTCCGCTGCGGACTACACAGCCATGCTTGCTGTAAACCATCCAAACGTTGTCCTTGCAGGTGCTGAGGTGAAGTTTCTAAAGCCAGTTATCGTTTGGGATGAAGTGATCTTTGAAGGAGAAGTAAAGGAAGTAGAAGGGAAGAAACGCGTTGTACATGTTGTTGGAAAAAGGGAAGAAGAAAAAGTATTTGAGGGCAGGTTTCTTTGTATTGTGTTAGATAGGCACGTCTTGGAAAGATGATGAGCTGGAAGGAAGAAGTAAAGAAGATTTTCAATCTTCCAGAAGATGCTCAAATTATCACAAAACCTTATTACAGGGAGATACCCAAAAAGAATGGAAAAAGGTACAAAGCTCTAACTATCCAGTATTTACAAAAAGGCAAGAAAAAGTATAAGCACGTGAGTAAGGAAAAGGAAGTACTCCTGAAGTCCCTTATAACCGGGGAAGATGCGGTAGTGGACTACGTGTTTGACAGACTAAGGGAATTAAGGGAGTTCCTCGAGAACCTGCCGAACGAAGAAACGAGAAAAAACCTCTACCCTCTCAAAAGGGAGATAGACCGCCTACTCATGAAACTTTCCACACGTATATTCTGATTCCTTTATCTTCTTAAATAGAATCTTCTTTTTACATAAAGATAAAAAGATAGAATAGGGTGCTTGATTCTGAAAACTCAACTATATCAATAACTTATTGTTTCCCTTTCCACATTTATCCACATCCTGTTTTGAAAATCTTGGTGCTTCAACAACTTGTGATTGTCAAAAATATTTCCGTATATAAATGACTTATTGACTTATCCACATTTATCCACATTATGTTTGAATTTTGAAGTAATATCAATGAGTTATGAGAGGGGAAATTACATTCATATATCAACGACTTCTGAGTTTTCCACATGTTGAACGAGTATGATAGATTTATGAATAAGTTATGTTTGTCCTTTTTATTAAGGTATGTGAATAACTTACAGATTTTCCACATCCTTCCTGAAAATTGTGGACAGATTGTGGATAAGTTGTGGATAAAATGTGGACAAATTGTGGAAAACTTGTGGATGGGTTGTAAAATGTAAGTATGACGGCTAAGGTATTAATAGTAGATGACGAGGAGGGGATCAGAGGGTCGCTTGGTGCTATCTTAAAAGAAGAGGGATATAAAGTAGATACAGCCTCTACACTTTCAGAGGCTACTGAAAAGATATCCTGTGAGCTGTTTCACGTTATCGTCTTGGACGTTTGGATGCCTGATGGGGACGGCGTTGAATTCATAGATAAGGTAAAGGAGTTGTCTCCAGACTCGGTGATAGTTGTTATAACAGGGCATGGAAATGTTGAAATGGCTGTAAGTGCTATTAAGAAGGGGGCATACGACTTTCTTGAAAAGCCCTTTTCCATGGACAGGTTCCTCCTAACGGTTAAGCATGCAGTTGCGGAAGCCATGACAAGTATGCGGACCGGTGAAGATTCGGAGATCGAGCTTGTTGGGAACTCAAAAAGAATAGTTGAGATAAAGAAGGTAATTCCCAAAATAGCGCAGAGCCGTGCACCAGTTCTTATACTTGGAGAGAGTGGAACCGGTAAAGAGCTTGTAGCAAGGCTGATACATAAACATTCCAAGAGAAGAGGACAGTTCGTGGATATAAACTGTGCTTCCATGCCAGGTGAGCTTGTAGAAGCGGAGTTGTTTGGATATGAGAGGGGGGCTTTTACGGGAGCGATTGGCAGGAAAAAGGGAAAATTTGAGCTCGCTGATGGAGGTACTCTATTCCTTGATGAGATAGGAGATATGGATATAAGGGCTCAGGCTAAACTTCTCAGGGTAATAGAAACAGGCAGTTTTACCAGGCTTGGAGGAACTCAAAAGATAGAGGTTGACGTTAGAATAGTATCTGCTTCAAATAAAGACATACTTAAAGAGGTTCAGGAGGGAAGGTTCCGGGAGGATCTTTATTACAGGATATCCGTTTTTACTATTGAGTTGCCACCGTTACGGGATAGGGGTGAAGATGTTATCCTCCTTGCCGAGTATTTTCTAAAGAAGTTCGCGAATGAGTATAAGAAGGAGTGTAAGGTGCTCTCCGATGAGACCAAGGAGGTCCTCTTAAATCATAGATGGAAAGGTAATGTTAGAGAACTCAGGAATCTTATGGAAAGGATAGTCATCCTGTGTGATGGGGAAGTTATAAAACCAGAACACTTAGGAGCTGGATTCACGAGATCATTAAAGGATTACAGCTATCTATTCAGACTGGAAAGTATAAAAGAAGCCAAGAGGGAATTTGAGAAGGCGTTTATAGAAGAGAAGCTTAAAGAGTTTAATTACGATCTGAGAGAAGTTGCCTCCAGAATAGGAACAGATCTTTCTAATCTTTACAGAAAGGTAAAGGCGTACGGTATAAATATTAAGAACTTACAAGGTTCATTATAATTCCAACTCCAACTATTGATGCCGTTTCTGTTCTGAGAACGTTGGGTTTCAGTTTCACAGTGATAAAACCCTTATCCTTCAAAAGCTCAACCTCTTCCTTGGTAAAGCCCCCTTCGGGACCCACAACTATCTCTACACTCTTTAGTCCTTTCATTGGGAGCTCTGATATACACTTACCATCGCCGAAATTATCCAGAAGTATGTTTAGATCACTGGAAGGTTCTATATCTTTTATATGCGTTGGTGACAATATTTCCATAATATAAGGCCTGTTAGATTGCTTCATAGCTTCCTTTACTATCTTTTCCAACCTGCCCTTCTTTTTCTCTATAGCGTCCACTTTACGGTAACTTCTCTTTGTTATAAGGGGTATTAATTTTCTTACTCCAAGCTCTGTAGCCTTTTGAGCTATAAGCTCGAAGGTTTTAAACTCTATTGGAACAGCCTGAATCAAAGTTACATTAGCTGGAGGAGGGCTTACACAAACTAATTCTATAGTTATACAAAGAGCGGTTTTAGAATTCAGATCGATGAGCTTACAACGGTATAAGTTCCCTTCCCATATTATACCTACTTCCTCCCCAAGCCTTATCCTTCTTACTTTTAGGTGTTTAAATTCCTCTCCTTCTATTAGGAATTTATCTTTGCCTATTTTTTTGCCGAAAAAAGTGTACATGGAAACGGGGCGGAAAGCCCCGACGGGATATTACTTAATGCTTTCCCTAAGATCTTTGGCCGGCTTGAAGGCAACGACCTTTCTTGCTGGGATCTGGATAACCTGACCGGTCCTGGGGTTTCTACCCTTCCTTGCAGCTCTCTTCTTAACGGTGAATATTCCCAAGCCAGGAATAGCGATCCTCTCGCCCTTTTTAAGGGCTTTAGCAATCGCTGCGACTGCAGCCTTTATAGCTGCGTCGGCCTCTTTCTTGGTGATGCCCGCCTGCTTGGCGACCTCTGCAACGAGCTCTGCCTTCGTCATAGCACAACCCTCCCAATAGGATTTAACGCTGATATAGATAATACATAACTCTTTTGGATTTTGCAAGTTTTTTCTTTAGTCTATAATTATCTCTCAGCCATTTTTTGACCCCTATGGAGGTCTTGTGAATGGATTACAAGGAGACCCTGAACCTTCCAAGAACTGACTTTCCCATGAAAGCTGATCTTCCGAAGAAAGAGCCACATATACTTGAAAGGTGGAAGAAACTTTATGACAAAATTAGAGAATTCAGGAAAGGTAGACAAGTATTCCTTCTTCACGACGGACCTCCCTACGCAAACGGACACATACATATAGGACATGCCCTGAATAAGATCCTTAAGGATGTAATCAACAAGTACAACCTTATGAGGGGAAAGGATGTTCTCTACATTCCCGGTTGGGACTGTCACGGACTTCCTATAGAGAGACAGGTAGAGAAAGAGTTAAAATCCAGGAAGATCAGGAAAGAGGACCTTCCCAAGCACGAGTTCAGGAAGCTATGCAGGGACTACGCCCTGAAGTTTGTGAACATACAGAGGGAGGAGTTTATTCGTCTTGGTGTTCTGGGGGACTGGGAGAAACCTTACCTTACGATGGATCCGAAGTACGAGGCTCAGGAGATAAGGGAGCTCGGAAGGTTCTTCGAGAAGGGGCTCGTTTACAGGAGCAAGAAACCGGTTTACTGGTGTATATACGACAAGACCGCCGAGGCTGAGGCTGAGGTCGAATATCAGGAGAGGGAAGATCCGAGTGTTTATGTAAAGTTTCCTTTAGAGAATGAGGAGGATACCTACCTCGTCATCTGGACAACCACACCCTGGACACTTCCCGCCAACCTCGGCGTTATGGTGGGCGAAGATTACGACTACGTTTATCTAAAAACTGATCGGGGAACCTTCATCTTGGCGAAAGAGCTCTTAGAGTCCTTCAAAGAGACTACGGGTATAGACGGAGAAACTGTAAAAACCTTAAAGGGAAAGGACCTAATCGGACTGTCTTACGTTCATCCCTTCGTAAAGAGAGCGGATCTTGAAGGTTACCTCAGCGAGGAGACACTGAGGAACCTCTGGAAGGTCTATCCCTCAGAGTTTGTGGAACTGGGAACTGGAACGGGACTCGTTCATATGGCTCCAGGACACGGACAGGAGGATTACATCGTTGGTTCAAGGTACAGTCTTGAACCTTACTCCCCACTTGATGACGAGGGAAGGTTCATACCTCCGGCACCAGAGTTCATACGCGGTGTTAGGGTATTCGATGCCAACAATTTGATAGTTAATCTTTTAAAGGAGAAGGGTTATCTCGTCCACCACTCAAAGGTGAGTCACTCCTACCCCCACTGCTGGAGGTGTAAGAACCCTGTCATATTCAGGGCTACCTACCAGTGGTTCATAGGAATGGAGGGGAGGGTAAACTCTAAGACTTTGAGGGAAAAGGCACTCGAAGAGATAGAGAGGGTAAGGTGGGTTCCTGAGTACGGGAAGAACAGGATAAAGAGCATGGTCGAAAACAGACCGGACTGGTGTATATCGAGGCAGAGGTACTGGGGAGTTCCAATATCTGTATTCTACTGCAGAAACTGCGGTGAGGTGGCGTCCGAAAGAGAAGTTTTCGAACATGTGGCTAAGCTGGTGGAGGAGTATGAGAGCGGAGCGGATATATGGTTCGAGAGGGAGGAGAGGGAGCTACTTCCGGAAGGTTACAGGTGCAGGAGATGTGGATCGACCGAGTTCAGGAAGGAGGAAGACATACTCGACGTTTGGTTCGATTCAGGCTGTTCCCATGCCGCCGTTATAAGACCTATAGGATTTGAGAAGGCGGACATGTACCTTGAGGGATCTGATCAGCACAGGGGCTGGTTTCAGGCTTCCCTTTTGGAGTCTGTGGGATCTTACGGGGAGGCTCCCTACAGGATAGTTTTAACCCACGGCTTTACGGTAGATGAGAAGGGGAGGAAGATGTCTAAGTCCCTCGGAAACGTGATATCGCCTCAGGAGGTTATAGAGAAGTACGGTGCTGACCTCTTAAGGCTTTGGGTCGTTTCTGAGGATTACACTGAGGATGTTAAACTTGGGGATTCAATTCTAAGGAACCTCGTGGATGACTACAGGAAGATAAGGAACACGTTGAGATTCATCCTTGGAAATCTCTACGACTTTGACCCTGAAGAGGACAGGGTTCCGGTAGAGGAACTCCATCACTTTGACAGGTGGATGCTTTCCCACCTTCAGGGTGTGCTCGAGGAGGTTCACAGGTATTACGAGAACTATACCTTCCACAGGGTATATCATCTTGTAAGGAACTTCTGTGCCACCACATTGTCTTCCCTATACCTCGATGTCCTCAAGGATCGGCTCTACGTTTACTCTTCTAAGAGCTGGGAGAGGAGATCTGCTCAGACGGTTCTCTACGAACTTCTCGTAGCTCTGACTACTTCCGTAGCTCCCTTCCTCAGCTTCACCGCCGAGGAGGTCTGGGAGCATGTGAGAAAGATAGATCCGGAGCTTCCTGAGAGCGTATTCCTGTCGGAGGCACCCCTCCCTAAGAAGGAGCTCATATCTGAAGAACTCGAGGAGGATTACTCTAAGCTTCTCACCTTTAGGGATGAAGTTCTCAGGGTCTTAGAGAGGGCGAGGAGGGAAGGCATAGTGAGACATCCCTACGAGGCTAAGGTTTTCGTGAAGGCGGAGGGGAAGTTGCTGGATCTTTTAAGGAAGTATGAGGATTACCTTAACTTCTTCCTTACAGTAAGCCAGGTAGAGATGGGAGAGGGGGGAGAAATCGTAGAGAAGGGAGAAGAGGTAAAGAACCTTACGGTGGGAGTATCTAAGGCTGAGGGTAAGAAGTGTCCGCGTTGCTGGATATACTATCCTGAAGAGGTGTTCGAAGGAGAGGTATGCAAGAGGTGTTGCACCGCTCTGAAGGAGATGGGATATGTTTGCACTTAAATCATATTCTCAATTGATAGATCAATTAAATTAATTAGACTGGAGGAGAAGGATGAGGCGTGAGACGATACCTCTTTTAGAGTTTTTGAGGGAAACAAAGGGATCCATCCTTATATTAACTCACGAAAATCCAGACGGGGACGCCTTAGGAAGCGGAATGGCTCTCTATCTATTTTTGAAAAAGCTTGGGAAGAACGTTACGATAGGATGTAAGGATAAGGTCCCTCACTTTTTGGACTTCATACCTCACGTTAAGGAGGTGGTAAGCCTTCCTGACGGAAAGTTCTACGACGTGGGTATAATCGTTGATTCTGCAGGATTTTACAGGGCTGGAACTGAGGTTAAGGTAGCTAAGAGGATAAGGATAGACCATCACGTAGGAGGAGAGTTTTACGGAAGGTACGATTACATAGATCCGAAGGCTCCCGCTACCGCATCTCTTATATACGAGCTGATAGTTGCCTGGGACGAATCCCTCATAGACAGGGATATAGCCACCTGTATCTACGCAGGTCTTGCCACCGATACGGGTTTCTTTAAATACTCTAATACCAACGAGTACACCTTCGAGCTCGCTAAGAAACTTGTCCATTACGGAGCAGATCCGAACTACGTTTACAGGATGTTTGCCGAGAGGGAATCCATTGGAAAGATGAAGCTCATATCTAAGGTTCTCGAAACCCTTACCCTTTACGAGGACGGGCTCGTTGCAGGGATTACCATATACGACAGGTTCTTTAAGGAGACAGGAACGGAGTACTCCGACAGTGAAGGTCTGGTGAACTATCCGAGAGCTATAGAGGGGGTTGAGGTTGCCTTCGCGATGATAGAGAAGCCGGACGAAGGCGTGTGGAAGGTTTCTCTAAGAAGCAAGGTGAACGTGGACGTCTCCAAGATAGCCGAGAGGCTCGGAGGAGGAGGTCACAAGTACGCCTCAGGTTGCAAAATAAAGGCGAATTCCCACGAGGAAGCTTTGAAGAAACTCCTCTCAGAGATCCACAAACAGCTTGAACTGCAGAAGATAACCCACTGATGGCTCTCTTCGGTGCTCACGTATCGTCCGCAGGCTCAATTCTCAAAACCTTCGACAGGGCACAGCAGATAGGAGCGGAGGTTTTTCAGTTCTTTCTTAGAAGTCCAAGGGTGTGGAGGTGGAAAGGTGTTAGTAATAAGTTAGTAAGAAAATTCTCTGAAAGGCTCAGGGATTTCGGGAAGCCAGTTATGGTTCACGCCCCCTATCTTCTTAACTTAGCTTCCGTCGATGAAGAATTGAGGGGGAGATCCGTTGAGGTGTTTTTGGAAGAGTTAACCTTTTGCGACGAAGTTGGAATAAACTTCTACAACTTCCATCCGGGAACCGCAAAGGGGATAAGCGACGAGGAAGGACTCAGGAACGTGATAAGATCCCTTGAGGAGATATTTAAAATCTACGAACCTAAAAGGACAACTATACTTTTGGAGAACACCGCTGGAGAGAGGGGAGACTTGGGGAAGAACTTTGAGGAGCTCGGAAGAATATTGAAGGCTTTTCCGGGTATGAGACTCGGTATCTGCTTGGACACCTGCCACGCCTTTGCCTACGGATATGAGATAAACGCGCGGAGAGGTTTCGAAAACTTTCTTAAAGAGGTGGAGAAAACGGTTGGATTGGAGAGTATAAAGGCTGTCCACGCCAACGACTCCAAGGTTCCCCTGGGAGCGAGGAGGGACAGGCACGAGCACATAGGCGAAGGTTTTATAGGAATAGAAGGTTTCAAAAACCTGCTCAAGAACGAGTACTTCAGGAATTTGCCTTACTACATAGAGACGCCTAAGGAAGGGGATATGGATACTGTGAATTTGAAAATACTGAGGGAGATCTACCGAAATTAAAATTTAGGGATGGCTGTAAGGGTAAGGATAGCAAGAAAGGGAGAGGATATACCCGAGGATTTTCTTTACTCGGTTCTTGCCAGCACGTTGAGAATGGAAAAGGAGGAGTTTGAAAGGATCAAGTCGGAAGACGGCTCCGTTTCCCTATACGTTGGGGATCCTGAAGCCATTATCAAGCTCCAGAACATTTCTGAGAAGTACGGTTCTATGCTTGACATAAGCTTCGAAAAAGCATCGACGGGGATATGGGAGCTGACCAATCTTGCAGTAAAATCTAACTGGGGACTTGTCCTTTCTTGGTCTGCTGTGCTTGTAGTCTTAGCTATTCTATCCACAATTCCATTAATAAGTTTCTTTGCCAACGCGGCTCTTACCATATTCCTCTACGCCTTTGTCATATACTCTGCCTTTAAACTTCTTAAGGAAAAAGATGTGGAGAAGACCTTTAAATCCATCAGACTCGGAGACGTATTTTCTAAAGCCTTCGGTGCCGGCTTGGGAATGTTCCTTGGAATGTTTTTGCTGTATATAGGTGTATTCGTCGTTTCCATTCTTTTTCTCTTTCTCGCCGGCGCTTTAGGTGCTCTTTCGGATATGGTGAGCCACGGAAGAATAAGCGGCGGGACTCTCTCGGCTATTTTCGCGGTGGTGGTACTCATATTTCTGTTTTCCCTCTGGTTCATATACGTCATGCCCCTTATTTACTCTAAAGCTCTGGACGAGAGGGAGCTTTACTTCGAGAGGGCATTCAAGGCGGTCTTATCTATCGTGACTCCTTCTTTCATAAGGAAAAGCTTCAGTTCGGAATACATTAAGATGGGAGGTATGTGGTCCCTTGTTGTTACGATTGGTATAACCGCAATGGTGCTCTTGACAGTCTTTATAGTAACCATACCGCTTGCACTCATCGTAGCTTACTGGATCAACGTATTCCTCGCTATTTCCTCAGCGAGGTGTGTTGAGGAGTTATGAGAACCTATCCCACCTGTGTTCCTTGTTTGATAAATCAGGGACTTAATGCGGTTAAAAGGCTCGGGCTCGGAAAAGATAAAGAGAAGGAGATAGCCCTCAGAGCGGTCAAGTTCCTCTCCCAGTTTGAAGAGCTGGATAAGTCTCCAGCCTATTACGCCTACTTCGTCCAGAGAATAGTTAAGGAGATAGCGGGAACTGAAGATCCCTTTTACAAACAGAAGAAGGAGGCAAACCTGAAAGCTCTTCAGATGCTCCCCTTTGTTGAAAGTCTGTGGGAAGGTTCTTCTGACAAGCTCGCGGTGGCTCTGAAGATATCCGCGGCGGGGAACTATATAGACTTCGCCATTAAGGGAGAGTTTGAGGTTGAAAAGGAGGTGAAGAGTATCTTAGAGTCCGAGTTCACCGTATGGGATTACGATCCCTTTAGGGAAAGTCTGAACAGGTCCAGAACCGTACTCATAATCGGGGACAACGCCGGAGAGATAGTCTTCGACAAGATACTGGTAAAAACACTTAAGTCGATGGGGAAGGAGGTAGTTTACGGAGTCAAAGGAAAGCCGATACTGAACGACGCAACCCTTGAAGACGCCGAAGAGGTTTCAATGACAGAACTCTGCAGGGTTGTTGACAACGGATCGGATAAGGTGGGGACGTGGCTTGAAGACTGCTCGGAGGAGTTCTTAGAGATCTTCCGAAACTCTGACCTCGTTATAAGCAAGGGACAGGCTAACTTTGAGACCCTGAGCGATGCGGACAGGGAGATCTTCTTTCTCCTCGTCGCCAAGTGCGAGCCGATAGCCTCCGAAACGGGAGGGGAGGTAAAGCGTTTAATCCTCAAGCACAAGAGGTTATAATATCTCCATGAACAGGTGGGGAAAGGTTCTGAGAGCTATATGTGAAGAGGCACAGGAGAGAGGTATAGAACTCCACGTAGTAGAGGGAGACGAAGATCTGAACTGGTTCGGAGCTCCCCTGTCCAACTTCTGCACCGAGGATCTCCTCTCAAAGGAGGACGCCAAGCTCTTCAAAGAGGTCAAGGCTTCCGCCTCCGAGAAGGTGAGCGCCGGAAACTACATAGCGTATGTGAGCCCCATAAACTTTCAGGTGGATATCTACGAATCCGACAGGAGGAGGTTCGCCCTGCCCTCCACTTCAAGACCCTTTGCGATAACAAGAGAAGGCTTCCGTATAGGCTTCTTTGATACCAAAGAGGAAGCTGTGGACTTCTTCTTAGGCGTAGGAAAAAAGCTCAATCGGGAAGGTCTTTCCCTCCATCTCTTTTATTGAGTCTCTTTTCTCTTCTTCTCTCCTTGTAAACCTCCTGCCTGCACTCCCTTATTATCTTCTTGTACTTGTAGTAAACGGAGGGAACGTTTATAGGGAGTTTGTAATACCTCTCCAAAACGAGCATTATATCCTCGGTAGTCATGTACTTGTGGTTTCTTATCAGGCTCTTGATGTACTTGATTATCCTCGTCTCTTTCATGACAGAGGGGGACAGAGCCCCCGGAACTTTAACTTATGTAATCCTTCATAGCTTCATAGGCTTTCATAGCCTTCTCAAACCTTGCGTTCACCACCTCCCAGTTGAGGTTCTTGAGAACCGCGTCCACGTAAGGAGGTCTCTTGTTCTTGTAGTCCACGTAGTAGGCGTGCTCGTAGGTGTCTATCACGATTATGGGAACGAGTCCGTGGAGGTTATAGACGTTGTGAGCATCCAGTCCGTTCACCACGAGCCTTCCGGAGAAGAGATCAAGACCGAGCACTGCCCATCCCCTGAAGGCTACCGCCGCAGCCTTTAGCTCGTTGGTACAGGCGTCCCATCCGCCGAGATCCTCCTCAACCTTCTTCTTAAAGGCTTCGGAAGGCTCACCCTTAGCTCCGAGGTGTCCGAAATAGAGCTCGTGGAGAACCACACCCATGTAGTTAAAGGTCTCCTCTACCTTTAGCTCCCTGTACTCTGAGTAGTTCTGGTTCGCCTTGCTTCTGTCGGAAAAGCTTTGGTCGGCGAGCTTCTCCTGAATTTCGTTGTACTTTGTTACATAGCCCTTGTAGTGGGCTTCAAAGTGGGGCTCGATCTGCTCGTTGGATATGCCATCCAGGTTTTGAGGCTTAAGGTGGTCTCTAGGCTGAAGTTTATGAACTCCCATGGCTTTACCTCCTTTTATAGGTTTTTCTCTGATTATATCATCGCAGAATAGCCACTCTTATGACTGGTAGCATATAAGTATGCGCATATCCGATATCGGAGAGTTCGGTCTAATAGAGAAACTCAGGCGTATCTTGGGATCCAAAGCCATAGGAGACGACTGCGCCCACATAAAGTTCGGAGAGACCTACCTTTTACTTACTACTGACTTACTACTCGAAGATGTTCACTTTCTCAGAAGGTATCCCCCCGAAGCGGTGGGATGGAAAGCCGTAAGCGTGAACGTGAGTGACGTTGTGGGTAACGCTGGTCAGCCCAAATGGATCCTCGTGTCCCTCATGCTTCCGGATGTGGAAGTGTCCTACGTAGAAAGGCTCTACGAAGGGGTCAAGAGAGCCTGCGAGTTCTATAAATGTGAAGTTGTGGGAGGGAACGTCTCCCGTTCGGAGAAGATAGGTATAGACGTTTTCCTCGTTGGTGCTTCAGAGAAGCCTGTTGGAAGAGGTGGAGCTAAACCCGGGGATTCCCTTTTCGTCTCTGGAACCCTCGGAGACTCCCGGGCAGGTCTCGAGCTTCTTAAGATGAACCTTAAAAACTACGAGGACTTTGAGCTTTCCTTGATAGAAAGGCATCTTAGACCCACAGCCCGGATAGACTATGTTAAACACATAAAAAAGTATGCGAGTGCCAGCATGGACATAAGCGACGGACTCGTAGCGGACACCCTTCATATATCCGAAAGAAGCGGAGTGAGGATAGATATAGACACCTCGAAACTTCCCATATCCAACGAGCTAAGAAGGTTCTGTGAAAAGTACGGAAAAGATCCTTTAGATTACGCCCTTTTCGGAGGAGAGGACTATCAGCTCCTCTTTACCCATCCATCCCAGAGGTGGAACCCATTCTTAGATATGACTCAAATAGGGGAAGTTTCCGAAGGTAGAGGTGTTTCCGTGGATGGGAAGAAAATGGAGGGAGGGTACAGGCATTTTTAGGTTTGTGCGGATTGCTTCTTAAGTTCTTTTATTCCCAGCAATATAGGGATGATTCCGACTATCAATCCGAGTAGCGTTAAGATTATCACCGCTTCCGTATAAGTCATCGTTCAACTCCTCAACTTTGTGGAAAGAGGGAGCAAAACACCTCCAATGGCAAGGAAAACAACTGTTCCCACCAATGCCGCTATTCATTCTGTTCCAAATATTCTGCCTTCCGAAAGTGGTTTTATGATGAAACTTATATCGCTAAGGCTAAAGCGACGTGGAGAAATCATTTACCAAATTCTTCAAGAACACTTCCCACGGTATATCATTATACTCACCGATGTTTTTAGAAAAGGTTCTCGCGGTAAAGAGAAAGGAAATAAGGAAGGACCCTCAATATATTTCTAAGCTCGAGAAGCTGATCTCGGAAAGAGAAAAGTACTTGGACTTTACGAAAGCTCTCAAAAACTGCAGAACAAAGATCATAGCCGAGGTTAAGAAGGCTTCTCCCTCTGCAGGGAAGATAAGAGAGGTGGATCCTGCGGAGCAGGCTAAACTCTACGAAAAGGCAGGGGCTACCGCCATATCCGTCCTGACAGATAGAGGGTTCTTCAACGGCTCTTTAGAGGATTTAAAGAAAGTAAGAGAAGCGGTAGATCTCCCTATACTGCGTAAGGACTTCGTAATAGACGAAGTTCAGATACTCGAAGCCAAAGCCTACGGAGCGGATACGGTTCTCCTGATAGTCAGGATTCTATCTCCAGAGGAACTGAAGAGGCTCATAGAATTTTCGGAAGGTCTCGGACTCCCCCCTCTTGTGGAAGTTTTTTCTTTGGAGGAGGCTAAGGTAGCCCTCGATGCAGGAGCTAAAGTTATAGGCATAAACAGCAGAGATCTCGATACTCTGAGAGTGGATCTAAACCTTATCAAGAAGCTGGCTCCTAAGGTGAAGGAGCTCGGAGTTAACTTTGTAATAGCTGAGAGTGGGATAGAGAGGAGGGAACAGATAGAGGAACTTTTAAACTACGGAGTGGATGCCTTTTTAATAGGAACGGCACTGATGAAGAGCCCCGATCCTTACTCAAAGCTCAGAGAACTGCTCGGATTTCCCACTGGTAGGTCTTGCACCTGAGGAGTATAATTTAGAGATGGAGGATCCCGCTATGAAAAATCCTAACTCCCTCGATATCAATCTTTTAGAGGAGATGACCCAGCTCGAGTACTTTCTCGTTAAAAAGCCCATGAGCTCCAACGACTTCTGGACAGAGTGGCAGGAAAAGTACGGGAAGGCTACCCTCGCGAAGGTCGCCCTCAAGAAGATTGCCAAGACGAGGAAGCTCTCTCACGAGGAGTATGCGAAGCTCAGGACGATGATGAGCGTCTATGACGAGATTCTGAGGTATCTTGAACAGTTGAAGAATACAGCCCTGAGCGTAAGAGGGATAGTTACGAACCTGAACGTAGAGCTCGATGACGAGGACATAGACTTAGACTTTTAGGAGGCGAGATAATGCTCGAAGGCTTTCAGGAGATAAACGATAGGGACTTCTACGAGAAGGTCATGGCTTCAGAGAAACCCTCCGTTGTCCTCTTCGTGGATCCCAACTCTTCCGAGACACAGAAGTTTGTGGATCTTCTAAAGCCTTACATGGAACAGTATGGAGACAAGATAAACTTCTACTATATGGACGTTACTAAAAATACCTCCTTTGAGGACTTCGGTATATTTAACTTTCCTTCCGCCATGTACTTCAGGGACACTATGGAACTCGACAGGCACGACTTCGTCCCGCCTCCCGACATGGTCGAACAGGCGATTAAGAGACTGCTAAGGCTCGCTTGAGAGGAATATATCTAAGAATAGCTCTCGCTCTCTTAGGGATCTTTCTTATACTCTCCTGGATCTTTAAGCTTGATCCCCTCTCCGAAAGTGCCCGTGAGTACTGCAACAGGGGAGTAAGGTCCACCCTGACGAGCTACATTATCGTAAGGGGAATAAACGCGGGAGTGTCTGTATTAAAGGAGAGTGAGCTTTCCCTCTCCCCGGCAGGTGTAGGACTTAGCTTAGCCTTCGGTCAGGTCCTCGACCCTGTGGACGACGCCACGGAGAGGCTCTCCTTTCTCCTGATGGTCAGCTTCCTCTCCTTCGGGATTCAGAAGATAGCGATCGAGATACTCTCCGATCCTCTACTCCTTCTGGGCGGTATTCTTTCCCTCATTACGGCGTTGAGCCATTACCTGAGCCCAAGAGTTTACAGGTTTTCCCTTTTCCTCTTACTTACCGTTCTCACAGTGAGGTTCCTCCTTCCACTGACCTACCTACTGAGCGATCTCATATACCAACTTTACGTGGAGGACAACGTAAGGAGCCTGAACGAAAACCTTGCAAAGTTTAAGGCGCTCTTTACAGACCTGAATGTGAGCAACGTAGAAGTACTAAAGGAGAAGTTAAAAACCCTATCTTCTCTGACAGACAGAGCGGTAAAAGATATACTTGAGCTTTCCCTGTATTACTTCTTCCAAACCATAATCCTGCCGATATTTAACCTCTGGACGACCTTGAAACTCTCCCTCTTTCTCGTACGAAGAGGTGTTGATTAACCTCCTCTCCGTTTATTCTGTTACCATTAAGTCTATGGAGGAAGAGAAAGATCTGGGGAGTGCTTGGGAGTATAGGGGGTGTGTTATACCCAAGGATCTTTACTACTACATAGACCTTCAGGTCTGGGTGAGGGTCAACGAGGACGGTACCGTATCCTTGGGGATCACGGAGGTGGGTCAGACACGGGCGGGGAAGATACTTCACATAAGGACGAAATCCGAAGGGAAGAAGGTTCAGAAGGGGAAGCCCGTTGCTACCTTGGAAAGCGGGAAGTGGGCGGGTCCCGTCCCCGCTCTCGTTGAGGGGGAGATAGTGGAGGTGAACGAAAGGGTTCTTGACGATCCCAGCGTTTTGAACGTAGATCCTTACGGTCAGTGGATAGTTAAGATAAGACCGGAGAGTGAAGAAACTCTTAAAAGGGATCTCAGCGAACTGGTAGCAGGGGAGAGGGCTTACGAGGAGATGAAGAGCTATATAGAGGAGTGGGACATCATCTGTATGAAGTGTATAGAGGAGGAGATATACGCCAAGGAGCCGAGGGAGCCTTTAAAGCCTTCGGAGAGGCACGTAATACTCCTTACCGCAGCGTGGTGTTCCGCAAGTCAGGAGGCGGACGCTCTCTGGAGAAAGCTCAGGGACGAGTTCGGCTTCAGGTACGAGGTCTTGGACGTGGAAACTCCCGAAGGAAGGTTCTGGGTTACGAAGCTCCTTATAAAGAGCGTTCCCACCACCATCATAGACGGGGAGGTGGCTTTTGTGGGCGTTCCCAAGGAGGAGGATGTGAGGAAAGTTTTTGTCTGAAGGCTCTGCGAAGCTATATTTAGATATTTAGTCATGGATGTAGAGATAGTATCCAGAGGAAAGCACACCCTTCACGGACTCAACTTCTACCTCTCCTACTTCGATGACATCGCCAAGGTTCTTTCGAGGGAAGACTACTGCTTTATAGTCGGAGGGTGGGTCAGGGACAGAATATTGGGGGAGCCGGTCGGATACAGCATAGACGTGGACTTCCTCGTAACCTGCGATCCCGTTAAAGTAGCTCAGGACTTTGCGAAGAGAACAGGAGGGCACTTCTTCGTATTTGAGAAAAAGGGAATTCTCATAAAGAGACCGGTCGTTGCCTCGGTAGTCATTCACCTGCCTCCCTACAGGTACAGGTTCGACTTCTCCCAAATAAAGGGGAAGGATCTTGAGAAAGCTCTCGAGGAGGATCTGAGGGAGAGGGATTTCACCGCCAACGCGATAGCGGTTAACCTTGACGATGTCCTGAGCATAGGCGCCAAACAGACTATAGTCTTTGATCCTACTGGAGGTATAAGGGATCTTGAAGAGGGACTCCTCAGACCGGTATCCCTCGATAACCTTAAAAAGGATCCTGTCAGGATCTTAAGGGGCTTCCGCCTTTCTATAGAGAAGAACCTTCAGCTCACCGCAGACTTCTTCGACTTCATAAAGGAGAACATGAAACTTATCCTCAAGGCTCCCCCCGAAAGGATAACCCACGAGCTCTTCAAGATAATGAAGCACCCAAAGGGTTCGAAGGTCATAAGGAGGCTCTACGAGGTAGGGCTCTTGGAAACGATAATTCCGGAGTTCGCAAAGCTAAGGGAAGTTAAAGATCAGGGGGAGCACCACATATACCCCCTTGACGAGCACACCTTACGGATACTCGAGGAGGTGGAGGAGGTTATAGAGGACAGGAGCAAGTATCTGAGCGCAGAGCTCCTTAAGGACTTCGGATGCAGGAGGTTCCTCGGGGAGTTCACCGATTTAGAGCTTCTTAAATGGGGCGCCCTCCTCCACGACATAGGAAAACCCGATACCTTCGAGATCAAAAACGGAAAGGTAACCTTCTACAACCACGACAAGGTAGGCGAGCAGATTGTAAAGGACATAGGGAAGAGGCTCAGGTGGGGAGAGGATACGACAAGGTTCATCGGAAAGCTCGTCAGGTATCATCTCAGACCCTTTTACCTGAGAGAGTCCTTCCTCAAAGGGGAACTAAAGCGAAGAGGCATGGCTAACTTCTGGAAGGAATGCGGGGACGTAGCGCCCCACCTCTTTCTACTTTCTATCGCGGACGCCTACGCGAGCGGGGACCCCGAGGAGGAGATCAAGGCTCTCCTGGAGACTATAAGCGAGCTTGAGAGCTTCAAGAGGACTGAACTGAAGGAAGAGGTGATAGAACCCCTCCTCAACGGACACGAGATAATGGCGATCCTCGGTATATCCCAGGGAAAGATGGTGGGAGAGATAAAGAAGAGGCTCGAGGAGGCTCAGATGGAGGGGAGTGTGAGAACGAGGGAGGAGGCGGTGGAGTTCATAAAGAGAGCTTACGAGGAGATACTCAAAGGAGGAAAGGATCATGGGCGAGCTGATACCTCTCGAGGAAGCTCTGAGAATAGTTCTTGAAAATGCCAGACCTCTTGACGAGGAGAGGGTTTTTATAGACAGGGTTTTCGGCAGGTTCTTAGCCGAGGACATAACCTCCGACACCGACAAGCCTCTCTTCGACAACTCGGCAATGGACGGCTACGCCGTGAGATATGAGGACATAAAAGGAGCCTCCGAAGAAAATCCTATCCAGCTCGAGCTCGTGGGTGAGTCCGCGGCAGGAACTGGAGAGGAACTGAAGGTGGGTAGGGGGACTGCGGTAAAGATCTTTACGGGAGCACCTGTTCCGGAAGGAGCGGACACGGTCGTCCCTGTCGAGTACACGGAGGAGAAGGATGGAGTTGTTTTCATAAAACGGGAATTTCGGGAGGGATCCAACATAAGGAGGAAGGGGGAGGACCTCAAAGAAGGTGAGATCGTTTTAAGTAAGGGCAGTGAGATAAGGGGCTACGAGGTGGGTCTCATAGCCTCTGTGGGTAGAGCTCTGGTAAAGGTTCACAGAAGACCGAGGATCGGGATACTCTCTACAGGGGACGAACTTTTGGAGGTAGACGAGCCTCAAACCAGACCATCCCAAATAAGGAGCTCCAATCATCACATGCTATTCTCTCTTGTCCTTTCTGCAGGAGGAGAACCTCACCAGCTCGGAATAGCTCCAGACGATCCCAAGGAGCTCCTGAGGGTTCTGAGAGGTTGTAAAGATTACGACATCTTCATAACCACCGGCGGGGTATCTATGGGAGAGAAGGACTACGTCCAGTATCTCGTGAAGGAGATCGGAGTCGACGTTAAGTTTCATAAGCTGAGGATAAAACCGGCGAAGCCGGTTCTTTTCGGAACTTACGGAGAAAATAAACTCTTCTTCGGTCTTCCTGGAAATCCCGTCTCCTGCGGTGTTGCCTTCGACCTTTTGGTCTATCCCGCGATCAGGACTATGCTGGGTGCGAAGGAGATCTTTAAAAGGAAGGTAACTGCCACGCTCGTTAAAGGATACAAGAGAAGGGACGCCAAGAGGAGAGAGTTCGCGAGGGCGAGGGTCTGGTTCGATAGAGGGAAGTACTGGTGCGAACCCCATCCCAAGCAGCAGTCCCACATGCTCACCTCCTATGTGAGTTCCAACGCCTACCTTGTGGTTTACGAGGGTGTGGGTGAGCTCAAAGAAGGGGAAGAGGTGGAGGTGGTTTTATTTTAGGAAATGTGTCTACTAAGATTCATTTATCTTATAGCACTCCCTTGGTTGAAGGAATGTCCCCACCTATTATTTGAACCGCTTCCTTTAAGGTTAGGGCGAAGGATTTGAATGCGGCTTCGGCGACGTGATGAAGTATTTTGCCATCCAGAACCTTTACGTGTAAGGTGCTCCTGCTCTCTATTGAAAAACCTTTGAAAAACTCCCAGATGAGCTCGAAGTCGAATTCGGTTATTTTTCCTCTCAGTCCTCTGTCTTCGTAAAAGAAGAGTCCCCTGCCTGAGAAGTCTATGGCGGATAGGACGAGAGCCTCATCCATTGGGACTACAGAGCTCCCAAACCTCTTTATCCCTTTCATGTCTCCGAGCGCTTTAAGAACAGCCTCCCCCAAGACTATACCGCAGTCTTCAACCGTATGATGGTGGGAGACGTGTATATCCCCCTCGGCTTCGACCTTCAGATCGAACCTTCCGTGCTTTGCAAAGCTCTCCAACATGTGGGTTAGAAAGCCTACCGGAGTGTTTACCTCATAAGAACCACTTCCGTCGAGGTTTATGTAGAGACTTATCTTGGTCTCTTTAGTTTCCCTCTTTATCTGTGCTTCTCTCATGATCAAATGGTAGGCGCGGGCGGACTCGAACCGCCGACCTCTGGCGTGTCGGGCCAGCGCTCTCCCTACTGAGCTACGCGCCTTGACTTTAAAATTATCCTTCAAAGGCGTTCACTCGTCAAGTTATACTAAAACCATGCTAAACGTTACCTTGGCTCAGATAAATCCGGTGGTGGGAGACGTAGAGGGGAACGTTGAAAGAATAATAGAAGTTTCAAAGGAGAAGGAAAAAGATTCCCACATCGTGGTCTTTCCAGAGCTCGCCGTAAGCGGTTATCCTCCGGAGGATCTCCTCTTGAGGCTCGACTTTGTCCATGAGTGTGTGCGTGGAATAGAAAGGATCAGAGAGGAAACTAAGGATCTCTCATGCCTCCTCGTGGTGGGAACACCTTACTACGGAGGTGATCTCTACAACAGCCTCGTCGTTATTCATAATGGGGAGATCTTGGGTGTATATCATAAAGGAAGGCTTCCCAATTACAGTGTCTTCGACGAGCTTAGATACTTCAGGGAAGGGGAAAAACCTCTGCTTGTAGAGGTGAACGGTTATAAGATCGGTTTCTCTATCTGTGAGGATATCTGGTATCCTGACCACTTAGAGAGGTTTACCGCTCTTTCGGGAGCGGAACTTATAGTGAACATAAACGCCTCCCCTTACCACATAGGAAAGCAACCATTCAGGGAGGGTTTTATCAGGGCAAGGGCGGAGGACAACATCTGCTTTATAACCTACGTGAACCTTGTAGGTGGGCACGACGAGCTTGTCTTTGATGGAAGGAGCATGGTAGTGGATCCTCTGGGGAACGTGATAGCAAGAGCGAAAGCCTTCGAGGAGGATCTCCTTACCGTAACAATCGATACAGAGAGAGTGAGAAGGAGGAGACTCCTCGATCTGCGATGGAGGAGGGCGAGTCAGGAGATAGAACCGGCTCAGGTAAAGGCAAGAGCCTATCTACCGGATAAACCTTTAATGGAGCCAAGGTTGGAGAAAAGTCCTAAGAATGAGGAAGAGATCTACTCGGCGCTCGTTCTGGGAACGAGGGATTATGTGAGAAAGAACGGCTTTGAGAAGGTTGTGATCGGTCTCTCGGGAGGAATGGACTCGTCCCTGACCGCCTGCATAGCCGCCGACGCTTTGGGCAGGGAGAACGTTCTCGGTGTTTTTCTACCTTCAAGGTTTTCATCAAAGGAGAGCTTTGAGGATGCAAAGGAGCTCGCCCAGAACTTAGAGATAGAGTTTCACACGATCCCGATAGATGAAGTCTATACCTCCTATCACAACGAGCTCGTTCCCGTTTTCGGCGAGCTTGAGTTCGACACCGCCGACGAGAACATTCAGGCGCGGATAAGGGCTAACCTCCTCTTTTACATCTCCAACAAGTTCGGGCACCTCGTTCTCTCTACCTCCAACAAGAGCGAGTCCGCCACGGGATACACCACGATCTACGGAGATATGGCGGGGGGCTTCGCTCCTCTTAAGGACGTTTACAAGACGACCATATACAGGCTCGCAAGGTACAGGAACTCTTTGAGTCCCGTAATACCCGAAAGGGTCTTTACAAAACCTCCCTCCGCGGAATTAAGACCCGGTCAGACCGATCAGGACACCCTCCCGCCTTACGAGATCCTTGACGAGATACTCAGGATGTACATTGAGGAGAACATGTCGGTGGAGGAGATAGTCGGTAGAGGTTTTGAGGAGGGGACGGTGAGGAAGGTTGTGGGTATGATAAGAAGGGCGGAGTACAAGAGGAAGCAGGCTCCCGTAGGGATAAAGATAACGCCCAGAGCCTTCGGGAAGGACTGGAGGATGCCGGTAACAAACAGGTTCGGAGGTTGATGTGGACAGGTTCGGAGATTTTGATCTTGATCAGATAAAGGAGGATGTTGTCTCCCTCTGCAACGAGATGGGTCTTCCTCTAAGGGAGGTCTACGTCAGCGCGGACTTTCAGGAGGAGGTCTATCAGGTGGAGGTGGAGCTCTTCAAGGACTACGAGAGCCTCGAGGATCAGCTCAGGGAGGAGATAGAGATAGAGGAGAGGTTGAAGGAGAGCTATGGAAACCTCCTTTCGGTAAACATCATCTGTGTAGAAGAAGACTGAGCATGCTCAATCCCCAGCAGGAGAAGGTAGTAAAACATTACGGCAAACCTCTTTTAGTGGTGGCGGGTGCGGGATCGGGAAAGACCAAGACCTTAGCCCACAAGGTGGAGTTTATACTGGAGGAGTTATCCCTTCCTGAGAAGAGTATACTCTGCATCACCTTTACCAACAAGGCGGCTAAGGAGATAGGGGAGAGGGTTAGGAGGGTAACGGGAAAGGAACTCCCGTGGGTCGGAACCTTCCACTCTGTAGCCTACAGGATTTTAAAGAGAGATGCAGGTCTAAACTTCTCTGTTGCAGACGAGTCGGACAGGAAGGCTATCTTAAAAGCTCTCCTGCGGGAGTTTGACATTCCTTTAGAGGACTACGAGAAGATAAGCAGGATGATCTCGAGAGTTAAAGAAGATCTTGGGGAAATCCACTCGGAGAAGCTGAGAGGGCTGTTCGATAGGTATCAGGAGATCCTAAGGGAGAACAGGCTATTCGACTTTGGGGATCTGATGTTCGAGCTTTACAATCTCCTAAAGGAGAAGGACTTTAGGGAGAAGCTCAAGAGGAAATTCCGCTTTATACTCGTGGACGAGTATCAGGACACTAACACCGTTCAGTACGAGATTTTGAAGCTCTTGGCGGACAGGGATATCTGCGTCGTTGGAGACCCCAACCAGTGTATTTACGAGTGGAGGTTCGCCCGCCCCGACAACATCGTGAGGTTTCTGGAGGACTTTGACCCCGACGTAATAAAGCTCGAAGTAAACTACCGCTCCAAGGGTTACATTCTCTCGGTGGCAAACTCGATCCTGAAAAAGAGCAACGCAAGGTGGAGGGAACTGATCCCCACTCTTTCACCCGTGAGGGATGCGGGTGAAAAACCGATAGTTAGAAGATTTGAGAGTGAGAGCGAGGAAGCTCTTTGGATAGCTCAGGAGGTGAAGGAACTTCTGAAGACTCACGAACCTAAGGATATAGCGGTGCTCGTAAGGGTTTCCTACATCACCGATCAGATAGAGAGGGCTCTCTACAAGATGGGAGTTCCCTACAGGGTTGTAGGGGCGCTTAGGTTCTTCGACAGACCAGAGGTCAAGAATTTGCTCTACCTCCTGCGTCTTCTGACGAACCCCTCCGACGAGATAGCCTTTCGTAGAGTGATAACTTACTTCGCCGAAGGTGTAGGGGAGAGAAGCTTTCAGAGAATGAAAGAGAGCTTTGAAGGGAACTGGATAGAGGCTATGAAGTTGATTCCAGCAGGACTTAGCCTCTACGGGCTTTTAAAGGAACTTGAGAGGGAAAGAGAAAGCTACCCGGAAGTTTTGAAGAAAGCGGCAGGCTCAACTCCTTACCTTGAAAGGATAATGAAAAAGCATAAGGGAGACCTCAAGGAGAGGGAGGAGAACATAAGGGAGCTTATCAGAACGGCAGAGGAGAGCTTTAGAGAGGGAACTAACCTTGAGGACTTTCTCAGCGAGGCTTTCCTGGTTTCTTCCGAAGAAGGAGAAAGCAACACAGTCAGCGTGATGACCATTCACGCGGCTAAGGGTCTTGAGTTCTCGGCTGTCTTTATTCCGAGGCTTGAGGAGGAGATCCTTCCCCACAGGTCGGCCTTGGAGGACAGAGACGAGCTTGAGGAGGAGAGGAGACTTTTCTACGTAGCCGTCACAAGAGCGAAGGAGAAGCTCTACATGTCCTACACAAGATCCAACGGCAGAAAGCCGAGCAGGTTCTTATCGGACATACCCAAGAACCTCCTGAACCTCGAACACTTCAAGAAGAAGAGAGTTTCCTACAGCGTGGAGCTGAAGCCGAACACCAAGGTGAAGGCGGGAACTCTCGTCAATCACAGGATATTCGGCGTTGGAAAGGTTTTAGATGTGGAGGGGGAGAAGGCTACCGTCGATTTTAGAGGGAAGGTAAAGACGATACACACATCCTTCTTGGAGGTTCTCGATTAGGAGACCCTCAGGAGCTCCTTCACGTGGTCTACCATGTTCTCCTTAACGTAGGTCGGCTTCCTGAGTCTCCTCTTTCTGTCGGGGCTCTTCTTGGTGTTGTAGTGGGATCCTCCCGATCTCCACCTCTTTATCTTTCCCTTGGCGGTTACCTTGAACCTCTTCTTTGCGGATCTGTTGGTCTTAAGCTTCACCTTTGCCATTCTTTTCCTCCGAGCCCTATATTATAACAAAAGGAGGTGGGAGAGATGCCACTCTACGTTATGCTTACAAAGATATCGCCCTACGCGGTCAAAAACCTTGAGAAGTTAAAAGAGATCGAGCAGAGGGCTGAGAGGCTGATAGAAGAAAACTGTCCAAGTGTTAAATGGATTATGAATCTTGTAGTTTTCGGACCGTACGACTATTTGGACATCTTCGAAGCTGAAAACGACGAAGAGGCTGCTAAGGTGGCCATGATAATTAGATCCTTCGGTCACGCGACCACCGAGACTTGGCCCGCCATTCAGTGGAAGGACTTCAAAGAGGTAATTGGAAAGATAAAGGGAGTTCCCGGTAGCTGATCACCTCTTTCTCTTAGGTGCAAGGGTGAAAATCATAAAGGGACCCTCCTTTTTCGGACCTGCCTCTACCTCACTTATGTCTTGAAGCTCCTCGACTATACGCTTAAAGAGCTTCTCTCCGAGCTCTGGATGGATGTTCTCCCTTCCCCTGAACCTTATTCTGACCCTAACCTTATCTCCATCCTCCAAGAACTCTCTCATGTGCTTCAGCTTTACCTGAAGGTCGTGTTCCTCTATCCTGACCTTCATCCGTATATCTTTAACTTCTATCTGATGCTCCCTCTGCTTCTTCCTCGCTTCCCTTTCCTTCTTCTTCAGCTCGTACTTGAACTTTCCGTAGTCCATTATTTTGCAAACGGGAGGCTTAGCCTGAGGAGCTATCTCTACGAGATCAAGACCTTTATCCTCCGCTATCCTGAGCGCCTCCTGTAGGGGAACGATCCCCACCTGCTTACCGGTCTCGTCTATTAGCCTTACCTCTCTCGCCCTTATCTGGCGGTTGACCCTGTAATCCTGAACCTTGCTCATCCTGCCTCCTGTAAGGTTTCTTTTCTCAACATTCGGAACTCCCTAAAAATATCGACATAGCTATCAAAAGGTTTACCCCGAGCAAAGCCGTTGAGAGATAGGACATCTTCCTGAACCTTGTTCTCTCGGGAGAGTTGAAGTCATAGTGTTCTATGTTACCCAACATCCTCTTGTATTTTCTCAACCGATTTGAGATGTAAACATTCAGCGATAGACCGATCAGTAAAAGCGCTCCCTTCCATAACTCGCCCAGAATAAGATACACCACAAGGAGCAAAAAAGCAATCCTGTAGAAGCGCCAGAGGATTTTTCCGTAGAACCTTCCGGCTAAGTCCTTGTTTTCCTCCGTTCGCAGAAGCACAGGAGCAACGGAAGTAAGTATCAGGAACAAAGAACCCACGTATAGGGAGAGGATCAGCTTCTCCATTCTCTCCTCTTTCTCTCCATCTCCGTTCTAAAAACCCTGAAGAGGAAACCCGAAAGGAAAAGAACGGTTATCAAACCGATCAGAGCGAGGATCAGTATGTACTTCATATCACCTTCTCGGCGTGGCGGGAGGCGTGGCACTGTATATTGACCGCTACCGGAAGGGACGCTATATGGCAGGGGTACATCTCCACCTTCACATCTACGGCGGTAACCGTTCCTCCGAAGCCCATGGGACCTAAGCCGAGCTTGTTTATGTCCTGTATAAGTTCCTCCTCGACCTTAGCTATCAGAGGGTCGGGATGTCTCTGCCCGTGGGGTCTTAGAAGTGCCTTCTTCGCCAAATAGGCGCAGTACTCGAAATTCCCACCTATCCCGACGCCCACCGTTAAGGGAGGACAGGCGTTGGGACCAGCAAGTTTCACCGTCTCGAGTATGAACTTCCTCGCTCCCTCCCAACCGTCCGCTGGCTTAAGCATGGCGAGGCGCGAAGTGTTCTCCGACCCCGCGCCTTTGGGAGCAACCGTTATTTTAATTTTATCTCCCGGAACCACCTCCGTATGAATCACCGCGGGCGTGTTGTCTCCGGTGTTCTTCCTCTCAAAGAGGGGATCCCAAACCATGGACGCTCTAAGATAACCTTCCTTCGTAGCCCTTCTCACCCCCTCGTTCACAGCTTCCTCTAAGGATCCACCCTCTACCACAACCTCCTGACCTATCTCCAAGAAGACGACCGTAACGCCCGTGTCTTGGCAGTAAGGCATCTGCTCCCTTAAAGCGATCTGAGCGTTTTCTAATATCTGCTCTAAAACCTCCCTTCCTAAGGAAGACTCCTCCTTCTCGAGAGCTTCTTTGAAAAGCTCTATCGTCTCCTGAGGTATCTCGTAATTAGCCTTTATGGTAAGCTCCCTTACAGCCTCTGTTATCTCACTGACGTGCACTCTTCTCACCGAGCATCACCTCCGCGATCTCAACCGTCTTTTTCACCGATTCAACAGAACGCTCCCACATCTGGCGCTCCTCCTCTATCATAGGAACCTTGATGATATCTTCAACCCCGTTCACACCCAATTTTACGGGGACACCAACACAGAACCCTTTAACGCCGTAGTACTCCCCAGCCTCTCCATCAAGATAAACGGAACAGGGGAGTATCCTCCTGCTGTTGGTTACGAGAGCCTCGACCATATCCACCACCGCGGCGGCAGGAGCGTAGTAGGCGGAGGTTCCCATAAGGTTGACGATCTCTCCGCCTCCGAACCTCGTCCTGTGAATTATCTCCTGTAGCTTCTCCTTAGGTATAAGATCCTTTAAGGGGATGCCCCCAACGTTGGATATGGATATAAGCGGAACCATCTCGTCCCCGTGCCCGCCTATGACGTAGGCGTGGATGTCTTTGGGAGAGACCCTGAGCTCCTCAGCTATGAAGGTCTTGAACCTTGCGGAGTCTAAAACCCCAGCCATGCCGATGACCCTGTTCGCCGGGAAGCCACTTAATTTGACCGCTGCGTAGGTCATTATGTCAACGGGGTTGGTAACCACTATGAGTATAGAGTTGGGAGCGAATTGACGAACCTTTGAGATTATAGTCGAGAGTATCCTTATGTTCGCCTCCAAGAGATCTTCTCTCGACATGCCCGGTCTCCTGGGAAAGCCGGCGGTTATAACTACTATGTCGCTGTCCACTATCGGCTCGTAACCCTCCCCGTCGGGAGTTACGGTAAAGCCGTCTATCTTGGTGTCTATGTCCATAGCGGCGACCATCTGCTTCATGTCGAGAGCCTTTCCCTTAACCGGTTCAAAGACTTTATCACCGTCCCTCCTGGGAATGTCGAAAAGTCTGACGTCGGCAAATCCCTTGATGGCGAGGAGGCTTGCAACGTGTTCACCGACGTTTCCCGCTCCCACCACCGACACCACCTTTCTCATAGCCATGATCCACCTCCTTACCGGCTCACCTCCTGAGCCTGCTTCTTCTTTATGTAGTTGAGCCTTCCTCCTCCGAGGAGAACCTCTATCTGATAGGGAGTTAGGTTGTACCTGCAGGTGATCTCCTCTCCGGTGGTTTTGTTCACCACGATGATTTCCTTACCTTCCCTCAACCTCTGGGAGAGCTCCGGTATCTCTATTTCGTCTCCGAGGGAGAACTTATCGTAGTCCTCCTTGTTCACGAACTCTAAGGGGACTATACCGAAGTTCACGAGGTTGGCGTGGTGTATCCTCGCGAAGGACTTGGCTATGACCGCTCTGACACCGAGGAACCTCGGAGCCAAGGCGGCGTGCTCCCTCGAGGATCCCTGTCCGTAGTTCTCCCCGCCTATTATCACTCCCGCCTTTCCTTTTTCCTTGACCTCCTTCATCCTCGGGACGAACTCTGGATCCACGTAGTGGTAAACGTATTCCGAGATGGCGTAGATGTTGGACCTGAGGGGAAGTATCTTTGCACCTGCAGGCATTATATGGTCGGTTGTTATGTTGTCTCCAACGATAAGGGTGACCTCTCCCTCGAGCTTCTCAGGGAGCTCGTCGAAGGGAGGCAGGGGCTTTATGTTGGGTCCCCTGTAGATCTCCACCTTCTCAGCTTCTTCGGGAGGAAGAGGTTCTATGAAAGCCTCGTCTCCGTAAGGGAACCTCTCCGGCATCTCCACCCTTATCCACTTGATACCCTGCTCATTGGCAAGTCTTCTGGGGTCTATGATCTCCCCTGCTATGGCGCAGGCTACGCAGGTCTCGGGTGAGGCGAGATAGACCTTCGCGTCTGGAGTTCCTGACCTTCCCTCGAAGTTTCTGTTGAAGCTCCTTATCGAAACTCCACCGCTCGGAGGTGCGTAGCCCATGCCTATGCAGGGACCGCAGGCGCTCTCAAGTATCCTCGCTCCCGCCTTCAAGAAGTTAAGTAGCGCTCCGTTGGTGGTTATGAGTTCAAGAGCCTGCTTGGATCCGGGAGCTACCGCAAAGACGACGTCGGGATGGACTTTCCTGCCTTCAAGGAGCTTGGCGCTTCTCGTAAGATCCACGAAGGAGGAGTTGGTGCACGAACCAATGACCACCTGATCAACCTTTATTCCCTCTATTTCTCTCACGGGAACAACGTTGTCCGGAGAATGAGGCTGTGCTATAAGAGGCTCGAGCTCGGAGAGGTTTATCTCTATAACCTCGTCATACTCCGCATCAGGATCGGGAAGGAGCTCCACCCAGTCCTCCTCCCTTCCCTGAGCCCTCAGGTATGCTCTCGTGATCTCGTCCGAGGGGAATAGGGAGGTCGTGGCTCCGAGTTCAGCCCCCATGTTTGTGATCGTGGCCCTTTCGGGAACGGAGAGCTCCTTTACACCCTCGCCGAAGTACTCGAAGATCTTTCCGAGGCCGCCTTTAACCGTGAGCCTCCTCAAAAGCTCAAGGATTATGTCCTTCGCCGTTACCCATTCGGGCATCTTTCCTGTAAGCTTAACACCTACAATCTTTGGCATCTTCATGTAGAAGGGCTCTCCAGCCATTGCTGCGGCGACGTCGAGACCCCCAGCACCTATCGCCAACATACCCACACCGCCGCTTGTAGGTGTGTGGGAGTCTGAGCCCAAGAGAGTCTTTCCGGGCTTTGCAAACCTCTCCACGTGAACCTGATGGCATATCCCGTTTCCGGGCTTGGAGAGCCAGATTCCGAACCTCTTGGCAACCGTCATGAGGTACTTGTGGTCGTCGGGGTTCCTGAAGTCGGTCTGGAGCATGTTGTGATCTATATAAGATACAGAGAGTTCTGTCCTGACACGGGGGACACCCATCGCCTCGAGCTCAAGGTAAGCCATGGTTCCAGTGGCGTCCTGGGTGAGGGTCTGGTCTATCCTTATCGCTATCTCCTCTCCCGGATCCATTCTACCGGCTACGAGGTGATCCCTGATTATCTTCCATGCTACCGTTCCTTTTGCCATCTCTTACCTCCGGCTTAAAACGACGTTTTAGAAGGATTATTCTATTTTAAGCCCTTTGTCAAGCCTTTCAAATCTTGGGAATTTTAACCTTTCAGCCACATCCGCTATGAAGGTAGAATATAGAACCATGGGAAAGTTAGCCTACATATTTCCCGGCCAGGGTTCCCAGTACGTAGGAATGGCCTACGACTTTTACAGGGAGTTCCATCAGGCAGCGGACGTATTCCACGAGGCGGAGCAGGCTTTGAGGATGTCCCTCCCGGATCTCGTGGACGTTATCTTAAAGGGACCTGAGGAAAAACTCAACAAAACGGTTTACACCCAGCCGGCTATACTCGTCGCCTCCTACGCAATATACAGGGTGATTGAGGACTCAGGCTTTCCTAAGCCCGATTACGTTGCCGGGCACTCTTTGGGAGAGTACACCGCCCTTCTAGTTGCGGGAGGAGTTGAGCTCTTCGAAGCCGTCAGGCTCACATATCTCAGGGGTAAGTACATGCAGGAGGCTGTTCCAGAAGGTGAAGGAGCCATGGCTGCTATCCTCAAACTCTCCCCCGAGGAGGTTGAGGAGATATGTAGCGAGGTACAGGAGGCAGGTGTTGTTGAACCGGCAAACTACAACTCTCCCCAGCAGACCGTTATCTCGGGGGAAAGGCCCGCCGTAGAGAAGGCTTCGAAGATAGCTAAGGAGAGAGGAGGAAGGGTAGTTCCCCTGAAGGTATCGGTTCCCTCCCACTGCTCTCTTATGAAGGATGCGGCGGACGCCTTCAAGTTGAAGCTTGCCCAGACACCCATCAAAAATGTTGAGGTACCGGTCGTTCAAAACTATACAGCGAGGGAGCACAGGATGGCGCACGAGATAAGGGAGAACCTCTACAGGCAGATCTTCTCACCGGTAAGATGGTTTCAAAGTGTCCTTTACATGGTAGAACTTGGAGTTGATACTTTTGTAGAAGTTGGTCCCAAGAACGTCCTTTCGAAGCTCGTTCAGCAGACGGTTCCAAACGTGAGGGTTTTCAACGTCGAAAGACTCGACGATCTTGAAAAGGTCAGATCAGCTCTTTAAATTTACAAGCTTGGGGGATAGAAATGGGGGCGATAGGTCCTTACCATTATAAGGTTTGGGTAATAGGAGAGGTTCTCGACAGGTACGAGAACTGTAAGAACGGCGCGAGAAAGCCAAAGACCAAGCTCTTTATAAAGCCCCCGGAGGACGAAAGGTCCCTGTTCAGGAACGCCTACTTCGAAAACATAGTCATCTACGCTGTGGATATAGAAAAGATCATAGAGAGTTTAGAGTATCCTCTGAACGAGATAATAAAGGGAAGGTACTTCGAGGGAGACGTGAGAACCTTTATGGAAGACTTTGGATTAAAGAGCAGGAAGGAGGCGAGAAGGTTAATAGTTAGAGCTGTAAACAAGTTCTTTCACGAGATTGAGAGATACAGGAAGAGATCCTCGAGAGTCGCCTAATCCTTTATGAATAGCCTGTTCTCCTCGTACCATCCCCAGACGGTGGGAAAAAGGTTTACGAACTTGTCGTAAGCGGCGAGCATGCTTTTTGGGGTGGCTATGAATATCATAGGTTGTTGCTCCGTGATTATTTTGAAAGCTTCTCTGTAGATCTCCACTCTCTTCCTGGAGTCGAGCTCTATCGCCCCCCTGTCTATAAGCTCGTCCACCCTCTTCTCCCACTCGGTAGCAGGCTCCTTTTGCCTTGGGTACCACATATGAAGCGTTCCCGAGGAGTGCCAGACGTTCCTACCAAAGTGGGGATCTATCGATCCCGTCAATCCGATTATAACCGCCTCCCACTCGTAGGGCGGAGCGGTGAGCCTCGAGACTAAGGAGTTGAAGTCTATCGGCTGGAAGTGAACCTCTATACCTATCTTTTTCAGATCTTCCTTTATTATGTTTCCTATAGTCTCCCTCTCTTTGTTCCCCGCGTTGGTTATGAGGGTAAACTTCAGGTCGTGTCCCTCTGGATCTTCCAATATACCGTCCCCGTCCCTGTCCTTGAAGCCTATGCTCTCCAAGATCTCTTTAGCCTTTTGGAGGTTGTACTCAAACTTAGGATAGAAGCCCTCATCAAAGTAGGGTCTGTTTGCCTCCGTTACGGGAGTGTAGAGGGGCTTGGCAAGCCCGTTGTAAACGAGGTAACAGATTCCCTCCCTGTCTATGGCGTGGGATATAGCAATCCTGAAGAGCCTGTTTCGGAACCACCTGAGCTTATATCTGGGTATCTTGGCGTTCGGATTCTGGTTGAAGACGAGGAAGGTGGTGGAGGGTGTCGATCCGAGATCGTAGATTTTCACACCCTTTATCTTTGCGACCTGCTGGATGTCCTGAGGTCTAAGACCTATGTAGTCCGCCCCCCCGCTCTTGAACTTGAGAAGTGCAGTGTCGGGATCGCCCACTATTATTCCGACCTTCCTCTCGATGTAAGGAAGCCTCCTACCATCCTCATCCCTCTCGTAGTAGTAAGGATTCCTTTCATAAACTACCCTCTGACCCTTGACGTACTCCTTTATGACCCAAGGACCAGTCCCTACTATCTCCCTCGGGTCGGTGTTTACATTCCATGCTGTGTTGAAAGTTCCTTCCCTTACATACTTCTCGAGCCTGTGTTTCGGGAGGATAGCGACCGAGAGAGCGTTCAGGAAAGGGGCGAAGGGTTCGGGTAGAGTGAAGCGGACGGTGTAGTCGTCCACCTTCTTCACCTTTATCTTCTTTCCCTTTATTGTGAGGATGTCCCTCGTGGAGGAAGGGATAGAGTCGTTGTAATAGACCTCGTTGAAGGTGAAAACGACATCGTCCGCCGTGAAGGGCACCCCGTCGCTCCATCTTACGTCTTTTCTAAGGTAGAAGGTCCACACCTTCCCGTCCTCCGAAACCTCCCATCTCTCGGCAAGATCGGGCTTTATCTCCATCGTCTTGAGATCTAACTTCGTGAGTCCAGAGAAGAGATCGCCTATAACCGCCGTAGAGGTGGTCTCCTGAGCGAGGGCGGGGTTCAGAGTCTTGGGATCGCCGTTGAGAATGAAGTAGAGAGTACCTCCCTCCTTTCCGGGTACAGGATTGAACTCCAGGGGATTTACCTTTATAAAGCTCACGCTACCCCCCTCGGGGGACCTCAGGAGGTGGAAGGGTAGAAAGGCTAAAAAGACAACCAGGAGGGCGATCAGTATTGGCAGCATCACTTTTATGATATACTTTTAGAGCCATGATCAAGGTGGAGATAGTTACTCCAAAAGGTCTTGCCTTCTCCAACGAGGTAAACTCCGTAAACATACCCACGGTGGAGGGAGAGATAGGAGTTTTGGAAAAGCACATGTACCTGATGACGCTTTTAAAACCCGGGCTCGTTTACTTCGACGGAGACGAGAAGAAGGGAATGGCGGTAACCTACGGCGTCGTGGACATTACTCCTGAGAAAGTTCTCATACTCGCCGAAGAAGCCTACGAGGTGGGGGAGATAGACGTAGGAAAGGCTAAGCAAGAGTTCGAGGAGGCTATGAGAAAGCTTGCTACAGCCCAGACCTTAGAGGACATAAAGGAGTGGGAGAGGGTTAAGGAAAAAGCTCAGGCGCTCTTAGAGGTGGTTGAAAGGGTCGGGTAAGGAGTTCCCCTTCTTCCGGGGGAAGATAAAGCTAAAACAACCGGAAACTCACAGGGTATCGGTCGATCTCGTTATTTTTCTCTCAAAGGTCAGAGGGATAAGGAGGAGCTCTAAGGTTGTGGATCTCGGTGCAGGATTTGGCTTTCTCTCCATAGCCCTCGCCAAGAAGTTTGGGTGTGAGATCACGGCGGTGGAGAGGGACGAAGGTATGTTCTCCTTACTGCTCGAGAACATTGAAAGGAACGAAGTTAAGGACAGAGTTCGCCCTCTTCGAGGGGATATCAGATCTATAGAAAGCCTGCTTTCCCGGGGAAGCTTTGACGTCGTTGTAACGAATCCGCCCTTCTATCCGGAAGAGTATGGAAAGGAGGATGGGGGATTTCACTTCGAGAGCGATACCACACTGAGGGACTTTATAAGGGCCTCTTCTTACATTCTCAGAGATGGCGGGTATCTTAACCTGCTTCTCCCCTCCTTCAGGCTCTACGAACTCTTCTCACTCTTTAAGGAGTTCAATCTACCTCCTCGCTTCTTAGACCTAATGTATCCAAACGTCAAGAAGAGAGCAAGACTCGCTATCGTTACGTCTATAAAGAACGTTCCTGGTCCTCTTGAGGTCGGGAAAGCTATATTCATAAACAAACCGGAGGGGGGTTACACGCAAGAGGTGAGCGCTATCTTAGAGGGCTTCCTCTGATGTGCTATAATAAGGAGAATGAAACTGCCGGAGAGGCTTGTTGAGAGGATTGCCAACAGGATTGTTGATGAGCTGAGCGGGGAGGGACTTATAGAGGTCGATGATCCTGAACTCTTCAAAAAGAAGATAATAGGCGTATTCAAGAAAGCGGAGGAGGAGGAGAGGCTCTTGGACGAGAAGGCTAAGGAGATCCTCAAAGAGAAGATGGATCTCTTAGAGGAGACTGATCTCGATTACAGGACTGCCTTCAGGGCTGTTAAGGCAAAGCTCGCTGAGGAGATGAAGATAAACATAAACAGAAGGGAGAGGATGAACCAAGTTGCCAACATGATAAGGGATTTGATAATGGAGGACGAGAGCGTAGAGATCTACGAGGACCCTCCTATTATAAGGAAGAGGGTCGCTGAGATTCTTAGGGATGCTGTCAGGGAAGAGGAAAAGATAGAAAGAGCGGTTAGGGAGAGAATTAGGAAGTACTCAAAGAACATTCTCGAAGGAACCCCCGAGTGGAACCTACTGTACAAGAGGATATACGAAGACGAACTCAGGCAAAGAGGTTTAGCCTAAGGCAGGTAGATTATAGGATTCTGCCTTATTCCGTACTTTATAACCTCATAGTGAAGATGAGGTCCTGTGGTTCTCCCCGTAGAGCCCACGTATCCGACTATACCGTTCTTAGGGACCCTCTCACCCCTCTTTACAGCTATCGCCGACATGTGGGCATATAAAGTAACGTAACCGTAGCCGTGATAAAGTATAACAGTCTTCCCGTATCCCCTTACCCAGCCTGCAAAGAGGACGTAGCCTGGTGCCGTAGCTACCACCTTGCTCCCGTAGGGTGCACCTATATCCACCCCAGCATGAAAGTCCCTTATACCTCTGATCCTCCTCCACCCAAAGTCGGAGGTAACTATACCAACCACCGGCCAGATATCCGGTCGGACACCGTCGGGTGTCTTGAGTTCGAAAAGCCCTCTCAGATCCTCCGGTATATCTTCAAAAAGCTCCTCCGGCGGTAAGAGGGTTACATCTGAAGGTCTCTTAGAAAACACTCCCGCCACGAGGAGGAGAAGGCTAAGTAGTAGAACCCTCTTCATCGAGGTAGAAGACTTCGTCGGAGATGGGCTCGTTCCACCTCTTGAAGCCTGGCAGAGTTTCTATCCTGTACCACGCCGATCTGTACCATATGTCCGTTGGATCCCTCCTAACGGGAGCTATCTGGGCTGCCCTCGTCTCCGGATGATACTCCCAGTTCATGTAGTGGTTAAAGTCCTGAACTATATCGGTTATGACCGTTCCGTACTCTCCAAGAAGGGTCTCCTGAAACTCCTTCCACCTGAATATGGAGGAGTCTCTAAGAGTAAGACCGAAGTATCCAGCACACCCCTCGTCCTTCAGTGTGGCTATGCCTCTGCCTATAAACGCTCTGAAGGCGGCAAAGGTCTCCGGAGGATCGGTTATGAAGACATCGAACTTGCCGAGCATTTCCTCCGGGAAAGGATTCCTGAGATCCCAGACCATAGCCTCCGCGTTGTCTATACCGAGCTCCTTGAAGATCCTGTTGTCGAAGTCTATCAGCCTCTCATCTATGTCTATCACCAGAACTCTCCTCGCCTTCCTCGTAAGGGCTATCGCCAGGCCGGTCAGGTCATCCTCAGCACCCATGACTATGATATCTTTACCCCTCAAATCTCCCTTTGAGTCTATGAAGATGACCCTTGAAACGGTGGTCTCGGGAGTCACCGATCCCTGATCGTAGTCTCTTATAGCCGTCGGTCTGTCTTTGGCAAGCTCCACGAAGGTTCTGTAAAGCTCCTTGTCGGCGTAGAAGGGGTAACCCCTTCCCTCACACGCCTGACAGGAGTAGTCCACTACGGGCTCTATACCGAGCTCAGAGACGAGGTCGTATCCCTTCTGGGTGAGGAGTATGTCCTCTTTATCGTTTATAAAGAGTATTCCCTCCGATATTAACCTCTTAACTATTTCTGAAGCAGCCGGAACCGGGAGATCCGACAGATCCACTATCTTCCAAAAGTCCCCCGTGACAAGGGCTGCGGACAGGACCCTTTCCACGTTACGCCTGTGGAGTCTGACCTTGGTCTCCTTCTGGACTTCCTCAGCGACCTTAGAGAGTAGATCCAATCCTTCTACCTCCGAAGATTTTGATTGAAGCGAATTTAATATTATAAGGGAATGCCGAGACTCGATAAAGTCCTTTTTGAGAGAGGTCTTGCTCCCTCCAGGGAGAAGGCTCAGGCTCTCATAATGGCGGGCCTCGTCTTGGTGAACGGGAGGAAGATCGAGAAGCCCGGGTACCAGGTTAAGGGAAACGAAAGGATAGAGGTTTTGGAGCCTCCGAGGTACGTATCGAGGGCGGGCTACAAGCTCGAGGGGGCGCTTAAGAGGTTCGGGATAGATCCCAAAGGTTGGGTCGTTCTGGACGTAGGCTCTTCAACGGGAGGGTTTACCGATTGCCTGCTCCAGCACGGGGCGAGAAAGGTCTACGCCGTGGACGTGGGAAGGGGGCAGATGGATCCCAAACTTAGAGACGACCCTCGGGTCGTCCTTTACGAGAAGACGGACGCCAGAGACCTCACAGATAAGCACGTTCCCGAGAAGGTGGATCTGATAACCGTGGACGTCTCATTCATATCTGTAACAAAAGTCTTGCCGAACGTTATCAAATTCCTAAGGGAAAATGGACTCCTTCTCGTTCTCGTGAAGCCCCAGTTCGAGCTGTGTCCCAAGAAGGTTAAGAAGGGTGTGGTCAGGGAAAGGGGGTTGAGGAGAAAGGCGGTTCTAAAGGTCGCAAACTTCCTTCAGGAGCTTGGCTTTAAAATCCTCGGAGTTATAAAGGCCTTCCCAAAAGGGACTAAAGGAAACGAGGAGTTCTTTCTTTTGGCTTCGAAGGAGGGAGAGGAGATAAATCTGGAAGAGGCTTTAGAAGAGGCTCTCGATGGGAAAGGCGATTATACTATTTGAGGAGGGAGAAGAGGGAATGGACACAAAGGAGGAAGCTCTAAAGCTTTACAGAGAGCTTATACCGAAGCTGATAGAGTGTGGGACGGAGATAGACGAGTACTACAGGCGCTTCAGAGAACTGAGACTCCTGACCGATGATCTCTCCTTTCAGGGAGCACTCCTGAACGTGGAGCACTCCTTCTTTATGGTGGTCCAGTCTATGAACATACTCCGGGAAAATCTAAAACTTTTAGAGGTTGCGGCGAAAAAGAAGGAGATAGAGTGATGAGTATAAAGGCTCTCCTCTTGGACAGGGACAGGGAGGTTTTCCCTCTCTTAGGGGATATCTTCAACGTTACCGGGCACAAGCTCCTTATAGCTGCCAACGATAAGATGTTTGCAGATCTCATCGACTCCGCTGATATAGACATAGTTATCCTGAATCACTCAGATATAAAATCATGGCTCTCTTCTTGGAAGAACGATAGGGGAACGCTTCCCTTTTTTATCGTAGACAGGGAAGAGGAGGAGCTTAGGCTCCTCAGCATGGGCTTCTCAGATCTGAACTTCGTCAGGAAACCCTTCAATCCCTTAGAGCTTTTGAATAAATTAAGCTACCTTCACAAACTCGACCCGGTGGAGGACGCTCATCAATTGGGAATGGTAAACACGGTCGTTAAACTCTCCAATGCGGGAGAATCAAAGATTGTAGAGATATCCAACACCAGCTCCTGCAATCTCCTTATCAAGGAGGGACAGCTCCTTGGAATGGACTGCACCTTAGAAGAGCTCGCCTCTATTTTGGAAAGTGAAAGTGTCAGCGTTAAAGTGAAAAACTACGAAGATATAGGGCTGGAGCAGAAGTTTGGAAGCACCTTTGAGTTTATTAAGACCCTTATAGAGAGATCCAAGCCTGTTAAAGTAATAGCCTCCGCAGGGGGGAAGGTAGGAGAGGAGTTTAAGCCTGTTGAGGAGATAGCGGAAGGTGTTTACAGGGTCTCTAAGTTCGCGACCATACCCGTTCTTCTTAAAAATGTTTATCTAAGGATATACGAAGGACGAGACAGGAGAATAGCATTTTTAATAAATCCTGGAACCCTCGACGAGTGGAGCGGAATGAGCAACCTCGTAGAGGACGTTATCTTTAATATGAACGAGCTCGACGCCGTAATCATGCTCACCGGGGAGATCTCGAGCGTGTACAACGCCTTTCTTATGGCTCAGCAGAAGGTAAACGTCCAGTTCATTACCGATTACTCTGTGAAAAGGTCCCTCGCCGAGTCCGGATTAAAATCGGGGAGAATAAGAACCTTCGAAGACTTTCCATCATACTCGGTAACCATAGGAACGGGACACAGGTTGAGATTTATACCCATGAACTTCACCCCTTCGATAGGAGGCTTCTGTCTTTACGAGGAAGATACGGGATTCCTCTTCACTCCGGAGATACTCAGCTCCTTTTTTAACGAGGGAAGTTCAGACAACCTCGAAGAGGTATATCTGTACAACAGGATATACATACCAAACGGTGCAATCCTTCACAACGCGTTGGTCAAGCTGGAGGATCTAAATGTAAACAGGGTGTTGCCGAGGTTCGGGCTTCCCTACGACAACTTTACGGAAGTGAGAGAGAGGTTGAGAGGTATAAGGACGGGGGTGGACTATCCCCACGTAGGCGATAGGGATAGTGCTATAGAGTTGCTCAATGAAGCTGTAATTCACGTAATCAACGTCGAGGAAAAGGGCGTGGCCGACAGATTTATAGAAGAGCTGGGAAGGTTCGCCACCATAGAGGGAGGAAACGTGGCGGACATATACGTGGAACCTCCCTTTACGGTCGAACTACTGCTGAATACTCTCATGCTTACACCGGGCGTGAAACCCTCGACAGTTATCGGTGTTTTGAGAAGGCTGGACGAGGCGGGGGTATTTATAAACCCCTTCTAATAGATAAAGAAGTTCCCGATCCTATCGAACCTCGGATTCAGAAGAGCGAGAAAGAGCTGGCGGAAGCCGGTGAAGAAGTTTACATCCTGGGGTGTTAGTGGAGGCACCTTTCCCGAAAAATATATGACGAAAGCCTTGCCGACTATATTTTCTTTGGGAACAAAGCCCCAGAAGCGACTGTCCTCGCTGTTGTCCCTGTTGTCACCCATAACGAAGTAATGTCCCTCTGGAACTCTGAACTTAACACACAGGTTGTACCTCTGTTCAAAACACTGATCCTCGTTGTAGGAAACGAGACCAGCGAACTTGGTAGGGTAGGCGGAGAACCAGACCTTGTGCTCTATCCTCTTCCCGTTTAGGGGTATCTCCTCCTCAAATTCGTAGTAGAATTTGCCGTTGAAGCTCCTGAGAGTTGAATATCTTAGAGGGTACTCCCTACCGTTCACCTTCACCTTGTAAACCTTTATCTCTGCCTTCTCATCGTAGAACTCCTCGAACTCGACGAGGTCTCTCGGACCTGCTACTATCCTTTTTATGTAATCGAGGTTCGGATTTACAGGATACTTGAAGACAACTATGTCTCCCCTCCTCGGCTCCGAGAATCTGTAAACGAGCTTATTTACGAGAATGAAGTCCCCTATGAGAAGGGTCGGCTGCATCGAGGCGGAGGGTATGTTGAAAGCCTGAACGAGGGTAGCCCTTATGAGCAGAACTACCGCTATTATGATTGCGAACTCTACGAGCCATTTGGGGAGGTTTTTCATCGGGCTAAGATTTTAACACAAGCCTCTTAGCCCTGAGCTGTCCGCAGGCTCCGAATACGTCTCCTCCCTTGCTAAACCTCACGAAGGTGGAAATCCCCCTCTCCCAGAGGGACCTCTGGAATGCCAGAACCCTATCGAGGGAGGGTCTCTCGTAGGGAAGGTTCGGATCCGGGTTGTAGGGGATTAGGTTTACCTTGAACCTCCCCCTGTACCTGCCTATCAGGCGTGCAAGGTTAAGGGCGTCTTCGGTGGAATCGTTCACATCCTTTATAAGGACGTACTCTAAGGTGATCCTCCTGTACTTGGGAAGGGGGAACCTTTTGAGAACCTGAAGAAGCTCCTCAAGGCTGTTGGTTTTGGAGAGAGGCATGAGGTCCTCCCTCAATTTCTGGGAAGGGGCGTTTAAAGAAACGGCAAGGTTCAACTCTCTCATGAGGGGATCCTTGGACATCCTCTCTATCTGGGCGACCAGACCGCTCGTGGAGATCGTGACTCTCCTCTTGGAGAGATCTAAGCCCCAAGGAGAGACCATTACGCGAACCGCCTTCCTCACGTTCTCATAATTGGCCAAGGGTTCTCCCATACCCATGAAGACTACGTTCCTTATTCTTTCGGGAACCTCCTGCTGAACCTGAAGGAACTGATCTATTATCTCCTCCGTCCTGAGGTTTCTTATAAGACCGTCCAGCGCCGTTGCACAGAACTTGCATCCCACCGCACAACCTATCTGGGAGGAGACGCAGAGGGTCAGGTGATCCCTCTCCCTTATAAGAACGGTCTCTATTATATGCTCATCCTGTGTTCTGAACAGATACTTCACCGCATCGGGAGCCTCGACCCTCTCCAACTTCTCCAAAGGATGGAAGGAGTACACTTCGGAGAGGAGCTTCCTGTGCTCTTTGGAGAGATCTGTCATTCTCTCGAAGTCCGTGACGAACTTCTTGTATATCCACCTGAGGATCTGCTTAGCTCTGTACGGCTCGAGACCAAGGGCTTTCAGTTCCTCGGTGAGTTCCTCGAGGGTGTATCCGGTGATGAACTTCATAGAAGAAAATTTATTCCTTTCTTACCACCTTTACCTTTCCGTTCGCTATATCCTCTATAGACTGGAAGGTCTTCTTTATCAACTCTCTCTCGCCTCTTATGAAGAAGTCCTCTCCTTCCCCGAGGAGTTGAAGGGTCCTCCTCACCGCCGCGTGGACGAGCTCGTATCTCGAGCTCACCTGCTTAAGGGCGTTCTCTATATCAGGTCTCCTCGACATAACACTCACCTCCTTCTAAAAGGGAGACTATATCTTCACCGGAGAGAAGCTTCCTTATGTTCCTGAGGGTGCTTTCCCTTTCACATCTCGAAGCAACGATTACACTCCTCAACTGCATTACCGCCTTATCGATGAAGTCGTTAATTATAACATAATCGAACCTCTTGACGCAGGGTATCTCCCCCTTCGCCGTCTCGAGCCTCTCCCTCATGTTCCTGTCCCTGTATCCCCTACCTATCATCCTCCTCTTGAGCTCCTCTAAGGAGGGTGGCAGTAGAAATATGCTTACCGCCTCAGGATAGATCTTCTTCACCTTGAAGGCTCCCTGAACGTCTATGACGAGCAGTGAATCGTAACCTTCTCTTAAATTCCGCTCCACCTGATCCTTAGGAGTTCCGTAGTAGTTCCCATAAACGTTGGCGTACTCTAAGAACATCCCCTTCTCTATCCCTTCCTCGAACTCCTCTCTGCTCATGAATATGTAATCGACTCCGTGCTTCTCTCCCGGTCTCGGTTCCCTCGTGGTCGCAGTTACCACCTTTCTTATTCCGTCGAGCTCCTTGAGAAGTCGGGAGGCTACCGTGCTCTTTCCTGTGCCCGAGGGTGCGGAGAGTATGAAGAGCTTAGCCATATTCAGATCACAATTATACTACCTTGCCCTCTCTGAATATCCTGTAGAACTCTCCCTTCCTCTCCACGAGTGTATAGAAGCTCCCCTCCTCAACTATCGTTCCCTCCCTCATAACGATTATCCTCTCACACTCCATAACGTTCGAGAGCCTGTGAGCAACTATGAACATCGTCCTCCCTTCGAAGAACTCGAAGAGGTTCTTGAGGACCTTCTTCTCGGTCTGCATATCGAGAGCGGAGGTTGCCTCGTCGAGAATAACTATCTCAGGGTTTTTCAAAAAGAGTCTTGCGAGGGAAAGCCTCTGCCTCTCCCCTCCTGAGAGGGAGTATCCCCTCTCACCGACCACCATGTCTAAATCCTCCACGAAGTCGCAGAGGGCGAGCTTGAGAGCCTCCCACATCTCCCTCTCCGAGGCGTCCGGCTTAGCTATCAGAAGGTTTTCCCTTACGGAAGCGTTGAGAAGGAAGGTTTCCTGTGTAGCCATACCTATCCTCTTTCTCAAGCTGTACAGGTCGAACTCCCTCAACTCCCCTCCGTCAATCTTCACCGATCCTCCGTAGTCCACGAGCCTCGGGATTATCTTCACGAGAGTGCTCTTCCCCGAACCCGTATGCCCCACTATACCGAGCCTCTCCCCCTTTATAACTCTGAGGCTTACACCCCTGAGTATCTCCTTTCCGTTAACGGAAACGCTCGTGTCTTTGAATATTATCTCCTCCTTTAAACCTCTAAACTCAAGACTTCCTCCCCTCTCCTCCTCCAAGGAGAGGATTTCCCTTATTCTACCTACCACGGGGAGAGTTCCTCTCAGATTCATAAGAGCCTTCTGGGTATTCAGTATGGGAGGTTGAACCATGAAGAGGGCGGTCAGGTAAGATACAAAGTCTCCAGGGGTCATGCTTCCCTGAACTATCCTGTACCCCCCGTAGGAGATCACCGCCGCTACCACGAGGTAGCCGAGGATATAGTTGAGAGCCGTGTTCCCGGTTATGTAAAGTTCGGACTTCACCGATGAGCGGTAAACCTTCTCGTTGAATGCTTTAAAAGCTTTAAGGAGCTTTTCCTCCGCCGAGAAGACCTTAACGTTCTCTATTCCCTGAAGAGTCTGGGACATCGTCTGGCTTATCTCCCCCGTCCCTTCCTGAGTTCTCCTCAAATGCTTTCCCTTCTTACCTCCGAAGTACCTTACGGTAAAAGCCATCAGAGGAAGGACAACTACCAGAGCTAAAGTCAGGAAAGGATCCCTGTAAAGTAGTACCCCTATGAGAGCTACTCCAACGATCGGTTCTCTTAATAAAGTTGGCACGTGATCCACGAGGATCTGTCTTATCTTCTCCACATCGCTCACTATTCTGCTTATGAGATCTCCCGTCGGATGTTTTATAAAGAAACTGTAAGGAACGTAGAGAAGCTTACTGAAGAGTTCGAGTCTTATATCCCTGAGAACCCTCTCGGAGGCGAGGCTCACCAGATATTTGGAGATAAAGAAACCCAACTGCATTCCCAGGGCAAGGAGCAGAAGAAGGGAAACGAGCTTGAAAAGGCTCTCCTCGTTTTTGAGTATGAAGACGTCGTCTATAACACTCTTAACGAGAAGTGTTATTCCGGTTGCGCCACCCGATTGAAGGAGGGAGCCGACGAGGGATAGGATCAAAAGGGGAAAGTAAGGCTTTATCTTGCCTAAGAGCCATCTGAGGTTTTCCATCCCTCAAATTATAAACTTTCGAAAGAAGGAGCCGATAAACCCTTCTCAGGAGGTGGGCTTATGTTCAGAGCTCTGTGGACTTCAGCGTCGGGCATGACAGCTCAGCAGACTAACTTAGACATAATATCCCACAACATGGCTAACGTGAACACGACCGGTTTTAAAAAGATGAGAGCTACCTTTCAGGATCTCATTTACCAGACTGTTAGGGATCCCGGTGCACCGACCTCACCTATAACGAGATCCCCTTCAGGGTTTCAGATAGGTCTCGGAACTTATATATCGGATACTTACGGAATCTTCACTCAGGGGAATATAGTTCAGACAGGGAACACTCTCGACTTAGCTATTCAGGGGGATGGCTTTTTCAAGGTGGTTATGCCTGACGGGACCATAGCCTACACGAGGAGCGGCCAGTTCAGACTTGACAGAGACGGCAGGATTGTAAATAGCGACGGATATCCACTCGATCCAGAGATAAGCGTGCCTCCCGATGCCATAAGCATAGGCATAGCGGCAGACGGTACCGTGACAGTGTTAAGGCAGGGTGCCACTACGGTCGAGGAGGTGGGCAGGATAGAACTCGCCAAGTTCGTGAACCCCGCAGGGCTCAGGAGGATAGGAAACAACCTCTACCTTCAGACGGACGCTTCGGGAGATCCCCTTATAGACAATCCTGGAAATCAGGGAATAGGAACCCTGCTTCAGGGCTACTTAGAGTCTTCCAACGTGAACATAGTTGAGGAGATGGTAAACTTGATAATTGCTCAGAGGGCGTACGAATTTAATACGAAAGGTATAACCGCTGCGGATGAGATGCTTTCCCAGGCTGCCAATCTGCGTCGTTAGTCTGATAATCCTGCTCTCTATATCGGTCTGGGGAGGGGTTCTTAACGAGAAGAGAGTTGAGGAGATAGTAAAGGAAAAGATAGGAGAGCTTTACGGTAAGGAGATTCGTATTGTCGAACTCGATCCTCACCTGAGAGAACCTATAAGTTACCAACGGATAAGGAAAGTCAGGATCAAGCTGAGAAGGGGTGAGCCCAGGGGGTATGCCTACATATACCTAAGGACCGGTAGGAGTGAAAAGATAGTAACCGTTATCCTGAGAGTAAAATGGCGCTGTGAACTGTATGTTCTGAACGAGGACGTTGGGAGAGGGGAGAGAATATATCCGTGGATGGTGGTTTTAGAGGAAACTTACAGAGACAGGTGCCCACGTCAGTACATAGAAGATACCCGCCAACTCATAAACTACGTTGCCTTAAAGCCTCTTAGTAGAGGGGAGGCACTTAAGAAGAGCACGCTAAAGCCAGAACCTCTGGTCAGGAGGGGGGAGGATGTAAACGTAATCTACAGAAGCGGCAACCTGGAGATCTCATTTACCGGAGAGGCTTTGGAAAACGGCTTTTACGGTGAGAGGATTAGGGTAAGATCGGCAAACACCGGGAAGATCCTTAGGGGGAGGGTGGTTGGTGAGGGAAGCGTTGTCGTGGAATAGAACGCCGCTATAAGTCTCCTTCATAAAGATATTAGAATTTTTTTATATGATAAATGACAGATGGGTGGTGATAAAATATGGAAGATCAGGAGGTGTGAGGATGGAAGCTTCAAGGAGAGACTTCATCAACGTTGCCCTTGGAGGAATGGGCGTCGTGGGTGCAATAGGTGTCCTCTATCCCATTGTTAAAACGTTGGCTCCGAGTGCTGCCTCCACCACGGAAGCAAAGGTAGAAGTCGACATAACTCAGATACCTGAACTCGGTGTGAGGGTTACCTCCTGGAAGGGTAAGCCCCTCTTCGTGCTAAGACTCCCACAGAACCTATCGGAAGATCAGTATAACGTAAAGAAGGACGCGGTAAACAAGGCTGGAAAGCTTAACTACGAACTTCTTAAAGGACAGGAAGCTTTTGCCCTCGTAGGAGTTTGCACCCACCTCGGATGCATACCTCTCTGGAAGCCCGAAGGTAGCGAAGCTGTTAAAGCTCCCTATCTCCACTGCCCCTGCCACGGAGGCCTCTACACTCCCTGGGGAGACAACATAGGAGGTCCTCCCCCGAGACCTCTGTTCGTCCCGCCCCAGAAGAGAGAAGGGAACAAGCTGATAGTTGGAGAGCCCGGCTTTGTTAAGGAGCTCGTCTGAGGAGGTAGGAAGATGTTAAGGAGGATAGTTGACTGGATAGACGAGAGAGCTCACGTGAGGGATCTTTACAGGGAGCAGATGGTCGAGTACAAGGTTCCCAAGAACCTCACCTTCCCTTACGTCTTCGGTGTTTTGGCTTTGATAACCTTCGCCCTTCAGATAATCTCGGGAATAATCCTAATAATGTACTACAAGCCCATAATAGCCCATGCCTTCGACAGTGCCAACTACACGATAATGAAGGAGGTTTCCTTCGGATGGCTCTTCAGACATATCCACGCGGCGGGAGCTAACTTCTTCCTCGCCATCGTTTACCTTCACATGTTCACAGGAATTTACTACAACGCCTACAAGAAGCCGAGAGAGCTCGTCTGGATAGTTGGATGGGTGATATACTTCGTCCTTCTCGTTACCGCCCTGACGGGATATCTCCTCCCCTGGGGGCAACTCTCCTACTGGGGAACGGTGGTTACGACCGAGATTCCCGCGTCCCTTGCCGACGCGCCCATTCTGAAGGGGATATTCTCCGCCATAGGAGAGACAATATCCATATGGATGAAGGGGGGGTACAAGCTTGAGGACCTTGCACTGGGAAGATTCTTCGGTCTCCATGTTCTCTTTCTTCCTCTCGTGCTCTTAGCTCTCGTGGGTATCCACCTCTTCCTTGTGAGAGCGGCGGGCATATCCAACCCCGAAGGATACGAGATAGACAAGAAGAACGAGCCCGAGAAGGTGGTTCCCTTCCACCCCTACATGACCCTCAAGGAAGGGGCTTACGCTATGTGGTATCTCGCTATCTTCTTCTTCTTTGTGTTCTTCTACATGAGCCACTTCCTCCCTGCGGACAACTTTGAACCCGCCGATCCCCTCAAGACACCTCCCCACATAGCTCCCGAGTGGTATCTTCTCGGATTCTACGAGGTTTTCAGATCCATACCGAGCAAGTTCTGGGGCTTCGTAGCCTTTAATCTGATACTGCTCCTACTACTGCTCTTACCATTCCTCGACTTCTCTCCTATAAAAAGCGCCAGGAGGAGGCCTCTGTTCTTCGTAGCTTTCCTCGTATTCCTGGTATCCTCTATGGTCCTCACTGTTCTCGGAACTATGGCTCCCACACCAGCGAACGCTAAGCTCGGTATGTTCTTCACAGCCCTCGTGTTCCTGTTCTTCCTGTCCCTACCGGTAATCTCCTTCTTAGAATGGGGATGGTATAAAGCAAGAGGAGGTCAGTCATGAGCGCATGGGGAATGATAAAGACGGTCTTCTTTACGGCGGTAACGCTCATATTCTTCTTCGTGATCTGGATACACAATCCCTTCGCCCCCCACGAGGAGTACGAAGTTCCCGAAGAGGTGGAAAAGATAATAGGAGACCCTAAGGCGGCGATCGAAGGAAGAGAGCTCTTCAAGCAGAGCTGTGCGAGCTGTCACTCCCTCAGGTACGACGGGATATACCTGATGTCCGTCGAGGCAAGGCCCGAGTGGAAGGAGATAGAGAAGACACAAGGAAAACCCATCTTGGTTGAGAGGGACGGAAAGCTTGAGATAAAGGGATACTTTGTCCCGAGGGACGTTTACGAGGCTGTTGCCATACAGGATCTCCAGGGACTTAAGGCTTCCTTTGGAAAGGTGCCACCAGACCTTTCCACTATGTATCTCGCCAGAGGCGCAGGGTATCTGTACAACTTCATAATGGATCCTCAGAAGATACTTCCTGGAACCTCCATGCCCAAGCTCTTCTTCCCGGAAGCCGACAAAGAGGCTCCCGAAAAGGTTGCCAAGATCGTAGCCTACATGCGCTCCGTGAACGAACCACCTCCTGGCGAAAAGGCTAAGAGAGCCCTGATGGGCGTTGTGACGATAGGTTACTTCATAGCGATGGGGACACTTCTCTGGATATACAGGAAGAGGCTCCTTGCAAAGATGGGCTACTGATCGATGGACCGCCCTTGGGCGGTTCATCTGGACTTTATAACCCAGCTCCCCTTTATCTTTACGAGCTTCACCGACTCGGTGATGTAGCAGGTGGCTCCCTTCTCTATCCTGACACCTCCACACCTGCTGACAAGTTCGTTTAGGACCACTATGTTCACAAAGAGGGCAAGGCTCCTGTATATGTCCGCTCCCTTTAACTTCTCCTTTACCTCCTTTTCCAGTTCCCAGAGATCCTTCTTAAACTTAATGCCGTACTTTACCTGCGCGAAGTAGGTGTCCTCACTAAGCTTTATCATGTTCAGTATTCTTACGTCCTCCACATCCCCGAAAAATCTGTATCTTGCCTCCAAAGCCTTCTCAATATCCCTCGGGGAAGGCCGGTTGGAGCAGGAGAGGATGAGGAGTCCTATGATCAGAAGTATTAACTTCACCATCATCAGTCTATATTAATGAATTGGATGAGGATCTTGCTCCTGTTTATTGGGCTTACATTGGTCTTATCCTGTGAAGGACAGAGGGTTAAAGAACCTAAGATAGCGGTCTTTATTTCTGGGGAAGGGAGGATGGGAAAGGTAAAGGGTTTCCTCGACGGCTTAAGAAACCTCGGACTTAAAGAGATAAAAGTGGAACTTTACGAGGGCAACAACACGCTCTCAAAGATGAGGGAACTCGCCAACGAACTTGCACTGAAACAGGAGGATTATGACCTAATAGCTGTGGGGGGCAGCCTCGAAGCTTACATGATAAAGAGCGCAAGCGGAAGGCTAAAGACTCCTGTGGTTCTCCTCGGAGGAACGAGCATAAGGCAATGGGGGCTCACAAAGGACCTTTCAAAACCTTCGGAGAAGATAACGGGCGTGGACAACCTTAACGCAGAGCTCATGGAGAAGAGGATAGAGCTGTTTTCCAAAATGTTCCCTCAGATAAGAAAGGTCGTTGTTTTCTGTAATCCCCAGTTCGAAGCTTCCAAGAACGCAACGAGGATAACGATAAGAGCCGGAAGGAAATTCGGGATAAAGGTGGTGGCTCTCACTGTAAAGGACGTGAAGGAACTCGAGTACATAATAAGCCACATGAAGGGAGACGGCTTCGATGCCATAATAATAACTCCTTGCTTTTACACGGAAAACTTCCTTACGAGTTATATCCTCCACTACGCTAACTTTTACCAGGTCCCCGTATTCTGTCACTCTCCCGGTCTCGTAAAGAAGGGATGTCACGTAGCCTACGGAACATCCGGTTATGAACAGGGGTATCAGGCTGCTCACATAGCCTTCAAGGTGCTGAACGGGACACCCGTAGAGTACGTTCCCTTCGAGAGGGCTTACTACCCGAGGCTTGCGGTGAACGAGACGGCCCTCGCGGAGCTCGGTGTGGACTACAACAGGGAGTTCTTCTCGCTGGTCGATGAGGTAGTGAGATGAAACTCTCCCTCAAAGCGAGGGTAATTCTTCTCCTTGCAGTTCTTACGCTTCTGCCGATAGCCTTCTTCGTTTACCATAGCCTGGCGATGAAGGAGAAGGTCTTGGAGGACAGATTGAGGTTTCACAGGCTCTACGCCTCCTCTGTAGTTAATAAGGTAGAACTCTTTTTAGAGAGGGTGATGTCCGATACAGAATCTCTCGTCTACCTTTACAGAAATCTGGGTTTTTCTGAGGAAGAGATAATATGGAGAATAACCGGTCAGGTAAGGGGTGTTTTTGAGGGTGCCTTCTACTCGCCTGACGGGATGCTTTTATACTTCGCGAGCAGGGAGAGCTCGGAGCCGAAGTTCGATAAGTTTGTAAATGTGAAGAAGGTCAGTGAATTTACGGGGATAAACTACACCCAGTACAAGGAGCCCTTCCTGCGCTTCGCCGTTAGGGAGGTGGAAGGGGGTCTGCTAAAGGGTGTCTTTCTCTTTTCTTTGGATCTTTCCCTATTCTGGCAGTCGATAGTCTCTACAAGACCAGGTCCTCATGTAGAGGTTTTCCTAACCGACGGACGGGGGAACATACTTGCCTACAGCGACATGAGATTTTCCGAAAGGAGTAGGGTAGACCTCAGGCAAGGAACCTACAGATCCCAGATAACAGGAGTGGAGGTGTTAGGTGTTGGTGTGAGAGGGGAAGACTGGGGTGTGGTCGTTGAGGAACCTTTAAAGGTGGTGCTTGAACCCCTCTACAGCTTCCAGAGGAAGGCTCTACTAACCGGATCTATCCTAACGTTGAGTAGCGGACTCTTCGCAATACTTATACTCCTAAGGATATTCCGCCCTCTGGAGTACCTGAGGAGCTACGTTGTATCTTGGGAGAAGGAAAACCTGAAGAAAACAATAGAGGGGGGAGACGAGGTCAGCGAGCTGTCCCAGGCTTTCCAGAACCTCATAAAGAAACTGGAGGAGGAGAAGAGGCTTTATCTAACACTTTTCGAGAACACCCTCGACGGGATAATAGTTTTCAACTCAGAACGAAGAATTATCGACGTTAACAGGATAGTGCTACAACAGTTTAAACTGAGTAGGGAGGAGCTGATAGGTAAGAGGATGGAGGAGCTGATAGGTGAAGAACTCCCCATGACGAGTTTATTCTTCTCGGAAAAGAGGGTTAGACTGAAAGGAGAGGTATTCTGTCAGCTCAGACAAGATATCATGAGGATAGAGGGGAATCTCTACATACTTTGGAGGCTCAGAGACGTATCTCAGGAAAAGGAGCTGAGGTTTCTTCTTCAGCAGACCGCAAAGCTGTCCCTTGCAGGAGAGATAGCCTGTTGTGTGGCCCATCAAATAAACAATCCCCTTGCTTCCATAATGGGTTACGCGGAGAGTATAATCCTGAGCTCTCAGGATGAGGAGGTTCGTAGGAGGGCTGAGATAATAATGAGGAACGCCCGGAAGTGCGCTGAGACTGTCAGCAAGCTTCTCAACGTCGGCAAGCCCTTCGAGGGCAAGCCCGATTACGTGAAACCTGAAGAGCTAACAATAGACGCTATAAACATACTTTCCCCAAAAGCTAAGAGGAAGAGTGTTCGGATAGAGTTCGAATCCACCTTAAATGGAAGGAGGATTTTTACCTTTCCGTGGCAGGTGGAGCAGGTTCTTATAAACGTTCTGGACAACGCGATAGACGCCTCACCTCCAAACAGTTCTGTCAGAATAAGATTGGAGGAAAAGAGCGGTAGTGTCCTGTGGAAGATAAAGGATACGGGAGAGGGGATTCCGAGGGAGGAACTGGAAAACATATTCAAGCCCTTTTACACTACCAAGGAGTACGGAACCGGGCTCGGTCTGCCTCTTGCAAGGAGGCTCATGAGGAACATCGGAGGAGATCTCAAGGTATTGAGCGAGAAAGGGAAGGGAACGGAGGTTCAGATAATCTTCAATAGGAGGGAACATGAGGGTTCTGATAGTTGAAGATGAAAGGGACTTCCGAGAACTGCTTGCCGACCATCTAAGGGGGTGTGGTTACGAGGTTGAAGAGGCGGTAAATAGAGAAGGTGCCCTTGAACTCCTTGAGGAGAGGGACTTCTCCGTGATCCTGCTCGATCTACTCCTTCCCGACGGCAACGGAATGGACATTTTAGAGTGGGTCAGAGAGAACTCCTACCTAACGGAAGTTATCGTCATAACCGGACACGGAACCATAAAGACCGCTGTGGAAGCCATGAAGTTGGGAGCCTACGACTTTCTTACAAAACCCTGTTCTCTGAGGGAAGTGGAGATAGTGGTCAGGAAAGCCCTCGAGTCGAGGGGACTGAGGAGGGAGAACCTTCTGATGAGGAGGGAGAGGAAGGTCTCCTTAGATTATGAGAACTACGTATTCACAAGCCCTGCTATGAAGGAGATACTGAGCAAAATAGAGAAGATTGCCTGTTCTGACTGTCCGGTTCTAATTACGGGGGAGTCTGGTGTCGGGAAAGAGGTGATAGCGAACCTTATCCACAAAAACAGCGACAGGATGGATAAGCCCATGGTCACCATAAACATAGCTTCCATACCGAGGGAGCTCGTGGAGGCGGAGCTCTTCGGATACGAAAAGGGAGCCTTTACGGGGGCAGAGAGGGCTAAGGAAGGCTTCTTCGAACTCGCCGACGGGAGCACCCTGTTTCTGGACGAGATAGGAGAGCTCGAGCCTTCCCTTCAGGCGAAACTCCTGAGGGCGATAGAGACCAAGAGCTTTTACAGGCTCGGAGGAAGGAGGGAGATAAGGAGCGACGTGAGGATAATAGCCGCGACCAACAGGGATCTGAGATCTATGGTGGAGGAGGGAAAGTTCAGGGAGGATCTCTACTACCGCCTGAATGTGGTGGAGATAAACGTACCTCCCCTTAGGGAGAGAAGGGAGGATATACTTCCCCTCGCTTACCATTTTCTGGAGCATTTCAAAAGGAAATACTCAAAGAATATAAAGGGCTTCACCAGCGGAGCAGAAAGAGCGCTCCTCGAATATCCGTGGTACGGGAACGTCAGGGAACTGAAGAACGCGGTGGAAAGAGCTATACTCTTCTCGGAAGGAGACAGGATAGGTGAGGAGGATCTCTCCTGCCTGTTTACAGAGAAAAAGGAGGGCAAAGGTTTTAAAACCATCAAGGAGCTCGAGAGGGAATATATCCTCGAGATACTGAAGAGCGTGAACTACAACAAGAAGAAAGCTTCTGAGATACTCGGGATACCCCTTAGAACCTTTTACAGGAAACTTGAAACTTACGGCATAGGTTGACTGCCATTTTGGCAAAGCCCTTGTCAGACTGACAAAAGGTATAAATTCTCCCTCACCTCAAAAGCCCGATAAATAAAGAACTTCCCGTTCTGGCACGATACTTGCTTCAGAAAATGAGGAAGAACGTAAGGAGGTGTGAGTCATGGATAGGAGGTGCTTTTTCAAAATAGGTGCGGCAGCAGCTGCGGTTCCACTCGTAAACACCGTCGCCTCGGCGGCTAACGTTAGGCTCAAGTTCGAGGATATGAAGAAGGAGGCTAAGGTCAACGTCATATACCATGCGGACTTCCCTCAGGAGAAGAGGTTCAAAACGATGCTAAGAAACATAACCAACCACCTCTCGGTTTACGACTTCGATCCCTTCAAGATAAAGATAGTGGTCGTCTCCCACGGAGCGGGAGCCAAGTTCCTTCTCAAGGATCTCAGGGGAACGAAGTGGGCTAAGGAGCCTATAGATCAGAAGGCTCTTAAAACGAAGATGGATGAACTCCTCCAGTACGGTGTTGAGTTCTACCTCTGCGGTATAACGGTGAAAAGGGCCAAGCTCGTCGGAAAGCTCTACGACTTTGTCAAGATAGTTCCTTCCGGTGTCGGGACCGTAGCCCACCTTCAGACGCTCGGCTACGCTTACATAAAGGTTCAGTAATTCATTAAAGGAGGGGAGAAGATGAGGAAGCTTGCTCTTGCAGGGGCAGCGCTTGGAGCGGTAGCTCTCTTTACACCTGAGACCTCGCACGCGATAAGGATCTGGAGTGCCTCGACCCAGCAGTTCCTTGACATCAACTTCCTGATCCAAACGTGGTTCAGGTACCAGAAGATCAGCGATGAGAACAGACCCAACTTCGTAGAGGCTCCAAAAGACAACTTCGATGTATCCTTCAGAAGGATAAGGTTGAGGATGGGAGGAAGCTACAACAAGTGGTTCAAGTTCAACTTCGTCATCAGGCTGAACAACACAGGAAGGGATGCCTACATAGCCCCCTTCGGGGGACAACCTCCCGGCTACCTCAGACAGGGAGGACTCCTCGGAGGTAGAAACTTCGCCCTCCACGAACTCGACCTTAAGTTCGTTCTCAGCGAGATGTTCGATGCAAAGGGCTGGATCATAGACGCACACCTTGGGTTTCCCAGGATTCCTCTCGGAAGGGAGCAGTACGGAAGAACTGGATTCGACAACTTAGAGTCCGACAGAACCTTCGCTACGCTCAGGTGGACCCACCTCACGGTGGCGAACGTGACAGGAAGAGCTTACGGTGGTTATATTCATCTCAGGAAGGGTAACAAAGCCAAGGGCTTCAGAAGGATAACCTGGGACGGATTCGTAGGTATTTTTGACGGCTTTAAAGGTGTAGAACAGCCATGGGATGAGACGGTGAGAGGGACTACCGGTGGCGGCTGTAACGCACCCTGCCTATCACAGCTTAGGAGTAATTCGAAAGATTCCTTCCTTTATACATTCAGAACGACTTTAATGTTCGGGAAACCAGAAGGTAAGCCTAAAGGATATAACTGGCTCTACAGGGATACCTACCTTGGCAAGAGGAAGGGAATAACGATCGGTTTCTCCTTCGCTATGCAGAACGACATAGACCAGGAGCTTATATCTGATACTCAGGGACCCGCTCCGGGGGTTGCCGGTAACGGTAATGCTACACCTGGTGCCGGTTCCGTTCAGGTCAGGGTGCCGTATATGATCCTTCCAAACCCCGTAACTACACCGGAAGTAAGGAACAACCCTGTTGACATGCAGATGTACGGAGCTGACATCGCCATTCACTACGGTCCATTGACGCTCATAGGTGAGATCGGTCAGCACCAGTTCAAGGGAGTATGGCTCGACAGCAACAATACTGATGTGGATTTCAAGAACAGGTGGTTCATAGCCAAAGCTGCATGGGTTTTAAATCCCGGAAGCGTTCACCTCTGGGAGCCTTACGTTAGCTACTACATCTGGGATCCTGACATAAAGGAAGACTCTTCCGGTAGAGCTTATGGAGACGCGGCGAACTTTCTGAGAGGTAACGCTGCGGGTAAAGATGGGGCAACTCTCGGAAGAATAGGTGTTACCTCCATAGGTATCAATTACTGGTACAGCAGGGCTAAGCTCCTCGGGTGGACTATCGAATACCAGAAGTACGACGAGGAGAGGAACGAGATAGACAACGACGCCATAACGGTTCAGTTCAGATTCGTATTCTGAGCGGTATGGCTGCCGTTACTTCGTAGGCTCTGAGTCCAGCCCCTCTGGACCGCCCCCTTTCTCCTTTTTCTTTTTATAATTTTTCTCCTATGGAAATCAAAAAGATTTCCCTTAAACTCTCGGAAGAAGGAACCTACATAGCCAAAACATCCTTCGGCGACCTGCCGGTTGGAAAAAACGGCTTCAAACCCATGGAACTCCTGTTGGTTTCTTTGGCTGGGTGTTCTGGTGTGGACGTTTACGAGATACTTAAGAAGAAGAGGCAGGAGATTAGAGATAAGGAGATAAAAGTGGAGGGAGTTCGCAGGGATAAACATCCGAAGATATACGGGAAGATAAGGATAAAGTACATAGTTAAAGGGAACGTTAAAGAAGAGGCTCTCAAACAGGCTATAAAACTTTCGGTCGATAAGTACTGTAGCGTCTACGCTATGTTAAAGGAAACCGCTAAGATAGAGGTAGAGCACGAGATATGGGAAGATTGAAGGAAAAGTTTGAAGAGCTGAAGCAGAAAGGAGAGAAAGCCCTCGTCTCTTATCTAATGGTCGGTTATCCAGACCTCGAAACCTCCCTGAAAGCCTTCGAAATCGTCCTCCAAAATGGAACCGACATACTCGAGATAGGTTTTCCCTTCTCCGATCCGGTAGCAGACGGACCAACCATACAGCTTGCCCATGAGGTAGCCTTAGAGAAAGGCGTAAGGTCGAAGGAAGTCTTTGAACTATCTAAGACCCTCAGAGAGGAGTTCCCTTCCGTACCCTTCCTGCTTATGACTTACTACAATCCCATATTCAGGATAGGTCACGATAAGTTCTGCGCTCTTGCCAAGGATAGCGGAATAGACGGCTTCATAGTCCCCGACCTCCCCCCGGAAGAGTGCGATCCCTTGAAGGAAGCTATGAGAGATCACGGTCTCTCCCTTGTTCTCTTAGCTTCCCCGACAAGCACAGAAAGAAGGTTGAAACTCATCTGTGAGAGGACGGACGAGATGGTTTACTTCGTTTCCGTGACGGGAACAACAGGAGCGAGAACGGAGTTGCCCTTAGAGCAATTGAGGGAAAAGATCGCCACATACAGAAGAATCTGCGACAAACCCGTCGTTGTAGGCTTTGGGGTCTCGAAAAGGGAGCACGCGAGGAGCATATCCGAGTTTGCCGACGGCGTTGTGGTAGGAAGTTTACTTGTGAAGCTCACCGCCGATAAGAGGTTCGACGAACTTACTGAGAAGGTAAAGGAGCTGAAGGAAGGAACTATAATTAAATAAACAGGGCGGTTAGCTCAGATGGGAGAGCGCCATCCTCACACGATGGAGGTCGGCGGTTCGAGTCCGCCACCGCCCATTAGTTCTATATAATCTTCTATCTGATGGAGAAGCTCCTGCTCGTTATCTTTGCCTACCTTTTTGGTTCCGTCCTCTTCGGCGAGCTAATAGCGAAGCTGAAGGGTGTAAACCTGAGAGAGGTCGGGAGCGGTAACGTCGGAGCTACAAACGTAAGCCGCGCCTTGGGGAAGAAGTACGGAGCTCTTGTGTTTTTCCTCGATATGCTCAAAGGCTTCATCCCAACCTACCTGGCTGTATCCTACTACGGGATAGGAAGTAAAGCGGTTATGTTCGTCGGTCTTGCGAGCGTCCTCGGTCACATGTTCTCGATATTCGACAGGTTCAGAGGCGGGAAGGGTGTAGCTACCGCCTTCGGGGTAGTTCTCGCCATATCTTACAAGCTTGCCCTCTTTCTATTGCTCCTCTGGGCTGGCGTTCTCTACTGGAAGAGGATAGTTTCGGTAGCCTCCATCTCCGTTGCCATTCTCGCTCCCCTGCTCTTCCTGATTCTCGGCTATCCGTCCCACATCTTCCTTATGGGTATCCTGATAGCGATACTCATCGTATACAAGCACAGGTCGAACATCGAAAGACTGATGAGAGGTGAAGAGCCCCGGATATGAACCCCTTCCTCATTGTTCTGCTGGTAAACCTGTCTCTCGCCCTCTTCAGGATAATCTACGTAATTCTCTATCCGATAGATCTCTCCCCGGAGGAGGCTCAGTACTGGGACTGGTCGAGGGAACTCGATCTAAGCTACTACTCCAAACCCCCGATGGTTGCCTACCTGAACTTTTTATCAACTCACATCTTTGGAAACACGGAGATAGGCGTCAGGATAACCCCCATAGTCCTCTCCTTTATACTCTCCGTTTTGACCTATTTCTTCGTAAGGAGGCTGTTCGATAGCAGGTTGGCCCTTCTCTCCTCGGTTCTTCCGAACTTCTTTATTGGAAGTGCCATCAACTCCCTGCTCATGACCACCGACGCTCCCTTCCTATTCTTCTGGTCTATATCCGTCATGCTCATTTACCTTGCGGTGGAGAGAAACAGCCTTAAACTCTGGATTTCGGTCGGCATCTTTGCAGGCCTTTCCTTCCTGAGCAAGTACCCCGCCGTGTTCCTCTTCCCTCTGACGCTCCTCTACATGTTCCTCATGCGTAGAGAGGTTCTCTTTTCCGTTAGACCCTACCTCTCCCTCATCCCCGCCTTCCTCTTATCCCTCCCGGTCTTGATATGGAACCTCGAGCATAACTTTGTCTCCTTCAAACACGTCTCTTCCCTCGCCAACAAGAGCGCCCACTTTCCGGATATACCCTCATTCTTGGAGTTCCTCGGGGGGCAGGTAGTGCTTCTCTCCCTATTTCCCTTCCTATTTCTTCTCCACGGCTGGTGGCTGAGTTTCAGAGAGAGAGACAGAAGGCTCGTCTTCCTCACCACCTACTCCCTGCCCGTCGTTCTCTTCTTCTTGATCCTTTCCCTCAGGAAGGAGGTTTACGCCAACTGGTCGGGGTTCGCCTACTTTACGGGTTCGATCCTCGCCGTTTACTCGATGGCACGTGTCTGGAAAAGGAGAAAGCTACCGGTGGTTCTCTCGGTGATCTTCTCACTATTTCTCTTTATACTACTTCACTTCACGCCCCTTGTAGATCGCCTCGGTCTCAGAGATCTCCTCCCTCCGAACAAAGATCCTGTAAAGATTATGATCGGTTGGGAGGAGCTCGGGAGGGAGGTTAGCGGATTTTACACAGGAAAGGAGCTTATCTTCTCGAGCGCTTATCAGATATCTGCTGAGCTCGCCTTTTACGTTGAGGGAAATCCGAGAACCTTTGTCTATCATACTGGCAGGATGACCCAGTACTACCTGTGGAGAGGTAGGCTAACAGATTTCAAGGGAAGGGATGCCATCTTCGTTTCCTACGGAGGTCTCCCTAAGGGGATTAAAAAGAGCTTCGCTTCTTTCGAATATCTCAAGAGGGTGGAGGTTCTATGGAGAGGTGAGGTAGTGAGGAGGTTCGATATTTACAGGCTAAAGGGATTTGGGGGAGATTTCGATGAGACACCGAAGGGTTTTTAGCATTCTCCTATCGCTGTACCTGTGGGGTTTTATCCTTTACCAGGTCTTCCCCGTTAGAATGGTACCTTACGTAAATTACGCCCCAAGGGAGCTATATCCCAAGCCCGTGGTTTACAGGTATATCTTCGCCTACGATGTAAAGACAGCCTTTTCAAATCACACGGGCAGTATTAAGAACCTGTTGAGCACTATGGAGAAGGAGGGTTTTGATATAGCCTTTGCGGACGTTCCTCAAAGGATCGAGGACAAGTTATTCTCTATCCGGAAGGGTACGACGTGTGAGGTTATAAGGGTGTCCCGAATAGGTTGGGGAGAGCGGTTGGTTCATACCCTCTTCGAAAGACTTCCCAAGACCATCGTTGGTAAGAAACCGGACAGGCTGCTCTCAAGGAGATCTTACAGGGCATCCTCCGGATGCTGGCTCTTAGCCCACGATGAGAGGGTGCTGATCTCTACCTTCTGGGGCTTAGAGATACCCTCTTACCGGAGGATCCTTGGAGCAGGGAAGAACCTCTTTCTATCAAGGGACGTCCTCTTTAGAGAAAGTTATAGGGAAGAGTTTCTGAAGGGCAGTATAATCTCCTTCACCGATAAGGACATAAGGGTGTTCGCCTACTCCGAAAGGAGCTTCTATCTGCCAGGAGAAAAGACCGTAAACCCATTTAAGCTCGTGGTGGAAGCCAACCTTAAGAATCCCCTGATACTACTTTACAGAGACGGAAGTAGCGTAGCGGTTTACGATCGGGACAGGGTGAACGTGAAGGTTTCCACACCAGGGAAATACTCGGTAAAGATACTTACCTACAAGTTCAGGATAGACATGTTTTACTTTGGCTTGAGGACCGCCGCTCTCTCCTCTCCTATAGAGCTGATTTAAAATATGAAGAAATGCGCGCTTTCGTCGGCTTTTTCACCACAAGGACAATTTACGAACACGTTGATAGACTTCGAGAAGAGACGAAAGGTTTTTTAAGGGGGAAGTGGGTGGAGCCTCAAAACCTCCACATGACTCTTCAATTTCTTGGAGAGATCGAGCAGGATAGGGCTGTGAGCGTTCTTAAGAACCTTCAGAAGATAGCTGAATCCTTTACACCCTTTAAGATCCAGTACAGATCTCTTGGAGTGTTTCCAGACAGGAAGAGGGCAAGGATACTATGGATAGGGGTTTCTAAAGGCGAGAGTGCTCTCAAAAAGCTGGCGAGGGAGGTGGTGGAGTTAAACAAGAAATCAGGAATAAGGATCGAGTCAAAACCTTTCCATCCCCACGTCACGGTATGCAGGATAAAGGAGGCGGACAGAAAAAAGCTGGGAGGGCTGATGAACAGGTACAGGAACTTTGTCTTCGGTGAGGACAAGGTAGAGAAGATAGCTCTGATATCGAGCTCTCTCACAAGTATAGGACCGATCTACTCTGTGGTAGAGGAGTTCTACTTCAGGAGGGAGAAGGATTGACCACTTACAGAGAGGCCGGTGTAGACATAGACAAGGCAAACGAGTTCGTAGCCTACATAAGGGAGAAGGTTAAAAGGGTTTTCCCCCAGGGGCTAATAACCGAGTTCGGTGGTTTTGCGAGCGGTATAGAGATAAAGGGTTACCGGGATCCGGTGATCTTCTCAAGCACCGACGGGGTGGGAACAAAGCTGATGATAGCTCAAGAGCTGGGAGTTCACAACACGGTGGGTATAGACCTCGTGGCGATGAACGTGAACGACGTTATAACGACGGGAGCGGATCCCCTCTTCTTCCTCGACTACATAGCGACCGGGAAGATAGAGCTCCATGTTCTTAAAGAGGTGATGGACGGAATAGTTGAGGGGTGCAGGCTCGGTGAGGTCTTCTTAGCTGGAGGGGAGACTGCGGAGATGCCGGGCTTTTATCCGGAGGGTGTTTACGATCTCGCGGGCTTCTGCGTCGGAATATGTGAGAGGAAGGAGGTTGTAACGGGAAAAGATGTTAAGGAGGGAGATGTTATCATCGGCATAAGATCCTCCGGATTTCATAGCAACGGCTACTCCCTGATAAGGAAGGTTTTAAGGGACAGAGGAATCAAGCTGACGGATCGAATCGAAGAGCTGAATAGAAGTGTAGGCGAAGTTCTGCTTACCCCCACGAGGATATACACTAAGGAGGTAAAAAGGTTAAGGAAAGAGGTTAAGGTTAAGGCTTTCGCTCACATAACCGGCGGGGGAATACCCGAGAACCTGATAAGGGTCCTCCCAGAGAGTGTCAGGGCTGTGGTTGAAAAGGAGAAGATCCCCGAGAACCCGGTCTTTAGGTGGATACAGGATCTTGGCGAGGTCCCAGAGAGGGAGATGTTCAGAACCTTCAACATGGGTGTGGGGATGATGGCGGTTATTCCGGAGGAGGATAAGGAGAAAGCCTTGGAGATTCTCAGAGAGGAAGGATTCGTGTGCGGCTACATAGAGAAAGGGAGGAGAGAGGTGGAGATCATCTGATCGCGAGACCTATAACGTCCTTCGCTATGTCTTCCCCAAAGGTTCTGAAGGAGGAGTGCATGTCGAGCAGCCTCTCGAGCAGATCCACGTTGAGCCTGACGTCCTTGCCTTCTATCTTGAAAAGGTCGAACCTCTCAGCGAAGCTCTCTATCTCGTCGTAGTATCCGGGATTTTTATATAGGTAGAAGACCTCCGGGAAGTACTTGGAGATCTTTAGAATAATCCTCTCTATGGGGACGTGTTCTCCGTTTATATGAGCGTCTATAAAGCCCTTCTCCTCCCTTATTAGAACCTCCGCCCCTTCCCTCTCAGCGAGCATCAGAGATCCCATCACTATACCAACGAGGGTGGTCAGGTCTATCTCCTGGAAGTTGTCTCCTAAGAGGTCTTTCTTCCCTGCAATAGATAAACTCTTCTCCTTCTCGTCATAGAAGTAAATGTGGTTAAGACCCTCCGTGAAGGAAGAGTAGTGGGCTGCTTCAACGTGGGCGTACCTCTGACCCGTCTTTCCGAAGACGCTGAAGGTTTTATCCGAGAGAAGGAAGGTGTTGTAGGCTCCGTGTTCCGCCTTTATAAAGATCCCATCGTAGCTTCCGTTAGAGAGGACCTCCATGTCCTCGGTGAAGTAGACGACCTCCCTCTCGGTTATGGCAACGGGACCCTCGTAGTCGGAAAGAACCTTAAGCCCGTCGGCGAGAGCCTTCTCCGACAGCTTCTCTCCCTCCGTCGAGAGCTTGTATATAAAGTTTCCCGCTATCACGAAGAGGACATCTCCGAGGACGTCCACCGACCTTATAGGTTTGTCCAACGTATCGGATATGGGAAATCTCACGATCTCCGACTCGACGAACCTCTCCGCCGGAACCCTGTAAACCCCCTCCGCGGTGATGAAGAATACGTCTCTGAGGTCGCTCGCTATATCCTTGACCTCGTTGCCCGCGTCTATCTCAACGGTCTCTCCACTCCTGCGATCCATCCTCATAAGCTTGCTCCCTCCCGCGCCTACGAGGTGATACCTCGTGTTCGTGAGCCTCTTCGGAGTTTCCGAGAGTTTTTCCGACTGCCACACCACCTTTATATCCGCCCTCTCTATAAGGTCCTTCTTTGAGATCCCCTCTACCCTGTAATCCTTTGATACGAATACTCTCTCTCCATCGCAGTAAAGTTCCATTCACCCACCTCCTCAAGTAGATTTTATCACCTGCACTTTTTAAAATTGATGCTCTCTATACCAAGGAGCTGGGCGTACTGGAGCTGGGTCTGGGTCATGAGTTTGAGCACAGCCCTCTCATCTTGTGGATTCTCTATGCTTATCGATAGAGTTTTCCTCTCTTTTCCCTCAGTCTTCACATCACATAACGGTATGTCCGCTTCCTTAGCCTCCCTCATGAGGAGAGTAGGAAATATGCCCCTCTTAACGTAGAGGAGCTTTTCGTAAACCTCCATAACCTTGCGATAGAACTTTTCGAACTTTTCTCCGCTCGCCAGGAGATATTTTTCCTTGAGCTGATAGAGGGGGTATCCGTAAGAGTTCAGCTCATCTATTATCTCTGTCTTCGGTCCCTCTCTCTGGGCCCTCTCATCGAGGAGATCGAGCCTTTTATCCACACTCTGAACGTACTCCCTGTCCCTTTTGAACTCCTTCTCCGTTATTCCGAAGGCTAAGGCTCCGAAGATTGTCAGTCCCAAGAGGATGCCCCTCATCTCACTATCACCTCCTTTATATATTCTCTTAGCTTCTCTGTTATCCTTTCAAGCTCCTCTTCGGTGTAGGTGTGTTTTTCCTTAAAGCTGGTGTCGAGGAGAGTGTCTGTAGCTACGAACTTCTGGAGGGCGTATCGCTTGGCACCCTTTATGAGCCTCCCTATCTCGAGTATGTCCTCCGGAGTCAGTAGTTCCCTAACCACAGTTGTCCTGAACTCGTAATCTACTCCCGAGTCCATGATGAGGTGAATGTTCCTCACGACGTTCCCCACATCAAATTCCTCCACCCTTATAACTTCTTTGTACTTCCTGAGAGGAGCCTTTACGTCCATAGCTACGTAATCTACGACCTCCTTCTCTATAGCTTCCTTTACAACCTCCGGGTGGCTCCCGTTGGTGTCGAGCTTCACGAGGAATCCTATGCTCTTTATCTTCTCCATGAAATCCAAGAGATCCTCCTGAACGGTCGGCTCTCCCCCGGTTACTACGACCCCGTCCAAGAGACCCTTCCTGCTCTTGAGGAACCGGAAGAACACATCCTCGGGGATAGGCTCTTCAAAGTACTCGGGGAGGACGAGGGATCTGTTGTAGCAGTAAGGACATCTGAAGTTACATCCTTGGGTAAACACTATGCAGGCTACCTTTCCGGGAAAGTCTATGAGAGTGAACCTCTGGATACCTCCTATCCGCATTCAGGTTATCCTATAAGTCTTCCTGAGCTTCAACTCTTCCTGTTTACCTGCGTTCCACTGGCTCACCGGTCTCAGGTATCCCACAACCCTCGAGTAAACCTCACACCTCTCACCGCATATGGGACAGGTCTCGTGCTCTCCTGAGATGTAGCCGTGCTGCGGACAGACGCTGAAGGTGGGGGTTATGGTGAAGTAGGGTAGCCTGTAATTCTCGCAGACCTTCCTAACGAAGTTCTTTACGCTCTCGGGATCCCTTATTCTCTCTCCCACGAAGAAGTGGACAACCGTTCCTCCGGTGTACCTTATCTGGAGTTCGTCCTGATGCTCGAGAACCTCAAAGGGATCGTCGGTGTAGTTTACGGGGAGCTGGGTGGAGTTGGTGTAGAATGGTTCCGCTCCCCTTTTTACCTCCTCCTCGTTTGCTACTACGATGTCTGGATACTTCTCCTTGTCAAGCTTTGCGAGCCTGTAGGAAGCTCCCTCCGCAGGTGTAGCCTCGAGGTTGTAGAGGTTCCCCGTCTCCTCCTGATACTGGAGGAGTTTCTCTCTCATGAAGTCTAAAACCTTTATGGCGAAGTCCCTTCCCTTCGGATCTGCTATGCTCACACCAAAGAGGTTGAGACAAGCCTCGTTCATACCGACCAGTCCTATAGTGGAGAAGTGGTTCTTCCAGTACTCACCAAACCTCTCCTTAACCATCCTTAGATAGAACTTCGAGTAGGGATAAAGTCCCTTCTCCATAAAGTCCTCTATCGCTCTCCTCTTTACCTCAAGGCTCTCCTTAGCTAAGTCCATAAGCTTCTCGAGCCTTTCAAAGAACTCTTCCTCGCTCTCGGAAAGGTATCCAAGCCTCGGCATGTTTATGGTAACTACTCCTATAGAACCAGTCAGAGGGTTGGCGCCGAAGTATCCCCCTCCCCTCTTCAGGAGCTCCCTCGTCTCGAGCCTGAGTCTGCAACACATACTCCTCACATCCTCGGGCTTCATGTCCGAGTTTATGAAGTTGGCGAAGTAGGGTACGCCGTACTTGGCGGTTATTTCCCAGAGACCCTTTAGCTTGGGGTTGTCCCAGTCAAAGTCGGGCGTGATGTTGTAAGTCGGTATGGGGAAGGTGAAAACCCTTCCCCTCGCGTCTCCCTCGGTCATAACCTCAAAGAAAGCCTGGTTTATCATGTCCACCTCTTCCTGGAACTCTCCGTAGGTCTCGTTCTTAACCTCCCCGCCGATTATTACCGCCTGATCCTCCAAGAACGCGGGGACCTTCAGGTCGAAGGTGAGGTTCGTGAAAGGGGTCTGAAATCCCGTTCTTGTAGGGACGTTGAGGTTGTAGATAAACTCCTGTATAGCCTGCTTCACCTGTCTGTAGCTCAGTCCGTCGTACCTTACGAAGGGAGCCATGAGGGTGTCGAAGTTGGAAAACGCCTGAGCACCCGCCGCCTCCCCCTGAAGGGTGTAAAGGAAGTTTACCGCCTGACCAAGGGCTGAGGTAAAGTGCTTTGGAGGTCTGCTCTCAATCTTTCCGGGAACTCCCTTAAAGCCAGTCATGAGGAGGTCTAAGAGGTCCCACCCCATACAGTAGACACTCAGAATCTGAAGATCGTGGATGTGGAAGTCTCCGCTTAGGTGAGCCTCCGCTATCTTTTCAGGATAGACCCTCTTGAGCCAGTAGTTTCTTATGACCTTCGAGGTGATGTAGAAGTTCAATCCCTGAAGGGAGTAGGTCATGTTGCTGTTCTCTTTTACCTCCCAGTCTAACTTTTCTAAGTATTCTTTAACAAGTTTAAGTTCGTCCATCGGGTTTAATTTAATTTCACAGGAAAGAAATTAAAGATAAGGAGGATAGGAAGGAGCTCTTAGAGATTTTGCAGGACGACTGTAATAAGTATCTCTCCAAACGCCCCGGTCTCGGAGGCGGCAAAGCGCTCTAAAGGATCTCCCCGTAGAGTCCTTCATGCTCCTCTACGAACCTGTCTATCCTGAATAGTTCAGCTCTCCTTCGAGCCTTCCCCGAGACCTTTCTCCAGAGCTCATCGTCCCTTAAGAGTAAGGAGATAGCTCCGGCGACCTGTTTCTCTTCACAGACTATACCTCCGTCCCCAACGATTTCGGGAGCCGCCCCTTTGTTGAGAGCTACGACGGGTGTTCCGGAAGCCATAGCCTCCGCGAAAACGAGCCCGAAGGTCTCTGTTTTTGAAGGGAGAAAGAGTACACGGGAGGTTCGGTAGAGGTCTGCGAGCTTTTCCCTCGGGAGGTTACCGAGAAATCTGATCTTTAGTCCAAGCCTTCTCGCAAGCTTCTCGAGCTTGCCTCTCTCTGGTCCTTCACCCACCACGATGTAATCGGTGGGGTTCTCCTTCTGAACCTCGACCATCGCCTTAAGAGCGAACCTGAGGTTTTTCTCGGGAGCGAGCCTACAGACGGTGATAACTCTCTTCTCTCTTTTAACTTCGTTTTTGGAAAAGAAGGTTTCCGGTATCCCCGGGTATATGACCTTGACCTTCAGGTTTCTGGGGAGAAAGCTCCGATAAGTCTCCCTCTGGTAGTTGGAGATGAAGATGAGAACTCGGGATTGCCTGCCCATAAAGCTGACCAAGGTTTTGGCTAAGGTCCCCCTGTCCACCTTGAGGCTGTACTCCGAGAGGTGTCTCGGATCTATGTAGATCGAGCCGACGGCGGGCAGATCGAGGAGCTTCGATAGGAGTAGCGCTATCATGCCAGCGGTAAAGGGTTCGTGGTAGTGGAGGACGTCGGGCTTGAAAGAACTTATCTCCCTCAGGAGTTTCGAACTTGGGAAGACCATCTCAGCCTTATCGTAGAAAGGCACTCTAACGCTTGGAAGGTGAAGGGTTCGGAATTCCTCGGCGGTTCTATCCGTTCTCTGTCCTGTGACGACGAGAACTTCGTGCCCTTTTTCCTTTAGTCCCCTTGCGAGGTCTATGACTATCTTCGTCCCTCCTCCCATGTCCTCCCTGAAGTTGTCGGTGAATAAGGCTATCCTCATTTTCTGTTCTTTATCTTAAGCACCTCCTCTTTAAGTGCGGAAAGCTTTATAAGAGCCTGAAGGGGTGTCAGGTTGGCTATGTCTATCGATAGGAGCTCGGAGATGACCTTTTCGTACTCCTTCTCCTGGATCGCCTTCTCCGACCTTCTGAAGGTCTCCTCGAGAACGGGTAAGGAGCGATCCTCGAGGGTAAGAAGTATCTCCTTGGCTCTGTTCACGAGCTCAGGGGGAAGACCCGCCATCCTTGCCACTTCAATGCCAAAGCTCCCCTCAGCCTTTCCCGGAACGAGGGCGTAGAGAAAGACGATGCCCCTGTCGTCCTCACTCACAGTCATGTGGTAGTTCTTAACTCCTTGCACCTTCCCTTCTAACTCCGTTATCTCCAAAAAGTGGGTCGCAAGCAGTGTGCGAGCTCCAAGCTTCCCGGATATATACTCTACGAGAGCCTTTGTGATAGCTATGCCATCGTAGGTGGAGGTTCCTCTACCTATCTCGTCCAGGACTATTAAACTCCTTTCGCTCGCGTTCGAGAGCATATTGGCGACGTCTAACATCTCGTTCATGAAGGTAGAAACCCCGAGGGCCAAAACGTCTCCCGAGCCTATCCTCGTAAATACAGCATCCACATTCCCTATCCTTGCCCTCTTGGCAGGGACGAAGCTCCCCATGTGGGCGAGGAGGACTATAAGGGCGACCTGTCTTATGTAGCTCGACTTGCCGGCCATGTTGGGTCCGGTTATGACGAGTATGAACTCTTCTTTGGTTATCTTGGTATCGTTGGGAACGTAGCTCCTCACGAACTCCTCTATTACCGGGTGTCTTCCTTCCTCTATCTCTATCTCGTATCCTTCGTGAACTTCGGGTTTTATCCATCTCTTCCTGTCGGCAATCTCCGCAAGGGACTGGATGTAATCCACCTCCCCCACAAGCTGGGCGTTCCTACCTATCTTTTCAAGCTCTTCGTTTATTCTCTCCCTCAGCTTCACGAAGAGTTCGTACTCTAACTCGTTTATCCTCGTCTGGGCTGAGAGGATCTTCTCCTCCAACCTCACCAGCTCGTCGGTTATGAACCTCTCGGCGTTGGAGAGGGTCTGTCTCCTCCTGAAGTAGTCCGGGACGTAGCGGAGGTTCGGTTTTGTTACCTCTATGTAGTAGCCCATCACCTTGTTGTAGCCGATCTTGAGACTACCTATGCCTGTCTCCTTTTTCAGCTTTTTCTCGTAGTCCCTCAATAGCTTCTCGGCGCTGTTTCTAACAAACCTGAGCTCGTCGAGATAGCTGTCCACCCCTTCCTTTATAAGTCCCCCCTCCTTGAGATGGATCGGCGGATCGTCGGTAAGAACCCTGTCTATATCCTCCGCTACTCTCTCGAGATCCTCTAAGTCTTCCCTTATCCTCTTAAGTAGTTCCGAATTCAGATCCTTCAACTCGTTCCTGAGCTCCTCTACCTTAAAGAGAGTGTTCTTCAGATGCAGTATGTCCCTCGGGGAAGCCATGCCTGAGCTTATCTTGGAAACGAGCCTCTCAAGGTCCGCCATGCCTGAGAGGACTTCCCTTATCCTCTTCCTCTTTTCCCTGTTATTTACGAGCTCCTCAACAGCCTCCTGAACCTTTTTTATCCTTTCCACGCTCCTGAAGGGGTTGAGTATATGGAACCTGAGCCTTCTCCTTCCCATACCCGTTAATGTCTCGTCGAGAACGCTGAAGAGAGACTGATCCCTCCTCCCCTCTATGCTCTCTAAAAGTTCCAGCCCTTTCCTTACCTTCAGATCTATCCTGACAAAGCCCTCGTCCACAAAGGGTCTTGGCTTCCCTATAAAGGGCGTAAACTCCTTCTGGGTTATCCTCGCGTACCTGTAAACCGCACCGAGGGGTATGAGGTTCTCCTCCTCATCGAAGCCTAAAGCCCTCGCGCTGTAAAGGTTAAACTTTTCCTTTATCTCCCTGTATCCTTCCTCAAAGAACTCTTCCTCGAGCTCCGTTTTGAAGAGCTTAAGGAGCTTTATAAGATCCTCGGGAATTCTCTCCCCCTTCCTCACAAGAAGTTCCCTTATTGGAAACTTGGATAGGAAATCTGTGATCTCATACCTCTTCACCTTTGCCCCTACGAACTCACCTATAGAGAGGTTCAGATAAGCTACATAGAAACTATCTCCTTTCCCGTAGAGGCAGGCGAGACCCCCTGTGTCCTTCTCGAAGTAGGTTCCGGGTGTTATTACTCTTATGACATCTCTCCTGACTATCCCCTTAGCCTTGGAGGGATCCTCCACCTGCTCGCAGATAGCTATCTTGTATCCTTTCTGGACGAGCCTGTGTATGTAGTTATTTGCCGAGTGGTAGGGAACCCCACACATGGGTATTCTTTCCCTTCCCTTACCTGCCGGTCTCGAGGTGAGGACGAGGTTCAGCTCCTTTGAACCCACAACAGCATCCTCGTAGAAGAGCTCGTAAAAGTCTCCAAGACGAAAGAAGAGAAGGCAGTCGGGATACTCGTTCTTAAAGTAGTGATACTGGGCGAGCATAGGGGTAAGCTGTGAATCTCTCTCAGCCATCAGATTTATATTAATGCCTTATGGAGCTGTTTGGTGAGATTGAAAATATAAGCTACAAAAAGGTTATTAAAGAGAAGCTAAAACGTATCGAGTGGCAGGGAGAAGATATAAACTCTATACCTCCCAAGTGTGTTTTGGACTTTGAGGGCGTGCGTTTTTCATTGAGCAGGTGGGTATCTCCCAAAAGGACAAGGAGCTATCCCTACGCGAGAGTTTACGATACCATTCAACGAGAAGCTTCAAAAACGGTAACAATAATTCCTTTAGTAAAAGACGAGGGTATAGGCGGAGACAGGGACTTTCTCCAGTGGGACACAGTTTCCCTTATGAGCCTTCTTAACGTTTACGTGATACCGGCATACTATTGCAGAGCGAAGAGAAGTAAGAGACCAAACAAGATAACCTCTCAGAAGCTCGATAGCGACTTTATAGTTAAGAAACTCAGGGAGCTTGCGGATTACAGAGCTTCAGCTCTCCACTGGAATCTGAAGGAGTTGTCAGGACATAACCTTCTATGGCTATCCGATAAAATTTTGGAATGCTACCGTAATATATCTAAAGAACTGGGTGTAGAGATGCATTCAGAGAAGGGACTTTTAAAGTTTATCGAGAAGATAAAACTTGGGGTGGAAGAATTTAAAAACTTTTCAAGGGTAAAGGCTGAGGGAGCCCAAAGGAGGGAAAGAACTACCTTACAGCCAAAGGAAAAACTAAGTAGAGGTGTAAAGGCTACACTGACCATAAAGAATTATCTTGGAGAGATGTATTACTTCACAGTGGATGAGGTCTATGTCGAAGATGAACAGATTTATCTTGTGGAAAGTAAACATACAAAAAGGCATGTTTTGCCTTCTAAAAATGATATTAAAGATGGACTTCTTAAAATAATTCTCTACGTGAACATAAGCAGTCTGAAACTGGGAGACAGAGAAGTGAAATTTACGCCTGTTATTAAGCTTACTTCGGAAGCCTTATCGGGTATCTTCAAGAAAGGGGATATTTTAAAGTTTGGAAGGAAGGATAACAAGTTCATGAGTTCACTGATAGAGGAGGCTGAGGCTAATAGTTTTGAGGTCTGGTTGGAGGGTGTGAATGATTAAGAGTCCCCTTAGATACCCTGGTGGGAAATCTAAGGCTCTAAGGTTCCTTGCCCAGTTCTTTCCGAGGGACTTTAAGGAGCTCAGAGAACCCATGTTAGGAGGTGGCTCGATAACCTTTTACTGGGTTCAGAAAAAGCCGCAGGCTAAATTCATCGCCGGCGACATTAACTACGACCTTTACTGCTTCTGGAAGGAACTCAAGTACAACAAGGACAGGTTGATAGAAGAGGTAATAAGGATAAAGAGAACCTACAAAGATGGAAGAAAGCTCTTTGAGGAAATAATGGAAAGAAGAGGCAAATACAAAGATGATCTCCAGAGAGCGGTTGATTTCTTTGTACTGAACAGGATAACCTTTTCAGGAACAGTAGACTGTGGAGGGTATTCAGAACAGGCTTTCAGGAAGAGGTTTACATGGAGTTCCATAGAGAGGCTTGAAAGAGCCCATGAAGTTATAAAGAAGGTGGAACTGTTTTACGGAGATTACGAATATCTGGTGAACCTCGAAGGCGAGGACGTAGTTATCTTCTTGGATCCTCCCTACTACTCTTCCAAAAAGTCTAAGCTTTACGGAAGGAAGGGAGATCTCCACACGGCGTTCGATCACATCAGGTTCTTTGAAGTCGTTAGAAATTGCAAGCATAGAGTTTTGATAACCTACGATAACTCAGAGTTTATAAAGGAGCTCTACAAAGATTTCTACACGGTGGAGTGGGAACTGAGCTACGGTATGACCAACTATAAGCAGGAAAGGGTTAGAGTGGGGAGCGAACTTCTCATAGCGAACTTTCCCATAAAGGGATACGTGGAGAGGCTCACCGGCGCTCTATTCCAGAAGGTTGTGTCTTACTCAGTCTGAGAGAACCTAAGTACAGGCTTCCTGTTTGCTTCCGCTTCCTTGATCCTTCTGACGGGTGTTCTATGCGGAGCACTGTTTAAAACTTCAGGATTTCTTTTAGCCTCTTTAACTATCTCCCTTGCAGCCTTAGCGAACTCCTTGAGCGTGCTCGGACTTTCCGTTTCCGTAGGCTCTATCATGAGAGCCTCCCTTACTACTAACGGGAAGTAAACGGTGGGAGCGTAAAAGCCGTAATCTAACAGTCTCTTTGCCACTCCCATGGCGTTGGTTCTGTATTTAAGCAGGTTCGTTGCTGAGAGTACGAACTCGTGCATACAGGGGACGTGGGCGTAAGGGTCGCTGAAGACGCCCCTGAGAAGGTGCCTTAGGTACCTTGCGTTGAGGACCGCGTATTTTGCCACCTTATCTATCTTGTTACCATAGGTGAGCATATAGGCTAAAGCCCTCAACCACACACCAAAGTGTCCGTAGAAGGCGAGGATCTTCCCGACACTCTTGGGGATGTTCCAGTTGAGGTAATATCTCTCACCGTCAGACTCAATCTGAGGAATCGGGAGGTAGGGCTTCAGTCTCTCGGATACTCCTACGGGACCGCTTCCGGGTCCTCCTCCTCCGTGAGGTGTAGAGAAGGTCTTGTGAAGGTTAAAGTGCATAACGTCCACCCCCCAGTCACCGGGTCTCGCCACCCCTACGAGGGCATTGAAGTTGGCTCCATCCATATAGAGGAGTGCATCCCTCCTGTGCAGTTCCTCGGCCATGTCTTTGATCTTCCTCTCAAATATACCGAGGGTGTTGGGATTGGTTATCATAAGAGCTGCCGTCTCGTCGTCCAACTTCTTCGTAAAGTCTTCCCAATCGAGCTCGCCGTTCTCATCGCTCTTTACAATAACTACTTCGAAGCCGCATATGGCAGCAGATGCTGGGTTGGTTCCGTGAGCTGAGTCCGGTATTAAAACCTTCCTTTTTTTGTCGTTTCCCCTGTCCCTGTGGTAAGCCATTATGAGGAGAAGTCCGAGGAGTTCTCCGTGGGCACCTGCGGCGGGCTGGAGGGATACGTCCGCAAAGCCTCCCAGCTCTTTAAGAAGCTCCTTGAGCTCGTAAGCTACTCGGAGCGTTCCCTGAACGAACTCCTCCGGTGTTAAAGGGTGAACGTCCAAAAATTCGGGGATATTCGCCAGCTCTTCGTTTATCCGGGGGTTGTACTTCATAGTGCAGGAGCCAAGGGGAACCATCGTGGTATCTATAGCGTAGTTGAGCTGGGAGAGGTTAGTAAAGTGTCTTACTACCTCCAGCTCTGAGAGTTCGGGGAGGTTGAGAACCTCCCTCAGGTAATCCTCGGGAACAACATCGGAGGGATCCACACACTCGACGTCGAGCTTGGGCAATCTGTAGCCTCTCTTCCCTTTCTCAGATTTCTCAAAGATTAGTTCCATAGGGAACTATTTTACTTTCCAAAGCTCTTCGTTAACCATGACTACTTAACTATATAATGGGTTTCTTAACGAACTTGAGTTTCTTTTTCTTAAACTCCTCTAACTTTCTGATAAAGTTCTGGAAGAACTCATCCCTATCGTAAAGAATGATAAACTCGGTATCCCACAACCAAGGCAGATCCTCCCGCAGGGAATCTCTCTTGATGAAAATAGGAAATACACGCATATAGGGAGACGAGCTTATGCCGTAGTGTTTAACCACTCCATTCCTTCAACTCTTTTAAGAGCTCGTTGAGTGTTTCTTTGAAGCTCATGGTTTTAAGTTAAATAAGACAATAACAGAGAACCGAAGGGCAAGGCTATACTTACTAACGGTAGAAAGTTTTATTCTCTTATGTTCCCGTTCTCAAAACAGAAGACCTAACCGCTCGTTAAAAAACTTTACATCTCTGCCGATAAAAGTATCTGACAAAACCTTAAAGGAGGTGTCAGCCATGGCTCTGAGAATTAACTTCAACTATGAGTCGGCTGTGACGCACACAGCCCTCAGGCAGAACGAGCGACTTATGAACAAGTCGCTGTTGAGACTCTCGACGGGTCTCAGGATTCTGAACGCTGCGGACGACTCCGCAGGTCTGTTCATAGCTGACCAGCTTGCCCTTGTCTCCGCCGGTCTCGAACAGGGTAACAGGAACATCCAGACCGGAATATCGGCTCTGCAGATAGCGGAGAACTCCTCTGGGCAGATCTATAACAAGCTCAAGGAGATCTACGTAAAGGCTCAGAACGCAGCGAACGACATCAACGATCCCAATGCGAGGGCGGCTCTTCAGAGGGAGATTTCGAACCTCGTTGACGCTATTCAGAAGATAGGAACGGACACGGAGTACAACGGAATAAAGCTTCTTGATGGAACCTTCACGGGCAAGTACATTCACTACGGTCCAAGAAGCGGGCAGGCTATAAGCATATCGATAAGTGATTTGAGAGCGTCGAGCATAGGGGGGTATCTTGTACAAGCGCCTGGGGCAGTTGGTCAAAGTACTTCAAGCGCTTACTCTGCTTTAATAGCAGGGAATTGGCAATTTGATGGTACTGCGGATAAAGTGGTAGTAGCAGGTAAGGATTTAACAAATGATATATGGACTAACGTATATAGCAGTACAGCTGGGGCTGTAGATGCCAAAGTTATTGCTGATGCTATTAATGCAGACTCTACCCTTCAGAGCCAAGGAATATCTGCAACCGCGAGCAACAAAAGTGTAGCAGAAAGTGTCTGGACCAATATATCCCCGGACGATGAGACGGTTACAATAAAGGTATTTGTAGGTACGGATACAAGCACAGAAGTAGTAAATGTTACTGTGAACGCTGGAGATACTCTCACTCTTCAAGACTTTATCTCCCAAGTTAACTCACAAGCTTCTGCTAATGGATCTTCCCTTAGGGCAACTGAGCAAGATGGAAGGCTCGTTCTCCAAACTGATGGAGAAACTATAGGTATAGAAATCTCTATGACCACTGCTGCTTCTACCGCTACCAGCATAGACCTGTCCCAGTTCCTTGAAGGAATTTCTTCAGGTACTAATGTTACCAGCAGTACATCCAGTGCAGTAACCGGCTCCGCAGTCAAAGTAGGAAAACTCAACATAGCCGGTGTTGATTCTTACTCTTACGACTTTACAGGTATAACAAGTACAACTCCAGAAGGTCTTGGAATAGCCGCAACTGGAACGGCAAACTTCCAGAACCTCTACGCGATAGACGTAACGACTAACGAAGGGGCTGAAACAGCGATGCTTGTTATATCCAAGGCGGTTCAAAAGGTTGATACCGTTCGTTCCCAGATCGGAGCTGTAATGAACAACCTGCAGGCTATCTACGACGCTCAGAAGGTTGCAAAGGACAACACCGACGAGGCGGAGTCGGTGATCAGGAACGTGGACTTCGCCAAGGAGATGTCCACCTTCACCACGATGCAGATCAGGATGCAGTCCGGTATAGCGATGCTCGCCCAGGCTAACACCCTTCCCCAGCTCGTCCTACAGCTACTGAGATAACTGAGTTAGGGGAGGGGCTTTTGCCCTCTCCTCCACCCGCTGGGGAGGTTTAGCTATGGCTTTGAGAATTAATTTCAACTACGAATCTGCGGTTACACATACAGCTCTGCGAAGGAACGAGCGACTTATGAACAAGTCGCTGTTGAGGCTCTCGACGGGTCTCAGGATTCTGAACGCTGCGGACGACTCCGCGGGTCTGTTCATAGCTGACCAGCTTGCCCTTGTCTCCGCCGGTCTCGAACAGGGTAACAGGAACATACAGACGGGAATATCGGCTCTGCAGATAGCGGAGAACTCCTCTGGGCAGATCTATAACAAGCTCAAGGAGATCTACGTAAAGGCTCAGAATGCAGCGAACGACATCAACGATCCCAATGCGAGGGCGGCTCTTCAGAGGGAGATCTCGAACCTCGTTGACGCTATTCAGAAGATAGGAACGGACACGGAGTACAACGGAATAAAGCTTCTTGATGGAACCTTCACGGGCAAGTACATTCACTACGGTCCAAGGAGCGGGCAGAGTGTCCGTATAAACATGGCGGACGTCAGGGCTATCAGCTTAGGTGCCTTTTATCTGGACGGAACCGGGAGGGGTTACTCGGGACTGGACGCCTTCGATCCCACAAACACCAACATACAGAATACGGACTACTTTATAGATTCGACGGATTACCTCAAGGTCGCCGGCAAGTCCATAATAGATGGTGCAACCGATGCGAACAAATTACTTGACGCCTACACCGTCGCTCAGAGGATAAACTCGGATCTCGACCTTCAGTTTCTCGGTATAGAGGCTAAAGCCTACACGCGGAGCGTCGCTGCAACCTTTACGAGCCTGTTCGTGGAGAGATCGAGGATACAAGCCACCGGACAGGGCACCTCTGGGGTAGGACGGCTCCAGGATCTTATAGGAACAAATTCTGACTTTATCGTTGATTCCGGAGACTCTATAGATGTAAATGGCGTTGTTCTCTCAAGCACGGATATAGGCGGTAACGACAAGCTCTTGGACGCTGCTACGGTCGGCAATGCTATAGCAACCAATCCCACACTGGTTTCGGACTACAACATAAGCGTGGCAGGCTATCAGACATCGAGCACAGCCGCAAGTGCCTTTGATACAACTACTTTCATAGATACGACAAGCATCACTTCGGGAGCAAACCTACAAACTATAACTTTGGACTTTTACATAGGGAATGTGGATCCAGCAACGGCGTCTCCTAATTTTTCGGTTACGATTTACGACTCGGCAGATCCTTCTGGTCCATGGCTCGTCAGCAACGCTACTGACCTCGCAAATGCTATAAATGCTGTCGCGACCGATGGAGTCACTGCAGCCGACGATGGAACTGGGAAACTTGTCTTGACAGACGATGATGGACAAACCATAGCCATAGAAGTTAAGGTTGCCTTTGATGCAGCTTTATCTGCAGGACCACCCGCGGATGAGTTTACCATTGATATGGGACAGCTCATTGAAAACGGAACACTTCAAACCGTTTCTGGAGACGGGACAAACTCAACCTACTACGTCCACGGCATAGAGGTGGGAGACTTCTTAGTGGAAAGTGATGACTTGATTAACATAACCACAGCGGGAACCCTCGGAGGAATAACCTTTGACCCTGTTAGGGATGCTGACCTGACCACCACGGTGGACATAGCCTTTTACCTTGGAGACGACTTCGGTAGTGCGGTCTTCACTCTAACCGATCTGGGCGTAGATACGACCCTTGCGGAGCTGATCAACCTTATAAATGCCAAAGCTAAGGAGACTCAAGCTCCCATTAAAGCTTTTGAGGACAACGGCAGGCTTGTATTAGAAGTGGAAGACGGAAGAACTCTATCGATAGAGGTTACGGCCAATCCTGGCGGTCAGACTGATGCTGTAAGGATCAACCTCGATCAGCTCATAGAAGGCGCCAATCAGGAGAGGACTGACGCTACAACAAACTGGAAGGCTTACGCCGTGAGAGTAGGAACTATAAAGCTGTACGGTGTAGAGGCTTTTTCTGTGGAAGAGTCCGGACTCGACCTGTTTGACGGAGCGCTCTCTACTCTTAAAAACCTCTACAGCGTGGATGTGACCTCAAATCCCAAAGCGGAAGAGGCGATGATAATAATAAAGAAGGCCGTCCAGAAGGTGGACAAGGTCCGCTCTGAGATCGGAGCTGTAATGAACAACCTGCAGGCTATCTACGACGCTCAGAAGGTTGCAAAGGACAACACCGACGAGGCAGAGTCGGTTATCAGGAACGTGGACTTCGCCAAGGAGATGTCCACCTTCACCACGATGCAGATCAGGATGCAGTCCGGTATAGCGATGCTCGCCCAGGCTAACACCCTTCCCCAGCTCGTCCTACAGCTACTGAGGTGATATGATGGAGGATTAGGCGATGAGGATAAACGGTAGAGGCTCCGAGGTTGACATCGAGGTTCTAAGGCAGGTTCAAAAGGAGGTTCAGCTCCAGAGAGGGGCGGAGTCTGTCAGGAGAGATATAGAAAGACGAACAAAAGAGACGGTCCAGGAGAGCGCCCTTAACAGGGAGGAGCTCCAGAGGATACTTCAGGAGATAAGGAGAAAGCTCGACTACCTGAACAGGTATCTTAAGATCGACATCGACGACCAGCTCGAGATACCGGTCGTAAAGATATTCGAGAGGGACACCAACAGGCTAATCCGTCAGGTTCCTCCCGAATACCTCCTTGAGCTTATGAAGAGGATCGACCAGATGCTCGGCGTCCTCTTAGAGGAGAGAGTCTGATGGCTGGAGAACTTTATCTTACGGGACTTACAAATACGGGCTTCGATGCGGGGGCGATAGTCGATCAGATAATGCAGCTCAAGTCTATTCCTATACAGAGACTCCAACAGGAGAAGACCGAGATACAGGCTAAGCTCTCTTCTCTGGGCAACCTGTCGGGAGCCATCGGGGATTTTCTCTCTCTCTTCGAAGGTCTTGTGGTAGATGATCTCTTTAAGGGGAAGAGGGCTACCGTCTCTAACTCCGACGTCCTGAGGGCGAGCGTAACCGAAGAAGCCCCGGACGTTGAGTTTACGGTAAACGTGAACAGGCTCGCTCAGGGGGAGATAAAGGTTTCCAATGGCGGGTTTGCAAATCTCTCCGATACCTTCGCAAGTTCGGGAATGCTGACAATCACCTACGATACCGGAAGTGGGACTGAAACCTTTAACATCGATTACACTGCCGGTCAGACCTTAGAAGATCTCGTGAACGCCATAAACTCCGCCCAGAACAGGATTAAGGCTTCCATCTACTTCGATGGGACTAACTACAAACTGATGCTCTCCGAAACCGACGTAGGAGCCTCCACCGTCGAGACAGATACCGCCGGTGGGATTTACGTGATCGATGTGAGCGGACTTCCTTCGGAGTTGGGAACAGGACTGGACACTATCCAGAACGCCCAGAACGCAGAGATAGCAATTGGTTCCGGATCTCCGATAACGAGCCCTTCCAACACCTTCGAGAACGTTATAAGCGGTGTGACGCTCACGGTCAAAGATGTGGGAAGTTCTACGGTCACAATCTCAGAGAGCTTCTCTAAGGTTACGGACTTTCTCAGCGATTTCGTCGAGAACTACAACGCAACGGTGGAGATAGTGGATCAGCTCACCACGGGCGAAAATCCTCTCTTCGGTGGTGACGGGACCATTATCGGAGTGAGGACTGGAATAGCCGACAGGCTCGACCCACTCATAGAGCTCGGTCTTATAGACTACGACGGTGATACGGGAAAGATCTCCCTTAACACAAGTAGACTCAATGAGCTCCTTAGCTCCGATCCTGAATCCGTTAAGGAAGCGATAAACCAGCTAAAGGATAGCTACCAGAGCTTTCTTGAGATCGAGAGAGATACCTTCAAAAGCTTTGAAAACTCTTACAACGACAGGATAGAGAGTATAGACAACAGGATACAGACTCTCGCCCAGAGGCTTGCCCAGGAGGAGCTGATACTCAGGAGGGAGTATGCACGTTTGGAGGCTTTTATAGCTCAGGCTAACGATATAAGGGAGAGGTTGAAGCAGTTTATAGTAACTCTTTCTGAAATGACAAAAGGAGGTAGTTAGCAATGAATCCGGCGGAAGTTTACCTTCAAAACATGGTTGAAAATGCCAATCCTATAAGGCTTGTGATAATGCTCTACGACAAGGCTATATCCTCTCTTGAGGAAGCGATGGAAGCGGTAAGGGAAGGTCTCGACGATATGGATAGGATAAAGAGTAAAGCTGAAAACTTGACCCGTGTAACGGACATACTGATAGTTCTGAAAAGTTCCTTAGACGAAGAAAGAGGTAAAGAGGTGGCAAAAAACCTTGACGAAATCTACGACATTCTTATAAATGAAAGTGTGAGAGCGAACATGACAAACGATATCGAGCTTATGGGAAAGATAAAGAATATCCTTGAGGAGCTAAGAGACGCGTGGGAGGAGGCGGAAAAGAAGGTTTACGGAAAGGAGGAGGTTACTGCGAGGGCTGATGAATGAAAACCTTAAAGAGCTTCTTCTAAAATGCGAGGTGTATCTTGAGGAGGGGGACTTTGACAGTCTCATAGAGACTTTAAACAAGGTTGTTTCAATGGATCTTAAGGATCTAAAGAAGGAAGATTACGAGGAAGCCCTCAAGATAATAGAGTTCCTGATAGAGAAGGCTGAGAAAAAGAAACTCGACATAGCCGAGAAGCTCATGAACTTTCAAAGGTTCAAAGGCTACATAAAGTAAACAGGCATTAGAACACCACCAGTTCCTCCCTCACCTCTATCTTTCTATTTTCCCTGTCCACATTCAGGACTATGTCTCCCACAAAGGGAATCATTATCCTCTCGTTCTCCAAGACGAGCATATCGTAGACCCCGAAGTCCTCAACCTTCTTCACCTTTCCGAGCCTCTTTCCCTTGTCCGTTACAACTTCCATCCCCACAAGTTCGTAGGCGTAGAACTCCTCTTTACTCCTCTTGGGGAGCTCCTTTTCAGGGAGAAAGATATGAGCACCTTTGAACTGCTGAACCGAACCGAGATCGTCGTAATCTTTGAACTTGAGCAGGAAGAGGTTTCCATGTCTTCTCACACTCTCAACCCTGAAAGGAACGTAACTCCCCCCGACCCTCTTCAGATAAACCTTTTTCATCTTCTCAAGAACCTCTTCGGGAGCCATAGGCAGGACTTTCAGCTCACCCTTAACACCGAAGGTGTCTATAACTTTACCGATAACTATGTATTCCATGGCGATTACTTATAATTATCCTACCCATGCATTCCTTGGAAGAACTCAACAGGGAAATTATTGAGTGTCAAAAGTGTGAAAGATTATCTGCCTACATAAGGGAGGTGGCGTGTAAGAAGGTAAGAAGGTATGCCGACTGGAACTACTGGGGAAAACCTCTCCCCGGCTTCGGAGACCCGAAGGCAAGACTTTTGATAGTGGGACTCGCGCCCGCAGCCCACGGAGGTAACAGGACGGGGAGGATGTTTACAGGAGACAGCTCAGGGAACTGGCTTGCCGGAGCACTCTACGAAACCGGCTTAGCTAACAAACCGACTTCTGAAAACAAAGACGACGGACTTGAGCTAAAGGGAGCTTACATAACCGCAGTTGTCAGGTGCGCACCGCCGGAGAACAAACCCACAAAGGAGGAGATGGAGAACTGCAACGCGTATCTGGTGGAGGAGCTAAGGTTCCTGAAGAACGTTAAGGTTGTCCTCTGCCTTGGAAGTATAGCTCTGAAGGGAGCCCTCATGGCTTTGAAGAAACTCTATCCGGAGGCTGAACTCAAAGGTATAAAGTTCGGACACGGACTCAGGTATAAACCGGAAGGTATACCTTACATCCTGATGACTTCCTACCATCCGAGCAAGCAGAACACCCAAACGGGAAGGCTCAAGTGGGAGGAGTGGGTGAGGATCTTTGAAGAGGTGAGAAGCCTGCTGGAGGGTAGATAGATGGACACAGCAGTTATCCTCTGTGCGGGTCTGGCTAAAAGAATGCAGGGGCATGCACAGTATCTGCCCAAGCCCCTGATAAAGGTAGCAGGAAGGGAAATACTATACAGGACTATAAAACTCCTTGAGAGAAGAGGTATAAGTAAGTTCGTTATCGTAGTAAACGAACATAACAGGGAACCTATAGAGAACTTCGTCAGGAAGCTTGGCATAAGCTACGAGATAGTTCTCAACGAACATCCCGAAAGGGAGAATGGCTACTCCCTTTACTTGGCGAAAGGACACCTTAGCGGGAGATTTGTTCTTACGATGGGAGACCACCTGTACTCGGAGGAATTCATCGAGGAAGCCATCAAAGGGGAAGGGCTCATAGTGGACGAGCTCGCCTTGTATACGGACCAGGAAGAGGCTACCAAGGTCCTCTGCAAAAACGGCAGGATTGAAGATATCGGGAAGGGCTTGAAGAACTTTAACGGATACGATACGGGTTTCTTTGTTCTTAACGAGAGTGTATTTGAAACTGCTGAGAGACTTGTTAAAGAAAGGGATAAAGTAACCCTGAGCGAGATAGTTAAGGCAGCCCGTATAAAGTGCACACCGGTCTCTGGCAAGTTCTGGACAGACGTTGACACGCCCGAAGATATAGGAAAGGCGAAGAGGGCTCTGGTAAGGGTTTCCGTAAAGGGAACTGGGGATGGATTCATCTCAAGGCATCTCAACAGGAAGGTTTCTCTGTGGTTTTCCGAAAGGCTCGTAGATAAGCTCACACCAAATCAGGCGACGTGGTTAACTTTCTTAATAGGTGTGTTTTCGGCTCTGGTAGCACTGTTTAGCCCGGCTTTGGGTGGACTTCTGTATCAATTTAGTTCAATGTTAGACGGGATAGACGGGGAGATAGCGAGGGCGAGCATGAGAACTACCAAGTTTGGAGGATACCTCGACTCGGTCTTAGACAGATACGTTGACTTTCTTTTCCTGTCAGCCCTCGCCCTGTGGCTCAAGCCTTCTCAGGAGTTTCTTCCATGGGTTCTTTTTGCCGTCTTCGGTTCACTCATGGTGAGCTACTCAGCGGAGAGGTTCAGGGGAGCGTTCTGTGAGGACGCCTACGGCGTGGTAAAAGAACTCAGATGGCTTCTCGGCAAAAGGGACGAAAGGGTATTCCTCATAATGCTCTTCTGTCTTTTCGGCTGGATAAAGGCTCTTTTTGTTTTACTTGCCTTAGTCACCAATCTGAGGGTGTTATTGACCTTGTGGTTCGTATGGAAGTATAGAGGGGGTGTGTAATGAAGAAGATATACTACTTTGCCTATGGCTCTAATATGAATCTGGAAAGGATGCAGAAGAGGGTGGGCGGTGAGTTTAGAAATCCAAGAGGTGCGGTTCTCAAAGGCTACAGATTAGTGTTTAATAAGAAAGCTTCTAAAAAGAAGGGTGTAGGGTACGCAAACATCCTTCATGAGAAGAACAAGGAAGTTGAAGGAGTACTTTACGAAATAACAGAAGCCGGACTGAAAGAATTGGATGGATACGAGGGCTATTCTAACCATTATATAAGGAAGAAATTGCCTGTGAAGATAAAGGGAAGTAGTGAGACAGTATATGCTTGGGTTTACATAGCGGTAGAAGATAAAACAGAAAGCGGGCTTAAGCCAGATAAAGAGTATCTAAGTCATCTCCTGAAAGGTGAAAGTTTTTTATCAGAGGATTACATGGAGTTCTTAAAGCAAGTTAAAACTATAGATTAGATGTCTATTATTTTCCTTAAGCTTTCAGGGTCGTTGGTTGTAATGCCCCAAAAGCCCTTTTTTACAAGTTCTTTTAGTTCAGTCTTCCTCTCTTCGTGCCAGCAGACCACTTCAAAGCCTTCACTCTTCATGTGCTTTATGTCTTCAGTGCTTATTAGAGTGTGAGGAAAGGGATGCTTGTTCTCCCAGCAAGGATGGATTATGTCTCCCTGATACTTGCGGGTAAGGCTTACCATATCTTCGGGTGGGAGAACGTTCCTGAAGAGAAGTGCGGTCAGTATGTGGTCGTTAAGCTCCTTAAACCTTCTCATGAAAGGGAAATCGTCTGAGGAGGAAACGACTATATTAGTTCTGTGCCCAAAATCTTTGAGTATTTCCGTTAATTCCTCTATCATGTCCCTGTCTTTTATGTCCAAGTAAAGTCCGATTTTCCTGTCCTCAGCCCATTCTAAGACCTCCGAAACCTCCATGGAGCCGGGTATTCTTCCTTTGGCTTCCTCAAGGTTCATCTCCCTTATCAGCTTACCTTCAATATCAAGGTCATGGTTTACGAATATTTTCCTGTCCCTTGTAAGAACGAGGTCAAGTTCTATCATGTCAGCTCCGACTTCGTAGGCTCCCTCAAAGGCTTCCCATGTATTTTCTCTAAACTTGGAACTGTACCCCCTATGGGCTATAACTCTCGGTTTAGCCATTAGAGGCAGATGATAACATATATCCCATGAACAGGCTCTTCGTCCGCTCCCAGCTCCAACGTTTCTTAGAGGAGGACTTAGGAACAGGAGACATAACCACAGAACTTATATGTTCTGAGGAAACCATCAGAGCGGTCATAAAGGCTAAGTCCGATGGGGTTCTCGCGGGTCTTCCCTTCGCTCAGGAGCTCTTTCTCATGCTCGGAGGGGTTTATTTAAAACCTCTTGTAAGCGAGGGGAAGGAGTTTAAAGAGGGAGACGTAATTCTTGAGCTTGAAGGAAGGTCAGATCAGATACTCATGGGGGAGAGGCTCGCTCTGAACATCCTTCAGAGCCTTTCGGGTATAGCCACACGCACGAGGGAGTTTGTAAAAGCTCTGGAAGGAACGGGAGTGAAGGTCTTAGACACGCGAAAGACCACGCCGGGATACAGGTTTTTTGAGAAGTACGCGGTCAGGGTCGGCGGTGGCAAAAACCACAGGTTTGCCCTCTACGATATGGTTCTCATAAAGGACAACCACAAGAAGGTTGCGGGAGGTGTTGAGGAAGCGGTGAGGAGGGTGAAAGAGAGGGTTAGTCCTGCCTACAAGATAGAGGTTGAGGTGGAGAGCTTAGAGGAACTTGAGAAGGTCTTGGAACTCGGCGTTGATATAGTGATGCTTGATAACTTCACTCCAGAGGAGGTAAAGGAGGCGGTCAAGCTCGTGAGAGGAAAGGTGGAAGTGGAAGTTTCTGGTAACATAACCTTGGAGAACGTGAGGGATTATGCCATAGAAGGGGTGAACTACATATCCTCAGGTTCCATCATTTACGGCGCTTCTTGGTGCGACCTTTCTTTGAAGGTTCTTTGAAGAGTATTATTGCGAACTCCTCCCAGTTGAAGGGCTTAAAACCACGCCGTAGGGCGTATCTCTCAAGCTCTTTGATGTTGAGCATCTTCTCTATCTCGGCTTTGAGTTTAAGGTTCTCCTCCTTCAGGCTCTTGTAAGTGCTCAGCTTTTCGGAGTGTTCTTTTAGAACCTTTATAGAGTAGGTGGAGTAAATCATGTTCCCTAAGAATATCAGCACAGCGATGCCAACGACGATAAAAAGGTTCATACTCTCTCCCCTGCTCTTAATTTAGCACTCCTCGCGGCAGGGTTCATCCTTATCTCCTCCTCCGAAGGAGTGATAGGTTTCTTAGTGAGTATCTTCAGCTCCTGAGAGTGCTCCCTAAAGAAGTTCTTAACTATCCTGTCCTCTAAAGAGTGAAAGCTTATAACCACGAGTCTGCCCTTTGGATTTAATCTATCCGTTGTCTTTTCTAAAGCCTCTTTTAGGCTCTCAAGCTCCCTGTTTACCTCTATCCTTATAGCCTGAAAGGTCTTCGTTGCGGGGTGTATTCTCCCATGCTTGAGTCTTTCGGGATAGACCGAAAGGATTATGTCTGCAAGCTCCTTTGTGGTTTCTATGGGTTTCCTTTTGCGGTATTGAACTATCGCGCGGGCTATCTTCCTGCTCAGCCTCTCCTCTCCGTACTCCCAGATAATCCTTGCAAGCTCCTTTTCAGGATACTCGTTCACAACTCTGTAAGCGGTCAGCTTCTGTTCCTTATCCATTCTCATGTCAAGGGGAGCATCAATCTGGAAGGAGAAACCTCTCTCACTCTTCAACTGGAACATAGAGACACCGAGGTCAAAGAGGAAGCCGTCAACTTTATCTACTCCCTCAGCTTCAAGGACAACGTCAAGGTCGGCGAAGTTGGCTTTGTATATGGCGAACCTTCCCTCAAACTCCTTCAGGTTCTCCTTGGCAAGCTCTATCGCCTCCTCGTCCCTGTCTATGCCGATGACGAAAGCTTCAGGGTTCTTCTCCAATATTCTCTTCGTGTGTCCTCCAAGACCGAGGGTGCAATCAACGTAGAGTTTGCCCCTGTTTCCGAGCAGTAGGTCTGTTGATTCTTCAAGAAGAACTGGAACGTGCATCAGGTAGTTTTCTCTTCCTTGTCGGGAGTTTTCAGAACCTCGTAAGTTAGAAAAAGCATACCTCCCAAGAATATAAGTATTCCGCCTATAAAGAGATACCACTCCCAGCTCATTTCGTCAGCCTCCAGAGTTTAAATGTAAAGAGAACAAGTATTGAAGCAATCACTATCACAGCTCCTGAACCGATTGTAAATACTATTCTCTCTCCTTCTGTCCACTTTGGATAATTCCTCCCCACTTCGGCTAAGTATCCGAGAACGAACATAAAGAGTATCCCCAGCCCTTTAACAACTAATGCGTAAAACTCCTCCCTCTTCATAGCTTGAAGCTCTTCCTGTGTATCTCCGTTATACCGAACTTCCTTATAAGCTCCCTGTGTTTCTTTGTCGGATAGCCCTTATGTTTTACAAACTCGTATTCGGGATAAACCTCATGGAACCTCTCCATTATCCTGTCCCTCAGAACCTTTGCTATTACACTCGCACAGGCACAGCTGAGGCTTCTCTCATCCCCTCTCACGAGAGGGAGGCAGTTGAACTCCTCTAACTTCACGTAGTCGCTTATGACCACGTCAAAAGGGTGTTTCAAGTCCTCTAAAGCCCTCTTCATGGCGAGCTTGGTGGCCTGATATACGTTTATCCTGTCTATTACGGAGCTGTCCACCACGGCGGTTCCTACCGCGATAGCGGACTCTCTTATGATTTCGTAAAGTTCCTCCCGCTCCTTCTTGGTCAGTTTCTTGGAGTCCCCTTTGAGGAAAGGTTCCGTAAAGGGGGGAAGTATAACGGCTGCGGCGACAACGGGACCTGCGAGGGGTCCCCTCCCGGCTTCATCAACACCTGCTACGGTAAGTCCTTCCCTCCAGAACTTTTCCTCATACTCGATCATTCTTGGGGAGCTTCTTCGGTTTTAGTTTCCTCCGTCGGTTGCTCCTGAACTTCCTCTGCCTTAGCCTCTTCCTCTCTCTGTCTGCGGGCTTCCTCCTTCCTCCTCTGCATTGCTTCATACTCCCACTTCTTTATCTCCTTAATCTTCCTCTGGGCGATCTTACCCTTGAGCTCTCTGAGGAAGTAGAGCTTTGCCCTCCTGACCTTACCTATCTTCACGATCTCTATCTTCTCTATGTTGGGGCTGTAGTAGGGGAATATCCTCTCTATCCCAACACCGTAGGATTCCTTCCTTAGGGTGAAGGTCTTGTCCGCACCGCTGCCTCTTATTCTTATTACAACACCTTCGAAAGGCTGTATTCTCTCTCTGTCCCCTTCCTTTATCTTGTAATAAACCTTTACGGTGTCTCCGACCTTGAAATCGGGATACTCCTTCTTCGGAAGGTATCTCTGCTGGACTCTTTCAAGAACGCCGTTCATCTCTTCTCCTCCTGAGAGTATGGAATAGAAAATTATCCTATAAGAGACTTTGATTTGCAAGCCCGGACGGACCTTTCCCCTTTTGATAGTCAGGTATATAATTTAAGTGTCAGCGGGCGTAGTTCAGCGGTAGAACGCCTGCTTCCCAAGCAGGAGGTCGCGGGTTCGAGTCCCGTCGCCCGCTCTCAAAACCACATCCTCAGACCTATCAGTAGGTTGGTCTTCTCCGTTTCATCCCCGATAGCTTTTATTAGGTCCCTGGTCTTTCCAAAATACTTTGTCCAGCTCACACCTACGTAGGGAGCGAACTCCCTCCTTATCTCGTACCTGAGCCTGAGACCGAGCTCTACGTTATTGAGTCCCGAACCTATACCCATATCGTTTATGTCCGAGAAGGCTACCAAAGTTTCAAACCTCGGCTGAAGTATGAGCCTTTGGGTAAATAGAAGATCGTATTCAACCTCCAAGTCGGCGGTGGCTTTACCTTCAGTATCTACGGAGATATTCACATCCACCTCAAACCAGTAAGGTGCAAGTCCCTGAAAACCGACCACCGCATAGTTCCTGCTTTCTGACCCATCACCGTAAATCGCCTGTGTGCCTAAACCTATGCGGAAATCCCAAAACGGCGATACGAGTCGCGCGTAGTAGAGGTTAAACCTTTCAACACTCCCGCTACCTTCTTCTAAGGAGTGTTCTCCTTCGGTTTCTATCCATAACCTGTTAAAGTCTCCGCCGTACCAGAACTCCGTATCGTAAGCTATCTCCTTCTCATCGGAGTTAACGTTGTATTCAAAAAGATCTATAAAGAGCTTGCCGAACCTGGAAGGAGGAAGGAGAACCTTTTGTATGGTTTCCGGATCCGGTCTGTATTTTGAAAAGGTTATATCCTGTCCAAAGGTAAGCGCAGAGAGCAAAATACCCCCGAGTACCGTTAGAACTCTTCCCCTCATAGCTTTCACCTCCTCAGGTTACCTCTACGACCCTTATCATTCCCATGTGCATGTGATACAGGAGGTGGCAGTGAAACGCCCAGTATCCGTAGGCGTCCACGAGGACATCTATGCATATCTTCTCGCCGGGCTTGAGGTTTATGGTGTCCTTTCTGGGCTTGTATTCTCCGGAGCCGTTGTCAAGATACATCCACATGCCGTGCAAGTGTATGGGGTGGTCCATCATGGTGTGGTTCACCCATATCATCCTCACGAGCTCTCCGTAACGCCACTTGATAAAGTCCTTGATATCGGAGGTCCACCTTTTCCCGTCGTAGGTCCACATCCTCCAGATGAACCTCTCCATATTTCCCGTAAAGTGTATCTCTATTGTTCTGTCAGGTTTCCTCTTATGTAGAAACTCCCAGGGGACGTAGCTTTTGAGGTCGGCGTAGGTCAAAACGCGGTGCTTTGCGTTCTTTAATCCCACACCTGGATCGTCCATTCTGCAGATGGGTTCCGGATTTAGCATGGCGGCTGTTGGTCCAAAGTCGTAGTTTTTAAGCTTAGGCTCACATACCCCGCAGGGGTCTCTATGTGTATGCATACCGTGGTACATCCTTTTCTTACCGCCGTGCATCATGTGTTTCATGTGGGCTCCGCCGTGGGCTTCCATACCTCTCTCCGGTGGTTTTCTTCGCGGAGGTATGGGACCTTCCATACCCTCCTTCGGGGCGAGCGTTGCCCGCGCGTATCCGCTCCTGTCTATAGTTTCCGCAAATATCGTGTAGGCTCTGTACTCCGTGGGTTGAACTATCACGTCATACCTCTCCGCCACCGCTATTCTGAATTCGTCCACCTCCACCGGTTGGATGTTCTGCCCGTCCGCTTGAACTACGGTCATCTTCAGTCCGGGAATTCTCACATCAAAGTAGGTCATGGCGGAGGCGTTTATAAACCTTAGCCTTATCTTCTCACCCGGCTTGAACAGAGCGGTCCAGTTCTCTTCGGGTGTGTATCCGTTTATCAGGTATATGTAGGTAGCGCCCGTAACGTCGGCTATGTCCCTCGGGGACATCCTCATCTGTGCCCACATAAGACGCTCCCTGAGGGCTTGGGAGAAACCCTTAGTTTTTACGTCGTTGAAGAAGTCAAAGATTGTTCTCTTGTTGTAGTTGAAGTAGCCGTCCTCCTTTTTGAGTCTTGAGAGTATCCAGTGGGGGTCTTCAAAGGACCAGTCGGAGAGCACTATCACGTATTCCCTGTCGTAGGTGAAGGGTTCGGGTTCTTCGGGATCTATGACCAGAGGTCCGTAATGTCCCAATTGCTCCTGAAGTCCTGCATGCGAATGATACCAGTAAGTTCCATACTGCTTGACTTTGAACTTCGCCGTGAACTTACCTCCCGACTTTATACCGGGAAAGGTAACTCCTGGAACACCGTCCATCTGATAAGGCAAGAGTATTCCGTGCCAGTGGATAGAGGTTATCTCATCGAGCTCGTTGTATATGTTTAACTCCGCTTCCGTTCCCTCTCTTAATCTCACGAGCGGTGCGGGGAGGTTTCCGTTTATAGCTATGCCTCTTCCCACTTTCCCATTGAACTCTACAGGGCTCTTGCGTATAACGAAGTCGTATATGATTTTGCCGTCCTTCTCCCTATAGTCGCCGAGCTCTACACCTTTACTTGCGGTTTGGGGAGAGCTTCCCAAAGAGGCGACGGGTCCCAGTCCGTAAATCCCCGCCGCCGCCAACGAGCCCTTTATGAAAGTTCGTCTTGACACCATGGCTCACACCTCCTCGGAGGATTTCGCTCTCCTCGTGCTCCACTCCATGTATATCGCGTAGAGGGCGGGGACGAAGAGGAGGACTATCACGAAGGTAGAGAGTATCCCGCCGACCATGGGAGCTGCTATCCTTGACATCACCTCCGAACCTGTTCCGTGTCCCTTCATTATGGGAAGGAGTCCGAGGAGTATGGCGGAGAAGGTCATAAATATGGGTCTAATCCTCTTAACCGCTCCGCGGTATATTGCCTCAAAGGCTTCCTTCCTGTCGTGTATCCTCCCTCCGTATTTCATCGCCGTGTGCAGGAGAGAGTTCTGAATATAGACCACCATCACTATGCCCATCTCCGCCGCGATACCTAAGAGGGCGAGGAAACCCGCTATGGAGGCGATGGATATGTTGTAGTCGAGGAGATACATAAGCATTACACCGCCGAAGGTGGCGACGGGCAGGGTGAGGAGGACGAGGATGGTCTCAAAGAGCTTGTTGAAGGTGAACCACACGAGGAGAACTATCAGTAAGATAACGACGGGGATTATTACCTTGAGGTTCTCAAGGGCTGCCTTCCAGTACTCAAACTGACCGCTCCACTCGTAATAGTATCCTTTGGGGAGCTTGAGCTTCTCCTGAAGAACTTTCTCCGCCCTCTCTATAACCGTTCCCATGTCCACCGCGGGGTCGGGAGTTATGAAGACGTAGCTCGTCAGGAGCCCGTTCTCGGACTTTATGCTTATGGGGCTCTCGGTCCTGATAATATCCGCAACCGCCGAGAGGGGAATTAACCTGTTCTTCAGAGGTATCATCAGGTTCTCAAGGTCATACCGGTAATCTAAGGGAACTCCGAGGGTTATCCCGTAGCGTTCCCTTCCCAGTATCATCGTTGAGGCGGGGGAGTTGGCAAAGAGCTGGGCTATAGCCATGTTTATATCCGAGATGGTGAGTCCGTATCTCTGGAGGGCTTCCCTCTTGGGTCTTATCTCTATGTAGGTAGCCTTGGTTGACCTCTCACCGAAGATGCTCATTATCCCGTCCACGTCCTTGAGCATCTGTTCTATCTGCTGGGCGAGCTCGTTGAGGGTGTTTATGTCGTCCCCGTATATCTTTATACCGAGGGGGGTCTGTATCCCCGTGGTTATCATGTCTATCCTTCCCTTGATGGGCATCGTCCACATGTTGGAGAGACCGGGAACGGATATAGCCTGATCCATCTCCCTTATGAGCTCGGTGTAGGTTATGGTTCTTTCTTCAGGGAATAGCTTGCGGAGGAGGTTCTTGAGGAACTCAGGTATGTTCCAGTTGGAGTAGAAGCGCTCCTCCTTGACCTTCCTCCATTCCTCTTCAGGCTTGAGGGTTATGAAGGTCTCTATCATTGAGAAGGGCGCGGGGTCGGTAGCGGTCTCCGCTCTCCCCGCCTTACCGAATACGCTCTCAACCTCTGGGAACTGCTTAAGTATCCTGTCCTGAATGTTTATTATTCTGAATATCTCCTGACGGGATACGCTGGGAACGGAGGTGGGCATGTAGAGTATCGTTCCCTCGTTCAGGGCGGGCATGAACTCCCTTCCGAGCTTCTCGTAGAAGTAGAAGGTGCTCGCTCCGATGACTACGAAGAGGAGGAGCATTAAATACCTGAGCTTTACCGCCAAGTGAAAGAGGGGATCGTAAACCTTTATCAGAAACCTCACTATCGGGTTCTTCTCCTCGGGCGGGATCCTCCCCCTGACTAGGAAGTAAATAAGAACGGGAACTATTACCACCGATATAATCGCGGCGACGAGCATGGATAGGGTCTTGGTGGCGACGAGGGGCTTAAACAACCTCCCTGCCTGACCTTCCAAGGCGAAGAGGGGAACGAAGGAGACGGTAACTATTAAAAGAGCCAGGAATATGGGCTTTCCCACGTCCTTAGCGGAGTGGGTTATGGCGGTTATGAGGTCGTCTCCCTCCTCAACCCGCCGGTGGACGTTCTCAACGAGGACTATAGCCGCGTCCACCATGGTTCCTATAGCTATCGCTATCCCTCCGAGGGACATGATGTTGGAGGTAATGCCCAGATGGTTCATCGTTATAAAGGTGGCGAGGAGCGAGACTATAAGGAAGATGATTATCACTATCGCACTCTGGACGTGGAAGAGGAATATGCCAACTATGGCTAAGACAACTATGGACTCCTCTATGAGCTTGGTCTTGAGGTTGTCTATCGCCCTCTCTATAAGAGTCGAGCGGTCGTAAACGGGAACGAGCTCTACATCCTCGGGAAGTCCCTTCTTTATCTCCTCTATCTTCTTCTTGACGTTCTTTATGACCTTGTAGGCGTCCGCTCCGAAGCGCATCACCACTATACCGCCTACGGTATCCCCCATCCCGTTGTAGTCCGCCACTCCCATCCTGTAGGCGGGGGTCTCTACTACCTTTCCGAGGTCCTCTATCCTTATGGGAACTCCGTTCCTGTAGGCGACAACGGTCTTGGCTATCTCTTCCCTGCTCTTTGCGTATCCTACCGCCCTCAGGAGGAACTCCCTCTCGTTTATCTCAACGTACTTACCTCCCATCTCAACGTTCGTCTTCTTGAGAGCCATGTAGAGGTCCTTCAGAGAGAGTCCATACTGGTAGAGCTTCTCAGGTTTTACGAGAACTCTATATTCCTTCTCGTATCCTCCGACCGAGGCGACCTCAGCAACGTCCGGAACGGAAAGGAGGGCGTACTTGACGTAAAAGTTCTGGAGAGCCCAGAGCTCGTCTAAGGTTCTCGTTTTTGAAACTAAGGCGTACTGATATACCCATCCCACGCCCGTGGCGTCGGGACCGAGCTGTATGTCCGCCTCCTTAGGAAGCTGTCCCCTTATGGTGGCGAGCTTCTCAAGGACCCTTGATCTCGCCCAGTAAAGGTCCGTTCCGTCCTCAAAGATAATGAAGACGAGGGAGTAGTTGGGAACGGAGTATCCCCTCACCGTTTTGACCTTCGGGACACCCATCATGTTGGTAACGAGGGGATAGGTGAGCTGATCCTCTATGACCTGAGGAACCTGACCTATCCACTTTGAGTAGATGATCACCTGAACGTCCGAGAGGTCAGGTATGGCGTCTATGGGTGTCTTCTTGAGGGAATAGTAGCCGTAAAGAAGCAGGAACAAGGTTGTGAAAAGTATGGCTATCCTGTTCTGAATGAAGAACTGGGTCAGCTTTACCATGTGGCTCCTCCAGAAGTCATTTAAGCTCTTTCCTCATGAGCATGGCGTTTATAGCAACTATCACGGTGCTCGCGCTCATGAAAACCGCACCCACTGCGGGCTTTAGGATTATCCCCCAAGGCGCTGCGACACCTGCGGCTAAGGGTATGGTTATAACGTTGTAGCCCGCAGCCCAGAAGAGGTTCTGAACCATCTTCTTGACCGTTATCACCGAGAGCTTCATCACCCTCACCACGTCGCGGGGATCGTTCCTGACGAGGATTATGTCCGCACTCTCTATTGCCACGTCCGTTCCGGAGCCTATAGCGATCCCAACGTCCGCCTGAACGAGAGCTGGAGCGTCGTTTATTCCGTCCCCCACCATTGCCACCTTCATGCCCCTGTTCTGAAGCTCTTTCACCTTCTCAGCCTTCTGGTGTGGGAGAACCCTTGCAAAGAACTCGTCTATACCGAGCTCCTGAGCCACGTAGCGGGCGACCTCCTCCGAGTCTCCCGTAATCATTACAACTCTCTTTCCGAGCTTCTTCAGTTCTGAAACCGCTTCGTAGGACTCCTTCCTCACCCTGTCGGCGAGGGCAATAGCTCCGGTCAGTTTTCCATCTATAGCAACGAGGACAACCGTTTTGCCATGAGATTCTAACTCTTTGACCTTATTGAGTATTTCTGCGTTTCCTTCAATCTTTAACTCATCCATCAGAAGGTTCGTCCCGACCGCAACCTGTCTCCCTTCAACTTCACCCACCACACCCTTTCCGGGAACCGCTCTGAAGTTCTTGACCTCGGGGAGGTTCATACCGTTTTCCTTCGCGTCCTCAACTATCGCCTGAGCTATGACGTGCTCGGAGTGCTTCTCAACGGCGGCGGTCAGTCTGACGAGTTCTGTCTCTGAGAGGTTAATTGACACCACATCCGAAACCCCAAACCTGCCTTCCGTCAGAGTTCCCGTTTTATCGAACATCACTGCATCGACATCCCTTATGGTCTCTAAGGCGAGCCTGTTTCTCACTAATATTCCGTTCTTGGCGGAGTAGGAAGTGGACATGGCTACCACGAGAGGTATGGCGAGACCGAGGGCGTGGGGACAGGCTATGACCATCACGGTTACCGCTCTCTCGACGGCAAACTGAATATCACCTCTTAGAAGTATCCAAATGATAAAAGATGCGCTTCCCACACCGATAGCAACCACAGTTAGATAGAAGGCGACCCTGTCGGCCATGTCCTGGAGTTTGGTTTTCGATTCCTGAGCTTCCTTGACGAGCTTTAAGACCTGACTCAGATAGCTTTCCTCTCCTGTTTTCTCAACCCTCACCTTTACAGAGCCTTCCATGTTTATAGCACCGCCTATGACTCTATCTCCCGCTTTCTTCGGAACTGGTTTGGACTCCCCTGTGAGCATAGCTTCGTTTACATGGGTGGAGCCCTCTATGATCACTCCGTCGGCTGGTATCTTCTCTCCCGGTTTTACGAGAACTATGTCTCCGGGTTTCAGCTCGGAGATGTGAACCTCGACTATCTCGCCGTTCTTTATGAGGTTAGCCTTGGTGGGCATAAGCTTGACGAGTTCCTCAAGAGCACGGGAAGCCCCCAAGACCGACTTCATCTCTATCCAATGTCCCCAGAGCATCACCACTATGAGTGTTGTGAGCTCCCAGAAGAACTCTTTACCACCGAATATGAGGGTTGAGAGGCTGTATACGAAGGCGACCGATATGGCAATGCCTATAAGGGTCATCATTCCAGGTTTCTTGAGCTTAAGCTCGTCCGCCATGCCCTTGAGGAAGAAGAGTCCTCCGTAGAAGAAAACTATTGTGGAGAGGATTGGCGTTATCCACTCGCTTCCGGGAAACTCGGGCATGGAAAAGCCGAGGAGTTCCTGAAGGCTTTTGGAATAGAGAACAACAGGAATTGTAAGTATCGTTGAGACTATAGCCTTTTTTTTCATCTCCCCCATGTGCATAGCGTGGTCGTGTCCAGCGTGGGCTCTGTGTTTTCCACGTTCGTGTTTGTGTCCTTCATGTTCGTATTCTTCAGGTTCATGTTTCATGTGAGCACCACAGGAGTGTTCTTTCGTTGGTTTATGTTCTTTTTTTTCTTCAATTTTTATAAGATCCATGCCACATTTTGGACATTTGCCGGGCTTTTCTACCTGAATTTCTGGATGGTGTGGGCACGTATATAAAGCCTTGTCTCCCTCTTTATGTTTATGACCGCAGGTATGTTCCATATCGATTCCTCCAATATCAGCTCCTAAATAAAGGCTTCGAACAATAATAAAGGTCGGTTATGTGTTAATACAAGATGTTTATTTAACGTTAAAAATACGTGAAATTAACGAAAAATTTAAGCATTGACGCTTAGAATTTAAGAACTTACGATTAAAACTGGAATAGACTCGAATCTTAGGGGCGGTATACTGGAGGAACAAGATTCGAGTGGCTGCCGCTGCCCCTCCTCCTTAGAATAAACTTGTTATCCTGTACACTACAAAAGAGGCTATCCACGCCGCTACGAAGCTGTATCCGAGGAAGAGTGTCGCTCTCAGTTTGCCTATCTCCCTTGTCATAACCGCATAAGTTCCCAAACAGGAAGTGTATATCAGGATAAAGACCATGAAGGACATAGCAGAGGCCGGTGTGAAGTCTCTTCTTATAATCTCCTTGAGACCTGTTTCCTCTTCCTCCTCTACCTGGAGGGTGGTTATGCTCAGGGTAAGGAGTGATGTGAGAGCGTCCTTAAAAGCCTCTCCGAGTCCGACTATCTGTTCCTTAAAAGCCTCCCCGGCTCTAAATTCATAGGAAGGCTCTTCTTGAATACCCTCCGCAGCAGTGTATATGGTTCCCATGGACGATATAACTATCTCCCTTGCGAGGAAGGCGGGTATTAGCGAGGTGGTTGCCTTCCAGTTGTCTATTCCTATCGGTTCGAATATTGGCACGAGCACCTTTCCTATATTCCCTGCAGCGCTGTCTCCCGGATTCTTAACCCCCGGAGGTATGTTTAGAAGGAGCCATATAACTATGGAGGCTCCGAATATCAAGGTACCCGCTCTGTAAAGGAAATCCCTTACGTGAACCCAAACTATCGTAAGAACGGATTTGAGAGAAGGCATCCTGTAGGGAGGAAGTTCCATAACGAAGTGGGACATCGCACCTTTGTAAACAGTCTTTCGCAGAAGGAAACCAGTTAGGAGAGCAACGCCTATACCGAGAAGGTAGAGGAAGGTTATAACGAGAGCTGGATGATCCTTAAAAAATATAGAAACGAAAAAGGCATAGACAACGAGCCTTGCGGGACAGCTCATAAAGGGTATCATCATGATGACAAGGATTTTATCCCTCGTGGATTCCATGGTTCTCGTAGCTACTATTGCCGGGACATTACAACCGAATCCGAGTATGAGGGGGATTACGCTCTTCCCGTGTAGTCCTATTTTGTGCATGAATCTGTCCATAAGGAAGGCTACCCTCGGAATGTAACCCGACATCTCGAGGAAAGTTATGAAGAAGTAAAGGGAAGCTATGAGGGGTACGAAGGTGAGAACGAAGCCTACACCTCCAACAACAGCCTCGGAGAAAAACCTGAGAAACCACTCGGGCATACTGAACGCTCTAAGGGCTGAGAAGGTTAGGGGAGCCAAGAAATCGTTTATAAAGCCGTCGATCCAGTCTACAAAGGGCGAGGAGAAGTCGAAGGCGAGCTTGAAAGTAAGGTAGATAACAGCTATGAATACGATAAAGCCGATGTACGGATGGAGAACCATTCTGTCTATACTGTCGGTTATGTCTTTGGCGGAAACACCTCTTCTCTTAACAACCTCCGCAAAGAGACCGTGGGCAAAGGCGTATCGCTCATCGCTGATAATGTCGTAGATGTTTTTTCCGAACTTGCTTTCGAGCTCTTTCCTTATTTCTGCAAATTCATCTCTTTCTGAAAGCATCTTTAAAAGTTCATGCTTGCTAACATTCTTATTTTCAATTGATTTGGAAATCTTGCTCAGCGCGTTTTCAATTTCGTCGGAATAAACTACAGGCTTAGGGTTGATTTTATTTTCGTAAACCTCAACTATAACAGGGATTATGTCCTTTACACCTACGCCTGTCCTGCCTATTGTTTTTATAGCCTTAACGTTTAACAGTTCCTCTATCCTTTTCTCATCCACCTCTATGCCAAGTCTGTTAGCCTCATCTATCATGTTAAGGGCGATGACCATGGGCACTCCGAATTCAAGTAGCTCTGTAGTTAGCAGAAATCCTCGCTCTATGTTGGGTGTGTCTATTATGTTAAGGATAACATCGGGTTTTTCTTCCTTTATGAAGTTGACAGCTATCCTTTCATCCTCTGAGACCGGTTCGAGGGTGTATATGCCAGGGAGATCAACGAAGTGAATTTCGTAATCACCGAACTTAACGTAAGCTTCCTTCTTCTCTACCGTAACTCCGGGCCAGTTCCCAACCTTCAAGGACGTTCCGGCTATCTGGTTCAAAATAGTTGTTTTCCCGACGTTGGGGTTTCCTGCTATGGCGACCTTTATAACCTTTTTCATACCCTTACCTCAGAAGGAGTGTTTTACACCGCAGAGCAAACCGTAATCAGCAAAGGAGGGATCTCTGTTAAAACTCTTGTGTATGCCAAGGCTCAGATCGGTGCTTTTAAGATGGTAAACTAAACCTAAAATTAAATGGGTGTCGAGTTTATCAACGTCTCTGTCTTCGGGACTTAAGACGGCAAGCTCGGCACCGTATGTGATCATATGTTTATAGTCCGCAAACATGGCCATAGTCAGCCCATAAGAGTCCCTCAAACTCTCTATGTGGGAAGCTTTAACGTAGAGCAGATTTACATTGTAAGTTATCTCACCCCTTTCATACTCACATATCAGATTGAGGTTTACCGTCGTCTTTCCGTAGCCTATACTTTCCTTCCCTGTATCGAAGTTTACCTGAAGTTTGTAGCCTAATTTTAAATCCCTTTGATAGGGAATGTGCTTGAGGAAAAAACCCATATCCCCCACACCATCGATACTCTCACCATCCCATATCTTTGAGTAGGGAACGAAAAGGGCAAGATCCAGGTTCTTACGCAGGCCCGTCGCTATCTGGAATACGTAATCCTGCTGATAAGAGCCATCGTAATAACGGAAGTAGGCGAGGTCGTTTTCCACTTCAAAACCAAACCTTTCCCCTATCGTTCCTGCATCTTCTCCGGTGAAGGGATAGAAGGAGAAGGAGGCACTACTGCAAAGCAAGAGGACAAGTATTTTGAGACGGGATCTCATTTACAGGACGCTCTCAGGCGACCTCTATGAACTTAGCCAGATCCTTGTCTATTATAAGTCTCGAGTTGTTCAGACGAATCAGGTAAACCCTGCCGTTTTTGAGAAGTAGCTTTGCTTTTTTCCCTTCCTTGAGTCCCATGGCGTATAGCTTTCTAACTATGGGATTCTCCCTGTCTTTTACAGCTTTAACGGTGAACTCCTGACCCAAGGGAACAGTCTCCATATCCATTCCTTCGACCTCCTTCGATTGATATTAAGATACAATCTCAAAATCTGCTTGTCAAGAAGGAACGAGCCTGTCACCTTCGAAGTCTTTAGGGTTATAATACATTCCATGCGGAGTAAACTTTCCGTGCTCCTTTTGCTTGTGTTCCTGTTTTCTGCTTTCTCCCTGAAAGAGTTCGTTCCAAGCACTCTATGCATTCACATGAAGGAGGGTGTAGTTCATCTTGAAAAGGATTATCCTCAATCCCCGGATGATAAAGAGGAAATTCATATAAAGCTCCTCTCAGAAGTAAAGATCTTTAAGATATCTATAGAAGACAAGAGCTTTGCGGTTAACAAGCCGGCCTATGTAGATTTGAACCCCTTGGCATTCAGAAAGATAAACTTCACTCGTGAGAAAGTAAAATCCTTCGATAGTCCTGTAAAGACCGTCCGACTGCTTATCTGATTACATCGTTCATTTCTAAGACCGATTAAATTCGGAGGTGAGAGTATGTTTATTCCTTTACTCCTTCTGATTGCAAGTCTGAGTTTTGGGATAGGGATTGAGGAGGCGATAAATACAGCTCTGGAGAAGAATCCCCAAATCAAGGCTCTTGAGGAGGAGGTCAGGGTCTTCGAGGGAATGGAAAGAGCTGCCACTGCATTCCCCAACCCGGAGGCAAGATTGGAAAGCGGTTTCCTGACCAACGACAAAGATGGAAAGCCCAAAGGCAGGGCGCTCTACCTCTTGGAGTTCAACCAGCCCATACCACTGTGGGGCGTGAGGGGTAAAGCGAGGAACGTGGTTCGGAAGGAGAAGGAAGCCTTTGAGCACCTTGTGGAAGCCCGAAAGAGAGAGATACTTGCTCAGGTCTATAGGAGCTTTTACAACTCCCTCTTTTTGAAAGAGCTCTCGGAGATATGGAAGGAAAATTACAAAACTGCCAAAGATGTGGAGGAGTTCGTCAAAAAAGCCTATGAGTTGGGAGAGGTAACTGAGCTCGAACTCCTGAGAGCGAAGAGGGAGAGGAGCATAGCGGAGGTTCAGTTCAGGGTGGCACGTTCCAAGTATGAGGCGAGCCTTAAGGAACTCTCCCGTCTAATAGGGGAAGAGGTCGGAAAGGTTGAGGGTAAGCTTACCGCCGAGGCAGTTATGAGAGAGGTAGATATAGAGAGCTTACCCGCCGTCGTCTCTATAAAGAAGAAGATAGAGGCTGTTGAGAGACAGATAGAGCTGGAAAAAACCTTGGCAAAGCCGAGGCTCGCCGCAGGATTTGTGGTAGAGGACTCGGAAGGGGAATATTACGGATTCAGAGGTTCTCTCACCTTTGAGCTTCCTGTTTTCTACCGCAGGCAGGGTGAAATACTCCAGAATGTCGCACTTAAGAGAGCGCTGAAGAGACAGCTTGAGGCCGAGCTCCTGCGGGTTAAGAACAGGCTTGAGTCGGTAAAGATAAGGCTCGGAGTCCTACAGAAGGAACTTGAAGAACTTGAAGGGGAGGTCATCCCCCGCGCACGGGAGGAGCTTTCCCTCGCAATAAGGAGCTACAGGTTGAGGGTCATAACTCTCCTTGAGCTTTCGGACGTCAGGAGGAGGTATTACGAGCTTCTCATAAACCGGGCTGAGCTTCTCTCAGCCATGCACGAGACTTACGCAGAGTTCATAGAGATAGGAGGTTGGAAGAGATGAGGAAAACTATCTTTATAGGACTTGCCCTCTCAATAATAGCCTTTGCGGGAGAGGAACACAAACATGAAGGAGAGGAACACGGGAAAGAGGAAATTCACCTGACCGACTCCCAGATAAGGGATCTGGGAATAAAGCTCTACGAGGTGAAGAAGGAGCCTGCGGGAAAGGCTATAAAGATACCCGCCGAGGTGGAGGAGAACCCTCTCCTAAACTACGCGGTTTACAGCCCCGTTGAGGGACTGGTCAGGAAGCTCTACGTGAAGGAAGGGGACTACGTAAAGAAGGGCGCACCGATCGCGGAAATATACTCCCCGGAGCTTGCCAACCTGATAGGTGAAGTTCAGATGGCAAAGGTGAGGATGGAGAGCGCCAAGAAGGTCTTTGAGAGGGACAGAGAACTTTACAACCAGAAGGTCATCCAGTACACGCGCTTTTACAACTCCATGGTGGAGTACGAAAGGGCTAAGGGAGAGTATGAAGCGCTCCTGTCCAAACTCCGGAGCTATGGGGAGATAAAGGGCTACAACCTGCTCTTGAGGTCTCCCGGAAGCGGATACGTGGTTGACCAGAGGGTAGCCCTCGGAGACAGCGTCGGCCTGGACAGCCTACTCTTCAAAATTCACTCCCACGAGGTCGTCTGGGTTTACGGATGGGCGGATGAGAAATCGGCAAGGGAGATAAAAGAAGGTATGAGGGCTTCCATCCTCACCGCCGAAGGCGGTCTTCCGTGCTCAATAGACTACATAGGTCATGAGGTTGACAGAAAGACGAGGAGAGTCAAAGTCAGATGCATCGCCAAGAACAGAGATCACCTGCTTAAACCCGGCATGTTCGTTAACCTTCTCGTCAGAACTAAGGGCAAGCCCGCGATACTCGTTCCCAAGAGCGCGGTTCAGGAGATAGAGGGCAAAAAGGTGGTCTTCGTTAGGATAGACGATGGATTTGAGCCGAGGGACATAACGGTTCTGAGAGAGCTTGACGGATACTACGTGGTTCTTGAGGGACTCAAAGAAGGTGAGAAGGTGGCGGTGAGCGGAACGGTCTTTTTAAAGACGAAGCTCGTCGGAGTGGAGGAAGGCGGACATGCCCACTGAGGTTACGAAACCTCTCCCCTACGCTTCCTTTCGTAGGGGTAAACGAGAGCGTATAGTATCCGTAGGGATAACGTCCCGACGAGAGCCATCAGTATCAGGGTTTTATCCACGGCTTATCTATGGGAGGTCTTTGCTTCCTTCTTATCAAGGAGATAGACTACGCCACCGAGAATTACGTAAGACAGAAAAAGAACGACTCCACCCGCAAGAACTATCCATACAAGGAAATCCCAGTTCTCCTTACTCTCTATACGTATATAGCATAGCTCCCACAATTACGAAGACCACTCTAAGAAAAAACAACTGCGTAAGGGTATCCCGCGGAATTGAGGAAGATATATTGAGGATTAACGAACCTACCATAACACCTACTCCGAAATTCTTGAAAGTTTCTCCGAAGAAACGGTTCAATTTTTTGAAGTTCTTCACACCAACCATTTTATCGGAGGTAAGAGATGTTTAGGACGATACTCAGATTCAGATTGCTTGTCCTTATAGCCCTCGTGGGCACCGTAATATACGGAGTTTATAGTTTCAAGAAGCTACCCATAGACGCCTTCCCTGATCCTACACCTGTTCAAGTAAACATATACACGGAGGCTCCGGGTCTCTCCGCGGAGGAGGTGGAAACTCTAATAACTATCCCCGTTGAATCGGTGATGAACGGACTGAAGGACGTCGTTCTGGTGAGGAGCGTGTCTCTGCCTGCCCTCTCTTACGTCTCCGTTTACTTTAAGGAGGGAACGGACATCTACTTCGCCAGAAGGCTCGTTATGGAGAAGCTCCCGGACGCGAGGGAGAGAGTCCCCGAAGGCTTCAACCCGGTCATGGGACCCAACGCGACTGGTTTAGGCAACGCTCTCCTCTACGTCCTGCACGACACGAGTGGTAAGTACACCAATCAGGAGCTAAAGTCCATCTTCCAGCAGTGGGTTGCCCGTCCCCTCATAATGAGCGTAGGAGGTGTTGAGGAGATAGTCCAGTTCGGTCCCGAGCTCGCCTACGTGATAGTTCCTGACCCAGATAAGTTCATAGCCTACGGGATAACGATGGAAGACCTCTTAGAGGCTCTCGAAAGAAACAACCTCCTCGTGGGCGGAGGCTTCTACCAGTCCGCGGAGGGAGACCTCGTTGTGAGGGGTCTCGGAAGGGTTTACTCGGAGGAGGATCTCCTCAGAATTCCCATAAAGGTGGATGAGGAGAAGGGGGTAAGCGTCTATCTGAGGGACGTGGCGAGAGTCGTAAAAGGTGAGGTTCCCAACAGGAGGGGAGCCTTCACGATGAACGGGAGGGAGGTTCAGGGAAACATAGTCGTAAAGAGGATATACGAGAACACCAAGGAGGTGGTGGATAAGGTAAAGGCGAAGCTAAGGGAGATACAGGAGATACTCCCGGAGGGAGTGAAGATAGAGCACCTCTACGATCAGGCGTATCTTACCGAGAAGGCGGTCTCCACAATCCAGAAGGCACTCTTCAGCGGTATGCTCCTCGTTGCTTTCGTTACCGCTTTCCTGATGGGCAACTTCAGGGCGTCGCTCATCGTCATATCCTCCCTTCCCTTAACTCTCCTTGTCGCCTTCATAGTGATGAAGGAAACGGGCATGAGCGGAAACCTGATGACCTTAGGAGGTCTCGCGATAGGTATAGGCATGTTCGTGGACTCCTCGGTCGTCATAGTTGAGAACATCTACAGACACCTGACGGAGAAGAGGGACGGATTGAAGTTCTCGGTGGTCTTGGACTCGGTCAAGGAGGTCTGGAGACCCGTCCTCTTTGCAGTTCTCATAATAGTTATAGTCTTCTCTCCCATTTTCGTTTTTGAGTCTGTTGAGGGTAAGTACTTCAAGCCTTTGGCTCTGACGCTCATAATCGCTCTCCTCGGCTCTCTACTGATAGCCTTCACCTTCATACCGGTTTTGAGCTACTACTTCCTCACACCGGGCAAGGAGACCTACAGCAGGTTGATGAACTTGATACACAGGGTTTACGACAGAGTTCTTGAGCTAACCTTCAAGGCGCGCGTCCCCCTCTTCGTGGGCGTGTTCATCTCCTTCATTCTGAGCCTCTTTCTCCTGACGAGGGTAGGGACGGAGTTCGCACCGGAGCTTGAGGAGGGAGCGGTGATAGTTAAGGCTTTCCTTGACCCCAACGTGTCTTTGGAGGAAGGAAAGAAGGTAGCTATGGCTATGGAGAAGGAGGCACTTAAGTTCCCCGAGGTTATAAGAACCTACTCCACCATCGGAAGGGCGGAGAAAGGCGAGGCGGCGGACGTGAACTACATAGAGACGTGGATAATCCTGAAGCCTCAGGACCAGTGGGAGAGCTTCAAGACGAGGGAGGAGTTCAACCAGATACTCAGGGAGAGGTTAGAGTGGGTTCCCGCCTCCTTGGGATTCACACAGCCGATAAAGATGAGGATAGATGAGCTCCTGTCGGGAGTGAGGGCGGATATAGCCATAAAGATATTCGGTCAGGATCCTGAGCTCCTGAACGAGCTTGCGGACAGGGTAAAGGAGATAGCGGAGAGCGTTCCCGGTGCGGTGGATGTCCAAAAGGAGATACAGGCGGGAAGGCTCCAGCTAAGGGTCTATCCCAAATGGGAGACCCTTGAGAGATTCGGAATTACCGCCGAAGAGGTTCTCAACGTTATCAAGTACGCCCTCGGCGGTGCGGAGATGGGTGTCCTTCAACAGGATACGCTCCTCTTCCCGATAGTCATGACCCTGCCAGAGGACTTCAGAGGAGACATAAGCAAGCTCAAGAGCATCCCCCTCTTTGAGAGGGACGGGAAACTCCTCACCTTCGGAGACGTGGCGGACATAAGGATAGAGCCAGGACTCTTCGTTATAAGGAGGGAGAACAACATAAGGTTCTCCCTTGTAATGCTTAACGTAGAGGGAAGGGACATAGGAGGTTTCGTTGAGGAACTCCGGAGTAAGATAGAGCAGGAGTTGGATCTTCCTACGGGATACTTCATAACCTACGGAGGTCAGTTTGAGAACCAGCAGAGGGCTATGAAGAGGCTCTCGGTTGCCGTTCCCGTTTCTATCTTCCTCATATTCGTAATGCTCTACCTCAACTTCAACTCCATAAGGGACGCCCTGGTAGTCATGCTTAACGTCCCCTTTGCGGTGATCGGCGGTATAGTCGCTCTATATATATCTGGCTTCAACCTGTCCGTCCCGTCGGCTATAGGCTTCATAGCCATATTCGGCATAGCGACGCTCAACGGAGTGGTGCTCGTAACCTACATACGCCAGCTACTTGAAAACGGACTTGACATAAGAGAAGCGGTCAGGAAAGCAGCTATCCTCAGAATAAGACCCATACTCATAACCGCTATAACCACCTTCATGGGACTTATCCCTCTGCTCGTAATAAGGGACATAGGCTCTGAGGTTCAGAAGCCCCTCGCCACGGTTGTGGTGGGTGGAATATTCACTTCGACCCTTCTTACCCTCGTAATCCTCCCCGCGGTTTACGAGAGCGTTTACAGGAGGTTTCCCCGTGGCTAACTCAGTCCTTCCTGCTCGGCTCACCAAGGGCTTTGTAAAGAAGCTGGCGAAGCTCACGGATGTCCTGTTCTATCCTGTCAAGCCTCCGGTTGACGTTATCAAATCTGTTGTTCACGTCATCGAATCTTCTTTCGAGCGTGTCTATCCGTTTATTTATCAGGAACATGAATATTCCCATAAAACCGGCGACACCGAAGATGATAGTTATCACCTGTCCCCTCTAATATAGCACCCTGGAGGTGAAAGGCTGTGGAGGAGAAGAAGGAGAAACACGAGCTTGAGGAAGAGGAGGAGTTCGGAGAGCTCATAAAGTTTACCTTCGCTGGGTTCGCGGGCGGGCTCGGCTTGGGCTGGCTCTTTGACAGGCTCGGCTTTCAACAGAATCCCGTAGGCGAGTGGCTCGTCAGAACTCTCGCGGGTGAGGGAGAGAGCATCTTGGAAGGGATCTTTGCTATAAAGAAAAAGCTTTCAGGAGCCACCCACTCCCTCGCTCAGGCTTACGGCTGGGGGAAACTCATAGGCATGACCGTCCCCTGGTGGATAGACTTCGGGAGCAGGTTACTGGGAGTCAACGTTTATGGATGGGAGGGCTTTTACATACCCTACTTCTACGCCATGAGCGACCAGATAGGAGCGAATGTCTCTGGATTTATCTACATGTACAGACACGAAGGGAGTTTTAAAAGGGCTTCCTTAAAGTACGTCAAAAACCCCGTGATGCTGACAAGCCTCCTTGTCATTCTCATAGTTCCTCTTGGATTGCTCACCGCGAGGCTCTTGGGCTTTTCTCCAACGACGAACCTCTTCGTAGCTTTGGAGACGATAGCCGCCAACCTCTGCTGGCTCCCTCCGCTGGTGGGTATGATCTTGGAAAAGAGGAGAGATCACTCCAAGAGGTAGCCGAAGGTTCTCACGAGCTCGGGTCTCTTCCTCCAGTCGGGCTTCACCTTCACCCAGAGCTCTAAGTAAACCTTCCTGTTGGTTATGAGTTCAAGCTCTTCTCTTGCAAGCTTCCCTATCTGCTTTAGCCTCTGTCCCTTCTTCCCGATAATTATTGGCTTGAGGTTCTCCCTGTCCACGATTATCTCACCCCTTATCACGAGGACGTTGGGATCTGCATCTCCGGGCTTTATCTCCGTGATCACGACCGCCACCGCTGTGGGAACCTCCTCCCTCGTAAGGAGCATAACCTTTTCCCTAACTATCTCCGCGGCTAAGAGTCTGAGAGGAAGGTCGGTTATCATGTCTTCGGGGAAGAGGGGCTCTCCTTCGGGGAGATATTTGAGTATCGTCTTCTCAAGCTCTTCAAGGTTCGCTCCTTTTAGAGCGCTGATTGGAACTATCTCCTTAAACTCTGGATGCTTCTTGTGGAGCTCATCTATAAGAGGCAGGACGTTCTTCGCGGGTCCTATTTTATCTATCTTGTTTATCACGAGGACAACGGGCTTCTCTTCAGCGAGTGGTTTTACGTAGTTCTGAAAGACCTCCTCGTCCCGCTTTCTCCATCCCTCCTCAGCATCGATCATGAAGAGGATAACGTCCGCGTCCTCGAGGCTCTGCTTAGCCATCTGGAGCATCGCCTTACCAAGGGCATCGGATCCCTTCGGCTGGTATATTCCGGGAGTGTCCAAGAAAACGATCTGGGCAATTTCGGGAATGTTTTTGACGCCAAGAACCCTTATTCTCGTCGTCCCAGGCTTTGGTGTTACTATCGAGACCTTCCTGCCTAACAGGTTGTTCAAAAGAGTGGACTTTCCCACGTTTGGCTTTCCCACTATCGCAACGTAACCAACTTTCATTTACCTTTAGCCTCCTTTATAAACCTCTCAATCTTCATTTTATCCTTAACACCCGGCTCTAACTCTACTCCCGAGGAGACGTCCACACCGAAGGGTCTCACCTTCAGTACAGCCTCCCTTACATTCTCGGGTTTCAAGCCTCCCGAGAGTATGACTTTAAAGCCCTTTTCAACGATCTCCTCAGCTATGTTCCAGTTGAAACTCTTTCCTGTTCCACCGTAGGCTTTCTCCGAATAGGTGTCTAAGAGTATGGCATGGGCTCTTTTCCAGATAACCTTTATCTCAGGCGCTCTGTCTCTAACTCTGAAAGCCTTTATGACTCTGTCAAAGCCTATTTCCTCGGCAAGTTCGGGATCCTCCTCCCCGTGGAGCTGAATAAGGTCAAAGCCCTCCTCAAGGGCTTCAAGAGCTTCCTCCTCGGAGGGATTTACCATTACTGCCACCTTCTTAACACCCTTCAGGTTTTCGAGAATATTCCTCCTCTTCTCTTTCGGAACAAACCTCGGGCTCCTTGGATAGAGTATCAGTCCCACGTAGTCCGCTCCTCTCTCGGTGGCAAAGAGGGCGTCCTCTAAGGTCGTTATCCCGCAGATCTTCACCTTAACCATCGGGAGTAATCTAACACCTATTGAGTGCTCGCTCAAGCATCCTTACCATCCCCTCGTAGTGGGTCCCTTTCCAGAAGAGGGCATCACACTTAGGACATAGGGTAAAGTCGTAGGCGGTATCGTAGGCTTTGGGTGGAACTCTCTCCCTCACCTCTTCCTTCTTGACAGGTATAAGCTCGGTACCGCAGTAGGCGCACTTGTCTAAGGCGAGCTCCGGCTTGAGACTAAAATGCTTTACAACCATGCATAGCTGAAGTTCCCAGTCATGTCTGGGGACTACGAGGTACCTAATGTCCGCCTTCTTGAGCGTTTCTTCCCACCTCGTGGAGGTTGTTATGAAGATTCTGTCCTGATTCTTAGCTATTTCTTCCTTCTTTATCGGACCTTCTATAACCTTCACATCGTGCCCTAAGAATCTTAGCCATTTGGCGAGCTTGGAAAGGTTGCTCTCCAAAAGAAATTTCATTTATCTTTATTAAAATAATGCTGAGGGATCACGGGAAGACTGCTCTGATATACGGTGGGAGGGAAATAAGTTACTCCGAGTTAATAGAGAACATAGGTTCTTTTGGAAGTTTGATAGGAATTCTTCCAGAGGAAAGAGTTCTCATCGTTTCAGAGAACAGGCCCGAGTGGATATATTCCCTTTACGCGACGTGGAGGAGAGGAGGAATAGCGGTCCCCGTGGACTTTATGTCGGGTCCTGAGGATATAGCTTACGTTATTAGAGACTCGGAGCCTAAGATCGCCCTTTGCTCGGATCAGACGGAGGGAAACTTAAGGAAGGCCATCGAGGTCGTTGGAAAAGATATTGAGGTTCTGAATTTTGACAGGATAACGCTACCGAAGCCTCAGGACAAGGTAGTGCACCGGGAACCAGAAGATATAGCTCTTCTCCTCTACACCTCGGGAACTACAGGTGAACCTAAGGGGGTCATGCTCACTTTCAGGAATCTTCTTTCAAACATAGAGGGTGTGGCGGAAGCAGGGATAGCCGCAAAGGAGGATTCCACCCTCGCCATACTACCATTCCACCACTCCTATCCGCTTATGGTAACCGTGTTGCTCCCCTTACATATCGGAGCAACGATCGTATTCCTGGATAAGTTAACTCCCGAAGACATACTCCAAAAGCTCCAGACCTACCGGATAACAATACTCGTTGGCGTTCCCAGACTGTACAACCTCTTCCACAAGAGGATAAAGGAGAGGATAGAGAAGAACCTCATCGCAAAGCTCCTCTTTAAACTTATGGAGAACATAGAGGTTCAGGGCATCAGGAGGAGGGTTTTCTCTAAGGTTCACGAGACCTTTGGAGGAAACATCAAGTACATGGTAAGCGGAGGAGCGAAGCTCGATCCTGAGATCGCCCGAGATCTCGTTACCCTTGGATTCACGGTGCTCGAGGGTTACGGTCTTACCGAAACCTCCCCGATAGTCACCTTCAACCCTCCCGACAGGATAAAGTTAGGATCGGTCGGTCTTCCCATAAAGAACGTTCAGGTGAGGATATCGGATGAGGGAGAGGTTCTCGTTAGAGGTCCCAACGTGATGAAGGGATACTGGAACAAGCCTAAGGAGACCTCAGAGGTTATAAGACAGGGATGGTTCTACACGGGAGACCTCGGATATGTGGACGAGGATGGATACCTTTACATAACGGGAAGAAAAAAAGAGATCATAGTTTTGGGAACGGGGAAGAACGTAAATCCCGAAGAGATAGAGAGCCTCATTCTCAAGGAGAGCGATCTCGTAAAGGAGGTAGGTATCTTAGAGGTAAACGGCAAGCTCCACGCCCTCATATATCCTGACTTTCAGAAGGCTAAGGAGCTCGGAATAGTGAATCTATACGAAACTCTCAAGTGGAACGTGATCGATAAGGTGAACAGAAAACTCCCTGAGTGGAAGAGGATAGCCGGCTTCAAGATAGTGGAGGTGGAGCTTCCCAAGACGAGGTTGGGAAAACTCAGGAGGTTCCTCCTCCCGGACCTCTACAGTAGAGCAGAGAGCGTGAAAAAGGAGAAGGAAGACCTTTCCATCTTTGAGAGCGAGGAGGGGAGGCTCATAAGGGACTACCTGAGAAAGGAGACAGGTAAAGAGGTTCTACCCTCCTCCCACATAGAACTTGATTTAGGTCTCGACTCCCTCGGAAAGGTAGAGCTCCTAAGTTTTGTAGAAAACTCCTTCGGAGTTAGCCTTTCGGAGGAGGATCTTTCCAAAAATCCGACGGTTAGGGAACTGATAGAGCTCGTGAAGGAGAGGAAGGAGAGAGTTGAGATAAAGGGTGTGAGCTGGAAGGAGATCTTGGAGAAGGCTCCCGACTTCAACCTTCCTGACTATCCTCTTGTATTTCGTCTCGGGAGGCTGATCCTTAAGGCGCTCTTCAAGATCTACAACAGAGTAGAGATGGAGGGGATAGAGAACCTCCCTCCCAAGCCCTTCATCCTTGCTCCCAACCACGCGAGCTACTTAGACGCCTTCGTCCTTGCGAGCGTCCTTCCCGAGGAGGTGGGAAAGGATACCTACTTCTTAGGAGAGGAGATTTACTTCAGGAATCCGATAACCTCCCTTTTCGGAAAGCTCGCCCACGTGATAACGGTGAATGTGAACAGGAAGCTAAAGGAATCCCTTCAGAAGGTGGCAACGGTTCTGAAGAAGGGAAAGGTGGTAGTTATATTTCCCGAAGGTGCGAGAACGAGGACAGGAGAGTTGATGGAGTTCAAGAAGGGAGTTGCTATACTCGGGAGGGAGTTAGAAGTTCCTATAGTTCCAGTCGCCCTGATAGGGGCATACGAGGCTATGTCCATATACGACAGGTTCCCTAAGCCTATAAAGATAAAGGTGAAATTAGGAAAGCCTATATATCCGAACGGGAAGAGCTACGAGGAGCTGACCGAAGAACTGAAAAGGAGTGTCGGGGAACTTCTGATGTCTGAAAAGAAGTTGTAATTGATAATGAGACTAATTATATTATTCTGCGATGAGTGTCAATCTCAACGAAATAAAGAGGGAGTTTACCAAGTTTTTGAAACGGAAGAACATGAAGATAACCCAGAGCAGACTGAATCTAATAGATCTGATAGCTAATTACGGGAAGCACTTTGAAGTTGAGGAGCTCGTAAACTGGATAGCGACTCGAGCGGACAGGAGCGTCTCCCGTTCTACCATATACAGAACCATAAAGCTCCTTCAGGAGTTCGGCGTGATAAAGGAGGTCATAAAACAGAACAACAGGACGATCTACGAGTTCGTCGCAGGGAAGGCTCACCACGACCATCTTGTATGCACAGAATGCGGGAAGATAATAGAGTTCGTGAACGAGGACATAGAGAAGCTCCAGGACGAGGTATGCGAGGAGTACGACTTCCAACCTGAGTACCACAGGCTCGAGATCTTCGGTCTATGCTCCGAGTGCAGGAAAAGTAAAGTAACATAATCCTATGATCTACAGAAGACGCGTCCAGTTCTACGAAACAGACGCTCAAGGTGTAGTCCACCACTCCAACTACTTCCGATACTTCGAGGAGGCGAGGGGAGAACTCCTCAGGAGCTTGGAACTTCCCTACAGTGAGATAAGGAAGGAGGGCTACGAGGTGGTCCTCTTGGAAGCCTGCTGTAACTTCAAGAAACCTCTATACTACGACGACCTGGTCGAGGTAGAGATAAGCTTAGAAAACATGGACAGGTTTACCTTCTCCTTCTCCTACGAGGTGAGGGTAGAGGGAGAGGTTAAAGCCCAGGGGAGCACCAAGCATTGCATGGTGAGAGAGGGTAAGATAGTCTCCCTGCCCGAAGACATCAGGAGGAGGCTGAGGGAGGCGGTGGGGGTATGAGGTTTATACTCCTGCTCCTCATAGTTCTGGAGGTGGTTGTTATGAAGGTAGCTATCGCTCAGGAGCTTTACATAAGGGATCTTCCCAACGGAGCCAAGCTGATAATTAAGCCGAGGGAGGACACCGAGGCGGTAGCCCTCCACGTCTGGTTCAGAGTCGGGTCCCTTTACGAGAAGTACGACGAAAAGGGAATGGCACACTTCTTGGAGCACATGCTCTTCAACGGTTCGGAAAAGTACCCTTACGGGGAGATAGACAGGATAGTTGAGAGTCTTGGAGGTAATATAAACGCGGGGACTTCCAAGGACTTTACCTACTACCACATAGAGATAGCCAAGCCCTACTGGAGGGAAGCCCTTGAGGTTCTCTACCAGCTCACCCTTAAGGCTACCCTCGAGGAGGAGATGATAGAGAAGGAAAAACCTATCGTTATAGAGGAGCTTCGCAGAGGCAAGGACAATCCTTCTACGGTCCTGTGGGAGACCTTTGAAAAAACCGCCTACAAGGTCTCTCCCTACCGCTTTCCTGTCATAGGCTTCGAGGAGACCATAAGGAAGTTCACGAGAGAAATGCTCCTCAACTTTTACAGGAGTTTCTACCAGCCGAGGAACATGGCGATCGTTGTCGTAGGCAACGTAGACCCCAAGGAGGTGGAGGAAGAGGTTCTAAGGACCTTTGGTAGGGAGGAGGGTCGTCCCGTCCCGAAAGTTCAGATACCAAGAGAGCCGGAGCTTGAAGTGGTCAGGTTCGAAAAGATCAAGGATCCAAGGATTGAAAAAGCATACTGGATAATAGGATGGAGGGTGCCCGCCATAGGTAAGACCGATTACTACGGCATGGTGGTCTTCGATGAGATCTTGGGGAGCGGTAGAACCTCAATACTTTACAGGGAACTGAAGGAGAAAGGTCTCGTCTACTCCTTCTTTACGGGGGATCTTGGAAGACCGAGGGACAACCTTTACATAGTTAGCGCGACCTTCGATCCCGATAGATATGAGGAGGTTAAAGGGAAGGTTCTTGAACTCATGAGAAAGACTTACGAGGGTCTCACCGACGAGCAGGTGGAGCTCGCAAAGGCGAGGATAGTAAACTCGAGAATATTCGAGGAGGAAAAGGTCGAGGGAGACGCCTACGACATAGGCTACTCCTACACCGTCGTCAAGGATCTCGACTTTTACAGGTTCTTCGAGAAGAACGTGGGGAGGGTGAGGAAGGTCGAGGTGATGAGGTTTTACGAGAGGTACATAGAGGGCAAGCCTTACGTAGAGGTTCTCATGGTTCCCGAAAGAGGAGGTGAGCGATGAGGCTTATCGTTCTATCCCTGTGTTCCTCCCTTCTTCTGAGCGGATGTACCTTAATGGTGGGAGCTGCCGCAGGAGGAGCCGCAGGGTACTACGTGGGAAAGGAAGGTTACAAGGTAAAGGTAGAGAAGGAAAAGGAGTAAAATATAAAGCTATGATGAAGGTAATCGTCCTTTCCCTTCTTGCGGCTGTATTCCTTACCTCCTGTGCAGAGGCGGTTCTCGTGGGAGCCGGTGTCGTGGCCGGGGGAGCGGCCGGATATTACGTCGGCAAGGAGGGCTACAAAGTAAAAATAGAGAAAGAAGAGTAGTAATGATAGGTTTCCTCTTAGTAGTTCTTTCCTTTATCTTCAGCTTCGGAGGAGTTCAGGTGAAGGAGATAGATCTTTCCAACGGGGTTAAGGTTCTCTATAAGGAGACGAAGGGGAAAGGAATAGTTTCGGGTGTGATCTTCTTCAGAGGCGGACAGAACGGGGAGAATATACCTGGGGAAACCCACCTCCTCTTCACCCTTCTTCTAAAGGGTAGCAAGGGATACCCTACCTCTTATGAAATATCCTTCCCCTTCGAGAGGTACGGAGGGTACATATATTCTTCATCGAGCGACGACTTCTCCGAGATAGGCTTCACTACTAAGGTGGAAGGATTTAAAGAGGCTTTGAATGTTCTCTCGGACGTTATAGAGAGTCCACTTCTCAGAAAGGAGGATCTTGAGAGGGAGAGGAAGAACACATTAATTGCTATAAAGTCTAAGAGGGAGAGGGGAATGGAGTTCGCCATGGAGAACCTTAGAAAGCTTACCTACAGAGGTACGCCTTACGAGACCTCACCCTTGGGAACGGAGGAGAGCGTTGGAAAGATTAGAAAGGAAGATCTGATAAGGAGGCTTGAGGAGTTGAGGAGGGGTGAGAATATCGTGATAAGCGTCGTGGGAGACATGCCCGCGGAAGAGGCGATTCCTTTGATCGAGGAAGCCTTTTCGTCTTTGCCTAAAGGAAAGCTGAATGTAAAGGAGATGGAAAACAAGATAGAGAAGGAGGAGATTCTTCGAGTGAAGAGGGAGGGGACACAGGCGACGATCCTGTGTGCCTTTAACGCCCCTTCGAGAAAGTCAAAGGACTACTTCACCTTTAAGGTTCTCTCGAGTGCCCTCGGTGAGGGTATGACCTCGAAGCTGTTCAAAGAGTTAAGAGAAAAGAAGGGTTACGCCTACGCCACCTACGCCTTCTATCCCACGAGGCTATCCTCTCCGAGGTTGTTCGCCTACATAGGAACCTCTCCAGAAAAGAGGGAAGACGCCCTCAAGGATCTAATAAAGGTTGTAAAAAACCCGAAACTGAAGGAGGAGGACGTGGAGATCGCCCGGAGGAAGATAGTGGGGGACTTTTTCTTAGACCATCAGACGAGGCTCAGACAGGCTTGGTACTTAGGCTTCTACGAGGTGATGGGACTCGGCTGGAGGATGGACGAGGAGTTCCCCAAGAGGATAGAGGGTGTTACCTTAGAGGACCTTGAGGAGGCGATAGCGAAATACATAGACAAATACCACTGTGTTGTGGTCGAACCCTGATTAGAATATTTCCATGGAGGCGATAATCGGTGTCCTTACGGTATCGGACAGAGCGAGCAGGGGTGAGTATGAGGACATAAGCGGCAAGGCTATCATCGATTACCTTAAGGAGGTTGTAAAGACCCCCTACGAGGTCGAGTACAGGATAGTACCCGATGAAAAGGAGTTGATAGAGAAAACACTCATAGAGATGGTAGATGAGATAGGGTGCAGTCTAATACTAACAACTGGAGGAACTGGACCGGCTCCGAGGGACGTAACTCCGGAAGCCACCGAAGCCGTTTGCGAGAAGATGCTCCCCGGTTTCGGAGAGCTGATGAGGCAGGTCTCCCTCAAACAGGTTCCCACCGCCATACTCTCAAGGCAGACCGCCGGAATAAGGAGGCACTGTCTGATCGTGAACCTCCCCGGAAAGCCTCAGTCCATAAGGGTATGCCTTGACGCTGTCTTCCCAGCAATTCCCTACTGCATAGACCTCATAGGCGGAGCCTTCATAGACACTTACGATGATAGGATAAAAGCCTTCAGACCCGGAAGGTGATAGAATTTAATTAAGGAGGTGGAGGTCATGCCTGTATTTGTGATGCTAACAACTTTAACTGACGAAGGAGCTAAGACACTCAAGCAGAAGCCCGGAAGGATAAAGGAAGTGGATCAGGAGGTCATGAACAAGTTCGGTGTTAAGATCCTCGCCCAGTACGCCGTCATGGGTCCCTACGACTTCGTGAACATAATCGAGGCTCCCGACAACGACACCGTCGTCAAGATGGCGATAGAGCTGAACTCCAGAGGAACGATAAGGACTCTCACCATGCCCGCAATAGATATAGACACCCTTATAAAGGACTTGGAGGAACTTCCCAAATAGGTTCGGCGGGCTATCTTATCCCTTATGATCGAGAGGAGGAAGACCCGTCAGATAAGTGTGGGCTGGGTTAAGATCGGCGGAGACGCCCCCGTCGTCGTCCAGTCCATGACCTCAACCAAGACCCATGACGTTGAAGCCACCTTAGATCAGATAAATAAACTTTACAACGCTGGTTGCGAGATAGTTCGGGTTGCCGTCCCCCACAAGGAGGATGTAGAAGCCTTAGAGGACATAGTTAGAAACAGCCCAGTTCCAGTAATCGCCGACATTCACTTCGCCCCCTCCTACGCCTTCCTCTCGATGGAGAAGGGGGTTCACTGCATAAGAATAAATCCGGGGAACATAGGTAAGGAGGAGATCGTAAGGGAGATAGTGGAGGAGGCTAAGGTCAAGGGTATAGCGATCAGGATAGGTGTGAACTCGGGCTCTTTGGAGAAGGATCTCCTTGAGAAGTACGGCTACCCATGTGCGGAGGCTCTTGCGGAGAGCGCCTTAAGGTGGTCGGAGAAGTTCGAGAGGTGGGGCTTGACCAACTACAAGGTGTCCATAAAGGGATCGGACGTTCTTGAGAACGTGAAGGCTAACGTGATCTTCGCTGAGAGAACGGACGTTCCCCTCCACATAGGCATAACCGAAGCGGGGATGGGAACCAAGGGGATAATTAAGTCTTCGGTTGGAATAGGGATACTGCTCCACATGGGAATAGGAGACACCGTGAGGGTATCTTTAACCGACGACCCTGTCGTGGAGGTGGAGACCGCCTACGAGATACTTAGATCTCTGGGGCTGAGGAGAAGGGGAGTGGAGATCGTAGCCTGTCCTACCTGTGGCAGAATAGAGGTGGATCTACCCAGGGTGGTTAGGGAGGTAGAAGAGAAGCTCAAGGGGGTGAAAAAACCTCTAAAAGTTGCGATAATGGGATGTGTGGTAAACGCCATAGGTGAGGCGAGGGAGGCGGATGTGGGTCTCGCCTGCGGGAGAGGTTTCGCCTGGGTATTTAAGAACGGGAAGCCTCTAAGGAAGGTGAACGAGAAGGAGATGGCGGAGGAACTCCTCCGTGAGATAGAGAGCATGGACGGTGAGGTGAACTATGGCTGAAGAGGAGAAGAAGGAAGAGGAGCTCTCACAGGAGGAACTCGCTAAGCAGTGGGAAGAGGCTTTAGCCCAACAACAGCAGCAGTCTTCTGAAGGAGAAGAAGAGAAGAAGGAGGAAGAGAAGAAAGAAGAAACCTTCGTAGCGGAAAAGAAGGTAACCCAGGAGGACATAGCCAAGCTTCTCGAACGCTTGATGGACATACCCCTGAACCTCGAAGTGGTCGTAGGTTCGACCCGTATCCAGATAAGGGAGCTCATAAACCTCGGTCCGGGTTCTGTTCTGGAGCTCGACAGGGAGACCACCGAACCGGTCGATATAAAGGTGAACGGAAAGCTCGTGGCTAAGGGGGAGTTGGTGGTAGTTGGCGAAAGGTTCGGAGTGAGGATAACAGAGATATACAGCGAGGAGAGGAAGAGTGTCTTCAAGGACACACTACAGGAGAGTCTTAAGAAGTAGTTATAATCTTTAGTTTATGAAGGAAAGGGTAGAAAGATCAGTAAGGGATGCGGTAAATAAGCTCTTTGACATAGAACCTCCCCAGTTCAAGGTTGAGAAGCCGAGGGACGAGAAGCTCGGAGATCTTGCGACCAACGTATCCTTTCTACTTGCGAGGGATCTGAAAAAGAACCCCAACGAGATAGCCTCCTCCCTTTCCGAGGAGCTCTCCAAAGAAAAGATCTTTGAAGAGGTAAGCGCGGTGAGGGGATTCGTAAACTTCAGATTCTCGAGAGATTTCCTGATAGAAGAGTTCAACAGACTCCTCGAATTGGGTGAGGAGTACTTCAGAGAGAATCTGGGGAAGGGCATTAGGGTTCAGCTCGAGTTCGTAAGCGCAAACCCAACGGGACCCCTCCACCTTGGACACGGCAGGGGTGCGGTCGTAGGGGATACCTTGGCGAGGCTCTTTGAGTTCTACGGTTTTAACGTTACGAGGGAGTATTACATAAACGATGCGGGGAGACAGGTCTATCTCCTTGGTATCTCTGTCTATCACAGGTACTTGGAACTCTTCGGTAAGGAAGATCTTGAGATCAAAGAAGTGTTCGAAAGGGAGGGCTACAAAGGGGACTACGTAATCGAGATAGCCAAGGCTCTCAAGGAGGCGATTGGGGACCTTCTGCTCAAGGGAGAGGTCGAGGAGGTTAAAAGAATCCTCCTCTCCAAAACCTTTGATTTTGAGCTCAAGTACACAAAGGGGGAGTCCAAAGATGTGGTGGAACTGTGTTCCAACTTCGGTCTGGACATGATGATGGACGAAATAAGGAGAGACCTCTCGGACATGGGGATAGAGTTCGACGTGTGGTTCAGCGAGAGGGATCTTTACAAGAGGGGTCTCGTGGAAAAACTGATAAAGGAACTTGAAAAGAAGGGTTACGTTTACGAAGCGGAAGGAGCTTTGTGGCTAAAGACCTCAGAGTTTGGGGACGACAAGGACAGGGTTCTGAGGAAGTCAGACGGGTCTTACACCTACTTTGCCTCCGATATAGCCTACCACTGGGACAAGTTTAAAAGAGGCTTCGAGAAGGTGATAGATCTCTGGGGAGCGGACCATCACGGCTACATACCGAGGGTAAAAGCTTCCCTCAAGATGCTCGGCATACCCGAGGACTGGCTTGAGGTCTATCTGATCCAGATGGTAAAGCTCTTCAGGGGAGGTAAGGAGGTCAAGATGTCCAAGAGGGCGGGGGACTTCGTTCCTCTGAGAGAACTGATGGACGATGTAGGTTCGGATGCAGTCAGGTTCGTCTTCCTGACCAAGAGGAGCGACACACCCCTCGACTTCGACGTGGACAGGGTCAAGGAGAGGAGTTCCGAAAACCCGGTTTTCTATGTCCAATACGCCCACGCGAGGATATCGGGGGTATTCAGGGAAGTAAGGGAGAGGTTCGGGATAGATCCTGAGAAGCAGGATCTGAGAGAGTTCTTAAAAGAGCTAAAGGAGGACGCCGAACTTAAGTTAATGAAAAAGGTTCTCATGATGAAGGACGAACTCGCAGAGGTGACCCTCAGCAGGGATCCCCATCTGATAACCTACAACCTCATAGAACTCGCGGGCGTATTCCACAACTACTACAACCACTACAGGATAATAGGGAGCGATAAGAAGATCATGCTTGGAAGACTTGCACTTCTAAAAGGTATAGGGGAAACAATCAGACTTAGTTTAAAATTGATAGGTGTGTCAGCACCTGAGAGGATGTAAGGGGGAGAAAGATGAAAGAGAAAATTCAGAAGCACAGACTCGTCCTGCTCTTAGGTATACTCGTTGCTCTCATATTCTTCTATTTGGGTGTTAATACGTGGATGGAGAACCAGGGGAGCGGCAAAACTCCTCCACCGGTTGTCAGGGTTAAACCTCCCGTTCAGATAAAACCCCCCTCACCACCTGTGAAGCCTGAGACCCCTAAACCGGAGACTGCACAGGATACAGGGGACTCTGAAAAGGTGGAGAGGGCTAAGCCAGTTAGGGTCGTGAAAGAGCCCACACCCAAACCAGAAATAAAAAAGGTAGAAAGAAAGGCGGTGGCTAAAACAACCGACTCTCAAAAAGCAACTGAAAAGCCTAAATCCGCTTCCAAGAAAGATAGCAAAGCAAAAGCCGAGAAAACTCAGCTCAAGAAGCGGACTAAGGTTGAGGAAAAACCTAAAAAAGTTGTCAAAAAAACTGCCGGGAAGAGATCTACTAAGGAGTTCATAGTTCAGATAGGAGCTTTCAAGAAGAAGGAGAACGCAGACAGAGCTCTTAATGCTGCAAAGTCGAAAGGCTATGACACCTTTGTTATAGAAGAGGAGGGTCTGTACAAGGTAAGGGTAAGGGTAAAGGCAACTTCGCTGATCTCAGCACTAAAAAGCGTAAGAAGGGATTTTAAAAACTCCTTCGTCGTCCGATGAAAGTGTTTTCCTTACTACTTGCCCTGTTTCTGATGTTTTCCTGCGCACCGAAGCAGGATAAGACTAAAGAACAGGAATGGAGATATCTTTACGACCTTGGAATGTCTTCCTTCTACGCTAAGAATTACTCCGAAGCGATAGCGAACCTCTACAGGGCTACAAAGGTGGCTCCAGAAGAACCGCGTGTGTGGAACGCCCTCGGACTTACCTACATGGAGGTTGAGGAGTACAAGAAGGCAGAGGAGGCCTTTAATAAGGCTCTCGAAGCGGATCCAAACTTTTCGGAAGCTAAGATGAACCTCGGAGTTCTCTATTTCAAAATGAAAGATTACAGGAGAGCTATAGAGTTCCTCAAAAAGGCTATTTCCGACGAAACTTTCGACAAGAAACACTTAGCTTTTTATCACCTTGCCAAGGTCTATAAGGAAATCGGTGACAAGAAATCCTACGTGGAGTATCTAAGAAAGGCGACGGCTTATAACCCTTTGTTTTTGGAAGCTCAGCTCGAACTCGGGAGCGCTTACATGGACGAGAAGAGGTATGACGAAGCGGAAAGGCTGTACGGCTCGCTTATATCTAACAACTTTAAGCTACCGGAGATATTCCTGAGCCTTGCCAAGCTTTACTATGAAACAGGCAGGTTCGATAAAGCTAAGGAGATGGTTAAAGTAGTCTTAGAAGACAAACAGACAAACAACCTTCAAAGAACACAGGCTTACGAGCTTCTGAGCAAAATACTTGTTGAGGAGCAGAGGAAAACCCTTAGAAGAGTCTTTATAAAGAGGGAGAAGCCAAAAGGTAAGTTCGGTATACAGATAGCGGCCTTCTCAACCAAGGAAAGGGCGGAGGACCTGGTGAAGAGGTTAAGGAGTAAGGGCTATAAAAACGTAAGGATAGTGGAGGTCTCCGGCATATACAAGGTGGTTTATGGAAAGTTTCAGACGCGGGAGAAGGCACAGCAGGAGCTCGAAAGGTTGAAGAAGGAAGAGATCTACGGATTCATAGTCGAGATAGAGTGAGTTTTCACCCTCCTCTTATAAGACTTGAGGGTGTTGAGGAGTAGACCTGTAACTGTCATGGGACCCACTCCTCCTGGGACTGGTGTTATTGCACTCGCCTTATCCTTTACCCTCTCAAAATCGACATCACCGACTATCTTACCGTCCACCTTCGATATACCCACGTCTATGACGACCGCACCCTCCCTCACCATATCCTCCTTTATCAGGTGAGGAACTCCGGTGGCGGAGATAAGGATATCCGCCTCACGGGTGAACTTGGTTATGTCTCTCGTGTGTATGTGACATACCGTAACGGTAGCGTTCCTCCAGAGCATGAGGAGGCTGAGGGGTCTACCGACTATGAATCCCGCTCCCACGATAACCATGTCCTTCCCCTGAACCTCGATCCCGTAGTGTTTGAGAAGGAGGTCTATACCTAAAGGCGTACAGGGGATGAAGCCGTCCTCCGCCTGAGCCACGAGCATCCCCATGTTCTTCGGGTGGAAGCCGTCCACATCCTTGTCCGGGCTTATGGATAGGATCACCTCCCTCTGGTCTATCTGCTCCGGAAGGGGGAGCTGGACGAGTATTCCGTCCACCTCTTCTTTAGAGTTGAGCTCCGCTATAACGTCTAAGAGCTCTTCTGTTGTGGTGTTCTTCTTGAGGTGGTAGAAAAAAGACTCTATACCAACCTTCTTGCAGGCGTTTATCTTGTTCTTAACGTATATCTGGCTCGCAGGATCGTCTCCTACGAGAATAACGGCAAGCCCCGGTTTCCTCAAACCCGAAGAGGTAAAGGATTCCACCTCCTTCCTAATATTTTCCCTTATCTTTTCCGAGAGAATCTTTCCGTCGAGGATCAAGGGACGGTTCATCTTCTCTTCCACCTTGTTCCGGCGGGTGTGTCCTCAAGTTCTATTCCGAGCTCCTTTAGCCTGTCTCTTATCATGTCCGCTATCTTGAACTGCTTCTCCTGACGGGCTAAGGTTCTCACCTCCACTAAGAGATCGACGAGCTTGGTGTCGAGAACCTCCCCCGCTTCGAGCTCTCTCTCAACAACTCTCTTCACCTCGCACTCAGGATAGAGATCCTCCAAGAGACCGAAAAACTTCTTCATAAGGTTTAGAAGTGTCTTGGAAGCAAACTCGTATGCTGAGAGCTCCGACTCGCTTATCTCTCCCTTGGCGTAGGTTCTGTTCTTTATCTTTCCGAGCTCTCCGACGAGGGAGTAGACGTGGGATAGAGCTTCCGGGGTGTTGAAGTCGTCGCTCAGGGATTCGAAGATAGCCTCCTCCACCTCCTTGACCTTGTCGTAGAGGGGATGGGATCCTCCTTCGGAAGGAGCTACCTTGAGGTTTTTCAGTATTTCGTAATCCTCAATAGCACCCTTGAGCCTCTCGTAAGCCCTCTGGGTTTCCTCCATCTTCTCCCAAGAGAAGTCTAAGGGACTGCGGTAGTGGGTGAGGAGAACGAGGAGTCTAAGGATGTCCGGGTGGTACTTGGTATATATTTCCTTCAGGGTTACATAGTTCCCGAGGGACTTGGACATTTTCTGACCGCCGACGGTAACGAGACCGTTGTGCATCCAGTACCTTGCGAAGGGCCTTCCCGTTATGGCTTCCGCCTGGGCTATCTCGTTCTCGTGGTGGGGAAAGATGAGATCTAACCCTCCTCCGTGAATGTCTATCGTCTCTCCAAGGTGCTTGAAGATCATAGCAACGCACTCGGTGTGCCATCCAGGTCTTCCCTTTCCCCATGGGGAGTCCCAAGAGGGTTCTCCCGCCTTAGCTGCCTTCCAGAGAGCGAAGTCAAGGGGATCCCTCTTCTTCTCCGAAGGCTCGACTCTCGCCCCAGCCTCCATCTCCTCAGGGCTCCTCTTGGAGAGCTTCCCGTAATCCCTGAAAGATCTTACAGAGAAGTAAACGTCACCCTCCGACTCGTAGGCGTAGCCCTTATCTATCAACCTCTGGATAACTTCTATTATCTCCTGCATGTGCTCCGTAACCCTCGGCTCCACGTCCGCCGGTCTTACACCGATAGCCTCCATGTCCCTGTAGTAGCTCGCTATGTATCTGTTGGCTATCGTCATGAAGTCAGTGCACTCTTCCTTCGCTCTGTTTATTATCTTGTCGTCCACGTCGGTAAAGTTCCTCACGAACTTTACATCGTATCCGAGGTGCTCCAAGAACCTCCTGAAGGTGTCGAAGACTATCAAGCTCCTCCCGTGCCCTACGTGGGAATCGTCGTAAACGGTGACGCCGCAGGTGTATATAAGAACCCTCGGAGGCTGAAGGGGAACGAACTCCTCAACCTTGCCGGTGAGGGTATTGTATATCTTCAAACTCATGGAGTTATTATATGATAATTTACGTATGAGAAAAATGATAAAAGAGGTCTTCCTGGGGGTTAGATTCCTTGTCTCCCTTTACTTTCTCCTGATTTCCTTTTCTCTGGGATCTCCTTCGCGGAGCGTGATCGTAGTTTTAACCGCTGTTTACTTCTCCCTTAGTCTCCTTTCCTACCTGAAGTTTGAAAAAATCAGGATTATCAATAAACTTATGGACGTGATGCTCGTCCCTCCGATGATATACCTATCCGGTGAGCCGAAGAGCATATTTGCTCTCCTACCCCTCGTAGTTCTGCACACGAACAGGAGTATGCTCTCCACTGTGCTGCTCGTTCTATCCGGAGTATTCCTCACCACCTACCTCCTTCCTAAGGAACCGCTTGGGCTATTCTCTACACTGATCCTGCTTGTGGCTGCTCCCATCTCGGCCATGATCCCCGATATCCTTGGCATAGTGAAAAAGGAGAGAGACCAGATAAAGAACCTAAGGAGTTCTTACAGAAAGCTACTTCAGGACCTTGCCAAGTGGGAGAAGGACAGGAGGGAGTTGGAGAATATGAAGTTCCTGATAGATACCTCCACCCGGAGTCAGGACGTTAGGGACTTCCTCAGCCGTGTTAAGGAGAGGTTCAGGGTAAAGAGAATTCATTTGGTTCCCAAAGATGAGGTGGAGAGCTACTCTCCCCTGATGGACAGGGAGAAGGGATTACTCTCAGTGCCGGTAAAGCTTGAAGAGGGGAACGCGGTGATTATATTTGAACTGGAAAGCCCCTTCCAACTCAACGACGATCTGGTAGTCTCCTCCTTAGAAAAAGCTGGGAGGATGGTGAGCCTCTTCGTCGCCGGGTTTGAGGATGGATCATCCCTCGGAAGGGCTATAAGCGTGGGTTGAGAGAAGAGATGAAAGCGGTAGAGGAGAAGATAAAGGCGGACAAGGAGCTCGATCTTACCGGACTATCCTGCCCCGTTCCCATAGTTATGACCTCGGAAACCGTAAAGAAGATGAGGGAAGGAGAAGTCCTTAAGGTTATCTCGACCGATCCGGGCTTCGAGAGGGACATCTGGAACTGGAGCAGGCAGACGAAGAACGAGCTTATAAAGATCGAGAAGGATAATGGAAAGACTATTGCTTACATTAGGAAAACTTACGAGGGAAAAGAACCCTCCCTCTGGTACTGGATAAAGTTCCACTCCCTCGGCGTGAAGCTTCACCTGAGACTCTGGCTACTTAAACTAAATCCTTTTATTAAAAAACCCGATCACTTCATAACCTTTGTCGCTATTTCAGAGGGAACCAGGGCGGAAAAGTTCCTGAGAGGTAAATACAGTTCTGTTCTTATCCCAGTTCCCGACGAGATAGATCCGAGGTGCGGGGTTGTCCTCGCGGTCAGGGGGGAGGAGAGGGCTAAGGAGCTCTACGAGCTTCTCAGGAAGGAAGGTTTCGGAGTAGAGGCTATATACAGAAAGAGGCACGGTAAGTACGAGAGGATCTATCCTTAGATCTCTTCCGCTTTCACCTTCTTCTGCTCTCCGGTCCTCATGTCTTTTACAGAAACCACGCCCTCCTTCATCTCATCCTCTCCGATTATCACCGCGTAATCTGCCTTCATCTTGTCCGCAAGTTCAAGCTGCTTCCTCAGCCCTCCCTTCCTGTAGGAGAGCTCAACTACCTTGCCCTTTTTCCTCAGTATATCCCCTACCTTAAGGGCGTAGGCATGAACATCTCCAAAGGGGATGACGAAGTAGAGCTCGTAATCTCTTTCTGGCTCTTCCACAAGTAACATGAGCCTCTCTATCCCCGCGGCAAAGCCCAGAGCTGGTGTGGGAGGACCTCCAAACTCCTCCACAAGGTAGTCGTACCTTCCTCCTGCTATTACTGCAGCACCGAGCCTATCGGAAACGGCTTCAAAGACGGTACGGGTGTAGTAGTCAAGGCCCCTAACGAGATTGTAGTTCTCCCTGTACCTCACCCCGAGCTCATCCAGATAGCTTTTCAATATAGTGTAGTGTTCCCTGCACTCATCGCAGAGGTAATCTATCATCTTGGGAGCCTCTTTCACAGCCTCCTGACAGGTCTCCACCTTGCAGTCGAGAACCCTCAGAGGGTTCCTGTCCTTCCTGTCTATGCAGACGTCGCAGAGGTGTCCGGAAACACTGTGAAGATACTCAACCAGAGCTTCTCTGTAAGCCGGTCTGCACACCCTGCAGCCGAGAGAGTTTATCTCTATAACCGCTTCTATGTTGAGCCCTTCGAGGATGTCCTGAACGAGCTTTAGGAGCTCCGCGTCGGCGTGAGGCTCCGCCACACCGAAGACCTCCACCCCTATCTGGTGGAACTGCCTGTACCTTCCCGCTTGAGGTCTCTCATACCTGAACATGGGACCTTCGTAAAAGAGCTTGTGATAGGGTCTCAGAGCGTATAGCTTGTTCTCTATGTAAGCCCTTACCACTCCGGCGGTCCCTTCAGGCCTGAGAGCCAAGATCCTCCCCTTCCTGTCGGGAAAGACGAACATCTCCTTCTGAACTATATCGGTCGCCTCCCCTATACTTCTCTCAAAGACCTTGGCAAACTCTACGACAGGCGTTATTATCTCCTCGTAGTTGTATCTCTTTAAGAGATCCCTTATAAAACCCGTTATCCTCCTGAACTTTCTGAGATCAGAGCCGAGTATATCGTGGAATCCTCTCGGAGCTTTGAATTCCTCTGCCATGAACCCTTAAAGACCTCTTTCAGCTATGTAGAGGACGAGATCCCTGAGTCTACAGGAATACCCCCACTCGTTGTCGTACCATGCTGCGACGTGGACGAGGTTGTCTATAACCTGAGTTAGGGGAGCGTCGAATATAGCGGAGTGGGGATTTCCCACTATATCCGAGGAAACTATAGGATCCTCGCAGTACTGAAGTATCTCCTTAAGGTACGCCTTACCGGAGTTTACGTACCTCTGAGCTGCTTCCTTAAACCTCTCGTTCACCTCTTCCACCGATGCGGGGGGTTTCTCAACTACCACGGTGAGATCTATAAGAGACCCGTCTGGAACGGGAACCCTCCTCGCGGCTCCGTCGAGCTTACCTTTGAGTTCAGGTATTACCTCTCCTATAGCCTTTGCGGCGCCCGTGGTCGTGGGAACGATGTTTACGGCGGCGGCCCTCGCCCTTCTAAGGTCCTTGTGGGGTAGGTCTAACAGCCTCTGATCGTTGGTATAGGCGTGAACCGTTACCATGTATCCCCTCTGAATGCCGAAGGCTTCCTGAAGAACCTTCACCGTCGGAGCGAGGCAGTTGGTCGTGCAGGAGGCGTTGGATATTATCGAGTGCTCGGAGGGGTCGTATCTGTCTTCGTTCACCCCGAGAACCACGGTTATGTCGGGACCCTTTGCAGGAGCTGATATTATTACCTTCTTGGCACCGCCTTTGAGGTGCAGAGCTGCCTTGTCCCTTTCCCTGAACACTCCCGTGGACTCTATCACAACGTCCACACCGAGGTCTCCCCAGAGGATCTGGGAGGGGTCTTTCTGAGCAAAGACCTTTATCTCTTTCCCATCGACTACGAGAGCGTCCTCCTTTGCCTCGACGCTTCCTTCAAATATTCCGTGAACCGAGTCGTACTTGAGAAGGTGAGCCAAATGGGAACTATCGGTCAGATCGTTGATAGCAACTATCTCTATCTCCTCGTATCCTCTGCAAGCCCTGAAGAAGCTTCTTCCTATTCTTCCGAACCCGTTAATTCCAACGCGTATACCCATGATTCTTTAATTATATTTAGTTTTTATTCTCACGGGCGCTCCACTTTAGGAACTCCTCTATGAAATCGTCTATCTCCCCATCCATAACGGCTTCAACGTTACCGGTCTCGTAGCCGGTCCTGAGATCCTTTATCATCCTGTAAGGGTGGAAGACGTAAGATCTTATCTGATGTCCCCAGCCGATGTCCGTCTTTTCCCCCTCATACTGCTTCTTCTTCTCCATCAGCTTCTGCTGTTCGAGCTGGTAGAGCTTAGCCTTCAAGAGTTCTAAAGCCTTCCTCTTGTTCTGGAACTGGGACCTCTCCTGCTGGCATGAGACCACTATCCCCGTTGGAATGTGGGTGATCCTGACTGCCGTGTCCGTCTTGTTCACGTACTGACCTCCTGCTCCCGAAGCTCTGAAGGTCTCCACCTTGAGATCCTCGTCCCTGATCTCTATATTTATGTCTTCGTCGATCTGGGGCATGACGGAAACAGCTGCGAAGGAGGTATGCCTCCTCGCGTTGGAGTCAAAAGGTGAGATCCTAACGAGTCTGTGGACTCCCTGCTCACCCTTCAGATAACCGTAAGCGTAAGGTCCTTTTATGAGCATAGTCACGCTCTTTATACCGGCAACGTCGTCTGGTGTTATGTCCACCACCTCCACCTCGTATCCCTTCCTCTCAGCCCACCTCCTGTACATTCTGAAGAGCATCTCAGCCCAGTCGCAAGCTTCCGTTCCACCGGCTCCAGCCTGTATGGTCAAGTAGGCGTTTTTGGAGTCCATCTCACCGGAGAGGTAGGTCTTCAGCTCTAAGCTTCTTAGCTTATTCTCGAGCTCTTCCATCTCGTCGGAGATGATAGCCCACGTCTCCGTATCTTCCTCCGGAGCAGAAGAGAGGTCCTCAACGTCTCTGAGAGACTTCTCTATATCCTCTATTCCTTCTACGGTTTCCTCGAGCCACTTTCTCCTCTGGATGATCTTCTTAGCCTTCTCCTGATCCTCCCAGAAGTCCTGAGAGGACATAGTCTCATCTATCTTCTCCAGCTCCTTTTTTAGATCCTCTACCTTTATTATCTTTTTTACGTCCTCGAACCTCTCCTTAAGCTCCTCTATCCTTCCCTTAAGCTCTACCATGCTATTAAATTTATTTCACTTGAGAAGTATTTTCAATTAATCGATAACCCTGTAACCCCACTCCTCGATAACCCTCTTTATCTCCTCAGCTGGTATATCTTTCTCAGACTGAACTCTGACCAGACCCTTGTCTAAGTAAACCTCGACGTGGGATACGCCTTCAACGGAGGATACCGCATTCTTGACTGTTCTCACGCAATGCTCACAGGTCATTCCCTGAACTTTAAACTCTAATTCCTTCATAGATAATATTTTAGCTCAGGCTTCCCCTATGTCTTCCCTCTCTATCTCTATGTCTTCCGTTATGATGGGTTCGAAGCCGTAAGAGGGCATGAAGGTTCCCGACTCCCTCTCTACCTCCTCGGCACACTTCGCGCAGTAACGTGTCCAGGGGATCGCACAGAGCCTTTGGAAGGCTATCTCTTCCCCGCAGTTCTCGCATATACCGTAGGATCCGTTCTCTATCTTTTTAAGGGCATAGTCTATCTCTTTAAGCGTGTTTATCTCTATCTGGGATAGGTTGTCGAGGAGTTCCTCCGTGTAAGTCATCTGACCTATGTCCTCCCAGTCTCTGGGCTCCTTAGACTCCTCTTCGAGTCTCTGCTGAGTTTCCTCCTTCGCGAGGTACCTCTCGAGTATTTTCGTTTTCTCCTCGAGCAGTCTCTTTTTGCACTCCTCTAACTGCTGCTTTTCCATAGCCTCCTCCTTATTCTAATGTTGAAAGTATAATATTATAGTTATCCAGCAACGCTTGTCATGATAAAAAAGTTACTGATAGGTGTATTTATTCTCACAGGGATATCCTTTCTTCTGCTTGCAGTTATTATCTTTGCTCTGTACAGATCCCTGCCGGACGTTAAGCTCCTTGAGAAATGGACTCCACCCCAGGCATCGGTAGTTTACGATTACAGAGATAGGTATTACGGTGACATAGGAGTTCAAAGGAGATACTACGTTAAGATCGATGAGATACCCGAAAAGGTCATATATGCCTTCGTTGCGGCGGAGGACAGGAACTTCTTCAAGCACCCAGGTGTAGATATGGGGGCGATACTGAGGGCTGTGATAGCCAACGTAAAGGCAGGGAGGATAGTTCAGGGGGGAAGCACGATAACCCAGCAGCTTGCCAAGAACCTTTTCCTCACGAGGGAAAGGACCTTAAGGAGAAAGATAAAGGAGGCTCTTCTGGCTATAAAGATTGAGAGAACCTTCGACAAGAGAAAGATCCTCGAGCTCTATCTAAACCAGATATACCTTGGCAACGGAGCTTACGGTGTGGAGGCAGCTTCGAGGGTTTACTTCGGAAAGCATGTTCAGGATCTTACCCTTGAGGAGGCTGCCCTTCTTGCGGGACTTCCCAAGGCTCCGTCCAGGTTTAACCCCTTCATCCACCCCGATCTTGCAAAGACAAGAAGAGACTACGTTCTGAGGAGGATGTTAGAGGACGGGTACATAACCCAGGAGGAGTACGAGACTGCGGCAAGCAAGCCCGTAGTCGTCAGCAGGGACAGCAAGTATCTCACCTCAGATTACGTCCTTGACATGGTAAAGGAGTACCTCGCTGAGAAGTACGGTGACTTAGCCCTGCAGGGCGGACTGAAGATATATACAACTATAGACAGGGATCTCCAGGCTCTTGCTGTTCGCTCCCTCAAGAAAGGACTGAAGAGGCTGGCAAGACTTAACGGCATTCCCTTCCTCCCAGAGAGTGAAAGGGACATGAGGAGCCACTACAACGTTCAGAAAACGAAGCTCGAGGACGGGAAGGTGTACGTAGCGAAGATAGTCGATACTGAAGGGGGCAGGGCGAAGGTAGAGATAGGTTCTCACAGCTTCACGATCGATCTTAAGGGAATGAACACGGAGGGCAGGGAGTACATCTTTGTAAGGGTATTTAACGGGGTAAATGGTTGGAGAGCAGAGCTCGTCCCCGATCTCCAGGGAGCTTTAGTGAGCTTGGACGTTCATACAGGAGCCCTAAGAGCAATCGTGGGTGGTTTCTCATACAGCTACAGCCCCTTTAACAGAGCTGTCAAAGCCAAGAGACAGCCCGGTTCAGCTATAAAGCCTGTAATCTACTTAGCAGCCCTCCTAAAGGGTGAGACTCAGATATCGTCGATAGATGCAAGACCAAAAACCTTCTACGATCCCACCACGGGTCAGGAGTGGACACCCAAGAATTACGAGGATAAGGAGTACACAATTGTAACGCTCAGAGAAGCCCTCGCAAAGAGCATAAACACGGCTACTGTGAACCTCTTGGACAAACTCGGCTTCGAAGTAGTCCTCAGCGTAGGAGACAAGGTGGGGCTCAGGGATCTGAAACCCTACTACTCCCTTGCCCTTGGGACGGTTGAGGTAACGCCTCTTGAACTCACTTCCGCCTACCAGGTCTTTGCAGATCTCGGGACGAGGTGCAGACCCTATCTAATACGTAAGGTGATTGATCAGGATGGGAATATCCTTGAGGAAAACGCCCCGGAATGTGAAGAGGTTCTGCCTCCCCAGGAGACAAGGGTTCTGGTGGATATGCTCAGGGCGGTCATATTGGAGGGAACGGGAAGGGCTGCAAGAAATCTGCCCAGGATAGTTGCAGGCAAGACAGGAACAACCGACGAGTATATGGACGCATGGTTTGTAGGTTTCTCACCTTACATAGTCGCAGGTGTATGGGTAGGATACGATTTGAAAATCTCCCTCGGGGATAGGATGTCCGGAGCACGTGCGGCTTTACCTATATGGAAAGATTTCATGGCTGTGGCTGCGGCTAAGTACCCTAACGACGACTTCCCCCTCCCCGAAGGGACAATAGTGGTCCCTATAAATCCAAAGGATTACGTGATAGCCGACGAAACCTGTCCTGGCGTAAACATGGTTTTCGTTGAGGGAACTCAACCCAGGCTGACTTGTTCGGATCTGAGGAGCATAATTACCCCTTAGGAACTTTCGCAAGGAGTATGGGGATATCGAGGTTGTGTATCACGAAGGAGGTTACACTGCCCAAGAAGAGCTCCCTAAACCTTCCCTTCCCGTAGGCTCCGAGGAAGAGCATATCTGTATCGTTCTCCCTCACGAAGGAGACTATCCTCTCCTCAGGAAGACCAGGAAGCTCGTGGTAGCTGAACTCCTCGCCGAGTATCTCCCTGACTTCTTCCCTTATATCCTCTTCCTCCTCCGAGACGTGAAGAACGTCCACTTTGTATCCGAGGAGGGATTTCATAGAACTGCATATCTTAAGAGCCAGCTTCGCGTTTTCGCTCCCGTCATAGGCGACGAGGACCCTCTTGATCTCCCTTTCCTCTTCGGGCATAAGGATGACTGGACAGTTAGCATGTCTCGCTACCTTCTCAGAGTTCGAACCTATCAGAACTCCCTTTAAAGGCTTCCTTCCCACCTTTCCGACCACTATCAGATCTTCGGGATCTGCCTGGGAGGCTATCTCCCTGTAGGGTACTCCGGAGGTCTGAACTACAGAGACCTTTGCTCCGTACTCCCTTCCCAAAGCTGAGAACTCGGTGAGTATTACGTCTCCTTGCTTTTCCAGAAACTCCTTTACCTTTCCGCTTATACCCTCGTAGTAGGTAAAGCCGAGAACTCCAGCGAGGTCCGCTAAGAAGCTTTCGTCTATCAACCTCTCATCCACGACGTATATGCCTACAACGGGAGTGTCGTAGAAATTCCCGAGTCTGAAGGCTAACTTGGAAGCGGTTATAGAAGCCGGGGATCCGTCGACCCCTACGATTATCCTCTTAAACATCTAAGTTCTTCACCTCTTTTGCGTAGGTCTCTATGAACTCCCTTCTCGGCTCGACCTGCTCTCCCATCAGTATGGTGAATATCCTGTCCGCTTCCACTGCATCCTCCACCTTTACCTTCACGAGCCTCCTCGTCTTAGGATCCATAGTCGTTTCCCAGAGCTGCTCCGGATTCATCTCACCGAGACCCTTGTACCTCTGAACTTCCATACCCTGCTTAACGAGATCCATCAGGGTATCGTAGACCTCGCTGAGGGAGGAGACTTTCCTCTGTTTGGATTCGAATCCCACGATCACAGGCAGATGAAGATGTACACCCTCGAGAACCTGCTTGTAGGAAAGGGAAGAGAGGAAGTCCGCATCTATTATCGTTCTTGTCCCGAGCCTGTCGTCGTTTATAACTATATCGTAAGCACCCTCGAGCTCGTCGTATCTCACGTCCACCCTGTAATCGGGTAGCTCCTTGGACATAATCTCTACAACCTCCTTCACCCTCGCGGCGCTCCTGAGGTCATCTTCCCCTATCCTGTGGCTGAGGAGGAAGTTCACCACCTCCTCCCCTTTGTTCTTAACCAAGGCTTTATAGCTCTCCTCAAATTCCTTCAAGCTCCTTATCAGTTTCAGGAGCTCCTCCCCCCTGTACTCCGTGCCGACCGCATCCTTGACGTAACCGCCTTCCCTGAGAAGTTCGTAGAGGATGTTCTCAAGCTCCCTGTCGTCCTTAACGTAAACCTCCTTTCTACCCTTCTTCACCTTGTAGAGGGGAGGCAGGGCTATATAGACGTATCCCTTTTCTATTAGCTGGGGCATGAACCTGTAGAAGAAGGTTAGGAGCAGTGTCCTTATGTGGGAACCGTCTATGTCGGCGTCGGTCATCAGGATTATCCTGTGGTACCTGAGCTTGGAAAGGTCAAGCTCCTCCCCTATTCCACAACCTAAGGCGCTCACTATCGCCTTTACCTCCTCGTTGGCAAGAACCTTATCAACCCTCGCCTTTTCCACGTTTATGATCTTTCCCCTCAGAGGAAGGATGGCCTGAAACCTTCTGTCCCTTGCCTGCTTGGCGGATCCTCCCGCCGAATCTCCCTCAACTATGAAGATCTCGCACTTCTCCGGATCCCTCTCGGAGCAGTCGGCTAACTTTCCCGGCAGGATCCCGTCCTCTAAGGGGGACTTCCTCCTGACGAGCTCCTTAGCCTTCTTAGCCGCCTCCCTCGCTAAGGCGGCTTCCACCGCCTTTTCAACTATGAGCTTGAGAATGTCCCTGTTTTTGTCAAAGTAATCCGTAAGGTATTCATAGACCATAGAGTCAACTATATTCTTGACGTTCTGGTTGCCGAGTTTCGTCTTAGTCTGACCTTCAAACTGGGGTTCGGGAACCTTGCAGGAGATAACCGCGACGAGACCCTCCCTAATATCCTCTCCTGTAAACATAGCCTTGAGCTCCTTAGAAAGCTTCAGGTTCTCGGCAAGTCTGGTAACCGCCTTCGTGAGACCGCTCCTGAAACCCGTTACGTGAGTGCCGCCTTCTATGGTCTTTACGTTGTTCACAAAGCTGTCAATGAGCTCTTTGTAGTCTTTTACGTACCTGAAGGCTATGTCCACTATGACGCCGTCCTTCTCCCCCTGAATGCGAATTATCTCCTTAAAGAGGGGATCCCTACCCTGAGATAGGAACTCCACGAGCTCCTCTATTCCCCTGTCGAACTTGTAGACGAGCTCCTTTCCGGTTCTTTCATCCTTGAGATAAAACCTTACCTCTGGATTCAGATAGGCGAGCTCCCTTACCCTCTTCTCAACTATATCGAACTTAATCTTTGTGGTCTCAAATATCTCAGGATCGGGCTTGAAGGTTACCCTCGTCCCCCCCTTGGTGGTAGTTCCCACGACCTTCAGGTCGTAAACCGGTTCCCCCCTCCTGTACTCCTGCCTGTATATCTTTCCGTCCCTGTAAACCTCCACGACGAGCCACTCGGAGAGGGCGTTGACAACCGAAGCACCCACACCGTGGAGACCACCTGAATAGGCGTAAGCCTTTTTCTCGAACTTCCCTCCCGCTCCGAGCATAGTAAAGACCATCTCCACGGCGGGCTTACCCGTTTCCGGATGTATATCTACGGGAATTCCCCTTCCGTCGTCCTCTATGGTTACGGAGCCGTCGTCGTGGATTATTACGGATATGTTGCGGGCGTAACCCGCCATAGCCTCGTCAACTGCGTTGTCGAGGATCTCCCAGATGAGATGGTGCAGACCCCTCTCCCCTATATCTCCTATGTACATTGCTGGTCTCAGACGGACGTGTTCAAGACCGGTAACCGCTTTTATATCCTCGGCGCTGTATTGATTCTCTCTCATAGGTATATTATAGCCTGTAGTAAATATACCTGCCACAGTTCGGACATTTCTCAATAGAATTCTCTCTGATTAGTTTTGAAAAGAGGACATCCGGTATTTTCATTCCGCATCCTGTGCAGACGTCATCCTCAACGGGCACTATTATCTTATAATCAAACCTCTCCTTAGCCTCTTCGTAGTACCTGAGAAGGACTTCATTCACTCCTTTTTTAACTTTTCCCCTCTCTTCTTCAAGATTTTTGAGTCTATCTCTCGCCCTATTTTCCTCTATTTCTAAATCCTCCAGTTCCTCCTCAATCTCTTTAATTCTCCTTTCCATTTTGGGAATTCTTTCTTTAACCTCCTTTTCTACCTCTATTATCTTCTCGTTCAGTTCGTCGAGCTCGTAGGACTTCTTGAGTATGTTGTCCTCGTGCTTCGATTTCTCCTTAAGGAGCGCTTTGTACTCCACGTCCTTCCTCACCATCTCCATCTTCTTCTCCGTTTTTTCGAGAAGCTCCTCCTCACGTTCTATCTCCTCTCTAAGCTCCTCCCTTCTTCTCTTAAGTTCCTCGAAGTTAGATCTCATATTCTCGATTTCTTTCCTCAGAGATTGAAGTTCCTTTCTGAGCTCCTCTCTCTCTTCCTCTATCTTCCTGAGCCTCCTATCTATTCTGCTGATTTCCTGATCTATATCCTGCAGTTTCAGGAGTGGTTTGAAGTCCTCTTTTTTCATAATGACTATTTTAAGTCCGAGTACTCCACGAGTTTTATCTCAAAGGAGTTTCCTCCCTCCGTCTTTCTGTAGAGGTATATAGGCATGGAGGCTTTGGAACTTGCACAGAGAGCGAAGACCCTCTCTTCCTTCTTTAATACTTCCAACATCCTACCCTTAAGGTTTCCGTAAGCGCATCTCCTCACTATCCTGACCTTCTCCTTGTCCACCTTAAACTTCCCCAGGGTCCAGTCTATACTCTTCCTGATCAGGAGTTTCACAAGTCCTCTTGACAGGATAGTTCTCCCTAAGGGGATGAGCCAGTGATGATCGAAGTACATTCTCATCAAGACGAAACCCGAAAGTTCCTCGGCATTCTTTACTTCCGTCTTCACCACACCACTCCACTCCCTGTAGCCTCCGATCAACGTAACCTGGAAACTACCTCCTTTCCTCTCTATCACGATTTCGAACCCTCCCGAACCTTTCTTTCCCTTGAATACTTCACTGTAATCATAGATATATCTCTCGTAGGGCTTGAACTTGTAAGGGGTCCATACGAAGTCAGAAGCAGGAGAAATAACAGGATAGAAAGCTAAGGTTCCTACTATGAAAGCTTTCATCTGGTGGGCGCGGGAGGACTCGAACCCCCAACCGGGCGGTTATGAGCCGCCCGCTCTGCCAATTGAGCTACGCGCCCTGCAAGTCTAATATTATAGTTCCCCTATTGATCCCGGTCAAGCAGGGACAGAGGTGGCTTCGAAGATCTCGCGATAGAGTTCAGAATCGATCTTCCTAACCCGGTGTCTTTCCTTTGGAACCTCGTCCACCTCCACGAAGTAGAGACAGTTGGTAACGCATTTGGAAACGCAGGAGGGAAGAAGCCCTTTGTCAACCCTCTTGCAGCAGTAATCGCACTTCTCCACCTTCATGGTAGCGGGATTGAAAGTTATAGCACCGTAAGGGCAAGCTATGATACAGGCCTTGCACCCTATGCAGAGCAGTTCCTCAACGTAAACTATTCCGTCCTTCTCCCTTTTCCTCATCGCCGATGTCGGACAGGCTAAGGCACAGGGAGCAGGATCGCAGTGGAAGCAGTTCATGGGTAGAAAGAAGGCGTCGGGTTTATCGGAGATTCCCTCCATCCTGAATACCTTCATAGGTCTTATACCCATCTTCTCAAGGCCCTTCTCCTGAACGCAGGCGACTTCACAGGAAAGGCAACCTATGCACCTGTCGAGGTCTATGAGCATTATCGGCCTTTTCATCTCCCTATCAACCTGTCGATCAGTATGAGGATGAGTATAAGGATGGCGGGAGATATGTCTATACCCCCCATGTGGGGAAGAACCTGCCTTATAGGTCTTAGCATAGGTTCCACTATTCTGTCCAGTATATCGTAAAACCTGCTCTCCCTTATGGATGGTATCCAGGAGCCGAGCGCGTGGATAAATACCAGAATTATAAGGAGCTGTATAAAAAGGTGAAGGATCTTTACAAGCATTACTCGACCCACTCTAAGAGGGCGAGCTCAGCTCCATCGCCCCTTCTTCTACCGGGAAGCTTTATGATCCTCGTATAACCTCCGTTTCTTCCTTCGAATCTCGGAGCTATATCCTCAAAGAGCTTCTTTACAGCGTGCCTGTCCGGGAGAAGCTCTAAAGCTCTTCTCCTTGCAGCGAGATCTCCTCTCTTTCCAAGAGTTACGAGCCTCTCCACAAAGCTCCTCACCGCCTTAGCTCTCTCTACAGTGGTCTCTATGCTCTCTTCCAAGATTAAAGCCCTTGCCAAACTTCTGTAAAGGGCGAGCCTCTGTTCTTTGGTTCTGTCGAACTTTTTCTTCTTTACCTTATGTCTCATGGCTCATCACCTCTTACTCTCTATGTTTATACCGAGCTGAAGTCCCATCTGCTTAAGAGCTTCCTTTATCTCCGAGAGAGCCTTCCTGCCTATGTTCTTGGTGCTCTTGAGCTCCTCCTCTGTCATCTGGACAAGGTCTCCTATGGTGGTTATACCGAGCCTCTTGAGGGAGTTAAGAGCTCTCTGGGATATGTCGAGCTCCTCTATGGAGAGGGTTAGCTTTTCCGCGAGCTCATCGACGGGTATAGGCTCTTCCAGTGTAGGAACCTCGTAGGATATGTGCTCGAGCAGGGCGAGGTGCCTCTTGAGTATATCAACCGCCTCCTTGACTACATCCTCCGGGGTTCTTGTCCCGTCGGTAACTATCTCCACCGAGAGCTTTTCGTAATCTGTCTTCTCCCCGACCCTGGTGGGTTCTATTTTGTAGGTTACAAGTCTCACAGGCGAGAAGTCGGCGTCCAATAGTATCCAACCGGTCTCTCCGATAGCCTCCATCTCTTCGGCAAGGACGTAACCCTTACCCCTTTCTATCTTTATCTCGGCGTTCAGCTCCACATCGTCTCTCGTAAGGGTAGCTATAACCTTATCCGGGTTCGCTATCTCCACGTTGGGAGGGAGGCTTATATCGGAAGCTCTTACCTCACCTTCTCCCTTCTTCTTGAGATATAGAACTTCAACGTCCGAGTCCTTAAGGTTGAACCTGATGCCCTTTATGTTGGCTATTATCTCTACCACGTCTTCAGCTACACCCTCTATAGAGGAGAATTCGTGGTATACTCCGTAAATCTTTACGGCAGTTGCAGCAGTTCCCGATATGGAGGACAGAAGTACCCTTCTCAGGGCGTTTCCAAGGGTAGTGCCAAAGCCCCTCTCTAAGGGCTCTACAACGAAAACACCCCTCTCCTTACCCTTTTCCTCCCAGTAGATCTTGTTGGGATAAACAAACTCATTCAGCATAGGACAACCTCCAGATTAAACCTTAGAGTAGAACTCAATTATGTACTGAACGTTCACAGGTATCTCCAAGTACTCCGCAACGTTCTCAGGCAACTTAAGAACCTTACCCCTGAAGTTGTCTTTGTCGAGCTCAAGCCACTCCGGGACGCTTCTGGGATCTATGTTCTCCAAGTTCTCCTTGAGGAAGGGGATGTCCCTCGAGGAGGGCTTTACCTCTATGATGTCTCCCGGCTCCACCTCGTAGTGGGGTATGTCCACCTTCCTTCCGTTCACGAGTATGTGTCCGTGGGCTACAAGCTGACGTGCCTGTCTCCTCGTGGTTGCAAAGCCGAGCCTGTAAACGACGTTGTCGAGCCTTCTCTCTAAGAGCTGTAGAAGGACGTCTCCCGTGTTCTCCTTGGACTTGGCAGCGAGGTCGAAATACCTTCTGAACTGCTTCTCCCTGAGACCTCCGTAAAGGTACTTGAGCTTCTGTTTCTCCATGAGACGTAATCCGTACTCACTGAGCTTCCTTCTCCTTCCCTTTATCCTCCCGTGCTGTCCCGGGGGGAAGTTCCTTCTCTGGAGTATCCTCGGAGCGGATTTCTTACCGGAGACCACTACCCCGAACCTTCTATCGAGCTTTACCCAAGGACCTATGTACCTTCCCATCAGACTCTCCTCCTCGCCGGCGGTCTACAGCCGTTGTGGGGTATGGGTGTCACGTCTCTTATAGCCGTGACCTTTATGCCGGAGGCGAAAACCGCCCTCAGAGCGGACTCCCTTCCAGCGCCGGGACCCTTGACCCAGATTTCAGCCTCCTGGAGACCGAACTCGTTCACCGCCCTCCTCATAGCCTTCTGGGCTGCCAGCTGAGCGGCGTAGGGTGTGCTTTTTCTCGTTCCCTTGAATCCAACGGTTCCACCGCTCTCCCAAACTATCGTGTTACCCTGAGGGTCTGTAACGTTTATTATCGTGTTGTTGAAGGTAGTATGGATGTGGACGATACCCTTGGTAACCGTCCTCTTCTGCTTCTTCTTCTTAGCCATAGACCTCCTCCTTACTTACCCTTCTTCTTAGTTCCACCCACTGTTCTCCTCTTTCCCTTTCTCGTTCTCGCGTTGGTTCTCGTCTGCTGACCCCTTACGGGCAGTCCCCTCGCATGCCTCTGCCCTCTGTAACATCCCATGTCCATAAGCCTCTTTATGTTCAGCTGAACCTCTCTACGCAGATCTCCTTCAACCTTGTAGTTCTCGTCTATAAACTTCCTGAGGGTATTGAGCTCCTCGGGGGTCAGCTCTCCTACCCTCTTCCTGCAGTCTATTCCCGTGGACTCGCATATCTCCTTCACTCTCGACTTGCCTATACCGTAGATGTAGGTGAGAGCTATCTCCAGCCTCTTGTGATCCGGAAGATCTACTCCAGCTATTCTCGCCATATCAAACCTCCGTCATCCCTGCTTCTGCCTGTGCTTTGGATTCTCGCATATAACGTAAACCCTTCCCTTTCTCCTGATTATCTTGCACTTGGCACACCTCTTCTTAACAGAAGCCCTTACCTTCATAACCACCTCCGGAGAAACCTAAATTATAACACATTAAAGCCTGTAAATGATCCTTCCTCTCGTAAGGTCGTAAGGAGAGAGCTCTACCCTAACCCTGTCTCCCGGTAGGATACGGATGAAGTTTATTCTCATCTTGCCCGATATGTGGGCTAAGATCTCGTGCCCGCTCTCGAGCTTAACCCTGAACATACCGTTGGGGAGGGCTTCCACCACCTCGCCCTCCATAATTATTCCCTTCTCCTTTTCGTGCTGCTGTTTCTTCTTTTTACCCATCTTTTATCTCCGTTAGAACTAATGGTCCTTCCTTAGTTATGGCTACGGTGTGCTCGAAGTGAGCTGAGGGGCTTCCGTCCTTAGTCTTCACAGTCCAGCCGTCTCCGTCATAGACCGTTTCTTCGGTCCCGAGGGAGAACATAGGTTCTATGGCTATTACCATACCCTGTCTCAGCTTTATATCCTTCTTCCCGAGATCTTTCCTGTTGTTGGGAACGAAGGGTTCCTCGTGAACCTTCTTCCCTATCCCGTGTCCACCGTACTTGAGAACGGGATACACTCCGAACTCCTCGGCGGTGGAGTGGATAGCCTCCACTATGTCGCTGAGCCAGTTACCGGGAACAGCTTTCTGAACCGCTCTGTCCAAGGCTAACTTCGTAGCCTCCATAAGCCTCCTTTCTTCCTCACCCACATCGCCTACGGCAACGGTGATCGCCGAGTCTCCGGCGTAACCATCTATTATAGCACCGAAATCTACACTCACTAAATCCCCCTCCTTTATGATCCTATCCTTCTTGGGCAGTCCGTGAACTACCTCGTCGTTTATCGATATGCAGGTGGCGGCTGGATACCTGACGTTGCTGAAGGGAGGCTTGTAATTTAAAAAGGCAGGCTTCGCGCCCCTCTTCTTCGCCTCCTCCCTCGCCAGCATCTCTATGTCCCAGGCGGTTATACCCGGCTTGATGTTCTCCGCCACCGCCTGAAGAACCTCGGCAACCACCTGACAGGCTCTCCTTATCTTCTCTATCTCCTTCCTCGAGTAGAGCTCAATTCCTCTCTTCATTGACTACCCTCAAAAGCTCTCTATAAACGTCCTCGATGTCCTTGGAAGCGTCCAGTCTTATTAATATACCCTTGCGCTCGTAGTATTCAATGAGGGGAGCGGTCTGTTTCCTGTATACCTCGAGCCTGTTCCTGACCACCTCCTCCTTATCATCTTCCCTCTGTATGAGCTTACTCCCGCACACGTCGCAGATCTCGTCGTTCTTGGGAGGGTTGTACTTTACGTGATACACCGCCCCGCAGCTCGGACACACCCTCCTCCCCGAGAGCCTCTCCACCACAACGTCGTCGGGGACATCGAAGAGGATTACCCTGTCAACCTTCATGCCTTTCTTTTCAAGCATCCTGTCTAAGGCTTCCGCCTGGGCTATGGTTCTTGGAAAGCCGTCGAATATGACACCCCCTCCAGGAGGCATAACCTCCTCGATCAGGGCTACTATCAGATCGTCGGGGACGAGCTCTCCCCTGTCCATGTACTCCTTGGCTTTCTTGCCCAAGGGAGTTCCTCTCTTCACCGCATCCCTGAGGATATCTCCCGTGGATATGTGCTTTAGCCCGAGCTCCTGAGCGAGCCTTTTGGCCTGAGTTCCCTTTCCCGCACCTGGAGGTCCCAAGAAAACGAGGTTCATGACTACCTCCTCTTCCTAACGTATCCCTTGTACTTCTTCGTGAGCAGGTTAGCCTCGATCTGTTTAAGAGTATCGAGGGCAACACCGACAACTATGAGAGCCGTAGTTCCTCCGAAGTAGAAGGGAACGTTCAGCTGAATGCTTATAAAGAGCGGGATCACCGCCACCACCGATAAGAAAATGGCACCCACGAAGACGAGCCTGTTTATAACCGTCTCTAAGAACTTCTGGGTCTCCAAACCGGGTCTGACCCCGGGAACAAAGGCGCCTCCTTTCCTCAGGTTGTCCGCCACCTCAACGGGATTTATTATCACGGCGGTGTAGAAGTAAGTAAAGAAGACTATGAGCATTATGTAGAGGAAGTTGTAGAAGATCGAGGTGGGGTTGAAGGCATCATGTATAGCCTGAGCTATCGGGTGCTGGATGAAGGCGAGAACGCTCGAAGGTATTATAAGAAGCGACTGAGCAAAGATTATCGGAATGACCCCTGCGGGGTTTATCTTTATGGGAAGATAGGTTGAGCCTCCTCTGTACTCCTGCCTTCCGACCACCCTTCTGGGATACTGGACAGGTATCCTCCTCTCAGCCTCCTGTATGTAAACGATACCGACTATTATCAGGAGGACCATCACCACCGCGCCAGCGACGGCGAAAGGGGTGAGGTCTCCAGTCTTCAATCTCTCCACAAGGCTTATGACTGAGTTGGGGAATCCGGCAACTATACCGGCGAATATCAGGAGAGACATACCGTTACCTATCCCCTTCTCCGTTATCCTCTCCCCCATCCAGACGAGGAACATGGTCCCTGCAACGAGAGTAAGAACGGTAATGAAAATGAAGATCAGTCCAGCGTCAGGAACAACTGGAAAGCCCTTTGGGGAGGTCTGGTTCTGGAGCCAGAAGGCTATGCCTATCGATTGGACGAAGGCGACGAAGAGGGTGAGATACTTGGTGTACTCGTTTATCTTGTATCTACCGTAGTCCCCTTCCTCCTTAGCGAGTCTCTGGAGTTCGGGTATAGCAACTGTGAGGAGCTGCATCATTATGGAGGCGGAGATGTAGGGCATGACCCCGAGGGCGAAAACGGTCATCCTGCTGAGGTTTCCGCCGGAGAATATGTCGTAGAGGCTGAATATAGTCCCCTGAAAGGCTTTAAAGAAGTCTTCAAGAGCCTGAACGTCTATCCCCGGTATGGGGATATGGCTCCCAAGCCTGTAGATAGCAAACATCAGGAGTGTGTAGAGGAACCTTTTCCTGAGGTCCTCGAAGGCAAATATATTTTTGAGATAGTCGATCACTTCCCAATTACCTCGCAGGATCCTCCCGCTTTCTCTATCTTCTCCTTGGCGCTCTTGGAGAAGGCGTGGGCTTTCACGGTGAGCTTCTTGGATATCTCACCGTCTCCAAGGATCTTCACGAGGTCGTTCTTGGAACATAGTCCTTTCTGAGCCAAGAGTTCGGGCGTAACCTCTGCACCCTCTTCGAAGAGCCTGTCTAAGGTTCCAACGTTCACCGGAGTGTATTCCCTCCTGTTGGGATTGACGAATCCCCGCTTGGGGAGACGCATGTGCAGAGGTGTCTGACCACCTTCGAAGTAGGGGGGCATGGTCCTGTCACCAGATCTCGACTTCTGCCCTTTGTGTCCTTTTCCGGCGGTCTTTCCTTTACCCGCCGCTATACCCCTTCCTACCCTGGTCCTTTCCTTAGTGGCTCCCGGATGGGGCTGGAGTTCATGTAGCTTCATCTTCAACTTCCTCCACCTTTATGAGATAACTGACCTTCCTGATGTTTCCCCTTACCATGGGGTTATCTTCCAAGATCCTCGACTGCCCGGGTTTCCTCAACCCGAGGCTCTTCACAGCTTGAACGTGGGACTCTCTCTTCCCAGCGAGACCTCTAACCAGGGTAACCTTCAACATCTTAGCCATGGACGCCCCTCCAGGGATAGTAGAGCTTTACCCTAAGCTTAGGATTAGCGTAGATGTTGAACCTTTTCTGAATCTCTTCGAGAGGAAGTCCCCTCTCTTCAGCGATCTGCTCGGGGGTCTTGAGCTGGAGGAAAGCGTCGAAAACAGCTCTGACGACGTTATCCGGGTTCGTGCTTCCGATTATCCTGGTGAGAACGTCCGTGTATCCGGCGAGTTCGAATATCGGTTTAGCGGCACCACCGGCGACGACACCCGTTCCCCTCCTCGCGGGCATCACGATTATCTTGGTGGGTCCGAAGTGTCCGACCACGTCGTGGGGAACGGTTCCTTCTATTATGGGAACTCTGATGATCTTCTTCTTAGCCTGCTCTATCGCCTTGGCTATGGCGAGGGGGACCTCCTTAGCCTTCCCGTGCCCGAAGCCTACGAAACCTCTCTTGTCTCCCACTACGACGAGCGCTGAGAAGGAGAACCTTCTACCTCCCTTCGTGACCCTCGCAGTTCTGTTGGCGTAGATCAGCCTCTCCTCCAGTTGAAGTTCCTCGATCATGTCCGCCACGCCGTACCTCTTCCTTCTCTCCTCTATCATCGCGTCGATGTCCTTTCCACCCATCAAACTCCTCCTTTAGAACTCAAGGCCGAGCTCCCTGCACTTGTCCGCAAAAGCCTTTATCTTCCCGTGGTAAAGGAAGCCGCCCCTGTCGAAGACGACCTTCTTTATACCTTTCTCTAAAGCCCTCTTCACGAGGATCTCAGCCACCTTCTGAACCGCCTCTATGGACTTCCCGCCCCTCTTCCCGGCGAGCTTCTCATATTCGGGATCGAGGGTGGAAGCGTAAACCAGGGTGTGTCCCTTTGTATCGTCTATTATCTGAGCGTAGAAGTGGTGGAGACTCCTGTAAACCGCGAGCCTCGGTCTCTCCGGCGTCCCGAAGACCTTCTTCCTTATTCTCTTGTGTCTCCTTATCCTCTTCTCTCTCCTGCTCAGCTTAGCCATCTACGAACCTCCTCACTTCTTACCCGCAGCCTTTCCGGGTTTGAGTTTGAGAACCTCTCCCTTGTAGCGAATACCTTTGCCCTTGTAGGGATCGGGCTTCCTAAGAGCCCTGATCTCCGCCGCCACCTGACCGACCCTCTGCTTGTCTATACCATGGATATGGATCTCGTTACCCTTGACCTCTATCTTCACGTCGGGAGGTATGGGGTATATGTCCGGATGGGACTTTCCGAGGTTCAGCTCCAGGTTGTTCCCCTTAACCGCCGCCCTGTATCCGAGTCCGTGGACCTCGAGGACTTCGGTAAAGCCCTCGGTCACACCCTTGACCATGTTCCTTATAAGAGCCGCAGTGGTTCCGTGGATCGCTTTATGAAAGGCTCTATCTGTGGGTCTCTCGACCCTTATTTCCTTCTCGTTCACCACCACTTTCATGTCAGGATGGAAGTTAATAGAGAGCTTCCCCTTGGGACCTTCAACCGTTATCTCGTTTCCCTTAACGCTTACCTTTACCCCGTCAGGAATAGGTATGGGGTTCTTTCCTATCCTTGACATCTAACTCCTCCTACCATACTAAGGCGATAACCTCTCCACCTTTCTTCATACTCCTTGCCTCGTGATCCGTAACTATCCCAGCGTCGGTGGAGACCAAGGCTATCCCGAGACCCCTCTTCACGTAGGGAACCTTCTTCACGGGAGCGTAGACCCTCTTACCGGGTGTAGATACTTTGACTATGTTGGTTATGGCGCTCCTCTCCTTCTTAGGATCGAGGTACTTAAGGTGTATCCTCAGCGTGTACTGGGTCCCCTTCCTGTGCTCCTCATCCTCAAGCCTCTCCCAGTCCTTTATGAAGCCTTCCCTTTTGAGCACTTCCAAGATCCTCTCCTTCATTTTGGAAGAGGGCACGTCCACGTAGTCCTTCTTCCTCATTATCGCGTTCTTGATCGCCGAAAACATATCCGCTATCGGATCCATACCTGACCTCCGCTTACCAGCTTGATTTTCTTACACCGGGGAGTTCACCCCTGAGGGCTCTCTCCCTGAAACAGAGCCTGCACATGTTGAAGTATCTCAGAAATCCCCTCGGTCTTCCGCATATTGGGCACCTGTTCTTCTTCCTTACCCTCCACTTGGGGTAGTACTTCAGATCCTTTGCCACCTTACCCTTTCTCGGCATACCTACCTCCTTAAACCGCTCTTATGGGAAGTCCAAGTAGGGAGAGAAGCCAGAGGGCTTCCTCGTCTGTCTCTGCGGTGGTATGGATACTTATGTCCATACCCCTTATCCTGTCCACCTTGTCGTAGTCTATCTCCGGATAAACTATCTGCTCCGCTATACCGAAGGAGTAGTTACCCCTTCCATCGAAGGACCTGGGATTCAGTCCTTTAAAGTCCTTCACCCTCGGGAGGGCTATAGATATCGTTTTGTCCAAGAAGTCCCACATCCTCTCCTTTCTGAGAGTTACCTTAAGACCTACGGGCATTCCCCTTCTCAGCTTGAAGCCCGCTTCGGACTTCTTAGCTCTTCTGATTGCGGGCTGCTGTCCCGTTATGAGCCTGAGATCCTCGGCAGCCCTCTCCAAATGTTTTATATCCTGAACCGCTTCCCCTACACCCATGTTAACCACTATCTTCACCAGTCTGGGGACTTCCATGGGGTTCTTGTACTCGAACCTCTGCATGAGTCGGGGAACGACCTCATCCTTATACTTCTGATAAAGTCTCGGAACATACTTAGTCGCTACCGCCATAACATCAACCTCTCAACTGTTTTTCCCTGACAAGGTCTATGTTCTCTCCGCACTTCTTGCAAAACCTGTACTTTCTAAGAACTCCTTTCTCTTCCACTACCCTGAAACCTACCCTCGTAGGCTTCTTGCAGTTAGGACATACGAGCATTACGTTGCTTATGTGGATGGGAGCTTCCACCTCAACGATACCCCCTTCCCTGACGTTCGGAATCTCCTTAAGGTGCTTCTTTACGAGATTAACCCCTTCCACGACAACTCTGTTCTTCTCAGTTATCACCCTTATGACCTTTCCTGTCTTACCTTTGTTGGCGGACTTTCCTCTTACCACTATTACCGTATCACCCTTCTTTATCTTTGCAGCCATCAAACCACCTCCGGTGCAAGGGAAGCTATCTTCGTGAAACCTCTGTTCCTAACCTCTCTCGCTATAGGTCCCAGAACCCTCGTTCCGAGAGGCTCCCCGTACTGGTTCAGGAGAACGCAGGCGTTGTCATCAAACTTTATGTAACTCCCGTCGGGACGTCTCACTTCCTTAGCGGTTCTCACCACAACCGCCCTGTAGATCTTCCCTTTCTTGGCATTTCCGTCAGGGAGGGCGTCCTTTACCGTTACAGTTATAACGTCCCCGAGGGTGGCGTACTTCCTCGGAGCGTAAGGTATACCTATAACCTGCACTCTCTTCGCCCCCGAGTTGTCGGCAACGTTCATATAACTCTGCCTCTGGATCATAGCTTCACACTCCCGTCCGTTCTCAAAAGAGCAAAAAGGTATTATAACAATTTTTCACAGACCACGCAAACCGAAGGATAGTTGGGGGAGTCCTCATATTAGATGAGGAGGGATCAAGAATAGACATACCATAAAAGACCTTCCGAAGCGATTATAGGAACTGATAACACCGATCAAAATTCTTACAACTGCGGACGTTATCATTTATTCTGATAACCCCCTGCAATACCATTAGATCCAGCCAGCATGGCAAGAGAGGAAGACCAAGAGTTTACGAAGATCACCTGATAGTAGCAGCACTTCTGATAAAGATCTTAGAAAACCTCTCCCTCAGAGATTTAGAAGAAAGACTAAAAGACCTCTTCCCGAAAGTACCTGACTTTACCACACTCCATTACAGGTTCAAAAGGATTGAACAAGATTATTTCAAAAAGCTAATACACAAGACTGCAGAGGAGATAATGGAAAAACTCCAAGCAAAGGAGTTTCACTGCCTCATAGCAGATGGAACAGGATTTGGATACGCAGAAGCCTACCAGATAGTTTGGAAAAAGGGCAAAGAACTAAGAGAAGTAAGATCGCATGTAAAAGCGGAAGTCTTAGTAGGAGTTGTGAGAGGTAAAGCAGCGGTAGTTGATGTAAATATAGGCAGACCTTATGCGGATGAGAATGCTTTACTCAGACCCATGCTCAAAGAACTCAAGTTCAGAGCGAGGTGTTTTCTTGGGGATGCCTATTATGGAAAGTTTGTAGAGATTCTTAAGAAGATAAAGGATGTGAAGATGGAGGCTATAGTTCCTGTGAGGGATACTACGCATACGAGAGTTAGGAATGCTTATAGGCTATGGGCAAAGGGGAACTATGAAGTAAGGAGGAAGGTCTATAGGGAGAACAGGTTCAGGGTTGAGCAGGTGATAGGGATAGTTAAGAACAGGTTTGGGGATAGGGATAGGCTCTGGGATTTTCATGTAGCGAGTCTGCATGTTCTTGGTAGGTTTGTTCTTTACAACCTGATTCTTCTTCTGAAGCTCCTTTTATTGTGCTTTAACCTTTTGAGGGGTATATGAACTTCCTATCGCTTGATTTTTCAAACTATGAGGGTTTTTTCAACAGGCTCAAAACCCCTTGACACTCAAAATTGGAAAGACTAAATTTTAAGCGATATTAGATGGAGGGTAAAGGTATGGCTATTTTACCTTTTCTTCTTAATCCACTCTTCTTTTTTTTTCCTTTAGTTGTGGGTCGTGTGCTTAGTAGCTTAGAACTGCCGATAATCACTGGTCCGGTGCCGCCAATACCACCAGAAAAGATAAAGATAAAAGACCTTATGGAACTTATGGGAGCTTTGGTGCAAGTAGAAGAAAAAAAAGAAGAAGAGGAAACAAAAAGGGAGGCTATTAGAGCATCTCTAATTAAAGAGCTTCATTTAATTCAGGCTCATGAAAAGATCTTTAGAATGAGATCCGAGGAAAGAAAGCAAATCCTTGCAGTTTTGAGAGAGGCTCTTCAACTGTCTATTAAAACAAAAGATGCCGAACTTCGTGAGTTTGTTCAAAATTTAATAATGGAATTTATAAGGTCTCCTATTTTAACCCCTGAAGATATAGAGGTTTTAATAGGATTTAAGAAAATTTAAAAGGAGGTATTAAAATGTTATTTCAAGCTTCGATTAAAGAATTATTACAATCAAGTGAATTCAGTAGAAGTTTGAATGCTAATCTTGCTTATATTCATAAAATACTTGATTTTCGTATGCAGAAGAGGAAGATGATAGAAATCTTAGGGTGGGAAAAAGATGTAGTTAGCGAAATGGAGGCAAATTATATAAAATTTTTGGCATTAAATAAAACATTGAAGGATTTCGGTCTAGATATAAAGATAATCCCTAACAGGCTTATAGATGAATTTTGGCATATGCACATTTTGGATACACAAAAGTATATAGAAGATTGTTATAAAATCTTTGGAAAATATTTTCATCATTACCCTTATTATGGTATGGTTGATAAAAATGATGAGATTAACTGGTTAGAGAATGCAAGGCTATGTCAATATATATGGGAAACTTTATTTGGTGAAAAATTATATAGTAACTTAGATGAAAATAGTGATAGTTATATGCTAGATAAGGAATTTTACAAGAAACTATCCAAACTTTATAAGAACGATAAAGAAGCGTGGGTTATGAAATGTAGCAGATGCAGAACATGTAGACCTGTGAACTGTCCTTGACAATTTAGGGAGTTATATGGCAAAGTGGAATTACGATACACGAAAAATTTTTAATAACTGTGTAATAGAAGAGGTTTTAATGGATTGTCATTATCTAAACATCTATCCTCAAACTATTTTAGATATTGGATGCGGTGATGGATTTCTTTTGTTTAAAATTAAAGAAAAATATCCAGATGCCCAAGTTTTTTGCATAGAAAGGAACTTTATGAAGAGAGATGGAATAACATATATTGATTACAAAGATATATCTAAGTTAAACCTGGACATAGTATTCTTAATAGATGTAATATATCTAATTCCTCGTAATGAATTATTCAATATATTCCAAGTTATAAAAAGATCATTGAAGAGGGATGGTATAATATATATCCTGTTAGGTATATATAAAGAAAGTAAAGGTATAAAAGTTCTGAATCCTTTTATTAAAGAGCTTGAAGTAACAATATATAATCATTCTATCAAGGATATTTTATATATATTTAATGACCTTGGTTTTGATATACATATTAAAAAATTAGATTTTTCTAAAACATTCGGAATAAAAATACCTGTATTATTGATAGATGATATAGAAGATTTTATAGATTACCTCTATAACGAGAAATTAATCATAAAACTAACTGTTCCATAGTTGCTATAATTCTCTTCCCATGGAAGACACGAGGAAGAAGAAGCTTGAAGAGCTCAGAAAAAGAGGGATAAACCCTTACCCTTACAGGTTTGAGGTAACCGACTTCATAGGCAACGTCAGGGCTAAGTATGAGAAGGAAGTTCCAGAAGGTCTCAAGGCAAAGGTAAGGGGTAAAGCGAAAAGGGTCTCAAGAACGGAAGAGGGCTACATGGTCAGGCTCTCGGACGAAGAGAATGTGGAGATCCTCGTTTACACTCAGGAGGAGGGACTGAAGCCCGGAGAGGAGTACATCTTTGAGGGTATTCTCTCGAGGATTGAAGGAAAGCTGAGCCTGATCGAGGCGAAGCTCTCGGAAGGTGAAACGGAAAGCATAAGGGAGATAAAGGGCAGGTTCGACAGCGATCCGAATAGAGAAAAGGTTTCCCTTGGAGGGAGGCTCGTTTCCCTCAGAACCATGGGAAAGGCTATCTTCGGTCACATACAGGATCTCACGGGGAAGATACAGATATACCTGAAGAAGGACATAGTAGGAGAGGAGAAGTTCTCCTTCTTCAACGAGTTTATAGATCTCGGGGACATAGTCGGTGTTAGTGGGGAACTCTTCAGGACGAACACAGGAGAATTGACCGTAGAGGTTCATAACTTCGAGCTCTTGGCTAAGTGCCTCCATCCCCTTCCCGAGAAGTGGCACGGACTTAGAGACGTGGAGGTAAGGTACAGGCAGAGGTATCTGGATCTGATAGCAAATCCGGAATCAAGGAGAATCTTCCTCTTAAGAAGCAGGCTTGTAAGTGAGATGAGGAGATTCTTCGACGAGAGGGGTTTTATTGAGGTAGAGACTCCCATCCTCCAGACGGTAGCGAGCGGTGCCAACGCCAAACCCTTCATCACCTACCACAATTACCTTGAGATGAACCTTTACCTCAGGATAGCTCCAGAACTCTACCTTAAGAGGCTTATCGTGGGTGGTTTCCCGAGGGTTTATGAGATAGGAAAGAACTTCAGGAACGAAGGGGTGGATAGGACCCACAACCCCGAATTCACGATGGTCGAATTCTACGCCGCTTACTGGGACTACAACGATCTTATGGACTTCACCGAAGAGCTTTTCACCCATCTGCTCAAAAACACCGTCGGGACTCTGAAGCTTGAATACGAGGGAAAAATCTTGGATTTCACCCCACCTTACAGAAGGGTCAGATACTTTGATCTCCTTAAGGAAAAGACGGGGGAGGACAAGGACTTCTTCCTGAGAGATTTGGAGGGTTTGAGGAGCATGGCTAAGGAGCTCGAGATACCCAACTACGAGAAGCTCACCCACGCAAAGCTCTTGGACAAGGTCTTCGAGAGGGTGGCGGAGGAAGATCTAATTCAGCCCACTTTCGTAATAGATTTCCCCAAGCTCCTATCCCCTCTTGCCAAGACCCACAGGGAGGATCCCGACCTCGTGGAGAGGTTCGAGCTCATAGTTGGAACCTACGAGGTGGCGAACGCCTACACCGAGCTCAACGATCCGGAGGATCAGAGGGAGAGGTTTATAGAACAGATAAAGGAGAAGGAGATGGGGGACGAGGAGGCTATGGATATGGACGAGGACTTCGTGAGGGCTTTAGAGTACGGTATGCCCCCAACGGCGGGTGAGGGGATAGGTATAGACAGGCTCGTCATGATCCTCGTGAACACCGACACCATTAGAGACGTCATCCTCTTCCCTCACATGAGACCACAGCACATAGAATAAACGGAGCTGTGAGGGATGACGCTCAGGAGAAAGCTCTTCCTATTCGTGACTTTCTCTTTTTCCTTTGCCGTGGCTGTGGGGGTTCTTCACCAGATAAGCCTTTACAGGAAGATGGCAAAGGAAGAAAAAGAGAGATTCTGCGAAAACAGCTTCGCGAGGTATACCGAGCTCGTCGATCACTACAAGAAGGTGGCTAACTCTATATCTTCTTACGTGGCAAAGGACCCTGAAGTGAAAAGGTTGCTTATACGGGACGACAGGGAAGCCCTATACAGAAGACTCAAACCCCTCTACGACGAGGTGAGCCGGGAGGATCTTGTAAGGGAGATGGTTATCTTCAAACTTCCGGCCATAACATATCTGAACATCAGAAATCCAGAAGCTCCGAGGAGTAACGTTGAGGACGTGAGATTAGATGTGGTAAGGGTTGGGAAAACCTGCACCTCGACCCAGGCGATCCTTATCTGTGCGAACTACGTCGGTATAAGGGCTACCAATCCGATAGCGTAGGGTAGAAAGGTTCTCGGCGTGGTCTCCGTTGGAATAGATATGTCGGACTTCATAAAGAGATACAAAGAGATAACGGGAATAGAATGCGGTATTGCTATAAAGGACGAGGTTCTGAAGAGATCTCTTCTTGAAAGAAGCTACAGAGCTTACCTGAGAGACAAGGTTCGGAGCGGAAATCTGATAATAGACCAGACGGGCAGGTTAAACCCGGTTCTCGTAGGGGAGTCCTCTCTGTCTTTGCCCCTTACAGAAATGGAAGATATCCTTCTGTGTAGCTCACCTATCAGGGATATATCTGGACGGGTGATAGGATACTTCTTTACTTACAAAAACGTGCACGATATGATGGCAAGCATAGCTCTTGAGAGCCTGAAGGGTATGGTTCTCGTATACATACCTTCCTTCTTCTTGCTCTTCGCTGTATGGATCTGGGTAACCGGAAGCCTGAGCCGCCGTATAGAGAACCTCCTCAGGATAACCAACCTGATAAGGAGGAAAAAGTTCGAAGGGCTCGACGAGGAGGAGATAAAGGATCCGAGGGACGAGATAGATCTCGTCAGGAACGCGATAGTGGAAACCGGCATAGAACTTAAGAAGTTCATAGAGGTCCTTTCCAAGGAGGTGGAGGTCTTCTCGGGGAAGGCTTACACGGACGCCCTGACGGGTGTGTTCAACAGGAGAGCTTTGGAGGAGTTCGGTGCGAGGCTTATAGAGAGGACGCTCAGCATAGGAAAGCCAGTGTCCCTCCTCATGATAGATATAGACAACTTCAAGGAGGTAAACGACACCTACGGTCATAAGATAGGCGATGAGGTTCTTAAACAGGTGGCAGAGACCATGAGGGGGACCCTAAGGGATTCGGATCTCGTCTTTAGGTATGGAGGAGAGGAGTTCCTCGTCGTACTTCCCGGAGCTAACTTAGAAGGCGCCTTAAAGGCTGCCGAGAACGTTAGAAAGAGGATAGAAGTAAAGAATTTCAGAGTGGGAGATTTGGAGCTAAGCCTGACAGTGAGCATAGGCGTAGCACAGGTGAGAGAGGATGTGGACGAAGCTATACAAAAGGCGGACAGAGCCATGTACATAGCTAAGAAAACAGGGAAGAACAGGGTAGCTACAGAGGAGTAATCTCCGTCAGGTTTTTGAATCCCTGACCTCCTATATTTCCCGCAGGAGGCGATGGAATGAAGTTTATTCTTGTGACTCAGGAAGTATGTCCGAGATGCGATAGAGCTAAAAAGCTTCTGAGGGAGCTTCAGAATGAGCTGAACTTCGAATGGGAAGAGGTGGATGTGTATGAGATGCTTGATACCTTTACCTATTTAGGCATAGCCACTACCCCCGTTCTCCTCGTGGACAGGGAGGACGGAGAGTTCGAAGAGGAGGATGTAGTCTTCATGGGCGAGCTTCCAAGAAAGTGGAGGCTCAAGGAGATATTGGAGAGCTATCTTTTAAGAGATGGTTCAAAGGAGGCTCTCCGAGAGAGCTAAGCTGCTCGGAATTTCCCTGAGTGAGGAGGAAGAGAAGAAGGTCCTGAGGGATATTAAAAGATGGATCGAACCTAAGTTGAAGGTTGGTTTAGTTTGGACGGAGGACGGGAGCCCAACGCTGATCCATCCATGCGGTGAGCCCTACCACAGCATTACAGCAGGTGCTATCACGGAGTGCAGGGATAAGTTCCTCAAACCTTCTAAGCTCTTAGAGTTGGCTCGAAGGAAAGACTACGTTCGAATTCTCGACGTGGGCTTTGGTCTCGGATATAACGTTGCTGTAGCGGTTTACGAGCTTAGGAAGATCAATCCGCTGGTGGAGATAGAGATAGTTTCCTTGGAAAAAAGTATTCCCGAAGAGGTGCCTCCTCTCCCGGAACCTTATAGGGATGCCCATAGAGATGTGCTTAACATGCTTCCCGGGGATGAGAGGGAAGGTATAAGGCTGAGAGTTCTTTTCGGAGATGCGAGGGAGAAGGTCAGGGAAATAAGAGATTTTCTTGCGGATGCGGTTTTTCACGATCCCTTCTCCCCTTACAGAAATCCGGAGCTTTGGACCCTCGAATTTCTCAGGGAGTTAATGAGCAGGACTGAGAAGGACGGCAGGTGGGTCTCTTACTCTTCGGCGTTGCCCGTCAGGAAAGCTCTCCTGAGTCTTGGTTTCAGGGTGGGAAGTACGGAACCTGTAGGCAGGAAGAGAGGGGGAACGGTTGCAACCTTAAGCGGCTGGGTGGAACCTCTCTCAGAGATCGAGCGTATAAAACTGGAGAGTTCCCCTTTCAGCGTTCCTTTTAGGGATCCGGATCTCAGGAGCGACCCTCTGGACATTCTCATAGACTACAGGCTCAATGTTCTCCTGCGGGAGAGGGAGTTCTCCTCAGCACGAAGAATAGAGCCAAGGAAGACAGTATCATGAGGATAGCCACCACCTGATTCCACGTAAGTCCTAAGCCTTCTATAGGAGGGGTTACACCCCGATAAAATTCAAGGGCGAACCTCTCCGCGCCATAGAGGAGCATATACAGAGAGAAGACCTCCCCATCGAACCTCTTTCTTCTGAAGAGGAACAGAAGTATAAGGAAGATGATGAAGTTCCCCGCAGCTTCCATTATCTGGGTGGGGTAGAGGGGTATACCGTGGGGTGCGACGGCTCCCTTTGGAAAGACAACGTAGAAGAAAGGAAAATCCTTCATGAAATGAATACCCACGCTCACGTCCTCGGCGTTGGGAACCGGTCTTCCATAACAGCATCCGGCAGCGGTGCAACCTAATCTACCTATGGAGTGAGCTAAGGCGAGTGTAGGAGCGGCTATGTCCGCCACCTTCCAGAGGGGAAGAGAATTCTTTTTGACAGCAAAAAGGGCTCCAAGCACACCACCTATGAGACCGCCAAAAAAGGAAACTCCCCCCTTCCAAAGAGCAAACACGTCCAATATGCTCTTTATTTCCTCGGGGTGTTCCAGAATGAAGGCTATCCTCGAACCGATTATTCCAAAGATCGCAGCCCATATAAAAACAGACTCCGCCTTATCTTCAGGTATTCCCTCTCTCTTAGAGAGTTTGAGGGCAAGGAAGTAGGCGAGTATAAGTCCGAGAGCTACGAGGACTCCGTAGGTGGATACCCTTACGCCAAAGATCTCTACCAGATCGGGAAACATTAAAGCTCTACCTCCTCAACTATGAGTTTAGCACTACTGGAATCCGTGATGAACTCTATCTCCTTAAAGAAGCCCTCTTTATCCATGGGTCCGAAGACTATTCTAAGAACCTTTCCGTTCTTTACGTTTCTTATAGATATCTCCTTGGGCCTACCTTCGGAGAAGATTACGAGCTTATCGTAAACCCCAAGCCTCTCCCTAAAGAGAAGAAGCCCGTCCTTACAGAGGTGGTACTCTCTTCCACTCAAAAGTTTTCCGAAAATTATGTCCTCGGGAAGGGAGGGAAGTAGGTAGCATTTATCCCGTGTGCAGAACCTGTTCCTATCTATAGAAAGGTCCTTTGTTCTCGCAACCTTGATTGTGTAAAAGCCGTCGAACTTAGCGAACATCATAGGAAACTTAAGAGGTCCGTACTTGATAGCTCCAAATATTCTGAAGTTCTTGGGAGGCTGTTTGGAGGAAAACTCAGAAAGAACCCTCTCGGCCTCACATCTCTTTTCAGCTTTTGGAGCACAGGAAATCAGAACTATCAGAACTAAGAGAAAAAACCTCATCGATCCCTTCTGATCCTGACCGCGAGGGCGTGAGCCTCTAAGCCTTCAGCCTTAGCTATAGCTTCAGCGAGGTCGCAGATCCTGTTAAAGCCTTCCTTTGAAACGTAGAGGACCGAGCTTCTCTTCACGAAGTCGTAAACTCCCAGTGGAGAGAAGAACCTTGCCGTCCCTCCTGTCGGGAGCGTGTGGTTGGGACCAAGAACATAGTCCCCCAAGGGTTCCGTAGTGTAGCTTCCCATGAATATAGCCCCAGCGTGCTTTATGTAAGGCAGAAGAGCCATAGGTTCTGAGGTCATTATCTCCAGGTGCTCGGGAGCTATGAAGTTAGCCACTTCGCAGGCGTGGTAAAGATCCTCGGTTATAAAGATAGTTCCGAATCTCTCAAGGGACTTGGAGGCTATATCTCTTCTATCCAATGAACCCAACATAGCTCCCACGGCATTTTTAACCTCACCGGCGAGCTTCTCTGACGGAGTAAGAAGAATCGAAGCGGCAAGCTCGTCGTGTTCCGCCTGAGAGAGAAGGTCTGCTGCTATCCACCTCGGATCGGCGCTATCGTCGGCTATTACGAGTATCTCCGAAGGACCGGCGATCATATCTATGTCCACGACACCGAAGAGTAGTTTCTTGGCGAGGGCAACGTATATGTTCCCCGGACCTACGATCTTGTCCACCTTGGGAACCGTGTCTGTTCCGTAGGCAAGCGCGGCAACCGCCTGGGCACCACCTATCTGGAAAACTCTGCTTACCCCGGCTATATAGGCGGCGGCGAGGGTGTATTTGTTCGGCTTCGGAGAAACCATGATTATCTCTTCGACGCCGGCGACAACGGCGGGAACGGTGTTCATCAGGACCGTGGAGGGATACGCCGCCTTACCTCCAGGCACGTAAATACCCACCTTCTCCAAGGGTAAAACCTTCTGACCTAAGACTATTCCCTCCTCCTCCTTGAAGAAGGAGCTTTCCAGTTGCTTCTCGTGGAAGACCCTTATCCTCTCCTCCGCTATCTCGAGAGCTTCCCTTACTTCCTCCTCAAGCTCTTCGTAAGCATTTTCAAGCTCTTCGTAGGGTACCTCAAGGGTGTCCGGAGTCAGAGAAAGCCCGTCGAACTTCTCCGTGTACTCCAATAGGGCTTCGTCCCCCCTCTCTCTTACGTTCTGTATGATCTCCTTAACCGTTCCCTCGTACTCTTCGGTGAGGACCTCACCCCTTCCGGCGAGATATCTCAGCCTGTCGTCGAAGCGCCACGAATCCCTCCTTAGATCAACGACCTTCATAATCTATGAATTCTATCAGAGGAGCCTGTAATGCAGTTGTCTTTTATATACAGCTCCCACAAGACCGAGGGCTATGAAGTTGGACAGGAGGTTGCTTGTCCCGTAGCTCAGGAAGGGCAGGGGGATCCCCTTAGGAGGGAGTATGTTCACGGCCATCATGATGTTCACTAAAGCGGAGACGGATATCATTAGCATTACTCCAACGACTATTAGTCTTCCGAATACATCGGCTGTCTCTAAAGCTATGCGGGAGAGCCTGTAAATGAGAATTCCGTACAGAACGAAGATAAACACTATCCCCGGAAAACCTAACTCCTCCCCTATCGTGGCTAAGACGTAATCCGTATCCGCCTGGGTGAGGGGTCCGAGCTTCTGAAATCCCTTTCCGTATCCCTGACCCAAGAGACCCCCGTTCATAAAGGCTAAGAGGGACTGGATAACCTGATAACCAGACCCGAAGGAGTCCTCTATGGGGTTCTTCCAGGCAAGTATCCTTTTGTGAACGTAGTCTCCACCGAAGAGGAGCATGAAGGCAGCCACTGAGGCGAAAATACCCCCCACGGGTATATATACCCTCGGGGAGGTGTTGCCTATCCAAAGCATTATCCAAGCCACAAAGAGCATAAAGATGGCCATCCCCTTATCTGGTTGGAGAAAGAGGAGAACGGAATGGGCGAGAACGACAAATATAGCCCATCCGAAGAACCTCAATCTGTTTATCAATCCCTTTCGTGCAACGTAGTAGGCTATAAAGACGGTTATAACGACCTTTGAGATCTCGGAGGGCTGGAGGCTCGTTCCTATCAGCCACCTCTCCACCGACTTGCCGAGAACTATCTTCTTCAGGAGCACGATTAGGAGCAGGGACAGGGAGAGAAGCACAAGGGAATAGACCACCTTCTGATTGTTGAGCTTCTTGTAATTGAGAAAGTAAGAGATGGCGGACATCAGGAAGAGACCGAAGATAGAGGATAGGAAAAATACGACGGGTCTCCTGAAATCGGAGATGGTCAGACCTTCGAGTATCTTGGGAGAGACCTTGACCGACAGGATAGTGAGGAAACCCATTAAGAGTAAGAGTATCAGGGTGAACAGGATAACCGGATCGGGATAAAACCTTCTTAACCTTTCAAGGACACCCACGTTCTATCTCTGCTATAAGTTCCACCCTCTTGGCGTGCCTTCCACCCTCGAAGGGTGTCTCTAACCACACCTCCACTATAGATAGGGCGAGTTCCTCACCGAGAACCCTGTCCCCTAAACAGAGAACGTTGGCGTCGTTGTGGAGCCTGCTCATCCTCGCCATGTACTCGTTAAGACATAGAGCCGCCCTAACACCTCTGAACTTGTTGGCGGTTATGGACATACCTATCCCCGTTCCGCAAACCAGTATCCCCCTCTCGGCCTCACCCTTCTGAACGGCGATGGAAACCTCCTTAGCGAAGAGGGGATAGTGTGTTGAGTCCTTGCTCGTTGTCCCGAAGTCTATGACCTCGTGACCTTTCTCTATTAGGAACTCTTTAATCCTCTCCTTTAGGGGAAATCCTGCGTGATCTGAACCAATAGCCACTATCATGGTATATAATTATTATTCTATTCTATAAAGGAAAAAACTTAAGGGAGGTTTTAAAATGAAGCTGAGGTTAGGACTTTTCCTCGTAGGAGTTTTTTATCTTCTTCTGGGTTGTGCTCCAACAGCACAACAGGCAAAGACTACAACCGAAGGCGAGTACGCCAAGGAGATGAGGGTGAGGGAACCCGAACTTCCCAAATGCGATAGACCTCTTGGAACCATTGTTGCCAGGAGCTTTAAGTGTAAAGCTGCTCAGTGTATTGGGAATAGAATAGTCTTTGGACCTAACTATACGGTTCAGCTCTCTCCAAGGGTTCTTGGGGAAGGACTTTCCGACATGCTCGTTACTGCTCTTGTTAATACTGGCTGCTTTAAGGTTCTGGAAAGGGAAACTCTTGCAGAGATAAAGGAAGAACTTGAACTTATGGGTGTGAAGCCCAAGCAAACTCTGAAGGGCGCTGACTTCCTCTTGACGGGTGCAATTACAGCTTTGGAAATGAATGCTTCCGGAGTAGGAGGAGGAGGAGTTGTAGTCCCACTACCCTTCTTAGGAGGTGTTGGTGTAAAAGCTGGTAAGCAGAAAGCTCACATAGCTTTAGACCTCAGGCTGGTGAGAGTTAGGGACGCGGAGATACTACTTGCGAAAGCTGTAGAAGGAAAGTCTGAAAGGTGGAAGTTTGGTATAGGAGGTGGGGGTATATTTGGAACTACGATAGCTGGAGGATGGTTTGAGGTCTTCAAAAACACACCTATGGAGGAGGCTGTAAGAGATCTCATCTACCATACGGTCAAGCTTATAGTGGAGAGAGTTAAGAGCTACGGACCTGCTATTTCTCCTGGAAGCTCCGTTCCAGTAACAGCTTCACCTGCTGCCGCATCCGCTGCTTCTCCTAAGCCTATAACAGCTTCACCTGTTACCACTCCTCCTGCTGCTTCTCCCAAACCTGAAAGATCTGTTGCCGCGGGAGGTATAAGAAGAGCTAAACAGGTTTTCAGACACGGAGACGTGGTTCTCTGGTCCGAAGACTTCTCCACCTGCAGGGTCATACCTAAGGGTATAAAGATAGTGAGGGGAACGGCTGAGTGTATAGAGTTCGGGGGTAAAAAGTGGGTAGCTACCTTAAAGGGTGATCTCGTGTTTGAGAAGAGCGTTCCTAAGTTCAACCCATCGAAGGATTGGGCTATCGAGTTTACAGCTTACCTCAAGGGTGGTAAGGGCTCCTACGCAGAAGGTTTAAGTCTCTTCCTCGGCAGGGAAGGGTCGCCCTTCCCAGTTGAGCTTAATATAGGAGGGAGGTTCAAAGTTTTTGGTAAAGAGCTTCCTGCTGTAAGGGACGCTAACGGAAATCCGGTGACCATAGGACTGATGAAGGAGGGAGACGCTGTATCCGTTTTTGTTAACGGTGAGAGATGGGGAACTGTGCCCGTTGATCCTATAGCCTTGGGTCGACAGAAAAGGAAGGTGGTCTTTCGTCTCTTCGCGGACGATATAGAAACCGGAGACTACGCTTTTGTGACTGACATAAAACTGTCAGTATTCTCTAAATGAGTTTTTACGAAAGGATCTCTCTGAGTATCTGATTGACGAGCCTAGGGTTAGCCTTGCCCTTGGTCTCCCTCATCACCTGGCCGACGAAGAAGCCGATGAGCTTCTCCTCTCCCGCCTTGAACCTCTCCACCTCTTTCGGGAACCTGCTCACCACCTCCTCCACTATCCTCCTTATCTCCGACTCGTCGGTTATCTGCTTCAGTCCCTTCTCCTCCACTATCTTTGAGGCGCTCTTCCCGGTCTCCACCATCTCCTTTATCACTTCCTTGCCTATCTTCGTTGAAATTACGTTCTCCTTTATGAGCTTAACCAACTCCGCCAAGCTCTCCGGAGGAACGGGGGACTCCTCTATCTGCACCTGCTTTTCGTTCAGAAGTCCCAAGAGGTCGTTCAGGAGCCAGTTGGCTATCATCTTGGGTTCGTTGTAAACCTTGACCGCCTCTTCGAAGTAGTCCCCAAGCTCCTTATGCTGGACGAAGATCTTAGCCTCGTACTCACTGATCCCGTACTGGGAAAGCAATCTCTCCAACCTCTGGTGAGGGAGTTCCGGCATGGATCTTTTTATCTCCTCTATCCACTCTTCTTTGAGAACGAGGGGAAGGAGATCGGGATCGGGGAAGTACCTGTAATCCTCCGCCTCCTCCTTCGTTCTCATGGTGTAGGTCTTCCCCGTGGCGGGGTCAAAGGTTCTCGTCTCCTGGACGATCTCTCCCCCTTCGGAGACAACCTTTATCTGCCTCTCTATTTCGTACTCAAGAGCCTTCTGAACGAACCTGAAGGAGTTCACGTTCTTTATCTCCGTCCTCGTTCCGAGCTTATCCGATCCCTTGGGTCTTATGGAGACGTTTATGTCGCACCTCAGTTGCCCTTTCTCCATGTCCGCCTTGGAGACTCCCGTATACCTCATGATGTTCCTCAAGGTCTCCAAGAAGATCCTCGCCTCCTCCGGACTCCTGATGTCGGGTTCGGTAACGATCTCCATCAGGGGAGTTCCCGCTCTGTTTAGGTCTACGTAGGACTTATTCCCTTCGTGTATGTTCTTCCCCGCGTCCTCCTCTATGTGGAGTCTCCTTATCCTGACCTTCCTCTTCTCTCCGTCGGGGAGCTCTATCTCGAGCCAGCCGTTGGTGGCTAAGGGCTTTTCGTACTGGGATATCTGATAACCTTTTGGGAGGTCGGGATAGAAGTAGTTCTTACGGGCGAAGATGGACTCCAAGTGTACCTCGCAGTTGAGAGCTAAGGAAGCTCTTACCGCATACTCGACGGCTTTCCTGTTTATAACCGGCAGGGATCCCGGCATACCGAGGCATACGGGACAGACGTTGGTGTTGGGCTCTGCCCCGAACTCCACTGGACAGGAGCAGAACATCTTGGTCTCTGTGTCCATTTGGACGTGGATCTCGAGACCTATGACCGCTTCGTATTCCATCGTCTATATTATAAGTTGTGATAAGGATACTTTCCCCCTCCAAGGTAAACCTCGGCCTCTGGATCCTGGGGAAAAGACCGGACGGATACCACGAGATCTTCACGATCTATCACGCCATTGACTTCTGCGATGAGATCTACATAAGGGAAGGTATATTCGACGTCCAGACCAACGTAGGTATACTGAAGGAGGAGAACTTGGTTTATAAAGCCCTCTTGGAGTATTCGAGGAAGACGGGGAGGGTGCCTGAGTTCTCCATCTTTATCCAGAAAAATGTCCCTCCCGGCACAGGTTTAGGAGGGGGGAGCGCCAACGTGGCGGTCGTTTTGAGGAAGATAAACGAGCTGATGGGGAACCTCTTGGATGAGGAGGAACTCAGGGAGATAGCGGGAACAGTCTCCTCCGATGCCCCCTTCTTCTTCAAGGGAGGAACGGCTATTGGGAGAGGAAGGGGAGAGATAATCGAGGAGATAGAACCTCTGAATCTGACGGTAACCCTCCTAATCCCTTCCCTTTCCTCTTCCACAGGGCGGGTTTACTCGGCGGTGAGGGATTATCACCTCTCAGAAGTGGAGGAGGAGAAGGTTATCGAAGCCATCAGGGAAGGGAAGTTCGAGCTATTGGAGAATACCCTCGGCGACATAGCCTGCGAACTCTATCCGGAAATAGGTGAGGTCGTAAGGTTCATGAGAGATCTTGGCTTTAAACCCCTTGTCAGCGGGAGCGGTTCTGCTGTATTCTATATAGGTGAACCTACCCCCGAGCTGGAGAGAGGAGCTCGGCTCAGGGGGTGGAAGGTTATAAGGGCTAAAAGCTGGCTTGGGGTGTAGCTCAACTGGCAGAGCACCGGACTTTGGATCCGGGGGTTCCTGGTTCGAGTCCAGGCACCCCAGCCATTTTAAAACCATGAACAGACCGCTGAAGCTGCTCACGGGAACTGCGAACAGGGCTCTCGCGGAGGAGGTTTCCCAATACCTAAACGTTCCGATAGCCGATATGCTCGTGACCAAGTTCAGCGACGGAGAGGTCAGAGTTCAGATAAACGAGTCTATAAGGGGAGCTGACGTTTACGTCTTCCAATCCCTTTCCTACCCCGCTAACCAGCACATTATGGAACTTCTCCTTATCATAGACGCTCTCAAAAGATCTTCCGCGGGCAGGATAACCGCTGTAATTCCTTACTTCGCTTACGCCCGTCAGGACAGGCAGGACAAACCGAGAACCCCGGTCAGCGCGAGATTGCTCGCCGATCTCATAACCGTTGCCGGTGCCAACAGGGTAGTTACCATAGATCTGCACTCCCCTCAGATACAGGGCTTCTTCGACATACCGGTGGACCATCTCTCCGCTCTCCCAGTCCTATACGACTACCTTAAGAAGAACCTCATACTTGAGAATCCGATAGTGGTTTCTCCCGACGCAGGAGGTGTAGAGAGGGCACGTCAGCTTGCCAACAGGCTCGGGTGCGGTATAGCGATTATATACAAGAGGAGACCCGAACCTAACAAAGCCGAGGTCTTGGACGTTGTAGGAAATATAGAGGGTAAGGAGGCAATAATCATCGATGATCTGATAGACACCGCTGGAACGATGGTGGCCGCGGCGAACATGCTCATAAACAAGGGGGCTAAAAGAGTTATAGCCTGTGCCACACACGGTGTTCTCTCGGGTCCTGCGGTGGAAAGGCTTACGAACTCGCCAATAGAGCAGGTGATAATAACCAACACGATACCATCGGACGATAAGATGTTTAACAAGTTAAAGGTAGTTTCCGTGGCGCCTCTCCTTGCAGAAGCCATAAGGAGGATTCACGAAGAAGAGTCCGTAAGCTCCCTATTCATCTGAATTACAGGAATCCATCATCTCTGCCGGTTATAGTGATATAATTTTGAGTTCGTCAAACCTTTAGGAGGAAACTTCCATGAAGAGGGTAAAGGTTAAGCTTTCCGAAAGGGTTCCCGGTAAGAAGAGTGAGACCAAGAGGATGAGAAGGGAAGGTTTCATACCCGTTGAGATTTACGGAAAGGATGTGAACAACGTCCACGCCTGGATGAGCGCGAAGGACTTCCTCTCCCTGCCCCACGGGGAGACTTTCCTTATAGAGGCTGAGGTGAACGGGGAAAAGAGGGTTTGCATACTCAAAGACATCCAGTTTGGATGGCTCGGGGACAACCCGATACACGTTGATCTCTATGACCTTGCCCATGTTACCGAGATAGAGGTGGAGGTGCCGATCGAGTTCGTTGGAACACCCGCCGGTGTTGAGCTGGGAGGAACCTTCGAGGTTCTCATGCACTCCCTATCCATAAAGGCTCGTCCTGCAAACCTACCCGATAAGATCACCGTCGATGTTAGTGGTCTTGGACTGGGAGAGGTTCTCCACGTCAGGGACATAGAGGTGCCCGAGGGCTGTATAGTTCTTGACAACCCGGAGGAGACGGTTGCAGTGGTTGCCGAACCTGAGGTTGAGGAGGTAGAGGAGACAACTGAGGAAGAGGGAGGAGAAGAGACCGCTGAATGATAAGGCTTGTAGTGGGTCTTGGAAACCCGGGGAAGGAGTACGAGAGGACGAGGCACAACGTCGGCTTTATGGTCATAGATGAGCTGGTCAGGAGACTCAAGCTTAAGAACTACTCTGAGGAAGCTCTCTCCCACGTTTACAGGGCAAGGATAGGTGGAAGGGGGGTTATACTCGCCAAACCTCAAACCTACATGAATAACTCGGGCCTTGCGGTGATAAACCTTTTGGAGGAGAACAGGGTAGAGCCCGAGGAGATGCTCGTGGTTTACGACGACATTGATCTTCCCCTCGGAATGACGAGGCTGAGACTGGAGGGTAGCTCGGGGGGACACAGGGGTGTAGAGTCCATAATCAAGAACATAAAGACCGAGAAGTTCCCGAGACTGAAGGTAGGCATAGGAAGACCCAAAAGGAAGGAGGATGTGGTAAGTTACGTACTTTCCCCCTTCTCCAAAGAAGAGGAGGAGATGATCAGGGCGGTCATAAAGAAGGCTGCCGACTGCGTTCTGAGAGCTATTGAGCTGTCGCCTCAGGATGCCATGGAGTTCTGCAACAGGAGGGACGTAATCATATAACTTCTATCTCCTTAACTCCCTCCAGCTTCATTATCTCTCTAAGTTTCCTGTCGAGATCCTCTTCCTCGTAGGGAACTTCCACTACTACCTCCAGTCTACCCCTCGTTCTGACCATCTTCGATACGCTCCCCTCTTCTAAGATCGATCTTACCCTGTCGAGCAATTCTCCTTCCTCAGATAGGCTAAGCTTTACCGCCTTTACCCCCTTCTTCGATATGAACTCCCGCTCCACCTTACTCATCAAGCTGAGAACGAGAAGAAGAACGACGGTAGAGAACAGGGAAAGAACGTACATCCCTGCGCCAACGGCGAGACCTATTCCTGCGGTAGTCCATAGACTCGCCGCGGTTGTGAGCCCTTTGACCGAAACACCCATTCTGAGTATAGCTCCCGCTCCCAAGAAACCTATACCGCTCACCACCTGAGAGGCTATCCTCGAGGGATCAACGTTAACACCGGTTCCGTAAACGGAGGGGACGTAAACGGAAACTATGCTCAGAAGTGCCGAACCCACGGCTAAGACCGAGTGGGTTCTGAAACCCGCGGGCTGTTTCCTCCTCTCCCTCTCGAGACCTATGGCCGATCCGAAGAGCATGGCGAGAACTATCCTCAGTATTCCCTCCCAGAGTGGGAAAGGGTAGTTCTCTACCAGAAGGTCTAACCTCTCCAGCATCTCTCCGAGTAATAAGTTAGATCTAAGAGTCTTTCTAAGGTTTCCCTCAGCTCCCTCCTGTGAACTACCATATCTATCATTCCTTTTTCCAAGAGGAACTCTGATCTCTGGAAACCTTCGGGAAGCTTCTGCTTTATCGTCTGCTCTATAACCCTCGGTCCTGCGAAGCCTATGAGGGCTCCAGGCTCGGCGATAATCACGTCCCCAAGGAAAGCGAAGCTCGCCGCCACACCCCCCGTTGTAGGGTTTGCAAGAACGGTTATGTAAGGAATTCCCCTCTCTTTCAGGAGCCCTACTGCGAGGGAGGTCTTAGCCATCTGCATGAGAGAGAGAATACCCTCCTGCATCCTCGCCCCACCCGAACAGGTGACCGCAATCAACGGTATCCTTTCTTCAGAAGCGATCTGGCAAGCTCTTGCGAACCTCTCTCCAACTACAGAACCCATGCTACCTCCGATAAAGTTAAAGTCCATGGAGGTAACTATCACAGACCTTCCACCCATAAATCCCTTCACGACCACGATCGCCTCTGTCAGCCCTGTCTGTTCCTGAGCCTTCTTCAACCTATCTCTGTAAGACCTCGTGTCCTTGAAGTTAAGTGGATCGGTAGGAAGGACGTTTTCGAACAGCTTTTGAGCGCCCTCCTCATCGAGGAGTTGCTCTACCCTTTCTATTGCTGAAAGAGGGAAGTGGTAGTTGCACTTGGGACAGACCTTGAAGTTCCTCTTCAGGTCCGGGACGTATAGGAGAGTCTTGCATTCTGGACACTTCGTCCATAGGTTCTCTTCTTCCCTCTTCTTCTTAAAGAGCTTCTCGAATATGCCCATGATCCCGAAGTAGAAGAAGTATAAACTAAAATAGAATGCTTCAGATAAGGGTAAAGCCCGGAATAGAGGACAGAATAAGGGGTTTCTTTCCCTGGGTGTACAGAGCGGAGATAGCCTCCTACTCGAGAAAGCCAAAAAAGGGTGAACTCGTCGTAGTCAGGGACTTCGGTGGAAAGTTTCTCGGTTACGGCTACATAAATCCTGATGCCACGATAGCCGTCAGAATACTTTCCTTCGACAAAGAAGAACCTATAACTCCCGAGCTAATAAGGGGAAGGATAGAGCAGGCTTACAACTACAGGAAGAAGCTTTATATAAACAGTAATGCCTTCAGACTTATCCACTCCGAGGGTGACCTCCTCCCCGGTCTAATAGTGGACGTTTACGGCGAGTACGTCGCCTTAGAGTTCACCACATACGGAATGAACCAGTTCAGGGAGACGGTCATAGAGGCTCTGATAGACATACTCAAGCCAAAGGGTATCTACGAAAAGGCTAATCAGACCGCAATTAAGGTCGAGGGTATAGAGGTGGTTGAGGGAACGGTTTACGGAGAGGTTCCGGAGGAGATAGTCATCTGGGAACACGATCTTAAGTACTACATAAACATACCCCAGGGGCAGAAAACGGGCTTTTTCCTCGATCAGAGGAACTCAAGGAAGTTTGTCAGGAGCCTCGTGGAGCCGGGGGACAGGTGTTTAGACGTCTTCTCCCACACGGGGGGATTTGCTCTGAACATGAAGAAGATGGGAGCCGGGGAAGTGATAGCGGTAGACATATCGGAGCTCGCCTTAGAGGTAGGCAAGAGGAACGAGAGGTTGAACGGACTTTATGGTATAAAGTGGGTCTCTGCCAACGCCTTTGACTACCTCAGGGAACTCGACAGGAGAGGGGAGAAGTTCGACGTGGTGATAATAGATCCTCCCTCCTTTGCGAAGAACAGGCACGCCGTTCCTAACGCCCTGAGGGGATACAAAGAACTCTGTTTGAGAGGTCTGAAGCTAACCAAGTCTGAAGGATACCTCGCTATCTTCTCCTGCTCCTTTCACATAACAGAGCAACACCTTTTAGAAGTCCTCACGGAGGCTTCTTACGATGTAAGGAGGCAGGTTAGGGTTGTAGCCAAGACCTTTCAGGACAAAGATCATCCCTGGATTCTCCAGATGCCCAACACGCTGTACCTTAAGGGTGTGTGGGTTGAGGTAATATAAACTTATAAGTCCCATAAGGAGAGCTTATGAAGCTTTAAGCAAAAATGCTATCAGGACTGGGAGATAAAGACTATCCTTTTACTTAAAGTGTGCCCAAGGAGGCATGGATCATGGAGATAGGAGGTAGCTTTTACGAAAAGAAGTATTACAGCACCTGCTATATGTGCGCCTGCAGGTGTGGGATAGAGGTATATGTGAGGAACAACAAGGTCACTTACATAAAGGGAAACGACGATCATCCTTTGAATAAAGGAGTTCTGTGCGCCAAGGGCTCCTCGGGGATAATGAAGGAGTACTCCCCCGCAAGGCTCAGGAAACCCCTTCTAAGAACAGGTCCCAGAGGTTCGGGTCAGTTCAAGGAGATAGAGTGGGACGAGGCTATAGAGATAGCCGCCAAGTGGATAGACGAGGCGAGGAGGAAGAACCCTGCCAAGGTGGCCTTCTTCACCGGAAGGGACCAGATGCAGGCTATAAACGGATGGTTCGCCCAGCAGATAGGGACCATAAACTGGGCTGCCCACGGGGGCTTCTGTTCGGTGAACGTCGCCGCAGCGGGACTGCTCTCTACAGGATACTCCTTCTGGGAGTTTGGGGATCCGGACTTCGAGAACACCAAGTACTTCATGATGATAGGTGTGGCGGAAGACCACGCCTCTAACCCCTTCAAGTTGGGAATTCAGGAGATGAAGAGGAGGGGAGGTAAGCTCGTCTTCGTAAATCCCGTGAGGTGGTCTTACGGTGCCATAGCGGACGAGTGGGTTCCCGTAAAACCCGGAACGGACGGTGCCTTCGTCTTAGGTCTCTGTCATGTCCTCTTCAAGTACAATCTGATCGACTGGACATTCCTTAAAGAGCAGACCAACGCTCCCTGGCTCGTAATACAGGCTCCCGGAACTCCCAAGGACGGGCTCTTTTACAGGAACGAGGAAGGAAAGCCTATGGTCTATGACAAGAAGACGAGGACGCTTCAGCCTGCCGACAGGATAGTTCCCGACGACCTCGATCCCGCCTTCGTAGGTGAGTTTGAGACGCCCGAAGGGTTCAAGGTAAGACCCGCCTTCGATATCTTCGCCGAGAGGCTCATTAGGGATTACAGCCCCGAGAAGGTAGAGAAGATAACCGGCATCCCCGCCAAGGACATAGAGAGGATAGCCAAGGAGATGGGAGTGATAGCCCTCTACGATCCCCTTGAACTTCCCGTCGAGTGGACGGACGTTTGGGGAAGGAAGCACAAGACCATGAAGGGAAGACCCGTCTCCTTCCACATTATGAGGGGCATAGCCTCCCACTCCAACGGCTTCCAGACAGCGAGGGCTGTTTTCGTCCTCAAGATGCTTTTGGGGTGCGTGGACGTACCCGGCGGACACTTGGCAAAGCCCCCCTATCCCAAGCACATAGAGGATCTTCCTAAGCCTGTGAAGATAAGGTCTCTCGATGATCTTAAGTACGGAGAGCCCCTCAAGGGTCCCCACTTGGGACTCCCTCAGAATCCCGACGATCTGCTCGTGGACAAGGACGGAAATCCCTTAAGGATAGACAAGGCTTACAGCTGGGAGTTCCCCATAGCAGCTCACGGATGCATACAGAACGTGATCCCCGCAGCTTACCAGAGGGATCCTTACGACATAGAGGTCCTCATCATATACATGGCTAACATGGCATGGAACTCCTCCCAGAACATACCTTACATAATCGAAGCCCTCACGGCAAAGGATCCGGCTGGCAACTATATAATCCCGAAGATAATCACGATAGACGCCTTCTACAGCGAGCAGGTGGCTTACTCCGATCTCGTCCTTCCGGATGCCACCTACTTGGAGCAGTGGTTTGCCCTCTCCCTTCTCGACAGACCCCCCTCGGTGGCGAGCGGTCCGGTGGACGCACTCAGACAGCCGATAGTTGATCCGAAGAGGGAGGGATTGGACGTCAAGCCTTGGGGAGACGTTATGGTGGAGCTGGGAACCAGGCTCAAGCTTCCCGGTTTCGTGAACGAGGACGGAACTCCCAAGTACAAGGACTTTAAGGACTTTCTCATAAACTGGCAGCCGAGACCAGGAGTAGGAGCGTTAGCTGGGTGGAGAGGTAAAAACGGAGACAAGCACTTCGTAGGAGAGCCTAATCCTAAGCAACTTGAAATGTACACCAAGAACAAGGGCTTCTTCTACTACAGACTGCCGGAGCACATGAGGTATTACAGGCACATCAACAAGGACTACTTGGAGTGGGCTAAGAGCGTGGGATTTGTGAAGAAGACCGATCCCATAATAATGAACTTCTACGTGGAGTCCCTCCAAACCTTCAGGCTCGCCGGTCAGGGACTCTGGGAAGGTGAGAACCAACCGCCCAACGATCCGGTCATTAGGGAGAGGTTGGTCAAGTACTTCGATCCCCTGCCCTTCTGGTATCCTCCCTTCGAGGAGGAGGTGAGCGGTGACGAGTACCCCCTCTACGCCTTCACCGCAAGGCCCCAGTGGATGTACCACTCTTGGGACTCCCAGAACGCATGGCTCAGACAGATATCCACGAGAAACTTCCTTTACATGAACCCCAAGACAGCGGAGAGGTTAGGAATAAAACACCTTGACTGGGTATGGGTTGAGTCGAGGGTAGGTAAGGTCAAGTGTCAGGTATTTTTAACGGAAGCCACGGAACCTAACTCCGTGTGGACTTGGAACGCTATAGGGAAGATGCAGGGGACCTGGGGACTCAAGCCTGAAGCTGAGGAAGGACATCAGGGGTTCCTCCTCAACCACGTCATCCCCCACTCCATAAAGATAGGAGGAAGGGAGATCTTCTACGGAGATCCCATTACAGGGCACCTTGCATGGTTCGATACCAAGGTCAAAGTGTACAGGGCTGAGGATCAAACACCTGAAACCTACCCTGAGTTTAGGGTCGAACCGCTCCCATACATAAAGGATAGGTGGACGGAGGTTCTGAGGTACAAGCCATGAGCCTGAAGGCCGCTGAGAAGAAAACTGTAAAGGATTACGAGGCTCTCCCTGAAGGAAGCCCCTACCGGCTCATAGAGGGGGAGTTTGTGATAAGTCCAGCACCTGCACCTGATCATCAGAGGAGTTCTAGAAGGCTATTCAGCAAACTTTATGAGCGTGTAGAGAAGTTAAAGAAGGGAGAAGTCTTCTACGTTCCCGTAGATGTTTACCTTGACGAAGAGAACGCCTATCAGCCGGATATAGTCGTTATTCTTAAAGGCGGAAGGGCGAAGGTAACCGAAAGAGGTGTGGAGGGACCTCCCGATATTGTTATCGAGATACTTTCTCCCTCCACCGCCTACTACGATCTTACAGAGAAGAAGGAGGTTTACGAGAGAGTAGGCGTCAGGGAGTACTGGATAGTGGATCCAAAGAGAAGGGCGATAGAGGTTTATAAGAACACGGAGAATGGTTTTGAACTTTATTCAAAGGCAAAAGGTACAGGTAAGGTTAAGTCTTCGGTTGTCCCTGAGTTTGAAATTGCCCTTAAGGAAGTTTTCGAGGAGGTGCTGTGATGGCACAGTTTGCTTTAGTTATAGATCTTAACACCTGCGTTGGGTGTCATGCCTGTGCCACCAACTGTAAGGAGTGGAACACTCAGGCGGCTTTCGGTCCCCTTTCGGACTTCGATCCCTACGGGGCTCACCCAGAAGGAGTTTGGTACAACAGGATAATGACCTACGAGACGGGTGAGTTTCCCAACACGCAGGTCTTCCACTTACCCAAATCCTGTCTCCACTGTCAGGATGCGCCCTGCGTTCCCGTCTGTCCTACGGGGGCTTCCTACAAGAGGGAACAGGACGGAATAGTCCTGGTGAACTACGACGACTGCATAGGTTGTAAGCTCTGCTCCTGGAGCTGTCCTTACGGATGCAGGGAGTTCGACGAGGCGGACAAGGTTATGAAGAAGTGCACCCTCTGCATAGACAGGGTATACGACGAGACCTTACCTCCCGAACACAGGAAGCCCGCCTGTGTTCTCACCTGCCCTGCGAGGGCGAGGTTCTTCGGAGACATAGAGGATCCCAACAGCGAGGTTTATAAGGTGATAGAGGAGAGGAACGGTTTCGTCCTATTCCCGGACATGGGGACGAACCCCTCCAACCACTACCTGCCGAGGACGGAGACTAAGGTAAACCTTGAGGAGTTCGAAAAGCACATACTGAGACCGGACAATCCCCTCTTCCTAGAGGTTATGAAGAGACACCACGTTTCCAATAAAGCCGTTCAAGAAAAAGAGGTGGAGGTAGGATAATGCACCCACCGATGTCGTTGATATTCTTCTTCCTGACAGCCGGAACGTCTATAGGTCTGTTCATATTCATGTACGCTATTGAGTTCCTCCAGCTCTTCGGAAAGGGTCAGGGGCTGCCAAAGGAGGTGATCCTCAAGCTCGGTATCTTAGAACTGGTGCTCATCGGAGCGGGAGCGATAGGTGCGTCTTTTCATTTGGGACACAAGCTCAGGGCTTGGAAGGCTATAAAGAGGTTCAGAACCTCATGGCTTTCAAGGGAGGCGGTCTTTAGCGGAGCCTACGGATTTACATTGCTGATCTACCTGGTTTTAAACTACTTCGATGTGAACCCCTTCTTTGAACACTTCTTCGGGATAACCACCCTCGTACTCGGTGTTCTGAGCGGGTTCTCAACGGCGATGATCTACGCCTCCAACCGGTTCGTCCTTGAGTGGAACACCTCCATAACGGTCATCTACTACCTCCTGATGTATCTGATGCTCGGATCCACGCTCATGGCTTACTTCTCCTACATCTATAAACTTCCCTACCTTGGAACCTTCATATTCCTTAGCTTTCTGTTCCTCGTTCTCGCCCTCGACTTCAGGATAGCCTTCAACGTTAGGCAGTTCTATTTGAAGCGTCCTACGATGAACGAGGCTCTCAACCTACCCCACAACAGACCCATAAGGGTTATAGACACGGGTTCAACAACGGACAACTTCTGCACCACAGAGTTCTATTACAGGAAAGGCAAAGAGTTGCTCTCTACCGTTATACCCCTTGCCTACCTGCTCACCTTCGTAGTTCCCCTCTTCCTCGTCCTTTATGCTTGGATAACGGGAACCCATAACCACTGGATATTCGGACTGACCTACCTCTTCGTTCTCTTCGGAAGCGCCTTGGAGAGGTGGAGCTTCTTCGTGGAGGGCAACCACGTCCAGAACCTCTTCTACGGGCTCTATCCCGAAGAGGGCTACAGGCTCAGGAAGGGCTTTATGGAGAGGAAGGAGACGAGGATATCCCTTTACGGATAGAAGGCTTTTACCTTCAGGAGGAGCTCCCTCCACTCCCTTTCGGGATCCGAATCCCAGACTATACCGCATCCGGAAAAGTAACTAATTTCTGAACCACCGCCGAAGGCGGTCCTTATGAGGACACTTAAGGTAAAGTCTCCGTTTCTTTTGACAAATCCCGCGGCTCCGCAGTAGTATCCCCTTGAATGGGGTTCGAGCTCGTTGATTATCTCAACCGCCCTCCTCTTGGGAGCTCCCGTTACCGAAGCGGGCGGGAAGGACTCCCTTACTATCCTTGGAAAGTTCTCCGAGGTCCTTCCCTCGACGGTGGAATGCATCTGACAGAGGGTGCTGTACCTTTCCACTTTGAAAAGCTCGGGGACTCTCACACTCCCTGCCTCTGCAACCCTTCCGATGTCGTTCCTCATCATGTCCGTTATCATCAGGTTCTCCGCCCTCTCCTTCTCGCTCGAAAGGATCTCCTCCGCTCTCTTCCCCGTTCCCTTTATGGGTTTGCTTCTGAGGATCTCACCTCTCTTTTCCAGAAATAGCTCCATGGATCCCGAAAGTATGGTGAGGTTTTCCATATTGAGAAAGAAGGCGTAGGGAACGGGTTGCCTTTTGAAAAACTCTAAAAACAGATCGAGAGGATCCCCCTTGAGATTAAAGTCTATCCTCGAAGAGAGGTTTATCTGATAGACGTCTCCTTTCTCTATGTAAGCCTTTATCTTTTCCACCCTATCTTTGAATTCCCTCTCAGAGAGGGACATCCCCACCGGTTCTAAGCAGTAAGGCTTCAAGTTTCTCTTAAACCTTTCGGGCTCTGATAACCTTAGGGCTATGATCTTCGGAAGCTGACTCTCCTTTATTCTCAGCTCAAGGAATTCCTCGCCGAGCTCGTAGGATAGGACAACAAAACCCTCAAAGTTCTTAAGATCCTCGATCCTTTCAGGATAAAAGACCTCCCTCACGTCGAAGTCGTAAAGACCCTCTCTTCCGAACCAGCCTCCCGATACGATCAGCCTCACGGAGATATAATCTTAGCCTCAGGGAGGTGGATGAAATGAGAGTGTTCAACACAGAGGGTATAAAAGATCTGTCCAAACTTATAGAGGAGAAGATGGAGGATGTTAAGGAGATCGAGGTTGTGAAGCTCAACGAGAGTGAAGACATGAGCCAGTTCCTTGTATTCGTCAGAACCGCCGAGCTCCCTCACTACCATGCACAGCATGATCTTACCTTTGTAGTGATCAGAGGAAGAGGAGAGCTTTACCTCGACGGAAGAAGGGAAGAGCTACGGGAAGGCGACACCGCTTTCATCCCGAGGAAGAAGGTTCACTTCTATACGAACACCTCTGTGGTCTCGGTTCTCTTGGCTACCTTCAGCCCTAAGTACGATGGAAGGGATAGCGTGAAGGTAGATCTTTGAATTTCTTTATAATTATTAGCCTGACAGCTATCAATACCTTAAGGAGGTGTCCGAATGGCTTTCGAACTCGCTCAGAGGCTGAAGGTTCTTCCACCGTACCTGTTCGCCGAACTCGACAGGAGGAAGCAGGAAAAGATAGATCAGGGAGTGGATGTTATAGACCTCGGAGTGGGAGATCCGGACCTTCCCACACCCGATCCCATAGTTGAGGCTCTCTGCCAATCTGCAAAGAAGCCGGAGAATCATAAGTATCCATCTTACGTTGGCATGAGAGCTTACAGGGAAGCGGTCGCCCAGTGGTACAAGAGGAGGTTCGACATAGATCTCGATCCTGACAGAGAGGTCATAGCCCTGATAGGTTCTAAGGAGGGTGTTGCCCACTTTCCCTTGGCTTTTATAGATAGGGGGGATGTGGTTCTTTGCCCCGATCCAGCCTACCCGGTCTACAAAATAGGAACCATATTCGCCGGTGGTGAGCCTTACATGATGCCTCTTAAGGAGGAAAACGACTTCCTGCCGGATATCGGTTCTATTCCTCAGGAGGTGGTGGAGCGAGCGAAGATAATCTGGATAAACTATCCCAACAACCCCACCTCTGCAGACGCAACGGAGGACTTCTACAGGGATCTTATTAAGTGGGCTAAGAAGCACAACGTAATAGTAGCCTCCGACAACGCTTACTCGGAGATATACACCGGGGATCGGAAACCCATATCCATACTCCAGATAGAGGGTGCGAGGGACGTAGCTATCGAGTTTCACTCCCTTTCCAAGACCTACAACATGACTGGATGGAGAATAGGTATGGCGGTCGGGAACGAAGAGCTCGTCAAAGCTCTCGGTAAGGTGAAGACGAACGTGGATTCGGGTCAGTTCAACGCAGTTCAGGAGGCGGCTATAGTCGCTCTGAATCTTCCGGAGGAGGAGCTGGATAAGCTGAGGGCTATATACAGGGATAGAAGAAAGGTCATGACGGAGGCTCTAAGGAAGCTTGGGCTAAAACCTTTGGAGTCGGACGTCACCTTTTATATATGGACGAGGGTTCCAGAAGGATACACCTCTGCCAAGTTTGTGGGAAGGCTCATAGACGAAGCGGGTATAGTCTGCACTCCCGGAAACGGTTTCGGGGATGCGGGAGAAGGATACTTCAGGATATCCCTCACCGTTCCCACGGAAAGGTTGCTCGAGGCGGCTAAGAGGATAGAAAATTTAAAGTTATGAAGGCAGGAGAGGTCAGCCTTACCGATATCAGCATAAGCGTTCCCACAGTACCCTACGATCTGAGCCTGAAGGAGCTCAAGGGCATATTTGAGGAGCTTCATATTTACAAGTACCTCACGGTCCTTAAAGAGAATCTTCCGATAGGCATAGTATATCGAAGCGAGGTGGAAAGGCTCTCAAATGAAAGGCTAATAGCAGGGGACGTTGCCAGGACCTGTCCGAGGGTGAGAGATACTCTCGTAACGCAGGAAAGCCTCTTTGGACTCCTCGACCTTCTCCCCTTAGAAAAGGAGCCGGCTATCCTTGTGGATAAGAGAGGAAAGTACCTGGGTGTGGTGACCTACGATACAGTACTCCACTACATAACCCAGCACAGGGAGTATGTGCTTCCCATAGTTCAGAGACTCCACACGGGCATAGGGAAGGAGGAGTTCCTCTGTGTCTTCGGTCTCAAGAACGTGGACAGGTTCAGGAAGTTCTTTGGTTCGGAGAAGGTGGACAGCCTATACCGAATACTGTCGGAGGACGTCAAGGACTTCTTTGAAGGGGAGATGTCAGGCGTACCGGAAAAGGGAGAGGTCTGGGTTATAGCTCCCAAGGCACCGAGCAAAGAAGAGATAAAGGAACTTTTTAAGGAGTTTCACAGGGAGTACACACTTCTTTTTGGAGAGTTCCAGTACGTTAACGTATACGGCTTCTGTATAGATATGGGAAAGGTGGAGTCTCAGGAGAGGCTGTACAACCTCAAAGAAGAACTGAGGGAGAGAACTAAAAAAATAGAGGGCTCGGTCTTCATAATCCACAAGCTCCAGCCAACCCTCGTCCTTTACGATCCCTCGAAGCAGAAGCTCATAACGAACATTAAGAAGAAGATACTCAAGGACTTCAAGGAGATAGTTGAGACCGTCCGCTCTTCTCCGAAGGATATGTGGGAGCACATACTCTACGACATGTTCGATAGATACCCTTACTTCGAGCTCTTCTACATAATAGGGGAGAAGGGACTCCAGATAACCAACAACATCGTGAACCCGAAGGTGGATTACTTCGTAGCGCAGGGCAAGAAGGGTAGCGATAGGTCGGAGAAACCTTATTTTAAAAAGGCTATTGAGGAGGGTTCCTTTATATCCGACGTATACCTCTCTAAGGCGACCGACGACTTCTGTATAACCGTTTCAGAGAAGTTTATCCACGAGGGCAAGACCTACGTTTTGGCAGGGGACATAAACTTCAAGCAGATCCACAGGCTCGTGAAAAGCTACCGGGAAACGACGGTATGAGAAAAGCAAAACTGGTAGGTAGTCTGAGGTACAGAAATCTGAGATATACAAGGAACCATCCGCTAAGGATACCGAGAGTTTCTCTTCTATTAGAGTTCTTGGAAGCCATGAACTTGGTAGAGGAAAACGAAAAGGTAGAGGGCAGGGATGCGACGTTAGAGGAACTGCTCCTCTTCCACGACAAAGAATATATAGAGACTTTGATAGAGGCGGATAGATGTCAGTGTGTTCCGAAGGGAGCGAGGGAGAGGTTCAACATAGGGAGCTATGAAAACCCTGTATCTCCCGCCATGTACAGAGGTTCCTCCCTCGCCACGGGTTCCTCCGTTCAGGCGGTAGAGCTGTTCTTAGAAGGTTTTGTGCCTTTTAACCCTGCGGGAGGTATGCACCACGCCTTCAAGAGCAGGGCACACGGCTTTTGCTTCATCAACGATCCTGTGATAGCGATAGAGTCTCTTCTGAGAAGAGGGTTTAAGAAAGTTCTGTATATAGACCTCGACGCTCACCACTGCGACGGGGTTCAGGAGGCTTACTACCGGGACGACAGGGTTTACGTTGTATCCCTTCACCAGTCCCCCGATTACGCTTTCCCTTTTAAGAATGGTTTTTTAGAGGAGAGAGGGGAAGGAAAGGGGAAGGGTTTTAACCTGAACCTACCTTTACCGAAAGGGGTGAGCGACAACGAGTATCTCTACGTTCTCGAAAGGATCATCAGATACGTGGGAGACGTATTTAATCCCGAGGTCCACATCCTTCAGTTAGGGACGGACCCGCTTTTAGAGGATCCGCTCTCAAAGTTCGGGCTGTCCAACAGAGGATTCTTGGAAGCCTTCAAACTTGTGAGGGAAGCCTTCGGAGAAGGGATATACTTAGGCGGAGGCGGTTACCACCCTATAGCCTTAGCCAGAGCCTGGACGATCTTATGGTGTGAGATGTCGGGGAGGGAAGTGCCGGAGAAGATAAACGAGAGAGGAAAGGAGATCTTGAAGTCCGTCGAATGGGAAGAGTTCGATGAGGAGGAGAGGGATTACCTTTATGAAAACCTCCTTGATTCTTGGAGAGGCGGGGAGATCAGGGAGGAGATAAAGGACCTTACCGCCAAGGTGAAGGAGTTAGTCTACGGCTAATCCACAAGGATCTATCTCCCTTATCTCAACCTTCCGGACTTTGAAGTTCAGGAGAGGACTCTCGAGGGGATAGTCCTCTTCTTTTACTGGATAGGGGAATCTCTCTATCTTCACCCTAACGGGGATGACTTCCTTCCTCCTCACCAAGCACTTTGGAGGAAGCCTACCGATCATTATGTCGTTATCCAAGGTGAAGGAGTAAGTGTAACCTGCGAAGTTGAGGCTTCCATCGAGGAACCTTACCGACTCTATGCCCTCACCTCCGAGGGTGTAGGCGCCCTTTACCTCAAAGTCGCCGTTCAGATAGAGGAGGAGTCCGTCCGAATCTCCACTTTTGTAGGTATCTCCCATGAGCACGAGACCGTCTCGCGTTTCTCTGAAAACTCTTCCGTAATCGAAATCTCCTCCGTCGTAGGCATAATACCTACCCTCCTCCGGGAGGATTAAAAGGACATCGCTGTCGTCTCTCTCTTCCGTTCTGCCGACGGCAAGGATATGACCTTTGTAAAGACCGACGTAGCGGAAGTAATCCTTCTTTGGACTTCCGTAGAGGGAGGAGGATAAGAGATCCCCTTGCTCGCTGAGAACGAGGAGGAAGCCGTCCCAGTTTCCCCTGAAGTTACTCCTACCAGCGACGTAGTACTTATCTCCTTTCTGAACCACGCCGTAGGCGTACTCGTCCTTCTCAGTTCCTATTCGCTTAGACCAGAGGACCTTAAGGTCTCTACTCAACCTGATAATGAGGATGTCCCAGTTCCTTTCGAACACGCCTCCCACTAGTGCAAAGCCGTTCTTTACCTCCGTCATATACCAGAGCATCTCATCCGCCTTTCTACCGAGGGTACTTCTCACCCTCACCCCGTTAGGTCCGAACTCGACGAGGGCTATGTCCATGTTTCCCCTGCCGAAAGTTACCAGACCCGCGAGGCATGCTCTCCCGAAGCTAACCACAGTGTAGCTGTAGTCGTCCTTCCGAGATCCTACCGAATAGACCTTACACTTATCCGAACACACACCCACGAGAGCATCGTAATTATTCTCTCCTCTGTCTTCCCTACCTACGAAGCAAACCCCATCTTCAAGACTCCCGATCGCGAAACTCCCCTCGTTCCTCTCTGTGGAAAGAACCTTTACCTGGGCGAAGGATAGACTCAGGAGGAGCAGCAGGAGAACCATCGGTTTAATGTTAATATAGATGGCGATGGATATACTCTGGGCACCGTGGAGGAGCCACTACGTAGAAAATGTCGATAATATAGAGGGTTGTTTCCTCTGCCACGCCGTAAGCCAGCCACCAGAGAGATGGAAGGAGGTTCTGGTTCTCCACAAGGGAGAGAGGAGCTTCATAATTCTCAACAAATATCCCTACAACTCTGGACATCTGATGATAGTTCCGATAGAACACGTGGGAGATTACGAACAGCTCGACGAGGAAACGGTCTTGGAGATGGATCGGTTACTGAGGCTATCCCTGAAGGCTCTTAAGAAGGTCTTTAAACCCCACGGTTTTAACGTAGGCTATAACCTTGGAAGACCGGCAGGTGCCGGTTTGGAAAGCCATATCCACATGCACGTCGTCCCCCGCTGGAGCGGAGATACTAACTTTATGCCGGTAATAGCCAATACGAAGGTGATCTCCCAGGATCTCTTCTCCACCTACGACAGGCTGAAGGAAGCGGTAGAAAACCTCTTAGCAGAAGAATAAATATGAACCTTCTTGAAGTCAAGGGTCTTAACCTCTGGTACGGGAACAACAGGGTTCTTTACGATATCTCTTTTGATGTGAAGAAGGGAGAGGTACTCTGCATAGTCGGAGAGTCAGGCTCAGGAAAGTCCTCGATACTCTATTCCATAGCCGGGCTTCTTCCAGAAAACGCAAAGGTTGAGGGCGAGGTTAAGTTCGACGGAATAGACCTGCTAAAAGTTTCGGAAAGTGAGAGGAGAAAAATGAGAGGGAAAGATATAGGTATGATTTTTCAGGAGCCTTCCGCTTACCTCGATCCCCTCTTTACCGTTGGCTCTCAGATAGAGGAAACCTACAAAAGTCACTTTCCCGGGGCTACGGACAGTAGATCTAAAGCGATAGAGGCTTTGAGAAAGGCGGGGATCCCCAAGCCGGAGGAAAAGTTTAACATGTATCCCCACCAGCTTTCGGGAGGGCTCAAGCAGAGGGTCTGTATAGCGATATCTATAGTCTGTGAGCCCAAACTCCTGCTCGCTGACGAGCCGACCACCGCCTTAGACGTTTCAGTTCAGAAGAGGATCCTTAATCTCTTCAGGAGGTTAAGATCGGAGGGAAAGTCCATAATCCTTGTTACCCATGACTTCGGCGTTGTTGCTGAGGTAGGAGACAGGGTCGTGGTTCTGAAGGAAGGCAGGGTTATAGAGGAGGGGGACGTCTACAGAATTTTTGATAGCCCTAAGGAAAGTTATACGAAGATGCTTCTGGAAGCTATTTAAGAGAAAAACTTCTTAAAGCCTTCAATTATCTTGTCTGCGTTAACCTCGTAGGTTCCCCGAGCTATTTCTTCTTTAATTTTCTTTACCTTTTGGGATATGTCCTCGTAATCGGCTTCGAGAGCCTTCCTCGCCACGTCTGATATCTCAACCACATCGCCCGAACCCGTTACTCTCTGAACTTCCGAAGTTTCCTTCTTCTTAACCTTCTTCTCCGTCTCGAGCGCCTGTCCTATAAGCCTGTTCAGGTTTACCTTGTCTATCATCTCACCTAATAGTATCGGATCCTTTTAAGAAATTTTCAATACTCTTATACGCCTTCGGGATAGCCTCTATAAGATCTCTCGCCCTGAGGCATTCCCTGTGTAGTTTCTCCTCCGCTATCTCACCCGCAAGCCCGTGGAGGAAGACGCCTGTCTTGAGAGCTTCCTTTATATCCATACCCCTGCCGATTAGGGAGATTAAAACACCAGACAGGACGTCGCCTACACCTCCCTTTGCCATGGCAGGAGTTCCTCTCATGGAGACAAACGCCTCCCCCTCGGGAGTTGTAATCACGGTTCTCGCTGCCTTCAGAACTACATAACACCTGTTTTTCAGAGAGAACTCCTGAGCCACATCGATCTGGTTCTCTATGATCTCCAAGGAACTTAATCCTGTAAGCCTTGCGAACTCCCCCACATGGGGAGTGAGAACCACTGGAATTTCTCTATCCTTAAGGATATCGAGGTTTCCGAGATCGGCGAGATTGTTAATCCCATCGGCATCAAGGAGAATAGGCTTTCCCCATCCGGTTATCAGATCCCTCACTATGTCCTGTCCTTCCTCGTACCTGTCCATCCCCATACCCATGGCTAAGGCGGAGAACCTCTCCTGCTCCTCGAGGATCTTTTCAACGCAGAAGTAAGATAGCCTCTCCTTACCCGGGAGTGGAAAGCTCATCTCCTCCACAAGGTTCACTTCGAGAATAGGATCGAGTTCCTCCGGAACGCCGACGGTAACCAGACCGCTCCCCGTCCTCGTGGCAGCCATAGCGGACATCATCACTGCCCCCGTCTTTCCCCTGCTCCCACCCACTATCAGGACGTGTCCCTCCCTGTTCTTGTAGGTGTCCCTCTCCCTTTGGGGTATCAGGAGATCTTCCACCTCTATCGTGGATCTCTTTATACCCTTAGCTAAGTCCTCTGGGATAGATATATCTACAACGAGGACCTCACCGCAGAGTTTGGCAGCGGGAAAGAGGACATGGCACACTTTGGGGAACTGAAAGGTAACCGTGACGGAGGCTCTCACGGAGGGTTTGAACACCCTTCCAGTGTTGGCGGAGAGTCCGGAGGGAATATCGATGGAAAGGATAGGGACGCCGCTCTCGTTCATCCTCTTTATGAGCTCTCCCACCTCGCCCCTGATCGGAGGCTCGAATCCGGTTCCGAAGAGGGCATCAACTATCAGGTCGTAATCCTTTAAGTTCGGCTCCTTAGTGAGGGGTTCGAGATTGAGGTTTTTAAGGATATTGAGCTGCAGCAGGGCGTCTCCCTTAGGTTCTCCCAGAGCAAGATAGCAATCGACCTTCCTGCCCTTTAGATAGAGCATCCTCGCCAGGGCGAGCCCGTCGCCTCCATTGTTTCCCTTTCCAGCAACTACGAGGATTCTCTTAGCCTCTGAAAAGTGCTTCTCTACAGCCTTCAGGAGTCCTCTCGCCGCGTTCTCCATGAGAACCACTGAGGGAATACCTATCTCCTCTATCGTCCTCCTGTCGAGAGCGGACATCTCCTTAGCTTTCAGTATCTTCATGGGGATATAATAATCCTATGAGAAGAGATTTTATAGATCTCTGGAACCTCGATCCCGAAGAAGCCTGGTACATAGTGAAGAGGACCGGGAAGGTAAAGTCGGGAGAGGAGGAGATCGAGAGGGCTCTGAAGGGAAAGAACGTAGCCCTTCTCTTCACAAAACCTTCAACGAGGACGAGGGTATCTTTTGAGGTCGCTATAAATCAGCTCGGAGGTAACTCCTTCTTTCTTCAAGAGAGCCAGCTCCAGCTCTCGAGGGGGGAGGACGTGAGAGACACGGCAAGGACCCTATCGAGATACCTCGATGGAATAATCGTGAGGACTTACTCCCACACGTGGCTCGAAGAGTTCGGAAAGTGGTCGGATATCCCCGTGATAAACGCTCTAACCGACAAATCCCATCCGTGTCAATTACTTAGTGACGTCTTTACCCTCTACGAGAAATTCGGAGAGGGAATTAAGGAGATAAAGATAGCCTACGTGGGAGACGGGAACAACGTATGTAATACGTGGCTCGTTGCAGCGGGTCTCTTTGGTCTGAATCTGTTCGTTGCGACTCCCGAAGACTACGGTCCAGACAGCTACTACCTTCAGGCGGGTCTCGACCTTTCCAACTTCACCGGTGGAAATATATACCTAACCACCAACCCGGTGGAGGCGGTTCGCGATGCGGACGTGATTTACACCGACGTGTGGTTCAGCATGGGGGACGATAAGAGTGAGGAGAAGGTAGAAGCTCTGAAACCCTTTCAGGTGAACGAGGAACTCCTCTCCCACGCCAAGGAGAGTGCTCTCGTTATGCACTGCCTCCCGGCCAAAAAAGGTGAGGAAATAACGGAGGAGGTTTTCGAGAGGTTTGCCGATTTCATCTTTACCCAAGCTGAGAACAGACTTCACACTCAGAAAGTTCTCTTAGAATTCCTGTTTACTCAACAGTAACGGTCTTAGCAAGATTTCTCGGCTGATCCACGTCGAGTCCGAGCTTGCTCGCTATGTGGTATGCAAGGAGCTGTAAGGGAACGGCAGTAACGAAGGGGGAGAAGTCCTCTTCAACCGGAGGTACGCTGATAAGATTATGAGACAGCTTCTCGAGCTTCTGATCTCCCCGGAAGCCCACAGCTATAACTATACCTTTCCTCGTCCTGATCTCTTCTATATTCGAAAGCGTTTTTTCGTAAACCCTGTCCTGAGGGGCGACGACCACTACGGGCATGTTTTCATCTATCAGGGCTATGGGTCCATGCTTCATCTCCCCGGCAGGATATCCCTCCGCGTGGATGTAGGAGATCTCCTTGAGCTTAAGGGCACCCTCGAGTGCTATAGGGTAGCTGAGATACCTTCCCAAGTAAAGGAAGTCCTTCTTCTTCATGTACTTTTCGGCGAGCTTCTCCACTTCCTCAGATTCTTCAAGGGTCCTCTCTATGTTAGCTGGAACTTTGAGGAGCTCCCTTATCAGCCTGTCCCTTTCGGGATGGGACTGGGAGGCGAGGTAGTAAAGAGCCGCAAGCTGAGCGGTGAAGGTTTTCGTCGCCGCCACCCCTATCTCAGGTCCCGCGTGGGTGTGCAGTGAGTAATCCGACTCTCTATCTATGGAACTTCCTATTACATTAACAATAGCGAGGGTTTTGGCTCCCTTTTCCTTGGCAAAGTTCACCGCGAACTTCGTGTCTATCGTCTCGCCCGACTGGGATACTCCTATGATCAGATCCTCCTCGGAAACTGGATAGTCAGCGTACCTGAACTCGGAGGCGTAGACGACCTCCGTAGGAACTCCAGAGTACTTCTCTATCCAGAACTTGCCTACAAGACCCGCATGGTAGGAGGTTCCGCAGGCTATTATGAGTATTCTCCTGAAATCTTTTAAAGAGAAGGGAATCTCCTCCTCGGAGATCAGCCCCCTTACAGTGTCCCCGACCGCCTTGGGCTGTTCGTAGATCTCCTTGAGCATGAAGTGCTTAAAGCCCGCTTTCTCTGCCGAGATGATGTCCCACTGAACGAGCATGATCTCTTTGGTAACGGGATTGCCGTTGAAGTCGTAGATGTTCACCCCCTCAGGGGTAAGGTCCGCAATCTCTCCATCGTTCAGGGTGATAACCCGGCGGGTGTAGGGGAGTATGGCAGGTATGTCTGAAGCTAAGAAGTTCTCTCCCTCACCTATGCCGACCACAAGGGGGCTTCCCTGTTTCACCCCGACTATGCGGTTGGGTTCATGAACCGTTATCACCGCAAAGGCGAAAGCTCCCCTCAGCTTACCGACTACCTTTAGAACTGCTTCAAGGAGGTCTCCCTCGTAGTTCCTCGATATCAGGTGAGCTATAACCTCGGTATCAGTGTTGGACCTGAACTTAACCCCCTGAGCCTCGAGGTCCCTCCTCAGCTCCAAGTAGTTCTCTATTATGCCGTTGTGGACTACGGCGAACCTTTCCTTCTCGTCGGTATGGGGGTGGGCGTTCTCCTCGGAGGGCTCCCCGTGGGTAGCCCACCTTGTATGACCTATCCCCGTCTTTCCCTTGTAGGGCTTCCCCCAAAGGCTCCTCACGAGCTCCCTTATCTTCCCCACCTTCTTCTCGACTACGAGCTTCCCGTCCTCCACTATTGCCACGCCGGCGGAATCATATCCTCTGTACTCGAGTCTCTCCAACCCTCCCAGTATCAGGGGGAGTGCCGCCTCCTTACCCGTATAACCCACTATTCCACACATGGCTCTATTCTAACCTCCCTACCGGCATAATGTATAGGGGCTCCTCATCCGTTCTTGCACCGACTATATCCTTTAGATCCTCGTCGTAGAAGGCTCCGATGACAACTGTTCCGAGATCCAGAGCTGTCGCCTGAAGGTAAAGGTTTTGACTTGCGTGTCCGACCTCGTTTAAGACGTACCTTATACCTCTTCTGCCGTACTTCACCGTTGTTCTCTCAAATACGGCGAAAAATAGGACTATGAGAGGCGCCAAGAGTATCTGCTCCTGAGAGAGACCAGCCCTGTAGATGTCTTTGGAGTAGTCACCCAGCCTGACTGCCAAGAGGGCGTGCCTGTGAGGATCGTATCTGTAAACTCCCACTTCGAGATCCAGCACCCTCGTAGCGTGTATGTAAACTTCCAAGGGATAGAGAGCTCCAGCGGAAGGAGCTGTCCTGAAGCCGTAAGGGTGAGTTACTCCCTGAGCAGACCAGAGGAGCTGGGAGACCTCTTCTAAGGTTAGGGGTTGAGGGGAGTACTCCCTCACCGATCTCCTCCTGAGCAGCGCTTCCTCTACGCTCATCTCCCCCTTCGTCCTCGGTTTGGGAAGGGATAGGATCATAGCTTAAAGTTAAAATAATTAGCATGCTTTGGCAAAGATCACTCAAGGATCTCTCAGAGCTCGTAGCTAAGGGAGAGGTGAAGCCCTCCGAGATCGTGGAAGCTTTCGCAGAGAGGTTCTCAGAAACTGAGGATAAGGTGAGGGCTTATATAACACCCCTCTTCGAGAAGGCTATCGATGATGCTAAGGAGAAGGAAAAGGGAAAACCAGAAGGAAAGCTCTTCGGGCTCCCGATAGCGGTAAAAGACAACATACTCATCAAGGGAGAGAGATGTACCTGCGCTTCCAAGATATTGGAGAACTTCATAGCTCCCTACGATGCGACGGTGATAGAAAGGTTAAGGAAAGAGGGGGCGATTTTTGTTGGTAAGACAAACATGGACGAGTTCGCCATGGGGTCCTCCACCGAGTACTCCGCCTTTTTCCCCACGAGAAACCCCTGGGACACGGAGAGGGTCCCCGGAGGGTCCTCCGGAGGTTCGGCGGCGACGGTCTCGGTTCTATCCGCCCCTGTTTCCCTTGGATCGGATACAGGAGGATCCATACGTCAGCCAGCAAGCTTCTGCGGAGTGATAGGGATAAAGCCTACCTACGGTAGGGTCTCGAGGTACGGACTTGTAGCTTTCGCCTCTTCCCTCGATCAGATAGGTGTCTTCGGGAGGAGAACGGAAGACGTCGCCTTAGTTTTGGAGGTCATAAGCGGACACGATCCGAAGGACTCGACCTCTGCCAGTAAGCCCGTTCCCAACTACTCCGAAGAGATCAAAAAGGATGTAAGAGGTCTCAAGGTCGGACTTCCCAAGGAGTTCTTCGAGTTCGGGATCCAGAAAGAGATAAGGGACACCTTCGATAAGTTCATAAGATCTCTCGAAGGACTCGGCTGTGAGGTAGTGGAGGTCTCTCTCCCTCACGTGAAGTACGCTATCCCTGCTTACTACATAGTAGCTCCCTCAGAAGCCTCCTCAAACCTTGCCCGTTACGACGGGGTGAAGTATGGATATAGGGCAAAGGATTACGGCGACCTTTATGAGATGTACGCCAAGACGAGGGACGAGGGTTTCGGAGCTGAGGTAAAGAGGAGGATAATGTTAGGAACCTTTGCCCTCTCGGCAGGATACTACGACGCTTACTATCTTAAGGCTCAGAGAGTCAGGAGGCTTATATACGATGACTTCATGGGAGCCTTCGAGAAGGTAGACTTTATAGCAAGTCCCACGACGCCGACCCTCCCCTTCAAACTGGGTGAGAGGCTTGAGAATCCCATAGAGATGTATCTTTCGGACATACTCACTGTTCCGGTGAACCTTGCCGGTCTTCCGGGAATATCGATACCGATAGGTTGGGTGAACGGTCTCCCCGTCGGAGGACAGCTCATAGGAAGACCCTGGGACGAGGCGACGATCCTGAGAGTTTCCTACGCTTGGGAGCAGATCTTCCCCCACTACGAAAAAGTGCCTCAGTTATGAGGATACTCTCCTTAGACACCTCCTTCTCCTTCTTCAACTTCTCGGTAGTGGAGGAGGGGAGAGTAGAACTGATTCACTACCTCGATACGGATAAAAAGACTCTCCAGAACTTGCCGAAGGTTCTTGACGAGCAGTGTATAAGACCCGAGGAGTTCGATGCCTTCGCTGTATCGGTCGGTGTAGGATACCTCACCTCGCTCAGGATCGGGGTAACCTTCATGAAGACCTTGGCTTACACCCTGAAAAAGCCTATAGTCTCCTTCGAGAACCTATATTTGCTCGGAAGGTTCACCCCTGCACCCCTGCCCAAAGTTCCCTACCTGAAGGTGAGCACGAATGTCTTTTACAGAGTTTTCGAGAAAACCAAGGTTTCCGAAGTCAATCTGTACAGAGAAGAGAAGATAAAAGGGTTCGGGATCAGTCTGTCCGTATTCGAAGAACTCTGCATAACCGGAGAAAGGTTCTTACATCCCTTCTTTCCCTTTTCCGCCTACGGTGGGATATACGCTTACGAGCTTTTAAAGGAAAAGCCCGAAGGGGAGAACGTCTTTAATATAGAACCCCTCTACCTGAAGCCCCCGGTTTAAGTTATCTCCTCTTCCTCTTCTTTCAGTTCCTCTATCTCCTTAGGGGGAGCTGGTTCTGGTATGGGAGGTTTGAGGAAGAGCAGAGTGAAGCAGAAGAGGTCTAGTCCCAGGATAAGAGCCCAAGAGAGGAACATGAAGAGGAAGGCATCCCCGTCCATGAGATCAATTGTATCTTATGACCCTAACCTTTTCCAGAGTTATAAGGCCGCCTTCGATGAGCTCGGATATCTCCGGAAGAACCTCCTCTATCTTCTTCTCACAGTCCACTATCTCTATAACTATGGGCAGGTCGGAGGAGAGCTTTAGAATCTTCTGCTCGTGGATGACCGAGGATTTCCCGTATCCTAATATCCCTCTGAAGACCGTAACCCCCGCAACACCTCTATCTCTGCAGAGTTCCGTTATGAACTTGTATAGGGGCTTCCCCTCGTGTCTGTCGTTCTCACCTATGAAGATCCTGACTAAAACAGCCTCCTCGCACCTCATACAGCCCTCCCGAGGTTGTAGCCTATCAAAGTCATGAGTATCCCTACTATGTTCGTCGTCCCTACGTAGAGGAGGAACTTCGTCAACTCACCGTTGAAGAGTAGGTTGAAGCTCTCGTAGGAGAAGGTGGAAAAGGTGGTAAGACCTCCGAGGAATCCGGTGATTATCATAGCCCTTGCCTCGGGCGATAAGATCAATCTTTCCACAAGGTAGGAGTAAGAGAGACCTATCAAGAAAGCTCCGATCACGTTTACTAAGAGGGTTCCCAAAGGAAAGTCTATCCCCACCTGCGTCTGGACGAACTTTGAAATCAAGAACCTTAACAGGGATCCTGTGGCTCCTCCGATAGCTACCGCGACGAGTACTTCCATACCTCAGCCCTCTCCATAGTTATCAGACCTCTACGGAGATACTCCCCGATCTCCTCGATCACCTCTTTCGCTTTACTTTCCTCTTCAACGAACTCTATAACAACCGGAAGGTCGTAAGACAAGCTCTCTATTCCTTCGTAGTGGAACTCCCCGGTGGTTCCGTAACCCAAGATAGCTTTAAGTGCTGTGGCTCCTCCAATTCCCCTTTCCCTGAGAAGTTCCACAATGAACTTGTAAAGAGGTTTCTCTTCGATCTCTTCACTCTCCCTAAGAAATATCCTCACGAGAACCGCCACCGAAGTATTTTAAAATGAAGTCCATGAAGGAAAAGATAGTTCTCGAGGTGAACGGAAAGAAAGTGAGACTCAAGGACTTCCCCATGAGAGCCCTGAGGGGTACGGTGCTCGGTTTTATAAAAAGTCTGAACCTTGAAGAGGATCCGAAGGAGATAAGGATATACATAAACTTAGATGAAAAGGATAGCGGAGAGTCTTGAGTTTGAGGTTCATGAGGATCAAAGGCTCGATACCTTTCTGAGCAGAGCCTACCCTGATCTCTCGAGGAGCTACATAAAAAAGCTGGTAGAACAGGGCTTCGTCTACGTAAACGGGGAGGAGGTAAGGAAGCCTTCAAAGAAGGTTAAAAGGGGAGACAGGGTGATCCTGAACGTTCCGGAGCCAGAGCCTTTGGAGGTAAAGCCCGAGAACATACCGATAGACATAATCTACGAGGACGAGGACATAGCGGTGGTTTTCAAGCCCTGCGGGCTTGTCGTCCATCCTTCGCCGGGTTACACCTCGGGAACGCTCGTGAACGCCCTCCTCTACCATTTAAGGAACCTCTCCTCCATCGGTGGGTTCGAGAGACCGGGGATAGTCCACAGGCTCGACAGGGAGACAATGGGAATAATGGTGGTCGCCAAGAACGATACGGCCCACAGGAAACTTTCCGAAGAGTTCGCTGAAAGAAGGACGGAGAAGCTCTATAGGGCCATCGTAAAGGGAGTTCCCCAGCAGGATCATGGAGTGATAGAGCTCCCTATAGGCAGGCATCCGGTTCAGAGGAAAAAGTTTTCCGTTTTCTCCCCTTCCTCTAAGCCTGCCAAGACGGAGTTCTGGGTTTTAGAAAGGTTTCGGAAGCTGGATATATCCCTCCTCAAAGTAAAGATCCATACCGGGAGGACGCACCAGATAAGGGTTCACCTCTCCTCCCTCGGCTTTCCTGTTTTAGGAGACAGAACCTACGGATTTAAGAGGAGTTCCGTCCCCGAGGAGATAAACGATCTTATGGGGGAGTGCAATATGCTCCTCGCTTATAGACTTGGCTTTCACCACCCGGGAACAGGAGAGTGGAGGGTCTTCGAGATAGAGAATCCAGAGCCCTTCAAGAGCGTTCTTGAAAAGATAAGGAAGTTAGAGAATCACTGAGGGAACCTCAGGCAGAGGACCTGTTTTATTCCTACTTCCAAACCTGATGAGGAGCCTATACCATGCTAAAAGCTTAGTCTAAACCCCTGCCATAACCTCCTGTCTTAGCTCCTGAGCCATCTCGACCATGTTCTTGAGGGCGGGCTCTACCTCCTCCCACCTCCTCGTCTTGAGTCCGCAGTCGGGGTTTACCCAGAGGAGTTCCTTGGGCAGAACCTTCATAGCCCTCTCCATCACTAACTTCATCTCCTCCTTCGTAGGGATCGCGGGAGAGTGGATGTCATAGACTCCTATGCCTATCTGTCTGTCCCAACCCTTGAACCTCTCAAAGGCTTCTATTATTTCCCCTTTGCTCCTTGATGCCTCTATAGATATGACGTCGAAGTCCATCTGGTAGATGTATTCAATTATCTCGTTGAACTCCGAGTAGCACATGTGGGTGTGTATCTGGGTCTCCGGCTTTGCCCTCGAGCAGAGCCTGAAGGCTTTGACCGCCCAGTCGAAGTAGTCCGCCCAGTCTCTCCTCTTGAGGGGGACTCCCTCTCGGAAGGCAGGTTCGTCTATCTGAATTATCTTTATCCCTGCGCTCTCAAGGTCTCTCACCTCATCTAAGAGGGCTAAGGCTATCTGGTAGGCTATCTCCCTCTTGGGAACGTCCTCTCGGTAGTAGCTCCAGTTGAGGATAGTAACGGGTCCCGTGAGCATCCCTTTGACGGGCTTTTGAGTTAAAGACTGGGCGTAGGTTATCTCCTCAAGGGTCATAGGTTTGGGTCTTGATACGTCTCCGTAGATTATGGGGGGTCTGTAAACCCGTGAGCCGTAGGAGAGAACCCATCCGTGCTTGGTGGTTGCCACACCGTCGAGCTTGAAGGCGAAGAACTCTACCATGTCCGTTCTCTCAAACTCTCCGTGGACGAGGACGTCCAGACCCACCTCCTCCTGGAAGGCTATCACGTGCTCTATCTGCTTTCTTATGAAGTCCTTGTACTCCTGCTCGCTTATCTTTCCGGTCCTGTAGGCGGTTCTCATCTTGCGAACTTCGGGAGTCTGAGGGAAAGAGCCTATGGTGGTGGTAGGGAAGAGGGGGAGGTTGAGCCTTTCCCTCTGTATCTTGTCCCTCTCCTTGTAAGGTAGCTCTCTCCTGAAGTCCTCCTCCTTAAGGGCGGTTATCCTTCTCCTGACCTCCGCATTCTCTCCGAAGCTGACTTCGTGGAGTTCCTTGCTCTCCTTCACCTTCTTAAGAGCCTCTTCATTACCGCCGAAGGCGGTCTTTAAAATCTTAAGTTCTTGGAGCTTCTCCTTCGCGAAGGCGAGTCTCTCTTTGAGACCTTCGGGCAGTTCCTCCTCGGGCTCTACGGTAACAGGAAGATGGTAGAGGGGGCACGAGTTGGAGACCGAGAGGTTTTCGGTGAGCTTGGAAAGTTCCTCAAGGAGACGGAGCTTCTCGCTGAGGTTCGCCCTCCATGGCTGTCTTCCGTTTATGACTCCCGCTATTAGCTCCTTATCCTTCGGAAAGCCGAACTTCTTTATGTTTTCGTAGTTTTCGGAGTTGGAGACGAGGTCAAAGTGTAGCGCCCGAACGGGAAGGGAGACATACCTCTCGTAGTCCGAGACGCTGTCGTAGTAGGTAAAGAGGGCTATATCGATTCCGACCTTTGAGAGTTCGGAGTAAACGCTATGCACCACGTCCCACTGCCAGTCTTCGGTGTCTAAGACCAAAGCGGGCTCCTCTATGTGAACCCTCTGACAACCTGCCTTCTTCAGGGACTCCAATACATTCTTGTAAACGGGGGTAAGTTTCTGGGCGAGCCTCTCGAACTGATTTTTGTCCTCTATCTTCTCTATCTCGTAAATGGGAAGTTCCCCTTCCTTCCTCCTGAGGGCTTTGGACATCCTGAGGAAGGTGAAAGGTCCTATTATCTGGGGTGCTGTCTCGTAACCCTTTTGCCTGTAGAAGGTGTAGTCGTTGAGGGGCTTGTTTATGAACAATTTAAACTCTTCCCTCTCAATTTCGGGGACGAGGTAGTGGTAGTTGGTGTTGAACCACTTGGTCATCTCGAGGGCGTTCTTCCCACGAGCCATCTCGAAGTATGTCTCCATTCCCTTGAACTCTCCGAACCTCTGGGGGACGGCTCCCACCATCAGAGCGGTATCTAACATGAAGTCGTAGTAGGAGAGCTCGTTGGAAGGTATTACGTCTACGTTCTCTTTATAGAGCTCCGCCCTCCAGAGGGCTAAGTCCCTCATTCCCGCGTGGAGCTCCTCCTCGCTTATACTCCCCTTCCAAAAGTCTTCAAGGAGCTTCTTAAACTCCCTCTTCTCTCCGAGCTTTGGGAAACCAAAGGCGATGGCTTTCATCTCTGACCTCCGAGCAGTTCGTGGGAACTCTTAATTATAAGTCAAAAGTGAATTATAATCTTCCCCATGGGTTACAGGGTTGCCATAGTGGGTGCGACGGGTGAGGTAGGAAGAACATTTCTGAAGATTTTAGAGAAGAGAAACTTTCCCGTTGACGATCTAATCCTCTTTGCCTCCGAAAGATCCGAGGGAACCAAACTCACCTTCAGAGGCAAGGAGTACGAAGTTAGGGCTCTCAGCAAGCAGAGGAGCTTTAAAGGGATAGACATAGCCCTCTTCTCCGCCGGTGGGAGCATAAGTAAGGAGTACGCTCCCAAGTTCGCCGCCGACGGAGCGGTCGTTGTAGATAACTCCTCTGCCTGGAGGATGGATCCGGAGGTTCCCCTCATCGTCCCGGAGGTCAACCCTGAAGACATTCACATGTTCAAAAACAAAAGGATAATAGCCAACCCCAACTGCTCAACAATACAGATGGTCGTGGCTCTGAAGCCCATCTACGACTACGCAGGAATAACAAAGGTGGTAGTAGCTACCTATCAGTCGGTCTCCGGTGCGGGAGCCAAGGCTATAAGGGAGCTCGAAGAGCAGACGAGGGCGTGGTGCGAAGGAAGACCCATGCCCGAAGCCAAATACATAGCCAAACAGATAGCCTTCAACGTTGTTCCCCACATAGACGTATTCTTGGAAAACGACTACACGAGGGAAGAGATGAAGATGCTCAACGAAACGAGGAAGATAATGCACGATGAGAACATAAGGGTCTCCGCCACCGCGGTCAGAGTTCCCGTCTTCTACTCCCACTCAGAGGCTATCCACTTGGAGACGAAGAAGGCTATACCTCCGGAAACCGCGAGGGATATTCTCTCCAAAGCTCCCGGAGTCGTGGTCGTGGACGATCCCAAAAACAACGAGTATCCCCTCGCTGTAGACGCGGCTGGAAGGGACGAAGTTTTCGTAGGAAGGATCAGGGAGGATATAGTGTTCACCCCCGGGTTGGCGATGTGGGTGGTGGCGGACAACATAAGGAAGGGTGCGGCGACCAATACGGTTCAGATAGCCGAACTCCTCGTAAAGGAAGGGCTTGTGTAAGCTATAATTTATTCATGCTATCCCGAAGGGTATCCCAGCTCAAGCCCTCCGCGACCCTGACCATAACCGCAAAGGCTAAGGAGCTCAGGGCAAAGGGTGTAGACGTAATAGGTTTCGGCGCGGGAGAACCGGACTTCGATACCCCTGAGTTTATAAAGGAAGCTTGTATAAAAGCTCTTAAGGAGGGAAGAACCAAGTACGCCCCTTCTGCGGGTATTCCCGAACTCAGGGAAGCCCTTGCCAAGAAGCTGTTTGAAGAGAACAGAATAGAGTACAAACCTTCGGAGATAGTGGTTTCTACAGGGGCTAAGATGATTCTCTTCCTGATATTCATGACGATCTTGAACGAGGGCGATGAAGTACTCCTTCCGTCCCCCTACTGGGTGACCTACCCCGAACAGATAAGACTCTTGGGCGGAGTTCCCGTAGAAGTTCCCACTTCTCAGGATAACGGATTTATCCCCACTGTAGAACTGCTTGAAGAGTACATAACCCCCAGAACCAAGGCGGTTGTTATAAACTCACCTAACAATCCCACGGGAGCCGTTTACCCCAAGGAGGAGCTTAAGAGATTAGCCGAGTTCTGTGTGGAGAGGAACATATACCTTATCTCCGACGAGTGTTACGAAACCTTCGTTTACGATGAGGAGTTCGTTAGCCCCGCTTCCCTCTCACCGGAGGTAAGAGAGCTTACCTTTACGGTAAACGCCTTCTCCAAAACCTACTCAATGACGGGATGGAGGGTCGGATACGTAGCCTGCCCGGAAAAGTACTCAAAGGTTATAGCTAACCTGAACAGCCAGACCGTCTCCAACGTTACCACCTTCGCCCAGTACGGTGCCCTCGAGGCACTGAAGAATCCGGAAGCAAAGAAGTTCCCGGAGAAGATGCGGGCGGAGTTCCTGAAGAGGAGAAACAGAGCTTACGAGCTATTGAAGGACATACCTGAGGTGAGCGTCTTCAAACCAAAGGGCTCCTTTTACATATTCCCAGACTTCTCCTATTACGCTAAAAAGCTCGGGAGTGATATAAAGCTCGCCGAATACCTCCTCGAGGAGGTGAAGGTCGCCTGCGTCCCCGGCTCGCCCTTCGGGACGGAGGGTTACCTTCGACTCTCCTACGCCACCAGTATGGAGAACATAGAGGAGGGTATAGGAAGGATAAAGGAGGCGGTGCTCAAGCTGTGACTTATATTTTTATTTGACAGTCGTCGGAGGAACGAGCGATGAGAGCGTTAACGCTTTTTCTAACTCTAATAGTCGCTTTAATAGTTTCCTGTGAAGGTCAGAAGAGGGCGGAGCTTCCTGCTCCTTCGGAGGAAAAGGCTGAAAAGAAGGTCCTAATTCCCCAGAAGGACTATGCCCTGCTTATAGTGGAGAGTAAGAGCTGTATTTACTGCAAACAGCTTGATAAAGACTTGAAAACGGAGAAAGCTCTTCAAGAGGCCCTGAAGGATATAGACCTTTACAAGATACTCTACGAAAGCTACACTCCGGTAAAGGCAAACTTCGGAGGGAAGATAATAGAAACCTCTGAAAACGAACTGGCTAAGACTCTAAATGCTCTTTCCTTCCCTAACCTTATCTTCTACGATAAAGAGGGGAACATCATCCTCCAGATACCGGGCTACCTTTATCCGAATCAGCTCGTCTGCATAATAGACTATGTAAAAACGGGAGCTTATAAAACCGAAGATGTAAACGATTACGTTAAAAAGAATAACTGTGCATGAAAGCTGTTATATTTGATCTCGACGGAACACTCATAGACTCGGCGGAGGATATAGCCCTATCTCTGAAGCTCACCCTTGAAGAGATAGGTATGCTGGAGAAGATGCCGCCCGATGTGAGTAAACTTATAGGTGGTGGTGTAAAAGCTCTCCTGGAGAAGGTTCTTGGAGAAGACTTCAGAGAAGAACACGTTGCTGTTTTTAGAAAACACTATAAGAGCAATCCGGTAGTTCACACAAGACCATACGAAGGTGTCCCCGAGGTTCTTGAAGGACTTAGGAGCCAAAACATAAAGCTTGCGGTGGTTACCAATAAGCTTGAGGAGCTTTCCGTCGAGATCTTAAAACGACTCGACCTGCTCGAGTACTTTGACGTCGTTGTTGGAGGCGATACCTTCGAGGAGAAGAAGCCTTCTCCTATTCCCATTGCGAGAACTATAGACTTCCTTGGTGTAAAGCCAAGCGAAGTTCTTACGGTGGGAGATACTGAGGCGGACATACTGGCGGGCAGGGGTGCTGGGACAAGGACAGCTTTTGCACTCTGGGGTTATGTTCAGATAAATTCAGTCGAACCAGACCTATACCTGAAAACTCCCTCAGATCTACTCAGTTTAACATTCCGAGTATCTGATGCCTGATGACGTGGGCAGGCTTGTAGTCAGGTTCTATCTCGAGGGCTAAGTTCGCCTCCTCGAGAGCATCGTAGAGCCTCCCAATGGCCATGTAGGCTCTGGCCAAGTTCATGTGGGGAAAATGTCTCGCATCGTAATTTTTCGCTGTTAACGCCTGCTTTAGCCAGGGTATAGCCTCTTCATATCTTCCGAGTTCTATCAGGTAAGCTCCTATATCGTTATAAGGGTTGCCGAAGTCAGGATCTATCTCTATCGCCTTCTTACAGTAGTCTATTGCCTTTTCAAGATCTCCCTTCATGCTGTAAGCCCATCCGAGGAAGGTGTAGGCCTTTGCAGTGGGTTGCATCTCGATGGACTGCTTGTAAAGCGCTATCGCCTTATCTATATCGCCCATCATGTGGTAGTTGTAGGCTTCTTCGAAGAGTCTTTCCGCTTCCCTCTCGATGTACTCCATCTTTCTCCTCCGTGTGTAATTAATATATCCCTGCTTAAATAACTTGACAAGAACATACTAAAAGGGTTGTGTGCGCACCTCGGGTGTATAATTAAGCCAGCGATGTATCTGGAGTTTGAAAAGAAGCTGATTGAACTTAAAGAGAAGATAGACAACCTGAGGGCTCTTTACCGTGCTGGGAATAGGGAGGTGGAAGAGGAACTTAGGAAACTTCAAAGAGAGTTCAGGAAGAGGGCAAAGAATGTTTATACAGACCTATCCCCATGGGACAGGGTGAGGATAGCGAGGCATCCCAAGAGACCTCACACCTCGGACTACATAAAGCTGCTGATAAAGGACTTTGTGGAGCTTCACGGAGACAGGAGGTTTGGGGACGATAAGGCTATAATCGCCGGGTTCGGTTACTTCAGGGGAGAGCCCGTTGCGGTGATAGGACATGAGAAGGGAAGAGGAACGCAAGAGAAAATAGAAAGGAACTTTGGAATGCCCCATCCGGAGGGCTACAGGAAGGCGATAAGGATAATGAAGCTTGCCGAGAGGTACAGGATGCCTGTTATAACTTTCATAGATACACCCGGGGCTTACCCGGGTATCGGTGCAGAGGAAAGAGGTCAGTCGGAAGCTATAGCGGAGAGTATGTTCACCATGGGATATCTAAAAGTTCCAACGATTGCGGTAGTTATCGGAGAGGGTGGAAGCGGTGGCGCCCTTGCCCTCGGTGTTGCCGATAGGGTCTGTATTATGGAGAACGCTTACTACTCGGTTATATCGCCGGAGGGTTGTGCGGCGATCCTGTGGAAGGAGCAGGACAGAGTGAAGGACGCTGCCAAGGCTCTCAAGCTCACAGCAAGAGATCTTTACAACCTTAAAATCGTCGATTGTATAATCCCGGAACCTTACGGTGCCGCCCACTGGGATGCGAAAGCCTCGGCAAAAATCCTCGCCTACTTCCTGAGGAGATGTTTAAAGGAGCTTTGCAGGAAGGATTTGGATAGTCTCCTCAGAGAGAGGTTCGAAAAGTTTTCTGGGATGGGAGTTTACGAGGAGTCCTGATCTTTCTTACACTTCGGACAGAGCCCGTAAATATTCACCGAGTACCCAGAGGTTTCAAAGCCTTCGAGCTCCTCGGGGATGTCTATGTTCTTGTCGATGTAGATGTCCCTTATAGCTCCGCACTTTACACATATAAGGTGGTGATGCTCATCCATGTTGGCGTCGTACCTTGCGGAGCTCCCCCAGTAGCAGACCTTCTTAGCAAGACCCATCTGCTCGAGGGTCTCAACCGTTCTGTATACGGTGGCAAGGGAGACGAAGGGATACCTCTTCTTTACCTCTTCGTAAATCTCTTCAACGGTGGGATGGTTGTGGGATTTGAGAAGTATCTCGTAAACCGCCACCCTCTGAGGAGTTATCTTAAGTCCTGCCTGCCTGCACCTCTCTACAAAACTCTCGAGCATATCCTCTTTAAGCTCCATGGCTATAAATATAGCAAAGGTAGATTATTTTTCAATAATATTTTTCACGTAGGAGGATTAAGTATATAGTCGTAATCCTCCCGTTTTCTTATGAGAGTGTACTCACCCTTTTCAACGAGAACCTCTGCAGGTCTTGGTCTCACGTTGTAGTGGGAAGCCATGGAGAAGCCGTAGGCTCCTGCGGAGAGCACCGCTATGTAGTCTCCCCTCTCAAGCCACTCGATCCTCCGATCCTTGGCAAGGAAGTCTCCAGTTTCGCATATGGGACCGACTATATCCGCTATAATGTGTTCCCTTCCCCTGCTCTTTACAGGAACTACGTGGTGATAGGCGCCGTAGATAGCGGGACGGACGAGGTCGTTCATGCCAGCGTCCACGATTATGAAGTGCTTTATCTCCTTGTCCTTCAGGAATTGAACCTGAGATATTAAAAGACCGGCGTTGCCGGTGATCGATCTTCCCGGTTCAAGAATGAGTTGAGCCTCCATCCCATCCAGCAAGGGAAGAACAACCTCCGCAAGCTCCTTCGGTGTAGGCTCCCTATCCTCCGGCTTGTACTTTACCCCCAATCCACCGCCTATATCCACATATCTGATATCGAAGCCCTCATCGAGGAGTTCCCTATAAAGCCCGACTACCTTTTCCACAGCCTCTCTGTAAGGGGACACGTCCAAGAGCTGAGATCCTATATGACAGTGGATTCCTACCACCTCAAGGTTTTCCAACTCCCTCGCCAGCCTGTACTCCTCCTTTGCAGTTTCGAAGTCCACCCCAAATTTGCTCTTCTTCATCCCCGTTGATATGTAGGGATGGGTCTTGGGGTCCACATCCGGGTTTACCCTTATGGCTACCCTTGCCTTCTTCCCGAGCTTCCCAGCTATCTCATTAAGAACATAGAGCTCGTCTCTCGATTCAACGTTGAACATGAGAATTTCCTTATCGACCGCAAATTCGAGCTCCGGGACGGTCTTACCCACACCTGCATAGACTATCTTCGAAGGATCTATCCCTCCCTTAAGGGCAGCTACAAGCTCACCTCCAGAGACTATATCCGCTCCCGCACCTTCCTCCCCTGCAATCCTTATAACCTCGGGATTGAAGTTGGCTTTAACTGCATAGCAAATAAGAGCATCCGGGAAGGCTTCCCTGTATGCCCGTACTCTCTCCCTTATGTAGGATGCACTGTAAACATAAAGAGGTGTACCGTACTCCTCGGCGAGACCTTTCAGAGAAACGCCTTCTAAAAAGAGTTCCCCTTCCTTTAAGTCCAGAAAGGGATTGTAATCCTTCAGCAGCTTTTCCATATCAACCTCCAGAAATTGGGAGAGAATATTTTAATACCTGAAAGAAGCATCCGTGTAAACCCTTTCCTGTGCTACATTCTGGAAGGCTTATCTTGACATGGTCCTTCTGGAGCTCCTTTTATCGTGTCTTAACCTTTTGAGAACTATCCGGTCTTCCGGTTGCTTGATATTCCAAGTTGTGGCGATTTTTTCAACAGGCTCAAAACCCCCTTGACAGGGGGTACCCCCTTGGGTTATATTAATAGACCGCACTGACAAGCGAGTCCTGAGAGGCTCGCCGGCTCCTTGGCAACTGAATAGGGGGAAGGAATCCTCAAGAACTGGGGTCCAGATCCAGAATGTAGTTTTTTATTGCTTGTGCCCGATTTCCTTGAAGAGTTTGATCCTGGCTCAGCGCGAACGCTGGCGGCGCGCCTAACACATGCAAGTCGTGCGCAGGCTCACCCCTTCGGGGGTGGGTGCTGAGCGGCAAACGGGTGAGTAACACGTGGGTAACCTACCCCCAGGAGGGGGATAACCCCGGGAAACCGGGGCTAATACCCCATAATGCCGGGTGCCACTAAGGTATCCCGGCCAAAGGGGGCCTCTGCTCTGCATGCTCCCGCCTGGGGATGGGCCCGCGGCCCATCAGGTAGTTGGTGGGGTAACGGCCCACCAAGCCTATGACGGGTAGCCGGCCTGAGAGGGTGGCCGGCCACAGCGGGACTGAGACACGGCCCGCACCCCTACGGGGGGCAGCAGTGGGGAATCGTGGGCAATGGGCGCAAGCCTGACCCCGCGACGCCGCGTGCGGGAAGAAGCCCTTCGGGGTGTAAACCGCTGTCGGGGGGGACGAAGGGACCGTGGGTTAATAGCTCACGGTCTTGACGGTACCCCCAGAGGAAGGGACGGCTAACTACGTGCCAGCAGCCGCGGTAATACGTAGGTCCCGAGCGTTGCGCGGAGTCACTGGGCGTAAAGCGTCCGCAGCCGGTCGGGTAAGCGGGATGTCAAAGCCCGCCGCTCAACGGCGGAACGGCATCCTGAACTGCCCGACTTGAGGCACGCCCGGGCAGGCGGAATTCCCGGGGTAGCGGTGAAATGCGTAGATCTCGGGAGGAACACCGAAGGGGAAGCCAGCCTGCTGGGGCTGTCCTGACGGTCAGGGACGAAAGCCAGGGGAGCGAACCGGATTAGATACCCGGGTAGTCCTGGCCGTAAACCATGGGCGCTAGGGCTTGTCCCTTCGGGGGCAGGCTCGCAGCTAACGCGTTAAGCGCCCCGCCTGGGGAGTACGGGCGCAAGCCTGAAACTCAAAGGAATTGGCGGGGGCCCGCACAACCGGTGGAGCGTCTGGTTCAATTCGATGCTAACCGAAGAACCTTACCCGGGCTTGACATGCCGGGGTAACCTCTGCGAAAGCGGAGGGTTTTCGTTCCTCTGGAACGAACCCCGGCACAGGTGGTGCATGGCCGTCGTCAGCTCGTGTCGTGAGATGTTGGGTTAAGTCCCGCAACGAGCGCAACCCCTGCCCCTAGTTGCTACCCCGTTTGGGGAGCACTCTAGGGGGACTGCCGGCGATAAGCCGGAGGAAGGTGGGGATGACGTCAGGTCAGTATGCCCTTTATGCCCGGGGCCACACAGGCGCTACAGTGGCCGGGACAATGGGATGCGACCCAGCGATGGGGAGCTAATCCCTAAACCCGGTCATGGTGCGGATTGGAGGCTGAAACTCGCCTCCATGAAGCCGGAATCGGTAGTAACGGGGTATCAGCGATGTCCCCGTGAATACGTTCTCGGGCCTTGCACACACCGCCCGTCACGCCACGGAAGTCGGTCCTGTCGGAAGTCCCCGAGCTAACCGGCTCTTCGGAGCCGGAGGCAGGGGCCGATGACAGGGCTGGCAACTGGGGCGAAGTCGTAACAAGGTAGCCGTAGGGGAACCTGCGGCTGGATCACCTCCTTTATAACGGAGAATTTTCTCAAAACTGTCTAGTCCGTATTTGAAGAGGATTCCTTCCCCCTATTGAGTTGTTTGCAAGGCAGGGCCTCTAGCTCAGCCGGTTAGAGCGTGCCCCTGATAAGGGCAAGGTCCCAGGTTCGAGTCCTGGGAGGCCCATATTGGGGGCACAGGGGATGTAGCTCAGCTGGGAGAGCGCCTGCTTTGCAAGCAGGAGGTCGCGGGTTCAAGTCCCGCCATCTCCATTGGCTCCTTGGCAACTGAATAGGTCTTCCTCTCCGATAAGGTAGGTATGCAAGTTAGTAAGGGCTCGGGGTGGATGCCTCGGCAGCCGGAGGCGACGAAGGGCGTGCTAAGCTGCGATAAGCCGGGTGGAGGCGCAAAGAGCCTTTGAGGCCCGGATGCCCGAATGGGGAAACCCGGCAGGCGCCAAGCCTGTCATCCCGCTTCGGCGGGAGGCCACACGGGACGAAGCAAAACCTTTTAGTAGTCCCAGGAAAGGAAATCAACCGAGACGCCCTTAGTAGCGGCGAGCGAACGGGGCAGAGCCCAAACCCTGTGGGTGCCATGGCGGCGGCCTTAGCCCACAGGGGGTAGCGGGACGCGTCCGGAGGAGTCCGCCGGCTCCTCGGGGAGTTACAAAACTCCCACCTAGCCGAAGTCCCCTGGAATGGGGCGCCGTAGAGGGTGACAGCCCCGTAGGCTAAAGGTGTGGAGTCTCCCTGGGGCGCGATCCCAAGTACCGCGGCCCACGTGAAAGGTTGCGGGAATCAGGGGGGACCACCCTCCAAGGCTAAGTACTACCGGCTGACCGATAGCGCATAGTACCGTGAGGGAAAGGTGAAAAGAACCCCGGAAGGGGAGTGAAATAGAACCTGAAACCCCGAGTCCACAAGCCAGTGGAAGGGTCCTCGTGGCCCGACTGCGTGCCTTTTGCAGAATGAGCCAGGGAGTTGTCCTCAGGGGCGAGGCTAAGCCGTCAGGCGAAGCCGTAGCGAAAGCGAGTCCGAATAGGGCGTTTAAGTCCCTGGGGGCAGACGCGAAGCGGGGCGATCTACCCTTGCCCTGGGTGAAGGACGGGTAAAACCGTCTGGAGGCCCTAAGGGGTCGGTGCTGCAAAACCGTCCCGTGAGGTGAGGGTAGCGGTGAAAAGCCAATCGCGCCCCGTGATAGCTCGTTCTCCCCGAAATGCATCGACGTGCAGCGTCGCCCGTTCCTTCCCGGGGGTAGAGCCACTGGTTGGGCTAGGGCCCCGAGAGGGGTACCGAACCCTGCCAAACTCCGAATACCGGGAAAGGTAGGGCGGCAGTGAGTCCCCGGGGGATAAGCTCCGGTGGACAAGAGGGAAACAGCCCAGACCGCCGGCTAAGGTCCCAAAATCCGGGCTAAGTGGTAAAGGAAGTCCTCCTCCTAAGACAGCCGGGAGGTTGGCTTAGAGGCAGCCATCCTTTAAACAGTGCGTAACAGCTGACCGGTCGAGGAGGAGGGCGCCGAAAATTTAGCGGGGCTCAAGCCCGGTACCGAAGCCGCGGGTCAGCATCTCCTCCGGGAGGTGCTGGCGGTAGGGGAGCGTTCCCTGCGGGTTGAAGTCTCACCGTGAGGTGGGATGGACTGCAGGGAAGTGAGAATCCTGGCATGAGTAGGAGCGAAGGCAGGTGAGAAACCTGCCCGCCGGAAGCCCAAGGTTTCGGTGGCAATGGAAATCAGCCATCGGTTAGCCGGGACCCTAAGGCGAGGCCGATGAGGCGTAGCCGATGGGAAGCGGGTCAACATTCCCGCGCCAGCGGTGTGGAGCCAGAGTCGTGACGCAGGAGGCTAGGCCGGGCCCGCTATGGAATGCGGGTGTAAGGTAGTAGGGGGGAGGCGTAGGCAAATCCGCGCCTCCATAACCCCGAGAGCCGATGCGGTAACTCGGCCGACGCCACACTGCCAAGAAACAACGGCGCTGGCTTTGAAGCACCGCTGCCCGTACCGGAAACCGACACAGGTGGGCTGGGTTAGGAGCCCAAGGCGTCGGGGGAACTCTCCTCAAGGAACTCGGCAAATTGGCCCCGTACCTTCGGAAGAAGGGGTGCCCATGGGGGTGTAGTCCCTTGCGGACGAAGCTCCTGTGGGTCGCAGTGACCGGGCGGTGCCGACTGTTTACCAAAAACACAGGACTACGCAAACCCGAAAGGGGATGTATGTGGTCTGAAGCCTGGCCAGTGCCCGAAGGTTAAAGCCCCCGGTGATGAGCTGGGGGTCGAAGCCCGGGTAAACGCCGGCCGTAACTATGACGGTCCTAAGGTAGCGAAATTCCTTGCCGGGTAAGTTCCGGCCTGCATGAACGGCCCAACGAGTGCCGCACTGTCTCGAGGAGAGTCCCGCCGAAATTGTAATGCCGGTCAAGATGCCGGCTACCCGCGGCTGGACGGAAAGACCCCGTGAAGCTTCACTGCAGCCTGACATTGAATCCTAGCCTGTCCTGCGCAGGATAGGTGGGAGGCTGGGAAGCCCCCGCTCCGGCGGGGGTGGAGCCGCCGGTGAGATACCACCCTGGGCAGGCTGGGGTTCTAACCCAGCCAGGTGAACCCCTGGCGGGGACCGTGTCAGGTGGGCAGTTTAGCTGGGGCGGCTGCCTCCTAAAAGGTAGCGGAGGCGCCCAAAGGTACCCTCAGGCGGGTCGGAAATCCGCCGTAGAGTGCAAGGGCAGAAGGGTGCCTGACTGTGAGGCCGACAGGCCGAGCAGGGGCGAAAGCCGGGCCTAGTGACCCACCGGCTCCACGTGGGAGGGCCGGTGATCAGCGGATAAAAGCTACTCCGGGGATAACAGGCTAATCTCCCCCGAGAGCCCACATCGACGGGGAGGTTTGGTACCTCGATGTCGGCTCCCCCCATCCTGGGGCTGAAGCAGGTCCCAAGGGTTGGGCTGTTCGCCCATTAAAGGGGGACGCGAGCTGGGTTCAGAACGTCGCGAGACAGTTCGGTCCCTATCCGCCGCGGGCGCAGGAGCCTTGAGGGGGTCCGTCCCTAGTACGAGAGGACCGGGACGGGGCAGGCTCTGGTGTACCGGTTGTTCCTCCAGGAGCAGCGCCGGGTAGCCACCCTGCTACGGGATAAGCGCTGAAAGCATCTAAGCGCGAAGCCCACCCCAAGATAAGGGCTCCCTGAAGGGCCCCGGAAGACTACCGGGTTGATAGGCCGCAGGTGGAAGCTCAGCAATGGGTGAAGCCGAGCGGTACTAATCGCCCGTTCGACTTGCATACCTACCTGAGGAGAGGGAGACCTATTAAGTTGCCGATTCCCCGGTGCCCATAGCGGCGGGGAAACACCCGGTTCCATTCCGAACCCGGCAGTTAAGCCCGCCAGCGCCGATGATACTGTGCCGGACCGCGGCACGGGAAAGTAGGTCGGTGCCGGGGGTTTTTATTCAAATTCAATTCAAAATACACTACAGAACTTCCGATAAAGAAAACAATCCCCTTAGGTGAGTTTGTCGTGCTTATCCAGAGACCTTTAGCTCTTATCCGGTCGAATCTCTTTCTAAGGGCAGCCTTCTACATAACTCTGATTTTCTTTATATCTTCCATTGTCTTGCTTGCAGTAGTTGTCCCTCTTGTTGAAGAGAGTATCCAAAAGCTTGAAGAGAGAAACGCTCAAGACATTCTTGGGAAGGTTGTAGCTCTTACGAGAAACTTTCAGAGAGACATAGAGGATTACCGTCAGGATATATTAGAGAAACATAAGGCTGAGCTTAAGAACCTTACGCAGACAGTCTGGAGCATAGTAAAGGCAAAGTATGAGCAGTCTAAACCTGAGAATATAGGGGAAGTTCTAAAGGAAAGGGGTGAGGAGTTTAAAAAACGCCTCTGGGAATTCTACAGCACCAACAAAGACAAGATGAGCGAAGAAGAGTTGAAACAGGCGGTCATCCACTTTGTCCAGATATACAGATACGACAATGGAGCAGGGTACTTCTGGATAAACGACTTCACTCCTAAGATGGTTATGCACCCTATACTTCCTGAGTTTAACGGCAAATATCTGGGTGACTATCACGACCCAGATGGAGTTTACCTCTTCAACGAAATGGTCAAGGTCTGTAAGGAGAAAGGGGCGGGAATAGTCAAATACAAATGGCTCAACCCTCTGAGCGGAAAGGTAGAGGATAAGATAAGCTACGTTTTCAGCTTTGAACCCTTCGGATGGATAATAGGAACCGGTGAGTACTACACAAGGCTAAGGGAGAGGCTCCAGAAAGAGGTTATAGAGCTCGTAAGCAAGCTCAGATACGGCGACAACAACTACTTCTTTATCGTCAACTACGACAACATTATAGTTGCCCACCCGTACTTGACGGGCAAAGACTTCTCCAACGTCAGGGACGTAAAGGGGAACCTCATAATCCCGCCCATGATAAAGGTAGCCCGTGAAAAGGGAGAGGGCTTCGTTCAATACTGGTGGAAGAAGAACAAAGATGACCCCACGCCTTATCCAAAGCTCACCTACGTCAAAGACTTTCCGGCGTGGAGAATGGTGGTTGGAACGGGAGTTTACCTTGATGACGTTCAGAGAGAGGTGGAGAAGAAGAAAAAGGAGCTTATGAAACAACTGAGGAAGATAGTCATGGAAACCAAACTTGGGGAGACTGGATACCTCTACATATTTGATGGAAAGGCTAACATGCTCATACATCCCAATGACAACATAGAAGGAACCAACTTTAGACACCTAAGGAACCCAACCACCGGGAACTCGATATTTGAGGACTTAGTTAACGCCTACAGGTCAGGAGAAAAGAAGCTCGTTTACAAGTGGGACAAGCCCTCGGACAAAGGGAACTACGTTTACGATAAGATAGCCTGGATAGAGTATATCCCGGAGCTGGACTGGTACATAGCTTCCTCTGTTTACTTGGACGACTTCAGGGCTACCGCCGGGAAGGTCAGGAACGTCCTCCTTGGAACCACGGCTGGAAGTTTTGGACTCACACTTATTCTGAGCGTCTTCTTCTTGAGAAACCTCCTCTCTCCTGTGGTTAGGCTCTCAGAACTTTCTAGAGAGGTGGCAAAAGGAAACTACAGCGTCAGGGCTGATATAGAGAGGAGTGATGAGATAGGCGTTCTGGCAGAGTCCTTCAACCACATGGTGGAGACCACCAGAGACCTCATCGAGAACCTTGACAGAAAGGTGAAGGAGAGAACGAAAGAGCTGGAAGAGGCCAAGCAGAAGGCGGAAGAAGCGACACGCATGAAGTCCATCTTCTTAGCCAACATGTCCCACGAGATAAGAACTCCCATGAACGGGATAATCGGAATGATAAAGCTCCTCCAAAGGACAGAGCTTGACGAGAGGCAGAAAAATTACCTCAGAAAGATAGAGATGAGCGCCCGCACGCTCTTAGGGATAATAAACGACATTCTTGACATAAGCAAGATAGAGGCTGGAAAGCTCACCCTCGAGAGGAGGGAGTTTGACCTCTTTGAGGTGGTCGAGAACGTCTTTAACCTCATGGAAGTAAGGGCACAGGAGAAGGGGATAGACCTCGTGGTGGACTACAGACCGGAGGTTGGCAGAAGGTTCTACGGAGACGGCCTCAGGATATCCCAGATACTTACGAACCTACTTGGAAACGCCGTCAAGTTCACCGAGAAGGGGGAGGTAGGGCTTAGAATAAGCAAGGTAAGGGAAGGTAGGTATCTCTTTGAGGTTTGGGACACAGGAATAGGTATGACGAAAGAGCAGGTAGAAAAGATATTCCAGCCCTTTACCCAGGCGGACACCAGTACAACGAGGAAGTTCGGAGGAACGGGCTTGGGGCTCTCCATTACGAAGCACCTTGTTGAGATGATGAACGGGAAGATCTGGGTTGAGAGCGAGCCTGGCAAGGGGAGCAGGTTCTTCTTTGAAATAGACCTTGAGGAGGCTTCCGAAAATGAAAAGCTCTACCGCTTTGATGGCAGGAGGGTTCTTATCGTTGATGATAACGAAAACTGGCGGGAGATTCTGGGTAATGTACTTGAGTCCTTCGGTATGGAAGTGGATTACGCTGAGAACGGGGAGGAGGCTGTAGAGAAAGTATGTAACTCCACCGATGAGTACGACCTCATACTTATGGACTGGAAGATGCCGGGAATAGACGGGATAGAAGCTACAAAGGCTATAAGGGATTGCTGTAACTACTCTCCCAGAATGGTGATAATGGTGAGCGCCTTCAGGGATGAGGATGTGGTAATTAGGGCTAAGGATACCGGTATAAGCGTTTTCTTGGAGAAACCAGTTGATCCAAAAATCCTGAACGAGATAATTTACAAGATATTCGTTGACCTGCCGGTGGAGTTCACCCCTGAGCTTTCCGAAAACGGAGAGGACGAGTTCAGCACCTTCGCCGGGGCAAGGATACTTCTCGTTGAAGACAACAAGATAAATCAGGAAATAATACTCGGGCTCTTGGAGGGAAGCGGGATTGAGATAGACACCGCCGAGAATGGGAGGGAGGCTATAGAAAAAGTCAGAAGTAAAGACTACGATCTAATACTTATGGATGTTCAGATGCCTGTTATGGACGGGCTGACCGCCACCAAGATTCTCAGAGAAGAGGGTGTGAGGACACCGATAGTTGCCCTGACCGCCCACGCCCTTAAGGAAGAGGTAGAGAAGAGCCTTCAGGCTGGTATGAACGAACACCTCACGAAACCAATAGATGTTAGGGAGCTTTACAGAACCTTTAAGAAGTATCTAAGGACGGGAAGATCTCAGAACACAGTTCCTGAATCGCCCAAGCCTAAAGCGGAAACCATCCTCCCGCCGATGAAGCACATAGACACTGCTAAAGGTCTGGAAAGAGTAATGGGCAACGAGGAGCTCTACAGGAAGATTCTCAGGAGGTTCTACGAGGATTACAGGAATTTAAAGTTAGAGGAGCTTGAGGATGAAGAACTCAAGAGGGTAGCCCACACCATAAAGGGGCTTGCTGCTAACATAGGAGCTTACGAGCTCAGCGAGATAGCTAAGGAAATAGAGAAGACCTTAAATAAAAGCCTGTTCAAAAGGTTCTACGAAGAACTTGATAAAGTTACCGCGGATATAGAGAAGGTTGTAGAGGTTGAAAAAGAGAATTCTAAAGGTAAGAGAGTCTTGTCTGAAGAAGAGTTGAATCAGCTCCTCACCAAGTTAAAGGAAGCCCTGAGAAGGAGAAGGGCTAAGGAGTGTAAGAATCTCGTAGAAGAGCTGTCCGATGTGGAATTACCCGATGGTTTTGGGGAAAAGATGAAGAGGGTAAGGGAGCTGGTGGATAGATACAAGTTCAAAGAGGCGCTGGAGGTGCTGGGTGATGAGTGAGGTTGAAGGGAGAAATATCCTCATTGTGGATGACGAAGAGGGGAATATAGACATACTCCTTGAACTCCTCTCGGACAAGTACGAGGTTTACGCCGCCACGGATGGAGAGACCGCCCTCGAGATAGTAAAGGAAGAGCCTATAGACCTTGTGCTTTTAGATGTAATGATGCCGGGAATGAGTGGATACGAAGTGTGCGAGAAGCTAAAGGCAGACCCTGAGACAAAGGATATACCCGTTATATTCATAACAGCACTCACAGATGAGGAGAGTATAGAGAAGGGTTTTGACGTGGGTGGTAGCGACTACATAACCAAGCCCTTCAAACCCAGAGAGGTTCTCGCAAGAGTCAAGACGCAGCTCCAGCTGAGAGCTTACTACGAAGAGCTTCAGAGACTTGCAACAACAGATCCGCTCACAGGGCTTTACAACAGGAGATACTTCGCGCAAGTTGCCCGGCACCTATTTGAGAGTGCAAAGAGGTATTCAAAGCCCCTCTCGGTCATGCTCTTGGATATAGACAGGTTCAAGAGCATAAACGACACCTACGGACATGACACGGGAGACCTCGCCTTGAAGGTTCTTGCTGATATCTTAAAGAATTCCATTAGGGAAAGTGACATAGCTTGTAGGTTTGGGGGTGAGGAGTTCATAATCTTACTTCCCGAGACTACAGCGGAAGATGCGGAGAAGTTAGCGGATAGGATAAGAAGTAAAGTTGAGAACTCGAGCGTACCGTTATCCGATGGCAAAGAACTAAGATATACAGTCAGTATAGGCGTTGCTCAGGTGGATCTTTCGGTCGATGAAAATATAGAACCTGCGATTAAAAGGGCGGACGAGGCTCTATACAGAGCGAAGGAAGAGGGTAGAAACAGAGTTGTTCTATCACGTTGAAGGTTTGAGTATATCTGTTTCCATATAGTCCCTCAACACTTCGGGAACTTCTACGCTCCCATCTTCCCTCTGGTAATTTTCGAGCATAGCTGCAAGAGTTCTTCCGACCGCAAGACCGGAGCCATTTAGGGTATGGACGAACCTGTTTTTGCCTGTTTTCGAATCCTTAAATCTCGTGTTCATCCTTCTCGCTTGAAAGTCTTCACAGTTGGAGCATGAGGAGATCTCCCTGTATTTCCCCTGTGAGGGGAACCATACCTCTATATCGTAAGTTTTGGCTGCCGAGAAACCTAAGTCTCCGGTACAGAGCTCGACTACCCTGTAGGGAAGACCTAAAAGCTTTAAAACCTCCTCGGCGTCTGCGGTAAGTTTCTCCAGTTCATCGTAAGATGTATCCGGGTGGACGATCTTTACAAGCTCCACCTTGTTGAACTGGTGCTGTCTTATGATCCCTCTTATATCCTTTCCGTGGGAGCCCGCTTCCCTTCTGTAGCATGGGGTGTACGCTGTCAGGTATATGGGCAGATCTTCCTCTCTAAGTATCTCTCCCCTGTACAGGTTAGTAAGTGGAACTTCAGCGGTCGGTATCAGGTAAAGTCCGTCTCTTTCGCATTTATACAGATCCTCCTCAAACTTCGGGAGCTGACCGGTTCCTTCGAGAATCTCAGGTCTAACGAGGTGTGGAGGAAGCACCTCTTCGTATCCTTTTTCCCTGTGCAGGTCGAGCATAAAGTTTATCAAGGCTCTCTCCAGCCTTGCCCCGAAGCCCCTTACCACGGTAAAACGACTTCCGGAGAGTCTCGCCCCCCTTTCAAAATCCAGTATTCCCAGTCTCTCACCTATCTCCCAGTGAGGCTTAGGTTCAAAGGAAAACTCCTTAGGTTCTCCCCATCTCCTTACCTCAACGTTGTCCTCTTCGTCCTCTCCTACGGGAACGCTCTCGTGGGGTAGGTTGGGCATCCACAGCATAACTTTCCTAAGCTTTGAATTTACTTCTGAAAGCCTTTCTTCAAGCCTTTCGATGTCTTCCTTGAGCCTTTTTACCTCTTCCTCGAGTGCTCTCGTATCCCTTCCTTCCCTTCTGAGCGTACCTATCTCCCTGCTTTTCTTGTTCCTCTCCGCCCGCAGACTCTCGAGCTCTGTGAGTATTTTTCTCCTCTCCGAATCAAGTTCGAGGACCTCGTCCACGAGGAATGCAAGTTCTCTATCCCTTGTCGCGAGCCTTTTCTTAACGACCTCCGGCTTTTTCCTTATAAGCTCTATGTCTAACATAGGAGATTATTTTATTCCACCAAGGTTATTTCTTTTCCCTTCTGAATCGCTATAGATCCCTTTCTATTCTCCTTGACGTAGTACATCACCTTATCCGCCCTCGCTATCATGCTTTCTGTGTCCTTATCTTCTTCGGAGATCTCTACCACACCTATGGTGGCGGACAGCTTAGAAACGAACGGTATACTCGTTATGCATTCGTGTATCCTCTTAGCAACAACCACGGCGTCCTCACCTCTCGTTTTGGGAAGAACTATAAGGAACTCGTCTCCTCCGTACCTGACCGCAACATCGGCTTTTCTGAGGTAGAGTTTTATACACTGCCCTACCTTTTTAAGAGCTTCGTCCCCTGTAAGGTGTCCGAACTCATCGTTTATCTGTTTTAGATTGTCGAGATCTAAGAAAAGCATGGAAAAGACCTCTCCGTACCTCTTCCAGAGGTAAAAGAGCTTTTCTAAAAGACCACTGAGGAAGCTCCTGCTGTAGAGTCCCGTGAGTGTGTCGAAGACACCTGAGCGTATTATAGATAGGTTGGTTATGTTTATGACCGATTCCCAATAGATTCCTCCCACAGGGAGTTTGCCGTAGGTCCTTAGGTAGACCTCAAAGTCTAAGGTCACGGTATCGACGTTCTCCTCACCGGAAACTATAGGGCAACTTATGTTGTATTCTGGGCAGGGTTTTTCCAAGTTATAGAGTATCTGGAAACACTTCTTCCCCACCACATCCCCGAGCATCATCTTGCCGGTATCATTGAGCGATGTAATCACGTAATTTCTGTTGATCAGTACTACAGGAAGGAACTTCTCTAAATCCTCAATGCCCATAAATAAAAATTCGGAACGGGAAAATTATAAGTTTAAAAAGGAACAAATGCAAATCCGGAGTTCTGGAGTTCGATGAGGGTTATCCAGCTGTTGGGAACCGTATCTATGAAGTCCGGTACTCCGCTTATCTTACCCCTATCCATCGCTATCTTGCAGGCTTTCACCTCGACGTTGTAAAGCTCCTTGAGGGTCTTCAACTGGCTCTGTATAAATTCTATCTTCTTAGCCTTTTTCGGAGGGAACTTCCTTAGGTTTTTCTCCACTACAGGAATGCAGTGGGAGTGTATCGTTATAACGAACCTATAGTCTTTCCCTTCCCTTAACAGACTCTCGGCGGTTTTCTTTATCAAGGATAGTCTGAGGCTGATCCAGTTCAGATCTCCCACGGCGCAGTCGAAGACGGCTTTAAGTTCCTTTGCCTGAGCGAAGGAAAGTAAGATTAAGGTAAAGAAAATGGCTATCGGCTTCATCGTTCACCTCCCTCAAGATCTACAAGTCTGCAAGAGCTCTTCCTGAATGTGTTGCACAGTTCATCGCCGGGCTCTGCCCCTACGGAACATTCCATGTCTTCCAGTATCTTCCATTCTTCCTCGGGATACATATCTTTTGGAAGGTTCTTAACGTAATATACGCACCCCTTACAGATATCTCTATCCATCAGTACTGCATGAACACGGCTGCCGGCTCAGCCTTCTCTTTAAGAAACCAAGAGGCTCCAACTATACCGTCAGCTTCAGGTATAAGGTCTTTCTCTTCCACGCCGAATATCTGAGCCGCGAGACTACAGGCGTAAAGATGAACCTTACCGGTTTCCTTGAGCTTCTTAAATATCTCGTGAAGGTCGGCTGGAAGTCCTGCGGCAGCAACACGCTCCTCTATCATCTCCACAGGTGTTCCCGCATGATCGGCTGACGGCTTTACCGCTTCAACGCCCTGTTTTGAGAGAAGCCTTACAGCCCAGTTTACGAAAAGTATGTTCACCTCATCGTAGTCCGCTACACCGAGATAGGCGAAGGCTAAGGGTGTTAAAACGAGGTCGTAAGCGTCCTGCCTTACAACCATAGCCATACTCTTCATGATCCACCTCCTCTTCTAAATTTATACCGAACGATCGGTATGTAAAGTGGGAATAATTTTTTCTCATGGGGAAAGGGATCTCCATACACACTCCCCAAGGGAATCCACGTAGGATAGCAGAGAGTCTTTAACGGCACCATCCCACTTGAGCTGCATCAGGCGAACCGGAGCCGCGGTAATGCATACGGCGCAGAGCTCAGGATCCATAGATCTTATATTCCCCTTCTCTATTTCCATCTTGCAGAAATCTTTGAGCATTTCCATAGGCTCTGCTGAACAAACGGGAACGTCCAGGATCTCCCTGTGCTTGACGTAGAGGGCGTACTCCATAGTGTACCTGTCCTCCTCTGCGAGCATGAGAAGCTCTCTAACTATGCCGATAATTCTCTCCCTTGTGTTTTTACCTTCGGTAAGCGCTTTTCCCAGCCTTTCCTTTATTTTCTCAACGGTTTCTCTGTAGATCTCTCCCGCTATCTCCTCTTTACTCTCGAAGTGATGGTAAAGGGCTCCCGTGCTTACCCCAGCCTCCCGCGCTATGTCCCTCATACTAGTGTTGAAGTAACCTCTTTCTACGAAGAGCCTCTTAGCAGTTTCGAGTATAAACCTTCTGGTTCTCTCCCCTATCTCTTTCCTTCTCACTTTTCTATTCCAAGCTCTCTGAGAAGATCCTTAGAGAAGCCTTCTATGATCTTGTTTTTGGACGGAATTATGTTGTAGGGCACGCCGTTTACTCCAATCTTTTCCACAACCTTGAGGTGCTCTTCCACAATAGAACACTCTTCCACATCCGGGACCCTGCCGTCGAGCTTACCCATCATCACATCGTCGAGCGCCTTCAGCTTGTCCTTCGAACAGGCGATGTAATATGCCTTTTTGAAGTTTCTTTCGCCCCAGGTCTTGAAGGGAAAGAGAAAGACGTAAATCTTGAGCTCGTCAAGGTGGTTCCTGAGCTCCTTCCACTCCGCTCTGCAGTGAGGGCAGTCTGGATTTATCACCGTTATTAGCTCCTTGTCTCCCTTACCGACCACGATAGCTTTCTCGAGGGGAATGGACTTTATCTGTTCCCTTATGAGTTCCTCGTAAAGACTGCCTCCAAAGATCAGCCCGAAAAGCAAACTTAGGAGAAGGAAGGCTCTCTGCATATCTCTTCTATTCTACCCTTAACCTCCTCTATTATCCAGTCGGGCGTAGAGGCTCCTGCGGTTATACCCACCCTCTTAACTCCCTCGAACCATGCGGGATCCAGCTCGTCCGCCGTCTCTATATGATAGGAGTTGGGGTTTAGACTCTTAGCGATAGCATGGAGCCTCCTCGTGTTCCCGCTGTTCTTGCCGCCTATAATTATCATCACGTCCACTTTTGGAGCGAGGCTGTATACGTCCTCCTGCCTCACCGAGGTAGCGTTGCATATAGTGTTTATAACTTTCAGCTCCTTAACCCACAGAGCGAGTTCTCCCACAACCTCTTTGAAGAACTTCTCGCTCTGAGTTGTTTGGGAAACCACACCGACCCTCTCATGCCTGTATGCTTTCTCAAGATCCTTTAAACTCTCTACAACGATTCCCTTCCCGTCGCACGCCCTGAGATACCCGAGGGTCCCCCTTACCTCCGGATGGTTCTTTTCTCCTACAATAACTATGAAATAGCCTTCCTTCGCGAGAGTACACACAGCTTCGTGGACTGCTTTCACGTAGGGACAGGTGGCATCTATAACCTTTAGACCCCTTTCCCTCAGCTTCTCCTCTTCCTCCGGGGGTATTCCGTGAGATCTTATGATTATGGCATCCCCTTCCTGTAGCTCCTCTCCGTTCAGGGGCTTTACACCCTTGAGTTGGAGCCTCCGAACCTCCTGAGGATTATGGATTATAGGACCCAAGGTGAAGACCCTCTTCCCTTCATTTGTCAGTGAGGAACTCTCCTCGGCGAGTTTCACCGCCCTCTTTACACCGAAGCAAAAGCCTGCGTTGGGAGCTACTATTATCTCGACCATGGGATAAAAATTATATCCCTTTCAGAATTCCTCAAGGTTGGGGTTTACCGGGAGTGTTCCGTACCTCGCCCCCTCCACTACTACCTTTCTCCCCGATACTCTTACCCTCCCCTCCGCAAACCACTGAACCGTCTGGGGTAGTATCCTGTGCTCGTAGGCGAGTATTCTTTCCGACAGACTTTCCTCCGTGTCTTCAGGAAGGACGGGAACGACCGCCTGAACTATAACCGGACCTCCGTCCACACTCTCATCCACTATGTGAACCGTGCAGCCTGAAAGCTTAACACCGAACTCAACAGCCCTCCTCTGGGCGTGTAATCCCTGAAAAGCAGGTATGAGAGAGGGGTGTATGTTTATCACCCTGCCGGGAAAATGCTGGAGAAATGCCCCTGAAAGTATCCTCATGAAACCTGCGAGGACTACGAGCTCAACCTCTCTCTCTTTAAGAATCCCTGCTATCCTCTCCTCGAACTCTTCCTTGGATCCAAAATCCTTACGTCTTACCACCTCGTAGGGAACTCCATGCCTCTTACACCTTTCCAAAGCGTAGGCTTCAGGATTATCCGATACGACCAACTCTATACTTCCCTCAATCTTCCCGCTCTCTATACCGTCTATGATGGCCTGAAGGTTTGACCCCCTCCCAGAGACCAGAACGCCTATCTTAAGCATATCCACCACCTCCCGGCGTTTCTACTCTGATCCTTTCCCCCTTCTTGAGCCTTGTAGAAAACTTCCCAGGCATCTCTCTGATGCTTCCCTCCGATACAACTAAGTTCCTGCCTACCTCCCCGGGACCTCCTCCAAAGAGACCGTAAGGTGGAACTCTCCTCCTTTCGGAGATGACCGTTACCTCGGCGTCGGTTAACACCTCTATCTCCCTGACTATACCGTCCCCTCCCTTCTTTAAACCCTTACCTCCAGATCCTCTTCTTACCGAATAACTCCTAACGAGCAGCGGATAGGAATGTTCGAGCGCTTCCACAGGTGTGTTCATTGTGTTTGTCATATGGGAATGGACCGCACTCTCACCATATCCACCAGCCCATGCCCCCATACCCCCACCTATAGTCTCGTAATAGGTAAAGTTTTCTCCTGTCCGTGGATCCCTTCCTCCTATGGTCAAGTTGTTCATGGTGCCCTGGCTCGCGGCGGGTATGGTCTCCGGCAAAGCCTTAGATAGAGCCCCGAGGAGAACATCCACTATCCTCTGAGAAGTTTCCACGTTGCCTCCGGAGACGGGTGAAGGAAACTCAGCATCCACAATTGTTCCCCTCTCCGTTATAACCTTTATAGGTCTGAAACATCCATCGTTGGTGGGGGCATCTTGAGGCAGGAGACATCTAAAAACATAATAGGTCGCTGCAAGGGTTATAGACCTGACAGCGTTTAGGGGTCCTTCCGTCTGAGGATCGGATTCCGAGAAATCCACGGTTACGCTGTCATTTTCAACCTCCACCTTGACCCTTACGGCTATATCCTTGTTCCCAAAGCCGTCGTCCTCTAAGAGATCTTCGAACTTATAGACTCCGTTCGGAATCTTATCTATCGTGCTTCTCATCAACCTCTCCGAGTAGTTGAGCAGAGCTTCACACTTTTCCCTAACCTCCTTAGATCCAAACTCCCTTATCAACTCTATTATCCTCTCCATGCCTATCCTGTTCGCCATCATTTGAGCTTTAAGGTCTCCCTCCCTCTCTGTAGGAGTCCTCACGTTGGAAAGGATCAGGGAAAGTATATCCCGATCGATCTTCCCCTTACGGACTAACTTGACCGGAGGTATTATTAAACCCTCCTGAAATAGAGAGCGAGCGATGGGCATAGATCCTGCCGAGGAACCACCTATGTCCGCATGGTGTGCCCTCGAAGCGACAAAGAAAGAGGGCTTTCCTTTGTAAAACACGGGAGCTACGAGGGTAAGGTCGGGAAGGTGAGTGCCTCCCCGGTATGGATCGTTCAGCAGGACCATGTCCCCTTCATCCATAGGAACGTCCTCTATAGCTCTCCTTACGGAGAGAGCCATGGAACCAAGGTGAACAGGAATATGCTCCGCCTGAGCAACAAGCTCTCCCTTCTCGTTAAAGATCGCACAGGAGAGATCTTTTCTCTCCTTTATGTTGGGAGAGAAGGCGGTCCTCTGAAGTACTATACCCATCTCCTCGGCGACTGAGGTGAGCTTGTTTTTGAAGACCTCTAAAAGTAGATCGGACATTATCAGGAAACAATTATAGTTAAAGGGAGTTCTTAAATGCCGATTATCTAAATTTGTAGGTATGAACAGGGACGATCACCTCAGACGGGAGCTCAAAAAAAAGCTCAGGATAGCATCTTTGATTGTGGACAACATGAAAGAGGGGGTGCTCATATTCGATAGTATGGGTGTAATAAGATCGGTTAATCGATCCTTCTTGAATATAACCGGGCTTGATCCAGAGCAGCTTTACGGTAGAGATGTTGTTTCTCTCGATCTCAAATGGGAGGGCTTTCCTACCTTTTGGGAAGTGATGGACTTGGTTAAAGAGGAAGGTGTGTGGGAAGGAGAGGTCTGGGGTGTTCACAGGAGCGGTTCTATATTTACGAGTGAGGTAACGCTTCTAAAAGCCGACCAGGATACCTACTTGGCTATTTTCTTAAATACCACCGATAGGAGGAGCTTGGAAGCGAGCTTGAGATCTCTCTCCTACTACGACCCTCTTACTGGACTGCCCAACAGGGCACTCCTTTACGATCATCTATCCTATGCGGTGTTAAAGGCAAAGAGGAAAAATAAGAAGGTTGCTGTTATATTCATGGATATAGACAACTTCAAGCTCATCAACGATACTCTCGGACACGAGGTCGGGGACAAGCTACTAAAAGCCTTTTCCCAGAGAGTGATCTCTCGCTTCCCTTTGAATACTATGGTTTCGAGATTTGGAAGCGATGAGTTTGTGGTGGTAGTGGAAGATATGGATGAAGTGAGACGTGTTGAAGAGCTTGTCTCGGAATTTCTAAACAGCGTAACCGCACCCTTCTTTGTCGAAGGACAGAAGATCTACGTAACGGTCACCGCCGGTATAAGCGTTTATCCTATAGATGGAGGCGATCCCCAAACACTCTTGAGAAACGCCGATATTGCCATGCACCACGCCAAGGAATACGGGAAGAGCTCCTATCAGTTCTTTACGACCGATCTAAACATAAAGGTGAGCGAAAGGTTTTCTTTGGAAGCGGAGCTAAGAGAAGCCTTGCTTAACGAGGAGTTTGTTCTTTATTATCAGCCCCAGTTCGACTTGAACACTAACGAGATATTGGGAGTAGAAGCCCTTCTGCGTTGGCAGCATCCCGACAAGGGACTTATACTCCCCGGCAAATTCATTCATGTTGCCGAGGAGATGGACATAATAGTTGCCCTCGGTGATTGGGTTTTAAAAAGGGCCTGCTCCGACGGGGTGAGATTTCTCAGCGAGGGTTTTCCGCTGAAGGTTGCGGTAAACATATCGGCGAATCAGCTTTCTTACAAGAGGTTTATCGCCACTTTAAGGGATATACTTGACGAAACGGGTTTCGACCCAAACCTCTTAGAGGTGGAGATAACCGAAAGCGCCCTTATGAAAAACAAGAATGAAGCTGCTAAGGTTCTTGCAGAACTCAAGAGCATGGGCATAACCGTAGCCATAGACGATTTTGGAACGAGTTACTCCTCCCTGAACTATCTAAAGTATTTCCCGGTCGATAAGCTCAAGATAGATAGATCCTTTATAGGCGACATAATATCCGATCCAAACGATGTTGCCATAGCCACTACGATAATAGCTATAGCCCATAACCTGGGCTTAAGAGCTACGGCCGAAGGCGTTGAAAACGAGGAACAACTTCTCTTTCTTAAACTTTGGCAGTGTGATGAGGCGCAAGGATTCTATTTCTCCCCTCCTGTAACGTTGGAGAGTCTTCTCGAGATGTTGAGGAACAAAAACTTCAAGGTCAAAGATGTATGATCGTGTCAGCCATAACGGAACTACCCTTCACTATTTCTAACAACTTTGGAGGATCGATTCTCAATCTTAGGGAAACATCTCTTATTAACGGTAAGTTCTCCGGTTTGCCTGCCGAGAGGATCTCTCCTTCCTTTTCTTCTACGAGGGAAGCTAAATTGAGAAGTTGGGCGAGAACGCTCTTTGGATCTGTGAACGCAGAGATCACGCTATTATCTACGTTTACTTCTTTAAGAAAGGCAACCACGTCTACGTCGAGAATGGCGTTGAGAAGGGAGAACAGCCCCACCATGTAAGCTTCGCTTGAGAGCTCCGGTTTCACCAGCTTGGCGAACTCTTCCATCAACTTCGCCCTTACAAGGGCTCTTCTCCAAAGAATAGGATTTTCAACACTCGCATAGTCATTCATCGATAGAACGATGATAAAGTTCTTCAGGTTCTTGAGTCCAAAGTAAACTGCAGCCTGTTCTATACTACCGATTTTTTTTCTCAAAGCGAAGAAGGCGGAGTTTATAAACCTCAAGAGCTTTGCACTCATACCTATATCCGTTTCTATCACCCGGGCAAATTCTGAGGGACTTTGGGCTGTGCTCATGAGGACCAGAAGCCTGAGCAGAGTGCTCTTCAGAAAAGGAGCCAGTTTGAAGCGATCGAGGGTTATCGATGGTTCAACTACTTCACCCTGATAGTAATCCGCCTGTCCCGAAAACTTACTGTAAAGCTTTTCTGTATCTATTCCGCTGACTAAAACCTTTTTCCCGAGCCCTTTGATCTTGTTAATGTCTTTTGGATTGCTCTCAGGTGCTGTAAACTCCACCATATCAGCGAGCTCAAGCATGTCGGTATGCTCTTTGAGTAAATCATGATGCACCACTACGCTTGCCCCTTTCGATCTCAAATTTCCTATGCTGGAGTGGGCTTTCGTATAGACCGCCTTACCCATACCCACGCTGGGTGGATACACTTTATATCCTACTAACTTTGGCTCTAACAGCTCGAACGCGCCCACAAGCAAGCTGTCTAAGGGGAGCTTAACAAAAGCCTTTCCATCTGTAGCGATCTTCTTAAGACCGTATTCTGCCAAGGTCCTAACCGTAACGATGGCTATTTTATTGTTTAAAACTTCTTGATACACAGGCTGATCGTTGTAATAGGTTAAAAAGAACTCGTATCCTATCCTCACCCCTCGATCATCGAGTATCGCCTGCTTCTTTGCCTCAATCTCCATACCTGAACTTATCGGCTATGTATAAATTAAATTTACACCTACCGCAAGCACCTGAGCGCATTCAAATAAATTTGATTTAAATTGGAGACAGAGAAACAGTTAGGGATTTACATATTCGAGTTTGTATGTTCTTGGGAGGTTTGTTCTTTACAACCTGATACTTCTTCTGGAGCTCCTTTTATTGTGCCTTAACCTTTTGAGAGCCATACGGTCTTCCGGCTGCTTGATTCTCAAAGTTGAGGTGATTTTTTCAACAGGCTCCCGGCAGCTTGACGTAGGAGATAGCTTAAATTAAAATTATCCTTTGTGGCTGCTGGCGTAGCTCAGTCGGCAGAGCGCGGGATTTGTAATCCCGTGGTCGCGGGTTCAAGTCCCGCCGCCAGCTATAGGCTGGTAGGAGGGGTGGCCGAGCGGCCAAAGGCAGGGGACTGTAAATCCCCCGGGCTTCGCCCTGCGCAGGTTCGAATCCTGCCCCCTCCACCAGTAGCGGGCGTAGCTCAGTTGGTAGAGCAGCGGCCTTCCAAGCCGCAGGTCGCGGGTTCGAGTCCCGTCGCCCGCTCTTGAGCCCAGGTAGCTCAGTCGGTAGAGCGCACCCTTGGTAAGGGTGAGGTCGCCGGTTCAAGTCCGGTCCTGGGCTTTTGCTTGATTATTTTCCAAATGAGAGTTATTATATTCTGTTAGCTCTAAATCCATAACGGAGGTACGGGAAACTATGGCGAAGGAGAAGTTTGAGAGGACAAAGGAGCACGTTAACGTAGGGACGATAGGGCACGTAGACCACGGTAAGTCCACCCTCACCTCTGCCATCACCTGTGTCTTAGCAGCAGGACTGGTAGAGGGAGGGAAGGCAGAGTGCTACAAGTACGAAGAAATTGACAAAGCACCTGAAGAGAAAGAGAGAGGAATAACCATAAACATAACTCACGTTGAGTACGAGACAGCGAAGAGACACTACGCCCACGTTGACTGTCCGGGGCATGCGGACTACATCAAGAACATGATCACCGGGGCAGCACAGATGGATGGCGCTATCCTTGTAGTTTCGGCAGCGGACGGGCCCATGCCCCAGACGAGGGAGCACGTTCTCCTTGCGAGACAGGTCAACGTTCCCTACATAGTCGTGTACATGAACAAGTGCGACATGGTGGACGACGAGGAACTCTTAGAGCTTGTAGAACTCGAAGTAAGAGAACTTCTTACCAAGTATGAGTTTCCCGGAGACGAAGTGCCGGTGATAAGGGGATCAGCTCTTGGAGCACTACAGGAGCTTGAACAGAACTCTCCCGGGAAGTGGATAGAGTCAATAAAGGAACTACTCAACGCCATGGATGAGTACATACCCACACCCAAGAGGGAGATAGACAAGCCGTTCCTCATGCCCATAGAGGATGTGTTTACGATATCAGGAAGGGGAACGGTTGTAACAGGTAGGGTAGAGAGAGGAGTACTCAAGCCTGGGGAGGAAGTGGAGATAGTGGGGCTAAGAGAGGAGCCGTTGAAGACGGTAGCTACGTCCATAGAGATGTTCAGGAAGATTCTTGACGAGGCTTTACCTGGGGACAACGTAGGAGTATTGCTCAGGGGAGTAGGTAAGGACGATGTAGAGAGGGGGCAGGTGTTGGCGAAGCCTGGGACGGTGACGCCACACAAGAGGTTTAGAGCGCAAGTGTACATACTGTCGAAGGAAGAAGGAGGGAGGCACACACCGTTTTTTGTGAATTACAGGCCGCAGTTTTACTTCAGGACGGCGGATGTGACGGGTACAGTGGTGAAGTTGCCTGAGGGAGTGGAGATGGTGATGCCTGGGGACAATGTGGAGTTGGAGGTGGAGTTGATAGCGCCGGTGGCGATGGAAGAGGGGCTCAGGTTTGCGATAAGGGAAGGAGGGAGGACGGTAGGAGCAGGAGTAGTTACTAAAATCCTTGACTGAGGAGTCTGAAAGATGGCTGCGACGAGAGAGATAATCACCCTTGCGTGCACCGAGTGTAAGAGAAGGAACTATACCACGACCAAGAACAAGCAAAAGCATCCGGAAAGGCTTGAACTTAGGAAGTACTGCAAGTGGTGCAGGAAGCACACCATACACAGGGAGGTAAAGTGAAGGGGCAGTAGCTCAACTGGCAGAGCGCGGGACTCCAAATCCCGCGGTTGGGGGTTCGAGTCCTCCCTGCCCCGTATGGGAAAAGGTCATGAGCAGGCTCAAGGAATTCCTGAAAGGTGTAAGGGCGGAGCTGAGAAGGGTTACCTGGCCCGACAGAAAGCTGGTCACGAAGGCTACTATAAGTGTTATAATTTTTTCTTTAGTCATAGGTGTTTACCTTTGGGTGCTTGACCTTGCCTTTACGAAGGTGCTTTCTCTAATATTCGCTCTCAGAGGTGTGTAATGGAAGATAAACAGTGGTACGCTCTTCAGGTTGAGGCGGGAAAGGAGGTTGCCGCCAAGGAGAACTTTATAAAGGTTCTCGAACTCGAGGGTCTAAAGGACCTCGTGGATGAGGTGGTTGTTCCCGCCGAGGAGAGGGTCGTGATAAGGGCTCAGGGAAAGGAGAAATACAGGCTCTCTCTCAGGGGGAACAACAGAGACATAAGCGTCTTGGGAAAGAAGGGCGTCACCACCTTCAGGATCGAGGACGGAACGGTCAGGGTCGTAGAGAGCGTTGAGGGTGACGATTGCCTTCAGGCGCCCCCCATCTCCAAGCCCGGTCAGAAGCTCGTGTGCAGGGACAACAGAACCGAGGCGAAGATAATTCTTGACAACAAGATGTTCCCCGGATACATACTCATAAAAGCCCACATGAACGATAAGCTCCTCAGAGCGATAGAAAAGACACCCCACATATACAGGCCTGTTCTCGTGGGAGGTAAGGTCGTCCCCCTAAAAGAGGAAGAGGTAAACAGGATACTTGAACAGGTTCAGAAGGGTGTCAGAACGAGGAAGGTGGAGTTCGAGAAGGGCGATCAGGTGAGGGTAATAGAGGGACCCTTCATGAACTTCACTGGAACGGTCGAAGAGGTTCACCCCGAGAGGGAGAAATTGACCGTTCTAATAAGCATTTTTGGAAGGCTTACGCCCGTGGAACTTGACTTCAACCAGGTAGAGAAGATTTAGGAGGACACGGATGGCTAAGAAGGTGGTAGGAACTATAGAGCTCATGCTTCCTGCTCAGCAGGCTTCACCCGCACCACCGGTAGGACCTGCCCTCGGTCAGCACGGTGTGAACATAATGGAGTTTGTAAAGCAGTTCAACGCCGCCAGCAAGGACTTCGAACCGGGCACGATCGTTCCCGTGGTCATAACCGTCTATCAGGACAGGAGCTTCACCTTCATAATGAAGACCCCTCCCGTTTCCTACCTTCTCAAGAAGGCGGCGGGTGTGGAGAAGGGGGCATCCGATCCCAAGAGACAGAAGGTCGGAAAGATAACGGTAAAGCAGCTCGAGGAGATAGCGAAAACTAAGCTCAAGGATATGAACACCGACGATCTTCAGGCAGCTATGAGGACGGTCGCCGGAACGGCGAAAAGCATGGGCATTGAAATAGAAGGTTGGAAGGAGTGATGCCATGGCGAAGAGAGGAAAGAAGTACTTGAAGGCTTTGGAGTTTGTGGACAGGAACAGAACCTACACCGTTGAGGAGGCGGTTGACATTATCAAGAAGATCGCTGAGGTCGCTCAGAGGGGCTTCGATGAGACGGTTGAACTCGCCATGAGGCTGAATGTAGATCCGAAGTACGCCGATCAGATGGTGAGGGGTTCGGTGGTTCTCCCCCACGGTCTTGGAAAACCTATAAAGGTTCTCGTTCTGGCAGAAGGTGAGGATGCTAAGAAGGCTGAGGAGGCAGGGGCTGACTACGTTGGAGGAGAGGATCTGATTAACAAGATCCTAAAGGAGGAGTGGATAGACTACGACGTGGTGATCGCCACCCCGGAGATAATGCCAAAGGTGGCGAAGCTCGGAAGGATACTCGGACCGAGAGGTCTTATGCCCAATCCTAAAACTGGAACGGTTACGAAGAACATAGAGCAGGCGATAAGGGACGCCAAGAAGGGTAGGGTGGAGTTCAAAGTGGACAAAGCCGGTAACGTCCACATGCCGGTAGGTAAGGTATCCTTTGACAAAGAGAAGCTCATAGAGAACATATACACGGCGATAGATGCCGTCGTTAGGGCTAAGCCTCCGGGAGCTAAGGGTCAATACATAAGGTCCATAACCCTATCGACCACTATGGGACCGGGGATTAAAATAGATATCCCCGAAACAATGAAGAGACTGCAGGAGCTTGCAGCCTAAAGGAGAGGTGTCATGGCAGAGGTAAGGAAGAGCCTTCTTAGAAAGCAGGAGCTGGTAGCTTCTTACAAGGAGAGGTTTGAGAGATCTAACGGCTTTGTAGTTTTCTTTAACTTTCAGGGGATAGACGCTCTTCCCCTTTCGGAGCTGAGAGCAAAGATAAGATCCTTAGGTGGTGAGATAGTGGTCGGAAGGAATACGCTCCTTTACAGAGCCTTTGGAGATACGGCTCTTGTGGATCACAGGGAGATATTTGTAGGTCCTACGGCAAGCCTTTTCGCCTACGAGGATCCCGTGGCTGTCACCAAAGCTCTCGTGGAGTTCCTGAAGGAGACTTTCGATAAGGAGTACAAGGATAGACTCAAGGGAGGACTCATAAGCGGTAAGTATATGACTCCCGATGATGTAGTGGCTCTTGCTGAGCTCCCGAGCAGGGAGGAGCTGGTCGCTAAGCTCCTGGGAGTCTTGATGGCTCCTGTAACCCAGCTCGCTATGACTCTCAAAGCAGTGCCTCAGAAGCTTGTTCTTGTTTTGAAAGCTATCGAAGAGCAAAAATCTTAAGGAGGTTTTGTGATGGCTACACTTACCATCGACGAGATCGTTGAGGCTATCAAGAACATGAGCGTTCTTGAGGTAGCCGAGCTGGTAAAGAGACTCGAGGAGGAGTTCGGAGTATCTGCCGCCGCTATGGTGGCGGCCGCACCCGCTGCTGGAGCCGGAGCTGCTGCTGGAGCACCCGCAGCCGAAGAGAAGACTGAGTTCGACGTTATACTCAAGTCTCCCGGCGGAAACAAAATACAGGTTATCAAGGTAGTTAGGGAGATAACGGGGCTCGGTCTCAAAGAGGCTAAGGAGCTCGTGGATAACGCTCCCAAGCCTATAAAGGAAGGTGTGTCCAAAGAGGAGGCTGAACAGATAAAGGCGAAGCTCGAAGAGGCGGGAGCAGAGGTAGAGCTCAAGTAATAGTGAACTGCGCTCAGGTTTCTGAGTTTACAGAGCGGGCACTCTCGAGAGGGGTGCCCTATTCTGCCTTTTTGACCTTCTGTGTTATAATTAATAATTTGCCACTAAATCTTTGAGGGGTGGAAAGTATGAGAAACGTTGCTCTTCCAAGAAAGTTTTTCGGGAGGAGAGAGGAGATCCTCGAGCCTCCCTACCTTTTAAGTGTACCAAAGAACTCCTTCGAGAGCTTCATTCAGCTCAAGAAGGCACCCCACGAAAGAGAGAACATAGGTTTAGAGTATATCTTCAGAACTTCCTTTCCCTTCGTAGATCCTGACGAGAACATATACCTTGAATATCTTGGCTACGAAATAGGGGATTGGGAGTGCAACGCCTGCGGATACAAGCCTGAATCGGACTTCCTCGCGGGATGGGGGATGGACTGTCCCAACTGCGGCGGTAAGCTTGTCTATAAGGAGAAGTATACGCCCGACGAGTGCAGGATAAAGGGGCTCACCTACTCCGCTCCCCTTAGGGTTATGTTCAAACTCAGGGTGAAGACTAAGAACGGGGAGAGGGAGACACCCCCGAGGAAGGTTTACTTCGGCGAGATACCCTTAATGACCGATTGGGGTTCCTTCATAATAAACGGAAGCGAGAGAGTCATAGTAAACCAGCTTATAAGGTCCACCGGTGTCTTTTTCGAGGAGAAGGAAGAGAAGCAGAAGGATGCCACCATTATTAGGATACTTTACAGAGCGAGCATAATACCCGACAAAGGTTCGAGGATAGAGTTCGAGCTCTCAGGAACCACGGACACCTTCCACGCGAGGGTGGACAGGAAGAAGGTGAGCGGTATCGCTATCCTGAGAGCCTGGGGCTTCGAGACGGCTTACGAGATACTGAGGAACTTCTACGAGGGTGTGAGAAGGCTCGTTGTCAGGGACGGAGTCCTCTTCGACTCTGAAACGGGAGAAGAGTTCAGACCCGAGGACCTCGAACACCACTATATCTTTGCGATTCTCAGATACAGGGCGAAGCTTGAGGACTCTGAAAGGGAAAAGGAGTTTATAGAGGAAAGGTATATAGAGGAGTGGGAAGGCTTAGAGTTGCTCCTCAAAGATGAGAGGATAAAGGTCGAGTCGGTGACTATACTACCTAACGAGAACGCGGTGAAGAGTCCCTACGCCAAGATAGTGGTCGAGACACTGATGAACGAAACGACTCCCAAGGAACCTGATAAGATGAGCCCCGTTAAAGTTCCCTCTCAGTTCAGCCTTAGGGACTACGGATACATGGAGATATACAAGAAGCTCAGGCTCGTAGAGACCATGACTATGGAGATAGAGAACCTCATCGAAAGGGCTCGCTCCTACTTCGAAACCTTCTTCAACCACATTACAAGGTACGATCTCTCCAAGGTAGGAAGGGTAAAGATAAACGCCAAGGTTCACAAACTGCCTAAGGTTCTCAAGCCTGCCGACGTGGATCTCCTCGACAAGTATCCTCCCCTCGCTTTAGCCGAAAAGGTAGACGGTTACGAAGAGGGAACCAAGCTCACCAAAGAGATCCTCAAGGAGATCTTCAAGAAGAGGAAGGTCAAGGAGGTTAAGGTAAAGGACTACACCGAGGAAGAGGCGAGGTTCATCCTACCGATAGACCTCATAAACATTCTCAAGTACCTGATAGACCTGAGGTTTAGAAGGGAGAGGAAGGACGACATAGCCCACCTCGGTAACAGAAGGGTCAGATCTGTGGGAGAGCTTCTTGAGAACCAGGTAAGAACTGGAATAGCCAAGATGGAGAAGGTCTTCAGGGACAGGATAGCGGTCGTGAACCCTGAGGACCCGAGCATAAGACCCCAGGATCTAATAAATCCCAGATACGTCACTAACTCGATCGTTGAGTTCCTTAAGGGAGGACAGCTTTCTCAGTACCTCGACAACGCCAACCCCCTCTCCGCTCTGACCCACAAGAGGAGGCTCTCAGCCCTCGGACCCGGAGGACTGACGAGGGAGAGCGCCAAGTTCGAGATAAGGGACGTCCACCCCTCCCACTACGGAAGGATATGTCCCATAGAGACTCCCGAAGGTCAGAACATAGGTCTAGTCACCTCCATGACCGTCTACGCTCAGGTGAACGAGTACGGCTTCCTCATAACCCCCTACAGGAAAGTGGAGAACGGTGTGGTTACCGACAAGATAGAGTACTTGGCAGCCTACGAGGAAGAGGATTACGTCATAGCCCAGAGCACGCCCACCGACGAGAAAGGAAGGATCCTGGCGGACAGGGTCCTCGCGAGACACAAGAACGACATAAGGATAGTCAAGCCCGAGCAGGTGAACTACATAGATGTATCCCCGAGGCAGGTGATATCCGTATCCTCCTCTCTTATTCCGTTCCTTGAGCACGACGACGCCAACAGGGCTCTGATGGGATCCAACATGCAAAGACAGGCGGTTCCCCTCATCTTCACCCAGGCTCCCCTTATAGGAACGGGTATGGAGAAGAAGGTTGCCAGAGACTCCCACTCGGTCGTCGTAGCCAAGAGGGGCGGTGTGGTTGAGGAGGTTAGCAGTGCCAGAATAGTTGTGAGAGTGAATCCAGAGGAGATAGACCCCTCCGATCCCCTTGACTTCGGTATAGACATCTATGACTTGAAGAAGTTCCAGAGGACGAACCAGAACACCTGTGTGAACCAGAGACCTCTCGTTAAAAAGGGTCAGAAGATAGAGAAGGGAGAGGTGATAGCGGACGGACAGTCCACCTACAGGGGCGAGCTCGCCCTCGGTAAGGATGTCCTCGTCGCCTTCATGCCCTGGAGGGGATACAACTTCGAGGACGCTATAGTTATCTCCGAAAGGCTCGTCAAGGACGACGTCTTTACCTCCATACACATAGAGGAGCTCGAGGTCGAGGCGAGGGAGACCAAACTCGGTGAGGAGGAGATAACGAGACAGATTCCCGGCGTTCCTGAGAAAGCTCTCGCCCACTTAGACGAGCTGGGGATTGTGAAGATAGGAACCTACGTAAAGCCCGGTGATATACTCGTCGGTAAAGTAACCCCCAAGGGAGAATCCCAGCTAACTCCCGAGGAGAAACTCCTTCAAGCCATATTCGGTGAGAAGTCAAAGGACGTGAAGGATTCCTCCCTCAGGTGTCCTCCCGGTGTCGAGGGTGTTGTTATAGACGTTCAGATCTTTACGAGGAGAACGGGAGAGCGCAGGAACATGCTCATAGACACAGTCGAAAGGGAGGAGATGGAGGAGCTGAAGGAAGAACTCGAGAAGAGGAAGAACCTGATAATAGAAGGGAGGAACAGGGTTATAGAGGGCCTTGTCCTCGGAAGGAAGCTCGAGAAGGACGTTACCCTGAGGAAGAAGGAGTATAAGAAGGGGACGGTCATAGACGAGAAACTCCTCAAGACCCTAATAAACTTCATAATCTCTAAGCCCGATAACTTCTTCAAGGACAAGAAGCTCATAGAACAGATAACCGACGTGGTCAAGAAGTCCAAGGATCAGATACAGATGCTCTCCAAGATCTACGAGGAGAAGAAGAAATCTCTCTACAGGAGAGGGGATCTGCCTCCCGGAGTTATCACCCTTGTCAAGGTTTACATAGCCCAGAAGAGGAAGATCAAAGTGGGTGACAAGATGGCGGGAAGGCACGGGAATAAAGGTGTTATCTCTGTGGTCCTTCCCGTTGAGGACATGCCCTTCCTCCCCGACGGAACTCCAGTGGATATAGTACTCAACCCTCTCGGTGTTCCTTCAAGGATGAACGTCGGTCAGATCCTTGAAACCCACTTAGGATGGGCTGCGAGAGGCTTAGGAAAGAAGATAGGGGAGATGCTTGAAAAGGGTGTGGATAGGAAGAGGCTGACGGAATGGATGAAGGAGACCTACGCCATCGGAGATCCTACGGGAGAGAACGCTAAGTTCATAGAGGAGTTCCTCAATTCCCTTTCCGATGAGGAGTTTTACAACCTGATGAAGGAGTACGCCCAGAATGGAATTCCTATGGCTACTCCGGCCTTCGAAGGTGCTGAAGAGGAGGCTATAAAGGAGCTTCTCAGGCGTGCGGGACTTCCCGAGAACGGAAAGACCATCCTCTACGACGGAAGGACGGGAGAGCCCTTCGACTTCGAGGTAACGGTGGGTTACATGCACATGCTCAAGCTCATCCACATGGTTGACGACAAGGTTCACGCAAGATCCACCGGTCCCTACTCACTCGTTACCCAGCAACCTCTCGGAGGAAGGGCTCAGTTCGGTGGACAGAGGCTCGGAGAGATGGAGGTCTGGGCTCTCGAGGCTCACGGAGCAGCTTACACCCTTCAGGAGATGCTCACCGTTAAGTCCGATGATATAGAGGGGAGGAGTAAGGTATACGAGGCTATCGTGAAAGGTAAGTACACCTACTCACCGGGCATACCCGAGTCCTTCAGGGTTCTTGTGAGGGAACTCAAGGCTCTCGGGCTTGACGTGAGGTGTGTTAACGGTGAGAACCTTAGCTGTGATCAGGTTGAGATGAAGGAGGAGGAAGAAAGATGAATCAGAGGAGAAGAGGTCTCTTTCCCTTTGAGAAGATCAAGTTGATGTTAGCCTCTCCGGAGGAGATAAGGAGCTGGTCTACCGGAGAGGTCAAGAGACCTGAAACTCTGAACTACAGAACCCTGAAACCTGAAAAGGACGGACTCTTCTGTGCGAAGATCTTCGGTCCCATAAAGGATTACGAGTGTCTCTGTGGAAAGTACAGGGGCAAGAGGTATGAGGGAACAGTATGCGATAGATGTGGGGTTGAGGTGACTCTCTCCTACGAGAGGAGAAAGAGGTTCGGTCATATAGAGCTTGCCGCTCCTGTAGCCCACATATGGTTTCTCAAGTCAACCCCCTCGAAGATAGGAACATTGCTGAACATGACCTCGAGGGATGTGGAGAGAATTGTTTACTTCGAGTCCTACCTCGTCATAGAGTATCCCAACGAGGAAGAGGAGGAAGCCTTCGCCCAGGCTGAAGATACCATACCCCTGAACGACGGGACGACTACCAAGTGGGTGAAGCTCCATGTAGTTACCGAATCTGAGTTCGAGGAGGAGTACTCCTTCACCATAGACGAGAAGTACGAGTACGGCATGGGGGCGGAGATAATAAAGACCGTCCTCTCCCAGCTCGACCTTCAGGAATACTCCAAGAAGCTGAAAGAGCTCATAAAGCCCTACAGCATAGGCTTCGAGGATCTCGGAAAGAAGCTTGAAACCCAATACAAGACACTCTACGAGAAGATAATCAGGACGATGGCGGAAGATTTCAGATCCTTCGGAGTTAACTTCCCCAACCTTGAGGAGCTCGGACTCTCCCTCGAGCAGGCTATCCACGGGATCTTAAACGAGGAGCTCTATCTGAACGTTGAAACGGGAGAGATCTCTAAAGAGGACAAGGGAGACGAGTACCTCACGGGCAAGGAAGCTATCAGAACTTACTACGAGAACGTCAGAGAGAAAAAGGCTATACCCGTCTTCGAGAGAGTAAAGGAGGACATAAGAACAACGGTTCTGAGGGAGATCTCCGAGCAGAAGGTAAGGAAGTATTTGAGGATCCTCAAGCTCGTCGAAGGCTTTATAAAGAGCGGTAACAGACCGGAGTGGATGATCTTGGAGGTCATACCCGTCCTACCGCCCGATCTCAGACCCCTCGTAGCCCTCGACGGGGGGAGGTTCGCCACCTCCGATCTCAACGACCTCTACAGGAGACTCATAAACAGGAACAACAGGCTCAAGAGACTTATAGAGCTCGACGCTCCCGAGATCATAATCAGGAACGAGAAGAGGATGCTTCAGGAGGCGGTGGACGCCCTGATAGACAACGGAAAGAGGGGAAGGGTAGTAACCCAGAACGGAAGACCTCTCAAGTCCTTGGCGGACTATCTCAAGGGTAAACAGGGAAGGTTCAGGCAGAACCTGCTCGGAAAGAGGGTGGACTACTCGGGTCGTTCCGTCATAGTGGTTGGACCCGAATTAGAGATGCACCAGTGCGGTCTTCCTAAGATAATGGCTCTCGAACTCTTCAAGCCTTTCGTTTACAGGAGACTCGAGGAGAAGGGTTACGCCACCTCTATAAGGAACGCCAAGAAGTTAGTTGAGCAGAGGGCTCCTGAGGTCTGGGAGTGTCTCGAGGAGGTGGTTAAGCAGCACCCTGTCCTCCTCAACAGGGCTCCTACCCTCCACAGACCTTCCATACAGGCTTTCGAGCCAGTCCTCGTTGAGGGCAAAGCTATAAAGCTCCACCCCCTCGTGTGTCCGCCCTTCAACGCAGACTTCGACGGGGACCAGATGGCGGTTCACGTCCCCCTCGGAATAGAGGCACAGTTGGAGTCTTACATTCTCATGCTCTCCACCCAGAACATCCTCTCTCCCGCCCACGGAAAGCCTCTCACGATGCCCTCTCAGGACATGATCCTCGGAACCTTCTATATGACTCAGGATCCCATACCCGGAAGGAAGGGAGAGGGTAAGGTCTTCTCCTCGAGAGAGGAGGTTCTCAAGGCTCTCGAGCTCGGAAAGGTGGACATCCACGCCGCCGTAAAGGTGAAGTTAGACGGAAAACTTATAGAAACCACTCCCGGAAGGGTTCTATTCAACTCCATAATGCCCGAGGGAGTTCCCTTTGTCAACTACACCCTCGACAAGAAGAAGCTCTCCAAGCTCATAACCGACCTCTACATACAGGTTGGAAACGAGGAGACGGTCAAGTTCTTAGACAGGGTGAAGGAGCTCGGCTTCCTCAGGGCTACCCTTGCAGGTATATCCATAGGTGTTGAGGATCTGCAGGTTCCAAAGGTTAAGAAGAAGATAATCGAGGATGCTCTCAAAACCACCGACGAGATATGGAACCAGTACGTGAACAACATAATCACCAACAAGGAGAGGTATAACAAGATCATCGACATATGGTCGGAGGCTACCAATCAGGTCTCCAAGGCGATGTTCGACGAGATAGAGAAGTCCGAGAGGATAGAGAACGGGAAGAAGTTCCCCGGCGTCTTCAACCCCATATTCATGATGGCTAACTCCGGAGCGAGAGGTAACAGGGATCAGATAAGACAGCTCGCCGGTATGAGGGGACTGATGGCGAAGCACTCAGGGGAGTTCATAGAGACGCCCATCATCTCCAACTTCAGGGAAGGACTCTCGGTTTTAGAGTACTTCATCTCCACCTACGGAGCGAGAAAAGGTCTTGCGGACACCGCTCTCAAGACCGCCTTCGCGGGATACCTTACGAGGAGGCTCGTGGACGTAGCTCAGGACATAACGATCACCGAGCACGACTGCGGAACGCTTAAGGGAATAGAGATAGAACCCATAGTCGAGGGTGGTGAGGAGAAGGTGCCTCTCAAGGACAGGATATTCGGAAGGGTTCTCGCCGAGGACGTCATAGATCCCTACACCGGAGACATCATAGCCAAGAGGAACGAGGTCATAGACGAGAAGCTCGCCGAGAAGATAGCAAGATCCGGTGTGGAGAAGGTTAAGGTAAGGTCTCCCCTATCCTGCGAAGCTAAGAGGGGCGTCTGTGCGATGTGCTACGGATGGGACCTCTCCCAGAGGAAGATCGTCTCCGTGGGTGAGGCGGTAGGTATCATCGCTGCCCAGTCCATAGGAGAACCCGGAACACAGCTCACGATGAGAACCTTCCACATCGGCGGTGCGGCAACAGCCCAGAAGGTTCAGAACGTCCTCATCACCGAGACCTCTGGAAAGGTCAAGTTTTACAACCTCAAGCTCATAAAGAACAGAAAGGGAGAGCTCATAAACATATCGAGAGAGGGTGCCATCGGAATAGTAGACGAGGAAGGAAGGGTCACCGAGAGGCACGCCGTTCCCTACGGAGCCAAGATCCTCGTCGAGGAGGGACAGGAGGTCAAGGAGGGAACATCCCTCGCTGAGTGGGATCCTTTCAACACTTACATCATAGCGGAGGAAGAGGGTAAGGTGGAGCTAAGGGACATAATCCTTGACGTCACCGTCAGAGAGGAGAGGGACGCCCTCACAGGTAAGACCGCAACGATCATATCCTTCATGAGGCCTAAGGACGCTATGCTCCACACACCGAGGGTCGTTGTCGTTACAAAGGACGGAAGGGAGCTGACCTACGACCTCCCCGTAAACGCTATCCTCAACATACCCTCCGAGAAGATGGAGCTCGAGTGGAACGTATGCCCCACCTGTTCCGAGGCAGAAGAAACACAGGTTCAGCACAGATACTACGTAGTCAAAGACCTCGAGGTCAAGCCGGGAGACATCCTCGCGAGGATACCCAAGGAGATGGCTAAGGTCAGGGACATCGTCGGAGGTCTACCGAGGGTCGAAGAGCTCTTCGAGGCTCGCAAGCCCAAGAATCCGGCGATAATCTCCGAGATAGACGGCTACGTTAAGATTTACGAGGACGCGGACGAAGTCATCATCTTTAACCCCAACACCGGTGAGACGAGGAAGTACGCTGTAAAGAAGGATGAGCTTATACTGGTGAGACACGGCCAGTTCATAAAGAAGGGACAGAACATAACCGAGTCCGTGATCTCTGAGATAGACGGACAGGTCAGGATGAAGGGTAGTAAAGGGTTCAAGGTGATCGTCTACAACAGGGAGACGGGACTCGAGAAGGAGTACCTCGTTCCCAAGGGTAAACACCTCCTTGTCAAGGACGGAGACGAGGTTAAAGCAGGAGAACCCCTCACCGACGGAACGCCCATACCCGAGGAGATGCTCAAGGTAAAAGGTATAGAGGAGCTTCAGAAGTTTCTCCTCAAAGAGGTCCAGATGGTCTACAAGCTTCAGGGAGTTGATATAAACGACAAGCACTTCGAGATAATCATCAGACAGATGCTCAGGAAGAGGAGGATAGTGGATCCCGGAGACAGCAGGTTCTTAGTGAACGAGGAGGTGGACAAGGAGGAGCTTGAGGAGGAGATCCAGAGGATCAAGGAGGAGGGTGGAAAGCTACCTAAGGCTGAACCGGTTCTCGTTGGTATAACGAAGGCTTCCCTTTCTACCAGAAGCTGGATATCTGCCGCCTCCTTCCAGGAGACCACCAAGGTTCTCACCGAAGCCGCCTGTGAAGGCAAGGTGGACGATCTTTACGGACTCAAGGAGAACGTAATAGTCGGAAACCTCATACCTGCAGGAACGGGAGTGGACGAGTACTCTAAGGTGGACGTGGTTGAGGAAGGCAAGAAACTGCTCTTCGGTGAAGAGGAATTGAAGGAAGAAGGAGAATGAGATATAATAGTTGATTGCGTGTTTTTAGGAGGATAGCCGATGCCGACGATAAACCAGCTTATCAAGCACGGAAGGGAGAAGAAGAAGAAGAAATCGAAGGCTCCCGCCTTAGAGGGATGCCCGCAGAAGAGGGGAGTCTGCGTTAGGGTTTACACCGTAACCCCCAAGAAGCCCAACTCCGCTCTCAGGAAAGTCACGAGGGTCAGGCTCTCCAACGGGATAGAGGTTACCGCCTACATCCCCGGCGAGGGACACAACCTTCAGGAGCACTCCATAGTTCTCGTCAGGGGTGGAAGGGTTAAGGACCTTCCCGGTGTTAGATACAAGGTGATAAGAGGTGCATTGGACGCCGCCGGAGTTCAGGGAAGGAGACAGTCCCGCTCCAAGTACGGAGCCAAGAGACCCAAGGAAGAGAAGGGAGGTTAAGGTATGCCGAGGAAAGGACCCGTTACCCCAAGAGAGATACCCCCAGATCCTAAGTACGGAGACGTCCTCGTTCAGAAGCTCATAAACAAGGTTATGAAGGACGGGAAGAAGAGCATTGCGGAGTGGATAGTCTATACAGCCTTAGAAGAAGCTGCTAAGGAAAGGAAGATGACCCCCGTGGAGCTCCTCCACAAGGTCGTTGAGAACGTCAAGCCCCAGTGGGAGGTCAGACCCAGAAGGGTAGGAGGAGCTACCTATCAGGTTCCCATAGAGGTTCCCGAAAGGAGACAGATAAGCCTCGCCATAAGGTGGATAGTCGAGGCTGCGAGGAACAGACCGAGACACCGGGGATCCTACACGATGATAGAGAGGCTCAAGGCTGAACTCTTGGATGCCCTCGATGGTAAAGGCGGGGCGGTAAAGAAGAAGGAGGATACCCACAAGATGGCTCAGGCGAACATGGTTTTCTCCCACTTCAGGTGGTAAGGAGGTAAAGAGATGGCGAGAACAGTACCTATAGAGAAGCTAAGGAACATAGGGATAGTTGCCCACATAGACGCCGGCAAGACCACAACTACCGAGAGGATACTCTACTACACGGGAAGAACTTACAAAATAGGGGAAGTTCACGAAGGCGCGGCTACGATGGACTGGATGGAGCAGGAGAAGGAGAGGGGGATAACCATAACCGCCGCTACCACCGCCTGCTTCTGGGAGAGGTTCGGAGATAAGTACCAGATAAACATAATAGATACTCCCGGACACGTGGACTTCTCCGTCGAAGTCGTCAGATCCATGAAGGTTCTCGACGGGATAGTTTTCATATTCTCTGCTGTCGAGGGTGTTCAGCCCCAGTCGGAGGCTAACTGGAGGTGGGCTGACAGGTTCAACGTTCCAAGGATAGCCTTTATAAACAAGCTCGACAGGCTGGGAGCGGACTTCTACAGGGTTTTCAACGAGATAGAGGAGAAGCTTAGCATAAAACCGGTTGCTATTCAGATACCCGTAGGTGCTGAGGATCAGTTCGAGGGCGTTATAGACCTCATGGAGATGAAGGCTATCATATGGCTCGAGGAGACCCTCGGTGCCAAGTACGAGGTGAGGGACATACCCGCCGAGTACGTGGACAAGGCTCAGGAGTGGCGGGAGAAGATGATAGAGACAATCGTAGAAACAGACGACGAACTTATGGAGAAGTACTTGGAGGGACAAGAGATTTCGGTAGAAGAATTGAGAAAAGCCCTCAGGAAGGCTACCATAGAGAGACAGCTCGTTCCAGTTCTTTGCGGTTCCGCCTTCAAGAACAAGGGTGTTCAGCCCCTCCTTGATGCAGTGATAGACTACCTGCCCTCTCCGATAGATCTGCCTCCTATAAAGGGAACCAATCCTAACACGGGAGAGGTTGAAGAAAGGAAACCGTTGGACGACGAGCCTTTCTGCGCTTACGCCTTCAAGGTTATGTCCGATCCCTACGCCGGACAGCTTACCTACATAAGGGTCTTCTCCGGAAACCTTAAGGCGGGATCCTACGTTCTTAACGTTACTAAGGGTGAGAAGCAGAGGGTCGGAAGGCTTCTGCTGATGCACGCCAATCACAGGGAAGAGATACAGGAGGTGTCTGCGGGAGAGATATGTGCTGTTGTGGGTCTCGACGCCGCCACGGGAGACACCCTCGCCGACGAGAAGCATCCCATAATCCTCGAAAAGTTGGAGTTCCCCGATCCCGTTATATCAATGGCTATTGAGCCGAAGACGAAGAAGGATCAGGAGAAGCTCTCTCAGGTCCTTAACAAGTTCATGAAGGAGGACCCCACCTTCAGGGCTACCACCGACCCAGAGACTGGACAGACCCTCATCCACGGTATGGGAGAGCTCCACTTGGAGATAATGGTCGATCGAATGAAGAGGGAGTACAACATAGAGGTGAACGTCGGACAGCCACAGGTCGCTTACAAGGAGACCATAAGGAAGAAGGCTGTTGGAGAGGGTAAGTTCATAAGGCAGACGGGAGGTAGAGGTCAGTACGGTCATGCGATTATAGAAGTAGAGCCCTTGGAGAGAGGGCAGGGCTTCGTTTTCGAGAACGCCATAGTCGGCGGTGTGATACCCAAGGAGTTCATACCTGCCGTTGAGAAGGGAATAAAGGAGGCTATGGAAGGAGGTATCTTAGCCGGATATCCTGTGGTGGACGTAAAGGTTAAGCTCTTCGACGGTTCCTACCACGAGGTGGACTCCTCCGAGATAGCCTTCCAGATAGCAGGATCCATGGCTTTCAAGGAGGCTGCCAAGAAGGCTGATCCCGTTCTCTTGGAGCCGATAATGGAGGTCGAGGTGGAGACCCCCGAGGATTACGTCGGAGACGTTATAGGAGACCTTAACTCAAGGCGCGGAAAGATAATGGGAATGGAGAACAAGGGGGTCATAACGGTAGTCAGGGCGCACGTTCCCTTGGCGGAGATGTTCGGTTACGCCACAACGCTCAGGAGCTTGACACAGGGAAGGGGAACCTTTATAATGAAGTTTTCCCATTACGAGGAGGTTCCTCAGCACATCGCTGAAAAGATTATAGGTCAGCGGATGGCAGGAAAGAGTGCCTGATAGGAGGTTGGTATAGATGGCGAAGGAGAAGTTTGAGAGGACAAAGGAGCACGTTAACGTAGGAACGATAGGACACGTAGACCACGGTAAGTCCACCCTCACCTCTGCCATCACCTGTGTTTTAGCAGCAGGACTGGTAGAGGGAGGAAAGGCAGAGTGCTACAAGTACGAAGAAATTGACAAAGCACCTGAAGAGAAAGAGAGAGGGATAACCATAAACATAACTCACGTTGAGTACGAGACAGCAAAGAGACACTACGCCCACGTTGACTGTCCGGGGCATGCGGACTACATCAAGAACATGATCACCGGGGCAGCACAGATGGATGGCGCTATCCTTGTAGTTTCGGCAGCGGACGGGCCCATGCCCCAGACGAGGGAGCACGTTCTCCTTGCGAGACAGGTCAACGTTCCCTACATAGTCGTGTACATGAACAAGTGCGACATGGTGGACGACGAGGAACTCTTAGAGCTTGTAGAACTCGAAGTAAGAGAACTTCTTACCAAGTATGAGTTTCCCGGAGACGAAGTGCCGGTGATAAGGGGATCAGCTCTTGGAGCACTACAGGAGCTTGAACAGAACTCTCCCGGGAAGTGGATAGAGTCAATAAAGGAACTACTCAACGCCATGGATGAGTACATACCCACACCCAAGAGGGAGATAGACAAGCCGTTCCTCATGCCCATAGAGGATGTGTTTACGATATCAGGAAGGGGAACGGTTGTAACAGGTAGGGTAGAGAGAGGAGTACTCAAGCCTGGGGAGGAAGTGGAGATAGTGGGGCTAAGAGAGGAGCCGTTGAAGACGGTAGCTACGTCCATAGAGATGTTCAGGAAGATTCTTGATGAGGCTTTACCTGGGGACAACGTAGGAGTATTGCTCAGGGGAGTAGGAAAGGACGATGTAGAGAGGGGGCAGGTGTTGGCGAAGCCTGGGACGGTGACGCCACACAAGAGGTTTAGAGCGCAAGTGTACATACTGTCGAAGGAAGAAGGAGGGAGGCACACACCGTTTTTTGTGAATTACAGGCCGCAGTTTTACTTCAGGACGGCGGATGTGACGGGTACAGTGGTGAAGTTGCCTGAGGGAGTGGAGATGGTGATGCCTGGGGACAATGTGGAGTTGGAGGTGGAGTTGATAGCGCCGGTGGCGATGGAAGAGGGGCTCAGGTTTGCGATAAGGGAAGGAGGGAGGACGGTAGGAGCAGGAGTAGTTACTAAAATCCTTGACTGAGGAGTCTGAAAGATGGATCAGGATAGAATACGGATAAGGCTTAGGGCTTACGACCACAAGTTGCTCGACGAATCGGTGAAGAAGATAATAGAGACCGTCAAGAGAACGGGAGGAGTCGTTAAGGGACCCATACCTATGCCTACAAGAATAAGAAAGTGGTGTGTCCTCAGGTCTCCCCACAAGTTCGAGCAGTCGAGGGAGCACTTCGAAATAAGAGAGCACGCCCGCATTCTTGATATAACGAGGGTAACGCCCCAGACGATAGAAGCCCTCATGGAGATCAACCTTCCCGCCGGTGTGGACGTAGAGGTGAAGATGAGAGGTTGATGAGATGGGAATAGGAGTTATAGGAAGAAAGGTAGGAATGACGAGGGTCTTCGCTGCGGACGGAACTGCGATACCCGTCACCGTGATTCAGGTTCCCGAAAACTACGTGGTTCAGGTGAAGACTCCTGAGAAGGACGGCTACTCCGCCGTTCAGGTAGGGGCAGTAGAGGCGAAGGAGAAGCACCTTACGAAACCCCTGATAGGACACTTCAGTAAGAGAAACGTAAAGCTCCTCAGATACCTAAAAGAGTTCAAGGTAGAGAACCCTCAGGACTATCAGGAGGGTCAGGAATTAAAAATCGAAGAAGTCTTCAAACCAGGTGATCTGGTTGACGTTGTCGGTATATCCAAGGGAAGGGGTTTTGCCGGGACTATGAAGAGATGGGACTTCTCTGGATTTCCCAAGTCCCACGGACACAGGTATCACAGGGCTGTAGGAGCGATAGGTAACAGAACCGATCCTGGAAGGGTCTGGAAGGGTAAGAAGATGGCGGGACACTACGGAGCTGAGAGGATAAGAGTTCAGTCTCTCGTGGTAGTGGATGTTATCCCCGAGGAAAGGCTTCTCCTTGTGAGGGGATCCGTACCCGGACCCAACAAGGGGATACTCTTTATTGAGCAGTCGAGGATAGCCGGTAGGAAGAAACAACAGCTCAAAGCTGAGAGGCTTAAGCCCCTCATAGAGAGCGTTAAGCAGGTGGGAGCCCAGTTATGAAGATAGGAAGAATTGAGGTAAGGGACGACGTCTTTAACGTCAAGGTAAAGAAGCACGTTCTCTGGGAAGTGGTAAAGTGGCAACTCGCCTCCCGCAGGCAGGGGACTCACTCCACAAAGACGAGGGGTGAGGTAGCTTACAGCGGGAGGAAGATACTTCCCCAGAAGGGAACGGGACACGCGAGGCACGGCGACAGGGGAGCCAACATACTTGTAGGTGGTGGTGTAGCCCACGGACCAAAGCCGAGGGACTACTGGTATCCTCTCCCTAAGAAGGTCAGGAAACTCGCCCTCAAGATGGCTCTCTCCGACAAGGCTCAGAACAAGGCTATCAAGATAGTGGATAAGATCGATATAGGCGACGTTCCCAAGACCAAGAGGGCTATAGAGTTCCTCAAGAAGCAGAAGGCTGAAGAGGACAAGGTTCTTATAGTCCTTCCCGAAAAGGACGAGGTGATTTACAAGTCCTTCAGGAACTTACCCAACGTCAGGGTTCTCACCACGGAAGGGCTCAACGTTTACGACATACTCTGGAGTGACAAGCTCTTCATAATCAAGGACGCCTTAGAGGGAATCTACAAGAGGGTTGAGACATGAGTCAGAGGAGACCTTACGAGATAATTATCAGACCGGTGATAACGGAGAAGAGCAACAGACTCATGGAGGACTATAACAAGTACACCTTTGAGGTAGCCCTTGACGCTTCTAAGTCCGAGATAAAGAACGCTATCGAAGAGCTCTTCGGAGTCAAGGTTAAGAAGGTGAACACCATGATAGTGAAGCCGAAGAAGAAGAGGGTTATAGGAAGGTTCAGGCAGTACGGCACTACAAAGAAGTGGAAGAAGGCTATAGTTACCCTCGAGCCCGGAGAGAGCATAGACCTTCTTAACTTTGCAACTTAAGGAGTGGAAAGATGGGTGTTAGGAAGCTAAAGCCCGTTACGAACGGAACGAGGCATGCGGTTCTCTACGACTTTTCCGAGATAACTAAGAAGGAGCCTGAGAAGTCTCTCGTAATCTGGTGGCACAGGGCTAAGGGAAGGTCCCGTCAGCAGGGAAAGATAACCTCCCGCCACAGGGGAGGAGGACATAAGAAGCTCTACAGGATAATAGACTTCAAGAGGAACAAGAGCCTCGTCCCCGCAAAGGTCGCGGCTATAGAGTACGATCCCTTCAGGAGTGCAAGGATAGCCCTGCTCCACTATGCGGACGGTGAGAAGAGGTACATCCTCTGGCCCGAAGGTCTTAAGGTGGGTGACACGGTTATGTCCATCAGCTACGAGGACGCATCAGCGGGGAAACCTCTTCCTGAGATAAAGCCCGGAAACGCCATGCCTCTGAAGTTCATACCCGTAGGAACGATAATCCACAACATAGAGCTGACCCCCGGAAAGGGTGGGCAGTTGGTGAGATCTGCCGGAACGGAAGCCCAGGTTCTCGGAAGGACTGGCAATTACGTTCAAATAAGGCTCCCTTCGGGAGAGATGAGGCTCGTCCACGAGAGGTGCATGGCTACGATAGGTAAGGTGGGTCTCGCCGAACACGAGCTCATAAAGCTCGGCAAGGCAGGAAGGGCAAGGTGGCTTGGCTGGAGACCTCACGTGAGGGGAACTGCGATGAACCCCGTCGATCACCCCCACGGCGGTGGTGAAGGAAGGACGAGAGGTAAGCACCCCGAATCCCCCTGGGGATGGAAGACGAAGGGATACAAGACGAGAAGAGGAAAGAAGTACTCCGACAGGTTCATAATTACACGTAGAGATGGGAGGCCGCTCTGATGGGTTTTAAGGGATCTTGGAACAAGAGGAACAGGCTCATAGAGGATCTCGATACCTTTTACAAACTCTACAAGAGGATTCACAGACTCCACAAGAAGGTCAGGGAGGCCCAGAAGAAGGGAGATTCTGAGCTCATAGAGAGGAGGATAAGGAAGTACGAGGAGACCTACGAGCAGTTCAGGAACCTCGTCAACAAGAAGGCTTGGGTCCATCCCAAACTCTGGAGGAAGATAAAGCAGATGAACGAGACGGGTGAGAGGAAGGTGGTGAAGACCTACTCGAGATCATCCACAATAATCCCTGAGTTTGTCGGACACACTATAGCTGTTCACAACGGAAAGACCTTTGTCCCCGTGTACATAACCCAGGAGATGGTGGGGCACAAGTTAGGAGAGTTTGCCCCCACAAGGACCTTCAGGGGACATCCGGAGAAGACCGCTAAGGTGGTAAAGAAGAAGTGAGGTGCATGGTATGGGTCAACTGAAGATTAAGGACAAGTCCCAGAGAGAGGGTTACAGAGAAGGCGAAGCCATAGCGATCCTCAGATACGCCCACGTCTCACCCCTCAAGGCGAGGTTGGTTCTTAGCCAGATACACGGCAAGGACGTGGGAGAGGCTCTGTACCTCCTTAAAGTTCTTCCTAAGAGGGCGGCGAGGATAGTGGAGAACGTCCTAAAGAGCGCGATAGCCAACGCTGAGCAGAAGGGACTGGACTTAGACAGGCTCTATATCAAGAAGGCGGTTGCCGACAGGGGACCGATGTTCAGGAAGTGGATACCGAGAGCCCACGGGAGGGCTACTATGGTGAGAAAGAGACTATCCCACATAACTATAGTTCTCGCAGAAAGGCAAGAGGAAGAGGAGGAGTAATACATGGGACAGAAGACGCATCCTATAGGCTTCAGGCTCGGAGTTACCAAGAGCTGGGACTCAAAATGGTACGCGCCTAAGAGTGAATACGCCAAAACCCTACATGAGGATCTGAAGATAAAGGAATACATAAAGAACAGGTACAAGGTGGCAGGCATATCCCGTATTGAGATAGAGAGGATAGTGGACAAGCTCAAGATAAGGATACACGCCGCAAGGCCGGCGATAATCATAGGTAGGAAGGGTCAGGAGGTGGAACTTCTCAAGAAGACCATAGAAAAGATGGTTCCGGGCAAAGAGGTAACGATAAACGTTGCCGAGGTGAGGAACCCCGAGCTCGACGCTCAGCTCGTTGCCGAGGATATAGCTCTTCAAATAGAGAGGAGGGTCTCCCACAGGAGGGCGATGAAGAGGGCTATCGACAACGCTCTCAAGGCGGGAGCCAAGGGTGTAAAAGTTCAGGTGAAGGGAAGGATAGGCGGGGCGGAGCTCGCAAGGAAGGAGTGGTTCCTCGTGGGAAGGATGCCCCTACAGACGCTCAGGGCTGACATAGATTACGGCTTTGCCACCGCTTACACCAAGTACGGGATACTCAGTGTAAAGGTTTGGATATACAAGGGAGATATACTCAAAGGGGGCAAGGAGGAGGTACTCAAAAAGATAGAGGAGGACCTCGCTAAAGCTTCTCAGGAGGTAGGATGAGATGTTTCTCCAGCCTAAGAAGACCAAGTTCAGAAAGCAGAGAAGGGGAACTTTAAAGGGTAAGTCCTTTAGAGGAAACAAGGTTGCTTTTGGAGAGTACGGGATTCAAGCTCTCGATAGGGCTTGGATAACCCAGAGGCAGATAGAGGCGGTTAGGGTTGCCCTTGTGAGGGCGCTCAGGAAGGGTGCGAAGGTTTGGATAAGAATATTCCCCGACAAACCTTACACCAAGAAGCCCAACGAGGTCAGGATGGGCGGAGGAAAGGGAGATCCAGAGGGTTTCGTAGCCGTTGTCAAGCCAGGTAGGATCATGTTCGAGTTCGCCGGAGTTCCCGAGGACGTTGCCCATGAGGCTTGGAGGCTTGCCTCGGCAAAGCTTCCCATCAAGACGAGGCTCGTAAAGGCAGGAGGATTTACCCTATGAAGGCGGCGGAGCTCAGAAAGATGAAGATAGAGGAACTCAGGAAGAAGGTGGACGAGATGAAGATGGAACTCCTCAGGCTCAGATTCCAGCAGAAGATATCCGGGCTCGATAACCCTATGGCTATAAGGAACCTCAGAAGGGACATAGCGAGGGTCCTCACCGTTATAAGGGAGAAGGAACTGAGAGGTGAAGGGTGATGGCTGAGAAGAAGTGGCATGAGAAGAGAAAACACCTTGTGGGGGTAGTTGTCTCAGACAAGATGGATAAGACCGTTGTAGTTAGGGTTGACAGGAGAGTTCCCCATCCTCTATACGGGAAGCACATAATAAAGTCCAAGAAGTATCACGCCCACGACGAGAAGAACGAGTGTAGGGTCGGGGACATTGTCGAGATAAGGGAGACCAGACCTCTCTCAAAGACGAAGAGGTGGGTCGTTGTCAGGATAATCCAGAGGGCGAGGAGTGCCGAGGAGGTAGCTTCCCAGTCCTGATATTCCCTTTCCTTTTCCAAAGCTTATCTTTATCTTATGTTCAGATATGTACTCTACGTTGCCGCCGTTTTCCTGATAGCTGATCACGTTTACACCCACTGGGGTCCGGAGATAGTAAACTGGATTGCGAGTAAGTTTATGGGTAGAGAAGTGACTATAGTTGAGGAACCTCCTTACAGGGAGAGCATAATAGATAGGGTGATCCGTAGTGTAAGGGAAAAGCTGTAAGGGCTGGAGGTTTGGCATGAAGGAGGAGTTCAGGTTCAACACCATCGAAGAAGCTATCGAGGATATAAGAAGGGGGAAGATGGTTATCGTGGTGGATGATCCTGACAGGGAGAACGAGGGTGATCTCGTCATGGCCGCCGAGAAAGTTACTCCGGAGGCTATAAACTTTATGGCAAAGTACGGAAGGGGTCTGATCTGTCTCTCCCTCACTCCCGAAAGATGCGAGGAGCTTGACCTCTACCCCATGGCACACAGGAACACCGATCCTAAGGGCACCTACTTCTGCGTTTCTATAGATGCACACCCTAAACACGGAACTACCACGGGTATATCAGCCTACGACAGGGCGATAACCATAAAACTCGCCATAAGTCCTGAGGCAAAGCCTGCCGACTTCATAAGGCCCGGACATGTTTTTCCCCTGAAGGCAAGGCCGGGGGGAGTTTTGGAAAGGGCAGGACACACCGAAGCCTCCGTTGACCTCGCCAAGCTTGCAGGGTTATACCCCGCAGGTGTCATCTGTGAGATCATGAAGGAAGACGGAACTATGGCGAGACTCCCTGATCTGATGGAGTTTGCCAAGGAGCATAACCTCAAGATAGTAACGATAGCAGATCTGATCAGATATAGACTCAAAAAGGAAAGGCTGGTTGAGAGGGTGGCGAGCGCCCACCTTCCGACCCCATGGGGAACTTTCAAGATACACGCTTACAGGCATAAGCTCACTGGCGAAGAACAGGTGGCTCTGACGATGGGAGAGTGGAGGGAAGATGAACCAGTCTTAGTCAGAGTTCATTCGGAGTGCCTCACGGGAGACGTCTTCAGATCTATGAGGTGCGACTGCAGACCTCAGTTGGAGAAGGCTTTAGAGATGATAGCCAAGGAAGGTAAAGGAGTCCTCGTTTACATCTTAGGACACGAGGGAAGAGGTATAGGAATAGCGAACAAGATAAAGGCTTACGAGCTTCAGGAGAAGGGCTACGATACCGTTGAGGCAAACGAGAAGCTTGGATACCCTGCAGATCTTAGAGATTACGGTGTTGGTGTTCAAATACTCTTAGACCTCGGCGTGAGGAAGATGAGACTGATGACCAACAACCCGAGAAAGATAGTGGCCTTGGAAGGCTTCGGTCTCGAAATAGTGGAGAGGGTTCCCATAAAGATAGATCCGAACCCCTACAACAGGGTCTACCTGACCACTAAGAAGGACAAGCTCGGTCACATATTTTAGGAGGAGAAGAGATGGCCGATTTCAGAAAAGCCGGTTTGGATAGAGGAGATATAAGGGCTGAGCTTAAGAACTTCCTTATATCTGCAAAGATCAAAAGGGAAGAGTATATAAATATCATAGATGAGTTGGAACCTGAAGAGCTGGAGTACGATCTTCAAGAGTACAGAACTACCTTTGAGAGGGAGGTCAAACCTCTTTACGAAACGGCCATGTCTATAGGGGTAGGTAGCCTGATTGAACTTGCACAGGAGGTAAAAAACGTATACGACGAGATAATATCGATGATAGAAGAGAAGTTGTCCGATGCGAAGAGATGACGGCGGTAGCCGTTCTATCCTTGAAGAATTCGAAGGCTTTTTCGATGTACTTGCGGTAAGGGACGAGGCTCAGATAGAGAGGGAGTTCAGAAGAGGACTCCTCGTTCTCAAGTTCTCACCCCTGATAGAAAGGGCTTTCCTGAACTTCTACCTTAAAAGATCCATAGGTCAGATGAGGTTCGCAGCTATCTGCGGTATTTTGCTTTACTCCGCCTTCGGGATACTCGATGCGGTTATCTTCCCCGAAGAGAAGGGTAAGATGTGGCTCATCAGGTACGGCTTAGTAGTGCCTTCGGGCATAATTTTTCTCTTCCTTACCTACAAGTTGAAGAAAGATACGGCAGTCGAGTACCTCCATGCGCTGCTGGTAGTTTTGGCAGGTCTGGGGATGCTTGCGATGATTTTCTTTGCCCCGCACGAAAAAGCTTACGTTTATCTGCCGGGGCTCATGCTCGTAGTTTTCTACACATACAGCTTTTCAGCTCTCAGGTTTTACTACGCCTCTCTAAGCGCTCTGATAATAACGTTCCTTTACCCGGTTATAGATATAATGTTCATAGGGACTGAGAAAGATTTCTTTATCTCTAACCTGTTTTTCTTAGGAACTTCTAATCTCCTTGGTATGCCGGTAGCTTATCTCTTAGAAAGGCACGTTAGGAAGGATTTTCTACTCACCATGCTCTTGGCATTCGAAAAGAGGAAGACGGAGAGGCTTAACGTGAGACTTAGAGATATGTCGTACATAGACGGTTTGACAGGAGTGCCAAATAGGAGAAGATTCGAGGAGTTTCTGGAGAGGGAATGGAAAAGAGCTAAGAGAACCGGTAGGCCTATATCCTTACTTATGATAGACATCGATTTCTTCAAAGATTACAACGACCTACTTGGACACCTTCAGGGAGACGAATGCCTTAAAAAAGTCGCCCAGCTACTTGCCGATCACATTAGGGAGGACACCGATCTCGTCGCGAGATATGGAGGAGAAGAGTTCGCCGTGGTACTCCCTGAGACGGATCTTAAACAGGCGGTCAGGGTAGCGGAGAGGATCAGGAAGGATATACAAGGAGAGTGTATACCCCACCCTGCTTCGAAAGCTTCCCAGTGTGTAACGGTAAGCATAGGTGTTGCCTCCTTTGTCCCAAGAGGAGATTTGAGGAAGGAGGTTCTTATAAGGATGGCAGACAAGGCTCTCTACAAAGCTAAGGAAAAAGGAAGAAACAGGGTGGAGGTCTTTTCAGTTACCGAAGATTTCTCAGTAAGTTAGCAACCACGCTGTGACCGTAGGATTTAGCAAGATCAAAAGGGGTAAGTCCCGAGTCGTCCTTAGCCTTTGGGTCGGCACCGGCTTTGAGAAGCATTTTGACCACATCGAGCTGTCCGTTCGCTGCAGCAACGTGAAGGGGTGTCAACCCCACTCCGTTCCGTGCGTTCACATCGGCTCCTCTGTCTATCAGGATCTTCACTATCTCTGTATGCCCGTTTCGTGCGGCAAGGTGTAAAGGTGTCCAGCCGTTTAAGTTCTTTGCATTTACCTCAGCGCCCCTATCGATCAAAAACTTTACGATCTCCGTGCGCCCGTTGTTCGCCGCGAGGTGAAGGGGGGTGGCTTTGAACCTGTCCCGGACGTTTACGTCCAACCCCTTTTCTACTAAGAGTTTTACGAGTTTCATCCTCCCGAACTCGGCTGCCGCGTGCAGGAGGGTGGCTCCGAACTCGTCCCTCGCCTCCAAGTTTCGGAGTACGATTTCGGGATCCTTTACCTTCCCTAACCTGATGGCATCGAAGGGATCTCCCCCGGAAAAGGCTATGGATATAAAGGACAGGATGATGGGAAGTAACATGTTTAAAAGTTAGCTCGCCCGCGTGCCCTCTTCAATGTCCCTGTCAGGAACCAGTAGAGACATCTTCTCTCCGTTTGAAAGGGCGAGTATCATCCCCTGAGACTCTATACCGAATATCTTTCTCGGCTTGAGGTTCGCCACTATAAGTATCTTCTTGCCCACGAGCTCCTCCGGACTATAAAACTGGGCTATCCCGGCGACCACTGTCCTTTCCTCTTCCCCGAGGGAGAGCTTTAGCTTTATCAGCTTCTCGGAACCTTCTACCCTCTCAGCCTCTAACACTTTACCCAGCCTGAGATCTACCTTGAGGAAGTCCTCTATTCCTATATAGTTCTTCTCCTCCATGGAAAACATTATCCTACAGAGAGGTTAAAATTTGTCATAGAAAATGAGATATATAGGGATCTTCCTTGCTCTCTTCTCCCTTTGCTTTCCCAAGGTCTTCATAGAATCGAACTATCCCTTGAGGAACAACAACTTCCAAAAAGTGGCTTCTGAGGAGAACCTCTTTCTAATTCTGTGGGCTCTACAGAGCATAAAGGACGTCAGGGATATAAAGATAATGACTGTAGGAGGGGACACGGTTATATATGTGGAAAGGTATCCAATCTTGAAGGAAGTAGAGGTTGAGGGGAACTGGTTCGTTGACGATACGGAGATAAAGAACCTCCTCCTTATCCATGAGGGAGAGCCCCTTGTGGATTTCGATCCCGACGAAGCCAGAAGAACTCTGGAGTTCTACTACCGCAGGAGGGGTTTTCTCGACGCTAAGGCTGATATAAAGTTGTCAGTTGACGATAGGGGCTTTGCCGAAGTTCGGGTGAAGGTCAGAGAGGGGGATGTTTACTTCCTCGGAGGCGGGATATTCAAGGGGGCTAAGAGCTATCCTACCTGGAGACTAATCCACGAGGCGGGGTTGATGCTCGGTGAAGTTTACAGTGAGGAGAAGGCTAAGAGGGGGAGGTGGAAGCTGGAGGACTTTTACAGGAGCAGAGGTTTTTTAGAGGTCGGAGTTTACTTTGAGGGGACCAAGAAACTAAAGGCAAAAAAGCCCTTCGCATACGTTCTCTTTCCGGGCATCGAAGGGACCGAGAGAAACTTCGGTAAGGGTGTAACCTCTTTGCTTAGGGGGGTTTCTAACTTTCTCGATCATCCGATGGCTACTATAAAAGCGCTTTTCGGGAGAGGTTCGTTAGCCGTACCGGTTTACACCGTAAGCGAGGGAAGAAGGTTTCGAATAGAGTTCGAGGGGAACGAGAGCTTTTCAGAGGAGGAACTTTTAAAACTCATAGATCTGTCCGCACCTGGCGTTGACATATTCCTTCTCGAAAACAGCAGGGAAAGCATAGAAGAGTTTTACAGAAGCAAGGGCTTTTTCGACGTTAAGGTGAAATATTCCTACAGGGAAGGAAGGATAACCTTTCACGTGGAGGAGGGGCAGAGGTACAGGTTGAAGGTTCTCGGCTTTAAGGATTTTCATCCTTCCGAATACTACGATAGGGAGGAGATAGAGAAGGAGAGGGAGAGGATACTCGAGGAGGAGAGGTCAAGGGGATACCTTACGGCACAGCTTAGGCTCTGGGAGAATGTGGACAGGGAGAGGAAGACGGTCTACGTTGTAGCTGAACTTGAAAGGGGGAAGAGGCCGATCCTAAAGGATGTGGTTTACAAAGGTGAAGATAGGGAATTTATCGATCTCTTCTGGAAGTACAGAGCCTCTCTACCTACCATCCTGAAGGGGGATCTCTTGGAGGATCTGAACAGGAGCATAAAGAAGCTTTTAAGAAATAGGGGATATCTCGACGGAGACTTTGCTGTAGACATAAAGATTGCGGAGGATAAAGAAAACCTCTACCTAACCTATGTTTACAGGATAGAGAAGGGGGAGAGATACAGATACGGGAGGCTTTTGATCTACGGGAACGAAAGGACGAGAGCCCGTGAGATAGACTACACACTCGTTAAGGAGAGATACTACTCCGAGGACGCTGAGGAGGAGAGCCTCTGGAATATGGTTCAGAGTGAGAACTACACTGGAGTGAAAATAGAACACTTTATAGATCGTGACAGGAAGGAGGTTCACCGGCTCGTCGAGGTCAGGGAGGATAAGAGAGGTGTTCTGGAACTTGCCGCCGGTTACAACACTGAGGAGAAAATAAAAGTGGAAGGTGGGGTTAAGCTTAAGAACCTATTTGGGGTGGGAATAATACTTGAGGGCAGAGCTTCCAAAAGCCAGAAGTACGAAACTTACAGAGTGGGTCTATCTGATAGATACCTCTTCTCACGAAAGTACTTTGCCGATATAGCTGTCTTTAGGAGCCTTGAGTTCCACAACAGCTTCGATCTTCAGAGTGAGGGTTTCTCCTTCTCCTTCGGCTACAGGCCTAAGCGGTGGTACTCTGTGAGTCCCTTTATATCGAAGACGAGAAACAAGGTTAGCGGCACCGGTGCCGGGACCTACGATCTTTTGAAATACGGGATCTTCCTGCTAAGGGAGACGAGAGACGACCTCGTAAATCCGAGAAGTCTCAGCCATAACAGCCTAAGGATATCTAAGGTGGAAGGTGAAAGGAGTTACTACAGGATAGAGGTGAACAACTTCTTTTTACGAGAGCTTACTCATCGCTTCAGTTTCGATGTAAAGCTATCGGGCGGATGGGTAGGCAAAGAAGCTCCTATCTTCGACAGGTTCTTCCTCGGGGGACTTAGGGACATGAGAGGTTACGATTTCGAATCCATAGGCTATCCTTACGGAGGCAGGATGTACGTCTTCGGCAGATTTGAACTGCTCTTCTCCGTTAGGGAACCGTTCTGGCTCGGGATCTACACGGATGCGGGGAACGTAGGGAACAGCTTTTCAAAGACGGTTGGCGAGCTGAAGTACGATATCGGAGTGGCTGCTGGGATAAGGACGCCGGCCGGCTTCGTAAGGCTTGACCTTGCGAAACCGATGAGCGATATAGATAGGCCGACCTCCAAGTTCAGGATCTATCTATCGGTTGGGTTTGTTTACTGATAAGCTCCTGGAGGAAGTTAAGGAGTTCCTCTCTAATGTCCTCCCTCTTCAGGGCAAACTCGAAGACCGTCTTCAGATAGTCCAGCGGATTCCCCGTATCGTAGACCTTACCTTCTATCTTGTATGCGTATATCGCCTCCTCCTCAAGGAGGAGTTTCATAGCGTCGGTGAGCTGGATTTCTCCTCCCTTTCCCGGTTTCGTCCTGCGGAGCTTTTCAAATATGGCCGGTGTAAAGATGTACCTGCCGACTATAGCGAGCTTAGAGGGTGTCTCTTCCGGTGAGGGTTTCTCCACAAGATCCTCTACTATGTAAACTCCGTCCTCTATATCCTTTACCTTGGCAATACCGTACTTTTTGGTTTCCGCGGGATCTACTTCAAAGAGAGCGATTACACTCTTGCCAAACCTTTTGTATATATCTATCATCTCCTTAAGTATCCTCTCGCCGTTTTCGAGGATGATGTCTCCGAGAGCCACGATAAAGGGCTCACCTCCTACGGCCGGCTCTGCGGTTAAGACTGCGTGTCCCAATCCAAGCTGTTCCTTCTGTCTCACGTATATAGGATTTATCATGTGGCTCACTTCCCTTATGTTCTTGAGTATCTTTTCCTTCCCCGCCTCTTCGAGGTGCTTCTCGAGATCCGTATTTATATCGAAATGGTGCTCTATGGGTCTTTTATGTCTTCCTGTGACGAATATAGCGTTATCTATACCGGCTCCCAAGAGCTCCTCCACTATGAACTGTATTACCGGCTTATCTATGATGGGAAACATTTCCTTCGGCATTGCTTTGGTGGCGGGCAGAAACCTCGTTCCCCATCCCGCCACTGGAAGAACCGCCTTTCTTATTTCCATGTTCACCTCCCCTTCACGAGTTCTATCATCTCCCTCACCGCTCTTTCTAAGCCGAATATAACCGCGTTCGCAATTATAGAGTGTCCTATATTCAGTTCCTCGATTATATCCTTCAGAGTAAGTATCTCCTTAACGTTCTGGTAGGTAAGCCCGTGTCCTGCGTAAACCCTAAGCCCGAGATCCTTGGCAAGCCTACCGGCTTCAGCGATTCTTTCTATCTCTCTCTTCGCTTCTTCGAACCTGTGTTCGTTCCACAGATTGGCGAAGGTACCCGTATGGAGCTCTACGGCGTCAGCCCCTACCTCTCTGCTTGATTCCACCTGTCCTATCTCCGGATCTATGAACAGGGAGACTTCTATGCCCTCCTCTCTCAAGGGCTTTATGAACTCGTGGAGGTAGGCTTTCATCGAGAGTACATCGAGCCCTCCCTCGGTAGTTATCTCCTCCCTCCTCTCCGGAACTAAGGTAACCCTGTCGGGTCTTACCTTCAGGGCTATATTCCTCATATCGTCCACAGGAGCCATCTCTAAGTTCACCGGAACGATCACGAGCTCTTTTATTAACTCAAGGTCCCTGTCCTGAATGTGTCTTCTGTCTTCCCTAAGATGCAGTGTTATCTGATCTGCGCCAGCTTGCTGAGCTATCAAAGCTGCAAAAACAGGGTTCGGTTCAAAGGTTCGGCGAGCCTGTCTTACGGTTGCAACGTGGTCTATATTAACTCCGAGGCGCATAGGGTTATTTTAAATCACTCCTTAGGCTTGCTCAGGCTTATGTATATCTCAACCCTGTTGTTCCTCTCTATGAGTATGGGCTGCTTCCACGTGTACAGAGGCTTCATGTCCCCGAATCCAGCTGCCGCCATTCTCCTGGGATCTATGCCTTCCCTCTGAAGGAATCTGACCACCTCCGTAGCCCTTCTCAGGGAGAGTTCCCACCTGTCACGAACGTAGGGATCTCTAACCTCTGTTATCGGACTTACGTGTCCTTCGACTCTTATATATGTGTCTGGCGGAAGTCTCTTGAGAACGTCCGCTATTTCCTTTAGAGTTTCCTGTGCCTTCGGCGTTAGGTTATAACTTCCGTTCTCAAAGAAGATCTTATCGAAAAGCCTGAGCTTGACGAAGTCTGAAGTGGTGACTATCTGAAAAGCCCAGGGAGGGAGGATCTTCTGGATTCTCCTTTTTATCTTTAGGGCGACCTCCTTGGGAGGAGGATTGATCGGCTGGAGGATAGAAGTCTTCTTCAGGTAGAACTTCCTTTCGGGCTGGAAGTAGGATATGAACTTCTCGAGCTGTGCTACGTCGAGGCTACTCATAGCGTATATAAGTATGAAGAAGGTGAGGAGCAGGGACATCAGGTCGCTGAAAGAAGTGAGCCAAGCGGGAGGCTTCTTACACTCCTCCTTCTTCTTGAAAGCCATACCTCACCTCACGGGTTCAGCTTTATACAAAACTCTATCCTCCTGTTCTTTTCTCTTCCCTCGGGGGTGTCGTTAGGGGCTATCGGATGGTATTCCCCGTATCCCACTGCCGAAAGGAGATCTTTCGGATATCCGCAGGACAGGAAGAGCTTTAACACACTTAAGGCTCTCGCCGATGATAGCTCCCAGTTGGAGGGGAACCTCGGTGTGGAGATGGGAAGGTCATCGGTGTAGCCCTCGAAAGTTATGGGAAGGGAGAAGGGCTTCAGGCGGGTGCACATGTTGAGAAAAAGTTCCTTGGCTTCCGGATACGGCTCTTCTGAGCCTAAGGGGAATAGCTTTGAGGTGCTAACCCTCAGCTTCATACACGTACCGGTGACGAGGTAGTCAGCGCTTATGCCCATGCTCTGGAGGGATTCCTTTATCTTGGTTATCTCTTCTTTGAGCTTTGCAAACTTCTTAACTCTATAGTGCATATTCTCCATCTGAATGGGTATTCTCGAACCCTTCATCGCCCCCTGCTCTGCAAATATCACCTGTCTTCCTCCGAGGGCTTCCACGAGACCTTTAAGAACTTGATAGAACTTCTCGAGGGAGATTATGCTCATGGAGTACAGGAGTATGAAAAAGGTTAAAAGCAGGGACATTAGATCTCCGAAAGAGGTAAGCCACGCAGGAGCCTTTTTGCACTCCTCCTTCTTAGCATTTCTCATTAAACTTCCTCAGTAGTTTCAACACCGAGCATAATAGAAAGCTCCTGCCTGAGAATGTTGGGGTTTACACCCTTCTGTATACCCTCTATAGCCATAAGGTATATGTTCTTGTAGAGAATCTCGGTGTCCTTTATCTTTTTGAGCTTGGTCGAGATAGGTATGGCGAAGGCGTTCGCAAGTATAGCACCGTATAATGTAGTAATCAACGCAACAGCCATACCGGGCCCGAGGGCGGAGGGATCGTTGAGGTTCCTGAGCATTTGAATCAAACCTATCAGAGTTCCTATCATTCCGAAGGCGGGGAAAAGGTCTCCCAGCTTCTCCCAGACCGCAACGTTCGTCCCCAACTTATCGTCCAGCTGAGCTATGGCACCCTCAGCGCTTATCCTTATCTCTTCAAGCTCCAACCCGTCCACCAGCATACGGATCATGTCCCCCAGAAGCGGATCCCTCTCGTAGTAAAGCTCTATATCCGACTCGAGGGCGAGTATCCCTTCCCGCCTAACCTTCGTGGCTATCTCGGACAAGAACTCTACCGTTTCGATAGGATCGGGCGGTTTCCACAGAAAGGCGTCCTTTATAGAGAGGACACCCCTTATAAAGTCCTTCAGGGCAAATCCACCCAGGGCGGCCGCCATCCCGCCGCCGACAACTATGAAAAGAGAGGGTATGTTTATAAAGGCTGCTGGACTGCCACCTATAACGATGGCAATCATTATCATCGCAAAAGCGCCAATAATTCCTATGAGTGCTCCCGGATCCATCTTACGGATTAATCTATCGGAAGATAGCCTATAATTTAAAGCGGATGGCAGAAAAGGATAAGGGTCTATCCGAGAAAGAGGTTGTAGAACTTCTTAAAAAAGCAAAGAAACCCCTCCCCTTCCTTTCCATAGCAAAAGCCCTGGGTGTGGACAAAAAGAACAGAAAGGAGCTGAAGAGGATACTCAAGAAGCTTAAGAGGGAAGGAAAGATAAAGGTGGTTAGGGGAAAGTTCCTTTACGAGGAGGAAGAGGTGGTCGTAGGGAGGGTTATACCGTACCCCGCTGGCTTCGGCTTTCTCGAGGTCGAAGGAAGGGAAAAGGATATATACATCCCCCACTTCGAGATGCAGAAGGTCCTCGCTGGTGATCTCGTTAAGGCAAAGGTCGTTGAGTTTAAAGGCAAAAAGGAAGTTAGAATAGAGCGGGTTCTTAAGAGAGCTCAGCAGGAGGTTGTGGGTAAAGTTAGGAAGGAGGGTAAGAGCTGCATACTCGAACCTCTCGACAAGAACACACATCTTCAGTTCCTCCTTACCCAAAAGGTTTGTTCAGAGATAAAGGAGGGAACGGTTGTCGTTGCCAAGATCACCCACTATCCGAGTCCAAAATCCCCACCACGGGCGAAGGTTAAGGAGATACTAGGGCACCCAGAAGAAAAATTCTTGGCGATAGAGCTATTGATAAGGAAGTACAACCTTCCCACCGACTATCCTCCCGAGGTTATAGAGGAGGTGGAGGAGATACCGACCGATATACCAGAGGAAGAGATAAAGAGGAGGAGGGATCTTAGGGATCAGGTCTGCTTCACCATAGATCCCGAAAAGGCGAGGGACTTCGACGATGCGGTTGCGATAGAGAGAACCCCAGAGGGTAACTACAGGCTGTTCGTTCACATAGCGGACGTCTCCTATTACGTTAAGCCGGGAATGGCTCTTGATGATGAGGCTTACAAAAGAGGTGTAACCTTTTACCTTCCGGACAGGGCACTCCACATGCTCCCCGAGAAACTCTCCGCTAACCTGTGCAGTCTAAGACCCAACGAGGATAAGCTCGCCTTTACCTGTGAGATGGTCTTTGATAAGAGAGGGGAGCTCCTCTTCTACGACATCTACGAAAGTGTGATCAGAAGCAAAGCTCGTCTCACCTACAACGAGGCTCTCTCTATAATAGTCGGTGATCCCGCCTTGGAGGAAAAGTTCCCCCACGTGGTGGAGCCTCTGAGAATGATGGAGGATCTTTACAGAATCTTGAGCAGGAGGAGGTGGGAGAAGGGGAGCATAGACTTCGATCTGCCCGAAGCGGAGGTGATAGTGGACGAGTTCGGAGAACCTACTGCGGTTATCCCTTACGAGAGACACATAGCCCACAGAATAATCGAACAGTTCATGATATCCGCCAACGAGACAGTCGCCCTCCACCTCGAGAACGTGGGCTACCCCTGTCTCTACAGGGTTCACGAACCTCCCGACGAGGAGAGGGTTGAAAACCTCTTGGAGATACTCAACGGACTCGGCTACTCGGTAAAGAAGCCCAAGGAGTTCACTCCTAAGTTTTTTCAGAAGATAATAGAGGACTTCGAGGGGAAGCCCGAAGAACAGCTGGTCAGGTTTTTAACCCTCAGAGCTATGAGCAGAGCTAAGTACAGTCCCCACAACCTCGGACACTTCGGTCTCGCCTCAGAACATTACGCCCACTTCACATCTCCCATAAGGAGGTATCCCGACGTTATAGTTCATAGGCTGCTTAAGATGTCTCTCAGAGGAGAGGAGTTCGACTACGATGCGCTCATTGACTACCTGGAGGAGGCTGGGGAACATCTGTCAGCTCAGGAGAGACTCGCCGACGAGGTGGAGTGGGAGGCTATAGACATCCTCAAAGCCCGCTACATGAGGTCGCGGCTCGGTGAGGTCTTCGAGGGAATAATAACGGGAGTGGTTCAGTTTGGCTTCTTCGTTGAGATAAAGGAGACTCTCGTTGAAGGTCTTGTGAGGATAAACACCCTGACAGATGACGATTACGTTTTCGACGAGCCCGCCCACAGGTTCGTTGGCATAAGAACAGGTAAAGTTTACAGACTTGGGGATACTGTGAAGGTAAAGGTTCTCGCCGTTGACGAGGAAAGGGGGAAGATAGAGCTCATGCTTGCAGAGGAGGAGAATGAACTCTGAAATCTTCAGCATAGAGGTAAACGCTCTTTTCCTCTTTCTGTGGAGTCTATTCGTCGGAGTGGTGTTCTCAACCTTGGGTGCTGCCGGCGGTATCCTTGCCGGCGTAGGTCATATATCCCTCTTCGGAATTCCTTACGCCAACAGCGTGAAGCTAATGAACCAGATCCTTATACTGACATCCACCCTTATATCCGTTCCCGCTTACATCAGACAGAGGAGGGTAATTCTGATCTTGGGACTTCTCTTAGGTGTGGGGAGCGTTTTAGGGGCACTTCTCGGATCGACACTCTCTTACAAACTCCTTCCCGATCTGAAGAGTTATAAACCCCTGTTCGGCATCTTTACCCTCATCGTTTCGTTAAAGATTTTCCGTGACGTCTTTCACGGAAAGAAGAAGGAGAGTATGAAGGCTCTGGAGGAGGACATAAGGACGGCGGGAGGTTCGGACCTGAGGGTCTCCTCTATCTCTGTGAGGAGGATCGAGCTCGAATTTCTGGGAAGGAGCTATTCCTTCAACCCCCTGACTCCTATCCTTGCAGGTTTTGGTGTTGCTGTCCTTTCCTCAGCCCTTGGTGTGGGAGGCGGTTTCCTCCTCGTTCCCTTCATGGTCTCGGTGATGGGACTTCCCATGTTCCTCGTCCCCGGCACCAGTGCACTATCCATTTTGATAACGATGGTAGTCAGTGCGGGAAACTACCTGAAGCTCGGTGCTCCCGTAGATGTAAAGTTCCTCGGGGTGGAGATCTTGGGCATCGTTATCGGCTCCTTCGCTGGACCCCATCTCTCCAAGTTCCTAAGGGAGAGGAAGCTCCGCCTATTTCTTGCTCTACTGCTCTTTTACATAGGCTTGGGCTACACCTTCGGTGAACTGATAGAGAAGTTCACAGGCGTAAGGATCATATAGGCTTAAAACCTTTAAGGAGAAAATCCTTCAGTATCTTTCCGTGATCGAAGACCACTCTCTCCCAAGGTATTTCTTCAAGTCTAAAAATCTTCACCTCCTTAGCGTCGCTTCCCGCCTTCGGCTCGCCCTCGGCGTCCCCCACAAAAACCACAGATGCTACGTGAAATCTCGGATCTCTATTCGGATCGGAGTAAACACCGACGAGACCCCTTAGTCTCACCTCGAGCCCTATCTCCTCCTTCATCTCCCTGACCGCCGCCTCCTCTACCGACTCACCGATTTCCACGAAACCTCCGGGAAGTGCCAGACCGACAGGCGGATTCTTTCTTTCTATTAGAACTATCCCCTTCAGATCACCTTTATTCCACAGATGAACTATAACGTCGGTTGCGAGAAGGGGTGTAGAGGGTTTCATAAAAAGGATTATAAAAAGAAAGGAAAGAAAGGGAAGGGAGGGGGTACGCGCCGTTATCTTTTACGGATATCCCGGACCAGATTTTACCTTAACGGGCGGATACTCCCTCGTGTTGTCCCCCGGCTTCAGAGGGAAACCTCTGTACATGTATATCGCGTACGCTTCGAGAGCCTTCATCTCCTCGCTGTCCTCCGGCAGTTCCTTACCCTCAAGGGGCCTCTTTATACACCAGTTTATCATCTCCCTCAGGGTAGCTACCTTTCCAACGTTATCCTGAAATTTGGGGAAGGTGTGGGGGTTAGTGTTCGCCGCATCGGGGTGGCAGTTGGCACAGGTGAGTCCGTTCTTGCCGAGCTTTGGGCTGTGCCAGAGCTCGTCTCCCTTCTTAACTAAGGCTATGAGCTCCTCGTTCATAAGCTCAAGATCCTCCTGAGTAAAGGGCTTTCTCGCCTCGGCAATGTTCATAAAGAAGCTGACTGATAGTCCTAAAAGAACTCCTGCTCCTAAAATTGCTCCTCCCTTAAATACCCTCATCTTAAACACCTCCTATTACAGCGGCACTCCGTCCTTTATATCCTCGGGAATTAGGTCAGCCCAAGTTTCGTACTTCATAAGTCCGAGGAAGGTCTCGTCTATGTATGTGCTTGCAAAGCCCACACCGTCGTATATATCACCTGGGTCCACCCTCAGCATCCTTATCTTGGGATAGGGGAGCTCAACGGGCGGGTAGGGCCATGGCCATGCCGTTGCGAGGTTTCCGATGTGAACCATGTTCCCCGTTCTGTTGTAGACGACCTGATGGACGTGTCCATGGATCGCTATCACCTTCTCAAACTTAGAGAGTATTTTCCTGATCTGGGGGGCGTCTTCCGTCTGGAAGTTCCATCTGGGATAGTAATCCCAAAGGGGCGAGTGAGTGAAGATAACTATCGGGGTATCGGGAGAGAGCTTCTTTACATCCCTCTCGAGCCACTCTAACTGCTCCTCCCTCACACCCCAGAGACCGCATATATGGCATTCGAGCTCCGCTATGGCAAGCATCCTCTCCCAAGGGGTCATGTTCCTTGCGGTCCAGTAGTCCCTAACCAGAATCGAGTTCATGCCTATAAAGTGGACACCCTTATGATCGAAGGACCAGTAAGGTTCTCCGAACATTTCTTTCCAGGTCTTGCCCATATCGAGGTACCAGTCGTGCTCTCCGGGAATTATGTAGTATGGAATTCCCGCTTTTTTCAACCTGTCGAGGAACCTTTTCCCTTTCTCGAGTTCCTTCACCTTTCCAAACTGGGCGAGGTCTCCTATAAAGAGGACGAAGTCGGGCTTGGGCTTCATGTTGAGGATGTCCTTTATGGCTCTCTCGAAGGTCTTGTCAAACCTGTGGTTGGGCATCTCGTATAGGTGAGCGTCCCCGACAACGACGAACCTGAAGGGTGTCACCTTGTTTCTCTTGGAGGTTTTTGCTTCAGCTACGTTCACAACGCCAAGAAGGGGAGACACCGCTCCGGCGGTAAAGGCGGCCATACCCGCCTTCGCCGAAACCTTTAGGAAATTCCTCCTGCTTATCCTCATATCAGCCACCTCCCTTTGCAGTAGTTTCTCCCTCATAGGGCTGGAGCTCCGGCTCCTCCACGTAAGGAACGTTGTTGCAGGTTAAAGCCTCGAGGAAGGCTTTTAGAGCTTCCTTTTCCTCCTCCGTCAGGTTCAGGGGCTTTAACCTCGGATCCTTGTTGGGGACGTCCCCTCCGCCCCTGTTGTAGAACTCTATTACCTCGTCGAGGGTTCTAAAGACTCCGTTGTGCATATAGGGAGGTGTTAGAGCCACGTTCCTCAGTGTGGGCGTTTTGAAAGCGCCCTTGTCCTTTTCCTTTTTGGTTATGAAGAACCTTCCCAGGTCTCGGTCGAACCTGTCAGGATCTTTAAAGCCGTTCTGTCTCACCACGAAATTCCGGGTAGCCTTCACAAGGGCATCGTCTTCAACCTTGTGCTTCGGAACTCCCGTAACGTGGAACTTGTTATCGGTGAAGTTGGGACCGTTGTGGCACTGAACACATCCAGCCTTACCTATGAACAACTTCATGCCCTTTATCTGAAGCTCGTCCATGGCGTTTTTATCCCCTCTCATGTATAGATCGAAGGGGGAGTCGTTACATACTATCGTCCTCTCGAAAGCCGCTATTGCCTTGGCTACGTTCTCTATAGTTATAGGGTCCTCTTCTTCTGGGAAAGCTTTCGCAAAGAGCTCTCTATATTTCGGAATAGCCTTAAGTCTTTCTTCAAGGAGGTCGTAGTTCATGTTCATCTCGAAGGGAGAGGCTATGGGCTTCTGAGCTTGTTCCTCTAAGGTCTTGACCCTTCCGTCCCAGAACATCAGAGTGTTGAAGGCTACGTTGAGGACGGTCGGGGAGTGGCGAAAGTGCTTGTTTTCGGGGTAAGCGGGGGACATTATTCGCTTTTTTGCCCATCCGTGGTTGGGGTCGTGGCAGGTGGCGCAGGAGACGCTTCCGTCCCCCGAGAGCCTGGGATCAAAGTAGAGGAGCTTACCGAGCTCTACCTTCACCGGAGTGGTGGGGTTGTCTTTTGGTTCCGGCGGTCGGTCGGGCAGGGGAGCTATGGAGGGCTTCTTCGCCGAGTCGGCGGTTCCTATTCCTATAAGGATTAGGGTTAGACCCGATACTAAGAGTTTACCCTTTCTCATATCCTTCCCTCCTTATCTGAGCTCGAACTTTACCTTCGCTGTTCTACCTTCCTCTACCTTTACGCTGAGTGTCTTCTCTCCAAAGCCTTCGTGCCAGAGCCTGAGCTTGTATTTCCCCGCCGGGATACCCTCGATCCTGAAATTACCTTCCCCGTCGGTCACAGCGTAGTAGGGGCTGTTTACCACGACCGCCCAGGCTTTCATCCATCCGTGGATGTTGCAGGTTATCTCCACAACACCCGGTTTCTTAAGGACTACCCTGTCCACCATACCCTTCCTGTGCTGGGAGAGCTGGAATATGGTCTCGAAGTCTTGAACTCCGTTAGCCTCGTGCTTCACCGGATCGTTGTTTACCACCTCGAGAGCGGAGCCCGCTCCCATTGCCAGAACTCTCGGATGGAACTCGCACCTCTCCTGAACTATTCTCTTGGTCTCTTTGTTAGGCTTTCCAACACCTTCCAGAAATACCACAGCGTTCTTAACCCCTCCGGACTTTGAGACTATATAGACCTCGTCTATCTTGTATCCCCTTCCGCACACCTCCTTATCCTTGGTTATTAACTTCCTCCGGTTTTTGAGATTCCTATTTCCAACGTAGACGACCTTTCCCTCTATCGCTCCGCTACCACCGCCGCTTGCAAAGGCGGTTCCCTCCGGGAAGAACTTTACGTACCTGAACCTGTAATGACTTTCCTTCTCTCCTGTGGATGCTAAACAGGTTTTTTCTATCGCTAAGTTACGGGAAAAGGCGTTGTCGATCGCCCTCTCACCGGAATAGGAAGTCTGGAGCGACAGACCGACTATCAGAGGCGCCGAAAGTAGTGTTTTTTTGAGCTTCATCCTGTCCCTCCTGAGATCTTTTGTCGAATAATTATTTAGGCAACTGATAATAATTTGCAATAACATCTATTTATAGGAATCATAAATATACTTTATAAATTCCTACTTGATATTTATTATCAATAAACTGCGACCTCACCTTCTGATAAAATAACAGAGCCATGCGTGTGCCCCTCTCCTGGCTCTCCGAGTTCTTACCGATAGACGGCTTTTCCGCAGAGGAGATAGCGGAGAGGCTCTCACTTCAGAGCGTAGAGGCGGAGGTCTCTACCTTCGGGATAGATCTCGACGGGGTGGTCTTCGGAAAGATCCTCGAGGTAAGGAAACATCCTGAGGATGAGAAACTCCTCGTCGTTAGAGTTCTCGTTGGGGAAGGCACCTCTTTAAGCGTGGTAACTGCAGACAAAACCGTCAGGGAAGGAGTTGGTGTCTTCGTCGCCCTTCCTAACGCCAAAGTTGGGGAAAGGTGTATAACCAAGAGGGAGTTCGGTGGGGTCGTTTCCGAAGGTATGTTACTCTCCGCTCAGGAGCTTGGTTTGGAAGAGGCGAGCGAGGGGGTTCTTCAGATCGAGGAAGATATAAAGCCCGGAACGGATGCAAGGTTTGCTTTAGGTTTCGGAGAGAAGATAATAGAGATCGACATAACCCCTAACAGGGGTGACGTTCTGAGCGTGAGGGGTCTTGCAAGGGATTTGGGAGCCATACTCAACCTCAAGAGGAAGGAGCCTGAACTTAGAAGGTGGAAGGACTTCGGTGAATTGGAGATCTCCATAGAGGATCTTGACTGCCACAGGTACAGGGGAGTGGTGATGAGGAACGTGGAGGTTAAACCCTCTCCCCTGCGGATAAGGAAGAGACTCTGGCAGTGTGGTATGAGAAGCATAAACAACGTAGTGGACGTTACGAACTACATCCTCCTTCAGGAAGGACAACCCCTTCATGCTTTCGATCTCGAGAAGCTATCGGGTGGTGTAGTGGTTAGGAGTGCGAGGAAGGGAGAGAGGATAAAAACCTTGGACGGTGTGGAGAGGGAACTCGACGAGGAGAATCTCGTTATAGCGGACGAAGAGAAACCTGTTGCGGTTGCCGGAGTTATAGGAGGTGAGGAAAGTTCTGTGAGTTCGGAGACCAGGAACATCCTATTGGAATCCGCCTACTTCGATCCCAAGAGAGTCAGGAGATCTTCAAAGAAGCTTGGAGTTCAGACGGAGAGCAGTTACAGATTCGAGAGGAACGTAGATATTGAGAACGTCGATAGGGCTCAGGACCTCGCGGTGGACCTGATCCTGAGGTTGGCCGGAGGTGAGGTAGAGGCGGTTAAGGATGTTTATAAGAAGAAGTACGTTCCTAAGAAGATCTTCCTTCCCCTCGGAAAGTTCATGCGCTACGCCGGGGAGCCTTACGACAAAGAGGAGGCGAGCAGAATACTGAGCGCTCTGGAGATACCCCACGAAATAAAGAGGTGCGGTATAGAGGTCTTCATACCCTCCCACAGGAGCTTCGACATAGGTAGGGACGTGGACATAATCGAGGAAATAATGAGGGTGAAGGGATACGACAGCTTCCCTTCGGAGGTCCTCTCCTTACCTTCAGTCGGAAATCTATGGAAAGATAGGCTCCTTGAGGTAAGGAAGTATCTAAGAGACAGAGGTCTGAGCGAGGTTATAAACATATCCTACGAAGACAGAGACCTCTACGATCTCTTGGGTCTCGAAGAGCCGAAGGTGGAGATCCTCAACCCCCTCGTTCCTACTCAGAAATACATGAGAAGTTCTTTGATACCTTCGCTTCTGAGAACCGCTGTCTTCAACGATAACCACTACAACTACGATATAGGCATATTCGAGGTGGGAAGGGTGTTCTTCGAAGAGGGGGAGGAGGAGAGGCTCGGCATTCTAGTAAAGGGAAAGGTCAGGGACTTCCCCTACGAGGAGTGGAATCCCTACAGACTGTCGGAGATCCTTCAGGGTCTCTTTTCCCTTTTAGGCAGGGATGTGGATATGGAACCATCGGAGATTCCCTTCCTCCATCCCCACGTTCAGTCGAGTTTTCTCTTAGAGGGAGAGAAGATCGGTTTCATAGGGAAACTCCATCCCGAGCTAATTTCAAAGCTTGATCTAAAAAGAGAAGCCTACATCTGCGAGCTTAAACTCGCTCCTCTGCTCGAAGACAGGATGCCCCATTACGAGCCCGTGTCCAAGTTTCCCTCTGTTATCAGGGATTTAGCCCTTTTAGTGGACAAAAACCTCCCGGTGAGTAAATTATTAAATGAGATTAAATCTCAGCTTGCTGAGAAGGTGGAAGAGGTTATGGTATTTGACCTTTACGCAGGTGAAAAGGTAGGGGAAGGCAAGAAGAGCGTTGGTGTAAGGGTTGTATTCAGAAGCGGGAGAGGTAGCCTCTCGAGCGAGGAGGTTAACTCTCTCGTTGAAGAGCTGGTCAGGAGGTTGAGAGAGAGGCTTGGTGCCGAGATACGATAAAACCTCCTGCCCTGTTCGTGGCCCGGAGATAATCATTGGGGCCTACAAGTGGGCTTGAAGGGAACCCGGCTTCGGGGATGCCGCCGAGGCTCTCCGAGAGGGTACCCACCTTAGAGGTCGGAGGCCCACAGATGTCTCCCGAGGTCACGGCAGGGTGGGATATTACACCCTTGCCTTCCCCTCCTGGAAACAGGAGGTGGAAGAGAGTTGGTAATAAGCAAGGAAGAGGTAAGAGAGAGATACCTCAGGAGAAGGTTAAACCTTGAAAGGAGTGTAAGGGAAGAGGCGGACGAAAGGATAAGGAAGAATCTCGCTACGCTTCCTGAGTTCAAAGACGCCAAAATAATACTGCTTTACTGTGCCACCAAGGGTGAGCCTGATCTCACGCCTGTCTTCGACTCTATCCTAAAAGATGGAAAGACACTCGTCCTTCCAAGGGTAAAGGGAGACAATTTAGAACTCTTAGAAGTGGAGGATCCGAAGTGTTTAATCAACGGTACTTTTAACATACCAGAACCTCCTAAGGGAAGGAGGATTAATCCTGAGGAACTCGACCTCGCAGTTGTGCCGGGGATAATCTTCGACAGGGAGGGATACAGGATAGGCTTTGGAAAGGGGTATTACGATAGGCTCCTGAAAAGAGTGGGCGCTCCGAAGGTAGGGGTTGCTTACTCCTTTCAGGTACTTAGCAAAATCCCGCGGGATGAATGGGACGTTCCCGTGGATATGGTCGTAACTGAAAAAGAGGTGATAAGGAGGTTGTGAGATGGAACCGATGGTGCTCATAGGTATAGCGGTAGGAGTTCTGGTAGGAAGTCTCGTGGTTTTCTTTCTCTTGAGAGGAAAGAAGGAGGCTCCTCAAACCGTTCAGGCTCCCCGGATCGATATTGAGAAAGAAGTAAGGAGAGCCGAAGAGGAAGCTCTAAAGCTAATAAGGGAAGCTCAGGAGAGAGCGGAGTCTCTGCTAAAAGAGGCGGACGAGAAAGCTCAGAGGATAATCGCTCAAGCTAAGGAGGAGGCCCAGAGGATAAGGGAAGAGGCTGAGGAGAAGAAGAGGGAGATAAAGGAGCTCGAAGAGACGTTGCACTCTAAAGAAAGACAGTTAGAGAGGAAGTGGGAAACGGTGGAGAGAAGGGAGGAGGAGATATACAAAAGGGAGAGGGAGATAAGGGAGTTCGAGAGGCAGGTGGAAGCCCGTAGGAAGGAGCTCTTAGAGCTCGAGGAGAAGCTCCACAAAGAGCAGGAGGAGATAAGAAAGCTGAAAGAGCAGGAGCTTTTAGAACTCCAGAGGATAGCCTCCCTTACCCTTGAGGAGGCGAGGGAGGAGCTCATGAGAAGGGTCGAGGAGGAGAGCAAGCTCGAGGCTATAAAGCTGATGAAGAGGATAGAGGAGGAGGCTAAGGAGAAAGCTGACAGGGAGGCAAAGAGGATAGTGACCACAGCCGTTCAGAGGATCTCTCCCCAGATAGCCATAAACTATACCACCACTGCGGTGGAACTTCCCAGCAACGAGTTCAAGGGAAGGATCATAGGAAGGGAAGGAAGGAACATAAGGACCTTTGAGCTCCTCACGGGAGTGGATCTCATAATAGACGATACGCCCGACGTCGTGACCATATCTTCCTTCGATCCTCTGAGAAGGGAGATAGCTAAGGAAGCCCTCGAGAGGCTCATAGAGGACGGGAGGATACATCCTGCGAGGATAGAGGAGATAGTGGACGAGGTAAAGAGGGAGATGGACGAGAAGATCAGGAAGATGGGTGAGGAGACTGCCTTCGAGCTCGGACTGCACGACATAAACCCCGGACTTTACTACTACATAGGCAAGCTTTACTTTAGAACGAGCTACTCCCAGAACGTCCTTCTACACTCCAAGGAGGTCGCCTACCTCGCCGGACTTATGGCTGAGGAGTTAGGTCTCGATGCCAAGCTCGCCAGAAGGGCTGGACTCCTCCACGACATAGGTAAAGCGGTCTCCCACGAGCTCGGAGGATCGCACACGGACATAGGTGTGGAGCTCTGCAAGAAGTTCGGAGAGCCCGATGCGGTCATAAACGCCATAAGAGCTCACCATGAGGAGGAGCCGGTGAGATACCCTGAGGTGGCTCTCGTCTGCGCTGCCGATGCTCTTTCCGCAGCGAGACCTGGGGCAAGAAGGGAGACCCTGGAGGCGTACCTGAAGAGACTTGAGAAGCTTGAGGAGATAGTCAAATCCTTTAAGGGAGTCGCCAACGCCTACGCTGTTCAGGCGGGAAGGGAGGTAAGAGTTATAGTGGATCCTGAGGAGATAAGCGACGAGGAAGCCTTCATGCTCTCCAAAGAGATAGCCAAAAAGATAGAGGAAGAGATGGAGTATCCCGGACAGATAAAGGTGGTCGTTATCAGAGAGCTAAGGCACGTCGAGTATGCTAAATAATTATTAATAGCGGGTGTGGCGGAACTGGCAGACGCGCCGGACTCAGGATCCGGTGCCCGCGAGGGCGTGCGGGTTCGACTCCCGCCACCCGCACCATAAAAGAGAATGAGGTTCCTGATAATAGGCGATATCGTCGGAAGACCGGGGAGAAGGTCCGTATCGAAGTTCATCCCTATCTTCAGAGAGAAGGAAAGCATAGATGTAGTTATAGCCAACGTCGAGAACGCCGCCGGGGGGTTCGGTCTAACCCGTAAGGTCTACGATGAGCTCAAATCCTACGGAATAAACGTCTTCACCTCTGGAAATCATATATGGGACAAGAAGGAGGTTTACGAGTTTATAGACAGGGCTCCAGACCTCCTCAGACCTGCCAACTATCCCGATGGCGTTCCGGGAAAGGGTTGGGGCATATTTGAGGTTAGGGGAAAGAAGTTCGCAGTTGTAAACCTCATGGGTAGGATATTCCTTGATCCCAACTTGGACAACCCTTTCAGGGTTTTCGACAGAATATACGAGGAGATTTCCAAGGAAACCGAGGTCATTATCGTTGATTTTCACGCCGAGACTACCTCGGAGAAGTGGGCTTTCGGTATATACGCCGACGGGAGGGCTTCTGTGGTTTACGGCACCCACACCCACGTTCCTACGGCAGATGAAATAATCCTCAAGAAGGGAACAGCTTACGTTAGCGATGTGGGAATGACCGGAGCTCTCTACTCCGTTATAGGTATGCATTTCAAGGAACCTATAGAGAGATTCCTCTACGCTCTTCCGAGGAGGTTCAAGGTAGAGGAGAAGGAAGACGTTGTGTTCAACGCGATAGTTGTGGATGTGGATGAGGAGAGCGGAAGGGCGAGGGAGATAAAGAGGGTCAGGGAGATAGAGAAGTGCTCCTGATACTTCTCCTCCTTTTTAGTTTTGTCTTCGGACAAGTTCCTCCGGAGTATATCCTGCTTAAAAAGTTCAAAGATACTAAGGATGTTGGCGTTGCTTTGTTCCTATTGGACAACTACTCCGACGCTGTCTTTTCGGACGAGCTGAGAGTAGAGCTTGCCGAGGTCCTTCTATCTAAGGGTGAGAGAGGCATGGCGAAGCACATTCTGCAAAGGGTAAATCTCAAAAATGTCAGGGATGAGTACGGGAAGAGGGTTCTAAGGCTATGGAAAATCCTCGAGCTCGATCTTAAGCCTTTTATCCTTCGCTTTCCAGAACACGCTACCGACATGATAGGAGATGCTGGACTGACGGCTGGGGAGAAGGAGGACGTGTTAAAGCGTTTGCTTTCCAAGAGAAAATACAAGGATGTGCTGAGGTTATCTTCCGATTTCTGCCTCTACAAGGGAATAGCATTGCTTAGAATGAAAAGACTTGAAGATAGTCTTAAAACTTTCCTCGGCTGCGATGACGAGAGAACCGAGCCTTACCTATTGTCAACTTACCTCTCCCTTGGCAAAATTGCCGAAGCAGAGGCGTTTGCTAAGCTAAAGGACAGTGGGGAGCTCTATTACAGCTTGGGCTGGTATTTCTTGAGTAGGGCTATATACAACAAGGCAAGAAAGTATTTCATCTACACGGGAGGTTTTAAAGGCACCTTCTACGTCGCCCTCGTGGACTACATTGCCGGCAGATACGCTTTAGCCTTCGAGGAATTTTCGGAAGCTGAAAGCTTTGCCAGAGGCAGTCTGGAGAGGACGAGGGTGTGGTTCTGGAAGTATAAGGTCCTTCTAAAGCTCGGTTATAAAGATCTCGCTTTTTTCTATCTGAAGCGAACCGCTGATCTCGATGGTTTCTACGCCACGGTCGCTAAAAAAATTCTCGGAAAAAGGGCTTATAACCCTGCCAGCTTTGGATCACCAAGACAGAACAGAGCGACCTTAGCGAGAAGATTGAAGGTAATAAAGGACCTTGGCTTTCTTTACTATATGAGGCTCGAAGCTTTCAGGAGGACGAACGAGATAGTTCCTGAAGATATCTTCGAGATATTAAAGTTCGATCCCTTCACCGCTATAAAGCTCTCGGTAAGGGTTTATGGCGTAGGCTCGGATATATACAGAGCGGTGGCCTTTCCGACACCTCACAGGGAGGTGGTAGCCAGAGTATCGAGGAGGTTCAGAATAGATCCGCCCCTGATCTACGCCGTTATGCGTCAGGAAAGCCTCTTCGATCCCGTTGCTGTATCGAGATCCAACGCTAAGGGACTCATGCAGCTCCTCGACAGGACCGCTCGCTGGAAGGCTGAGAGAATAGGGCTGGAGATTAAGGATATCTTCGACGTGGAGACGAATATAACCCTCGGGGTAGCTTATCTAAGATACCTCCTCGACCTCTGGAACGGAGATCTGGTGAGAGCGATAGCTTCCTACAACGCCGGACAGGGAGCTGTGAGCAGGTGGACAAACTACGAGGACGACTTCGTCTTCATAGAGAGTATCCCCTATAGGGAAACAAGGAATTACGTCAAGAGGGTTCTATGGTTCTACTACGTTTACAGCGACAAACTCTCAGAATAGATCCTCAGATCTCTCCAGGTCTTCCACCGGTCTCCTCCCAGCGAACCCGTCGTTAAGCTCGTGCCAATATCTTATCGTGTCCTCATCCTCCCTCCAGCAGAGCCAGATGTACCTGCCGTCGTGGTAAGATAGGAAGTCCACGAGTATGGGATCTACGCCCTTTATTACACCCCCGAGCTCCTCTATTCTCAGAAATCCCTGTCTTATAAGACTCTCTATCTCCTTCGCCTTTGTATGGTAATACATCTTCTCGAGGTCGTCCTGCTCGTCTTCAAGGCGGGCGTATATCTCGAACAGCTCGTTCTTCTTAATGTTTATGTCTTCCACTATCGGCTTTATCTTTATAAGCAAATTTCTCGCCTCTTCCAGGGTAAAGACCTTCATGCTCTTTAATATGTCATCCAACTTACTTATGTCAATCGGAAAAGGTTCATATCCCCCTTGCCTTCCAGTTAACTGGAAGGTTTATATTCATGGACATGAAAGGCTTCAGAAGAAAGGTCGTAAGCTTCTTGGCGCTGTTCACTTCGACGGGAACGCTCCTGTGCTGTGCTCTGCCTGCACTGATCGCCGCGGTTGCCGGAGGTTCCGCAGTCGTGTCGCTTATAACCGCCTTCCCGTGGCTCGTTCCCCTTTCCCGTTACAAGCTGTGGATATTCCTCCTGGCGGGTGCTCTCCTGATACTGAACGCTTACCTAATGTACAGACCGAGGAGTAGATTAGCTTGCAGTATAGCCGGGGAAGGCTGTGAGACGGCGAGCTCCTTCTCGAGGTTTATGTTCTGGACCTCCCTGATCATATACTCTGTAGGTTTCTTCTTCGCCTACCTCGCCGTTCCATTCCTGAGGTGGTTAAAGGTATGAGAAGGTTAATTCCCCTGCTGGTGCTTCCCTACATCTCCTACGCCCACGAGCCTATATTCGGTTTGGGACCGGGGACGATATTCAAGGGAGGTGTGGGTATAGAGTTCGAGTACGAAAAGGTTAAGGAGGAGGGTTTGGCGACCGAAGTTCTCTACGGCGTAACCGAGGACCTTTCCTTTACCGCGAGGTCTGTGAACGGCAACAGGGATATGAGGGAGGCCGGTTTTAGGCTGAAGTATAGAGTGTGGAAGCGGTACGACGTCGGTCAAATCGATGCCCTTTCCCTAATAGGCGGGACGATCTTCGATATGGAGGAAGACAGGCTGTATCCTTTGGGAGGGCTGGCTATCGGCAGGGAGTCTCGAAGGTGGTACTTCTTCGCGGATATGAGAGCTTCAAGGAAGTTCTTTATTGACGGAGCAGTTGGCATAAGACCTTGGCTAATGGAATATCTCAAACCTGACCTCGTCCTTCTCTCCGAGCTGAACTACGAACAGAAGGGGAGTGTTCGGGTCCTATTTACCTCTCCCGCTTTTTTCTTCACCTACAGAAACATCGCGCTGAAGGGAGGGATGCAGATACCTACATACAGGAGCGACGAAGCCAAGAGAAGGGATGTAAAAGAGAGAGCTTCCTTATCCTTTGAGGTTCACTTTTAGGAGGTTAGGATTATGCTGAGAGCGCTTCTGGTGTTGTTCCTTCTCATAAACCTCTCCCTTGGTAAGGATATACTCTTGAAGGTGGACGGTCTGGCGTGCGCCTTCTGCGCTTGGGGTCTTGAGAAGAAGCTAAAAAAACTTGAAGGGGTTGAAAGGGTGAATATCAGTCTAAATAAAGGGACAGTGCTTATCCAGTTCAAGGAGGGAGTGGAGGTCGAGGAGGAGGTTCTGAAGAGGATAGTAAAGGAGTCCGGATTTAAACTAAGGGAGATAAAGTATTTGGAGTAAGGAGGTGATGCTATGGGTGTAGCCTTGATGCTCATATTCCTTGTCAGCCTGTCCTTCGGAGTTCCGAAGCTCGTTCCACCCGAGTGGCTCAGGGAGAGACTGGGAGATGAGAACCTCGTTATATTGGAGTTCTCCGATTCTCAGAGCTACCTTGTGGAAGGACACATACCCGGAGCGAGGTTGACGGAGAAGGAGGACTGGAGAATTATGGACGAGAAAACCGGTGCTCTGGTAAAGAAGCCTCTAAGGGAGTACGAGAAACTCTTTAGGAAGTGGGGGATAAACAACGACTCGGAGGTAATCCTCTACTACAAGGGAAACAAGATAAACGAGATACTCGGGGCGGTTTACGCCTACTGGATATTCCATCTGCTCGGGCATGAAAAGGTGGGCATCCTCGATGGGGGTTGGGTCTCGTGGGTATCGAGAAATTACCCCGTAAGCTACGAAGAGTCTGAGGTAAAGCCCGGCAATTTTAAAGTGAACTACAATCCTTACAAGGAGATAGGCTGGAAGTACCTTCTTGAGAACATAGGGAAGAAGCCCATAATAGACGGGAGACCGGCCGGCCACTACTTCGGAATATCCAAGTTTCCAGCAGCGAAGAGATACGGACACGTTCCCTGCTCGGTTCCCTTCCCATGGGAGTGGTGGGTTCATAAAGACGACAAGACGGGCAAGTACTTTATAGAGTATCCTGACTACACAAGTGACTTTTTGAAGAACCTCGGCATAGGGAAGAACGACGAAGTTCTGCTATTCTGCTTCGGAGGGACAGGCGCAGCTTTCGTTTACATGGTTATGGATATAGCGGGATACACCGGAGGAAGGGTTTACGACGCCTCCAAAAGGGAGTGGGAGTACTTAGACCTTCCCCTTAACAGGTTCGTGTGGGAGACCTTCAGGGACTGTAGACCTCCTAAACGTTGATCTTAAAGATCTTCTTAACCGGATCGAGCCTTAGCGCTTCTCCCAGAAAGATGAACTCTCGCTCCAGCTTTCCAAAGTCGAGCTCGGGATAACTCTTCTGGAGCTCTGAAAGCTTGAGCCTCCATCTTCCGAAGAATCTTTCCTTTATCCTGTCCACGAAGGGGGCTATCTCCTGCTTCCAGATAAAGGAAAGTGGATTTTCCCAGTCTTTTCTGCATATCTCCCTATCCGGAAACAACGTCAGACGGCAGAGGAGAGGTCTCACCTCGTAGACGGCGCAGGACAGATCCGAAAGGTTCAGGAAAGGACAGGGGACCTCGTTCATGTGCAGACCACCTATTAAACCGAGCTTCTCCACGTCGAGATTACTTTCCGAAGCGGGGGATCTGAGATCGTAGCCTACACTGCTTGCCTCTTCCCTGTATCTCTTTCCGTAGTCCCTTAGCCTTGAGGCTATCTCCTTCCTCACCTTTAGAGGGAGTTTGTTCAGAAAGTTAACTAAGGCTAAAGCCTCTATCCTCGGCACCCAGAGGGTAACTCCATAACAGCAGTAGGCACATCCCTTACCACAGTCTATCCTGAGATCGGATACGCTCTCCCTAATAAGAGCTTCCGCTAAAGAAAACCTCCTTTCGGCGTACTCTACCTCCCGGGAGCCTTTTAAGAACCCCATCCGAAGAGAGTTTACCTCCACTATTCAGCAGGGGACATGAAAAAATAACTTAAGGGGCGGAAATTCTCTTCTCATAAGGGCAAACCACGTCAGGTTAGAGGGAAACATCCCCCTTCAAGACTCCGATCCTTCCTTTTTCATCTTGCCTCCGCACCCTCCAGGACCTGCACAGCTCATCTCCTTATTCTTCTTCTTGGTCTTCTCCTTTTCCTCCTTCTTCATTCCGGCGCAGGTTGCCTCCTTGTTCTTCTCCGTCTGGGTTCCACCCTTCATCCCGGCACACTTACCCTCTCCGGCTATTGCCTGGGACGCATCTCCAGCCCCGAGCCCTAAGATAACAGCCGAACCTAAAAGGCTCATAAGTTTTTGCTTCTTGTCCATGGCTCACCTCCTTACAGTATGAGTTTAGGATCTTTTGTTTCCCTTTCTGTAATTTACATCACTTTACCTGCCTGAAGAACTGGTAAGTTATACCTATGGACGGGCCGAATCTTCCCCAAGGCTTTGGTCTCGGTCTCAGGTACTCCTTCGCGGAGGAGGTTCTTGAGAGAGAGGAGGCCCCCTCCTGGTTCGAGATAGCCCCCGAGAACTGGATGGGGAGGGGAGGCTTTTTTAGGAAAACTTTATCCAGCATAAGGGAGCGTTTTCCCATCGTCTGTCACGGACTCTCCCTCTCTATAGGCTCCCCCGATGAACTCAATCTCCAGTTTCTAAGGAAGTTAAGGGAGTTCCTCGAGGAGTTCGAGATAGAGGCTTACTCTGAACATCTTAGCTTCTCCTCCTTGGGAGGCTTTTATCTCCACGACCTCTTCCCCCTCCCCTTCACCGAAGAGATGGTGAAGCACGTTTCCCGCAAGGTGAAGGAGGTGAGCGAGATCTTGGAAAGACCTCTGATACTCGAAAACATCTCCTACTACTACACGCCTTTGAAGGACATGGAGGAGTGGGAGTTTATAAACTCAGTTCTCGAGGAGAGCGGAGCCTACCTTCTGCTCGATGTGAACAACGTCTACGTGAACTCGGTGAACCACGGCTACAATCCCTACAATTTTATCGGAAGACTTAAGCTCGACAGGATAGCCTACGTCCACATCGCGGGGCACGAGAGGTTCGAGAGGATACTGATAGACACCCACGGTACAGAAGTTATGGAGGGGGTCGTTAGATTGCTGGGATTCACTATCCGGAGAACTGGAAGTGTCCCTGTACTTTTAGAGAGGGACAACAACATACCGCCTTACGAGGAACTCCTGAGGGAACTCAAAACCTTGGAGGGTTCTCTCTATGAAGTCGGAGCTTGAGGCTATGAAAAAGCTATTCAACGTTGCGTGGGGCAGGGTGGGAACTGATAACGATAGACTTGCCGTATACTCGGAGCTCGTTTACAACAGGTTCGAAGACTTCGTAAGGACCTCTTTCCCCCTGTTTACCTCCTTTGTTGAGGATGATCTCGGAGGGATCCTAAAGGAGTTCGTGCGGAGAGAACACCGCTCCCCTTTCCTGATAGACGTCGGAGGAGAGTTCTTGGACTTCTTCGTATCTCTCAAACATCCCGTGAAGGAGAGATATCCCTTCCTTGAGGAACTCCTCCTTTTAGAGTGGCTCGAGATAGAGGTCTTCAACGCACCTGACGATAGAGCCTCTGAAGGCTTCTTCTGGGAAGAGAGTTACAGGCTGTCTTCAACGGCGAGATTGCTCGAGCTCAAGTATCCGGTTCACAGGAGTGAGAGCCTGTCAGCGGAAGAGATCGGTAAGGCTGAAGGAAGGTACTACCTCCTCTTTTATAGAGGGAAGGATGACGAGGTCAGAAACGTAGAGCTAACGGAATTTGTCTTTTCCTTTCTGACGGACGTCGCGAAGGGAGAGCCTCCCTTAGAGGTCCTCAAGAACAAGGATCTGGGGGAAGAGGCCGAGGAAGTAAGGTCTTATCTCGACAGGTTCATGAAGGAACTCGTGGAGCTGAAAGTTATCGTTAAAAGGTAGGGAGCGGGAGCCGAGATAGATAATTATGAAGATCGAAGGACAGTATGTATCCCTCACCGCAAAGGCGGCCTCTTTGGAACTGAACATCAGCAGAGAGGCGGTGCGCTTTCTCAAGGAGGAAAGATCAGGAAGCTCCTTCAGCGTGATCCCGCTCAGGTTAGGATCCACATCCGTTGAGATGGAAGAGGTAAGAGATCCCGAGGAGGAGATAGTTAAGAGGTTGCTCGAGCTTATAACGGGCAGGGAAGTAAGATCTCTATCCCTCAAGGAGATCACGGATACAAAGTTACCGCAGGTTGAGGAGCCGAAGTTCGGTGCTCAGTACAGCAGGGAGGAGATTTCTGCGAAGGTAAACGAACTCAGATTTTACGCCTACGGGGAGGTGAGGACTGGTGATGGGAGGAGGATAGAGTTTCAGGTCGAACTCAACCTCTTTAACCTTGGACTGCGGGTAGAGAAGGAGATCGCTCGTTTCGGGAGCCTCGCTTTCGTCGATCCTCTGATTATAAACCTCGACGGTTCGCCGGATCTGCTCTCTTCTTCGGAGTTCGAGTTCGATCTCGAGGGTGACGGTAACAAAGAGAGGATACCTTACCTCGCCAAGGGGAAGGGCTTCATCTTCTTCGATCGAAACGGTAACGGAAGTGTAGACGGAGGTGAGATCGTGGGTGTCAGAACTGGAGACGCCTTCGCCGAGCTGAGAGATCTCGATGAGGACGGCAACGAGTGGATAGATGAAGGGGACGGTGCCTTTGAGAAGCTTAAGGTTTGGATAAAGAACGCGCAGGAGGATAGGGTCCTGACCTTGTCTCAGGTCGGTGTGGGAGCTCTATACACGGGCGATGTGGAGGAGTTCTTCAACCTCGGGAACAGAGCTATCGTAAGGAACTTGGGGATCTTTCTCACTGAGAGGGGCACCGCAGGGGTTCTCACGAAGCTCGACTTTGTGGTCTGAACTTAGTCGTACCTCTGATCACTCCTGACCTTAATAACCGTGTGAACGTTTCCCCTCGGGTTGAAGTCTCCTATAACCTCTAAGAAACGAGGTTTTAAGGTTTCGTAAAGGGCGGTGTATATCTCGTTGGTCGCCTGCTCGTGGGAGATGTACCTGTTCCTGAACTTGTTGAGCCATAGCTTGAGGGATTTGAGCTCGACTATGTACCTGTCGGGTATGTATCGTATCTTTATGGTCGCGTAATCGGGGTATCCAGACCTCGGGCAGAGACAGGAAAATTCGGGGAAGGTTATCTCGATCATGTAGTCCCTTTCGGGGGTCGGATTCTCCCACGGCTCTAACTCCGCCTGCTCTATAGCTATCTCTCCGTACTTCTTTTCCCTTACCTCTTCCATGTGATTAAATATAGTTCAAAAAAGGGAGGCTCGGATGAGGTTGGGAATAGTTGTTTACAGTAATGACCCGGAGACAGTATGGAACGCCTTCAGGTTCGGTGTCTTCTCCTTGGCTCAGGGGGACGAGGTTAAGCTCTTCCTTCTCGGGAAAGGTGTTGAGAGCCTTGGGATAGATAACGAAGAGTTCAACGTTCAGGAGCAGATGAAACTTTTCAAGGAGAACGGAGGGGAGGTTGTTGCCTGCGGAGTGTGCTTGGAGGTGAGGAACTCTAAGGAGAAAGCCACCTGCCCCGTAGGTTCCATGAACGATCTATACGAGCTCGTAAGCTGGGCGGATAAGGTAATCAGCTTTTAACTCTTGCCTTCCAGCTAACTGGAAGGTTTATATTCTCATCTATGGTCCTGGTTGAGCTCTTAGAGTCAAACTTCTGTCCCAAATGTGCGGTGGTTAAGGATAGGGTTATAAAGGTAGCGAGAGAGTTCGGTGCTGAGGTAAAGATGCTCGATCCTATAGAGGACGCAGACAGAATAACGAAGCTCGGTATTTTAACTTCCCCGGCGGTGGTGATAAACGGAAAGGTGAAGTTCGCCGGTGTTATACCTACGGAGGAAAAGATCAGAAGAGCCATAGAGGAGGAGCTAACTTGAATCCCGTATACATAGTTCCGCTACTCGGAGCCCTGTCCTTCTTTACTCCCTGTATGTGGAACATAAATCTACTGTTCAGAGCCTACGTGAAAAAGGGAAGTATCGCAGAGATACCTCTTCTCTTTCTATCACGCTTCCTTCTCTTCAATCTTATCGCTTTCCTCTTCTATGTTCTCTCGAATAGGTTTACCCCATCCGTAGAGACGCTCCTGATCGTTCAGGGCGTAGTCGCGAGTATATTCATTCTCGGCTTTCCTCTCATGAGAAGGTTCGGGGTAGCGCCCTTTGATCTCTCTCCTCAGTTCTTCTTTCCAGAGAGAAGGTTCCCTCCCGGTGTAGGTCTGGGTATCAGCCTTCCCTACTGCAGCTTCCCCTTCATAGCCCTCCTCGCCTTTTACTCCCTTTATTTCAAGAGTCCCTTTCTGATATTCAATCTGTACGCCCTCTTCGTCACCCTCCCCACACTGATCCTCATACTTCTGCCGGAGAGAGCTCTTAAAGTTCTCACCTCCCTAATACCGGCGGTTTCAGCCCTTACAGGCTTCTCGCTTTTACTCGCGATGGGTCTCTTTATTGACTTTAAAGGACTCAGTCTCTTCGTGTCCTCTCTTCTTCAGGAAAAACCTCCCTTCCTTTTTCTTATGTTAATACTCTTCGTTTTGGGTTTCTTTACAAGCCTCGGTCCCTCGACCCTTCCTTTCCTGCCGGTCGTCTTCGGAATACTTGTAACAAAGCACAAATCTAAAAGGGATATAACCCTGAGCGTGGTCGGTTTCTCCGTTGCCTTCCTCTTCACCCATGCCCTTGTCGGGGGCGTTGCCTCTGCCGGCGCTGTTGTTCTCTCGGAGATATTCAGAGCCGATATATTCAATCTTCTACTCGCTATTTTACTCCTCTTGGTCGCCCTAAATCTTCTCAACGTTCTTCCCTTCTCCCTTCAGGTAGCTAAGCTAAATCCAGTCAAGGGTGCGGGTTCAAGCAGCTTCCTTCTTGGAGTGGCCTACACTTTCTCCCTCTGTCCATCCTGCACCTCTCTGCTCCTCGGAGCTGTTGTACTGAGCGCCTCAACGGGGAGCTTAATCGACTCGGTTTTCCTCATGGGCGTGTACGCCATCGGCAGAGCGTTTCCCGTCTTCCTTTCAGGTATGGTCGTAAGCTACCTATCAGGCTTTCTTAAAGCCTACTACGTTCACGTAAATAAATTAGTCGGGATAGTCTTCCTGATACTCTCGGGTTACTTCCTCAAAAACTTCCTGGAGGTGGTACTGTGAAGAGAAGGGATTTTCTCCTCGGAACTGTGGGGTTCCTTACCATGCTCGTTCCTGTCGGAGCATCTCAGGATGAGGTGATCAAACTTCTCTTCCCTGTTACCTTCAGGGACAGAGGGAGGTGGAAAAAGGTCTTTTTGAGAATAAGGGGAGCTATAAACCTCTGGGGAGCGGGTGTGGATATAGAGGTGGTGGCTTACGACGAGGGGATAGTCTTCCTCGACAGGTTCGAAAACGGGGAGTTCGAGGAGAGGATAGAGAACCTCATGCTTTACGGTGTTAAGTTCAGGGCCTGCCGGGTTGCCATGAACATGTTCGAAGTCTCGGAGGAGGCTCTCTTCGAGGGTGTGGAGGTCGTCAGATCTGGCTTCGAGCACCACGTCTTGAAAGTCATAGAGGGGTACATACCTATATACCTATGAGGATAGGTGAACTCGCCGAGAGGCTTGGACTGAACCCTAAGACCTTAAGATACTGGGAGGAGATCGGTCTCCTTCCACCACCCCAGAGAAATGAATCAGGTTATAGGGTTTACACGGAGGAACACCTTAAACTCTGTAAGTTCATACTCAAAGCCAAGGCGGTCGGTTTCAAGCTCGAAGAGATAAAGGAAATTATCTCTCTGAAGTTCTCGGGAAGGATACCCTGCGCGTGCGTTGAGGAGAAAATAAGGGAAAAAATCCGTGAGATAGAAAGCTTGATCGATGAGCTCAACTCTCAAAAGAAACTTCTCGAGGATATTTTAAAGGAGAGGCGGGAGATCCCCGCCTCTGTGTGTCCAATTATCGAGTCTATAGGGTGAACTTCATAGTCCTTTCGTTCCACGTTGCGAATATAAGCCACGCTAAAGCGAAGATAAGGAATATGACGAGAGCCCAGCCGAGTCCAGCAGCGTCGGGGAGGAAGAGCCTTATTCCCGTTGCGTTCGTCGCTCCGAGCTTCTCGTAGATGCTGGAGAAGGTACTCAATATAGCGGGCTCTATCTTCCTGTAGACGAAGGCAAAGATGGACCCCCCCAAGGCGTAAAAGAGTATGGCGGTCATGTTCTTGAGAGATCCCTCTCCTGCTCTCCACATACTTCCCACTGAGCATCCACCCGCGAGGGTCATACCTATGCCAAATATGAACCCCCCTATCAGGGAGCCGATCGGGAAGGAGGGAGCCACCATCATAGCCTTTATGGAGGGAGGTGCGGTCATCTCTATGGAGAGTATATCCTTAACATCGGGGATCTCTAAAACGTTGGTAAGGGGGGAAAACTTGACCACAGCACCGAAAACGGCGGCAATTATCAGAGCGAGAGCGGCAGCCCTCGTCATATTGCCCTCACCGGTCATAAAGGGTTCTCTGAAGGCTCTCACAAAGCAGAACCTCGTCCGGTGGTTGACTATTCCCAGTATCACACCGAAGAAGAGGAGTGAACCGGCAGCTACTTTTACCGATCCGAGGCCGAGAGCGGGCGCGTAGGTGGAAACTGGTTTGTCGAGAGTCGCTATCAGAAGAATAGTTATTACGAGGAGTATAACGCCGAGGGTGACCTTCAGGTTCATGGGAAGGTCTATAGCTCGACCTGCTGAGCCCCATCCCCTCATCAGAAGCCACATATATATTCTGAGTCCAACGTAGGCACCGAGACCGAGACCGATCATCATCGTTATTCCGGAGGCGGAGAGAGCTCCGAAACCAACGAGGAAAGCCCCTATGGTGCATCCGAAGGCTAAGAAGGCTCCTATTCCCATCAGGGTCCCACCGAAGGCTCCTAAGATAAACTCCTTAAAGCTCGGTATATTTATCCTGAAGTCTCCGCCGAGGAGGGCGGAGATGAGAGCTCCGAGGATAAAAGCCCAGTTTATCAGGGCGGTGAACTGCCATATTGGACTCTGCACCTCTGCGTCGGGATAGAGAATGGGCTTGAGGATGTTGTCTCCCCATATTATTATCCCGTTAGTGACAGCCCAAGGGGATCCCCAGACGAACATAAGTACGACGATAAAGCCCATCGCTATTCCGCCCACCCATGCGGGCCACTGACTTTGGAACACAGAGATGTATATTTCCCTAATGGTCTCCAGAAGCTCGCTACGTCTCTCTGCCTTCTCGGTTACCCCTTCCATCTTCTCTCCTCCTTCAGAGTTACCCGATTATATTAGTTCACTCCCTCTTATCGAAGCAAAAGAAACTCTTATAACCCTATAAATCTTTTGGATCGGGACATATATTTGTCCCTTGAGCTAAGAAAATATTAGCCATAAAGGCTCAGATTTTTGCCCAAAACCTCTTGACACCGGTTCAGGAAGTTAATATAATTTTTACCGAAATAAAAACGGAAGGAGGTAGGAAGATGGCAAAGCTGAAGCCCCTTTACGATAAGATCGTGGTGAGGAGGTTCGAAGAGCAAGAGCAGAAGACCCCTTCGGGGATAATCATTCCCGATACTGCCAAGGAAAAGCCCCAGATGGGTGAGGTGATAGCTGTTGGAGAGGGGAAACTCCTCAACAACGGAGAACTCAAGCCCCTTAAGGTGAAAGAGGGAGACGTTGTTCTCTTCAACAAGTATGCAGGAACTGAGGTCGAGCTTGACGGCGAGAAGTACCTGATAATGTCCGAGGACGAGGTCTTAGCCATAGTTGAGGACGCAAAAGTTACCGCTTAATAAAACCTAAGGAGGAGGTGTGAAAGATGGCAGCAAAGGGAATTATCTATAGCGAAGAGGCGAGAGCTAAGCTCAAGGCAGGTGTCGACAAGCTCGCTAACGCCGTTAAGGTTACCCTCGGTCCCAGAGGTAGGGAGGTCATCTTAGGTAAGAACTGGGGGACACCTGTCGTTACTAAGGACGGTGTAACCGTCGCCAAGGAGATTGAACTCAAGGACAACTACGAGAACATAGGTGCCCAGCTCGTCAAGGAGGTCGCCTCCAAGACGGCGGACGTGGCAGGTGACGGAACGACCACCGCTACCATACTTGCTCAGTCTATATTCCACGAGGGACTCAAGGCGATAGCCTCTGGCGCCAACCCCATGGACATCAAGAGGGGAATAGACAAGGCTGTTAAGAGGGTAGTTGAGGAGGTCAAGAACCTCTCGGTGGACGTCAAGGGAAGAACCGAGATCGAGCAGGTAGCTACCATATCCGCCAACAACGATCCTGAGATAGGTAAGATCATCGCGGACGCCATGGAGGCCGTCGGAAAGGACGGGGTCATCACCGTTGAGGAGTCCAAGTCCGCTGAGACCACCCTCGAGACCGTTCAGGGGATGCAGTTCGACAGAGGATACCTATCTCCCTACTTCATAACCGATCCCGATAAGATGCAGTGCGTCCTCGAAGAGCCTTACATACTCATCTACGAGAAGAAGATCTCTAACGTTAAGGATCTGCTCCCCGTCCTCGAGCAGGTGGTAAGGGCAGGGAAGCCCCTACTCGTGATAGCTGAGGATGTTGAAGGTGAGGCTCTCGCAACCCTCGTCGTGAACCACATCAAGGGTGTTCTCAGGGCATGTGCGGTTAAGGCTCCAGGATTCGGTCAGAGGAGAAAGGACTACCTCCAGGACATCGCCATACTCACCGGCGGAACAGCGATAATGGAGGATCTCGGAATCAAGCTCGAGTCCGTAACCCTCGACATGCTCGGCAGAGCGGATAAGGTAGTGGTGGACAAGGAGACCACCACCATAGTCGGTGGAAAGGGTAAGGAGGAGGACATAAAGGCGAGGATCGAGCAGATCAAGAAGCAGATTCAGGAGACTACCTCCGACTACGACAGGGAGAAGCTCCAGGAGAGACTTGCCAAACTCTCCGGAGGTGTAGCGGTCATAAGGGTAGGAGCCGCCACCGAGGCTGAACTCAAGGAGAAGAAGGCGAGGGTTGAGGACGCCGTCCACGCGACCAAGGCTGCGGTAGAGGAAGGAATAGTCCCCGGAGGTGGAGTTGCGCTCGTGAGAGCATCCGAGGTACTTGAGAACTTCGAGGTGGACAACGAGGATCAGAAGCTCGGAGTAGAGATAGTCAAGAAGGCTTGCAGAACACCTCTCAGGCAGATAGCCTACAACGCAGGATTCGAGGGATTCGTCGTCCTTGAGAAGGTGATCGAGCTCGGCAAGGAGAAGGGTAAGAACTGGGGATTTGACGCCGCAAGCGGTGAATACGTCGACATGATGGAGAAGGGAATCATAGACCCGACCAAGGTTGTCAGAACCGCCATAGAGAACGCAGCATCGGTAGCTGGAACGATGCTGACCGCCGAAGCCCTGATAGCGGATCTTCCCGAAGACAAGAAGCAGAAGGACATGACACCTACCGACATGCCCGAGCTCGACTGATCCCATTTACGGGAAAAATCTACTCAAGGGGGCGGTTCGCCCCCTTTTTTTATTGCTTATAGAAATATTAAAAATTTCTTATAACACGGAAAACAAAAGCCGTTTTATAATTTTCAAAACCGATGAAAACCGAGAATTTACCGATACACGTAGGCTTTCCTTTCCCCAACTGGTTCAAGGACTATTCCAAAGACGCTTTTATAAGGGACCTCATAGCAGGTATTACGGTGGCTGCGGTTTACGTCCCCCAGGCGATGGCTTACGCCCTTCTCGCCGGAATGCCGCCGATAACGGGTCTCTATACGGCCTTCATAGCCACGATAGTGGCCGCTCTCTTCGGAAGCTCGAGGTTTCTCGGAACGGGTCCCGTTGCAATGACCTGTCTTCTCTCCGCGTCGGTACTTTACGGACTCCACCTTCAGCCCCAGACGGACGAATGGGTAGCCTACATGGGTCTCTTGGCTCTCATGGTGGGTATCGTGAGAATATTGGTAGGGTTCTTTAAACTCGGCTTCGTGGTGGATCTAATTTCCAACAGCGTCGTCATTGGATTTACCGCCGCAGGTGCTATGGTTATAGCTCTCTCTCAGTTCAAGCACCTTTTTGGCTTCCCGGTTGTGAATACGACCCATATATTTACCGTTATATCCGACATAGTTCAGAAACTCCATCTGACAAATCCCTATACCTTCGTCATAGGTGTGGGGGCCTACCTGATAATCTGGGGTGCGAGGAAGATAAGCCCTTACCTGCCGGGAGCTTTAATAGCCGTTGCGATAACCTCGATCATCACCTACCTTCTTAAACTCGAAGAGAAAGGCGTTGCGATAGTCGGTAAGGTTCCTCAGGGTCTTCCCGATCCTACCGTTCCACCGATAGATTTTCAGGCGATGAGCCAGATGTGGGGAGGTGCTCTGGTTGTTGCCTTCTTCGGTTTGATAGAGGCGGTTGCTATTGCTAAGACCTTGGCTATAAGAACCGGGGACAGATGGGATCCCAATCAGGAACTCATCGGTCAGGGGCTTGCTAACGTGGCAGTTTCGTTCTTTAAAGGTTTTCCCGCGGGAGGTTCCTTCTCGAGATCTTCCCTTAACTTTGCCCTTGGAGCTAAGTCTCCCTTGGCGAGCATAATAACGGGATCCCTTGTGGGCGTTACGCTCTTTCTCCTTGCACCGGCGTTTTATTATCTCCCTAAGGCTACCCTCGCTGCTGTAGTTCTCTCTGCAGTAATAAATCTCATAAGGCCTCAAGATATCCTAAGGCTTTACAGAATAAACAAGATAGACGGAATGGTGGCGGGGCTGACCTTTGTATCCGTCTTCTTTATGGATCTCTGGGTCGCCATAACCTTGGGTGTGATCTTATCCCTCGGTAGCTTTGTTTACAGAACGATGTATCCGAGGATAGTTATCCTTTCAAGGGATCCAGAGTCGAAGACCTTCGTGAACGCCGAGAAGAGAGGGCTCCCTGAGTGCCCTCAGATACTCTACATAAGACCGAACATGTCCATCTACTTCGGTAACGCCCAGTACGTCTACGATTACATCCTTGATAAGGCGAAGGAGAGGCTACGGAAAGGACCTCTTAAGTTCGTCCTAATAGATATGGAGGCGGTGAACTACACCGATGCCACGGGCTCGGAGACGATCATAAGACTGATAAAGGCTTTGAGAAACATAGGTGTGGAGGCATCCTTCGCCAACATAGGTTGTGACGTTTATCCACTCTTAGAGAACGCTGGCTTTGACAAGGTGGTCAAGCACGAGCTCGTCTTCGATTCAAAAGGGCAGTCCATAATCGAGCTCTTCAAAAGGATAGATCACGACTACTGCAGGGACGGCTGTCCCTACGTGATCTTCCAGGAGTGCCTGACTGTTAAGGAGAAGAAGTTAGAGGAGAAGAAAACCGCCTGACTCAACAGGTTTTACACCAGCTTTCGAGGGAGACTTGAAGCGCATTTTAAGATAAAATCCTCCTTTAGTGGTAAAGAAGCTCTTCCCGTTTACTCTGTGGTTGAAAGGCTACAGTAGAGAGACATGTATACGTGACCTCGTTGCTGGATTGACCTCCGCCGTCATTTTGGTCCCCCAGTCCATGGCCTACGCCATGCTGGCCGGTCTGCCCCCCGTCGTGGGGCTCTACGCCTCAGCCTTCGCTCCTGCGATAGCAGCCCTCTGGGGAAGCTCTCCCCAGCTCCAGACCGGACCGGTCGCCATAGTGAGTCTCCTAGTGTTTACTTCCCTCATGCCCTTAGCGGAGCCGGAGTCCCCTCAGTTTGTGCAGCTTGCAGCACTGTTGGCCTTTCTCGTGGGTATATTCCAGCTCGCTTTAGGGATATTCAGGTTCGGATTTATTATGAACTTCGTTTCCCACGCCGTCGTGGTGGGTTTCTCAAACGCGGCGGCTATCATAATAGCCTCAACACAGGTTCCTCACCTTTTAGGTATAGAGATAGAAAAGCATGAGTTTGTCTTCAAGAATTTCCTTGAGATAATAAACAGCCTGGAGGGTCTACATTTCCAAACCACAGTTGTAGGTATTCTGGCAACCCTCTTCATTCTCCTTTCCAAAAGGATACATCCCCTCTTTCCTGGTGCTTTAGTCGTGGTGGTGGTATCTACCCTCGCGTCCTACTACATGAACCTCGAGGATGCCGGTGTGAAGGTGGTGGGGAACATACCTTCGGGTCTGCCGAGTCCGGCACCTCCTAACCTGGACCTCGATCTCGTAGACGAGCTCTTTGGACAGGCGATAGTCATAGCGGTTATAGGCTTTATGGAAGCCTACGCCATAGCGAAGACGATGGCAGCCCAGACGAAACACAAGCTTGACGTTGATCAGGAGCTCATAGGACAGGGGCTCTCCAATCTGATAAACTCCTTTTTCAGGGGCTATCCTGTAAGCGGTTCCTTTTCAAGGAGTGCTGTAAACTTCCTCGCAGGGGCGAAGACCGGGCTCTCGGGCGTCTTCACCAGCCTATTCGTGATCTTTACCCTGTTCTTCCTTGCTCCCTTACTTTACAACCTTCCTAAGGCGGTCTTAGCCTCGGTGGTTATAGTCGCCGTTCTAGGTCTGGTAAAGCCAAGAGCTTTTTTGGAACTTTACAGGACGAACCCTCAGGACGGTGTGGTCGCCGGCGTCACCTTCGTGTCCGCCTTTATAATGAAACCCGACTACGCCATATTCATAGGTATACTTATCTCGCTCATCCTCTTCCTCTGGAGGAGTACCCATCCCAGGGTGGTGGTTCTGACACGGGACTCGAAGACCAGGACCTTTGTAAACGCGAGCCTCTTTGGACTTCCGAGTTGTCCCCAAATTATATTCGTTAGACCTGACGCTTCCCTTTACTTTGCCAACGTTGAGCACATAATGGAGGAGATAGATTATCTGTTAAAGAGGCACAGGGATTCCATCAGGTTCCTCGTAATAGACGCCGAAGCTATCAATTATATAGATGCAACCGCCATAGATGTCTTGAAGGAGTATGTAGAAGAGGAAGAGAGGAAGGGTGTAAAGCTCTACTTTGTTAACCTGAAGACTCCCGTAAGGCTGGTTCTGGAGAGGGCAGGACTTTTCAGGCTTGTGGGCGAGGACAGGGTATTTCCATCGAAGGGTGCTGCCGTTTCAAAACTCTTTGGTATGATCGATCACGACTACTGCCGGATTGAGTGCCCCTACGCAGTCTTTGATGAGTGCTACGACGTCAAGGAGTTCATCAGGCTGAAACCTGCCGACAGGGAACTTGTGAGGAAGCTCTACCTTATACTCAGCTCGAGGGAGGACATAAAAGTCTTTATAGGTAACGGCGACAGAACCCTGCTTATAGTTTACAACAGGCACACCTTTGAGTTTGACTCCGAGGACTTCCTGATGGACGACAAGGGTAGGCTCTACATAACACCCACCAAGGTCGTAACGGTAGATGGGAGATTCCTCACCTTCGGTCAGCTATGCAGGAGGCTCGGTTTAAACCTCCTTAACGGGAATCCTGTGCTCGGTAGCTCTTACGAGGAGGCCTCCGAAAACCTGGTCAGGTTGATAAAGTCCGCTTACGAAGAGGACTGAAGCCTCTCCCTGAACCATTCGACGGTTTCCCTCAGCCCCTCCCTGACGGGAGTCCTTGGCTCCCAGCTCATAATCTCCTTCGCCTTGGTTATATCAGGTTTCCTTCTGTCCGGATCGTCGACCGGCCGATCCTTGAAGACTATGGGAGAGGAACTCCCCGTTATCTCTACTATCAGCTTTGCAAGTTCGAGGATCGTGTACTCTTCCGGATTTCCGAGATTAAATACCTCCCCCGATAGGTTCTCGTAGGTGGCAAGTCTATAAATACCTTCAACGAGATCGTCTATGTAGCAGAAGCTCCTCGTCTGGGATCCGTCCCCGTAAACCGTTATAGGTTTTCCAGTGAGAGCCTGGGTTATGAAGTTGGGAACGACTCTGCCGTCGTTCATCCTCATTCTCGGTCCGTAGGTGTTGAATATCCTCGCTATCCTGACGTCTAATCCGTGTTCCCTGTGGTAAGCCATCGTGAGGGCTTCGGAGAACCTCTTAGCCTCGTCGTAAACGCTTCTGGGTCCTATCGGGTTAACGTTTCCCCAGTAGGTCTCCGGTTGAGGATGGACTGTAGGGTTTCCGTACACTTCGGAGGTGGAGGCGAAGACGTAACGAGCAGACTTTAACTTTGCAAGACCGAGGGTGTGTAACGTTCCGAGGGAGTCTACCTTCATCGTGTGTATGGGATGGTTCAGGTAGTCCACAGGGGAGGCAGGACAGGCGAAGTGGAGGATAAGGTCGAGTTCTCCTTCAACGTATATATAGTTAGTAACGTCGTACTTTATAAAGGTGAACTCTGGATTTTTAAATAGGTGGGCTATGTTATCAGGGCTTCCCGTGAGGAAGTTATCCATTCCGATAACTTCGTGCCCTTCCTTGAGGAACCTCTCGCAAAGATGGGATCCGATAAAGCCGGCAGCTCCCGTTATAAGAACTCGCATTGAGAGAATATTTTAAAGGCAAAGCAACAGGCTACGTGTATATACATCCTTCGGAGGAACTTCTCACGAACTCTTCCAGCTTCTCGGGGTTCATACCACTCAGGGACACATCTGCATCGGGGTGTCCGTAGAGGTTGCAGAGGGTTACTATCTTCGTATCGGTGTGTTTCTTCAGGAGTCTTATCACGAAGTCCGTCCTGTAGCAGTGGACGCCGATCATGAGAGTAAGGTCGTGCTTTCCATGAAGTATGGATATGTGAGGGTTTGGGGGGTCCACCTCCCGTGCGGGGTCAAAGTTCTTATTCTTGGGTCTGTAGTCGGGTAGGACGTGGACGTTCAGCTTAGGAAAGAGCTCCTTTAGCTTCCTGACCAGATCCGCCTTTCTTCTACTTTCCTCACTCCAGTTCCAGAGAACAAGGGGACCTACTATTATCGTGGGTCTCTCTGCTTCCCTCAGGAGCTTTACAGCCTCTTCTAAAGCCTCATCGTAGCTTACCTTCTCCCCGTTTATGAAACCTACGCTCTTGTCCTTTTCCTTGACTATAGGAAGCCGTGTCCTGTCCTCCTCAGGACCTGAGACCGCCTTGGGTATCTTGTAGTACTCAGGGATGAACTCCCTTAGAGCCTCGGCAGGCTTGGGTCTTTCCTTTTTCTGCTTTCCGTTGTGTTCCTCCACCTTCTCCTTTATGGATAGGATCCTCTCCGAATCCTCTACGAAGAGGTCGAGTTCCACCTGAAACTCTCCGTGGTAAGCCTTCTCCTCCTCCTCGACTCCGAGGTCGTAGCAGGTCGTTCCCACTATGTCTATCAGAACTCCGTTAGCTCCCCAGTCTTTCGCCTTCCTGAAGATCTCGTATCTCTTCTCGTAAAACTCGTAACAGCAATGTCCTATGTAGGTGTATCCGTTCTCCGCACACCACTGGAGGGTATCCCTGAGCATCTCGAAGCTCGTTATGGTTATGGGTATCATCCCCCTCTCGTAGGCCATCCGGTATAAATCTCCTACGGTGCACCCTCCGCACTCACCGCAATCGTCGGTGTGTCTGTAGTCGCACCAGGCGGGTTTGGCGCAGTAAGGGAGGAGCATCACCTTAGCCTTCTTGATGTTCTCCTTCAGCGGTCCTCCGATGGATCCGATTATCTTATTCAGCTCTTTTTTTTTAATCCCTAAATCCTCCGCCTCGAGCTTTCTCAGAGGGAACATAACCGCTTCCACGAAGTCATCGACCTTGAGGTTTACACTCTCGAAATCCCTGCTCTCGAAGAACTCCTTAATCCTTCTCTCCACGTCCTGAAGGGGGGTGTGCTTTAAATAGGCTTCCAAATCGTATATGAGCTTTTTGGGATTTATAAATAAATCCCCGTTTATGACCACCTGCTCTAAGATCTTTCTCTCGGTGTCTACCTTTGCAGAAACTCTGAAGGTCCCTCCGGGGCACCTATATATCCCGAAGAGCAGCTCCGAGCTCTCGGGGGCGCGTTTGATCTGGTATATCCACTCCTCGCTCCTGAAGTAGTTCCTCTTCTCCTCAAGGAGACGCTCCTCCTCCTCCGTAAGCTCTCCCCACTGGGCATCTATACCAAATTCCTCTTTAAAGGCTTCTATGAAGGCGCTGAATATCTCCTCCTTATCGGGTATCCTTCCAAGCTCCCTCTTGAGCCACGTTACCCTGTCCTCCGCAGCCTTTATACCTTTGGAGGTGAGCTTCTCTACCGGTATCTGGAGGGACTTGAGCATCCTCTCCACGTTGAAGTCCACGAGAACCGTTCCCTGATAGAGGAAGGCGTTCCCCTCAAAGACACCTCCCGTTCCAGAGATCTTCTTCCCTTCCACCTCTATGTCGTTCCTCGGTCTGAATTCGGCGTTGACTCCGAGCTTCTGGAGAGCCTTCGCTGCGGCTCTGCATATCCTCGCGGTTATCTCCTCGTAGCTCGCTCCTCCAAAATCCTCCCTGCTCGCTATGATCTCCCACCCTATCTGACTCTCATCAAAGTAGATCGCTCCACCTCCCGTTATCCTCCTCCCCACCTCTATGCCTTCCCTCGTTGTATACTCTTCCCTTACCTCCTGCTCAACAGCCTGATGGTAGCCTATTAAAACGCACTCGGGCTTGAACTGAAGGAACCTTATGGTGTTGGGAATCTTTCCCTCCGCTCTGAGCTCAAGCATTATCTGATCAAGGGCAATATTTTCGCTCTGAGGTCTCTGACCTGTATATACAACTCTCCACATCTTTCCTTCCTCCGTAAGGGCAATTATACAAGCATATATTTAATAAGCATGGTGATCAAGGTCATCCTGATTGGAACAATAGGTGTCCTTCTCTCCTGCTCTACTCTCGTTGATAAGAGGAAGGCAGATTCCTGCACCGTGGTGGATGATCCTGCTGGAAAACACGGAACGCTCAGAGTAGGTTGTCCCGAACTCAGCTTCACCATACTCTACGACAACACTCCCGACGGCAGGGATCCTTTGATACTTGAAATCACAGGTGTCGAGGCGAAGAGGATCTCTGGGAAGAGAACATATCCTTACAGGAAGGAGACGGGCGACTACGAGCTTCTCTCCGGATGGGCTTACGAAGAGGAGTGGAGGGTTGGAGACTTTAAACTGAAGGCTTTAGAGTACTTCGTGAACGGAGGAACCGGATGTTACGAAGAGGAGGAAGTAGCTAAGATAGATCTTTACCTCAGAGAAGAGAGGATAACGCTCCTCGATTTCTACGAGGAAGAGACCGACTGCGGAGGAAATTGAGGATGGTAAGGAAGGCTAAGCTATCGGACGCTAAGACTATATACGAGCTCGTGAGCGACTACGCTAAGGAGGGAATAGTACTCCCCCGGAGTCTGAACTCTATCTACGAGCATATAAGGGACTTCTGGGTTTACGAGGAGGAAGGGGAGGTGCTCGGTTGCTGCGCCCTTCAGATCGTTTGGGAGGATCTGGCTGAGATAAGGAGCCTTGCGGTCAGAAGGGACAGGAAGGGTGAAGGCATAGGAAGAGAGCTCGTGAGGGCTTGTATCGAGGAGGCGCATCAGCTCGGCGTAAGGAGGGTTTTCTCCCTAACCTACGCGAGGGACTTCTTCGAGAGGTTTGGCTTCCGCGTTATAGACAAGAGCACGCTTCCCCACAAGGTATGGACCGACTGCGTGAACTGTATAAAGTTTCCCGACTGCGACGAGATAGCGGTTATATTAGAGCTACATGAAAGCTCCCCTTCTATCGCTCGTGAACGTTCACAAGTCAATAGATGGTGAGGATATACTCAAGGGAATCAGCTTAGAGGTACTGAGGGGAGAGTTCCTGAGCATCGTCGGAGCTTCTGGTTCCGGCAAGAGCTCCCTTCTCTACATCATGGGACTCCTCGACAGACCCACCTCCGGAGAGGTGATCTTCGAAGGTGAGAGGATCGATTTTTCAAAGGAGGAGAGGATCTCGCGGATAAGGAATAGAAAGCTCGGCTTCGTATTCCAGTTCCACTACCTTCTTCCCGAGTTCACAGCCTTAGAGAACGTCATGGTTCCCATGCTCAAGGCTGGCGTACTCAAGAAGGAGGCAAGGGAGAGAGCGAGGGAACTTCTCTCGAAGGTAGGACTCTCCGGGAAGGAAGGAAGGAAGCCCTACCAGCTCTCGGGAGGGGAGCAACAGAGGGTTGCTATAGCGAGAGCCTTGGCAAACGATCCTATACTCCTCCTCGCCGACGAGCCTACCGGAAACTTAGACTCGAAGAACACTGAGATTGTGATGGAGATATTCGAGAAACTTAACGAGGAGGGAAGTACCATAGTAATGGTAACTCACGAGCGCTACCTTGCCGAGAGGACCGAAAGAATAGTTCACCTTAAGGACGGGAGAGTTGTCGATGAAGAGCTTTAGGGACTTTATGGAAGAGAAGGTAAAGGAGTACTACCTATCACGGGAGGAGAAGTTCTCCTCTTACGGGGACTTCTTCACGTCGCCCGAGCTCGACAGAGCCTTCGGAGAAGCGGTGGCCGAGTTTCTCCATCCCTATCTGAAAGAGCTCGAAAATCCTTCTGTACTCGAACTCGGAGGCGGGAGAGGACTGCTGGCGAGGGATATACTTAGCTACTACCGGAGGGAGGATGGAGATCTCTTCGACCGTCTGACTTACTTCATCTACGAGTTTAGCCCCTCTCTCATCGAGATACAGAGAGAGGTTCTAAGGGACTTCGAGAGGATCGAGTGGGTAGAGGATCTGCCAAGGATAGAAGGTATTGTTCTCTCCAATGAGTTTTTTGACACCCTCCCCGTTCACGTGGTAAGGGAGGGAAAGGAGCTTTACGTGAGTGAGGGTGGAGAGGAGGTTTGGCTTGATCTCAGGGACGAGAGGGTGATCTCCTTCCTCAAGAGGATGGGTTACGAGAATCTCAGCCAGAGGGTAGAGATATGCATCGACTGCATAGATATGCTCAGGAGGGTTGCTCACGCTCTCGAAAGAGGCTACCATCTCGTTATAGACTACGGATACACTTCAGAAGACCTTCCCAAGTTTCCCGAAGGGACGGTAGTGGGATATAAAAAGCACAAGCTCAGGGACGATATATACTCGGGAGAGAGGATGGATGTAACAGCTCACGTGAACTTCTCCGCCCTGATGGAGTATGGAAGGGACTACGGACTGGAGACCGTTCTTTTCGATTCTCAGAGAAACTTCTTGGCGAGCATACCCGGTTTCCTCTCCCAGTTGGAGAGCCTTGGCTTCGAAGAGAGTCCGGAAGCTGTCGAGAGGCTGTCGAGACTAAAGACGATGCTCATCAGCATGGGGGATAGGTTTAAAGTGCTTTTCCAACGCAAAGAGCTAAAATAATTATGATGATAGAGAGAGCGAAGGGCGTTATAAGAGAGGTAACCTTAGAGCTCGTCTACGAGGTGGTTGATGAGAGAACCAAGGAGATATTGGAAAAAATAGAAAAAGTAGAAAGGAAACAGGAAGAGGACTTCCGGTATCTAAACCAAAGGATAGACAACCTCAATGAGAAGATAAACAACCAGGTCGGACAGGAAGTAAGTCAGGTGAACGCTCGTATAGACACGGTAATACATCTGATATTCTTAGAAAGCAAACTTGATGGGGGTAAAGAGAGATGGAAGACATAGTGGTGGGCGGATACCTCGTAAAAGGTGACAGATACTACACCAAGGATCACGAGTGGGCTTACATAAGAAACGGTAAAGCTCAGGTAGGCATAACCGACTACGCCCAGAAGATGTTGGGCGACATAGTTTACGTCGACCTTCCTGAGAAAGAGCAAGATGTTGAGGCGGGAGAGACCCTTGCCAACATAGAATCTGTAAAGAACGTGGCTCCCGTTTACAGTCCCATAACGGGAACGGTGATAGAAGTTAACGAGGATCTGGTAGACGATCCGGGGCTTGTAAACGAGGATCCCTACGATGCAGGCTGGATAGCTGTTGTGGAGATGAAGGATCCCGCCGAGGTCGAGGATTTGATGCCTCCGGAGGACTACGCTGAACTGCTCAGGGAGATAATAAAGGAGGAGCAGGGAGAGGAAGCTACCGAGGAGATCCCCGTCGAGGGTCTCGAGGAGTCTTTGGAGGGTCTGCCCGAAGAGGAGCTCGGTTACGAAGAGGAAAGGTAGATGTACATCCCCCACTCCGACGAGGAGACGAGGGAGATACTATCCCTATTAGGTCTAAAGAACCTTGAGGACCTCTTCTCCCACATAGATCCTGCCCTCCTTAACCCTCCAAAGAACCTCCCTGAAACCAAGTCTGAGGAGGAACTCAGGAGATACTTCCGTAAACTCGCTTCTTTCAATAGACCCCCGATAAGCTTTGTGGGAGCGGGCTGCTACGACAGGATAATACCTTCAGCTATCTGGTATCTTGCGGAGAGAGGAGAGTTCCTCACAGCTTACACGCCCTATCAGGCGGAAGCTTCCCAGGGAACCCTTCAGGCTATCTTCGAGTATCAGACCCTTATCGCAGAGCTAACGGGGATGGAAGTTGCCAACGCCTCCATGTACGACGGAGCCTCAGCCCTTGCAGAAGCGGTTCTGATGGCTCGTGCCATAAAGGGGAAGGGGTATAGGGTCGTCCTATCCTCGACTGTAAACCCCTTCTACCGTGAGGTGGTCAGGACCTACCTTAAAGGTTATAGGGACGAGATAGTAGAAGTTCCCTATACGCAAGAGGGGACGACAGATATAGAAGTTCTCGAAAAGTTCTTAAAGGACGGCTCGGCTCACGCCCTCGCTGTGCAGTATCCTAACTTCTTTGGGTATATAGAACCTTTGAAAGAGATAGGTGAGCTCGCCCAGAGATACGAGATTCCCTTCATCGTTGCAGCCGACCCCGTAGCCCTTTCAATACTCAAACCTCCGGGGGAGTTCGGAGCGGACATAGTGGTAGGTGAGGGTCAGCAGTTGGGAGTTCCTATGAACTTCGGAGGACCTTACGTCGGTTTCTTTGCCGCCCGAGAGAGGTACGTCAGGAAGATGCCCGGAAGGCTTGTGGGAATGGCGGAGGACGTAGAGGGAAGAAGAGCATTCGCCCTGGTTCTTCAAACCCGTGAACAGCACATAAGGAGGGAGAGAGCAACCTCCAACATATGCACAAACCAGAACCTCCTCGCCCTCGTAAACCTAATATACATTTCCCTTTTGGGAAAGGAGGGACTGCGGGAGGTAGCTACCCAGAGCCTTTCTAAGGCTATCTACCTGAAGAAGAGGCTCCTCAAGGTAGGTTTTGAAGAGGTCTTCGCAGGAAAACACCTCTGGGAGTTCCCGCTCAGGAAGGAAAAAGCTAAGAAGATGTGGAAGACTCTCCTCGGGAGGGGATATCTCCTTGGAGTCCCCATAGAGGACTTTTATCCGGAAATGGAGGACGCTCTCCTCATAGCCGTTACGGAGAAGAGGACTAAGGAGGAGATGGACGAACTTATAGAATCTCTTTCAGAATGTCGATAGCCTCATCCACATGTTCCCTCTCTATTATAAGAGGCGGCAGAAACCTGAGAACGTTCCCAGCTGTGCAGTTTATCACGAGTCCCCTTTCAAGAGTCTTGATTACCACCTCTCTGCAATCCTTCCCGTAGTCTATACCGAGCATAAGTCCCCTTCCCTTGACCTTTCCCACCTTGAGTTCTTCCAGTTTTTTCCTGAAATATTCTCCTACCTCCTTTATCCGTGGCAAAAGAGCCTTCACCTCATCAACGACCACACTTGCAGCCCTGCATGATAGAGCGTTCCCCCCAAAGGTAGAGCCGTGGGATCCGGGAGCGAGAGACTTGGCCACCTCCTCCCTTGCGAGCACGGCTCCTATTGGCACTCCTCCACCGAGACCTTTAGCCAGAGTTATCACATCCGGCTCTATCCCGTAGTTCTGGTATCCGTAGAACTTCCCCGTCCTCCCTATCCCTGTCTGAACCTCATCAATCACCAACAGTAACCCCTCCTCCCTACAGAGTCTCTGAACCTCCTTCAGAAACTCAAGGTCGCACTCGTTCACCCCTCCTTCTCCCTGAATAACTTCGAGCATAACGGCGGCGGTCTCCTTTCTGAGAAGTTTTTTAACCGAGTCTATATTGTTAAGCACGGCGTAGTCAAAGCCTTCAAGGATAGGTTCAAAACCTTTGTGAAACTTCTCCTGAGCGGTAGCCGATAGACTCCCGTAGGTCCTCCCATGAAAGCCGTTCCTGAAGGTGATAATTCTGAACCTCTCCTCTCCTCTGTCTCTAAAGAACTTCCTGACGAGCTTTATCGCAGCCTCGTTGGCTTCCGTTCCCGAGTTGCAGAAGAAGACCTTAGCGTCAGTCCAGAACTCCTTGACGAGTTTTTCGGCAAGCTCCTCCTGCCAGGGGTTTTCAAAGAGGTTCGAGACGTGGATGAGCTCCTTAGCCTGAGAGCAGATAACTTCGATCAATTTGGGATGGGAGTGTCCGAGAGAACATACCGCTATCCCAGAGACGAAATCCAAATACCTTTTTCCTTTCTCGTCGTAAAGGTATACGCCTTCTCCCCTCACGAAGCTAACGGGAAACCTCGAATAGTTTTCCATTACGAACATGGAGAATATCTTAATCCATCGGAAGGAGCTTCCTTACCTCTCTGATCCTTTCTAAGCCACCTTCAGCCACGAGGAGTATATCTCCCTTTTCGGAAAAGGCTAAGATCTCTCCCCAAGGGGAGTAGATAGCACTCTGTCCGGCGTACTTCGTTCCCGCGTGCTCTCCCCACGTATCCGAAACAATCACGTAGCTCTGTAGCTCTATCGCTCTTGCCCGGGATAGGACTCTGAGGTGCTCCCTCCTTGCGTACCCCCATTGAGCTGGGACGAGGAGAATGTCTATCCCCTTCCTCCTTAAATCAAGGACCATATCGGTGAACCTCAGCTCGAAGCATACGAGAAAGCCTATCCTTCCTGCTCTTGTCTCGAAGACAGGATTTTCCTTTCCGGGGACGAAGTATTTGTCCTCGTCGAAGGGCGGGAAGAGCTTTATCTTACCTCTCTTCCCCAAGATCTCACCGTCCTGTATGAGGAAGGCTCTGTTCTCGATACCCTCCTCTGTCCTTTCGGGAACAGTCCCTCCTACGATGAGCTTCTTTTTACCAGAGATCTTCTTTAGTTCCTCTAAGACTCTCTTCGACATGTCCGCAAACTCTTCGAGCCTATCGTAATCGAACCCGCAGAAGAACATCTCGGGGAGGAGCACGAGTGTGTTTTCCTCGAGAGCTTCTAAACGCGAAAAAACCTTTTCTGTGTTCTCTTCTATCCTGTCGCTCAGGGATATCTGAAGGCTCGCGAGCTTGAAGGACATCCCTTAATTCTAATCTAAGAAGCGTCCTTGCCTGTAATCCTTCAGAGCCCTCTCGATCTCCTCCTGGGTGTTCATAACGAAGGGTCCGTACCTGACTACAGGTTCTCCCAAAGGCTTAGCGCTCCCGATGAGGAAGACCGAGTTCTCTAAGGCTTTCACCTCGGCACCTCCCCTAAAGACCGCTACGTTCGTTGGCCTTACTTCCACTTCCTTCAGGGAAAGCTTCCCCTCCGAAAGAGCTATAAAGGTGTTGTTGTCCGATGGGAGTTCCACCGCATACTCTTCCTCTTTTCCCAGTTCGACGTGGAGGTAGGTAAGGGGATAAAAGCCCTTTTCCCTGTAAGGCTCTCCCACAAGGTCAAGGACCCTCACACCTTCAGCTATGATAACCTCCTCTGCTCGGAAGTTGAAGTAAAAGGGTTCTGAGAGTTTCTTTTCCTTGGGATTGTTCAGCCACAGCTGGAATCCCCACAGAAGACCTTCCTTCATCAGAGGCATCTCTGAATGTATGACACCTTTCCCTGCATTCATCCATTGGAGCCATCCGTCCTCGAGTATTCCCTCCGCGCCGGTACTATCTTTATGCCTGAACTTGCCTTTTATCATGTAGGTAAGCGTCTGAAAGCCCCTGTGGGGATGTTCAGGAAATCCCGCGGTGTAATCCGCTGGGTCGGAACTCTTGAACTCATCGAGAAGGAGGAAGGGATCAAGTTCTCTAAGATACGTCGTCCCTATGTATCTCTTCAATCTGACACCGGCACCGTCGGTTAACTCTACCGCTGGATAGATTTGCACGTCCATACTATATTGATAATTCCACAAAGAGCGAAGTGGAGTATAAGTATAAAGAGAGCTTGCAATCCTGTGATTTAGGTCATAGTTTTAAAGGGGAGGTTAGTGAATGCAAACCCTCTACGAAATATTTAGGAAAAGGGGCTACTCCCGGAGGGAGTTCTTAAAGTTCGCAAGCATCGCTACGGCTATTCTTGGACTTCCCCCGTCCATGTTTCCCAAGATAGTTCACGCCCTTGAGACAAAACCCAAACCCGTGGTCATATGGTTAGAGTTTCAGGACTGTGCCGGTTGCTCTGAGTCCTTCATCCGTTCAACCAATATTATGCCTACCGAGGTTCTACTTGACTTCATATCCCTTGAGTATCACGAGACGCTCATGGCTCCCGCGGGCGAGTATGCGGAGGAGTCCAAGAGGGAAGCTATGGAGAGGTATAAGGGGAAGTATATCCTTGTGGTTGAGGGTTCTGTCACACCTAACGGCGTTTACTGCACCGTGGGAGGTGAGTCTAACTACGAGCTTCTCAGGAAGGCCGCCGAGAACGCCGCTGCAGTTGTAGCTGTCGGTAGCTGTGCCAGCTGGGGAGGTATTCCCAAGGCGGAGCCGAACCCCACGGGTGCCGTCCCTGTTTATGAGGCTCTCAGAGGAAAGCAGGTGGTCAATATTCCCGGATGTCCTCCAATAGGGGATGTGATAGTAGCAACCATAGTTCACTTTTTGGCTCTCGGAAGGCTCCCTCCATTAGACAGCCTCGGGAGACCAAAGACCTTTTACGGTCAGACCGTACACGACCGGTGCTACAGGAGAGCTTTCTACAACGCAGGGAAGTTCGCGGAGAACTTTGACGACGAAAAGGCGAGGAACGGATACTGCCTCTACAAGGTCGGTTGTAAGGGTCCCATAACGAGGAACGCCTGCCCTACTATAAGGTGGAACGGAGGGCTCAGCTTCCCCATTCAATCGGGTCATCCCTGCTTCGGTTGCTCAGAGCCGGACTTCTGGGACAGGGGTTTCATATACAGACCGCTCTCGGTAGTTGAGACGGGCTTCGGAGTTGAAAAGATAGCTACAGGCGTGGCGGTCGGAGCCGCTGCGGGAGCCGGAATAGCCTGGATAAACAGGAAGCTAAGGGGTGGGAAGTGATGTTAAAACCTAAGGCTCTCGGGCTCGCCGCCGGTCTCCTCTGGGGAGGTGGTTGCTTTTTTGCAGGTTTAACCGCCATATTCGGTTGGGGAGACAGGTTCGTTGAGGTGATGGGCGACATCTACTTAGGATACTCTCCGGGGATAATCGGAGCGCTGATAGGCGGTATCTGGGGCTTTATAGACGCTTTCATTGGAGGTTTTCTCCTGGCATTGCTTTACAACTTCTTTGCGAGGGAATGAGATGATAGACGTTAAATTCTACGACTTAGTCAGGGGACCCCTTTTGGAGTTCGCCCTTTACTTCTTCTTCGCCGGGATAGCCTACAGATTCTTTAGAGTTTTGCTCCTCGGACTTCCCAAGGACTACGCCAAGCCGAAAGGAAATCCTCTCGCTAAGGCTGTTGAAAAGATAGCCCTCAAGCCAACTCAAGGCTGGAGGTTCTTCATTGAGGTCTTCGCCCACAGGGGGATTCAGTATGTGGGAGGTTTCCTTTTTCACGTCGGTTTCTTAGGTTTGACCTTCTTCGTTCCCCAGCACGCTTTCCTCTGGAGGGAGATAGTGGGCTTTGAACCTCCCTACATGCCCCAGCTCGTCGCCGATATACTCGCTTACTCCGCTCTCCTTTCTCTCTTCGCTCTCACCGTTCACCGGGTGTTCAACCCCGTTCTCAAGTTACTCACGGGGAAGGACGAGTACTTCGCCAACATCCTGATTGGTATAGTCCTATTCACGGGTCTCTTCGCCTCCCGTTGGTCAGGAGGAGGACTCTACGTCTGGATGCTGAACCTTCACATGCTCTCGGCTGTCATTTTGATAGTCTACATACCCTTCAGCAGGCTATCCCACTTCGTTTACTACTTCCTCTCGGTCTTCTTTTACGGCTGGAACGTGGGAAAGAGGGGAGTAAATTTTTGATGGAGGTTGAACCATGATAGCCAACGAAGCACATCTTCATCTAATTTTGAACCACTTCCCTATACTCGGTGTTCTCTTTGCCATTCCTTTACTAGCTTATGGAGTATGGAAAAAGGACACCTCTGTGGAAAGAGCAGGTTTACTTTTCTTAATTTTCGTTGGTTTTATTTCTATCTTTGTTTACTTAAGTGGAGAGGCTGCAGAAGATATTGTGGAAAATATGCAGGGTGTATCGGAAATCTACTTAGAAAAGCATGAGGAAATAGCTTCTTTAGCCACTCTTTCTGCTCTAATTACAGGATTCCTTGCTCTTTTAACTTTCTTAGCTTCCCTAAAAGGTATAGCTTTGACAAGGATGCTTTCTATAGCAACACTTTTATTTACTCTCGTAACCTCTGGGATCATGGGACTTACTGGCAACTATGGGGGCAAGATAAGGCACAGTGAGATAAGAGGCGACATCCCTTCGGAACCACACCTTGAGCAAGAAAATAAAGGGGAGTATGAGGATTAGGAGGTCTTAAAATGACGCTCCGCGTGGAACATAAAGAGCAGATAGGGGAAAAGGAGATAGAGACCTTCTACGGGGTCTGTAGGAGCTTTGTCAACACCGAGGTAGCCTCTTACCTGGAAGCCTGCGTCAGGTGCGGTCTCTGTGCGGAGGCTTGCCTCTTCTACATGGGAGAGAACATCTCTGGAAAGATAGACCCTACCCTTACCCCAGCCTACAAGGCGGATCTTCTCAGGGAGATATACAAGGAGAACTACACCATACTCGGAAGACTTAAGAAGGCTCTTGGTCTCGGTGTGAAGATAACCCCCGAGGAGCTGAGTGAACAGGTCAGGCTCGCCTTCTACACCTGCACGATGTGCGACAGGTGCACCAAGGTCTGTCCCATGGGGATAGATACGCCAAGGCTCGTTTCCATAGTTAGAAGCGCTCTGACATCCGCAGGACTCGTCCCCGAGGATTTAGCTGAAGCCACCAACACCGCCGTAGAGAAGGGGAGCCCCCTCGGAGTGGATGTTCCTACCTTCCTCAGTAGGATAGACTTCATCTCCGACGAGTGGGAGGTTGAGATTCCAGTTGATAAAAAGGCGGACTACCTCTACATACCCTCCTCCATAGAGCTTATGAAGTATCCTTCTTCAGTAGCTTCAACCGCAAAGGTTCTGAACCACCTCGGTGTCAGCTGGACGGTCTCCACAAAAGCCCACGAGGCCACCAACTTCGGACTCTTTACCCAGAGCAAGGAGGTAACGAGGGAACTTCTCAGGAGGATTCTGGAAGGAGCCAAGGAGCTCGGTATAAAAACGATAATCGCCCCCGAATGCGGACACGCCTACCAGTCCATGAGGTTCGTAGCTCCCAACGTCTTCCTGGAGGAGTGGAACTTTGAGGTTCTGAATGTCGTTGAGTTCTTAGACAGAATGGTTAAGGAAGGAAAGCTAAATCTCAGTAAAAAAGTTATTGACCGGATAACACTCCACGACTCGTGTCAGATAGGAAGAAGAGGGGGTGTCCTTAAGGAACCGAGGAACATACTCAGGCTTATAGCTCAAGAGTTTAAAGACTCGGTGGAGTTTCCCGAGAAGAACATCTGCTGCGGAGGTGGTGGGGGAGTTGTGGTGGAGCACGAGGCGGACTACCACAGGCAGAAGGCTTTTCTCGCCAAGGCTGAGCTCTTTGATAAGGTTGGAGTGAAGAACGTTGCCTGCTACTGTGCCAACTGCATGCTCGCCTTGAGCAAGAGTTCCCAAGAGCTAAACAGGGACTACAGGTTTATGAGCCTTATTGACCTCGTGGCTGAGTCCCTACGGGAGGAAGGAGAATGAGAAGGGTGGTCGTTGACCCCATAACGCGGATTGAGGGACATCTGAGAATAGAGGCTGAGGTCAAAGACGGAGTCATTCAGAAGGCTTACAGCTCAGGCACGATGGTGAGGGGGATAGAGATAATCCTGAGAGGCAGGGACCCGAGGGAGGCTTGGGCTTTCGCCCAGAGGATATGCGGAGTTTGCACGACCGTTCACGCCTTCGCCTCCATAAGGGCTGTTGAAGACGCCCTGGATATAAAAATTCCAGAGAACGCTTCCCTGATAAGGAAGCTGATGATAGGAACCCTATTCGTTCACGACCACGTCGTCCACTTCTACCATCTCCACGCCTTGGATTGGGTGAACCCGGTGTTAGCCCTCAAAGCGGATCCAGAGAAGACCTCCGAGCTTGCGAGGAAATACTCAAACTACGAGAAGTCAACCCCTGGATACTTCAGGGACGTCCAGAGGAAGGTTCTTGAGCAGGTTGAGAGAAAGCAGCTTGGGATATTCAGCAAAGGCTACTGGAACCATCCCGAATACAAGCTCCCTCCGGAGCTGAACCTCATGCTCCTTGCCCACTACCTCGACGCCCTCAACTGGCAGACGAGAATAGTTCAGGTTCACACCATCTTCGGAGGTAAGAACCCCCATCCCAACTTCGCCGTGGGAGGTATGCCCTCCCCCATAAATCCCGCGAGCGATACAGCTATAAACATGGACAGACTCGGCAGGGTGAAGACTCTCATTGAGGAGATAAACCACTTTGTAGAGAAGGTTTACCTGCCCGACCTGATAGTCCTTGGGCAGTTCTATAGGGACTGGTTCTTTAAGGGTGAAGGACTCGGAAACTTCCTCGTCTTAGGAGAGCCGGAACGGGACTCCCACAGGGAAGGGAGCTGGTTTATCCCCCCAACTTTTATAAGGAGTCGGAACCTTGAGGAGATTGAGGATGTTGACTATCAGGAGATAAAAGAATATATAACCCACAGCTGGTACAGATACTCCGTGGGGGACGATCAACCCCTTCATCCCTTTGAGGGAGAGACAGAGCTCAATTACACAGGACCCCAGCCTCCCTACGAATACCTTAACGTTGATGAGAAATACTCATGGTTGAAAGCTCCGAGGTATAAGGACCTTCCCGTTGAAGTGGGACCCCTTGCAAGAGTTCTTGCCATGTATGCGAGAAACCTCCACGGTGTCAAGGATGAGGTAAACGTTGTGCTAAAAGGTCTTGACCTCCCCAGAGAAGCTCTCTTCTCAACCCTCGGAAGAACCTTAGCGAGGGGGATAGAGACCAAGGTCTATGCAAACACCATGAGAGACTGGTTTAGCAAGCTACTGGAGAATGTCAGGAATGGAAATTACGACGTTTTCAACGGGGAAAAGTGGGAACCTTCCACCTGGAAAAGGGATACGAAGGGACTCGGACTTATGGAAGCTCCGAGGGGCTCCCTCTCCCACTGGGTTCACATCAAGGACGGCAAGATAGCCAACTATCAGGCTGTTGTTCCTACCACCTGGAACGCCTCACCGAGGGACGCTAAGGGGCAGCCCTCAGCCTACGAGGCATCCCTCGCAGGACATAAACTCTACAACCCGAGGGAGCCCTTAGAGATTCTCAGAACGATTCACTCCTTTGACCCCTGCCTCGCCTGTGCCGTCCATCTCTACGGAGAGGAGGAACTGGAAATCAAGGTGTTGTGAAGCCGAGCCTCCTGTGAATGGCGAGATAGGGCGGTGTTCTGAAGTGGGGAAGCCTGTAAACGAAGTAGTAACGGGCTATATGGTAGCTTGTGTCAAATCCGTAGAAGTTCAGCTTCATCCTCTCGAGCTCCTCCCTCCTGCACTTCTCTATCAGCCTCTGCCACTTGGAACTCGTTCTCTCCTTTACCTTTTCCCTTATGAACTTTTCAAATTCGGGGGAATGGACAAACTCCTCAATCCTTCTCTTTAGTTCATCCCTGAACTCCGAAGGAGTCTTTCCGAAGACCCCGTCTATCAGACCTATCTTCTGAGCCTGCTCCGAGCTTATAGGCATACGCCTCTCCATAACTTCCCTTCCCTTCTCCCGGCCGACTCTCTTAGGCAGTGTGTAGGTCCAGAACTCAGAGCCGTAAAGGTTTCCGATATTCTTGTAATGGGGATTTAAAACGACCCCTTCTCTTGCGAAGACAATGTCGCAGGTGAGGGCTAAGAAAACACCACCGGCTCCTGCGTTCCCCTGTATGCCGGCAACGGTGAGCTTGTCAGGGGTTTTGAGTATTTCCTCGCAGAGGTCGTCCATGGCGTTTATGTTCCTCCAGGACTCGTCGGGCGGGCTCTCAGCGTTCTCTATGGTGTTTAAGTTCATCCCGTTTGAGAAGAAGTCCTCCTGACCCAAGAGAACGATAGCCTTGACAGGTCTTCTCTTCGCATACCTCACGACATCTCTGAGCCTCTCGCACTGTTCGGTGGACATAGCCCCGTTGTAGAAGTTAAAGTAGATATATCCTATGCCCTCCTCTTCCTCGTAAAGGATTTCCCTGTACGTTCTGAGCTCAACTTTTTCCCAAGGTTTTATGGGAACTTCTGGAACCCTTTCGGCTATTTTGGGAAAAATCCTCAAAACCGGCAGTTTTATAGATTTCTTTCCTCTTCTTCTTGCATGAGTTATCCACACCGCTCCGTCGGTCGTTCCGACACATACAGCTTCGTCCCTGTGGGCTATGACCTCACCCGGTCTCCCTCTCAACTCATCTTCTGGAAAAGCGTTGTAAAGGAGAACCTCCTCTCCGAACACTCTCTCGTCCAGAACTCCCGGTTGGCTGTCGCTCGCATAGACCTTTCTAAGAACATCCTCGGTCGTGTCCCTTTCCCAGTTTATCCTCCGGACGCTCTGCTCCATCTTAGGGTTCCACTTACCCTCATTCTGGGGCTCGGGTTTGAAGTCTCCTTTTTCAAACTTCCCCATAGCCTCTAAGACACACTCAACCGCCCTTTCCGTTACCTCGTTCCTGTAGAGGCTTGACTTCCTTGCAAACCTCATGGGAAACTCCCTCCAGGCCCATACGTCTCCGGCATCGTATTCCTCGGTAGCCTCTATCAGGGCAACTCCCCATCTCCTTTCATTCCGAAGAATCGCCCAGTCTAAAGCGGAAGGTCCCCTGTCTCCGGGAGGTCCGGGATGAATTACGAGTGTTCTGTATCTCCTCCAAACCTCAGAAGGTATCTTCCTCCTCAGGAAGGGAGCTATTATTAGGTCGGGTCTGTAGAGCTCAGCTGCCTCTATCATGAGTTCCGGATGGACGTCCAACTCAACGGATACCTCGTGTCCCCTCTCAGTCAGCTCACAGTAGAGCCTCTGGGAGAGGGAGTTGAAGCGGTAGCAGTAGAAGAGCACCCTCATGGTGAATACCCGTTCATTATTATAATAGCTCCATGAAGGCTATCGTCATCCATGGAGGCGCGGGGAGGTGGGAGGACAATGATCTGAAGGAAGCTCTCGAGGTTATGAGCGAGTCTCTTAAGAGAGGAATGGAGGTTCTCAGGAAAGGAGGGAACGCTCTTGACGCCGTTGAAACGGCGATAAGGATAATGGAGGACAGTCCTCTTTTCAACGCCGGGACAGGTAGCGCCCTTACCCTCGACGGAAGGGTGGAGATGGACGCCTGTGTGGTTGTCGATGAGCCAAAAAAGATAGGAGCGGTAATAGGCGTAGATGAGGTTAAGAACCCTATATCCCTCGCGAGACTTGTAGCCGAGAGAACCGACCACTGCGTAATGCACGGGGAAGGTGCAAAGAGGCTTGCAAGAGCTTTTGGCTTAGAGTTCTCTCCGATTATCACCGAAAGAGCGAAGGAAAGACTTGAGAGGGTGAAGAAAAAGCTCCTCGAAGAAGAGCTTGAGGAAAAGGAGCTTTTTAAAAGAACGGTTGAGCTGATGAGAAAACACCCGGAACTCTTTATGGGAACGGTCGGAGCTGTGGCAACTGATGGGAAGAACGTCTGCGCCGGAACGTCTACCGGAGGATCCCACTTAAAGCTCTACGGGAGAGTCGGGGATACACCGATACCCGGAGCGGGAACGTGGGCTGAGAAGGGCGTGGGAGCTTCGGCAACCGGAATAGGAGAGGGAATAATAAAAATTCTGCTCACCAAGACGCTCGTAGATTACGTTCTCAGGGAGGGAGTATCAATCGGTGAAGCCTGTAAACTGGCAGTTCAGAGAACGGAGTATCCTGCGGGAGTGATCGCCTTGGATTTAGGGGGATCCTATTGCTGTTATCACAACACCGAGAGGATGCCCTTTGGCTACGCTAACGAAAGAGGTGAGTTTATACTAAGATCCTCATGCAGAGAGTTCTAATAGATCCGAGCGCCCCAAAGTCAGAGAACGCAAAGAAGATAGTAAAGCTCGCCTTTCCTGTAATCGTTGTGAACCTCCTCTACACCGTAGAGAGCATGTTCTCCCTCGTTCTCGTCTCCGGGATTTCGGCCTCGGCGGTAGCCGCTGTAGGATTTAGCTTATCCCTCCTGTGGTTCATCTACTCCCTTATGGCTCTCTCTTATACGGGAACGAGTGTCCTCGTAGCCCAGAGGGTGGGCGCCGGGGAAGATCCCTCTCCCGTTTTATCCTCGGGACTTCTCATCTCCTTCCTGATAGCCCTACCTCTTACCCTCTACGGTAAAGACCTGGTTCTCTTTTTAATGTACCTCCTCGGAGCTTCCGATAGGGTCGTATCCCTCTCCTCCGAGTATCTGACTCCGATCTTCTGGTTCATAACTGTGGGTTTTATGACAAACACCTTTTACGGAGCCTTCAACGGAGCGGGGGATACGAAGACTCCCATGAAGGTGGCGGTTCTCATGAACGTGGTGAACATATCAGCCGCCTACTGTCTGATATATGGAAAGTTTGGGCTTCCGAGGCTCGGTGTTCAGGGAGCTGGATGGGGTATAGTTTTATCGGAGCTCTTAGCCTTCTTGATATACATCTACCTCGCAAGGATTAAAAGAAAGCCTTTCCCTTTAGTTCTGAGGATCGACAGAGGGATATTCCTGAGGATGATTAGGATAGGAACTCCGACCGCAATTGAGAGGGCGGTCACCAGCCTGTCCTTCAACGTTTTCGTCGGCTTCCTGGCTCACTTCGGGGACAAGGTTCTCGCTGCCCATCAGATAGGTCTCAGAGTCGAGAGCATATCCTTCATGGTGGGTTTCGGATTCATGGTGGCGAGTACCGTGATAGCGGGGCAGAACTACGGGGCGGGAAATCTCAAGGGCCTCATCTACGGGGTTAAATTCACCGCCAACCTGACTGCCATGCTTATGGGATTCCTCGGACTCCTACTTATCCTCTTTCCGAAGTACCTTTCCCTTCCTTTCAGCAGGGATCCAGAGGTTATAAGGTGGTCTGTTTACTATCTGATTATAGTGGGGATATCTCAGGTTCCGATGGCTTACGCCGTGATCCTCTCGGGAGCCTTAAAAGGCATGGGAAGAACCACCACACCTATGGTGATAAACATAGCCTCCTTCTGGCTCTTCAGGATAATACCTTCCTACCTGCTCTTGAAGGTTATCCACTCCCCCCTCGTCCCCTGGACCTTCATGACCGTCGAGATGTTTTTAAGAGCTCTCCTCTTCTACTACGGCTTCAGGAGAGAGATCAGACGTCAAACCCTCTCATCCTCTCCTCAACCTGAGAAGCAGTCCGGTTGATGTTCCTTATCTCTCCAACGATCTCCTTGACGCTCTCCGTGTTCTTTTCCGATATGCTCGTTATCTCGGTCATGTTGTCCCTTATTATGTCTATCGCCCTGCTCTGCTCCTCCATGGCGGTTGCTATCGTGTCTATCGCTCTTACTATCTCTTGAGTAACCTCCTCTATCTTCCTGTAGCTCTCGACCACGTCCTCCGAAGCCACCCTTCCCTCCTCGACGGCGTTCATAGCCTTCTCTACGAGAGCCGCTATCTCCCGTGCGGCGTTTCCAGAGATCTCCGCGAGCCTCCTCACCTCGTCCGCCACGACAGCGAAGCCTCTTCCCATCTCTCCAGCCCTCGCCGCCTCTATCGCAGCATTGAGAGCCAGGAGGTTCGTCTGCTCCGCTATGTTTATTATCGTTTCCGTTATGGAACTGATCTCCTGACTCACCTGAACTATGTTCCCCATAGCTCCGTGCATTATGTCCACTTTGCTTTTTCCGTTCTCTATCGCTCTCTCCATATCTATAGAGGTGTTCCTTGCCTTTAACGTCTCCTCCGAGATCTGCCTTATGGCTTCGGAAGTTTCATCCACCGAAGTCATTATGCTCGCTATGCTGCCGCTTAGGTTTTCGTTCTCTCTCTCTATCCTTTCTGCGTTCTCCGTTAGGACCTTTATGCTTCTTGCTATGTTGTTGAAACCATCTTTGACATTTTTTAGAGCTTCCTGAAGATCCCTAAGAGAGGAGTTTATATAGTCTGACAGGTCCTTAAGATCCCCTCTGTAATCTCCCTCAAGTCTTACCTTCAAATTCCCCTTAGCCACCTTCATCATGGTTTCCTTTATGGAGTTTATAGCGTCCCCTACCTCGCCTATCATGTTGCTAAGAGCTTCTATTAGCCTGTCGAGCTCGCTCTTGAACCTCTTGAACTCTATGTTTTGGAACTTCATACTTCTCGTGATCTCCTCAACCTTAGAGCTGACCGTATTTATCTGCCTTATAGCGTCTCTCGAAACTATCCATAGAAGGAAGGATACGAGCAGGATCGCAGGAACAGTTATCCCAACGGTGAGCAGGCTTGCCATCTCCATTTCCTTCCTCATCTGCTCCTGTTTTTCTGCAATGGCTTTGAGTCTCAGCTCTATGAGCCTGTTCAGTGTATCAACAGTATCTTTAAAACCTTCTTTCTCAAGCTCTACCAGCGTCTGCTTAGCCTCCTCCTGGGCATCCATCTCTATGAGCTGTTTCACACTCTCTACATCTCCCTGATAGGTAAAGAAGGACAAAATCCTCGTTAGCTCCTTCTCTTCCTCACTTAGCTCTCTCTTGTTTTTCTCGAGCTTTGCAAGGTAATCCATGTACTTCTTTATGTTTGCCTCTATCTCCTTCCTTGCCTCCTCACTTTTGGGGTCGAATATCAGATTCCTGACCGATATAGCCAGGTTCAGGAGTGTAATCTTCATCTCCTTGTACACCTCTAACTCTTCTATAGCGTCCTCTACCTCATTTATAGATTGGCGCACCCTCTGGTCCGAGATGTAAAGAACGATACCGACCACCACCGCTACCGCTACGAGGATAACGTTTACAAGCTGAAGCTTCCCCTTTATCGTCATCTCCTTTCCTCCTCGATGGAGCTCCTTTGAAAAATAATCGGAAGTTGCCGAAATATTATAGCGATGAAGGAAGACCTGAGAAGAAAAGTACAGGATATAAGGGAAAAGTTACTCGATCCCTTCAAAGCGGAAGGGCTCGAAGAAGAGTTCAAGGAACTCTATGAGCTTATGAAAAGGGCGAAACCTGAAGAGCTGAGAGATGTTATAGAGGACTTCGAGGAGGTTAGAAAGCTCCTGATGAGAAACCTCTCGATAATAGCCGGCGGACTTAAACCCATTCTTGAAAGGAGTCAGGGTGGTCTTTTTTCGAGGAGGGTGTAAATGTTCGGATCCTCCTTCGGCATAATATCCCAAGCCTTAGAGGTTTACAGGAAGTCGCTCGATATACGTAATAGAAACATAATAAACGCCAACAATCCCGATTACGTGGAGGAGAACCCTGTAGTAAACAGCTTTACACCGGCGGGAATAAACTTTGAGGATGTAAGAAGAGACCAGAACATCTATTACGTGAATTTGAGAAATTCCAAGCTCTCCCTTGTTAGGTATCTCGAAGAGAGGAGCGGAGCCCTCTCCAATGTAGAGGGTATTTTTCAGGAGCTGTTTGAAGGAACAGGAATAAGCGATTACACTAACAGATTCTTTCAAGCCTATTTGGACCTGATGAAGGATCCCACGAACGAGGGAGCAAAGAACGAACTTTACAACTCCGCCAAGAGCCTTGCCGACTTTTTCAGGAACAAGACTAAGGATCTCGACAGGCTTGATGAAAGCATAGACTTCAACCTCAGAGATACGGTAACGAGAATAAACGAGCTTACAAGGAAGCTGTACGTCATCAACAGGGATATAACCATACTTTACGCTCAAACTTACGCGAGAGGAAAGGACTACAAGAACCTTTTGGACGAAAGGGATAAGTATCTTAGGGAACTCTCCGAACTCATAAATCTAAACGTTCAGCAGGACGAAATCGGAAGGGTCAAGGTGATGACTTCCAAGGGCTTTGCTCTCGTTGATTTTCAAGACAGTTACTGGCAACTCGAGTACAGCGGAGGAAGACTTTACTGGAAATCCAACAGCGGGAACACCGTTGACATTACTAACGTAGTGGAGTCTGGCAAGGTAAAGGCTCTCTTGGATGCAAGGGCAGATATTCAGAGGTTTAAGGACAAGCTTGAGGGCGTAGCTGACTACCTGATAATGAACGTCAAGATACCGAGAAGGAACGGCGGGGCGTGGTATTTGATGAACAACGTGAGTGATCCCACCCAGCCCCTCAGCACGTACGGGCTGAACGGAGATCTCACATTCTATGACAACTCCACCTCACCCCCCACCGCTCTTGCAACAATTAGTAATTACGGTTCCCTCTCCCTGAACGACCTCGCCAGTGCCATAAACTCCGACCCAGCGCTCACCGGTGCGGGCTTCTCCGCCACCGTGGTGAACAATCCCGATGGGACCTACACCATCAAAATAGAGAATTCGAATACGAACTACTCTGTAAGCGATTCGGGGGGGAACTTCTACGAGTTCAAAATGTCTCCTGTCTTTGAAGGAACGGGATTGTCTGACATAAGACCCTTATCCACCCTCAGGAGCGATCTTAACGACCTCGACTTTTCGCTTACCGATACCTTCAGCGGATTTGCTAACACCTGGTGGGAGGACACCACAGATCTCGCCAACGACCTTGTGAACGATATTTCCAACACGCAGGCTGACGTTAAGGACAAGCTCAGGATAGAGTCCGCCCTTCTCGAATCTTTAGACAGGAAGCTTCAGGAGATGCAGGGTGTATCCATAGATAAGGAGTTCATGGAGATAATGAAGATACAAAGGAATTACGAGGCGGTGGCGAGGATAGTTTCTACCATAGACGAGCTTTTACAGACAACTCTGAACATGTGAGGTGAGCCATGAAGGTACCCGACAACCTGGTCTACTCGATCTTTCAATTTCAGGACGAAAGAATAAAGCGTGAACTCATCCGTAAGACCATAGAGATATCTACCGGTAAGAGAATACACGACTTATCTGACGATCCGCCCGCCACCTTTAACGTCATGAACCTAAAGAAAGACATAGCTCAGCTCTCCCAGTTTTCTAAAAACAGGCTGTTCGCCGACGTGAACCTGACATACATAGATTTCACCTTGGGTAAGATCTCGGACAGGCTGAAGGAACTTTACACCAAGACAGCTCAGGCAAAAAACCAGATACACACACCGGATGCCCTCGCGAGTATGGGTAAGGAGTTTGAGGATGCTCTCTCCTTCCTGCTCAACATGGCTAACGAGAAGGTGGGTGAAAACTACATATTTTCAGGCACGGCTCTCACAACGAAGCCCTTTGACGATAACTTCAATTACCTCGGTTCACAGGAAGTGTTCAGCGTGCAGATGGGTGAGGATAGCTTTGCGGAGGTCTTCCAGCCCGGGGACAGGGTCTTTACCACCAACGTTCTCGAACTTGACGTTAGCTACAGCTCCCCGGATGACACGCTTTCCATAGGAGGTGACGGGTCGGCAGAGCTGGTCATAGACTACAAAGGGAACACTTACTCTATAACCTACGATAACGATACCTCTACCTCAGCTCCCAGCACACTGAACGAGCTCGCCAACGCTATAAACTCCGCATCGGGAGGCGAATTTCAGGCTTTTGTCCATCAAAAGGAGGATGGAACCTATACCCTCAGGCTAGTGCCCAGCGAGGCGGGCCAAGAGATAACCGTATCCTATGCGAACGCTGCAAGTCCCTCTGAAGAGCTCGGAGACTTTAACCAGCTCTCGGTATTTCGGATAGTTAACAGGATAAAGGACAAGCTTAAAGCTGGGCTCTCTCCCGATGATTCGGATCTCGCCTCAGTTCAGAGGAGTTACGAAAAGATCGTCTATGAGAGATCTGAGTCGGGTAGCGTTTTATCGCAGGTGAGAGCGATTCAAGAACCCCAAGAAAACAGGATGGATGTCCTCAAGAAGCAGAAGTCGGACAACGAAGAGGTAAACCTCTCCGAGAGCATAATGGAGTACACGAGATACAGACTTGCCTACGAAGCCCTTATGAAGATAGTTGCAGATACGAGGGACCTCACGATACTCAAGTATATCTGATCACTCTTCCTCGGTGAAGGCACTCAGGATCGTTTCTATTATAGAGATTATCACCGATATGACGTTTGCAGCCAAGGCTCCAAGAGCCAGACCGACCGCCTCGTTATGATCTCCGAGGAAGAAGATGAAGAGTGCGGGGATGAGGTGCAGATCCGCAACGAGACTCGAGGCTAACATCTCCGTGGACAGGACTCTTCCTTCCCCTATCTTGAGTATGGTTGCTGCGAGGTTCGTGGCAACAACGATAACGAGCTCGTAAGGGTTTGGACTGACTATAAAGCTTATGTTTGTTGTGAGAGCCATGAGAATGAAGAAGTCGGTAACAATCTTCTTGTATCTCATTTCACCCCCTCTAAGAGCCTGTGGGCTTCTTCAAGTAGAACCTTCTGAGCCTTCCTTAAGTTCTTGGGATGACCGAAGATTATCAGGGTGTCTTCCTCCTCTATGGTCGTTTCCCCCGTAACAGTAACGTCCAAGTATCCATCGGGTTTCTTTATTGCTATTATCGTGACCTTAAGAACACCCCTCAGATCTATCTCCTTCAGCTTCTTGCCCACGAGTGGGGATCCGGGACCCACTTTGAGCTCAAGTATATCTATGTCCGTTTCCTCGCCGAAGGCGATTCTATCAAAGAGATCAGATATGAAGGCGGAACCCGCATGGAATATGTAGGCGGCGAGTCTCGTAGCCAAGAGCTTGTCAGGAACGAGAGCCCTGTTCGCGCCCAGTTCCTCGAGCTTCTGAGCGGTTCCGTCTGTGGAGGCGAAGGAGTAGATGAAGAACTCCTCCTTAGAGGGTCTCAGGAGCCTTGCGGTGACTATAACCGCTATGTTCTGAGCATCATCTCTAAGGTTTACTACCATACCTTTGGCGTTCTTTATTCCCGCAGATATTAAAACGTTCTTTCGATAAGGCTGTTCGGTTATGAAGTACTTTATGTTGTGTTCGTGCAGGTACTTGAGAGCCTCTGGTCTGTCCTCTATAATCACGAACTCTATCTTTCTCTTCTTAAGAGCGTCGGCGAGCCAGGCAGAGGTTTTATCGTAACCGCAGATTATGAAGTGATCCTTCAGTCCCTCGATCTCCTTCAGCATCTTTATAGCCCTGTAGAGATTGATTATATCTTCCTTAAAGAAGATTCTGACTATTACAGTTATGGAAGTGGTAAAGACTCCTATTCCCATCAGGGCTAAGAAGGAGGTAAAGATCCTACCGTAAAGAGTGTCACTCCCCGGAGAGATCTCCCCGAAGCCTATCGTCCCTATGGTTATTATGGTCATGTAGAAGGAGTTGATGAAGTCTCCTCCGGAGAGGATCATGTAGCCGATAGTTCCCACAGTTATAGCACCGTGAAGCATAAGGAGGGGTAATCTGAGCTCTTTAAGAGCTTCTATGAACTTCCTCTCATATACTTCTATAAGTCGCGGTTCCCTCTTCCGCCTTCTTATCCTCTTTTTCAACTTCGCCTTTATCCTCGGCATTCCCTTAAATGATAAAATAATGCCCATGAAGATAAACGCCCTCGTGATAGATGTGGAGGGGACCACTTCAGAGATCACAGAGAAGCTCAACGAAGCTCTCGATGCCATTTACGAAGAGGGAGGAGAGGTCGTTGATGTCAAGGTTACCCACGCGAGGGAGCACGGGATAGACGGCTTCACGGTTGTTTACACCATAATCTACAAGTCCGAGAGGGAAGTCCCGGAAGAGTGAAAATGACACTTAGTATAAAAACATACCGCCGGAGACTCCCTGATGGAGGAGATACAAAGCGTGCAGAAGTACCTGAAAAGTCTGTTTGAGGAGATCAGGAAGGAGCTCACCGAGAACGAGTTCATCAGAAACCTCGTAGGCTCCGAAGAGAAGCTCAACACCCTCATGGAGCAACAGAAGGAACTCCTCTTCGAGTACATAGAGAACTGGGAAAGCAGTTCCACGGACTTCTCCGGAAGGTTTGAAGAACTCTACACGAGCATAGACGTTCCCTACACCGTAATAGCTTGGAACATAGACAGGATAAAGACCAAGCTCATGGAGAAACTGATAGAGGAAGGGTACTCTCAGGAGTTTCTGATCCGCATGAAGAGACACCTTGAGGATCTGGTAAACCAGATAGCGAAGATCTATCTTCGCAAGGATGTTGGCGTTCTGAGAAACTTTAAAGACTCGGTCTTCTCCGACAAGCTCCTTTACAGGGTTCACCGTGAGTGGTTTTTAAAGATAGCGGAGTGCGCGGAGAAGGATGACTTTTCTGATTTTCCCCTCATGTCCGCTCAGGAGTGCAAATTTTCGGAAGTTCTTGAGTATCCAGAGTCTATATTCGTGTGTTTGGACGCCAACATGTGCACCTACATCCGCAACCTCCACACCCTTATACACGACACCGCCAACAGCTTCTACGCCTTCTACACAAAGGGAGCTTTCTATCAGGCTTACAGGGTCTTTAAGGATCTCACCGAGTTGGTCGCAAAGCTTTTAAAGACCATATCCGAGCTTTACTTCCTCGCTTACTCGGATCCGGAAGGTAACTTCTTCAAGCTTGCCCACGGACTATCCAAGGAAGAGGGGTATAAGTACGTCTCCCTCATAGATGTAATGGGACTCAAGAAGATAAACAGAACCCACGGCGAGGAGTTCGGCGATGAGCTCCTTAAGAAGGTTGCCGATAAGCTTCGGGAAGTAATCGCGGGAGATGAGGGCAATACCTTGGTAATAAGAGGAACAACCGCCAACTTTTACATGTTCAACATGAACTACACAGAGGAGGAGATGAAGGAGTTATCCAACAGGATAGCGGAGGAACTGCACTTTACCTTTGAACGCGAAGGTGTCAAGATCCCAGTGTCCATAATAGTGGCGACCCTTGAACTTGAACCCTTCGTTGAGCTTGTTGAGAGCGAGCTGAGGGATATCCTCTCCTACTTGAAGGAAGAGGCTAAGAAGGTAAGCAAGCATAGAGTGATATCTATCGGTAGGGAAAAACGTCAGGAGATAATGACATGGATAAACGAGAAGTACAGGAACGTTGAGAAGGTAAAGAGCAAGATAGAGGAGGGAGAGGTTGAGCTCGTCTTCCACCCCATAGTGGACGCAGAAGATACGAGCAGAGTTGTAGGAGCGGAGGTCCTCGCAAGGCTGAGGGACGGGGACAAGCTCATCCCCGCCGGACTCTTCATAGACCTGATCTACGAGCTTGAACTTGTTGAAAAGCTTGATGGACGGATATTAGACAAGTTGTCCGAGTATGAAGATAAGCTATCTATCTTGGGAAATCTTTACGTTAACGTCAGCTCAAAATCCCTCGTGTCCGACGCCTACCTTGAACGTCTGTGCTCCTTTATAAGGAGCTTCAAAAGCACGAGCCTGACCATTGAACTCACGGAACAGCAACTCCTTGAGAACACGGAGGCAGTGTTCAGGATTGCCGAAGCGGGGAACGTGGCGGTTGCGGTTGACGACTTCGGAACGGGATACTCCTCCCTTAAACTGGTTGCCGACCTTGCGGAGAGGGAGGTTCTGAAGGTTCTCAAGATAGACGGCTCCCTCATAAGGAACATCCTCAACTCCAAGGCCACCGAGAAGGTGGTTGATATCATCTCCGCCCTGAGCAAGAAGCTCAACGTTAAGACCATAGCGGAGTTCATAGAGAACCAAGAGGAACTGAACGCCGTCCGCTCCTTAGGGGTTGATTACTGCCAAGGTTACTACATAGCCAAGCCCATGACGATCCACGAACTCTTGGCTTGGGTGAAGACCAGCCGTGATAATCATAGTTAAGGTAAAGCCCGGCTCCAAAAGGGAAGGTGTTAAGGAGATCTCGAAGAACAAACTTGAAGTCAGGGTAAGCGCACCTCCCGAAAGAGGGAAAGCTAACGAGCGGGTCATAGAGCTTCTCGCAAAGCATTACGGCGTAAGCAAGAGCAGGGTGAGGATACTCAAAGGCGAGAGGGCGAGGGAGAAAGTGGTTGAGATTTCCCTCTGAGGGTTATAACCACCACGTCAGGAGGTGATAGGAGTCTCATCGGTGGTCCTCCCGTTCCCACTCCCTTACTGACGATGATGTACTTTCCCGGTGAGAGCTCCTTCATGCCCCTGTCTGTCTCGAAGAGGATTCTGAGGACGGTGTAGCCGACGAAAAAGAGAACACCTCCGTGGGTGTGCCCTGCGAGAACCAGATCTATGTAAGGGAGGGCTTCTTTTTTAACTTCTGGTCTGTGTTTTATGAGAACAGTGTATTTCGCGCTATCGATCCTTCTTAATACCTCAAGCTCATCGATGAAGATTTTGTATCCGAGCCTTTCTCCATCCGGATCGTCCACCCCCGCTATGTTCAAAAGACCGCCCACGGTGGCAACCTCACCTCTCAGAACCTTAAAGTCAGCTCTTTCTAAAAACTCGACCGCCTGTTCGAGACCTGCATAAAACTCGTGGTTTCCGAGGACGGCAAATTTTCCCAAAGGTGGGTTCATACGGGCGAGCATGAGAGCCAGCTTCTCGGAGTTCCTCATGTTCCCGTCCACAATGTCTCCCGTAGCCACCACAAGGTCTGGCTTCTCTCTTTCGTAGGTTCTCATCACCATCTCTATCCTGTCCTCCCCCATCACCGGTCCAAGGTGTAGATCCGAGATATGGAGAACCTTTACTTCCTTTCCCGGTGGTAATTTAGGGGTTTCTATCGTAAACCTGTAAACCTGTAGAAAATGAGTTTCGGCATGGCTGTAAGCGCTCAGGAGTATTGATAGAACAAGGGTTATAAAGAAGGCGCTTCTCTGTGAGGGAGAGCCGAACCTCCGGTATATGTCTACCATGATACCGACTAAGAAAAAGTAGATGATAAAGCCCATCCAAAACAAACTGAAGAAAGCTAAGGGCCTTGAAACATCCGTATAACCACTCTTGTCTAAAGTCCTGTAGAGGACTGGTGAGAGAGTGGTTAGGGTAAAGAGCAGAACCGTAAGCACCTTAGTGCCTGCAGACAATTCGAGAACCTGGTTCACCTTTTTGTAAGCGTAGTAGTGCACGAAGGAGTAGAAGAGGAGGAAGAGGGGAACGAAGAAGCGCATCAGGCTTGGAGAATAGCCCCCTTGGAGGCGTTGGTAACGAGCTTTGCATACCTCCTGAGCCAAGAACTCGGTATCTCCTTACGCTTGGGTTTGAAGTTCTCGAGCCTCCTCTTGAGTTCCTCCTCGGATATGAGGAGTTCAAGCCTCCTGTTAGGTATATCTATCAGTATCTCGTCTCCGTCCTGAACCACGCCTATGGGTCCTCCCTCAGCGGCTTCGGGAGATACATGTCCTATGCAGGCTCCCCTCGTTCCTCCTGAAAATCTCCCATCTGTGATTAAAGCCACCTTGTCCCCGAGACCCATACCAACTATCGCCGAGGTGGGCGAGAGCATCTCCCTCATACCCGGTCCGCCCTTGGGTCCCTCATATCTTATGACGACAACGTGTCCGGGCTTCACCTTTCCTCCCAAGATTCCATCTATAGCTTCTTCTTCGGAGTCAAAGCAGATTGCCTTCCCTCTGAACTTCAGCATGTTCTCCACAACGCCGGCGGTCTTCACTACCGAACCCTCTGGGGCGAGGTTTCCGAAGAGTATGGCTATCCCTCCGTCCTCAGAGTAAGGATTATCTATAGGTCTTACCACCTCTCCGTCCGCATCTTTAGCCTCCTGTGCTATCTCTCTTAGCGTCTTGCCGCTTACCGTCGGTCTGTCAAGGTGTAGGAGCCCCTCCCTCTTGGAGAGTTCCCTGATTATGGTCGGGATACCGCCCACCTTGTCTAAGTCCTCAATGTGGTAGTGGGAGGCGGGGGCTATCTTGCATACGGTCGGAGTTCTTTTGGATATCTCGTTTATCTTTCTGAGGTCATACTCTATCCCGGCCTCCCTCGCTATGGCGAGAAGGTGGAGTATGGTGTTGGAAGAGCCTCCCATGGCGATGTCCACGGTGAAGGCGTCGTCTATAGCCTCCTCGGTGAGTATGTCCCTCGCCTTTATGTCCTTCTCCAAGAGTTCCATTATCTTCCTCGCCGCTTCCCTCGCGAGGAGCTCCCTTCTGGGGTCTATAGCCAAGATTGTTCCGTTCCCCGGAAGAGCCAAACCAAGAACCTCGGTTAAGCAGTTCATCGAGTTTGCGGTGAACATTCCCGCACAGCTCCCACAGGTGGGACAGGCGTTCTGTTCTATAACCTGGAGCTCCTTCTCCGTTATCTGACCGCTCCTTAACTGCCCTATTCCCTCAAACACCGAGATCAGATCTATCTTCTTCCCCTCGTGCTCCCCGGCGAGCATAGGTCCACCACTTATGAATATGGTGGGGACGTTGACCCTCATCGCCCCCATAAGCATTCCGGGAACTATCTTGTCGCAGTTGGGTATGCATATGAGGGCATCGAGCTGGTGGGCGTTCACCACCGTCTCTATGGAGTCCGCTATCAACTCCCTTGATGGAAGGGAGTAGTGCATCCCGTAGTGCCCCATCGCTATTCCGTCGTCCACACCTATTACGTTGAACTCTATGGGGACACCCCCAACTTTTCTCACCTCCTCCTTTATGGGTTCCACGAACTCCCTAAGGTGGACGTGTCCCGGGATTATATCTATGTATGAGTTAGCTATGCCTATGAGGGGCTTATCGAAGTCTTCTTCCGAAAGGCCACAGGCTCTCAAAAGCGCCCTGTGGGGAGCTCTCTCCAAACCTTTCTTTATAACGTCGCTCCTGTATCCCATCTCTTACCTCCGTGGATTTAATTTAGCCCCTTTCTTGGATTTCTTCATAAGATACATCCTTTCGTCTGCGAGCTTCAGTATTTCACTCACATTCAAACCCTCTTCGGGAACTTCAACCACTCCGTAGCTTATGGAGATGTTGTACGCTCCCAGATATGTTTCCACGTCCTTCCTCACCTCCTCCAATCTCCTTTGAATGCCATCGCTTGTGCAGTTGTGGACTATTATTAGAAACTCATCGCCGCCTATTCTACCCACAACGTCGCTCTTTCTAAAACGCTTTTTAAGAAGGTGGGCTACGCTCTTGAGAACTATGTCTCCCTCTGAATGCCCGTATAGGTCGTTTACCCTTTTAAAGTTATCTAAATCCATGTAAACAACACAGAAGCTTGTGTTACCCCTCTCCGCAAGGGCGGTCATCTTGTTTAAAACGTCGAAGACAAAAGCCCTATTGTGGAGACCTGTGAGCGTGTCTATGACTGCTTTTTCTTTGAGAGAGTGTATAAGCCTTCCGAGGATCGTGCTGTAAAACATGGATAGTAGGAAAACGGCTCCATACGCTCCCAAGGATTGTCTTATATGCGCCCAGTCATAAGGAGACGGAACTAATCCTGTATGCTTCAAAAGATGTATAGACAGAATACTACCGACAAGGAGGACGTTCCACAGAATAGCTATGCGCGGTGGCTTCATGAAGAAGGATAGCAGTGGAAACGTATATATCCAGTATATCCCAGTGCCCTCGACACCTCCGGTGATTACCAGAAAGGAAAGCACCGTAACTACAAGAGTTAGAATGACGTTAGAGGCAAGGTTGTAGTTCTTCTTACGATGATAGTAGAGGAGATTGAGGGCGGCTAAGGAAATCAAAACCGCTTCAAACAGAGCATATCTGTAATTACCTGCGAAGAGGTGTTGGAGAACACCGAATACAAAGGTAAAGGTTATCCCTACGAGGGAAAAGGTGTGTATAAATCTGCTTCTATAGGGGGCTAACTGGGAGTTTTCCATAGATTATCTCGGTGCCTTCTTTTGGTGGAGGCGGCGGGAATCGAACCCGCGTCCGAGGACGGTGGCCCGATCCGGGGCTCTACAGGCTTAGCCCGTGTTTGCTTCTGCCCTCAGGTCGCCCACGGGCAGGCTTCCCGAGGGGAGCACGGGCTCAGATCTCGGAAGCCCCTCACCGTGCGTCGGAGCTTCCCAGCCTCTGTCGTCTGACGCCTTCAGGTCGGCCAGAGGCACACCTCCCTGAGGCGCGCTGCCTTTTAATTAGGCAGCGAGAGCGACTTCAGCTTCGGGAAGTGTTTCGAGCGGCTGTTAAGGTTGCCACCCTGCCTGCTCCCCGGGGACCACCAGACCCCGTCGAAACCAGTCGCCCCCTTCCAAAGCCAATAACTAAATTTAGTTCAAATCTATGAAGCGGTCAAGGATCTCAGAGCCTCGAAGAGTTCTTTTAAACCTTCATCGGAGTATCTCAGACTTACCGTGAGCCTCAGCCTTGCCTTCCCCTTGGGAACGGTTGGGTACCTTATAGCCTGAAGGAAGATACTCCTCTCTAAGAGTTTTTGCGCAATCTGATAAGCTCTGCCTTCGTCTCCAACGATTACAGGAATTATGGGAGTTTTGTGAAATCTAACTTCAAAGGGAAGGTCCTTTAAGTTGAGATAAATCTCTTCTGCCATCTTTCTCAGTTTTCTCACCATGTCGGGGTTTTCCTCTATTATCTCCAAACTCTTCATAGCCCCCGCGCAGAGGGCAGGGGGAAGAGAGGTGGTAAATATCAGACTCCTCGCCTTGTTTACGAGGAGTTCTATTAGATCCTTGCTCCCACACACGAAGGCTCCGTAGCTCCCCAAGGCTTTAGATAGTGTCCCCATGATGATAACGTTCTCTCTCCACTCCAGACCGAACTCCTTAAGGCTACCCTTCCCTTCCCCTATCGTTCCCGTGGAGTGGGCGTCGTCTACGTAAAGCAGACAGTCGTATCTTTCCGCTATATCGTAGAGTGCTTTCATATCCGCCACGTCTCCGTCCATACTGAAGACGCTGTCGGTAACTATGAGAACTTTTTTGAACCTGTCCCTCTCTTTCTTAAGCACTTCTTCGAGATGCTCATAGTCCCTGTGTTTGAAAACTATCCTCTTAGCCTTTGACATCCTGCATCCGTCGATCAGGGAGGCGTGGTTGAGTTCGTCGCTCAGGATGAGGTCTCCCTCTCCAGCCAGAACCGGTATCGTCCCCACGTTGGCAAGGTACCCCGATCCGAAGAGGACGCAATAGGGAGTTCCCTTGAACTCGGCGAGCTTGCTTTCGAGTTCTTTGTGATACTTCGTGTAACCAGAAACTAATTGGGACGCCCCGGAACCGAGCCCGTACTCCTCCAAAGCCCTCTTGGAGGCTTTTATTACCTCCGGGTGATCCCTCAATCCTAAGTAATCGTTGGAGCAGAAGTCCTTAAGACCTTCCCTTAGAATTCTCCTCCTGTAGAGGTTTTTATTCCCTAAATCATGGAGTATCTCCCTTATCCAGTCCATAATCTTAATTATGCTGGGAAAGAACTACCGGGGTGTCTTCAGTAAGATGGGAGAGGGTCTTTTGGAGAAGTATATAGAAGATCTTAAAAAGGAGCTTGAGAACAAGCCGGAAGATCCTGAGCTTCTCTTCAAGCTCGGTGTCGCCTACGTGAGGATAGGGAGGATAGACAACGCGAGGGAGGTTTACAAGAGACTCAAGGATATAGACGTAGAGAAGGCGAAGGAACTCCTCGATAGGATCTACGAAGTTTAAATTAGGTTATAATAATAAATTGCAACTTTTGATAAGGAGGTCTGCGTAATGCCCCTTTCCAAGGAGAAGAAGTGGGAACTGATAAAGGGATTTCAGAGACACGAAGGAGACACCGGTTCTCCCGAAGTGCAGATAGCCATACTGACCGAGAGGATAAACAGGCTGACCGAGCACATGAAGAAGCACAAGAAGGACATCCACTCGAGAAGAGGACTGATAGCTATGGTGAACAAGAGAAGGAAGCTTTTAGAGTATCTCAGAGAAACCGACTATCAGAGATACATTGAGATCTCCCAGAAACTCGGGCTACAGGTAAAGTGATATGGAAGAGGTAGCGAGGATAGGAAATAGCAGAGAGCCGATAGTAATAGAGGTAGGCAAGTACGCAAAGCAGGCGGACGGAGCAGTTGTTGTAAGGCAGGGGGGAACCGCGGTTCTCGTCACCGCGGTGATGTCCGATGAGCCCAACACCGAGATAGACTTCACCCCTCTGACAGTAGATTACAGGGAGAGACCTTCCGCCTACGGAAGGATCCCTGGAGGCTTCATAAAGAGGGAAGGTAAGCCCACCGAGAGGGAGATCTTAGCCGCGCGGGTAATAGACAGACCCATAAGACCCCTGTTCCCGGAAGGCTTCTTCCACGACGTCGTGATAACCGCCCTGACCCTCTCCGCGGACGATAACTTTGATCCCGACGTCCTTGCGATAACCGGAGCTTCGGCGGCGCTCCACATATCGAGGATACCTTTCGAGGGACCCATCGCGGGAGTGAGGATCTGTAGGATCGATGGAGAGTTCATAGCCAACCCCACCTACGAGGAGAGGAGGGAATCCGACCTTGAGATCGTGATGGCGGGAACTAAAGACGCCATCGTAATGGTGGAAGGGGGAGCCAAGGAGGTTCCCGAGGAGGTGATCACGGAAGCCCTCTACTTCGGACTCGATGCTATAAGGGAGGTTATAGAGGCTCAGGAGAGGCTCAGGGAAAAGGTGGGAGTTTCCAAGGTTGAGTTCGAAGGTATATCTCTCGACGAGGAACTCTTGAAGACCTTGGAAAAGGAGTGTTCCGAAAGGATAATCTCCGCCTTCTCCATACAGGACAAGAAGGAGAGGAACAAGGCTCTCGAAAGTATCTTGGAGGAGTTCCTTGAGGCTCACGAGGTTCCGGAAGACCTTCACTTCAACGTTAAGTACTTCTTTAAGAAGCTTGAGAGCAGACTGATGAGGGAGAAGATCCTGAACGAAGGTATCAGGATAGACGGAAGGAGACCCGACGAGATAAGACCTATAAGTATTGAGGTTCATCCCTTTGAGAGACCTCACGGGAGCGCCGTCTTTACGAGGGGACAGACTCAGGCTTACGTTACCGTTACCCTCGGTGCACCCGATGAGGCTCAGATGATAGAGACCATAGCGGAGGGAGAGGTGTTCAAGAGGTTCATGCTCCACTACAACTTCCCTCCCTTCTCGGGCGGTGAGGCTCGCCCGTGGGGTCCTCCGAGGAGGAGGGAGATAGGACACGGAGCTTTGGCAGAGAGAGCCTTAGAGCCGGTCATACCCGATGAGGACGAGTTCCCCTACATAATAAGGGTCGTTTCGGACATCTTAGAGTCCAACGGATCCACCTCCATGGCTACGGTGTGCGGAGGATCCTTAGCCCTCTTTGATGCGGGAGTTCCCGTAAAGGGCGGAAAGCACGTGGCGGGAATAGCCATGGGACTGATCCTTGAAGGGGACAGATACGTTATCCTCTCGGACATACTCGGAGATGAGGATCATCTGGGGGATATGGACTTCAAGGTTGCGGGAACGAGAGATGGCGTTACGAGCATACAGATGGACATAAAGGTTAAAGGGATAACGAGAGAGATAATGGAGACCGCCCTAAAGCAGGCGAGGGAAGGGAGGCTCTATATACTCAACAAGATGTACGAAGCCATACCGGAACCGAGGAAGGAGCTCTCCCCCTACGCCCCGAGGATAGTTATATACAGAGTGCCCGAAGAGAAGGGACCGCTCATAATCGGTCCGGGTGGTGCCAACGTGAAGAAGATCTATGAAGAAACGGAGGTGAAGGTCTGGGTAGGAGAGGAGGGAAGGGTCTATCTGACGGGATACTCCGACGAGGCTATCCAGAAGGCTATTGAGATGATAGAGAACCTCATAAAGGACGTGGAGGTGGGAGAGGTTTATGAGGGTAAGGTTACGAGGGTTGAGCCTTACGGGGTCTTCATAGAGATACTCCCCGGTAAGATAGGACTCCTCCACGTTTCCAAGATGGCGCAACCTATCAAGCACGCGGGTGAGAAGTATAGCGTGGGGGACGTCGTGAAGGTAAAGGTTCTTGAAGTGGACGAGATGGGAAGACCCAAGTTCACCACCATGGGTATAGACGGAGAGCAGGCTCCTCCTGAGCAGAAGGTGGAGGTAGGCAAAGTTTACGAGGGCAAGGTTACGAGGGTTGAGCCCTACGGAGCCTTCGTTGAGATACTCCCCGGTAAGGTTGGACTCCTTCACGTGGACAACATGAGGAGGAGGGTCAGGGACGCGAGGGACGTTTACAGGGTCGGACAGAGCGTAAAGGTCAAGGTCTTTGAGCTTGACGAGAGGGGAAGACCGAAGCTGACGGACAGGGTGGAATGAGGATAAGGGTAAGGGTGAAGAGACTCCCCCACGGGGAGGGGATAGAACTTCCCTCTTACGCCACTCCCCACTCCGCCGGTCTGGATCTGAGAGCCGCCGTTGACGAGCCCGTGGTTCTGAAACCGATGGAGAGAGCTCTAATTCCTACGGGTTTTATCTTTGAAATTCCAGAAGGTTATGAAGGACAGGTAAGACCGAGGAGCGGACTCGCGATAAAGAAGGGTATAACCGTTCTCAACTCTCCGGGGACGATAGACTCCGACTACAGAGGGGAGGTCAAGGTTATACTCATAAACCTCGGTCAGGAGGAGGTGGTCATAGAGAGGGGGGAGAGGATTGCTCAACTGATAATAGCTCCCGTTAGCAGGGTGGAGCTCGTGGAGGTGGAGGAGGTAAGCGCCACCGCGAGGGGAGAGGGTGGCTTCGGTAGCACGGGGGTTAAGTGATCACTTCCTCCTCACGTAGTCGGTAAAAACGAAGTCCTTCTTCTCTACAAGCTTGTGGCAGGAAAAGCACTGCATGTAATCCTTGGCGCTCTTGCCGAAGACCTTGTACTTTCCCTTCTTGGAGTCGTAGACGAACCTCGCGAAGCCCCATCCTCCTGTGTCCTTGAACCTCTTGGAGTCCTTTATCATGAACTCGACTCTCTGAATAACGTCGGGTTCAACGGAAGCCTCGAAGGCGGGATTCTTCTTCAGGCTGTATCCTATCTTGACGAGTATAGATCCGTCGGGGAACTCCTTCCCGTTGAGGGGTATCCCGCTCCTGTAAGCCTTTACCGCCACGTCGTTTCCTATTATGTACCTGAGTTCGTTCTTGTCGGTCCTGTAGTGGGTCGCTACCACGTGCCAGTTCTCGTAGCCCTTTATAACTCCAAACTTCAGTCCCGTAGGAGCCTCCAGATCCCAGTCGCTTGCAAAGGCTACGCTCGCCATCGCACCTGCTATGAGGATCCTCTTCATCGCCTTACCTCCCTTCCTGAAGTTTTAAAGGAAGTTACTTCCCGAACTTGAATTTTTCTTGAACTCTCCTTGAACGGAGTTCAAAATTAGTGGTGATGAGGGGAAAGATATTGATAGTTGAGGACGATCCCCTAATAGCGGACATGGTGAGGCGCTACCTTGAGAGGGAAGGCTTTAGGGTTCTCTGGGACTCGGAGGGAAGGAGAGCGAGGGAGAGCTTCAGACTCTACAATCCTGACCTTGTGATCCTTGACCTCATGCTCCCGGACGTGGACGGCTTTGAGCTCTGCAGGGAGTTCTCGGAGAGCGCCCTCGTTATAGTCCTGACCGCCCGCGATGCGGACGAGGATAAGATAGTCGGTTTAGAGCTGGGTGCGGACGACTACGTTACCAAGCCCTTCAACATGAGGGAATTGATAGCCCGTGTGAAGGCTCTCCTGAGGAGGAAGGAGAAGCTCTCTTCGGGTGAGGTTCTGAGGGTAGGAGGCTTTGAGGTCAGAAACGACGAGATGAGGATATACCTGAAGGGAAAGCTCCTTGATTTAACTCCGAAGGAGTTCCTCATACTCAGGAAGCTACTCTCCAAGAGGGGAAAGGTGGTCAGTCGGGAGGAGCTGGTTGAGGAGATCTACGACGGGGACGTTCCGAGCTACGAGAGGATAGTGGACACCTACGTTTACAGGATAAGGGTAAAGGTCATGGAGGTGGATCCTTCGGAGGCTCGGAGGATAAAGACGGTAAGGGGGTTCGGCTATCGCTTTGAGTAGGGTCTCCTTCCTTACGGTTTGCTTTACCGCCCTCTTCCTGACCTACCTCGTGGTAGCCTCCCTCGTAGCCTTCTTCACCGTCAAGATAATCGGCGTCCCGATAGGGAAGAAGATGTTTACGAAGATCGTCCTCTCTATAATCTCCTTCGTTCCCCTCTACATCCTGATCGCTTACCTTCTCTCAAAGCTCGTGAGCAGGGACCTGAGCAGGCTCTCCAAGGCGGTGAAGGAACTTCCCTTTACCGAGGACATACCGGGGAGCAGGATAGCGGAGATAGACGAGCTCGCCGAAACGATCTCCCTCCAGTCGGGGAGGATAAGGGAGATGATGGAGGCTCAGAGGTTCATGCTCTACAGGATAGCCCACGATCTCAGGACTCCCATCACGAACCTGAGGAACGTTCTCTCGGCAATGGAGGAGGATCTGATAGGTGAGGAGGAGAGAAGATCTTACCTCAGGAAGCTGATAAAGGAGACCGAGAGGATGGAGAGTCTGTTGGAGGAAGCCCTCTCAAGTGTGAGGAAGATAAGCAGGCGGTTGGAGCCTGAGAGGGTGAACCTGTGCGAGTTCCTCCGAGATGTGGAGGACATCTGGAGGGTTAGGTTTGAAAAGAAAGGGATAGGGTTTAGCTTCAAGTGTGAGGGGGAGCCGATTGTTGAGATACCACTTCAGGATCTTGAGGAGATAGTGAACAACCTTTTAGAGAACGCTTACAAGAACACAAAAACGGGGGAGGTTAGGGTCAGGGTTCTTCCGGAGGAAGACAGGGTGGTTGTGTCCTTTGAGGATACGGGGGAAGGCATCTCCACACCGCGACTTCAGGAGGCTTACAGGAGGGGTAGCCTCGGACTCTACATAGTCAGAGAACTCACCTGGAAGAACGGCGGAAGGATTGAGATAGAAACTTCCGAGAAGGGAACTTCCGTGAGGCTCTTTTTCAAAAAGGCTCGGAGCATATAATTATCTTTGGGAGGTGAGAGCCATGAGGGGATTAAAGATCTTTCTCTCCGGACTTCTGCTGACTGGCGTAGCCCTTTCCGCCGACAAGATAATACTCAAAAAACCGCCGGAGTCTTTAAAGAAGTATTATCCGCCTGCCTCTAAGAAGTTTGAGTTCCTCTCTAACATGCATCTTATGAGCACGTCCTTTTACGGGATAAACCTGAACGTGAACGAGGACAACTGGGAAAAGGCTTTAGAGTGGGCAAAGAGATTGAGGGACACCTACGTCAAGACCTCCAAGATGGTTCCCGAATGGAAAAACTACTTCAAGCCCGAGCTCGCCGACGGGCTCGTCAAAGCGGTGAGCTCCAAGAACGTGGATAAGGTGATAGAGGCGTCCAAGAAGCTCGGTCAGACCTGCGCCAAGTGTCATCAGGACAACGAGATAGCGGTTAAGCTCGTATATCGTTTCCCCTCCTTTGAGGAGATAAAGATAGAGGATCCCGTGGAGTTCATGGAGTACGAGGTTCCCAAATACATGGAGAAGGTAACCAACTCTATGAAGGCTCTGAGGATATACCTTATGCAGGGGGACAGGGAGAAGGCTCAGGAGGCGGGGACCAACTTCGTGGAGAGGGCACGCCAACTCAGATCCATGTGCTCCAAGTGCCACACAAACAAGCTCTCAGAGGAGATTATAGTGGGCAAGGAGTTCGAAGGTGCCCTGGCGAAGATAGAGGAGCTCCTTTCCTCCGATAAATTCAAGACCGAAGAGGTTTTGGAGGCTCTCAATCCGATAGGCATGAGCTGTACCAAGTGCCACAACGTTCACCTCATACCCGCCAAGGTTCAGGAGGCGTTTAAGAAGTGATACCTCTCCTCCTGCTGGCTCTCCTGCTGGCGGGGTGTGAGAGGTTCGAGACCGTGTTTGTAGAGGAGGATCTCCTCCAGAGACCCCCCGCCAAGAGGTGCTCCGACTGCCACACGGAGATATACAACGAGTGGAAGGAGAGCAGGCACTTCCACGCTTGGACGAGCGAGAACTTCCGCATCGAGTCGGAGAACTACGGAAAGCTCAAGTGCCTCCCCTGTCATGCCCCCCATCAGGTGTATCCCGAAAAAAAACCTGTTCTCAGGGCGGAGTTCAGGGAGGACGGGGTGAGCTGTGTAGCTTGCCACTTCAAAGAAGAAACGGAAGCCATGCACGGACCTCTTAAGGTATGGTCTCCTCCCCATCCTTCCAAACAGGATCTCAGCTATCTGAGATCCAACTTCTGCGCCGGCTGTCATCAGGAGACCTACAAAGAGTGGAAAACCGCAAAGGTTCAGAGGAGCTGTCAGGAGTGCCACATGCCGAGCCTCGGTAAGAAGGACCTCATACAGAAGTTCCCCTTCTATCTCTTTCATCTTGCCAAGCCGAGAACCTCTCACAAATTCCCTTCCCTGAAAGCTAAGCCCGAAGATCTTGAGGTGAAATTAGAAGAGGGCAAACTCGTCCTCACCAACGTTGGTGTTCCCCACAACCTACCCACAGCCGATCAGGGAGATCCCAAGCTATACGTGATAGCCGAAGTGAAGTTCAGGAACGGGAGGAAGAGGACCATCAGAAAGCTCCTCTCCCCCCAGTCGAAGACAGCCTTAGAGTATAAAAAACCGAGATACATCAACCTGCCGGGGGGTGAAGTAGAAGAGGTTAAGGTCAAGATCCTTAGGAGGCTCGCCTGGAGTAAGGAAAGGGAGCTTATAAAGGAGGTTACTTTGCAAACTCCCTCTCCCTGACCCTCGGATCTATCCAAGCTAAAAGGAGATCCGCTATCAGGTTGCCCACGATGAGCATTATCGTCCCTATGTAGAGTCCTCCCATGACGAGGAAGAGATCCTGAGATAGAACCGCGTCAAGCATGAGCATCCCCATCCCGGGCCAGCCGGTTATTATCTCTATCAGAGCGGCACCGGAGATAAGGCTCGCTATCTCGTATCCCAGCAGGGTCGTAAAGGGGTTCATGGCGTTCTTCAGAACGTGCTTGACAACCACCCTTCGGGGAACTCCCTTGGCTTTGAGCATAACAACCATAGGGCTCTTGAGCACTTCAAGAACTGCGCTCCTGACGAGCCTCGTAAGACCCGCAAGGGAGACGAGAGCCAAGGTCATGGCGGGGATGAATAGATGGTGCAGAACGTCGAGTATCTTTTCGAAGAGGCTGAGCCTCTCGAAATCGGGGCTCTGAACACCTCCTATGGGGAACCAGCCCGTTTTACTCGCTACAAAGAGGAAGATAAAAGCTAAGAAGAAGCTCGGTATGGACATGAAGGAGTAGGCGTAAGCCTGTATCAGTTTGTCTATCTTCTTACCTTCGTTGAAGGCGGCTATCATACCGAGGGGGATAGCCAAGAGCCAAGCTATCAGGGCGGAACTCACAGATAAGAGTAAGGTGTTTGGTATCCTTTCCGCTATCAACTCTACGACGGGAGCGTGATACTGGAAAGAGTATCCGAGATCAAAGACGAGGGCGGACTTAAGCCATTTAAGGTACTGGATAAGGAGGGGCTGATCCAGTCCGTAGAGCTTTTTAAGCCTCTCTATGGTCTCGGGGGAGATCTGGGGATTCAGCTTCAGCTGATCTAAGAAGTCTCCAGGGGCGAGTTTTATTATCACGAAGGAGAGGAAGGTTACTCCTACGATAGTGGGGATCGCCTGAAGGATCCTGAGGAGGATAAACCTGATCATATTAGAAGTAGTTGGCTATGAAGAACTTGGTTTCCTCAAAGTACCTCTCTATTTCCTCCTTATGCTTTTCCTTTACGTATTTCACCAGTCTGTAATCGTCCCAGTACCCGACCATAGGTATCCAGTCGGGTATTCCGTCCTTTGTGTCTATGAAGTACCACAGAGCTGCTATGAAGTCCTCCCTCGCGCTGTCCTTCAGCTTAAAATCAGGATCTATGAGTATCCTGTAAAGGAGCTTCACGTCTAAGATCAGGTTTCTGAGGTATTCCATCGTTGGGGGAACCTTGTCGAGCTTCTTTTTAAACTCCGCTTTCAATCGCTCTAAGTTGTTGAGATTCTCGTAAGTTTTATACTTCCTGAGCTTGTTCTCCAAACCCATGGCTGAAATTATATCATGCCCGTTTTACGGCTTAGAACCTATAATTAAAGGTGTGAGATAAAAGGAGGGAAGTGACATGAGAGAGAAAATCCTTTCGGGACTTGTCAGGGGGTTTTTGTTTTTTCTTCTAACCTTTGGCTTTTCCCTTTCGGAAACGGGAGTTCTGGTACCAACACCGCTCACCAAGAAGGTAGGAGATTACTATGTAAGTATAGGGGTGACCTCCATATCCGAACTCAAGAGGTCCTTCCCAAGAGCCTACAACCTGCTTATCAAACACCACGGTGAACCGGGTAATAAGGACACTCATCACATCGCTGTAAGCCTGTGGAAAGAGGAGAACGGACAGGTGAAGTACCTTTCCAACTTTAAAGTGGAAGCTGAGGTCAGATCACCGATCTTCAGGGCTGTGAGGAAGAAGCTCACGAAGTATCCCCACCAGTATGGCGACAACTACGGCGGCTGGTTCGATATGTCCGACAAGGGGCTCTATCACATTGCCGTAATAATCCGCGAGGACGGGAGGACCAAGAGGGTGGACTTCGATTACCTGATCCAGTAAATCCTGATAAAATTAAACAAACGCCGTTTTAACCCGGAGGTAGTCTGATGAAACTGCATGAACATCAGGCGAAGGAGATTTTTGCCAAGTACGGTCTCCCCGTCCCAGAAGGGAAGGTCGCTTTCACTCTCAAGGAAGCTAAGCAGGTCGCTGAGGAGCTCGGTAGCTTTCCCCTCGTGGTGAAGGCTCAGATTCACTGCGGCGGAAGGGGGAAGGCTGGAGGTGTGAAGATAGTAAAGAGTATGGAGGAGTTAGAGAAGGCTGTAGAGGGAATGCTCGGAAAGGTTCTCAAGACCTTCCAGTGCCCTGACGGGAAGCCCGTGAACAGGGTGTGGATAGAGAGGGCTACCAACATAGATAAAGAGTTCTATCTTTCGATAACCTTAGATAGGGCGAGATCCAAGCCTGTTCTCATGGCTTCCGCGGCGGGAGGTATGGAGATAGAGGAGATAGCCAAGGAGAACCCGGAGGCGATAATCATAGAGGAGATAGACCCCGAACTCGGACTCATGCCCTATCAGGCTCGCAAGCTCGCCTTCAAGCTCGGACTACCGGTCAAGGATTTCTCCAAGATGGCTCTGACCCTTTACAGAATATACACCGATCTCGACGCCTCACTCGTGGAGATAAACCCCTTGGTTCTTGACAAGGAGGGGAACGTAATAGCCTTAGACGCCAAGTTGGAGGTAGACGATAACTCCCTCTTCAGACACAAGGACATAGAGGAGATGGAGGACGAGACCCAGATCTCCCCCCTCGAGGTGGAAGCAAAGAAGTACGGGCTCAACTACATAAAGCTCTCCGGGAACATAGGCTGTATGGTGAACGGCGCGGGTCTCGCCATGGCTACCATGGACATTATCAAGCTCGCGGGAGGAGAGCCGGCGAACTTCCTTGACGTCGGTGGTGGAGCGAACGTAGAGCAGATAGCCAACGCCTTCAGGATACTTATGGCGGACGAGGACGTCAGAGCTGTTTTCATAAACATCTTCGGTGGGATACTCAGATGTGACAGACTTGCCCAGGGACTCGTAGAGGCGGGTAAGATGGTAGAGCTTAAGGTCCCCATAGTTGTCAGGATGGAAGGGACTAACGTGGAGGAGGGCAAGAAGATCCTTGCCGAGTCGGGAATGAACTTCATAAACGCCGAAGACATGTGGGACGGGGCGAGGAAGGCGGTAGAGTTAGCCCAAAAAGCAAGCTGAGGAGGTCTGAAGGATGGCTATACTCGTCGATAAGAACACCAAGGTGGTAGTTCAGGGTATAACCGGAAAGGAGGGCTCCTTCCACGCGACCCAGTGCAAAGCCTACGGAACGCAGGTTGTTGCGGGAGTTACACCCGGAAAGGCGGGACAGGAGGTGGAAGGTATACCCGTATTCAACACCGTTGAGGACGCAGTGAAGGAGACTGGAGCCAACTGCTCCCTTATATTTGTCCCCGCACCCTTCGCCGCCGACGCTATAGTTGAAGCTCTTGATAGCGGAATAGGTCTTATAGTCTGTATAACCGAAGGGATACCTGTAAAGGACATGATGATGGTCAAAGACTACATGAAGAAGAATTATCCCGACGCTAAACTTGTAGGTCCCAACTGCCCCGGACTGATCACTCCCGGAGAGGCTAAGGTCGGTATAATGCCCGGACATATCTTCAAGAGGGGAAAAATCGGCATAGTCTCCCGTAGCGGAACCCTGACTTACGAGGCGGCTTACCAGCTCACGAGGCTCGGACTCGGACAGAGCACCGCGGTGGGTATAGGTGGAGATCCCGTTCACGGACTGTCCCACAGGGACGTTATAGAGCTCTTCAACGAGGATCCCGAAACAGAAGCCATACTCATGATAGGAGAGATCGGAGGAACCGCAGAGGAAGAGGCGGCGGAGTATATAGAGGCGAACGTGGAGAAGCCTGTCTTCGCCTACATAGCGGGTATAACCGCTCCTCCCGGAAAGAGGATGGGACACGCGGGAGCGATAATAATGGGAGGAAAGGGAACCGCAAAGGCTAAGATGGAGGCTCTCGAGAAGGCGGGAGCTTACGTGATAGACAACCCAGCAAAGATAGGAGAGACGGTGGCGAAGATCTTAGGAGTCTTGGAGGTTGCGGAAGAGGATAAAACGTGCGATACTGATTAAGGTTATCTTGATATATTGAATTTCTTTTGTATTTTTATATTTCCAACCAAACCTGAGGAGGTAGAAGGATGGGATTGAAGGTTAGGGTTGATCAGGACACCTGCACCGCCTGCGAGCTCTGCTACGACAGGATCCCTGAAGTTTTCAAGGACGTGGGCGACGGCATAGCGGATGTCGTTCAGGTTGACATAGAGGATGGGGACGAAAGGTGGATGAACGTCCCCGAGAACCTCACCGACGAGGTTCAGGAGGTTGCCGACGAATGTCCGAGCGGCTCCATCATCGTTGAGGAGGAGTGATCTATGCCTAACAAGAAAGTTAGGATAGATTACGATACATGCACCGCCTGTGAACTCTGCTACGATAGGGTTCCCGAGGTGTTCAAGGATAGGGGAGATGGCATAGCGGACGTTGTTCGCTACGATATAGAGGAGAGCGAAGAGGAGAAGTGGATGTACGTTCCCGAGGAACTCGAACAGGAAGTGGAAGAAGTAGCGGACGAGTGCCCGAGCGGTTCCATAATCGTTGAAGACGCCGACTAAGGTAGTATTCCTCGGAACCGCAGGAGGAAGGGTAACCACCTTCCGTCTCGTAAGGAGATCGGGCGGGTTCTTTATAGACTTCGGAGACTCTAAGGTTCACGTAGATCCTGGCCCCGGCGCCTTCGTCTATCTAAAGGAAAAAGGTATAGACTACAGGGATATAGACCTCATAGTTCTATCCCACATACACCTTGACCACACCGCCGACGTGAACACCCTCATAGAAGCCTGCACAGATGGAGGTAAGAGACAGGGGCTCGGGCTCATGGCTCCCAAGAGCGCCATCGAGGGGAATGACAGGGTAGTTCTTCCCTACCTGCTCAGGAGGCTATCCTACATAGGTGTGATTGAGGAGGGGAAAGAGCTTGGATATAAAAACGTGAAGGTAAAGGCTATAATGAGGCACTACCACCACGGTGCGGAGACCTACGGGCTCTCCTTCAACGGTTCCATCGTTTACCTCTCCTGCGCACGCTACGAGAGGAGGATGTTAGAGGTGTACCCTCGGAATCCTCAGCTAATGATAATAAACACTACCTTTTATAAAAGGAGACCTCAGATAGATCACCTCTCCGTTGAGGAGGTGAAGGAGCTGATAGATCATCTCAGACCCGATAGAACGGTTATAACCCACTTCAGCATGGAGATGCACGAGAAGGGTCCGGAGAGGGTGGCGGAGGAACTCTCAGAGGAGCTCGACCTCGAGGTGATTGCAGCCTACGACGGTATGGAGATATTAATTTAGATGGGTGAAAAACTCCTGAGCGTCGGTGAGGTTCAGTTCAATTACTCGAGGAGGTACTTCGAGGAGTTCATCTCCTCAAGACCGAAGATAGCCGAGAGGCTCAGAGAGGTAAAGACCCCCTCTCTGCTTATAGACCTCGACGGTGTCAGATCGAGATACATCCAGATAAGGTATCACTTCCCGGAGGTGAACGTGTACTATGCGGTGAAGGCTAACGATCACGTAGATATTCTGAAAGCCCTCGCCGAGCTCGGTTCAGGTTTCGAAGTTGCCTCCGTAGAGGAGCTTGAAAAGGTTCTCTTCCTCGGTGTTCCTTCCGAGAGGATAATATCGAGCAATCCTGTAAAACCTCCAGCCTTCATAGATCTTGCCTACACCTCTGGGGTCAGGAGGTTCGCCGTAGATAGCTTCGCCGAGGTGGAGAAGATAGCTAAGGTAGCTCCGAGGGCGAGGGTCTACGTGAGAATAACCGTCCCCAACGAGGGGAGCGACTGGCCCCTTTCGAGGAAGTTCGGTGTGGATCCGGATACCGCTCTGGAAATCTTAGAGTACGCCAAGGAAAAGGGGCTCGTCCCTATAGGTCTTACCTTTCACGTGGGATCCCAGTGCAACAACCTGAGGAACTGGTTCATAGCGATAAGGAACTCCTCCCAGCTCTGGGAGAGGGCAAGGCGGAAGGGCATAAAGCTTCTCGTCCTGAACATGGGAGGGGGAATACCGGTCAGGTACATGTACGAAGCCCTGAGGGTGGAGGACATAGCCTACTACGTGAAGGGTCTCCTGAGGAAGTACTTCCCCAACCCTCCCTACGAGCTCCAGATAGAGCCCGGAAGGGGGATAGTCGGAGATCAGGGGATAATGGTGACTTCAGTGATAGGGAAAGCTAAGAGGGGGGAAGAGAACTGGCTTTACATAGACACCGGTGTATTCAACGGACTCGCCGAAGCCCTCGGCGGAATCAGGTATCCAATGTACTTAGAGAGGGAAGGAGAGCTAAAGGAGTGGACGGTGGGAGGTGTATCTTGCGACAGTATGGACGTGGTGGCAAAGCAAGTCTACCTTCCGGAGCCAGAGGTTGGGGACAGATTGTATCTTCTCTCCACCGGAGCTTACACTACCGTTTACGGAGCTAAGTTTAACGGCTTTCCCGTTCCCGAGGTTATAGCTCTTTAATCTCGAACCTTATCTTATCCTTCTCGTCGAGCTTTAGCTCGATAACCTTCGATATGAGCTTGAGAACCTCCTTTGAGTCCTCTCTCAGAAAGACCTCAAAGCTCCTCCTCAGCGCCTCCACACTCGAGGCGGTAACGCTCAGGATCGTTAGTATGGGTATGTCGAAAAGCTTCCTGACGGATCTGAGGGCGTCCTTTATCACTATGTCGCTTATGTAGATTATCTCCGGGTGCAGAAAGAGCGCCTCCTCTATCCCCTCGTCGAAGGTATCCACGTCCACACCAACCTCCCTTTGGATAACTATGGAGTTGCTGTGCTTTATCAGATAGGTTATGGGTCTCTCTAAGACGTAAACGAGACCAGACTCCCTCTCACATATCTCTTTCAGGAGAGAGTAAGAGAACAGGTTGTGTATAACGTAGGACCTTCCTATTATCGCCAGTATGCCGCTCGTGTCCCTTATCTCCCTGTAGAGGGCGGAGAGATCCTCTCTGTTGGAAACTATAGCCTCCAAGAGAGGAATGCTGTAAGGAACCTTTACTATGCTCACAACGTAACTTCCCCTCTGGGTCAGGTAGGTTACCCTTATCCTTCCAACCTCTGGCAGTCCAAAGGAGAAGAAGCCTTCCCTACCGAGAGGTCCTAAGGATGTTGGGGTGTGGGATCTCAGCGATATCAACGTGTCCCTTATGTCTTCAGGAGAAAGGATGACGTCCATGATTTTGTCGATCCTCTTGTCCCTCCTCTCAACCGGGGAGGCTTTGGGAGCCAGTATAACTTCCGTAAACTCCCTCCTCTCGGCGAGGTAGTTGAGGATTTCAGGTGCTATGTTCATCTCTTCTCCCCCCCGAGTATTTTACTGCCGATGACTGCTGTCATACTTGAAAATTCAATTTACTATATTCTTTAGTAGTAAGCGAAGGAGGAGAAGCGTATGGCAGTTAAGGACGTAATGGACGCCCTGAGGAACGAAAGCCTGAAGGATCTCGGACTTGAAGAGAACCTGGCTCAGCTCGTTAAGGATATAAAGCTCATAGGGAAGGAACTGGACGTCCTTCTTTACCTTCCGAAAGCAGGGCTGGAGGACGTTTTAAAGGCGAAGGTTCAGGAAGCGGTAGCCGACGTGCCCGATGTGGAAAAGGTAAACGTCAGGTTTGCCGAGGCACCTCCCCAGCAGAGACCCCAGATGCCTGTAGGACAACCTGCTTTTACCAAAAGGAAGGTTCCCGGTGTGAAACATTTGATAGCTGTCGGAAGCGGAAAGGGAGGAGTGGGGAAGTCAACGGTAGCCGTTAACTTGGCGCTCGCCTTATCTAAGTTAGGATACAGAGTCGGTCTCTTGGATGCCGATATCTACGGTCCGAGCGTTCCAACCCTTCTGGGACTCAAAGGAACAAGAGTTACGGTGAACGAAAGGAACAGGATCGTTCCCGTTGAGAAGTTCGGTATAAAGGTTCTCTCCATAGGCTTTATGCTCCCCTCCGAAGATACCCCCGTCATATGGAGGGGTCCTATGCTCATGAAGGCTCTCACCCAGTTCCTCTTTGACGTTGAGTGGGGAGAGCTTGATTACCTCATACTTGACCTACCGCCGGGGACGGGAGACGTTCAACTAACGTTGGCTCAGAACGTTGAGATGTCGGGTGCTATAGTGGTAACCACCCCTCAGGACGTAGCCCTTGCGGACGTGAAGAAGGCAACCTCTATGTTCAGGGAGGTTCAGATACCGGTTATAGGTGTTATAGAAAACATGGCTTACTTCATCTGTCCTGAGTCCGGTAAGAAGTACTACATCTTCGGAAAGGGAAAGACCGCAGAGTTTGCCTCTGCTTATAACCTCAAGATACTCGGTTCCATACCCATAGACCCCGAAGTCGCCGAGAGGTCCGATAAGGGAGAGCCTGTGGTGATAAGCAATCCCGACTCGGAGGTGTCCAAGGCTTTCATAGGAATAGCTAAGCTTGTAGCGCAAGAATTGGAATAAGGAGGTATAAAAATGTTTGCAAAGAAGGCAGGATCAAGAGTCGTTTATCTCGATCACATAGCGACCACTCCTGTGGCAGAGGAAGTACTCGAGGCTATGCTCCCTTACTTCAGGGATAAGTTCGGAAACCCCACCTCCCTCCACAGCTTCGGACAGGAGGCTAAGAAGGCTATAAACGAGGCGAGGGAGAAGATAGCGACTTTGATAAACGCCAACACCCCCGAAGAGATAGTCTTTACCTCTGGAGGTATAGAGGCTAACAACCTCGCCATAAAGGGGATAGCGAGCGCCTACAAGAGAAGGGGAAACCATATAGTTACGACGGAGATAGAGCATCACTCCATACTCCATCCCTGTAAGACCTTAGAGAGGGAAGGCTGGGAGGTAACCTACCTCAAGCCGGACAAGTACGGACTGATAGATCCAGAGCAGGTAAGGGAGGCGGTAAGAAAGGACACGGTTCTCGTCTCCATAGGGCACTCCAACAGGGAGATAGGGACTATCCAGAACATAAAGGAGCTGGTTCAGGCGGCAAAGGAGAAGAATCCCAAAGTCATATTCCACACCGACGCCGCTCCCACCCTCGGACATTACCCTGTAGATCTCAAGGAGTGGGGAGTGGATGCAGCATCCTTCACCGCCCATCTGATGTACGGACCTAAGGGCGTGGGAGCCCTCTGGACGAGGAAAGGAGTAAAGGTGAGACCCCTTATAGAGGGGGGAACTCAGGAGAGAGGTGTGAGGGCAGGAACGGAGAACGTCCCCGGAATAGTCGGCTTCGGAGCCGCTGCAGAGCTGACGATGAAGGAGCTTGAGGACAGGATGACGAGGCTCTCCAACTACAGGGACAGACTGAAAAAGGCTATAGAGGAGAAGCTTGATTACATAGAGTTCACCGGACACCCTACCCAGAGACTTCCCCATCATCTCTCCCTCATTGTCCATTTCATAGAGGGTGAGGCTATGCTCCTGAGGTGCGATCTCATGGGTATAGAGACCGCCTCCGGATCCGCCTGTGTGTCCTTGGCTCTCAAGCAATCCCACGTCCTCTTTGCTATAGGGGTTCCAAAAGAGGTTTCCAACGGGTCTATAGTCTTCAGCTTTGGAAGGGAGAACACCGAAGAGGATGTTGAGTATGTTTCCGAAGAGTTTCCCAAGATAGTGAACTGGCTCAGAAGCCTCTCTCCTTTCAACCCCGAGAACTGGGAGAAGTACGTCAAGGCAAGGGAAGGATAGAGCAGATAGGTTTTAGCCTGACCTCTAACTCTTTGAGAGCCACCTTGTAGAGCTCTCCCGTTTTTGGATCCGAAAGGTTCTCCTCTATTTCAAGGAGGGGAACGAGGACAAAGTCCCTCCTCTTTATGTAGGGATGCGGTATCTTCAGATCGGGGAGCTCTAACACCTCTTCCCCATAAAGGAGGATGTCTATATCTATCTCCCTTGGTCCCCATCTAAACCTCTTCCTTCTCCCCACATCCCTTTCAATCCTCTTCACCTCTTTGAGGAGTTCCATTGGAGAAAGAGAGGTTTCCCCTGCAAGAACACAATTCAGGAAATGGGGTTGGTCTTCGACTCCCCACGGCTTGCTCTCGTAGATCGTGGATATCTTCTCTATATTCAGGAAATTTCTTAAAAGGTCTATTGCTCTGAGTATGTTCGAGAGACGGTCGCCCACATTGCTTCCCAAACCTAAGTACGTTCTCCTTGACTCCATATCCCGAAAGTTTAAAATTAAAACAACCTTAATCGAAGGAGTTGGTTATGGAACTACCAAAACTAAAGATAAGACACATAGAGGTCGATATTCCCATAATTCAGGGCGGAATGGGAGTAGGACTCTCTTGGGAGAGGCTCGCCGGGTCAGTTGCTAAGGAAGGTGCCATAGGCGTCGTGTCTGCCGTCGGGACGGGATACAGACATCCCGATCTCGTCAAGAGGGACAAGTTCGGAAGACCTGTCGGGTCGATAAACACCCACCATCCAGAAGCTCTCAAGAGGATTATCAGGGATGCCAAGGAGATCTCGAAAGGAAGAGGAGCGATAGGTGTTAATATCCTCGCGGCTATAACGGACTACGACAGGGTCGCGAGGGATGCCGCTGAAGCGGGTGCGGATCTCATAATATCGGGAGCTGGCCTTCCCTTATCCCTTCCCCAGTATGTAGAAGGGTACGAGATAGCTCTCGTTCCCATAGTCTCCTCGGCAAGAGCTCTAAATCTTATATGCAGAACTTGGAAGAGGAGGTACAACAGACTACCCGACGCGGTCATCCTAGAAGGTCCCAAGTCGGGAGGTCATCAGGGATTTAAGTACGAGGATTGCTTTAAGCCAGAGTTTCAACTTGAGAACCTTGTCCATAGCGTTGTGGAGGAAGCCAAGAAGTGGGGGGACATACCCGTTATAGTGGCGGGCGGTGTCTGGAGCTACGAGGATATCAAGTGGTACATGGAGCAGGGAGCTGCAGGTGTCCAGATGGCTACCCGTTTTATAGCGACTCACGAGTGCGACGCTCCCCTTATATACAAGGAGATAGTCCTCAACGCCAAGGAGGAGGATATTATCCTGCTTAAGTCTCCCGTGGGCTACCCGCTGAGGGTGATAAAGACGCCTTTCATAGAAAGATTGCTCTCCGGGATAAACGGCTGGAAGGGCTGTGTTTCCCACTGCGTAGTTCCCTGCAACAAAGGTGAGGAAGCGAAAAAGGTCGGCTTCTGCATAGCAGACAGACTCGGAGCCGCTTGGCTCGGAAACTACGAGGAGGGTATATTTATAAGCGGTGCAAACGGGCATCTCCTCAAGAAGCAGGGGATAATCCACGTTAAGGAACTTTTAGAGATGCTGACTGGAAAGAGACCCGATCCCACGCTGGAACCTTCGGAGAAACTCACAGTTTCCTTACAGAAGTAAGGATCCTCTCCTCCGTTTTATCCCTCCTGTATGAGGGGAGGTTTTCGGAACAGATGGTGCACTTCTCCAAAGTTCCGACGCTACCCGCGCCTAAAGCTTTAAGTTCTTTAACCACAGAATCCTGAAGGTCCATATAGAGCTTTCCATCTCGTTCGAAGACATAGCTTGGAAAGATATTTCTGAATTCGCTTCCCACTTCGTAGCAGCATCCCTTGGCGCAGGGACCTACGAAGAAGAAGATCTTTTCTGTATCTTCGTAGGATCTCAACCTCTCCACGAACCGCTCCAAAATCCCGGAGGTGAGACCCCTCCATCCCACGTGAGCGATACCTATCCACTCCCTCCCGATAGCTACAACGGGAGCACAGTCCGCCGTCCTCACCCCTATCTCCACGTTCCGAAGGTTCGTTATAACCGCGTCCCCTATCAGGGTAGGGTAAGGAAAGGCGGTCAGGGTTATCACCCTGTTGGTGTGCTTCTGAACGGGCAGGTAGAGCCTTTTATGCTCCCTCCACTCGGTCCTTACACGGATCTCCTTACCTTCAAACTCAAAGCGGTAATCTAACCCTTCAACTTCTTTGCCTTCTCTGAGGTCCTCTCCACGCATCTTATCACCGTCCCCCTGAAACCTTTCCTCTCCAAGTAGGCTATACCCTCTATGGTGGTCCCTCCCGGAGAGGTTACTTTTGTTATCCACTCGTTGGGGTTACCCCCTCTTTCTTTAATGAGCTGTGCACTTCCCAAGATCGTATCAAGAACTATCTCCAACGCCTTCTCGTAGCTGAAACCTTCCCTCACCCCCGCCAAAGCTAAGGCGTCTATGAACTCGAATATGAAGGCGGGCGAACTCCCTGCTAAGGCCGTGAAGCTGTCGAAGAGGCTCTCAGGTATCTCATGCAGACTCCCGCAGGCTGAGAGGATTTCCTTGAGATCTTCGTACTCCTCGTCCCCGACCTCGGAGTTCCTAACCACCGCAATGGTTCCCCTTCCCACGAGGACGTTTATATTGGGCATGAGCCTGACTATCTTTTTCCTCCCGACTATCCCCTCGATATAGCCTATCTCTATCCCTGCCGCTATGCTGACGAGTACCCTGTCCCCGATCCTCTCCTTTATCTCCTCAAGGACTCCCCTTATGTCCCTGGGCTTTACCGCGAGGATTATGACATCGCTCTGATCAGTGAGGAAGTAAAGATCCTTAGCCACGGCGAAGCCGTCCTTCAAGGCTAACTCTACCTTCTCCTTCTGGACATCGTAAACGACTACGTTCTCCTTACCAACCTTCTCCGAGAGAGCCTTGGCAAAGGCGCTTCCCATGTTCCCGTAGCCTGCTATCCCTATCCTCATCCGAACCTCTCCCTGAACCTATTCTCAAACCTGTCGTAGTCTGTGCAAACAACGAAGATCTCCTGAACGGAGGCGCCGTTTTTATAAAGGAGCTTGTACCCGCTGAGGGTTCTGTATTTTAAAAAAAGCCCCTTGGAACCCCTCCCTTTATTCTGCCTTACTATCCTCCCCGGTATTATGCTCTCCACCTCCTCCCACTCCTCTATCTCCGACAGGTAATCTTCCAAGCCTTCTAAAAGGTGGTGCTCTACCTTGAGCTTCCCGCTCCTGCGCCTCGACATGATATAATAGTCTATCTTAGAACGCACCTTTCCCGCTTGGGTTGCCCGTGAGGGTTCATCGGGAAAGGGAGGCAAAACCCAAGGAGGTGTGATATGGCAGTCGTATCCATGAAGGAGCTCCTGGAGGCGGGTGTCCACTTCGGACACTCCAAGTCCCGCTGGAACCCCAAGATGGCGCCCTACCTTTACGGCGTCAAGAACGGAATCCACATAATTGACCTCAACAGGACGTTGGTCCTTTTAGAGGAAGCCTACAACTTCATCTCCGATAGCGTGGCTCAGGGGGCTGAGGTCATCTTTGTAGGAACCAAGAGGCAGGCGAAGGAGATAATCAAGGAAGAGGCGGAGAGGTGCGGAGCTTACTACGTTAACGAGAGGTGGGTCGGTGGACTGCTCACCAACTTCCAGACGGTCAGGAAGAGCATCCAGAAGCTCAACAAATTGGAGAGGATGGAGGCGGAAGGTGTCTTTGACGTCCTCCCCAAGAAGGAGGTCAGGAGACTCAGGAGGCAGATGGAGAGACTCAGGAAGCTTTACGGCGGTATAAGGGAGATGGAGAAGCTCCCGGACATAATGTGGGTCGTCGATACGGTGCGCGAGTCCATCGCGGTTCAGGAGGCTAAGAAACTCGGAATTCCGGTCGTGGCTATAGCGGACTCCAACTGCGATCCGGATCTCATAGACTACATAGTTCCCGGAAACGACGACGCCATAAAGTCCATAAAGCTCCTCACCTCCAAGATAGCGGATGCGGTTCTTGAGGGTAAGACGAGAAGGGAGAGCGCCGAGGAGGTAGCTCCCAAGAAGGAGAGGAAGGTGGTTACCGTTGAGGAGCACGAGAAGGAGCTCTTTGAGAAGGCTATGGCTATGTCCGAGAAGTACGAGGAGATAGACAAGGACACCACGGAATACGAGTGATGAGCTTTTTCCTTTTGGCTCTCTGCTTTACGGTTTGCTCCTCAGGATTGATATGGATTTACAAGAAGTTTGAAACTACGGAGGTAAAAGGATGGCGGTAAGCATGGCTGATGTAAAGAAGCTCAGAGAAATGACCGGAGCGGGAATGTTGGACTGCAAGAAGGCTCTTGAAGAGGCGGGAGGAGACATAGAGAAGGCTAAGGAGATACTCAGGGTCAAAGGACTCGCCAAGGCTGAGAAGAAGGCGGGAAGGGAGACCAAGGAAGGGATAGTGAGGGTAAAGGTGAGTGAGGATAGAAAGAAGGGAGCGATGATAGAGCTCAACTGTGAGACCGACTTCGTCGCGAGGAACGAGGAGTTTCAGGCTCTCGCCGACAGGATCCTCGATCACATACTCTCCTTAGACGAGAACGCCAACAAGGAAGGGGAAGGAAGCGACATACTCCCTCAGAGGACTACGGAAGGGAAGACCGTAGAGGAGACGATAAAGGAGGCTATAGCCAAGATAGGGGAGAACATAAGGCTCACAAGGTACTGCAGGTACGACACTAAGGACTACCTCCACTCCTACGTTCACGGAGGTGGAAGGATAGGGGTCCTCTTAGACTTTAAGGCGGGCGAACTGAGCGACCAGGTTCTCAGGCTCGTTCAGGACATCGCTATGCAGATAGCCGCTATGAGACCTGAGTTTGTGAGCGTGGAGACCATACCTCAGGAGGTACTGGAAAGGGAAAAGAAGATCTTGGAGGAGCAAACCCGTCAGGAGGGCAAACCCGAGCACATAATAGAGAGGATAGTGGAGGGTAAGCTAAAGAAGTTCTATCAGGAGAAGGTTCTCCTGAATCAACCCTTCATAAAGGACGACAAGAAGACGGTAGGTAAAGTCATAGAGGAGTCGGGTCTCGGTGTGGAGATAAAGAGGTTCTGCAGGTTCGAGCTCGGTGGTCTCTGATGGAGGAGCCCAAATATAGGAGAATACTCTTAAAGCTCTCCGGAGAAGCCTTCGCGGGAGAGCAGGGATACGGGATAGATCCGGACTTCTTGGAGTACATATCCCACGAGATAAAGAGCGTCCACGACCTCGGCGTTCAGATAGCGGTAGTGATAGGGGGAGGAAACATCTTCAGGGGCTTTCAGGGAGAGGGGATAGGGATTGACAGGGCTACCGCCGACTACATGGGCATGCTTGCCACGGTGATAAACGCCTTGGCTCTCCAGTCCGCTCTGGAGAGGCACGTAAACATCCCCACGAGGGTTCTCTCAGCTATAGAGATGAGGCAGGTGGCGGAACCCTACATAAGGAGAAGGGCGGTCAGACACCTTGAGAAGGGAAGGATCGTAATCTTTGCCGGAGGGACGGGAAACCCCTTCTTCTCCACCGATACCGCTGCGGCACTGAGAGCCGCTGAGATAGACGCCGAGGTTCTCCTTAAAGCTACCAAGGTAGGAGGAGTCTACGACAAGGATCCGGAAAAGCATCCGGATGCAGTCCTGATTAAGGAGATAAGCTACCTCGAAGCCATAAACAGAGGGATAAGGGTGATGGATCATACCGCCCTTACGATGTGCAGGGAGAACAGGATACCTATAATAGTTTTTAATATTAAGGAGAAGGGAAATCTAAGGTCAGTCGTTATAGGAGCGGACGTAGGTTCGGTCGTAAGGGGGTAGAGCCATGGTGCAGGAGATAGAGGACATCCTCAAGGAAACGGAGAAGGACATGAAGAAGAGCGTCGAGCACTTCAAGGGCGAGATAGCGGGGATAAGAACGGGGAGAGCCTCCACCGCTCTGGTGGAGGAGATAAAGGTTGAGTACTACGGATCTAAGGTTCCCTTGAAGCAGCTGGGGACTATATCCATTCCCGAGCACAATCAGATACTTATACAGGTCTGGGACGCGAACGCCGTTCCCGCTATAGAGAAGGCTGTAAGGGAGGAGCTAAACCTCAACCCCAACACTCAGGGGAACACCATAAGGATAAACCTGCCTCCACTGACCGAGGAGAGGAGGAGGGAACTTGCAAGGATGCTCCACAAGCTCGCCGAGGAGGCGAGGGTTGCGGTCAGAAACGTCAGGAGGGATGCCAAGGATATGATAGAGGATCTTGAGGGTATATCGGAAGACGAAAAGAAGAGAGCTTTGGAGAGACTCCAGAAGATAACCGATAGATACATAGAGGAGATAAACGAACTCCTTGAAGCCAAGGAAGAGGAGATAATGAGGGTATGATCTTCAGCAGGGACGTACTGATCGGAGTTCTCTTAGCACTCCTGATAGCGGCTGGGGTTGGAGGTATAAACTACTGGAAAAAGTATAAGGAGAAGAAGCTTGACGAGCTCGCATCCGTCCTCTATCTCTACGAAAGTGGAAAGGTCTCGAAGGAAGAAGCTGAGAAGAAGCTAAAAGGAACAGAACTTTATCCCTACTTCCTCGCCCTCGGAGGAGGGAGCGCCTCTGAGATAGCTAATCTCCTGAAGGATAAGGACCTGAAATCCCTTTACTTGGAGAGGGAAGCTTTTACTCTTTACTCTAAGAAGGAGTACGACCGTTCCCTCTCGATCCTCGAAAAGGTGGATAAAGAGCACTTCAACTACCCCTCCGCTCTTCTACTAAAGGCTTTCGATCTTGAAGGAAAGGGAGACCGTAAGAGCGCTTTGGAGGTATATAAAACTCTCCAAAAAGATTATCCAGAAACCTACTTCGGTAAGATAGCCTCCGCTTTCCTGCTATTAAGAAGGTAAGGCTGGAGCTGGCCTTAGCTTTAGAACGAACTTCGTCCCGTCCTCCTTGACCACCTCGACGGATCTGAGAGTTCCCGCCTCTTCGTCAACGTAGATCTCGGCTGGTTTCTGTATGAGGTGGTCGTGCTTACCCTCGGTGAATTGTATCTCAAGGACGTCATCTTTGGGATCATAGGAGAGACCTTCTACGAAAGCCCACTCAACCTCCACCTGATCACCGAGCTCCTCGCTTACCACCTCAAGCTGACCCTCAACTCCCTTTAAGTTCTTTGAGACGTTATCGAAGTACCTCTCCCACTCCGTCCTGTCTAACTTCTTTGTTGCCATCCTCTCCACCTCCTCTTTATTTAATTCTATCACGCCTTAAAATACTCCTATGCCCACCATCCTTATAACCAACGACGACGGATACTTCTCCGAGGGAATAAGGGCTCTCAGAGAGGCGCTGAAGACTTTGGGCAGGGTGGTGGTGGTAGCTCCCGACAGGAACCTAAGCGGTGTGGGGCACTCCCTCACTTTCACCATGCCCCTCAAGATGAGGAAGGTGGACGAGGACTTCTACACAGTGATCGGAGGAACTCCTGCGGACTGCATACACCTGGGCTATTACGTCATTCTTGAAGGGAGGAAACCAGACCTCGTGTGCGCCGGAATAAACGAGGGTCCTAACCTCGGTGAGGACATAACCTACTCGGGAACTGTCTCGGGCGCAATGGAGGGCAGGATACTCGGGATACCCTCAGTAGCCTTTTCCGCCTTCGGAAGGGAGGATATAATGTTCAACGAGATAGCCAAATCCTGCAGGAGAATAGTGGAGAAGATACTCGATAGCGGTATGCCAGAGGACACTTACCTCAACGTGAACGTTCCAAATTTGAGATTCGAGGAGATAAGGGGCGTAAGGATAACGAGGCAGGGCAAGAGGGATTACAAGGAGAAGGTCTTCAAGTACTACGCTCCCTATGGAGAGCCTCTGTACTGGATAGCGGCGGAGGAATTCGGCTGGTCCTCGGAGGAGGGGACCGACTACTGGGCTGTAATGAACGGCTACATATCTGTGACACCGCTCCACCTTGACCTCACCAACTACAGGGCTATGAAGGAGATTAAATTCATAGAGGAATGAGGGCAGAAGATCTTAGAAAGATAGTAGGAGGGAGACTTTTAGGCGATCCCGACCTCGAGGTGTCCCGATTCTCGATAGACAGCAGGAGGATAAAAGGGGGAGAGGTCTTCGTGGCTCTGAAAGGGGAAAGACACGACGGGCACGACTTCGTCTTAGAAGCCTTAAACAAAGGAGCGGTGGGAGCCATAGTGGAGAGGGAAGTTCCCCTGCAAGAGGGAAAGTTCCTCCTCGTGGTAGACTCGAGCCTTGAGGCTCTCAGGAAGATAGCCCGCTATAAGAGGAGTACCTTTGAGGGTAAGGTTATAGGCGTGGCGGGTTCTGTAGGAAAGACTACTACGAAGGAGCTTATATACCACCTGCTCTCTACGGTGGCTCAATCCTACAGAAGCGAGGGAAATCTGAATTCCCAGATAGGACTGCCCCTGGTTCTTGCCAACCTCCCCAAGGAGTGCGAGTTTGCTGTCTTCGAGTTGGGAGCAAGCCAAAGGGGTGATGTCCTCTCTCTCACGGAACTCTCAGAGCCTAAGGTTAGGGTTATAACCGCCTTGGGGGAGGAACACTTGGAGACCTTCGGAACCCTCAAGGACGTTGTGGAAGGGAATGGTGAGATATTCTCCGGGTTCGATGAGGTGAGCTTCGGGGTGATTCCAGATTACGCTTCGAAATTTTATAAGCTACCTCCCAACAGAACCCTGACCTTCGGTGATCGGGGGGATCTCAGAGCAGAGAGGATCAGGCTTTCCCTCAGGGGTGTAGAGTTCAACTACTGCGGTGAGGAGTTCTCCGTGAAAGTTCTCAGTAAGGGAATAGTCGATAACGTACTCGCTTCCTTTGGTGTTTTGAAAGCCCTTGGCTTAGAGCCCCTTGAGTTTAAAAGCACTTTGAATAGCTTTAAAGCCCCTCCAGGGCGGATGAACCTCTTGGACGTAGGGGACTTTTATCTCGTAGACGATACCTACAACGCTAATCCCCCTTCTGTAAGGAATGCTTTGAAAACTCTTTCAGTTCTCGAAAGCAATTCGAAGAAAGTTGCCGTGTTAGGCGATATGCTCGAGTTGGGGAAGAAGAGTCCAGACCTCCACAGAGAGATAGGAGCTTTTGCCAAGGAGATAGGAGTGGACTTCTGCATCTTTTACGGTAAAGAAATGGCTTACGCTTACGAAGAGTTCGTCCGTAGGGGTGGCAAGGGCGTCCATTTAGAAAATAAAAACGATGTTTTAAAAGAGGTGTTGAAATGGACGAAGGATAAAAATATAATTCTCCTGAAGGGTTCAAGGGGGATGCGGATGGAGGATGTTATAGAGGGAATAAAGGGAGCTAAAAGGATATGACCTCAGAAAGAACCGCAGAAATTTTCATTTTTGAAGACTCTTTCTTCTTTTCAACACGAACAAAAATAAAGAGGATAGAGGGAGAAAAGATAGTTCTCGAAGAAACCAGACTTCTCAAGAGGTTTGCCGTTCTTGGCAAGAAGGTATACATAAAGTACTCCACCTTTGCCCTGCCCACCAAGATAGTGGGTAAAAGCGAGGAGGAGGTCATTGTAAACCTACCGTCCCTTAATCCGGAAAAACCTGTGGGCGATAGGAGAAGCTCGAGGGTGAAACCTTCCCATATACATCCGGTTAAGCTCTATATAAAGTTAGACGATGAGGAGAGGGAGTACGAGGTAGACGATATATCGGAGGGAGGATTTTCGATCATTGTAGACAGTCCCGCTGAGGTAGACAGCTTCCTCGATAGAGAGGTAGAGGTTCATATAGACTTTCCCGTTGAAGCTGAGGAGGTATTTGGGACAGCGAGGCTCGTAAACATTCAGGAGTTTAATGACGGAAGGATTAAGCTTGGCTTCGAAATGTTCCTTGAAGATGCGGATACGGTAAAGGTGAGGTTCTACGTGTATGCGAGGATTAGAGAGATCCTCAGAGGATAAGTACACATCCTTAGAGATAAAACGTCAGTTCTTTCATCTGATACTGCTTTCCCTCTGGCTCGTGCCGGTCCTTTACTTTCCTGCCTCCATTACTCTGATCCTTATGTCCTCTATCCTAATACTAAACCTCCTCGTGATTCGTAGAGTGCAACCTTTCTACGATTTCTTTAGGATATTAATAAAACATCTGGAAAGGGAGGAAAACTTGGATAAACCAGGGATTCAAGCGCTCTACGCAAACCTCGGTGTAACGATTTCTTTCCTCCTGTTCGGGAAGCTGAGTTCCGTCGGTATAGCTGTGTTGGCTCTGGGGGACAGCTTATCGACCTTGGTAGGTAAGCTCTTTGGGAGGAACAGGATTTTCTTCAATGAGAGGAAGACTTGGGAAGGAACCTTTTCCTTCTTTACAGGAACATATCTTATACTACTTCCCTTTCTCAGCCTTGAGAAGGCTATTCTTGTAGCCGTTGTCGGGGCTCTGTTAGAGGCGGCGGATCTCCCGTTGGACGACAACCTCACCGTCCCGGTTACGGTTACAGCCATTTCCTATCTCGTGTGATACTCCAGTAGAGCGTCTAAGAGCCTTTCCATGTCACGTGCTGTATCCTCCCTTATGTTCAAGTTTTTCAGCCTCCTTGCCCTCCACACCTTAACGAGGAATCTGAGGACGTAGCTTTCGGTCTCGTAATCTCCCTCCTTGCTCACCGAACCGTCCGAAAGCCTTAGCTTTAGTTTTCCCCTACCGAAACTCTCCTCCAAAAACTTTGGTCTCAGCCCGGAGAGGTCGAGGTAGTCGAGCTTAAGTCTCACCCTGTAGAGATGTTCAACCTCTTCAGTTCTCTCGAGCAGGTATCTCAGGAAGAGGTCAAAAAGTCTGTCGTCATAGAAACCCACGTACTTGAGTATAAAGCGGGCTATCCAGGACATCCAAAGGAACCGGCGAAAATCCTTTGTAAGTAGAGAAAACCTCTCCACCCTGCCTATATCGCTAACAACCACTATGCCACCCCTTTGAGAGAGGTCCACCTCAACCAGATTGAAGGGTTCGAATACACCGAAGAAGCGGCAGGTATTCAGGTAAGCATCTCTGACGAGCAGGTCAAGAACTCCCCCCTGCCCGTAAACCTTGGCAAGAAGGTCCTGATCGCCTGCCCTTATCCGCTTTAGAACTATCACCCGTGTCTTAAGGCTCACCGTTCCTATATAATACTTTCTCCTAACCCTCAGGAGGTGTGAGGTGCCACTCTTGTTCAGAAAGGTAAAGGACTTGCGGAATCATCTGAATGCGATAAGGTGTGAGGAACGGGTGAGTGTGGGTTTCGTGCCTACTATGGGCTATCTCCACGAAGGTCACAAGGCTTTAATCAAAAGTTCAAAGCTTCAAAACGACATTACGGTAGTTAGCATATATGTGAATCCGACTCAGTTCGGTCCTAACGAAGACTACGATAGGTATCCAAGGAATTTGGACAGGGATCTTTCCATATGTGAGGAACTTGGGGTAGACATAGTCTTCGCTCCCACCGATGAAGAGATGTACCCGGAGGATTTCAGAACTGAGGTTTACGTGAAGGGAATAAGCGACGTGCTCGAGGGAGAGTTCCGACCGGGGCACTTCAAGGGTGTTGCAACCGTCGTTGTAAAGTTATTCAACACTGTCCAGCCGGACAGAGCTTACTTCGGCGAGAAGGATTACCAACAGCTCAAGGTAATAGAGAGGCTCGTTAAAGATCTACTCATTCCAGTTGAGATAGTTCCGATTGAAACAGTGAGAGAACCCGATGGACTCGCCTACAGTTCGAGGAATACCTATCTGTCCCCAGAGGAGAGGGAGTCAGCCCTGTCCATATATAGAGCTTTCCTCTTAGCCGAGGAATTGATAAATGGTGGTGAGAAGAGGAGCGGCGTTATAAAGCGGGCGTTGGAGCGTTTCATCCTCTCTCATCCTCACGTTAAGAAGATAGACTATATAGAGATAACGGACAGCGAGCTACATCCGAAGGAGATAGTGGAACCGGGCGATAGAATTCTCGTTGCCCTGTGGGTTGGTAATACAAGGTTGATAGACAACTGGAAGATTAAATGAAGATCCTCTTTATGGGAACGCCGGATTTCGCAGTTCCGAGTCTGAGAAAGCTAAGCGGGGAGTTTGAGGTTGTAGGTGTGATCACACAGCCCGACAGACCGGCGGGAAGGGGCAAGAGAGTGAAACCTCCTCCTGTTAAGGTATTAGCTCAGGAACTCGGAATACCGGTTTATCAGCCGGCTAAGCTCGAAGAGCTTGTGGAAATCGTGAAGAGTATAAAGCCAGACTGCGCTGTCGTTGTGGCTTACGGCAGGATACTGCCCAAGGAGGTGTTGGAGACACCTCCCTACAGGGTGATAAACCTCCACGCTTCTCTCCTTCCCAAGTACAGAGGTGCTGCGCCCATACAGAGGGCTTTGATGGCTGGGGAGAAGGTAACGGGGAACACTGTAATGCTCGTGAACGAAAGGATGGACGCGGGGGACATACTCTCTCAGGAAGAGGTGGAGATAGATGAGGAGGATAACCTTAAAACTCTATCCGAGAGGCTGTCCGTCACAGGTGCGGATCTACTTACAAAAACGCTAAGGCTTTGGTTTGAAGGAAGTATAGAGCCTGTTCCTCAGAAGGAGGAGGAAGCGACCTACGCTCCTCCGGTTCAGAGAGAGGAGGAGAGGTTGTGCTGGAAAGCTCAGGCTGAGAGCGTGCGGGACAGGGTAAGAGGATTGTACCCGGACGCCTACACCTTTTTCAGGGGTCAGAGGGTAAAGATTTTGAAGCTCAAGGTTGTAGAAGGTGAGGGAGAGCCGGGAGAAATAGTGGATCCTAAGAGATTCGTGGTTGCCTGCGGTAAGGGTGCGGTCAGAATCGAGGAGATCCTTTCTCCTAAGGGGAAAAGGATGAGGGGGGAAGAGTTCGTGAGAGGGTACCCTCCTAAGAAGGGTGAGCTGTTAAAATAAAGCCATGGAGAGCAAGCTTGAGAGAGCTGCCCTTCTTATAGAGAGATACCTCGGTCAGATTTTCGGGTCTATCAGGGTTTACAGAGAAGATAATGAGTTCCTTATACCGTGGGGTTCAACCGTCATAAATGTGGACGTCCTGAAGGAAGAGGAGGATATAGTTGTTCACATATATTCTCCGGTGGTTCTGAGGGTGAAGCCCGATAAGGATCTGACCCGATTTCTCTTGATGGAAAACGCTTCCCTGAAGATGTGTTCTTTCTATATAGAACTTGAGAACGGACTTATAGACATAGCTCTGGGTATCAAGTTAAGGTTTGAATTCCTTAACAAGGAGATGCTCAGGTACATAACCATAAACGTAGGGAATCTCGCCAATGAGTACTCTAAGGAGATAATAGCCGTGTTCGGCGGTATATCCTTCAAGGAGTACGTGGAAAGGGAGAAGAGGGAAAAGAAGCCCTTTGGCGAGGAAAAGGTTCTTCACGACATATTCCAACTCGAGGGTGTGGATATAAGCCTGGAACTTTACAGAACACCGGAGGAAAGCTATCTGATAGTGGGTAAGGTAAAAGACACAGGTCAGGTCTTTCTCAGAGCGGAAAGGAGAAAGGACATTAAGGAGGTATTCGATCTTTTAGAGAGGATAAAGGACCTGATGGTAAGGAAGGATATAACCTCGCTTAAGAGAGTGCTCAAGCACTATGAGGTAGAAGAAACGCTACTCTATAGCGTGCTGGCGGGAAAGGAGGAGGAAAAGTTAAAGAGACTCAAGGAGATGGAGAGAGAGATTCAGTTCCTGACAGACATGTTGATGAAGGGTGAGATATCCCACGAGGAGTATCAGAGGAGAATATCTGACATAGAAAAGCTCTTCGGTCTATAGTATTCTGTCGATAAGAACTGTTAAGAAAAAAATTATGCTCACATAGCCGTTCACCGTGAAGAAGGCTTTGTTTATCTTGGAAAGGTCGTGGGGTTTTATAAGCGAGTGCTCGTATATAAGGAAGGCAGAGAGAACGATAAAACCAGTGAAGTAGAGAGGTCCGAGCCACTCTACCCTGAAGCTTAGCACCAGTAGAGACAGGAAGGTGATGAGGTGAAGGAGTCTCGCAATCTTCAGAGCTCTCTCTATCCCGAACTTCACGGGTACAGATTTGAGCCCGTGCTCCCTGTCGAACTCGTAATCCTGTAAGGAGTAGAGAATATCGAAGCCGGAAACCCAGGAAGCCATGGCCGTTCCGAGTATCAGGGCGTTGAAGGAAAGGGATGCGTTTAAAGCAACGTCCACCGCAACGGGTATGAGGAAATAGACCAGTCCGAGGACTAAGTGGGGAAAGTGTGTAAACCTCTTGGAGTAGGGGTAGAGCCATAGGAGGAACAGAACTAAGGGGGAGAGTAGAAATGCGAGGAAGTTGAGCATCAGGGCGCTGAAGAGGAATATACCTGAAGATAGGAGTATGAGTCTCCTCACCTCCTCCCTGCTGACAGCTCCCGAAACAAGGGGCCAGTTCTTCGTCCTGGGGTTCAACCTGTCAAAGGGTTCATCTATCAGCCTGTTGAAGGCCATGCCAACGGTCCTTGCGCTCACGAGGGCTACAACTATCCATAGGACCTCCCACAGGGAGGGAGTCCTGTGAGCAAGTATGAGTAGGCTGGCGAGGGCGAAGGGGAGGGCGAATACGGTGTGTTCGAACTTTACCAACTCCGCGTAGTGCCTCAGCTTATGCATACCAAATTATAATAAAGCGGAGGGATGCTCTTAGTTGCCCTTTCCATCTTCGTTATCCTTTTGGGATGCGAGAAGTCGGAGAGAAAGCTCACCTTCGCTGTCGGAGGGGCTCCGGAGGAGGTAAGTTACTGGGAGAAGCTCATCGAGGATTTTGAAAGGGAGATCGGCGTAGATGTAGAGCTGATAAGGCAACCCACCGATACGGATTTGAGAAGGCAAGGGCTCGTAGTTGCCCTTAGCTCTAAGAAGCCCGATCCAGACGTTTTCTTAATGGACGTAGCTTGGCTCGGACAGTTTATAAGCTCGGATTGGCTTGCGGAACTTGAAGACTTCGATCTTGAGCCCTTCCTTCCCGAGGTGCTCAAGGTAGATCTAATGGATGGAAAGCTCTACGCCCTCCCGGTTTACGTGGATTGCGGAATTCTTTACTACAGGAAGGATCTTCTCGAGGAGTTCGATTGCAGGGTTCCCGAGAGGTGGGCGGAGCTAATAGATTGTTCCCTCAAAGCCCAGTCGGCCATGAGGAAGAGGATCGGAGACTTCTACGGTTTTCTCTGGCAGGGTGCTCAGTATGAAGGGCTCGTATGTACCTTCTTGGAGTTCTCCGCCTCGGCCGGTGGGAGCCTCGAGAAGCTGGTATCCAAGGAGAATATCAGAGCTCTGACTTTTATGAGAGATCTGATTCATAAGTATAAGATCTCGCCACCAAACACCTACACGGAGATGAAAGAGGAAGAGGTGAGGATGTACTTTCAGAGCGGAAGGGCTCTCTTTGAGAGAAACTGGCCCTACGCATGGAAGCTCCACAACTCTCCCGAATCTCCCGTTAAAGGAAGGGTCGGGGTCTCTGTTCTCCCTAAGTTCGAAGGTGGAAAGCCCGCCTCCTGCTTGGGTGGCTGGCACATCGGTGTTTCGAGATACTCGGACAAGAAGAGGGAGGCTATGAAACTACTTAAGTTCATAGTGTCGAAGGAGGTTCAGAAGAGGTTAGCACTTAACCTCGGCTGGAATCCAGGAAGGAGGGACGTTTACGAGGACAGGGAGATTAAGGAAAGGCTACCTCACCTAAGGGTAGTCAGGGAAGCTTGCTCCTACGCAGTATCGAGACCTCCTCTTCCTTACTACACGCGGTTTTCAGAAGTTCTGAGAAAGTATGTGAACGCGGCGATAGGGGGAAGGATGAGTCCCGAGGAAGCTCTGAAGAGAGCGAATGAAGAGATAATTGAGCTGGAAAAACTCTATCGATGAGGGGATGGATCCTCTGGTTATATAACCTGCCTCTCCTTCTGTTTGTCTTCCTTCTCCTCCTCATCCCGGTGATAGGAACCTTCTTCCTGAGTTTCTTCCGAGGTGTTATCTTCCTCGAGAAGGAGTTCGCTGGTTTGGAGAATTACTCACGTCTATTCAAGGATAGCTACTTCCTTGCATCACTGACCTTCACCCTTAAGTTCACGCTGTTTTCGGTAATTCTTGAGGTAATTCTCGGTCTCTGTATCGCCTTCGTGATAAACGAAAAGGTACCGCTCCGCGGTATTCTCAGGGGTATAGTGCTCGTACCATGGGCTATTCCGAGCGTTGTGAGTGCAAGGGTGTGGCAACTGATGTTTAACTACTCCTACGGATTTCTGAACTACCTGTGCGTAACCCTCTTCGGGGAGAGGGTGAACTGGCTCGGGGGAGAGTTAAGTGCCTTTATCTCCCTTGTGATAGCGGACGCTTGGAGGACGACTCCCTTCGTCGCGCTCATTCTACTCGCCGGTCTTCAATCCATACCTGCCGAGATATACTCTCAGGCTAAGGTGGACGGAGCGGGTATGTTTAAAAGATTTCTCTTCCTGACTCTTCCCCTTCTGAAGCCCTTTCTATTGGTAGCGGTTCTCTTCAGGAGCGTCGATGCCCTCAGGGTGTTTGATGTAGTATTTGTGCTCACTGGAGGAGGACCGGGCGGATCTACAACGCCAGTGTCTCTATACGCTTACAAGCTGTATCTCATGGGAGACTTTGGTTACGCTTCGGCTGTATCCACCTTTCTCTTTCTCGTTGCGTTCCTCATCTCCCTCCTTTTAGCAAGACATCTTAGGGGAGGCTGGATCCTTGAGTGAGAGAAGGATAAAGCTACTCCTTCTCCTTTTCGGAAGCTTTCTTTCCCTATTTATACCTCTCTTTCCCCTCTTCTGGATGCTCCTCGTTTCCCTTACCAGCTCTCCGGACTTCCTGCTGACAGGCAAAATCTCCTTTACTTTGAAGAACTACATAGATCTACTTACATCTCCAAACCTGCACTTCTTGGACTATCTGAGGAACAGCCTGATAGTAGCCTCCTCCTCAGCCCTCTTATCCCTTATACTCTCCTCTCTCTCCGCTTACTCCTTAAGCAGGTTCTCTCTCCCCTACTCTCTCCCTATACTCGTTGGTGTCCTTACGGTCTCCCTCTTCCCCCCGATAAGCGTTGTGGGCTTTCTTTACCGACTCTTCTCAAACTTGGATCTCATAAACACCTACACGGCTCTCATCCTTCCCTACACCGGCTGGAGTCTTCCCCTCGGACTCTGGCTCCTTTACACGTACTTCTCCAGCATTCCGAAGGATATAGACAGGGCAGCGATGATAGACGGGGCGGGGACCCTGAGGATTCTCTTTCAGATAATACTTCCCCTCTCCCTGCCCGGTCTCGTTTCTACCTACATACTTCTGTTTCTCTTTGCCTTCAACGAATTTCTCTTTGCCCTTATGTTTACCGTGGATCACCACGCCCGGACCGTTCCCGTCGGTATCGCCCTCTTCGAGGGTCTTCACGGTCAGCTACCGTGGGGATACATAACGGCTGCGTCCTTCATTTCTGTCTTACCAGTTGTCCTTATGGTTCTTATGCTCCAGAAGTATATAATCAGCGGTCTAACGGGAGGAGCAGTGAAGGGATGAGGGTGGTTTTGAGGAATATCTCAAAAGTTTTCCGATCCGCTCTAAGAGGAAGGGTCGAGGCTTTGAAGGGTGTGGACCTTGAGGTAGAGGAGGGGGAGTTCTTTGTGCTCTTAGGTCCTTCGGGGTGCGGTAAGAGCACCCTGCTCAACATAGTTGCCGGGCTGGAGGAGCCGAGTTCGGGAGAGGTTTACATCGGTAAAAGGCTTGTCGCCGGAAGTGGTGTCTTTCTTCCACCCAGGGAGAGGAACGTGGCTATGGTTTTCCAGAGCTACGCCCTATACCCCCATATGAGTGTGAAGGAGAACATCGCTTTCCCTTTAAGAATAAGGGGGGAGAAGGGCGTGGAGGGAAGGGTCAGGGAGGTGGCGGAGCTCCTTAAGATAGAGCATCTCCTCTCCGCAAAGCCTGCGGAGCTTTCGGGCGGTGAGAGACAGAGGGTAGCAATAGCAAGAGCTATAGTCAGGAAACCCGACGTTCTCCTCTTAGACGAACCCCTCTCCAATCTCGACGCTAAACTCAGGATGGAAACAAAGGGGGAGATAAGAAGGCTTCAGAGGGAGCTTCGGATAACCACTCTATACGTTACCCACGATCAGGCTGAAGCTATGTCCCTCGCCGACAGGATTGGGATTATGAGGGAAGGGAAGATAATTCAGATAGGGAGGCCTCTCGAGGTTTATAGGAGACCCGCCAACTCCTTCGTGGCGGGTTTTATAGGTAGCCCTCCTATGAACCTCTTTAGAAGGAAGGGCAGGGTAGTGGAGATCTTGGGAAGGCGGTTGGAGCTCGACAGGGAGGGGGTAGTGGTTATAGGTGTTAGACCGGAGGATATAAAAGTAACTGAAGGTAAGGAGTACACGGTAACCTTCGTAGAGAGACTCGGAGATGAAACGTTACTCCACCTTACCGACGGAAGGGAAAAGTTTATAGTGAAGATCCACGGAGACAGAGGGTTTGTTGAAGGTAGCATGGTTGGGGTAAGAGTGGAAAAGGTTTATATATTTGAGGATTGAGGTCAGCACCTTGGAAAAAAATAATAAGTTGAGATGGAGTTCTTGATACCCCTACTTATCTTTCTCTTTGTGGCTATTCTCGCCGGCAGGCTCTCTGGAAGTGAGGATAGGAATTCTGTGGAGAAATTCGAAGGACACAAGGTATGGGAGGAAGGAGAGAATTATATAACTCGTTCGATGTTTGATAACTCTGACGATGAGTTTTTTAATATCGATGATGATTACGGTTATGAGGACGACGTAGCCGATCCCACGAAGTGCTACCTGCCTTACAACATCTACCACGATTCCTGTTTTGGAGACGACTGGGACAGCTTTTCAAACAGCGATCACTGGGACGATTTATCCTCCAATGATTTCGATGCCTTCCAAGACGACTGGTAAAGCCCCAAGAGTCTCTTTATATCGGCAGCGACCGAGTTGTAGTTGTATATCGCGCTCAATAGGGAGAGCTTAGCTTGTTCGTAATTCTGCCTTGCCTCCAGGAGTTCAACCTGTGAGCCCACACCCTCCCTATACCTTTCGGTGGCAAACTTTAGGGACTCTTCTGCCGCAAGAAGACTGTCCTCTCTCGCCTTTATCTCTTCCTCGGCACTCTTCAGTTGTGCCATAAGGGAGTCGAGCTCGTTCTTCAGCTTATTTAGCGTAAACTCTATCTCTTCCCTAACCTTCCGCTCTTCTATCCTTTCCTGCATCACCCTCGCACTTCTCTTGCTTCCATCAAAGAGGGTGAAGTCGAACCTCAGACCAAAATTATAGCCGTGCCTGTAATCCTCCTTTAGCCTTCCCGCTTCGAAATCCATTATGTTTTCGAAGTTGTAGTTAAAGAACAGAGAAAGCTTCGGATAGTAATCCGCCCTCTTCAGCTCTACGTTTGCTTTCCTTACCTCTAAGGTCTTCCTGAGGATCTTCAGTGTTGTGTTTCCTTTTTCGAGCAGAACCTCCGGGTCTTCTATGCTAAGGGGGGATTTTTTAAACTCCCCATCAACCGGAACCTTCCCGGCGAGCCCGAGGAAGCTCTTCAAGGAGTTGAGAGAAACCTTTAGATCGCTCTCAGCCCTTATCAGGTCCGCCTTAGCCTGACGGAGCTGAGCCCTTGCCCTCAGGAACTCGTACTTTGGTATAATTCCCCTCTCGTACTTTTCCTTCACAAGTTCAAAGTAACTCTTCCAGTACCGGAGGGATTCCCTCTTTTCCCTTAGAACTTCCCTCTTCAGAAGGACCGCCCAGAAGAGCTTTTCCGTCTCTCCCATGATGATCGCCTTCACGTCTTCTATAACGTAATTCTGAAGCTCCCTGCTCTTCCTGGCGACCTTGAGAGCAGACCAGACACTCTTATCGAAGAGAGATTGGTTGAGGTTTAAATTGGCAAAGTACTTGTTCTCAGGGATGAAAGAGGAGATATAGTTTTTATCCCATCTCGTGTAGGTAAAGCTGAGGGTAACCGTCGGAAGTACGCTTCCCCTTACCTCCCTTATCCTTTCCTCTACCTTCTTCAGGTCAAGTTCGGACTTTATACTTTCTACGTTCCTCTCAACTGCAAGCCTTAGAGCCTCCTCAAGACTCAGAGGGAAGCTTAGGGAAGTGATCAGTAGAAAGAGGAAAAGGATCATCTCTCTCTTACCCTCACACCTTCCTTCAGGAACATAAGATTCTCTACCGCTATTCTGTCTCCCTCCTTCAGTTCTCCCACAACGGCAGATAGCCCGTCCGAGTGTCCGACTATCCTGACCGGAACCTTCACCGCCCTGGAATCCCTGATAACCCAAAGGAAGGTATGCCTTCGGGAGAGCTGAATTGCGTTCTCCGGAACCAGAACTGCCTTAACCTTCCCGTAACGGAAGGAGACCTCTCCGTACATACTCGGCTTTAGACTCCCTTCTCTGTTCTCTACAAAAGCCTTTGCCGTAAACATCCTCTCCCTGTCGGCAGATGGGGATATGTAAGCGATCTTACTCCTTATCCGTTCTCCCCCTACATTTAGCTCTACCTTAGATCCTATTTTTATGTGAGAAGCTATTTCTTGGGGCACACGAAAGACGAACCTTAGAGGATCGAGCTTAACTACTTCGTAACATACACTGTTCGGACCAACAACGTCCCCCACATTCACCAGTCTTTTTACGATATATCCATCTATAGGAGAACGAACATTCGTCCTATCAAGGTCTATCTTTCTCTTCTCCACAAGCGCCTGAAGGCTCTTTATCCTTGCTTCCAGGCTCTCCATCTTAGTCTTGGCAGTCTCGAACTCCTCTCTGCTTATGAGCTCTTTTTCGTATAAGGCTTTCCTCCTCTCGAAGATGGCTCTGCTGTTTTCATACTCCCTCCTCGCCTGTTCCAAATTCCATAGGGTTTCTCTGTAAAGAGCTTCGTACTCCCCGTCCTCTATCTTTAGAAGCGTATCACCCTCTCTTACCCTGTCCCCTTCCTCAACGTATATGTCCTTCACCCTGCCGCTAATTAAGGGCTTAACCTCTACCAACTCCACAGCTTCGAGGTATCCGTTGGTCCGGTAAGTGAGGGGGTAGTCCGTAAACCTCACCTCTGCAGTTCTGACCTCAACGATTCGCTCTTTATTTATCTCCTTTTCCTCTCCTTTTCCGCAGGACAGGATTGTAACCAGGATCAGCAGGAGGCTGAGTGACTGACGAGTCATAAGGCATATTATAATACCTCCCATGTACCGCTTCTTTATCAACAGACCCGTAACTACCCTCATGCTTATGCTCTCTCTAATAATACTCGGGGTATACGCCTACAGAAACATACCGGTGGACAGATTCCCAGACGTTGACTTCCCCGTCGTTGCCATAACAACTGTATATGAAGGGGCGAATCCTTACGTTGTGGATACGGTAGTGACCCGTGAGATAGAGGAGGAGCTTGCCTCTATAAGCGGTATAGACTCGATAATCTCGAAGAGCTACACCGGTCTCTCAAGAATAAGCGTGGTCTTCGATCTCGATAAGGATATAGACGTTGCTGCCCAGGAGGTGAGGGACGCTGTCCAGAGGGCTTACAGGAGGATGCCCGCGGGAGTGGATCCCCCGGTGGTCAGGAAGCTGAACACCTCCCTCGCTCCCATAATGGCGGTTCTCGTCCACGGGGATGTAGACTACGACACCATATCTTACTTCGCCGACAAGGTTGTTAAGAGGGAGTTCGAGAGGGTTAGGGGCGTTGCGGAGGTTCATCTGGGAGGTTTCAGAGACAGGGTTATGTGGATAAGGGTAGATCCCCTGAAGATGAACGCCCGTAGGATAACGGTTGTGGACGTTATAGACGCCTTCCGAAGGAACAACGTGGAGACTCCCGCCGGCAGGATATACAGCAGGGAGAGGGAGTACGTTCTGAGGATAATCGGTAAGTTCAGGGATGCGCAGGAGATAAACGATCTTGTGATAAAGGACGGCGTTAGGGTCAGAGATATAGGTCATGCGGAGTTTTCCTTCGACGAGAGGAGGAACGCGGTAAGGTTTAATCTGAAGTCCGCCGTCGCTCTGATAGTTTACAAGGAAAGTAAGACAAACACCGTTCAGACCGCTGAGGGTGTAATAAGAAAGATAGAAGAGCTCAGAAAGGTCGCCCCCGCAGGGGTAAACATAGACGTTAACTACGACGCCTCAATCTTCATAAAAAGAAGCGTTTCCGACGCCATTCACGAGATAGGAGTGGGAAGCCTGCTCACGGCGGCGATAGTCTTCCTCTTTCTGGGGAGCGTAAGGTTTACACTGATCCCCGTCCTGGCGATACCTATTTCGATACTCGGAACGGTCTTTTTGCTCTACCTCACAGGAAACTCTCTGAACACGATGAGCCTCCTCGCCCTTGCCGTTGCTGTCGGTATAGTGATAGACGACGCTATAGTCGTCCTCGAAAGCATATACAGAAGGAACGAAGAGGGGCTGAGGGGTGTTAAGGCCGCCGAGGTAGGGACGAGGATAGTGATCTTCGCCCTTCTCTCCTCCACCTCTTCCCTGATAGTGATATTCCTGCCCATTCTCTTCTTAAAGGGACCCATAGGGGTCTTCTTCGGTGTTTTCTCCCTGACCCTCCTGACTGCGATCGCCATCTCCTTCCTCGTTTCCATCTCCTTCACACCGATGCTTTCCGCAAGGCTCGTGAGTGCTGAGAAGAAGAATGTATTCATGAGAGCTTACGAGAGGTTCGAGAGGGCTTTCGACGTTGCACTTAGGTGGTCTCTGGACCACAAGCTCATCGTTCTACTCTTCTCTATAGGTACGGTTGTAGGAGGGATCCAGATCGCCAAGTTCGTTAAGAAAGAGTTCTTTCCTATCGTGGATGAGGGCCGGTTCATAATCAGGTTCGAGACACCTCTCGGTTCCTCCTTCGAGTTTACCAACAGGAAGGCGAGGGAGATAGAGAAGGTTCTGGTGAGTAATCCCTACATCCTGAGATACGGTATGGCGGTGGGGGAAGGACTCATAAGTCCTACCGTAAACGGAGGTATGTTCTTCGTAACCTTGAGGGACAGGAGAGAGAGACCTCACCAGAAGGTTGTTATGAACATGGTCAGGGACAGTTTGAGGAGGATAAAGGACGTAAGGGCTTCTGTGGAGATACCTTCGGTGGTCGGGGCGAGGGGAGGAAGGCAGACGGACATTCAGTACGTAGTAAGGGGAGAGTCTTTGGAAGAGCTTGGGAGGATAGCCGAAGATCTCGTCTCCTTTCTTAATGATAGAGGGGGCTACGCTGATATAGATACGGATATAAGGATAAACCAGCCGGAGATAAGGATAGAGATAGACAGGGACAGGCTCGCTGATCTCGGTCTCAGCGTTGAGGACATAGGAAACACCCTCAGTGCCCTTTTCGGAAAGTTATGGATAGGAACCTACGAGCTTGGCTCGGAGAGCTACGACGTTTACATAAAGGCGGAGGAAAACTTCCTGAGAACCTACGAGAACCTTAAGAGGGTTTTCGTGAGATCTAAGAGCGGTGAACTCGTCCCAATAACGAGCGTGATACGCTACGAGCTCGCACCCGGCTACACGGTTATAAACCGGCACAATAGACAGTATTCCTTTATCCTATTTGCCAACCTCAGAGATAAGAGCCTCGGGGAGGCGGTCGAGGAGATCGAAGGCTTTTTAAAGGACAGGCTCCCGCCCGGTTACACCTTCGAGCCTACGGGTGCAACCAAGGAGTTCCAAAGGGCTTTCAGGGGTCTCGCCACAGCCCTGCTCGTGGCGGTGATAGGGGTTTATATGATCCTGGCTTCCCTCTTCGAGAGCTTTATTCATCCTTTCACGGTGATGCTGACCCTACCCCTTGCGGTGTCGGGGGTCTTTGGTCTACTTCTCATAACCGGGAACAGCCTCAGCATCCCCTCCTACTTCGGGATAATCCTACTGATAGGTCTCGTGGCGAGGGACTCGGTCCTCTTTATCGAGAGGATAGTTCAGCTCAGGAAGGAGGGAGAGGGAACGAGGGAGGCGATAATGAAGGCGAGGAAGGAGAGGCTGAGACCCATACTGATGACCACACTGACTATAATGTTCGCCCTCCTGCCGGTAGCCCTTGGGCTAACCGAGGGATCTGAGCTCAGGAAGCCCCTGGCTCTATCGGTGATAGGTGGACTTACCACAGCCCTTCCCCTGAGCCTCTTTGTAATACCGGTGGTTTACGAGCTTTTTGAGAAACTCGGCTCTCTTATACGTAACCGAACTCTCCGCTGAGGTCTGGATTGACCTTTATCCACTTAGGGAAGAACCTCTCGGGCTGGATGACAGACATATCGAACTCCTCAAAACCCTTATCCCCTCCACAGAAGCGAGATCCCACAGCCCTGAAAACAACGTAAACGTCCACATCCCCTTCCTTGAGATGCAGCGCCTCTCCCTCCGGCTCATCTCCTATCTCAGCTCTGAACCTCTTGGTTATTAAACAGCTGAACTTCAGCGTAGGATAGAGCACTATGGATTTACTCTCTTCCTTAGCCCTCTTTAAAACCTGTGGAGCTATGTCGAGTTCGATCTTCCTGCTCACGGTGGCAGTCCCCATGGCTCACCTCCTGTCTTTTGAATATAGGTTAAAATTCTTCCCATGAGACTGATAGCAGCCAACTGGAAGATGCACAAGACGGTAAAGGAAACGGAAGAGTTCATAAAGAGCTTCCTCAGGTTCGTCGAGCACCCTGAAAGCAGGGAGATCCTTATCTGTCCACCCTTTACCTCTCTGTATGTTGCGGGAAGACTCTTAGAGGGAACGGGCGTGAAACTCGGCGCCCAGAACTGCCACTACGAGAGGAAGGGAGCCTTCACGGGGGAGATCTCTGTGCCTATGCTCAAGGAGCTCGGGTGTGAATACGTTATAGTTGGACACTCGGAGAGGAGGCAGTACTTCTGCGAAAGCGACGAGATAATAAACAGAAAGCTCCTCACCTGTCTGGAGGAGGGGATAAGACCTATACTTTGCGTCGGTGAGAAGCTTGAAGATAGGGAGGCCGGGATGACCTTTAAGGTGATAGAGACCCAGATAAGGTTGGCTCTCTCGGGGATAGAGGAGCATACGGACAGAATAGATATAGCCTACGAACCCGTCTGGGCTATAGGGACGGGGGTACCGGCTACGCCCGAGGACGCGGTCTCCGTCCACAGATTCATAAGGGAGCTATTGAAAGAGCTCAACCCTAAGAACGAGGGGAAGACGAGAGTACTCTACGGGGGAAGCGTCAAGCCCGAGAACGCTGGAGAGTTCACCAAGCACTCGGAGATACAGGGCTTCCTCGTCGGCGGAGCGAGCTTAGACCCTGAGTCCTTTGCCAAGATCGTATACTCTTTTTGATAGGTAGAGGAGAAGGAAAGCGTAGCCTATCAGTGCGTACTGAGGGGGAAGGTTAGCCTTCTCGGCAAGGACCTTCGGACTTACGGCAACTATCCAGCCTATCACAAGATGGATCAGGAAGGAGAGGAATCCGATCCTAAAGCTCCTGTACTTGAACATGTAAAAGATAAGGGGAATAAGTACCATCAGGGGTAGGAGGGACATACCCATCCTGTAAAGGAGCTCGGATAGATACCTGTTAGTGTCGAGACCCAATCTCGAGCCCTTGAGGTAGAGGGTTATGAGAGAGGAGGCACTCACGTGTTCTATCTTCTCGGCGAACAGACCTACCTCCTTAAGTCCTATTTCTGTTCTGAGGGAGAAGTTCACCAGCCTGGGGACGAAGTAGCCCTCTCCGAAGTTGTAAGCCGAGCCAGTATCCACGTATATGACGTTCTCACTCCACGTTCCACTCCTGCCTTCCACGACCTCCAACACCTCGCCCTTGGGTGAACTCTTCAACATAAAGAGACCTACGAATCTCCCCTTAGCTACATCCAGGCTATCTATGTAAACGAAGTACTTTCCCCTTTCCGTATCCTTGACAAACCACAGCCTCTCCACCAGCCTTCCCACCTCCTGCTTCTTCTTAAAAGTCTTCTCCACGTACCAGAGCTTTCTAAACATCTTGGGTAGAAAGGACTCGTTCTGGAGCAAAAAGAGGAAGCACATGCATAGCGTGAAGGCAAGAATTACGAGAGAGAACCTCAAGGGAGACACGCCGAAGCTCTGGGCTGTGAGATCTATCTTCTTGGATTGAACTCTCCTCAGAAGAAGGAGGGCGGACACGTTTATTAGCAAAGGGGAGAGAACATAAAAGCCGATCGGCATGAGATAGGTGGTGTATTTGAGGGCTACCTCAAAACTGGTGACCTTGAAGGCGAGGAAGAAGTCGGTGAGACTGTAAACGAGTATCAAAAGTAGGGAAACGAGAGTTACCGTCAGGAATATCTTCAGGAAGTTGACGAGGAGGTATCTGTCGAAGATATTCATGTGGTATATAATTGTAAATCCTGAGGAGAGGTGGCCGAGTGGCCGAAGGCGGCCGCTTGCTAAGCGGCAGAGGGTTAACAGCCCTCCGAGGGTTCGAATCCCTCCCTCTCCGCCATAAAGGAGGAAGCTATGAACCTTACCATATATCTCATAACCGACGATAAATACTTCAAAGACAGGGACCTGTTCGAGACCATAGAGCAGGCTCTTCAGGGAGGTGTTACGGCGGTTCAGTACAGATTCAAGAACAAGACCACACGCCAGATGTACGAGGAACTCCTGAAGATAAGGGAGATAACAAGGAATTACGGCGCCGACCTCGTGGTGAACGACAGGGCTGACCTCGCTCTGGCAGTGGACGCGGACGGCGTTCACGTCGGGAAGGAGGATCTGCCTCCGGAGGCGGTGAGAAAGGTAGTGGGGGATAAGCTCTATATAGGCTATACGGCTAACAGCCTCGAGGAGCTCAGAGAGGCTCAAGATCTCCCAATAGACTATATAGGTTTTGGGTCGATATATCCCACCTCTACAAAGGAGAGCTACAAGCTTGTTGGATTGGATGCCCTCAGAGAGGCGGTAAGGATCTCAGAAAAGCCGATAGTTGCCATAGGGGGGATAATGCCCTACAGGGTCTCCGAAGTTCTAAAGGCAGGTTGCAGAAACCTCGCCATATCGGCGGGGATACTCGGCTTTGCAGACGTGAAAAAGGCTGCGGAGGAGATAAAGAGGGCTTACAAAGAGACTGTGAGACAGATGATGCTCTTAGGCCAAGTTTGAGGGAGGTATGCTATGCCACTCAAAGTAGGATCGTCAGCTCCGGACTTTACCCTTAAAGATGTGGAGGGAAGGGAGTACGAGTTTCACACCTTGGAAGGATACAAGCTCCTCGTCTTCTACAAGGTGACATGCCCCACCTGCCAGCTGACCCTTCCCTTTGTAGAAAAGATGTTCAGATCTTACCGAGGCGGTATCAACTTCCTTGGAATAGTTCAGGATTCTCCTAAGGAAGCTGAGGACTTTGCTTCAAAGTACGGGCTCACCTTCCCCCAGCTCATAGACGCACCCGACTACGAGGTATCCTTAGCCTACGACGTTCAGGTTGTCCCCACGATATATCTCATAGATCCTGACAACAGGATAGTTTTCGTTGAGGAGAGCTTTGTGAAGTCGAGCTTAGAGAAGCTTAACGAGGAGCTTGCTAAGATAGCGGACAGGGAGGTAAATCCCCTCTTCGAGGACGTCAGCGTTCCCCCCTTCAAGGCGGGCTGAGGTTCGAGGAGCAGGCGCTAGGTTAGCGCCTCAGGCGACGAAGCTAAGATCGAGCCTGTCTCCGTACCTGTAAAGGAGTATCTCCCTGAGCTCAGGATGGTTCTTCAGCGTAGGATCTTTTTTAAAAAGGTTCTCCGCGTCCTCGCGGGCGTTTAAAAGAACCGCTCTGTCATGGGCTCTGGCGAGGTTAGCAATGTTAAAGCCGAAGTATCCCGACTGGGAGACCCCCAAGAGTTCCCCAGGACCCCTTAGCTTCATATCCATCTCAGCGACCTCAAAACCGTCGGTCGTTCGAACGAGGACCTTGAGCCTCCTTATAGCCTCCGCATCGCTTTTCTTAAGGCTGTCCGGAACGACGAGGTAGCAGTAGGAGGGTCTGTCCGATCTTCCCACCCTACCCCTGAGCTGGTGGAGCTGGGAGAGACCGAAGCGGTGGGCGTCCTCTATGACCATAACGGTGGCTTCGGGAACGTCGATACCGACCTCCACGACGGTGGTTGAGATGAGGACGTCCCCCTCCTCTTTAAACCTCTCCATCACCTCCTGCTTTTCCCTATCGCTCATCCTTCCGTGGAGGAGAAAGATGTTTCTTCCGGGCATGAGCTCCCTCCACCTCTCGAACTCCTCGACTGCAGCTTTGAGCTCCAGCTTGTCCGATTCCTCTATGAGAGGATAGATCACATAGACCTTGTTGCCTGCCTCTATCTCCCTGTCCAGAACCTCGAGGAGCTTCTCCTTCTCGCTGTCGAAAATGAGGAGCGTTCTCACCTCCTTCCTTCCCGGAGGCATCTCGTCTATGATCGATATGTCGAGGTCTCCGTATATGGAGAGAGCCAGAGTTCTCGGTATAGGTGTTGCGCTCATCACAAGGCAGTGGGGATAGGTTCCTTTCCCCTTCTCCAACAGAAGCTTTCTCTGCATCACCCCAAAGCGATGCTGCTCGTCTATCACAACCAAACCGAGTCTCTCGAACTCCACCTTCTCCTGTATGAGGGCGTGGGTTCCTATCACTATCTTTATGTTTCCTTCCCTTATGTGTCTGTAAATACTTCTCTTCTTAGCGGGGGTGAGGCTTCCCGTGAGCAATCCTACCTCTATACCTTCCTTTTCAAAAAACTCCTTGAACTTCTTGAAGTGCTGGTGGGCGAGTATCTCGGTAGGAACCATGATAGCGACCTGATAGCCGTTCTTCACCGCCGCAAGGGCTGCTCCTATCGCCACTACAGTCTTTCCGCTCCCCACGTCCCCCTGAAGCAACCTGTTCATAGGATGTTCCCTTCCCATGTCCTCGAGAATCTCTCTCAGAGATCTCCTCTGGGCGTTGGTAAGTCTGAAGCTGAGCTTTCTCTCGAACTCAGCAACGAATCTGTCGGGAGACACCTTTATCCCCGGAGACCTTTCCCTTTCAGTTTCCTTCTTCCTTAGGAGGAGTGAGAGCTGAAAGAGAAACAGGTCGTCGTATATCATCCTCCTGTGGTAAGGATCTTTAAATTCGTTTAGAGTTTTTACATCTAAGCCTTCAGGCAGGTGCAATATACGGAGGGTCTCGTCTATCTCGGGAAAGCCGTACTTCTTCAGTATCTCCCCTGGCAGGTACTCAGGCATATACTTGGAGGCTCTGGTAGCTATCTTTTCTAAAGAGCTCCTTATCCTGTTTTGCTTCGTTTTCGAGGAGATCCTAACGATCTCTCCCTTCGTTCTCGAATAGTAAACCGGGAATATCCTTCCGTACTCCCCCTCCTTGAGGAGCTCAGGATGAACCATGTACTTCTCCCCACGGAAGGACCTTAATCTTCCCCATAGAACGACTTCGCTCCCCTTCCGGTAGAGTGCCGGGATAAAGCTAAGGTTTTTGTATCTGAATTTCAAACTTATCTCCTCACTCCCGTCGCTACATATAACCTCGGCGTTGTACCTACCGTCGGACTTGAGTCTAACGTCTTTCACCTTCAGCTTGAGCACCACCTTCTCCCCGACCTTGGCGAACTTTAAAGAGCTTACGGGCCTCCTATCCTCGTACCTCAGGGGGAAGAAGTAAAGAGCGTCGAGTAAAGTTTCAAGTCCGAGGGACTTTAAGACTTTAAGCTCCTTTTTCTCCAGAAATTTCAGCTTGTCAATTGGAACGAGAAAGTCCTTAACTGCCCTCTTTTTAACCTTCTCTTTTACCGTCTGCCTTTGGAAGGAACTCTCCAACATTCTCTTTAGCTCTATCAGAAGAGCCTTTTTTTTCTCGAAAGGCATCCTGTCAAGAAGTTGAAGGTTTTCCAGGACGTAAGGGGGGAGCCTGTCTCTGAGGAGGTTGTGGAGGTAAAGACCTATGCCAAACCCCCTCCTCAGCTTTATCGCTCCATCTTTTAGGAGGTTGTCTATGAAGCCAAGAGCCTTCCGAGTTTCGTCCATATCAGAAGTCAAACTTCCTAATAAATCTTAATTTTATCTCCGAGGTTTTATCGGAAAACATCCTGCCGTAGAAGGAGAGGTTTGCCGGAAGGTGTACGCTTCCACCGTAGTAGGTCTGTCTCGGATCCTTCAGGGTGCTCTGTTGATACTCTACGGTAAAGGCTCTCGCTATCTTCTTTCTCACGTTCACGCCGAAACCGACCTCCCCCTGACTTCCTGTCTGGGTGGATAGGGTTATATCTACTCCAAGTAAGCTCGCCAATCCGCCCCTAACCTCCCCTATGTAGCCGAGCTGTTTAAACAGCGCTTTGGCAACCGGGATTATACCCTCTGCCGTGCTGCCGATGATCAGATTTGTCATTATCTCCTGGGTGCTGCGGGGCGGTTCAGACCACACCACTATAGAGGGATCCTCAAGATCGCCCCTGAGGTTTATGAAGATGCTTATCTCATCGGTCGGATTCACTATAGAAAGATCTATTACCCTTTCCTCCCTATCCTTTTCCCTCACAAGGTTCAGCGTTCCCCCTTTCACGAAGAACTCCCTTCCGAAGTACCTCAGCTCCCCGCTTAAGAACTCCACCCTTATAACGTACTCAGGGGAGTCTGCTCGGCCGCTTACCCACCCCTTAATGTTGGCGTAAACGTATCCCTCAGGCATGGATATCCTGATTGGATCTGAGCTCTCAAAACGGACGTTGAGGTTTACGGGAATACCTTTCTTAGCTCTCCTCCCTTTTTCAAGCGTTTCTATCTCTATATCGCCGGAGAGAAGAGCGCTTAGGTTTATGCTTACCTCCTTTAGATCGTTAACCTTTATCCAACCCTCCGAACTGACCTTCAGAGAGGAGAGGACACCAGATCCTCTGTAACTAACCGGAAGATCTCTTGAAACGAGATAAACGTAGTAATTCCTTAGATCGTTTGAACCTACGTTCGCAGAAAATCCAGAATTGTTCTTCCATGCGGTCAGGAAAGCAGCGAGTGACCTACCTAATGCCCTCAGCTCTACCCAGAGATCCATAGGGACTGAGAAGTATCTTGAGAAAATTAAAACCCTTCCCTCATTCTTGAGTTCTAACCTCAACCCTCCCTCATCGAATTTCAGGGTGTAAGAGAGGGTTCCCCTTGACCTGCCGCCCAGGGGAGTAGCGGTAAAGAAGGACAGCCTCTCGAGGTCTAAACTCCCTGAGGATTCCAGCTTAAACCTGCCTCCTCCGTACAGAAGTTTGAGGGATCCCCTTATACTCCCTTCTAAATTACCCTTCAGATCCAGTTGCCTCCTCTTCAGTGAGAGTTCCCCTGTGTTAGGTAGTAATGTAAAGATAGATTCTCCCAGTATCCTTAACTCTAAAGGTTTTAGATCCACTTTCGCCTTTTCGAAACTTCCTTTTACAGAAAGTCCCCCCAGATTAATCTGGGCAGTCTTAAGCTGGTACTCAAGCGGTTCTAACTTCAGTAGATAGGTTTCCCCTCTGTAGCTTACGGACCCTTTAAAGGGTATACGCTCGCCGTAGAACTTCAAATCACCTTCGAAGAGTGCTCTCCCCTCCTGAGAAGAACCTTTAAATAGGTAGCTCAGCTCGATTTCCTTCCTTCTGATCCTGCCTTCGGTGCTGAGAAACCCCCTCTCTATGTTGAAGCTGTAGCTCCCGCCAATATAATTTCCAAAGCCGTAGCTTCCAATCACACTGACTCCTTTCACCTTCCCTTTCAAGTAGCCCTTTCCGAGTATCTTCCCAGCAGAGAAGAGGGAACCTTCCAGATTAAACTCACCCCTTAGGTCTCTTTTTTTGATTACTTTAAGATCTCCCTTAAATTCCGATCTGAGGTTTCCCCTTGAAATCTTTCCCCTTACAAGCTTAGCGCTTATAGATAGGGATTTCCCGTAGACGAATAGATCTACTCTACCCTCCTTAACCTCTATATCTGTACCCCGATAGCCTCTCTTAAAGCCTATAAGGTCGTTCACCGAGAAAAGCTCTCTGCCGATCTTACCCTTTAAGAATCCTTCTACTCCTTTTCCTTTGTAGCTTACGTATATATCTTTCCCGGTTAAGCTGAGAGTGTAAGAAAGATCCCCCACGGGAAAATCCCGATAGTGAAGGCTCTTTATCTCTCCCCTTCCCTTCAGGCTGACCTTCCCCGCATAATCTATATATCCACCGTAGGAAAGGAAGGCGGACACACCGTCCCTGATAAGAAACATGTCTTTAATGAAAAGCCTGCCTTTTAGATTGGAACCCTCTAAGGTAGCCTGTAAAGCCACGCTCCCTGCGCCGTAGGCTCTCAGGTCTAACATTCCTTTAGAGGCTTTAAAATCGTATTCGAGATTCAGGTCAGTCTCTTGGAAGCTCAAGTCCTCAAACAAAAGGTTATTGCTGAATAGGTTGAGCCTGAGTCGTTTTTCGCCGAACGTGTAGGAGAGGTCTCCCCTTACCCATCCGAAGATCAGTCGGGAGGTTCTTAGAAGCTCTGAATCCACTGGAAAGCTTTCTATTTCTACCCGAAGCCTCCTACGTGGAGAAAGCTCCAGCCTGTATCTGCCCTTCACATCACCACTTTCTATATCGCCGATCAGTGTCATGAACTCTCCAAAACGGAGCTGGAACAGGGATCTACTCCATACCTCTTTAAACCTTTTGCGCCCCTTCACGTATATCTCGGGCGTGTGGGCGGTCAGCTCGGCTGTCAGATACTTGTAATCTACAGTCCCCTTGCCTTTCACCTCTATGGGATATATACGCACGTACTTATCTTCTATGGGATTAACCCAACCTTCTATGCTGAACTCTCCCTTCCCCATACCTTCTCTGTAGACTCCCTCCGCTCGTAGGTAAAACAGCCTGGAACGTGCCGAAAGCTCCCCCAAGCTTATCTCTTCCCTACCGAGGTAAGCTTCCCCCAAGTCTACATCTGCGGTGATATTTCCGTAAGTAATACTGACAAAGGCGTTCAATTTCCTGTCTTTGAGTTCTAATCCTTCTACCAGAACCGAAATCTTCCTCTGAGATACGAGGTTTATCAGGAGTTTGTTTACTTCCACATTCGATCTCTTGATCACCTCTGGGATCGCTAACTTAGGTATGGTTACCTTACCATCGCTACCTTTCCTATCTGGGACTATCGTAAATATTCCCTCTTCGATACGTAGCTTAGGAACCCCATCGAGCCGGAAGTTAAGACCTTTAACGGAGAAAAAGTACCTACCCTGTCCGAGGGGAAAGTAGAGATAGAAACTGCTCACCCGTACGCTGAGGGGAGAAAGGGTAAAAGAAACACCTTTAATTTTGTACTCTATATCCTTTTCCCTGAGGTAGGGTTTCAGGAACAAAAAGTAAAGGGAAAGGAGAAGGAGGAGAAGGAAAGCGACATAGCGCATAAATCAGTCTATGCCGTGCATCTTAAGGTTCTCCTTTATTCTGTGGAGGAGTTCTGCGGGGTTCTTTATCGGATAGTCGAGCTCCTCGACGACCTCCTCTGCCCTCCTCCCCTTTATCATCACACCGGAGAGCTTCTCCTTAATATCCTCGGCTGATTGCAGAGGGAAATCGGTTCCCTTTATCCTCTTCAGGACCATGTAAGCCCACGGAATGTCAAGGGCAACGGCTGCCTGCGTGCAGTATTCCAAGAATATCTTGGGTTCCTCGTGCCCCTCCTTGACGAGCTTGTAGGCGAGCTTGGCTATACCTCCGGCGGTGTGAACCCTGAGTTCCTTCTTCTCTTCTTGCGTAAGCTCATCGATATGTTGAATCTTGTACATAGCCATTTCCGGATCAGCCCTGAGGATGTTCCTTACAGTCTGCCTCGTCAAACCGACTATCTCGGCTATCTCCTCCTCAGTTTTTAAATACTCTTCCCTAAGAACTACCGCAAAGGACGCTCTGGCGAGTGAAGGGAGCCATGTCAGCGTTTTGTACTCGGCAAGCTTCTGAAGTCCCCCCAAGAGGTCTATAGCCTTTAGGAAGACTCTCGTTACAAGAGGTTCTACGTCCACTTCTACCGGTGTGAGTTCGATGACCATATCTCCACCTCCTTTTGATCTCTAAATCGGGGTGCCGGGACTTGAACCCGGGACCTCTGGCCCCCCATGCCAGCGCGCTGCCACCTGCGCTACACCCCGTTATTATGGATAATTATACTTTCTTTAATTTAAGTTCGACCAGTTCTAAGAGCTTCTTGCTTGGCTTGAAGACGATGACCCTTCTGTCAGGAACGGGTATGCTCTCCCCCGTTTTGGGATTCCTTCCTACCTTGCCCTTTCTGAACTTAACCAGAAAGGTTCCAAAGCCGGATATCTGGACCTTCTCACCATTCCGGAGTGCTTCCTCTATTATTTCGAAGATCTCGGAGACTATCTCATAGACCTCTTTCTTAGTTATATCAAACTCCCCCTCGCATCTTTCGTGGATCAGGTTAGCAATATCCCTCTTGGTCATTCCGATGCCCCGAAGGTTACATTTTCCACTTCTTCTTCAGAATCTCACCCAGCTTGAAACCGGCTGCAGAGACCTCTTCCTCCCTTTGAGGCTCCTCTTCCTCACCCCTAAGAGCCTTTATGGAAAAGGTGATTTTCCCTTCCTTGGTGTTAAGATCTATGATCTTCACTTCGTACTCCTCGCCGGCTTCTATCTTTACGTCCCGCGGGACTTCGGAGAAGGGGAGCAACCCCTCAACGCCCTCAGGGAGTTCTAAGAAGGCTCCGAAGGGCATCACTTCCTTCGCTTTGAGGTTTACCACATCGCCTACCTTGTACTTCTTCTCTATCTCCTCCCATGGGTTAGGCGTCAGCTGTTTGAGTCCGAGCTTTACGTACCTTCCATCGGTTCCGAGTATCATGAATTCCCTCTCTTCACCCTCTTTTAGAACCTCCTCCACCCTCTTAGGTTTAGTCCAGGAGAGATCGCTTCTGTGGACTATTCCCTTTACCTTCTTCTCTCCAATATCTACGATCGCCCGACTACCTTCTATCCTTTCCACCTTACCCTTTATCTTCGTACCTACCGGGTTTCTCTCCAAGAACTCTTCCCAGGGTTTGGGCATAGCCTGTCTTATGCTCAAGACTATCCTTTTTCTCCTCGGTTCTATCCTGAGTATCTTCGCCTTAACGGTATCGCCTTTCTGGGGTGTCTCTCCGTCCCAGCTGATCTCATCGGTAGGTACAAAACCCTCAACACCCTCGTCGAGCTCCAACACCACTCCCTTGGAAGTAGCCTGGAAGACCTTACCTTCTACAACATCTCCCTCCCTGTGTTCTTTAAGGAACTTGTCCCAAGGATTCTCCTTCATCTCTCTAAGGGAGACTATAAGGAAGTCCTTCCCTTTGCTCTTCTTCTTTACCTTTACCTTTATAACCTCATCTACCTCTGCGTAATTATAGGGGTTCCTGTCACGCCCCCAGGAGAGTTCCTCCTTTGGGAGGAAGGCTCTGAGAACCCCATCTATAACGAGGGTTATCCCCTTGTTGGGATCTATCTTAACCACCCTGCCTTCTACAACGTCCCCCTTCTTTATACTCTTCAGAAGTTCCTGCTTTCTCCTTTCCCTCTCCTCTTCTAAGTAAGCCTTGTGGGACACGATAACCTTTGGTTTATTGTCCTGCAGTCCAACTTCGAGAACCTTCACCCTTACAGGTTTGCCGACGCTCAGCTTTTTGCCTGTCTCGCTGGAAGGAAGGAAAGCCTTAACACCCTCTATATCGACGATGAAGCCTCCTCTCGTTCTCTTCTCTATATTTCCTACGACCTCCTTGCCTTCCTCCTTCGCCTTTTGGAGCTTTTCTATACCCTTCTGCTGGGCTATAACCCTGTAGGAGAGCCTCGGGTAGTCGAGCCTCGGAGAAATCCTCACTATTACTGCTTGGACCTCTTCGCCTTCCTTAGCCTCGGGTAGTTCCTCTCTCGGAATGACACCCTCCACCTTGTAGCCTATGTCCACGTAAACGTACCTGTCGTCAACTTTAACGACCCTTCCCGTTACTATCTTTCCCTTTCGGAAACTCTCTTCTTCGGGGAGGGCTTCGCTCAGGAGTTTTTCAAATTCGTCCATCCGGTCCTCCACAGGAGAATACATTATATCAAAAATCCGCAGGTATCAATTTTCTGGATTATATTATTAGACTTAACAGGAGGCGCCATGGAGTTCTTCTTCTTCTTAGACGTTTACGCCGACAGACAGCTTATAGACTACTACATACTCTCCTTCAGGCTCGGTAATCTTAAGTCCGTAGAGCTAAAGGAGTGGTCGGGGAAGAGCTACATAGTGGGGATAAAGGACTGGGAGAAGTTCAGGAAAACAGCCTACGATATAGTCCTCTACGAGCTCGGAGACGAGATAGAGAGGTTCAAGGACATAGAGACAGCCTTCAGGGAGGGATACAAGATAGCTTACAGGGAGGCGGCGAGAAGGGGTGCGAAAAAGATCCTTCCGGCGATAGGGCACGGGAACCCGCCGGTGGAGATAGTTAAGAGGTTCTTCCCCGTTGAACCAGAATTCGAGAGATTCCCTGAGAATATAGACAACTTCCTTGAGGAAATAGTGAAGAACACACCGAGAGAGGTGAGTAAAAGAGGATCGGGCGATGATGAGATCCCTTTCTGACCTTTTAGAGGAGCTCACTCCAAAGAGGATAGTCCAGGAGCTCAACAAGTACGTGGTGGGGCAGGAGGAGGCTAAGAAGGCGGTCGCCATAGCCCTCAGGAACAGGTGGAGGAGGCAGAAGCTCCCCGAATACATAAGGGACGAGGTTGCTCCCAAGAACATCCTGATGATAGGACCTACCGGTGTCGGTAAGACGGAGATAGCCCGCAGGCTCGCCGGGCTTATAAAGGCGCCCTTCGTAAAGGTGGAGGCTACCAAATACACCGAGGTCGGCTACGTCGGCAGGGATGTGGAGTCCATGGTCAGGGAGCTTGCCGAGGTCTCCTATCAGATGGTAAAGAGGGAGAAGATGGAAGAGGTCAGGGAGAGGGCGAGGAAGTTAGCGGAAGAGAGGATCCTTGACTACCTCGTTCCCCAGCAGTTCACGAGCTTCGGAATAAGGGAGGCTCAGGATACGGGGAAGAGAGAGGAGATGAGGGAGAGACTCAGGAGGGGCGAGCTCGACGACAGAACCATAGAGATAGAGGTTCAGGAGAAGGCGGTTCCCATGGTGGGGATAGCGGGTCCACCCGGCTTCGAGGAGCTTGAGAACCAGCTCAGAGAGATGTTTTCAAACCTTATGCCCTCCAAGAAGAGGAGAAGGTTGAGGGTTAGAGAAGCTCTAAACATCTTAGAGCAGGAGGAAGCGGAGAAACTAATTGACATGGAGGAGGTAGCCCGTGAGGCTATCTTCAGGGCTGAGAACTTTGGGATAATTTTTGTAGACGAGATAGACAAGATAGCGGTCAAGACTCCCGGTGCAGGTCCGGGAGTGTCGAGGGAGGGAGTTCAGAGGGATCTCCTCCCCATCCTCGAGGGAACGACGGTAAACACCAAGTACGGTCCGGTAAAGACCGATCATATCCTTTTCATAGGTGCCGGAGCATTCCACATGGCCAAGCCCTCGGATTTAATACCGGAGCTTCAGGGAAGGTTCCCCATAAGAGTTGAGCTAAAGTCCCTTACCAAGGAGGACTTTGTCAGGATACTCACCGAGCCTGAGAACGCCCTTACAAAGCAGTACGTTGAGTTACTCAGGACGGAAGGTGTGGAGATAGAGTTCACCGAGGACGCTGTTGAGGAGATAGCGAGGATATCGGAGGAGATCAACAACAGGACGGAGAACATAGGGGCGAGAAGACTCCACACGGTTATGGAGAGGCTCCTGGAAGACATATCCTTCGACGCCCCGGAGCTGAGCGGTCAGAGGATAATAATAGACAGCAAGTTCGTAAGGGCTAAACTCGATGGTATAGTTCAGGACGAGGAGCTAAGCAGATACATCCTTTAGAAACTCCCTTATCCACCAGTGGACATCCCTCTCCCTAACTATGTCTCTGAGCGCCTTCATTCTCTCTCTCTTTTCCTTCTTTTTCATCTTCAAGGCCCTGTAAATAGCTTCCGCTATCTCGTCCTCGTCTATCGGGTTCACTATAAGGGCTCCCTCCCTAAGCTGAACGCTTGCCCCGGCGAACTCGCTCAATATAAGAGCCCCGTTTTCTCCCCTTTTACAAGCTACGTACTCCTTCGAGACTAAATTGAGACCGTCTATTAAGGGTGTGACGAGGGCGAAGTCTGCCATCAGATAGAAGGAGGCGAGCCTCTCATCGGGATAGTTCTTGTAGTAGTAATATATAGGAACCCAGCCCGGTTCTCCGAACCTCCCCTCTACTCTTCCCACGATCTCGTCAGTCTTCCTCTTTATATCCATGTACTCCTCGAGCTTTGTCCTCGTGGGAGCGGCGATCTGTATGAAAGAGACCTTACCTCTGAAGGAGGGATACTTCTCGAAGAACCTCTCTATGCCTCTGAACTTCTCCTCCAGTCCCTTGGTATAGTCAAGCCTGTCCACTCCAACGCCGACGTACTCCACACCCAACTTCCTCCTCAGGTTTTGGGCGTACCTGATTATCTTGGGTTCCGAGATGAGCCTCTCCCATCTCTCGAAGTCTATTCCAACGGGTGTAGCCCTCACCTCTATCTTTCTCCCGTTCCAGTAAACCACGTTCCCGTCGTAGAATGCTCCTAATATTTCCCTGACACACTCTAAGAAGTTGTTCACGTAGTGCTGTGTATGGAAACCTATTACATCAGCTCCGAGCATTCCCTCCAACAGCTCCCTCCTCTGGGGAAGAAATCTAAGAACGAAGTAGGGGGGGAAAGGTATATGCCAGAAGAAGTAGATCGGATCCTCAACACCCTGCTCTCTGAGGAGCTTAGGTACCAGGGCGAGGTGGTAATCGTTCACTAAAACCTTAGTTCCCTCTCTGAATACCTCTGCGACTGCCTTCGCGAACTTCCTGTTCACCCTCCTGTAGCCTACCCAGAAACGGTTGTCGAACCTTGTCCTGCTCAGGAACATGTGGCAGAGGGGCCAAAGAGTCTCATTGGAAAAACCGTAGTAATATTGAGACACGTCCTCCGAGGTGAGGGGAACCTGCTTCATCAAAAAGTTCTCTTTAATCTTCACCTCTAAGGGGGTTTTCTGATTCTTCCTCCCCCAGCATACCCATATCCCGCCCTTCTCCAGCAAGATAGGTTCCAAAGCGGAGACGAGTCCCCCGACCGTCTTCTCTAATTTCGCCCTCCCTCTGGAAGGTTCTACTCTGTAAGGCTCCCGGTTCGATACGACTATAAGATCCATGTAGCCTTAAATTATAACGGATGATAATACTCCTCGACTACGACGGGACGCTCACGCCCATAGTTTCCAAGCCTTGGGAGGCTAAGATAGATCCTGATAGGAAGAGCTTTATAGAGGCGCTATCCAAGGAACATACAGTAGCGATAGTTACTGGTAGGGACATGAAGAGCTTTATAGAGGTTTTCGGAGAGATACCTTCCTCCCTTTACGTCATAACCTCCCATGGGGCGAGGATATACAAAGGCAGTGAACTCGTTGCCGACTTCTTAGAGGCTAAGATGCCCGATCTTTCGGAGCTCAGGGAGAAGATAAAGGGTATGGAAGGCGTGTGTTTAGAGGAAAAGGAGGGCTGCTTTGCTCTCCACTACAGAGGATTTAAGGGAAAGGAGGAGGATATAAGGAAAGTGTTCAGGGAATTCATAGAGAGGTATCCGCCGGTGAAGGTAATAGAGGGGAAGAAGGTTTTGGAGGGCGTTTACGGGAGCTTCGATAAAGGAAAAGCTGTGGAGAACTTCCTCAGGCTCGTGGGCTGGGACGGAAGTGAACCTGTAGTGTATATCGGCGACGACACAACGGACTTCTACGCCTTCAGGAAGGTAAGGGAGCTTGGGGGTAAGGCTGTTTACGTCGGGGAGGGGACCCCCCCAGGTGTGGATCTAAACCTGAAAAACGTAGAAGAGGTCTACGAGTTCTTGAGAAGTCTGTCTATGACCAGAAGGTAGTCCTTGAGGTGCCTCACGATCAGGAAGCTGTGCCTTACCCTCTCGTGGGCGTTCCTGCCCATCTCCTCCCTGCGCTCTTCGTCGGCGAGGAGTTGTTTTATCCTGTAGGCGGTCCCCTCTATGCTGTTCACAAGGTAGCCTGTCACTCCGTTTATTATCTGCCTCCTTATTCCCCCTATGTTGCTGCCAACGACAGGTTTGTACTTCCACATAGCTTCTGAGACCACGAGACCGAAGCCTTCCCTTATGGACTTCTGAACCACGACCGTCGCCGACCTCTGGAGGGCGTTTATCTCCATGTGGCTGTTGGGAGGGAGGTTCAGGGCGAATATGTCCGGGTCGTCCCCCTTAGCTTCAAGCACCTCTCTGTAAACCTCCTCTCCCTCCGGATCGTCGCTGGCAAAGGATCCCGCAAGGACGAGCTGACAGTCGTACCTCCGCTTTACCAACCTGTAAGCCTCTATCACACCTATAGGATCCTTTAACCTGTCGAAACGGGAGACCTGAAGGACTATGGGTCTATTTGGATCTATCCCGAACTTTTCTAAGACGTACTTTATATAATCCTCCTCTAAGTCCCTGTTCTTGTCGTGGAGTGGATCTATCGAGGGAGGGATTACGTAAGCCGGTATCTTCACCCCCTCTCTCACGAACTCGGGAATGTGAAATATGCTCGCATCGTATCCATTCACGAATATCTCCAAGAACTTCCACGTCTCCTCGTCGGGCGTGGATATATCTATGTGACACCTCCATATCCACCTTTGCCCCTTTCTCCTTTTCACTATCAAACCGAGGGGCTGTGGATCGTGGATTATAACGACGTCATAAGGATCGGTGTCTATATGGGATACGTTCTCGTAGGTGTACTTCATGTAGGTTATGATGTCCTCGTGGGCCAGCTTTCCCGTGGATAGGTGAAGGAGGTTGTGGATCTTCTTCGTCACCTTGAAGAACTCCAAATCTCCCTTTATTACTTCCCATCTCGTTTCTATCCCGAGCTCGTTCATCAGGGGCACCATACGGTAGAGTATCTCCGCCACCCCACCCCCCAGCTTTGTAGAGTTCACATGTAGAACCTTAATACCCTCAAGATCCTTAGCTATCCTTTCAAGTTCTTTGATCGTTCCCTCGTCTATGTACTTCAGATACTCCTCTATCATTTCAGCTCTCCAGTATCTCCACTATTCTGTCCCTAACTTCGTAGAGGCTGTAAGCCATGAGGTCTATCCTGTCTATACGTTCAGCTTTCTCCTCCTCCCCCAATCCCTTCAGCCACTTGGAGAAGTCGTTTATAGGCTCCCCGTGCCTTAACTTTGAGGTAACGAGGTGATAAAAGAGTGAGTGGATACCCACCTTTTTTATGCCCTCCTTAAGTTCCTCGACGTTCCGAGCGGATATATCGAGATCCACCACCTTCCTCACAGCCCTTATAAAGTAGAAGGGCTTACATATCCTTTCAAAGCCCTCCATCTCCGTGTGTAGTATGTCGAGCATCTCCCTCCGTATATCGTCGAGACAGACGCACTCTATAAGATCCAAAGCCGAGAATTTCTCTGCTAAGACAGGAAAGCCGTTCTCTGCGAGCCAGTAAGCGAAGCTGTTTCCGTACTCCGTCGGTAGGAAGTGGTACTCGAAGAGGTTTCTGTAAAGATGATAGTAAATCGTGTCATCATCGACCTCCCTGAGAGCTCTCGTGAAAGAAGCTAAGGTGTTAGCCTTTATCCCAGTGTACTGTGCCGTCCACAGCTCGGACTTAAATCGAAACTCGGGCATATAATTAATGGTAAACTGAAAGGGAGGAGGACGCATGTTAAAGGAAGGTGATAAGGCTCCAGATTTTTGTTTGATGGGCATAGATGAGAAGGGTGAGGAGAGGGAGTTTTGCCTCAAAGACTTTAGGGGTGAAAAGCTGATCCTCTACTTCTATCCTAAGGACGACACTCCCGGGTGCACCGTGGAAGCCTGCGACTTCAGGGACAACCTCAACGTTCTCGTTCAGAAAGGCTACAGAGTGGTTGGAGTGAGCCCCGACAGCCTCAAGTCCCATAAGAAGTTCAGGGAGAAGTACAGCTTGAACTTTCCCCTCCTGAGCGATCCTGAGGAGAAGGTGGCTCAGGCCTACGGTGCCTACGGTGAAAAGAAGATGTACGGGAAGACAACCGTCGGTATGATAAGGTCCACCTTTCTCATAGATGAGGAGGGGAGGATAATAAAGGCATGGTACAACGTAAAGGCGAAGGGGCACGTGGAGAAGCTTCTGAAAGAGTTAGAGAGCTTAGAGGCAGGGCAAAAGAAGTAATAGATAGGCTGGAAAAGCTCTACCCGGACGCCCGCCTGGAGCTCGAGTACGAAAACGCCTTCCAACTTCTCATAGAGGCTATCCTCGCTGCCCAAGAGTCCGACAGGAAGGTGAATGAGATTAGGAAGGAGCTTTTTAAAAAGTACAGAAGTCCCGAGGATATAGTTAAGACCCCCTTAGAGGAGCTCGAGAGGGATATAAGCTCCATAAACTTTTATAGAAGGAAGGCCAAGCTTATAAAAAAGTGCTGTGAAGCTATAGTAAGAGACTTCGGAGGCGAGATACCAAAAAGTGTAGAGGAGCTTACTAAACTTCCCGGTGTGGGGAGGAAGACCGCCAACATGGTGATAGGTGGAGCCTTCGGTCTTCCTGCGATAATCGTAGATAGGCACGTCCTCAGGGTATCCCAGAGGATAGGTTTCACCCGGCAGAAGGATCCCGACAAGGTGGAGATGGAGCTTAGGGATATCGTTCCTGAGGAGAAGTGGACGAAGTTCTCCTTCCTCCTTTTGAACCACGGGAAGAATTTATGCAAGGCCAAGGATCCCAAATGCGAGGAGTGCCCCATATGCGACCTGTGCGATTCTTGTAAGGTAAAGCTCTGATCGGATAGTCCGATATAATCTTGGGGCAGAAGGGGAGATGATAAAGAAACATATATTTAAGGGACTTGACGTAAACGTTCTCAATCTGAAGAACGTTCTCGAGGAAGTAAGGAGGAAGGAACTCACGGGATTCCTGAGAATAACCTACTGGGCGAGAGATGACTTTCTTCTCTTTCTGAACGGAGAGCCTTTCAAGGTTGTCAGCCTCCACTCCGATGGGAGAAGAACCGCTCTCGATCCGGACAGCTTCAAAGTCGAGAACAGAGAGGGGACCGCTACGCTGGTAGAAACCACCTTAGACGATATAGTTGCCTTTCAGGAGTACAGGTATGATCCAGGGAAAGACGGTTCCCTCATATTCTTTCCCTATGGAGATCCCGTTCAGGAACCTGTGTCGGTCAGCTTCATAGACTTGAACAAGGAGTTCCTCCTCGCCCAGAGAAGCCACCTCGACGGCTACATGGCTATCTATACTGAGAATAGGATTCTTGGAATTGTTATTTTCCAGCAAGGTGTGTCGGTAGCGGTCTTTGGTGGTGATGCTTCCTACGGCTCTCAGGGTGTAGAGTTTATAAATTCGAACCTGATTCCAACGAAGAGCTACATGTCCATGTACACCTTGGAACAGGAGATACTGAGTTTCCTCTATTCCATGCATACGGACAACGTTCGCAAGTCTGAAACAACCTTCCTCAACTACAACGAGGCTAAGGCTCACGTGGAAAGGAATAGAAGGGACGCTTTGGTGCTCCTCGAAGGTGGGGGTATATACAGGTACGATCTTTTCTTTAGGGGGCAGAAACTCGGAACGGTCGTAAAAGAAAAGGGTTTCTTTGTTCAGGAAGAGGAAGAAAAAAATAAACTCTCCCTTAAAGTAGAGAACATGCCCGATACGCGGGTTGAGGTCTTCGATATATCCCTTATAGAGAAACCTCAGAAGATAGAGATCGTAATTGAAGGTGTATCTGAAGAAGAGGAGACGGTGGAGGGGGAGTTACCCCTCGATAAGATTGGTGAGGTGAAGTCCGCATTTATAAAGGAGCTCGGACCGGTTGGAAAACTGCTGTGGGAGAAAACGATAGATGAGTTTGGTTTCAAGGAGAGCGCCATGGGTATAAAACAGATGAAGGTACTTGTAAACAGGCTTGTTAAGGAGATACCAGAAGAGGAAGCGAAGAGAGCCTTTCTGGGTAAAGTAAGGGGGATCTTTCCCGATATAACTTGAAGGAGGTCTACTCATGCTGGGAAGGTACTTCAGGAACGCGTCCCTAATAGAGAAGTTCGTCGTTCCTAACATCGTAATCCTGATACTTCTAATAGGATCTGTGGGAGCGGTGAGTTACTTTCTGCTACAACAACAGCTAAGAAAGCAGGCTGAGGAGATACTCGAAAACGGTTACAAGATATTCTTGGAACAGATAAGGACGAGGGAGAGGGCTGGTCTCTCGGTCGCCTACCTCGTGAGCCTTGATCCCGATGTAAAGAGAGCCTTCGCTAAGAAGGATCGAAAACTTCTGTACAAGTATGTTAAGGTAAGGTCAGACCTCGAGATGCTTACAGACATATATGATCTCAGGCTCCACTTCTTGGCTCCGGTTGCCATCTCCTTTTTCAGAACTTGGAATCCTGAAAGATTCGGAATAGACGTTTCCAAGTTCAGGAGGATGATAGTCACGGTAGCCCAGAGGAGAGCTCCTCAGAAGGGGGTGGAGGTAGGACTTAAAAGAACGATAGTTTCGGGAGCTGTCCCTGTTATGGATGGAAACGAGTACCTCGGTGCAGTTGAGCTTATAACTCCCTTTAATCCTATCCTCGATGAGCTTAAGGAACTCACGGGTATGGACACGGTGGTTCTCATAGATAAGAGGGCTGCCGCTCACTCCGAATGGGCTGTTAAGGCGGAGAAGATAGGAAGGTACGTCCTTTACTACGAGACCAATCCGATACTTAGGAACATAATGCTCAAGGCTACCGAAAGACCTAACACCGTTTACATGGTGCAAAACTACGCTGTTGTAGCTAAACCCATAATAGATTTTTCTAAAAGGAATATAGGTCTTATCCTGATGGGATACGATCTTACTCCAGTTATAGATTCCTACAAACAGATAGGTGTATATATACTGATGTTTGTATTCATAGGAGTGATATTCAGCTTCTTCGTTTCTTACATGATATTCAAGAAGTATGTTGAGGAGCCGATAAACGCCTTGATAGAGCATACGGAAAGGATAAGTATGGGTGAGGTCGATCAGAAGATACCTATAACCTCCAAGGACGAGATAGGTAGGCTTGCCGAAGCTTTCGAGAGGATGAGGATAAGCATCAAGAAGGTTATGGATCTTCTGAAGTGAGAGTTGATGATGTATGTTTTTGGTTTATCATTTTTCCTTAGGAGGGAAAGATGGAACTGGATATTATCCAGTATGAGATAGATGACGAGCTTGAAAAACAGATAGTTAACACGCTTAAAAACTTTGTTGCAAAAACCGATGCTGATCTTGTCATACTTTCGGATGATGCGGGGAGGATAATTTCCTTCTATGGAAAGAATCTCGATGAAACTCAGGCGGAATTTCTTGCCAGCATAATAAGCGGGATATTCGGTGCAGCCTTTGAGATGGCAAAGATGGTCTCCGAAGAAGATCTTCTGGATACCATACAGTATGAGAGCAAAAAACAAAATGTTGTTGTGAAGGCCGTGGGTGAGAGATTCCTCGTAGGAATTCTCTGTCCTAAGTCCGTTGCCCTCGGAACCGTCAGGCTCTTCCTTAAGGAGCTTGCACAGGATTTAAATAGAATATTTTCCTCCGTGAAGCCGAAACCCTCAAAACTGCTGAAGCTCTCCCCCGAAGCGGTTGAGGAAAAACTTAATAAGATTCTGGGGGCAACATGAAGCTAAAGGTTGTCTACTTCGGGGCATCGCTTGCAGGTAAGAGCACCAACGTGAAAGTCCTTTATGAGAGGCTCCACCAAAAGGGGATAACCAAGGGCGATTACATATCTATGGAAACGGACGAGAATAGAACCCTCTTCGTCGAGATGTTCTTAAGCTCCATAAATATAGATGGTCAGAACATAGACATAAAAGTTCTTACCACTCCCGGTCAGTTCAGACTCCATCCCTTAAGGAAGGTGATAATGAAGGGTGTAGACGGTCTCGTCTTCGTAGTTGATAGCTCGAGAGAGAGGGAGAACATCAACTTCCTTGTTTTAAGGGAAACGGCAGCGGTTCTTAAAGAACAGGGCTTCGACCTTTACTCCCTTCCTGTAGTGGTTCAATACAACAAGAGGGATCTTCCCGACGCCCTTCCGGTCGAGGAGCTTGAGCCTGTCTGCAATCCGTGGGGAACTGAGTACATAGAGGCGGTTGCCACGGAGGGGAAGGGGGTTGTAGAAACCTTTCACTCGATACTGAAGAAGATCCTCCTTGAGAAGGCCCTCGCAAGAAGGTGAGCAAAGCTGATCATCTTGACACTATAATAAATGAGAATTATTTTCATTTAACCGGAGGATGGCGATGGATAAGAGAGTGTACATATTCGACACAACGCTGAGGGACGGAGAGCAGGCTCCAGGATTCTCTATGACCACCGAGGAGAAGCTCCAGATGGCGCACCAGCTTGCAAGGCTCGGTGTGGATATTATAGAGGCGGGTTTTGCTATCGCCTCCAAGGGAGACTTCGAGGCGGTAAACAGGATAGCAAAGGAGGTTGAGGGTCCTGTAATATGCTCCCTCGCGAGAGCTCTTGAGAAAGATATTGAGGTGGCGGCTAAGGCTTTAGAACCGGCGGAGAGGAAGAGAATACACACCTTCATAGCCACCTCCGAGATTCACATGAAGTACAAGCTTAAGATGGAACCCGATCAGGTTCTCGAAAGGGCGAAGAGGGCGGTAGCTTTTGCGAGAAACTTCACCGACGACGTGGAGTTCTCCTGCGAGGACGCTACGAGGAGTGAGAGGGAGTTCCTCTACAGGATAATAGAGGAGGCTATAAAGGCGGGCGCTACGGTCATAAACATACCCGATACGGTGGGTTATGCCATACCTGAAGAGTTCGGAGAGCTGATAAGCGATATAATCAACAACGTTCCCAACATAGACAAGGTAATCTTGAGTGTTCACTGTCACGACGACCTCGGTCTTGCGGTCGCCAACTCACTGACAGCTGTTAAGCATGGTGCGAGACAGGTAGAGTGTACCATAAACGGAATAGGTGAGAGGGCAGGAAACGCCGCCTTGGAAGAGATAGTTATGGCTCTGAAGGTCAGGAAGGACTACTTCGGAGATCTTTACACCAACATCAACACGAAGGAGCTCTACAAGAGCTCGAGATTGCTCTCAAGGATAACGGGTACCTTCGTTCCTCCCAACAAGGCTATCGTCGGTGATAACGCCTTTGCCCATGAGTCAGGGATACATCAGCACGGAGTTCTCAGCCACAGACTGACCTACGAGATCATGAATCCAGAGGACGTGGGTTTCCCCGCGAGCAGGAGGATAGTTTTAGGCAAACACTCAGGAAGGCATGCTTTGAAGCAGAAGCTCGAGGAGTATGGAGTTAGCTATACGAACGAGGACGTGGACAGGATATACGAGAAGCTGAAAGCTCTCGCGGATAAGAAGAAGGAGATATACGATGAGGATATAGAAGCTCTGATCTATCAAGAGTTTATGAAGGTAAGCGACGAGGAGCCGGTCAGGGTAGACCATTTCCAGGTTCAGAGCGGGGACAATCTGATGCCAACCGCCACGGTGAAGATCTATTTCAAAGGTGAGGAGAGGACCGCTACCGCAACAGGGAACGGACCGGTCGATGCAACCATAAAGGCTATCCAGAAAGCTCTTGACTTGAGCCCTAAGCTCCTCGATTACTCTATAAAGGCTCTAACACCCAACACCGATGCTCAGGCTGAGGCGAGGGTGGTTTTGGAGCTGGACGGAGTTAAGGCTTCCGGAAGGGGTGTGGACACCGACATAATAAAGGCGAGCGTGAACGCCTTCGTAGATGCCCTCAACAGGGCGATCATGAGAAAGGAGTACATACTCCAGAGGAGCGAGATAAGAGAAGAGGGGACAGTGTAGTTGTGGCGATTATTTCTGAGGCTTAGAGCTCTCCTCTGGATCTTCCGCTTCGTTCTCGTCCCTCTGCTTGCTTTTCTCCTCGCTCTTTTTGTCTTTCTGCTCATTGGCTGGAGTCTCTATATCTTGCTCGTAGTTAAAACGCTTCAGAACCTCGGGGAGAGCCCTTTGATCTTCGGGCTTATACTCCTGCTTGAGATTCTCATCGTCGGTGTTATACTTTACCTCTCTGTGATGTATATTAATAGGCTAAGGAAAAAACTGAGAGGTAAATCTGGAGGTAAGTTATGAAGAAAGCTTTTATCCTTCTTGCACTTGGTTCTGCCTTCCTTTACTCCTGTAAGGCTACCCAGGCGAGGATATGTCCGGACGAGGGGACTGTGAAAGGAAACCTATCCAAGCTCATAAACAGAGAGTTCGAAGTCGAGAGCGTCAAGCCTATGGAGGAGATGAAGAACCTCTGTGAGATCGTCGTAAAGGTCGGGCTGAGACCCGTTGTTCTGTATACCGATGGTGAGGGAAAGAACTACATAATCGGAAACGCCTTTAACGTGGAGACGAAGGAGAACCTCACCCAAAGGACCGTAAGCAAGTACATGACCGTTTCTAATGAGGTTCTTAAAAAGCTCGAAAGCCTCGTGAACATGACCTACGGAGAGGGTGATAAGTACGTTTACTACATAACCGATCCAGACTGCCCCTTCTGTAAGAGGTTCTCGCCTGTACTCAAAGACTGGGCTGAAAAGAATAAAGTCAAAGTTAAGGTCATCCTGTATCCCTTGCCCATACATCCTCAGGCTAAGCCCAAAGCTGTGGCCATGGTTTGCGACAAGAAGGGTTACGACGATATCCACAAGGATGTGAACACCAAGAATCAGTGTGAAGAAGGTAAAAAGGCTATAGAGGAGAATATCAGGTTCTTAGGTGAAATAGGAGTTAGCGGGACGCCGACGGTCATAGGTATGAACGGAAAATATATCGTCGGTATGCCCAGATCTCCTGAAGAGCTAAAAAGCCTCGTTCAGTGATCAATCCCTACCCTTCAAGAGGAGTTTTATAGGGGAGTGCTTCACGTTGAGGTACTCCCTGAGCTTCTTCATGAAGAATCTCTTGTAGCTTTCCCTCCAGCCTTCGGGATCGTTTGTGATTACAATGATCGTGGGGGGCTTTATCCCTTCCTGAAAGGCGTAGTAGACCTTTATCTCCTTGCCCTTGTGGTGGGGAGGCGGTTTCTCCCTGATTATCCTCTGGACAGCCCTGTTTACGAAAGAGGTCTTGTGCTGCCTCGTGTAGTCCTCGTAGACTAAAACAGCCTTATCCAATATATCCTCCACTCCCTTACCCCTCGTTGCTACGGTAAAGACCACCGGTGCGAAGTCGAGAAAGAAGAGGTCCTTCCTTATGAGCTCGAGAACCTCCCTCTCGCTGAGGGGATTAAGGTCCATCTTGTTCGCCACGATGATACAACCTTTGTACCTCCTCTCCACGAGACCTCCAAGTCTCTTGTCCTGTCTTGTCACCCCCTCCGAAGCGTCTATGACCAGGCAGACCACGTCCGAGTACTCTATCGCCTTCAGTGTCCTGCCTACGGAGAAGAACTCCACCCCGTACTCCACCTTCGAGGGTCTTCTAACCCCTGCCGTGTCTATAAGAACGAAACTTTTATCCTTCCAGGAGAAGGGGAGTTCTATAGCGTCCCTCGTGGTCCCCGCAACGGGAGATACGATGACCCTTTCCTCTCTCAGGAGAGCGTTTATTAAGGAGGACTTCCCAACGTTCGGTCTCCCGACGAAGGCTATCTTTATCCCCTCGTAACTGAGCTCCACCTTATCCTCTTTTAACCTCTTCACCACTTCATCAAGCAGGTCTCCCACACCCCTCCCGTGAACCGCCGATATAGGGAAGAGAAGTTCGTATCCGAGCCGGTAGAACTCTAAAGCCGCCTCCTCGTCCCTTTTCGTATCTGCCTTGTTCACAACGAGGATGACCTTGTCCCTGTACGGCTGGAGCAGCTTCCCTATCTCCTCATCCAGAGGTGTTATTCCATCCTTGGCACTCACCACAAAGAGTATTACGTCCGCCCTATCTACCTCCCTTTCTATGGTCTCTTTGACCTTCTGAAGTATTTCATCGTGGGTTTCGGGAACGAGACCTCCCGTGTCCACCACTATAAACTCTTTATCCTTCCACTCTGCCTTAGCCTCTATAGAATCCCTCGTTATGCCGGGGATATCCTCTACTATTGCCTTCCTCTTTCCAACCAATCTGTTGAAGAGTGAAGACTTCCCGACGTTGGGGCGACCTATTATGACAACCCTGTTGTTCATGGAGTATCTATGTTAGCACTTTACTCCGTCTCCCCGACCTTGTACATCTTTATAAGCTTTCTCTGCTCGTCGAGGATGAACCTATCTATTATCTTCTCCTCCTGTCTCGAGAGCTTCAAAAATCTCACTCCCATACACACCTGGGTTTGTAGCATCCTGACGTTTACAACCTGACCCACGAGGTTCTCGAAGTTATGTCCTCCTATGGAGAAGTTCATAAGTACGTAACTTCCCTCCTTGGGATGAATGAGCTCTTCAGTACAGATCCTCACACCTTTCGTGCTTATGTCCTCTATCCTACCGCTCATAAAGACCGCGTCCTTAGCGGCTTCCTCCGTTATGTCATCTATAAGGGCAAACTCTGCGGGTAAGTTCACCTTCCAACGGACGCTCTCCCTGAGCTGAACCCTGTGGATGTTGTCCGTGTGCTCGAGAACGAGGACGAGCCTGTCCCCTTCGGTGTACTTGTCTTTTACCGCGCTCTCGAAGCTGTATCTTCCCTCGTTCTCCCTTATGAAATGGAACTTAACCGTTTCTCCTACGCGTACCGGTCTGGGCAGGGCTTCCAAAACGACTATGTGAAGCTCGGTCTCCGTCTTGTCCCAAACAGCGGCATCTATGTAGACGCCGTCCACCACTAACTTTCCCGTCTGATAAAGGTCTATATCTCTTGTGCTCGTTATGGGTATGAACCAGGGTATAGTGTCGAACCTGAGCTTAGCCCTTATAGACGGAATCAGTCTAACCCCAGCAAGGTTTTCGTGAACTATCCTCGACACTATTCTTTCGAACAGTGGTTTGTTGTCGTATATCATCTGGGGATCGTAGGGGAACTTCCTCGCGTAGCTCCAGAGAAGTTCTATTTCCTCGTCGGTTAGACCGAGAGCTTTACCTCTCATAAAGAAAGCCCTCTCTACCTCCCTTATCCTGGATATCTTGCTCCAGAAGTAGGGTATCAGGATTACGAGAAGCGTCAACCCGAGAACTATAAAGAATAGGGCTATTTCCCTCCCCGAGGGTCCTCTGAACATATATCTTGAAGCTTCAATCAGAGTATCCCACGCAGATTGAATATCCATATATATTAATATCCCCCTCGCGGGGAAATTTTTTAGAATTTAGGACATATCAACCTTGAACATGGCTCATAACCATCTGCTTGAGAGCCTCTTTAGGCTGAACGCCTATCCTCGTATCCACAACCTCCCCGTTTTTGAACAGGATTACGGTGGGTATCGCCCTGATACCGTATTGCATGGCTATGTTAGGGTTCTCATCGGTGTTTAGCTTTCCCACCTTTATCTGTCCTTCGAACTCCTCCGCAAGCTCTTCAATTATAGGGGCTATTATCCTGCAAGGTCCACACCACGGCGCCCAGAAGTCTACGAGGACCGGCTTATCGGAATTTACGACCTCTTCGTTCCAGTTGTTTTCGGTAAGGGTTATTACCTTTCCCGCCATTCTCACTCCTCCTTAAAGAGCATTTCATAGAGCTTGAGTATCCTGTCATCCTTGATGTAGTAGCAGATTATGGAACCTTCCCTCTTCCAACCGACTATCCCCCTGCTCCTGAGTATGGAGAGATGCTGAGAGACGCTCGGCTGAGACATGTTCAGAAGCTCCCCCAGGTTCTTCACGCACTGCTTCCCCTCGATGAGGATCGATATTATCTTTAGCCTTACGGGGTGGGAAAGAGCTTTAAAAAACTCCGCCAACTCCTCCAGCTTCTCTTCATCGATAACAGTTGTGTTCATATCTCTCGCCCTCGAAGAAATTTTAACATAATAAGAATATAAGCAATCTTTAAATTTTTCTCAACACTCTGTAAGCTTCTTCAAGCTCTCTCTTATCTACCTTGTGGCGGGAGAACCTCTCCCTTCTATAAAGATCTATCACAAACTCTACCTCTCTGTAATATGGTCTGTCCTTTATCCTTTCGAGGATCTCTTCGGGAAGCAGATCACTCAACTTAACGTTTTCTCTCCTCTCAAGTTTTGATATTAGGAGTCTGTAGAGATTTTCTGGAGTTTTTCGTACTCTGGTCATGTAAACGTAAGCTGAAAGTACTCCTAACAAGAGAACTACCATCAGCTCAGAAAACCTCTTTAGTAGCGGAAGTGCCTCCGTCGGTTTCAGTCCCTGTGCCCTTTTATAGAGCTTCTTAAAGATGGAGCTCTGCTTTTCGGCGGAAAAGTCCACCACGTTCTCGTACCAGAAGGATATTAGGGCATCCCTTAGAAGATCTAACTTGGATATTCCTCCGAGAGCGGGCGATACGTAAGGAGGTGTTGTATCTATCCTAAGCCACCTGCCATCCACATAAGCTTCCACCCACACGTGAGCCATAGAGTTAGTGACTATATAGTAGTTCCCGTAATTGTTCTTTATTGCGCCCTTAAAACCACCCACCACCCTGCTCGGTACACCCATGAGCCTCAAAAGGAGTGCGGTCGCTGAAGCGAAGTATTCGCAGTTTCCCTTCCTTTTATCGAAAAGGAATACTTCCACGGGATCACCTTTTACTCTTTCAAGCTTTAGGGTGTATGAAAAGCCCTCTTTAAAGAAGTTAACCACGGCTGTTACCTTTTCCTCAGGCTTTCTTGCTAACTTAGATAATTCCTCGGCAAGGGATCTTACCTTCGGAGATAAATCGGACGGGACCTTGTAATGTAGAGAAAGAGGAAGATCGCGCGGAGGCTCTGAGGAGTATAGTGCTACGTACCTTACTGGTCTGTTCACGGGTTGAACCGTTTCGTAGTATCCACCCCTCAGTCTCTGTGGCCTCTCCTTTATACCCTCCAGCTTGAGGATCCTCAGGGGGTAGTCGAGTAGGGGTAGGAAGGTGTCGTAGGTGGGTTCCAGAACCACAGTGTAGCTTATACCTTCGTCCGAAGGTGGCTCTATCTCCTTGAGAGATAGGGTCTTGATCCACTGGTTTTTAAAGAAGGTATCAAAAACCGAGACCCTCCAGTAAGGATTTGGGGGAATGTCCCCGTAAACTCTCATAACGACCGAGTTGTCCTGCTGTATTTCCCCAACTCTGCCGAGCTCCACACGATCGGATATCCCACTGATAAGTCCCTTCTCTTTTTTCGCAAAGAGGTCGAATAAGGGTGCCTGCGTCCTTGGAAGCAGGAGGAAGAAAGGTACGCTTGCCACTGCAACGACGAGGGGAAACAGAAGGGAAAAGCGAATGTACTTACCCATAAACTCCCGATTCAGTGGTCTGTCCCCGATGTTAGCGTACACGTTGGTGAAGACGAAGGCTACGAGTCCGAGGAAGAGTTCGTAGAGGAAGAAGGCTAAGAAGCTGGGATCAAGCCTGAAGGTAGTGGTAATAGCCACTCCGAAGAGACTAAGGAGGAGCATCTGGTATATATCCCTTGGCTTCTTATCCTCCAGAGCCTTTATGACTATGAGAAGTAGGAGGATGTTGGCGAAGGGCTTTACGAGGTTCTCAAGGCTGAGCTCTAAAAGGAATAGTAGGGAGAGAAGGACTCCCGATAAGTTTAAGAACCACCTCGGAGGATGAACCTCGAACCGAAAGTCGTTCAAAAGGCCGAGGGCTAAGAAGAGACTCAAGGGTATCAGGAGAAAAGAGTCCGCTATACCGTAGAGGGATAGAAAACATCCGCCGCAAACGAGGTAGGTCAGTATCAGGGAGACCTTCTTAGCCGTGAGCATACTTCTTCCTTTAAGGATACATCAGCGTATATCCTGTATATCTCTATAGGCTTCAGTCCTCCCACCACATCGGAGATCTCCTCAACCTCTAAGATCCTGTCCCCAGAGACAAGCATTATTCTCTCATCGTAAGGCTTTTTGTAAACGGAGTCGAACCTGAGCTTATCCTCTGGAAAGAGACTTAAAAGTTCACTTTTTACATCTTCAAACTCCCTCCTGTCCTTAGTCGAGAACACCTCCTTGAAGTGCTTCCTTCCAAATATCCTTTCCACATCCTCCCTGAGATCGTCCCTCGAGAGGGCTAAGGCTATCACCGTGCTGTCGTTCGTCCGGAGGAACTTATCTAAATCGCTGAAGCTCTCCTCCGAAAGCAGTTTTCTCATCATCTCTATCAGGTGGATGTTCAGTATCCGAACGACTTTGTGAAAGTAAACCTGAAGATACATAAAGTACCTGCCTATGAGGAAGTTTTCCAAAGCTCTCAATCCGCTTACGTGGACAACGAGGTGTCTTCTTCCGTTCTCGTGGAAGACCTCCGCCGTTGCGAGGAGCCTCTCGTGATCGAAAAGTCCGTAGGAGACACCGCAGAAGAAGGCGTCCCTCCTGAGGTAGTCCATCCTGTCGGAGCCGAACTGCCCCGTAATTATCTGGGTGAGGAACTCCTCCTCTTTATCCTTGGGTTCTCCGAGGGTTATCCTGAGAAGGATATCTATGTCCTCGTGGGTGAAGCCGAAGATCTTCCTGAGCTTACCGTATATTTCGGTTTCTAAGATAATCCTCCTGGTTAGGTCCTCGTGGGTCCTTCTCTCTGGAAGTAGAACCTCGGTGGTGTGGGAAAAGGGGGGGTGTCCGAGATCGTGAAGGAGTCCCGCGAGCCTGAGTATCTGGTGAATTCTCTTATCCCTATCCCGAAAGAGCTTAGAGTAGAGCCTGTCCGTTAAGTGGAGGACACCGAGGGCGTGTTCAAACCTCGAGTGCTGGGCTGAGGGGAAAACTAAGTAAGCGAGACCGAGCTGTCTTATATGTCTGAGCCTCTGGAATATAAGGGAGTCTATGAGGGATAACTCCTTTACGTTAACTCTGACGAAGCCGTAAAGGGGGTCCGAGAACTCCTTATACATCTAATTGTGAGGGTTAGCTTGCTTCTCTAACTCTTTTATCTCCTTCATAGCCTGATCGAACTTGTAGAGCGAGGCGGCAACGTCCTTGAGGTGGGACGCCGCCCTCTTGTAGGCCTCCTTCAGGCGAGGGTCTGTTGTCCGCTCTGCCTTCTCCAGTAAGTTTCTGTGAAAGAGAAGTAAGCCGTTCCTGAGTTCATTAAAGTCCATCTTCTTCCTCCGATCTCCTTAATTTTCCTGGCGATCTTAGAGAAGAGTCTCCAGACCAATCCTCTCCCTTTTCCTTTTCCGAGGGTAAAGCTGATCTTAACTATGAAGTATCTTCTTCCCTTTTCCACCTCTTTTATTAGATTCTCCACATCCCTTTTCAGCTTGCTCATGTTTATGCCGTAGTATGTTCCCTTAAGCTTTTGGAACTTGGTGAGTGCTTTCTCCAACAGGTAGGTATCGAACTCCTTCCTTTCGTTTACCTTTATGTAGAACTCGGAGAGATCCATTAACGCAGAGAAGAATATATCTTCGTAGGGGAACCTGAGCCTTTGAAGGGAGGAGAAGTGGATGGTCTCGGCGTATAGTTCCTCGTTGAATATGAGTGAGGCTAAGTAAACAGCCTCAGCAGGGGTGTTCCTTTTGGAGTAGCTCGATACCTTGCTCAAAACGGTCCAGTACTTGAGGAACTTCGAATATACCTCGTAGAAAACCTCTCTGTACTCAGGCAGGAAGGATACCTTAATCCCGTCGGTAGAGCTAATCTTGAGGATATCCTTCCCCAGTAGAACGTCTCCCTTCGGAGTCAAGAACTGGAAGAGGTCGAGCTCTAACAGAACGTCCTGCCACCTGCCCCTGAAGGTGTGAAATGTTCTGTTGGCACATCCTATCAGCTTGCCGAGGTCTATCTCGAAGCTGTTTTCCTTTCTCACGAGCTGGCAGTAACAGATAGGGTAGAGGAGTATTTCCTTCTTAGTGGGATCGTCTATTATCTCTAAGAAGATGCTCTCCAGTCTCCCTATATCCTGCCATGTATCTTTGAGCATAGGAATAATTTAGAGTATGCCCCTTCCACTTGCAACAAAAGGGATTCTACGGGTATATATTTACATAGAAGGAGGTAAGAGAATGTACCCGATGGAGAAAGAGGTGAGTATCCAGGACGAGATGCTGAACAACTTGAAGGCTAAAGAGGCTACCGTAACGGTCTATCTGACAAGAGGGAACAGGATAACAGGAAGGATACTGGACCACGACAAGTACACGATCCTGTTGGACGTCGAGGGTCAGCCCAACCTGATCTATAAGCACGCTGTGAGCACAATAGTGGAGGGTAAATGAAGGCGGTCCTCGTAGGGGTCTGGAATAAAGATACATCGAGGGAAGAGGCGCGCGAATCCATAAGGGAGCTCAAAGGGCTGGTAGAAGCCTTAGAGGGTAGGAGTGTAGGTTACATACTCCAGAAGAGGGATAGGCCCGACCCCAGGTACTTCGTCGGTGAGGGAAAGGCGAAGGAAATAGGGGAGGTGAGCAGGGGTATTGGAGCCGACGTTATAGTTTTCGATGACTTTCTTACACCTTCACAGCTCAAGAACCTTGAAATGATCACTGGGAGAACGGTTCTCGATAGAACTGATCTCGTTATAGAGATATTCTCGAGGAGAGCAAAGAGCAAGGAGGCTAAGCTACAGGTTGAACTCGCGAGGCTCACCCACGAACTTCCCAGACTTTACGGAAAGGGAAAGGCTCTCTCGAGACTCGGGGGAGGTGTCGGAACGAGGGGACCCGGTGAACAGGAGGCGGAGCTACGCAGAAGGCTTATAAAGAAAAGGATACACCAGATTAAGAGGGAGCTCGAGGAGATAAGGAGGATGAGAAGACAGCAGAGGAAGAGGAGAGAGAGGGGTGAAACAGGAGAGAGGGTCGTAAAGGCTGCCCTCATAGGCTACACCAACGCTGGGAAATCTACGCTCCTCAAGGCTCTCACTGGAAGGGATACTCTGGTCGCAGACATGCTCTTTGCTACTCTTGACACGAAGACCTCCGCAAGGATGGTCTCTCCAGAACTAAAGATCCTCTTCTCCGATACGGTTGGGTTTATAAAGAAGTTGCCTCCCGAACTCATAGAGTCCTTCAAAGCTACGCTGGAGGAGGTAACTGAGGCGGACGTAATACTCCACGTAGTTGATATCTCCGATGATCGCTGGCTCGATTACATACACACCGTTAAGGAGATACTCAGGGAGCTGAAGGTCGAGGACAAGCCTGTGATCTACGTTTTGAATAAAGCGGATAGGATTGTGAACTCCGAAGATGAGATGAGGCATTTACCCCATGGAGCCTTCGTAGAGGGTATATCCGTGATGGTTTCAGCTCATAAAAGGTGGGGTTTGGAAAAGCTCTTGGAAAAGATAGCTATCGTGGGCGAGGAGATACTGGGCTCCGAGTTAGTAAAAGAGGTAGAGAGAGAGCATTAATACAGCTATAAACAGTATAGTCATCCCTGCTCCTGCTCTCAAATAATCTCCTACCCTGTACCCTCCGGGTCTCATTATTAGAGCGTTCACTTGGTGGGTAGGTATTATAAAGGTATTGGAGGCGGACACACCTACCACGAGGGCAGCGAGTCTCGGATCAGCTCCGGTATCGATGGCGAGATCGATAGACAGGGGAACGAGGAGAACAGTGGCACCCACGTTGGAGACCACGAGGGTGAAGAAGGAAGTAAGCAGCGCAACAAGAAGGTATAGGGTGAAGTGGGATATCTCTCCCACGCTCGAGACTATGGTGCTCGCTATGAACTCTGCAGTTCCCGTCTCTTGGAAGGCTATACCGAGGGGAAGCAGTCCGGCGAGTAAAAAGACGGTCATCCAGTCCACAGCCTGATAGGCTTCGTCCACGCTCATAACCTTAGTTAGAATCATTCCGAGGGCTCCTGTCAGGAGTGCTATGGAGAGCTTTACGTTGAGGAAAAGTATCATGAAGAGAGCAACTCCGAACCAGAAGAGGGCGAACTTTGCCTTTTCGGGTCTCAGGATCTCACCCTTTATCTCAGTCGAGAAGGCGAAGACGTTTCTATTCTTTAGCTCTAAAAGCTTGTTCCACGTTCCAAATAGGAGTAAAGTATCTCCCGGCATCAACTTCATCTCTGAGAAGCCAGCGTAGATCACTTCTCCACCCCTAACCAGGGCAACCGGGTTTACCTCGTACCTCCTCCTGAAGTAAACTTCGTTGAGGCTCTTACCAACGAGCTCCGACCTCGGTGTGATTATTCCTTCGACAAGTCCAGCGTTCACGTTGGATAGATCGTCGGCGAACTCCTCAAGCTCGGGTTTGAGTATTAGACCGAGCTCTTTGGCGAACCTCTCCACCGTATCGGGGCAGCCTATCACGGCGATGTCGTCAGAGGGTTCTATATACTCCTCCCTGTGGGGAGCAAAGTTCTTGTGCCTCGTCTTCCTGTGATATACGGCTACTATGGTAACCTGATACTTCCTCCGGGCGTCTATCTCCTCCACCTTCCTTCTTGTAAAGTTCACCGGAACGTGAAGCTCGTATAGACCACATATCTTGTCGTAAGTTTGGGCGAGGTCTGAAGGTAAAAACTTTCCCTCGTCCTCTGAAGCTTTTGTCTTGGGAAGTATAAATCTACCGAGGACTATGAAGTAGAGTATCCCCGCGGCGACGAGGGAGAGACCTATCGGTGTAACCGAGAAGAGACCGAAGGGAGAGAGGTCGTATAGAGCGAGGAGGTCGTTCAGTAATATTAGAGGGCTTGAACCTACCAACGTTATGGTCCCACCGAGGATGGCGCTGAAGCCCATGGGCATAAGTATCTGGGAGGTAGGTATCCTGAGCCTCTTCGAGATCCTCACGACCGCCGGGAGGAAGAGGGCTGCCGCTCCTATGTTCTGCATAAAGCTCGATATCAGGGCAACCGTTCCAGAGATAAGGGCTATTATCCTCGTTTTCGATTTGCCCGCCATCCTGATTATCTGGTTGGCGAGAACGTTCATAACACCAGTTTTATCGAGCCCGTAACCCATAATTATCACCGCTATTATCGACACGACGGCGTTACTGCTTAGACCCCCTATAGCCTTCTCCGGATCTACGAGTCCAAGCAGGGGTAGGAGAACCATCATGCTTATACCAACTACGTCCACCCTCACGAGTTCTGAAACGAAGAGATACATGGCGAGGACAAGAACCTCCAAGGTCAGGAACTTCCGCTTGTCTATGGAAAAGTTTTCCTGAATTACCCCTTCTTCTAAGAAGTATGTGACGGCAATCGTAAGTAATAGAAGGGCGAGGATGAGCTTCTTAATCATCCTATATAATCATACCTTATGAAAACCCTCCACCTCATCGATGCTTCCTCCTTCATATACAGGAGCTTCTTTGCCCTACCTCCACTGTCTACTAAGGATGGTTTCCCCACGGGAGCTATCTACGGGTTTCTGAGAGCCATTCTCTCCATAATGAAGTCCGAGAGACCCGAGTACCTAGTGGTGGTTTTCGATGCTCCGATGCCCTCTAAAAGGGAAAAGGTTTACAGGGAGTACAAGGCAGGCAGACCATCAATGCCCGATCCTCTCAAGGTCCAGATACCGGTGATAAAGGAGATCCTCAAGCTTATGGGGATCCCTACCCTTGAGGTACCCGGTTACGAGGCGGATGACCTCATAGCTGTTCTTGCAAAGAAGTTCTCCGATAGGGGTTTTAAAGTTAAGATCTACACGCCGGACAAGGACATGCTCCAGCTCGTGAGCGATAAAGTCCTCGTTATAAACCCTATGAACTGGGAGATCTTTGACACTAAGAAGGTGGAGGAGAAGTTCGGTGTACCGCCCGACAGAGTAGCGGACTACTTGGCTCTCGTGGGGGACAAGATAGATAACATCGAGGGAATTAAAGGCATAGGTCCCAAGACGGCGGTGAAGATAATAAAGGAGTTCGGAGGTATAAAGGGAATACTCGAGAGATGGGAGGAGTTTAAAAGAAGGTTCCCTAACGCAGAAAAGGAAAGCGTAGAACTCTCCTACTATCTGGTTAAGCCGATGCTCGATGCGGATGTGGATCTCGAAGAGGGGGACCTGAGAGTTGGAGTACCCGATATGGAAAAGCTCAAGAGGAGGCTGGAAGAGCTTGATATGAAGAGTATACTCAAAGACGTTGAGAAGGTGTGGAATAAAGGGGTTCAGAGAAGTCTCTTTTAACGGACTATGGTGTTTACTCTCCCCTGAACTTCATCGACCGCTTGAACGAGTCGCGCGTAAACTTCGTGCGCTCTTGAGGTTTCAATTAACCTGACCATTTCAACTATGGGATTCACGTTTGAAAGCTCTAAATATCCCTGTCTGACCTTAAAGGCGGTTGCTCTCTGAGGAGTGCCAGTAAAGAAGTCGAGACCAGCCTTCTCAGTATTCTGAAGGTTCCAGATACCCAACGTAGAACTCATCTCACCGTCCACGTACAGATTACCCTCTCCGTCCACGTAGATTTTATTTCCCTCTAACCTTATTTCCCTGTTCTGAACGTCTAAGACCCGGTATCCTTCCTCGGTCGTAAGATACCCTTCGCTGTCGAGCCTGAAACTACCCTTTCTCGTATAGAGTATTCCCTCGGGCGTTCTCACAGCGAAGAAACCTTCCCCTTCTATGGCAAGGTCAAGAGGGTTTCCCGTCTCTTTAAGGGGTCCCTGCGAGAGATCGGTAAAGGTTCCACTCACCATGGGATAGACGAAGTTCCTCGTCGGATTCTGGGGGGAGGTGTCTGGAACCTCTACCCCATCGTCGGTATACCACGTAGAGACAAGCAGAAGATCTCTTTTAAAAGAGGGCGTATCTGCGTTAGCAAGGTTGTTAGTCACCGTGGAGAGTTTCCTCTCCTGTAAGAGCATGCCGCCGGCAAGAATAAACAATGGCTGATAATCTAAAGCCATCCTTCCCTCCTTATATACTTATATCGACCCTATGTCCTATTTTCATTAGCTCTTCCATTTTGGCAACCGCATCGGTGAACTCCGCAACGTATCCACCAAAACCTTTGGCGAACTTCTCGGCTATTTCCCTATCAGCAAAGACAAAGGCGGAAGGTCGGCAGCAGGGGGAAACGGAACTTCCTACCACATAGACCGCTGTAAAGGCGCTGACTGGATTACAGCTTATGAAGTCCCTCGCGAGAGCCATCTCCACCTTTTCGGTATTCAGAGTTTTGTAAGCTATCAAACCGCAATGGGCACAGCAGGTGTGTACCTTCTTTCCACCTTTAAGTATATACGTGAAGGCGAACCTTAGATCCACCTCCTTACCGCAGACGGCACAGTGGCTCTCCTTGAGAGAATCCTCTTTCTTTAGCTCTATCATCCCGTGCCTACGGACTATCCTGCCCTCCTCCTCGAGTTCCTTGAGATCCCGGTATATCGTCATTAGCGATACGTTGAAATGTCTGGCAAGCTCCTTTGCCGTGGTGTAACCCTCCTCTATAAGCTTGAGGATCTCCTCTTTCCTCTCCATGTTAAAATAAACATACAACTCCGACGGCTCTCTGTAAACTATAAATCGGCATTATTTACCCATTAACAAAAAGTAATAGTCACCTTATAAAAATATGGTGATAATCTAATTAAGGTGTCCTTCAAACCTGAAAGGAGGTGTGTAGTATGGCAAGCGTGACAGCTGATAAGACCCTCGATACTTCGGGGCTAAACTGTCCTCTTCCGGTTCTTAAGACCAAAAAGGCTCTCGAGGAACTTCAGCCCGGTCAGGTTCTCGAGGTTATCTCTACTGATCCGGGTTCCAAAGCGGACATACCTGCCTTCTGTCAGAGGACAGGGCATGAGCTTGTAGAAACGGTAGAAGAAGGGGGTAAGTACATCTTCTACATTAAGAAAAAGGGATAAAGGAGGGTAGCCATGGCAAGTGAAAGACTCGCGATAATAGCATCAAAAGGAACGCTGGACTGGGCTTACCCTCCTCTCATACTCGCCTCTACGGCAGCCTCCCTTGGGATTGAGTCCGCTATATTCTTCACCTTTTACGGGCTCAATATAATCCACAAGGAGAAACAGAAACAGCTCAAGATAGCCCCTGTTGGAAATCCGGGGATGCCGATGGCCTTCCCACCTTCTGTCAAGAAGACTCCCGGTGTGGGTCAGCTCGCCGGTCTTATGGAGGCAATATTCCCTGGACCTCCCCAGCTGATGGGTGTTATCCCTGGAATGACCGACTTCATGACTGTGATGATGAAGAAAACCATGAAGGATCACGGTGTCGCCTCGATAGAAGAGCTGATAGAGCTTTGTAAGGAGGCTGACGTCAAGCTCATTCCATGCCAGATGACCATGGAACTCTTCGGTTACAAGTATGAGGACCTCATAGACGGGCTCGAGCCACCAGGGGGCGCTGCGACCTTTATAAACTACGTTCTTGAGGCGGACAAGCCAATGATACTGTTCGTTTAAAAACCTTTTAGGAGGAGGATTATGGCAGGACAGGAGTATGAAAAGCTTCTCTTCTACATTCTGACCGTTCCCTTCTTTGAGAGGGCGGAACCTACCACCGGAGAGCTCATAAACCCTCAGGCAGGTGCACCCTTCTTCTTGGCTACCGCTGCCACCACGATGGACTACGAGGTGGAGATGGTCATAACTTCTGAGGCTGGATTTCTCCTTATGAAGGACAACGCTAAGAAGGTAAAGGTAAGACCCGGTGTAGATCAGACGGTTTACGACTTTATCAAGATGGCTAAGGAAGCCGGTGTTAAGATCTACCTCTGTGTTCCCTCACTTGACCTCACCGACGTCTATAAGAAGGAAGACGTCAACGAGGAGCTCTGCGACGGAATAATAGGCGGTGCCGCCTTCTTGGACAAGTTAATGAGCGGAGAGTATGCTGTCATATCCCTGTAACTCAAAGGGAGGGAGCCTCCCCTCCCCCTACTTAAATATGATTATAAGCATATTTTTATATACCTATAACGAAATTTTTTTGTCCTCCCTGAAAAAAGATACTAAGTTAGTATCTGTGCATAATCTTTGAGGAGGTGCTTGAGATGGAAGGACACCCTTACGGATACAATATACCTATCTCCGAGAAGACCAAGGAGGTTCCCTGGGAAGAAAAGGTCAGGATATACGAGGAGGTCAAGTCGGACTTCAGGTTCAAGGAGTTCCTATTTGGATGTCTGAACTGCGGAGTGTGCACGGCATCCTGCCCTTCGAATAGATTTTTCGATTACTCTCCGAGGGAGATAGTCCAGAGGTTCTTAGAGGAGGACGTGGAAGTTATATACGACATGATGCACGAGTACATCTGGGCATGCTCCCAGTGCTTCACCTGCTGGATCAGGTGCCCCTTCGTCAACAATCCCGGAGGGCTCGTGATCATAATGAGGGAGGTTGCTGTCAGGAACGCCTTCGAGGCTACCAAGGATCTCCTCAAGCCCTACGGAAGGGTTCTCCTGAAGGTTATGACCACCGGAAACCAGCTCTCCGCAGACATGCTCCAGCCGGACTTCTTCCCCGACTGGGGACCCAAAATGCAGGACAACATGGAGAACCTCAGAGCGAAGAGGATGGCTATACCCTTTGATGTGGGTAAGTCCGTCAAAACTGCTTGGGAGGTATCTCTCGAAACTGCAGTAGAGATGTACACGATCTGGAGAGAGACGGGAATATTCGAGATGCTCGAGAAGCTCGATCCTAACCTTTACAACGTCATCATGGACATAGTCGAGGAGAACGAAGAAAGATGGGAAGAGCTCATGGAAGAGGAGGAGGAAGAGTAATATGTTCAAGAGTGGGGTTGGTGCCCCGAAGAAAATCATGAGGAGGTGTAGCTATGGGACATCACGGGAAGAGCCCATATCTGAGATATGCTGATCCTGAACCTTTTCCTATACTGAACAGGAACTCTCACTACGATCACCTCTTCGAGGAGATGTACGAGCTCGAAGAGAAGGGAGAGATCCTTGTTTACAGGATCACAGAGGAGAACAAGCCGGTCGAGGTTTATACAAGGACCGGAAGGATAAAGACCATACCCACCGCCAAGCTCTGGCACCACAAGTCCTGCGGTCAGTGCGGTAACATTCCCGGATACCCCGCATCGATCTTCTGGTTCATGAACAAGTTTGGTTATGACTATCTAAACGAGCCCCACCAGACCTCCTGTACCGCTTGGAACTACCACGGATCGGGAACATCAAACCCCGTAGCCCTTGCAGCGGTCTGGCTCAGGAACATGCATCAGGCCTGGAAGACGGGATATTACCCACTCATCCACTGCGGAACTTCCTTTGGATCCTACAAGGAGACGAGGGAGCAGCTCATATTCAACAAGGAACTCAGGGACGCCGTTAAGCCGATCCTGAAGAAGCTCGGAAGACTGACCGAGGACGGAAGGATAGTCATACCTCAGGAGATCGTTCACTACTCCGAGTGGGTTCATGCCAACAGGTACAAAATAGCTGAGCTCTATGAGAAGGAAGGTAAAGCTAAAGGTATAGACGTATCCAACGTCAGGGTCGCTATCCACAACGCCTGCCACACCTGGAAGATGATGGCGGATGACTACCCCTACGACCCTGAGGTCTACAACGGACAGAGACCTGCAGCTTCCACGGCGGTTGTCAAGGCTCTTGGGGCTCAGGTGGTTGACTACTCTACCTGGTACGACTGCTGTGGATTCGGTTTCAGGCACATCCTCACTGAGAGGGAGTTCACCAGATCTTTTGCAATACAGAGGAAGCTCAAGGTCATAGCCGAGGAGATCAAGGCGGATCTTATAGTTACCCACGACACCGGATGTACGACCACCTTCGAGAAGAACCAATGGATCGGTAAGGCTCATGGAATGTACCATCCTGTAGCGGTTATGTCCGACGTTATGTTCGCGGCGCTCGCCTGTGGAGCCCATCCCTTCAAGATCGTTCAGCTCTACTGGAACTGTTCCAACTACGAGCCTCTCCTTGAGAAGATGGGAATAACCAACTGGAAGGAGCTCAGGAAGGAGTGGGAAGATACCGTCAAGCACATAGCCGAGCTCGAGAAGCAGGGTAAGTACGATGAGCTCATGGAGTTCTTCAAGGAGTACGACCTCTACGAGCCTTACAGCAGAACCTCCGACGGGTTTAAGAGAAGGAGATCTGCTACTGCAGATATGCCCCTCTTCAAGTCCTAAGTTCGGTTGTTCGGGGGACGCCTGTCCCCCTTATTCAATAACTCTTCATTAAGGAGGTAGGAGATGGCAAAGAGTGTCCTGGTAATCGGTGGTGGTCCCGCAGGACTGGCGGCGGCGAGAACCCTCGGTAAGTTGGGAATCCCCACGATCCTGATCGAGAAAGAGCAGAAGCTCGGTGGAAGACCCATCTTGGAAGACTATCACACACTCATCCCCAGAAAGATGACACCTCAACAGGTCATAGGTCCTTTCGTCGAAGAGGTCCAGAACAACCCCAACGTTGAAGTCAAGCTCGGTGTCGAGCTCGAAGCCTGCGAGGGTGAGGCTCCCAACTTCAAGGTAAAGCTCTCCAACGGAGAGGAGCACGAGGTCGGAGCAATAGTCGTAGCTACCGGCTTCCAGCATTTCGACGCCAAAAGGAAGGGAGAGCTCGGATACGGAATATATCCCGACGTCATCACCAACCTCGAGCTCGAGCAGATGTTCTCCAGAGAGGGTAAGCTCTACAGACCATCCAACGGACAGCTCCCCAAGAGGGTCGCCTTTGTCTTCTGCGTTGGGTCGAGGGACAGACAGCTGGGAGTTACAAACGTTCACTGCTGTAGGTACGGATGTGCCCTCTCGGGACTTCAGGGCTCCGAGATCAGGGAGCACTACCCCGAGGTGGACGTCTTCTGCTACTACATGGACGTGAGAACCTACGGAACCTGGGAGTACCCCTTCTACTGGGCTCCTCAGGAGAAGTACGGCGTCAGGTACGTCAGGGGTAGGATAGCGGAGATAACCTACAACCCTCAGGACGGAAGGCTCAGGGTCAAGCACGAGGATACCATCGTTCAGAGACCTGCTGAGATACCCATGGATCTCGTCGTTCTCGTTCTCGGAATGGAGCCCTCTGAGGGAACCAAAAAGGTAGCTAAGATACTCGGGCTCGCCCAAGATCCCGATAGCCAGTTCCTCGTTCCGGCGGAGGACTCTGGTTCCAACATAGTCTCTAACAAGCCCGGTGTGTTCATAGCGGGTGCCTGTAAGGGACCGATAGACATAGAGTCCTCCCTTGCGGAAGGAGAGGCAGCCGGAGCTGAGGCAGCAACGTTCATAGGAGCGAAGGTGTCGGCTTGATATGGGTGAAGAAAAGAGGGAAGGCGGCTTCAAGGCTGTAACGTTAGACGACGCGCTTATCAGGGATTACCTGATCAAGATACTCGGTGAAGGTGAGGAGTTCGTTCAAGAGTTCTATCAGGAGCTCTTAGAGAAGTCCGCCCTGTTCCAGGAGACCCTCTCTAAAGAGAGGCTGCCTTCCCTCACCGAGGAGGAGTTGGAAAGGATCTTCGAGAGGATCTTCGCCGCAAGAAGGAAGAAGAGAAAGATCATAGAGGAGACCGGAATAGACAGGCTTAAGAAGGCTATAAGCGATCTTCTATACGGTGACGAGAAGGGAGGATTCTTCAAGAAGAAGGAAGAGAGGAGCTGGGAGGAAAAGGTTGAGGAGTTCGCAAAGCAGATCAGGGGCGTGGACAGGAAGTCCGCGAGGGATATAGCTGCAGAGCTCTTACACTTCACCTTTCCCGACAAGTATATTCTCTGGACGAGCTGGATATGGGATCCCGAGACAGAGACAGGCGCGATAGTCTTCCTCAAAGAGGAACCGCCTACCGGCGGTAGAGGAAGGAGGATGTACGGAGAGACCTACGAGCAGTTCAAACAGGTCTATGAGCAGATAGCGGAGAAACTCCAGGAGTTCGGAATAAAGGTAAAGGGATATCTCTTCGTGGACATCTTCCTCGCCATGATCTACGCAACCTACGTAGATTACATGACCCTTTCCACCATGCACAGCGCCAAGGGTTTCTTCCCACCTGCAGGTGTTATGGCGAAGAGGCTCTTGGGGGTAAATGCCCCCGTTGAATTCACTTAGGAGGTGTGAAGGATGGCTATCCACGAGAGGAGCCTTGTTGACCCGGAAAGGGTTCTAAGGAAGGAAAGGCTCGTAGTTGACGGAGTTGACGTTTCCGGAGATTGGAACCTTATCATACTTCCGAGGGTTATAAACGACTATGACTTAGACTTCCTCAACGAGGTTCTGGAGCAACCGGAGGGCAAGACTATACTCCAGTGCTACCAGTGCTCCTACTGCACCGCATCGTGCCCCGTTCACAACTACTGGGACGAGAGGTACAACCCCAGACACTTCATACACCTCGCGAGGCTCGGACTCATAGACGAGCTCCAGAAGCGTGCGGACGTGATGTGGAGGTGCGTCTCCTGCCACAAGTGCACCCACAGGTGTCCCAAGGGTGTTCTCGTTGAAGAGGTGCTTAAAGCCATACTCAGGGTAATGGCTAAGAGGGGTGTTATAGAGGAGTATCCATCCAAGAAGTTCGACAAGTTCTTCTTAGAGAGCGTTTACGAGTACGGAAGGATAGAGGACGGAGAGCTCCTATTTGGATGGATAGAGAAACAGGGCTATCAGGTGGTCAAGGATCCCATACTGAAGAAGCCCATACCCTTCATGGGCGGGGTTCCCGAGTGGCTCAAGCAGCTCGCAGTCAAGCCTATAAAGAGCATGAACATAGGCTTCCTCATCCTCAATGCCAAGCATATGCTCTTCCATCCGAGGACGAAGAACTGGAACAGGTTCAAGCAGGTTCTCAGGAAGGTGATGGAGGAAGAGGGAGTCTTTACCCACTAAGCTTAAGGAGGTGGAAAGATGGCGGTAGCTCAGGTTAGAAAACCGCCTATGGGCGGTATAGGAAAGAGGGTCGCTTACTACCCCGGATGCTCCCTCGAAGGAGCGGCGAGGGCTTATGACGTCTCCACGAAGATAGTTGCCAAGGAGCTCGGCTTGGAGCTCGACTATCTGGAGGACTACAACTGTTGCGGGGCTATGGAGACCAAGAACGTCACCTTCTGGGGAACGATGCTCCTCAACGCGAGGAACATGTCCCTCGCCAAAAGACAGGGCCATAACGTCATAGTCGCGCCCTGCAACGGATGTTCCTTCTCCCTCCAGAGGGCCGAGTACTTCCTTGAGACCGACAAGAACGTCTTCGAGAGGATAAACACCCTCCTCAAGGAAGGCGGTGTGGATCCCCTCACCGATGTACCGCACACCTACCATATATTAGAGTGGTTCTACCACGAGGCGGGTCCCGAAAAGGTCAAGGAGAGAACCAAGAAGCCCCTTAAGGGTCTTAAGGTGGCCAACTACTACGGATGCCTCTACACGAGACCCCACTTTTACTCAAGAACTTACTCCCACAGCGGAACTGAGGAGCAGGAAAGACCCAGGATGAGGGAGACCGCCGACGACGACGAGCACCCCTACTACATGGAGGCTCTCCTTGAAGCTGCAGGAGCGACCAACGTTGAGTTTGAACCGATGCACACCCAGTGCTGCGGAGGACCCCACTCCCTCTCCGACGAGCAGGTTTCCGAGAAGTTCGTAATGATGATACTCCAGACTGCAAAGAGGAACGGAGCCGACATAATAGCCACCGAGTGCCCCCTTTGTCACGCCTCCCTCGAGATGTACAGGCACAGGCTCATGATGAAAGGCGTTCCCGACGTTGACGTCCCTGCGGCCTACTTCACCCAGCTCTTAGGTCTCGCCTTCGGATACAGCGCCGGAGACGTCAAGCTCAAGGACAACCTCTCCGATCCTATCCCCGTTCTTAAGAGGCTCGGTCTCGTATAACGGGTGAAGCGATGGAAGAGGAGAAGAAGATAGTAATACTGATGACGAGCGGTCCGAGGACACCCTGGCGGTGTGCCTCGCCCTTTTACATAGCAGCCCTAATGGCGGCAAACGACGCTGACGTGGAGATATTCTTCAACATGGACGGAACGAACCTCATCAGGAAAGGGATAGCGGAGAAGATCTGCCCCGCCATAGACGGAAACTGCGCCCCCCAGAACGGACAGAAGCCCAAGAGTGTCTACGACTTTATGAGAGACGCCAAGCTCGCCGGCGTCAAGTTTTATTCCTGTAAGCAGGCTGTGGACTCCCTCGGTCTTACGGAGGATGAGCTTATTCCTGAGCTCGACGGAGTGGTCCCCGCAAGCGAGTTCGCCATAAGGGCTATGGAAGCGGACAAGCTGATAGTCTTCTGATATACAATAAATCCTAATTCCAATAAACGGGAGGTGTAAGATGGCAGAGGTAAACGGATGTCAGGTTCCCGAGGACCTGCTTTATCACGTTGACCCTGAGGCTAACGCCTTCACATGGGTTAAAGACAACGGAGACGGCACCTACACCGTAGGGCTGACCTCGATAGCCGCCGCCATGGCTGGAAGACTCGTCGCTTATACTCCGAAGAAGGTGGGGAAAACCGTTAAGAAGGGAAAGAGCGTTGCAACGATCGAGAGCGGAAAGTGGGTAGGACCGGTTCCCGCACCCTTCGAGGGAGAGATAGTTGAGGTGAACGAAGCTCTCAGAGGTAACCCCGCCCTTGTCAACGACGATCCTTACGGACAGGGGTGGATAGTGAAGCTCAAACCTACCAACCCCGATGACATCAACCAACTCCTCAAAGGATCTGAAGCCGTCGAGGCTCTGAAGAAGGTTGCCGAGGAGAAGGGGGTTAAGTGCGGATAATCCTCAGGGCGGGTTCCCCCCGCCTTCTTTAAAAGGGGAAAATCCATGGTAGAGATAGACTTCGAGATAGATGAAAAGCTAACCGAGAGGCTCAGGGAAGGTTTGGAGATAAAGCTCAAAAACCTCGGTAAGAAGGTCTTTTTTCACAGCCCCGGTTTTAAGCACTACGAGGTGGAGGACTTTTCTATTAGAACTCCCCCGAGGTTCGTGGACATATCCATAACGGGAAGGAACTGTGAGCTTATGTGCGACCACTGTGCCAGCAAGATCCTTTGGCACATGATACCCGCCACCACACCCGAAGAGCTCTGGAGGGTATGTGAGGACCTTAAAGCTCAGGGTGTCACAGGGATACTTGTATCCGGAGGATCTAACAAGGACGGGGTGGTGGAGCTTCAGCCCTTCTTTGAAATCATGAGGGCTGTGAAGAGGGACCTCGGTATGCTCGTAACCTGCCACGTGGGTCTCGTGGATGAGAAGTTTGCTCAAGGTTTGAAGGATGCCGAAGTTGATGCTGTTCTCTTGGACATAATAGGGGACGACGAGACCATAGCTCAGGTTTACAAACTTCCTCACAAGAGCGTGGAGGATTACGATCTCTCCCTTAAAAATTTGAAAGACGCCGGACTCAAGATAGTTCCCCATGTGATAATAGGTCTCCACTACGGAAAGATAAAGGGCGAGTACAGGGCCATAGAGATGATATCTAAGTATGAGCCGGATGCCCTCGTCCTCGTTGTAGTCATGCCCTACTACGGAAAGGCTAAGTTCCAACTTCTTCCTCCTCCTCCTGTTGAAGAGAGCGTCGACGTGGTTCTCTTCGCGAGGAAGAGCGTACCAAACTCCCCCCTTATGATAGGTTGTGCTCGCCCTGCAGGTTCGGAGAGGATCAGGTTTGACATATACTCTATCCTCGCCGGTGTGGATGGGATAGCCTTCCCCGCCGAGGGTGTGGTTACCTACTCCAAGTCCATAGGTCTCGATCCTGTTCTCTCACCCTCCTGTTGTTCTACCGTTTTCATGATGAGCTTTAACGGTTCGTAATATAATACTTCTATGGAACACCTGCTGAGAACCGATCCGGAAATATTTGAGGTAGTTGTAAAGGAGTACGAACGTCAGTTCTACCACCTTGAGATGATAGCCTCCGAAAACTTTACTTCCCTTGCTGTAATGGAGGCTACGGGAAGCGTTCTTACCAACAAGTACGCCGAAGGACTTCCTGGAAGGAGATACTACGGAGGCTGTGAGTTCGTCGATATAGCGGAAAACCTTGCCATAGAGAGGGTTAAAAAACTCTTCGGGGCGGAACACGCCAACGTCCAGCCCCACTCGGGTTCACAGGCAAACATGGCGGTTTACATGGCGGTCCTCCAGCCGGGCGATACTATTCTCGGTATGAACCTCGCCCACGGCGGACATCTTACCCACGGTGCAAAGGTGAACTTCTCCGGGAAGCTTTACAACGTGGTTCAATACGGACTCAACCCTGAAACCGAACTCATAGACTACGACCAGATGTACAAACTCGCCAAGGAGCACAGACCGAAGCTCATAGTCGGCGGCGCCTCCGCCTACCCGAGGATCTGTGACTGGGAGAAGATGAGGGAGATAGCTGACGAGGTGGGCGCCTACCTTATGGTGGACATGGCTCACTACGCTGGTCTTATCGCCGCCGGTGAGTATCCTAACCCCGTGACCGTTTCTCACTTCGTCACCTCCACCACCCACAAGACCCTGAGAGGTCCGAGGAGCGGTTTTATCCTGTGTAAGGAGGAGTTTGCCAAGATAATAGACAAGTCCGTTTTCCCCGGCATCCAGGGAGGACCCTTGATGCACGTTATAGCGGCCAAGGCGGTTGCCTTTAAAGAGGCTATGAGTGAAGACTTCAAGAGGTACGCGAGGCAAGTCATACTGAACGCGAAGGTTCTCGCTGAAGAGCTCCAGAGGGAAGGCTTCAAGATAGTCACGGGAGGAACGGACTCCCACATAGTACTCGTGGATCTCAGAAGCATGAACTTGACCGGCAAGGAGGTCGAGGACGCCTTGGGCAGAGCTAACATAACGGTGAACAAGAACGCGGTCCCCTTCGATCCTCTACCTCCTACCAAGACGAGCGGCATAAGGATAGGGACTCCAGCTCTGACCACGAGGGGGATGAAAGAGGAGGAGATGAGGAAGATAGCCCGTTTCATCGCTAAAGTTATCAAAAACATAAACGATGAAAAGGTTATAGAGCAGGTGAGGGAAGAGGTTAGGGAGCTCTGTGAACAGTACCCGCTCTATCCGGAGCTCAGGGAGAGGATGTATGAGCTTCGCAATAGCCAGACAGCCGGTCTTTGAGAAAAACGGGGAGGTGTACGGCTACGAAGTATACCTGAGAAGATCGGACGATCTTGAACACTATCCTAAGGACGTACCCTTTAACAAAGCCACATTTATAATTGCAGAGCTCGTTTCCGAACTGGGTGTGAGGAAGGTGTCCGATGGGAAGAAGATCTTTATAAACGTCACCTTAGATTCTCTGCTTAATAAGGTCCTTGACCTATTGCCCAAAGATTACGTGGTCTTCGAGCTTATACCATCTCAGATAGAAGTGGGAAGGACAGTATACTCGAGCATATTAAAGAGGTTGGACGAGCTCAAAGAAGAAGGAGCGATGATTTCCATTACCGAAGAGCTTTACTCAGGCAAGTATGTGGATTTACTTCAGAAGGCACACATGGTTGAGTTTACCGTAAAGAGAATAAACGAGGATAAGGCTTCCGCAGTGAGGAGAAATAACAAGAAACTCCTCATTAGCAGGATAGAGACCGAGAAGGATTACGAGAAAGCTCATGCTTTGGGAGATCTATTGGAGGGTAACTACTTAGGTAAGCCACAGCTGGTTAAGGAGTTTGAGATAGCTCCTTTCCTTAAAACTACCCTGATGAGAATGATAGCGGCTCTAAACACTGTGCAAAGCATAAGGGACTTTGCAAAGATAATAGCAAGCGACGTAGGCATGTCGGCTAAGCTTCTTAGGTTTGTAAACTCGGCATACTTTGCTAAGAGAAAGGAGATAAAAGATATAGTTCAGGCATGCGCCTACCTCGGTATGGAGAATCTCAAGAAGTTTACTCTACTGGTTGCTACCAACGACTACGTATCCGTAGAGAACCCTTACCTTTGGAAAAGATCCCTTATAAGAGCTATCCTTGCCGAAGAGATAGCGAGGAAAACAAAACCAGAGCTTACTAATGAGGCTTACCTTGCCGGTCTATTTTCGTTGATAGATAAGATCCTGGGTGTTGATAAGATCGAGTTTCTGAGAGATGTCAACATAGATCCGGCTATAGTGGACGCTTACACCGGAGCCAACGAGACGCTTAGCCAGATACTTCAGGACGCCTCTCTCCTCGAGGAGGCCTTGAATCAGGGTGATGACAAGTTGGACAAGGTAGTAGAAAAACTTGCCCCGTCGCTTAAAATGGAACCGTTCGAGTTAAAGAACAAGGTCCTCGAAGCCCAGATGAAGGCAGAGGAGATACTCAGGCTTTAGCCCCTGACTCCTTTTCGTAGGGCCATGTTATTATCCCGCCCTCCAAGTTGTAAGCTTCGTAGCCCATGTGTCTTAAAAAGTAGGTAGCGAAGGCGCTCCTCTCTCCGCTCCTGCAGTAAACGATGTACTTCTTATCCTTCGGAAGCTCTGTGTATTTGAACCTCAACTCGTCCAAAGGTATAAAGAGGGAGTTGGGAATTCTAAGCTGAAAGTGTTCGGGAGGAGTTCTTACGTCCAGAAGAACAACCTTGTCCCCTTCCTTTTCTAAGAGCTCCTTTGCCTCCTCAGGGGTTACCGCCGGCACATTGAACATTCTCTTCCTCCATAGATCTTCTCACCGCCTTGATCCTGTTGTTAGAGTCCACGTACACGAGCTTTGGACTGTAGGTCGCGAGCTCCTCTTCTTCGTACTCCGCGTAGGAGGCTATTATGATGAGATCTCCTTCGGAGCCGAGACGAGCCGCTGCACCGTTGAGTCTCACCGTTCCTGAGAACCTTGGGGCTGGGATGACGTAGGTTGAGAACCTCGCACCGTTGTTGATGTTGTATACTTCTATTTTCTCGAAGGGTAGCAGGTCCGCCGCTTCCATAAGCTCTTCGTCCAAAGATAGACTTCCCTCGTAGTGGAGTTCTGATCCCGTCACGGTAAGCCTGTGAATCTTGGACTTGAGCATTTGCCTCCTCAACTCTCCACCTCCTGCAAGACAAAATAATAATATAAGAAATCCCTTATGAATTTCTACTCCCAGAGTCTCCTTGCCATGAGCTGGTTCAGACCTTTGGGATACCTAACCTCCTCACCGAGGAGTTCCTTCATCTGAAGGGCGTTAAGGGCTCCCTTGCCCCTGTAGTGGTTGTTGAAGAACACGTAGGTCTCCTTTCCCTTCTGCATCCTAAGTATCTTTTCCTTCAAACTTCTCAGTTCCTCCTCGGAGTACAGGTAGTCGTATCTCTCGAAAGACTCTTCTCCCTTGTGCCACTTCTGAGCGTTCCTTCCGTGGAGTCTTACGTAGTTTATCTCTCCCACTGACTCCCAGGGTCCCAGGAAGAGCCCCTTAAGCTTCGGGGCATCGACGTTCACTAAGGAAAAGCCAAGGGATTCTACATATTCGTAAACCTCATGCCTTGCGAAACTCCGGTGCCTGAACTCGATTACCTTCTCCAAGCCGGCGAAGTCCTCGGAAAGTTTCTTCAAGTAGTCCATGCTCTCCGGGGAGTAGCGGAAGCTCTGTGGGAACTGGAAGAGGAAGGCGATGAAGCGTTCCTCAATAACAAGCTCGCAGGCTGAGAGGAACTTTCTTACGTCCTCACCCGTGTAGCTTCTCTCGTGGGTAAAGATTTTATTAGCCTTTATGGAGAACCTCAACCTCTTGGTCTTTTCAAGGAAACTTTCCATGGTATAGGGGTGGGGCATGGAGTAGAAGGTGTAGTTTATCTCCAAAATATCGAAGAACTTTTCGTAGTAGGTTATCCACTCGGACTGGGGAAGGTTGGAGGGGTAGAAGGTCCCCCTCCAGTCTCTATAGGAGAAACCGCTGCAACCTACGTAAACCCTCAAGGAACGAACTTGGACTTGAAGATGTCGAGAGCCTCCTTGATCTTGTTCTTCAATTCATCGTCGAGAGCTTTTTTCTCCCTTATCTCTTTCAAGAGATCGGGTCTCTCGCTGTCGAGGAAGGTGTAGAGCTCCTTCTCGAACTTCCTAACCGACTCGACGGGTATATCGTCCAAGTATCCGTTGGTTCCGGCAAAGATGGCGACTATCTGCTTCTCAACGGGAAGGGGGTTATACGGTTCCTGCTTTAGTAGCTCTACGAGCCTCATACCCCTGTTTATCGTCTGCTGGGTAGCCTTGTCGAGCTCCGAGGCGAACTGAACGAAGGCCTCCAGCTCTCTGAACTGAGCGAGGTCAAGCCTAAGGCTTCCTGCTACCTGCTTCATAGCCTTTATCTGGGCTGCTCCTCCGACCCTCGAAACGGAGAGACCTACGTTTATTGCGGGTCTCACACCCTTGTTGAAGAGATCGGGCTCAAGGTATATCTGACCGTCGGTTATGGATATAACGTTTGTAGGAATGTAAGCTGCAACGTCTCCCGCTTTTGTCTCGATTATGGGCAGTGCGGTCAGGGATCCCGCTCCAAGTTCATCGTTTAACTTTGCCGCTCTCTCCAAGAGCCTCGAGTGTAGATAAAAAACGTCTCCGGGGTAAGCTTCCCTTCCGGGAGGTCTCCTCATCAATAGAGAGAGCTGTCTGTAAGCCTCTGCGTGCTTCGAGAGGTCGTCGTAAACCACGAGGGCGTGCATCCCGTTGTCCCTGAAGTACTCCCCGATGGTACATCCCACGAAGGGTGCTAAATACTGGAGTGAGGCGGGATCGGTTGCGGAAGCGACTACCACGGTGGTGTACTCCATCGCTCCCTCTTTCTCTAAGAGCTCGATTATCCTCGCGGTGGTGGATCTCTTTTGACCTATGGCGACGTATATGCAGTAAACGTCCGTATCCCTCTGGTTGAGTATGGTATCTATACATATCGTGGTCTTACCAGTAGCCCTGTCGCCGATTATAAGCTCTCTCTGACCCCTTCCTATGGGAATCATGGAGTCTATGGCCTTTATACCCGTTTGGAGGGGTTCGTGAACAGGTTTCCTCGCCACAACGCCGGGGGCTATCTTCTCGACGGGGGACATGTACTCGTACTCTATCGGTCCTTTGCCGTCCAAGGGTTCCCCGAGGGGGTTTATAACCCTGCCTACGAGTCCCTTACCGACGGGAGCCGATAGGATCTGTCCCGTTCTCCTTACTATAGATCCCTCTCTTATCCCGGTTTCACTTCCAAGTATGATGATACCTACGTTGTCCTCTTCAAGGTTGAAGGCGAGACCCCTCTGTCCGCCTTCGAACTCCACAACCTCCATTGCCATAACGTTCTCTAATCCGTAAGCCCTCGCGACCCCGTCACCCACGTAGTAGACTACGCCCACCTCCTCCATCTTCGCTTCTGCTTCGAACTCCTTTACCTGCTGACGGAGGATTTCAAGGGCTTCCTCGTAGCTGAGCATTCCCATCTCGGAACCTCCTGCGATTTATCCTCAAGATTATATCACAAGAGCTTGAACTTCCTCAAAGCTTATACAAATTTTATATATTACGATTAATTGATAGCAGGAGGAACAAATGTCGAGGAAAGGTGCGGATATAGTGATAGAGGCTCTGAAGGAGGAGGGCGTTGAGGTAATCTTTGGGCTCCCCGGTGGAGCCATAATGGAGGTCTACGACGCCCTTTACAGGGACGGGACTATAAAGCACATACTTGCCCGCCACGAGCAGGGTGCCGGACACATGGCTGAGGGTTACGCAAAGGCTACCGGAAAGGTCGGTGTGGCGATGACCACCTCCGGACCGGGAGCCACCAACATAGTGACACCGATAGCCGACGCCTATATGGACTCCGTTCCGATAGTTGTGATAACAGGACAGGTACCCACCCACATGATAGGCAACGACGCCTTCCAGGAGGTGGATATAGTCGGTATAACAAGACCCATAACGAAGCACAACTTCCTCGTCAGGAACATAGAGGAACTTCCTCTGATCATCAGAGAAGCCTTCTACATAGCGAGGACGGGAAGACCGGGACCGGTTCTCGTAGATGTACCCAAGGACATAACCCAGCAGCTCTCCGATGTCAAGATCCCCTCCGTAGAAGAGGTAAAGAAGGCTCTCCCTGGCTACAAACCCCACGTGGAGGGTAATATCCAGCAGATTAAGAAGGCTGCAAAGCTGATAATGGAGGCTAAGAGGCCTGTCCTCTACGTCGGTGGTGGGGCGGTGAACTCCGAGGCTCAGGAGGAGCTTATAGAGCTTGCTGAGATGATGAAGATACCAGTTACAACCACAACCCAGGGTAAAGGAGCTTTCCCGGAAACTCATCCTTTGTCTCTGAGAATGCTCGGCATGCACGGAACCTATTACGCCAACATGGCTGTTTACAACGCCGATCTTCTGATAGCGGTTGGAGCGAGGTTCGACGACAGGGTTACCGGCAAGATAGACGAGTTTGCCCCCGATGCGAAGATAATCCACATAGACATAGATCCTGCCTCCATATCCAAGAACATAATCGTGGACGTTCCCATCGTTGGAGACGTAAAGATAGTTCTCAGGAAGCTGATAAACGAGCTCAAGAGAAAGGGAGGAAAGATCCTGTATCCCGAGGAGAGGGAGAGGTGGATAGAGCAGATAGAGAAGTGGAAGAAGCTCCATCCTCTCACCTATAAGAACTCAAAGAAGGTCATAAAGCCTCAGTACGTGATAGAGCAGATATACGAGGCGACGAAGGGCGATGCGATCATAGTTCCCGGCGTAGGTCAGCATCAGATGTGGGCTGCGATGTTTTACAGGTTCTCCTATCCGAGGCAGTTCCTTAACTCCGGTGGGCTGGGGACTATGGGCTTCGGTCTTCCAGCGGGTATAGGTGCCAAAATAGGACGCCCCGAGAAGGAGGTTTTCGTTATTGACGGAGACGGTTCCTTTGTGATGACCATGCAGGAGATCATTACGGCGGTTCAGTACAAAGTGCCGGTGAGGGTGGCGATAATAAACAACGCCTACTTAGGAATGGTGCGACAGTGGCAGGAGCTTTTCTACGACAAGAGGTACTCTGAGGTGGATCTGAGCCTTCAGCCGGACTTCGTGAAGCTCGCCAAGGCTATGGGAGCTGTTGGCTTCAGAGCTGAAAAGCCCAAAGAGGTTAGGGAAATCATAGAGGAATCTCTCAAGATAGAGGATAAACCTGTTATTCTGGACTTCGTTGTGGACAGAGAGGAGAACGTTCTCCCGATGGTTCCTCCTGGCAAGTCTTACAGGGACATGATCCTTGAGGACGGGAAGGGAACCGAGGCGGAGACTATGTATCTTGTTGGTTAAGGAGGCTTAGGTATGGCTGACACCGTAGGTGGGGCTGACATAACCGTTGCAAAAGCTCCCAAATTTAGGCAGACGAGGAAGGGGCAGGTAAGGAAGCACATAATAAACGTCAAGGTTAGAAACGAGATCGGTGTCCTCGCAAGAATAGCTACGCTCATAGCTGGGAAGGGCTACAACATAGAGAGCCTCTCTGTAGGTGAGACCCACGAACCGGGTATATCGAGGATGACCATAGAGGTTGTTGGGGACGACATAGTCATAGATCAGGTGGTAAAGCAACTCAGGAAGCTCATAGATACTCTGAAAGTCAGAGACATAACCGACGTTCCCCACGTTGAGAGGGAGCTGGTTCTCATAAAGGTTCACACACCTACCTCAAGGGCTCGGGACGAGGTTCTAAGGATTGTGGAGATCTTTAGGGGGAAGGTTGTTGACGTCTCGCAAGAGACCTACACTGTAGAGGTTACGGGAGACGAGGACAAGATCAACGCCATGCTTGAACTCTTAAAACCTTTCGGTATAAAAGAGATGGCAAGGACGGGGAAGGTAGCTATGAGGAGGGAGCTGTTTGTGGAAGAGAACTCTGACTGAAAAGGGGAATACAAGTAACGATAAGGATATAGAAGTAAAGATGAGGGCGAGCCTATGGTTGAAACTCCTAAGCTTTCCTCCCTTGCCGGAGAACTTCTGAAATTCTTCTTAGCCTCTGCCCTTCTCCTTGGACTTTTGATAGCTGGTGCCCTCACTTACTTTGGAGGAATCAGTCCCTATTATGCGGTCGCGGTAGGCTTCAGCATATCTGCCCTGTGGGTGCTTTTCAACATCCTGTGGACAAGAAACAAGATGGAGGAGCTCTTCGGCAGGCTTCTCTACGTTATAGAGATCCTTGAAGAGAGGCGCAAGGAAAAGGCTGTCGTTCCCATACCTCTACACGAGGAGGTTCTTACCATAGTGAACAGTATAAGGGAGCTCGTTCAGGGGTTCGAAGAGAGGTATGAAAAGGAGATAAAGGAGCTCGAAGAGGAACTCGAGTCCATATCCGAGAACGCAGCCAAGATCCACCAGGCTCTCGAACTTGCTCAGGGAGGATACGTGGGAGTGGAGTTCCCCACGGGCTTAGATCCAGTCGGTGCCCTTGGACAGTCGATACAGCACACCCTTGAGATATACACGGACAAACTTGTAAGAGTTAAAAAGAAATTGCATGAGTGCAGCGAGGAGATCGAAAGGATATCTTCACTCTTAAAAGAAAAAACCGATAAAATAGATCTGCAGAGGCTCGAGGAGGGGATAGAGAGAATTAAGAAGGTGCAGGAGGAGCTGACGGAAGAGCTTAAGTTTTTAAAGGACTACGAAGGAGGGACGTAAGCTATGGACAGGTATGAGAAGATACTCCAAGAACTGATCAAGAGCTCCGGTTTGGAGGGAGCGGTTCTGGTAAGTGCCGATGGGCTGCCCATATCTGCCGTCCTCAGGCCAGGGGTAGAGGAGGACAGGGTGGCGGCGATGAGTGCGGCTATACTCTCCTTGGGGGAAAAGGTTACAGAGGAGCTTCAGAAGGGTAACCTTGAGCAGATCACCATAAAAGGGGAGGAAGGCTATATAGTTCTTACCGGTATAGGTCAGGATGCGGTTTTGACCGTTCTTGCAAGCAATACCGCTAAGCTCGGACTTCTTCTGATGGAGATCAGAAAGGCACAAGAACAGCTTAAGGAGGTGATAGGTTAGTAAATGGCTCTGACGGGGGATCTTACCACTTTCAGCTTCGCTGACATTCTTCAGGTGTTAGCAAAGGACAAGAAGAGCGGTGTTCTCCTTGTAGAGTGGAAAGATATGATAGTAGCCTATTACGTTAAGGATGGAGAGATAGTCTTTGCCCGCCCGGTGGATAAGGTTTTCAGGGTGTATACCGACAGAAACTTCGATCAGCTCATAAATAAATTGAGAATAAAGAGGGAGGACATACCTAAGACCATAGAAAGGTTCTTTCTGCCCAGACTCGATCAGAAGGAGGGTATATTCTCCTTCACCCCTGGCTTCATAAAGTACGACAGCGACGTACCCGTCTACTATACCGTAGAAGAGCTCATAATGAGGGCTTCGAGGAGTTTAACCGAAGAGGAGGTTGAGAGAAAGATATCCGATGAACTGCTAATATTTGAGAAGGCTCCCGATGCGGATACCAAGCTGAGCAGAGTAAACCTTACCGAGGAGGAGAAGAAGGTCCTCTCTCTCGTAAACGGTAGTAGGACTGTTGCGGAGATCAGAAAGGAGTCGGGTCTCGACAGGCTCACGGTAGACAGAGCGCTCTACGGACTTTTAGCTGCGGGGATAATAAGGAGAAAGAGAAAGGAGAGAGTTCAAAAGCCCTCTATAACTCTCGATCTCCTTGCGAAGATAATAGAGAAGATAAAACAGCTGTAGGTGGGGGTATGAAGGAGCTTAAGAAGATCAAGATAGTGGTGGCGGGTCCCTTCGCCGCCGGAAAGACCCAGTTTATAAACACGGTTAGCGAGATAAAGACGGTTGCTACAGAGAGAAAGACCTCCACCGCCATAGAGAAGAACGTGAAAGACTACACCACCGTCGCCATGGACTTTGGAAAGATAAGGATAGACGACGAGCACGAGCTTTATCTTTTTGGTACGCCCGGTCAATCGAGGTTCGACTTCATGTGGGAGATTTTGGGAGAGGGTGCCCTTGGCATCATAGTTCTCGTAGATAGCACGGATCCCAAGACCTTCCACGAGGCGAGGAAGATAATAAACTTCTTCCAGTCGAGGTTTCCTGTCCCAATAGTAGTAGGTGCCAACAAGCAGGATCTACCTAACGCATGGCCCGCAGACGATGTTAAGTTTGCCCTTGATATATCGGACGAGGAAGGTATACCTGTGATACCTCTATCTGCAAAGAACAAGGAGGAGGTTAAAAAGACACTCCTCACACTGCTTGAGATCATAAGGGCGAGCTTAGAGGGTTGAGCTATAATACTTTCGATGTTCACCCCCGAAGAAAAGAAAACCCTCGCTGGAATAACCTTTGCCGTAGTGACCCGTATGTTGGGGCTCTTTCTTCTCCTACCCGTCCTCGCTCCTTACGTTAAAAACCTCGAGGGGAGCACGCCCATCCTCACAGGTATAGCGGTAGGTGTTTACGGTCTCACCCAGGCACTTTTACAGATACCCTTCGGCTACCTTTCGGATAAATACGGAAGGAAACCTGTTATAACCTTCGGTTTCTTAGCTTACGTTGTCGGGAGCGTATTGGGCGGACTCGCCTGGAATATATGGAGTATGATCCTCGCGAGGCTCGTTCAGGGGGCCGGAGCCATATCTTCAGCCGCCGTCTCCCTTGCGGCAGATCTTATAAGAGAGGAGGTCAGAACGAGAGCCTTCGCCCACATAGGAGCCTCCGTTGGAATGATCTTTGCCCTGAGTATAACCCTTGCACCTGTGATAGCGGGCAAGTTCGGAGTCCCGTTCATCTTTTACCTTACCGCTTTTCTCTCGACTGTGGCAATGCTTTACATCCTTCTCTTTATAGAAGAACCTCCGAAACATCATAAGGAGATAGAGCCCTCCCTTTCCCATATGGGTGATATATTGAGGGACAGAAACCAGCAGATGCTTGACCTCTCCGTCGGACTTCTGCACGCCTTACTCGTATCTATATTCACGGTGATACCGATAGAGCTGATATACAGGTATGGCATACCTAAGCCAGAACACTGGAAGATATACCTTCCCATAATTCTCATCTCCGTGGCCATAATGGTTCCTTCCACGATAGTAGCCGAGAAGAAGGGGAAGATTAGAGAGGTCTTTCTTATCGGTATAGCTCTGATAGGTCTTGGTTTTCTCACCCCCCTCCTGATAGGCAATTTTTACGGGGTCTTAGCCCTCCTTACCCTCTACTTTGTGGGTTTCCACCTCTTAGAGCCTATAATGCCCTCGCTCCTTACCAAGCTCTCTCACAGAGACACGAGAGGGCTCTCGGTAGGGATATACAACACCTCGCAGTTCGTGGGAGCCTTCATAGGGGGTGCTATGGGTGGTATATTCTTGAGAACGGGAACAACCTACATGCTCCTTACCGGTTTTGCTCTTACCTTGATCTGGTTTTTTCTGACCGCCAGCTGGATACTAAGGATAAATCTCAAGGGCTGAGGACAGCTTATTTCTGCAGGAAAGGCAGAAGAACCGCGTCTTTCGGTCCACGTCATAGATAGAGTTCGAAAAGCTCATAACACACATGGGATCGGAACAATGGGTTAGCCCAAAGGTGTGACCGAGCTCGTGGTTCACCTCCTTGAAGGTTCTCTCGAAGAGAATATTCTCGTTCGGATCCCTCAGTCTGTAGATACTCACTACGGCGTTCCTCCCTCCCAGCTGTGCCTCTCCAAAAACGAAGTTCAGACCTTCCTCGTATAGATCGAACTCCACGAGAGCTAAAAGTCTTACCATCTGCGGGAACTCTACGCTATCCAGATAGGAGATTATACTTCCGGCATGATATTGACTCCTTTCGGGATTAAAGCCTAACCTCGGAGGAAAGGGGACTGAGGAAACCCTGACTTCGAGCCCGAAGATCTCCTTTATATTAAATCCAGAGGCTAAAAGGAGCCTTCCCTCCACCCTTCCGAAGGAGGTTATGTAGACGTATCCCATGGGGATATTATATAGACAATGAGGCTCGATAGGTTCATCGCCAAAGCCCTCAACGTACCGAGATCGGCAGCGCGGCGCATCATAAGGGAAGGAAGGGTTGAGGTGGGAGGAAAGGTTGTAAGGGATATATCCTTTAAAGTTGAACATGGGGAGGTTAGGCTGGACGGTGAGGTGATTCTGCCCAAGGAAAAGGTTTACATTATACTCTATAAACCCAAGGGGTACCTTTCCACGACGGAGAGGAAAGCGGATTACCCCTCCTTTCTCGATCTCTTAGGGGAAGGATTCGGCTCCCGTAAGCTCTTCGCTGCAGGAAGACTCGATGTGGACACGGAGGGCCTTCTACTTATAACCGACGACGGTGAGCTTGCCCATAGACTAACCCATCCCAGGTGGAAGGTCGAAAAGGAGTACATGGTAGAGCTCGATAGGAGGTTCGGAGAGGATTTTGAAACGTTAAAAAGAGTTGTTGTAGATGGTAAGCCTGTCGATCTAATCTCGGTTAAGAGACTTTCGGACAGAGTCTTGAAGCTGATTATCAGGGAAGGTAGATACCGCATAATCAAGAGGCTCTTCGGTTCTCTTGGATACAGAGTTTTAAACCTGAAGCGTATAAGGATCGGGAGTCTCGTCCTTGAGAAGGAGCTTAAGCCTGGCGATTGGAGGGAGTTAAAGGAGGAAGAGGTGGTAAAGCTGAAGAGGGAGGTCAACCTCTCCTAAGGTAGTGGAGGACTATAAGGAGCACTGCTATCGTTATGGAGGCGTCCGCTACGTTGAAGGCAGGCCAGTAATAATTCCCTACGTGGAGGTGTATAAAGTCTCTAACCTTACCAAGAAATAGCCTGTCGTGCAGGTTTCCTAAGGCACCTCCAGCTATGAGTCCCATGGCTAAGGATACCTTGGCGTCTCCGTTCCTTTTAGAGTAAATGTAGGTAATCACAAAGGCTACGATGGGCGTAAGGACGAGCAGAGGTATCCTTATCCAGTCCGGATGGTCCGCGAATATACCGAAGGCCGCACCCCTGTTGTAAATTAGGAAGAGTTTAAGGAACGGAAGTACATCATAACTCCTGTCAGCGAGATACTCTTCCGCAAGCCTCTTCGTAAAGAGGTCGAGAAACAAAACGGTGATCAGAGTAACAACGTATATCAGAGTGCCAGTTCTAAGGATCTCTGCCACACCTCCTTAAGGGAATCCATATCCTCATCGAGAATTCTGTCTCCGTTAAAACTTATCCTCAAACACCTTTCTTGGACCACTCTACCTATGTAAAGCCAATCGAGTCCTCTCTCTTCAACCATATCCTTGACTCTGTCTGTCCTGTTACCGGATGTGCTGACTACAACCCTCGTGGGCATCTCCGAGAAAAGGAAGAAGTCGGGCCTCTCCTCAGAGTATATCTCCAGCTCCACCCCGAATTTTGAACCCACAGCACTCTCGAACACATTTATCAGAAGTCCTCCGGAGGATACGTCGTGAGCTGAGTCTATAAGACCCTCCCTAACCAGCTCCATCAGTAGATCTATGAGCTTCTTTTCTTTCTCTAAATCCACCTTGGGAACCCTACCTTTAACAAGCCTATGAACCACTTTGAGATACTCGCTTCCATCTACAACAGATTCCCTGTTTAAATCACCTATAAGGAGAAGATCACCGGTTGATGTATAGGTTATATCCACGTGTTTGTCCACGTCTTCCAACACTCCAACGCACACCACTACGGGTGTGGGATATATGTTTCTGATAACATCCTTCTCGATAGTCTCGTTATAGAGCGAAACGTTTCCACTTATAACGGGGACGTTAAGCCGTTCACAGGCTTCTGCCATTCCCTCCACAGCCTTTGTGAGTTGCCACATTATCTCCGGTCTCTCCGGATTTCCGAAATTGAGGCAGTCGGTTATAGCGAGTGGTTTCGCCCCTGTGCAGGCCACGTTCCTACACACTTCGGCCACTACGTACTTCCCTCCCTCGTATGGATCGAGGAAAACATACCTCCCGTTCCCCTCCGAAGAGATGGCAACTCCCTTCTCGGTTCTCAGCTCAGGTTTTACCACCCACTTTAACCTCAGCAGGGAAGCGTCCCCTCCGGGCTTTATCACCGTGTTCGTCCCAACCTGATAGTCGTACTGTGTGTAAACCCACTCCTTGGAAGCTATGTTGGGTGAGGAGAGGAGTTTCAGGAAAGCCTCCTTTATATCTACCAGGGGAAGAACATCCTGATCGAACTCCCTTACCTCTTTCAGATAGGCTGGCTCACGAACAGGTCTGTCGTAAGCCGGTGCTTCATCGACTATGAGGCTTACGGGGAGATCGGCTACAACTTCCCCTTCAGAGAAAGCCCTCAGCCTTCCGTCCTCTGTTGTCCTGCCTACCACAGCCCAGCTAAGGTGGTAAAACTCGGCTATCTTCGCAAGTTCCTCTATTTTCTCCTCATCGGTTACAAGGAGCATCCTCTCTTGACTCTCGGATAGGAGTATCTCGTAGGGAGTCATTCCCTCTTCCCTTAGGGGGACCTTTTCCAAGTAAAGCTCCACGCCCATCTTAGACTTGCTTGCAAGCTCCGAAGCCGAACCGGCCAAACCGGCGGCACCGAGATCCTGCATTCCTACTATTAGATCCCTCTCCACAGCTTCCAAAACGGCTTCCACCAGCTTTTTACCGAAGAAGGGGTCTCCCACCTGAACGTTGGGCCTCTTCTCCTCGGTGTCCTCCGCGAACTCCCCAGAAGCCATCACGGCTCCGTGTATTCCGTCCCTTCCTGTGGTGGAACCTATAAGAAAGAGGACCTGACCGACCTCCGTGGACCTTGCCCTGAACATCCTCCCCGCCGGCATCACTCCGAGACAGAAGGCGTTCACGAGAGGGTTTGTCCTGTAAGAGTCCTCAAAGAAGGTCTCCCCAGCGACGGTGGGAACACCTATGGAGTTTCCGTAGAAACTAATCCCCTTCACCACACCCTTCACGAGGAACTTCGTCCTCTGATCGGTGAGTTCCCCGAACCTGAGGGAGTCAGTTAAAGCTATAGGTCTTGCCCCCATGGAGAGGACGTCCCTGATTATCCCACCAACGCCCGTAGCCGCCCCGTTGAAAGGCTCTATAAAGGAGGGGTGATTGTGGCTCTCGATCTTGAAGGCGATCCAGACCTTATCGTCTATCTCTACAACCCCCGCGTTCTCACCGGGTCCCTGAACGACCCACTCCGCCCTCGTGGGGAACTTTCTTAAAACCTTTCTCGAAGACTTGTAGGAGCAGTGCTCGGACCAGAGCGCTCCGAGAATACCGAGCTCTACGTTGTTAGGTTCCCTTCCGAGGTAGGAGACTATCCTGTCGTACTCCTCCTCCGTTAGACCGTGAACCTCCCAGACCTTATCCATGGGAGGTCTATTTTATCATTGGGATATGTGATATACTATTGAACTCTACAGGAGGTCCAAAGGATGTACGCCATCATAAAGACAGGAGGAAAGCAGTACAGGGTCGAGCCAGGGATGAAGCTCCGCATAGAGAAGATAGAAGCTCAGGAGGGTTCAACGGTAGAGTTCGAGCCTATTGTAGTGAGGAAAGAGGACGGAAGCCTTGAGTTTTACAAAGGTAAGGTGGTCGCCGAGGTTTTAGCTCACGGAAGAGGTAAGAAGGTTACCGTCTTCAAGTACAGACCCAAGAAGAACTATAAGAGGTGGAAAGGGCATAGACAACCCTACACCGAGGTATTAATTAAAGAGATAAAGGAGGTTTGAGATGGCTTCCAAGGCGAGTGGTGGTTCTACGAGAAACGGAAGGGATAGCCATTCTAAGAGGCTTGGTGTAAAAAGGTACGGCGGTCAGTTTGTAAAGGCTGGAAACATAATAGTGAGGCAAAGGGGAACGAGGATATACCCCGGTAAGAACGTGGGTATGGGGTCGGATTTCACCCTTTTCGCCCTGACCGATGGATACGTCCGCTTCGAGAACAGGAGAAGGAAGAAGGTGGTTAGCGTCCTAACCCCGGAGGAGTGGGAATCCCTCAACGGGAACGGAAGGGCTAACTGACTCCATTAAGTATCTAAAAGCTCTGTTCAGGTTGAAGCTATAGCGAACATCTCCCACCACCATGTTATTCAGGAGGTATCCCTGTAAGATCCTCTACCTTGCCGGTAGGCTTCCTCGTGGTTCGTTATAAACCTTACTTTAAACCCCTCCGAGATTTCTGAAGGCTCTATCGCTCCCGGGATAGGACTCTCCCCTGCGTAGAGGACCCCGTCTATATCCAAGAGAAGTCCCTTCAAAGCTCTCTTTAATATTAAAAAAGCCCCGCAGAGGGGCAAAGGGCGTAACGGGTGCAGGGCTCAGAACGTAAAGCCTAACTCAACCGCCAAGGTGGTCTTGTTGTCCTCCGTTCCGTTCTTAAATACCTTGTTGTCCGTTGAGATGTAGGCGACCTCGGCTCTTACAAAGGAGTTCTCCGTGGGTTTGAAGGTGGGGGTTATGGTCACGGTGTAGCCGTTGTCGGCTCCGCCAAAATATATCCCGCTCGTTCCTTCGTCGAAGTACTCGAACCTGACAGGAATTGACAGAGCTCCGAAATTAGGTGTTGCGTATAGAGCCACGCCGTATGCGCTGTCGTCTTGACCGGGTGCCTTTGCCGAGTCATCGAGCCACTGGTAGTCAAAGTTCAATCCGAGCTCTACGTTGTTTATCGAATATTCGAGCACAACGTCCACCAAGTTCTTAAAGCCTGTATAGTCGTAGTAGCTCACCGCGTAATCTATACCAGCCAAGGACCCCAGAGATCCGAGGGCGAAGGCTTCCTTCTTCGGATTGAGAGCGTCGTTGTTGTATTCAGCGTAGACGCTCACGTTATCGTTTATATCAAAGGTAACCCTAACACCGGGATATATTACCGGCTGGGCGTACCAGATCGTACCAAGGATTATATTCTTGTTGGCGTAGGTGTTTATCACCTCTGCACCTACGTTGGTCGTCAGGTAACCTACATCTACCGAGAGGTTGCTTGTGGGTGATAGGGTGACGTATCCCCAGAGAATGCCGGCTTCATTCCTGACCACATCACCTGAGGTATAGGAGATAACGTCTTGTGTAGCTCCTCCATCCCAGATGTTGGCACCCAAAAAAGCACCTACGGCGAGGTCTAAGCTTACCTTATCGCTACCGCCAGTTATTCCTACAACCGCGTTAGTAAGTTTGAAGGCGTCCCTCGCATCTCTGTTTTCGGAGATGGGGTTGGTGCTGTAGAAGTAGCCACCGCTCACGCCTCCGTAAAGCTCGAAGGGTTGGGAAACCTTCAGCGTAAAGGTTTTCTCTTCTGCCAGAGAGCTTCCGGCGAGAGCCAGGACCGCCGTTAGCAGTAGCTTCCTTTTCATTTCTAACACCTCCTTTTAAGTTTTCAAAAAGAGAGAAACGGAGCGGAGGACTGAGCCTCCTTCCCCGCTCGTTTACAGGTTATATGCACTTTCTCCGTGCTGGGTCCCGTCGAGGCCCTCTATCTCTTCCTCGCCCCTAACTCTGAGACCAGTGAGAGCCTTAGCAATGAACATTATGATGGCGGTGAGCACGCCCGAGTAAGCGAGGGTCGCCACGACCCCCTCGATCTGTATAAGGACCTGCTTGGAGTTCCCGTAAAGCAGACCAGCTGCCTCGTTCACTGCTGGATCGGCAAAAATCCCTGTGAGGATTGCACCGACCATACCCGCAACACCGTGAATTCCAAAGACGTCGAGGGCATCGTCGTATCCGAGGGCAGCTTTAAGCTTAGCTACTGCAAAATAAGCTATGACTGCACCTATCGCGCCGACGAATATGGCTCCCACGGGATTAACGAAACCGGCCGCGGGCGTTATGGCTACAAGACCGGCGATTATTCCCGAGGATATTCCAACTACCGTGGGCTTACCAGCACTCGCCCACTCGACGAACATCCACGCCAACGCTGCTGCAGAAGTAGCGACGGTCGTGTTCACCATAGCGTAGACTGCTATCGTATCTGCCGCGAGAGCTGAACCCGCATTGAATCCGAACCAGCCGAACCACAGGATACCAGCACCGAGAGCCACAAAGGGAACGTTGTTGGGTATAAGCTGAGGCTCCTTCCTCTTTCCAAGTATCAAAGCACCAACGAGGCCGGCTATTCCCGCATTGATGTGAACCACGGTCCCCCCGGCGAAGTCTAAAGCTCCGTCGTTGCTCAGGAACCCACCGCCCCAGACCCAGTGGGCTATCGGAGCGTAAACGATTATGCTCCAGAGTATGCAGAAGATTATCCAAGCCGAGAACTTCATCCTTCCCACGAGGGATCCGCTCACGAGGGCGGTCGTTATCGTTGCGAAGGTGAGTTGGAACATCAGGTCTAAGAGAGCCGGATATCCTGTATCGGCGTTTATACCAGTTATCCCCTTACCGAAGAAGTACTGAAAAGGATTTCCTATGAACTGGGCTATGTCGTCCCCGTAGGCTATGGAGTAGCCGACCGCAAGCCAGGTTATCGTAACTATAGCGAAGGCTACGAAGGACATGGCGATCGTGTTGAGTATGCTCTTGCTCTTGTCCAGTCCTCCGTAGAAGAGGGCGAGCCCGGGAATGGTCATGAAAACTACGAGGGCAGAAGCCATGAGCATCCAGGCGGTGTTTCCTGTGTCAAGCTTCGGTTCTCCTGCAAAGGCGGGGATGGCTCCCAAAAGGATAGACAGACCCGTCCAAAGGGGTGCGCGCCTCATCTCTTTTCCCTCCTTTATTAAAATGACCCCGCCCAAAGGCGGGGTGTTTAAAGCTTAGATATCGAAGTAGAGCTCGAACTCCTTGGGGTGAGGAGTGAACCTGAGCTCGTCTATCTCCGCTCTCTTGGTCTCTATCCAGAGCTGGAGGAACTCCTCGGTGAAGACACCGCCCTTGAGGAGGAACTCGTAATCCTTCTCGAGCTCGTTCAGAGCTTCCTCAAGGGATCCGGGGAGCTGGGGTATTCCCTCAAGCTCTTCGGGAGGCAGGGAGTAGATGTCCTTATCGAAGGGCTCTCCGGGATCTATCTTGTTCTCTATCCCGTCTATAGCCGCCATGAGTATGGCGCTGAAGGCGAGGTAGGGGTTGGAGGTGGCATCGGGGAACCTGACCTCTATCCTTTTAGCCTTAGGAGACTGGGAGTACATGGGTATCCTTATGGCGGCGGATCTGTTCCTTGCAGAGTAGGCAAGCCTTACGGGAGCCTCAAAGCCGGGAACGAGCCTGTGGTAGGAGTTTATTGTCGGGTTGGTAAAGGCTACGATGGCTCTCGCGTGCTTGAGGATACCGCCTATGGCGTAGAGGGCGGTTTCGGAGAGTCCCGCGTATCCCGATCCCGCAAAGAGGGGTTCGTCTCCCTTCCAGATGGAGAAGTGGGTGTGCATTCCCGATCCGTTGTCGTTGGGGAGAACCTTAGCCATGAAGGTAGCGTACTTTCCGTGTTTGGCAGCGACGCTCCTTACGATGTACTTGTAAAGGAAGAGCTTGTCCGCCTGATTTACGAGGGAGTCGTACCTTATGTCTATTTCCGCCTGTCCGGCGGTGGCGACCTCGTGGTGGTGAAGCTCAACGGTTACACCCAGCTCCGAGAGTATAGAGACCATCTCGTTCCTGAGATCCATAGTCTTGTCCAAAGGGGGAACGGGGAAGTATCCCCTCTTGTGAGGTATCTTGTACCCAGTGGAGGTGAGCTCTCTGTTCCACCAGCCCTCCTCAGAGTCCACCCTCCAGAAGGCGTAGTTCGCGGCGGTTCCGAACTCCACGGAGTCAAGTATGAAGAACTCCGCCTCAGGTCCGAAGTAAGCTGTATCCCCTATTCCCGTCTGCTTAAGGTACTGCTCAGACTTCTGGGCTATGTATCTCGTGTCCCTTCCATATCTTTCTCCAGTGACGGGATCATAGATGTCACATATCATCACGAGGGTCTTGGGCTCTATGAAGGGGTCTATGAAGGCGGTGTTGGGATCGGGCTTTGCGAGCATGTCAGACTCGTTTATGCTCTGCCATCCTCTTATGGAGGAACCGTCGAATCCCCTTCCGTTTTCAAAGGTGTCTTCCGAAAGCTCGTAGGCGGGAATGGTTAGATGCTGCCACTGACCGAATGGATCGGAAAACCTCAGGTCCACATACTGGACCCCTTCCTGCTCGATCAGGCTTAAGACCTCCTGTGGTGAGTACTTAGGCATGCCTGCACCTCCTTTAATAGATTTTTAAACAGCTGCTTCTCCTCTTTCACCTGTTCTTATCCTAACGACGTCCTCAACAGGAATTATGAATATCTTTCCATCCCCCACTCTTCCCGTCTGAGCGGTCTTGACGATCGTGTCCACGACCTTCTCCACGTCCTCGTCCTTGACGATCACCTCGATCTTGACCTTAGGAAGGAAGTCTATGACGTACTCAGTTCCCCTGTAGATCTCCGTATGTCCCTTCTGCTGACCGAAACCTTTGACCTCGGTAACGGTCATACCCCCGATGCCCAGTTCTACGAGGGCATCTTTCACCTCGTCGAGTTTGAAAGGTTTGATGATCGCCTCCACCTTCTTCATCCTTCTTCCTCCTTTTGCAAGTTTTATTAGCAAGAACCGTGCCAAAACTGAAAAACGGTCCTCCATCTGAAATTTTAAGATTGTAAGGACTGACGTATAGGCTCAGGCTATGTTAAATTGTTTACAAAATTGTTAAATTGTTTACATCTTCCGCCTTTACTTTTTTGAGCTAACTTAGATATATGAATTGCAGTGGGGTAATAGTACTGTGTGAGGGGGCGGATCTCGACGCCCTTAGCGGAGCCCTTGCCCTTGAAAAGCTCTTCCCCGACGTCTGCCTTCTTACTCCCAAGTATCTCTCGAAGAGAGCAGGACTCGTTTTCAGGGATTTCAAGCACCTCTTTAGGATAACCGATAGTCTGCCCGATAGCTTCGATCTACTGCTGGTTGATACAAGATACTTCCCTGAAAACGTTCCGAAGGACAAGGTCAGAAAGATAATGGTGTTTGATCACCATCCCTCTGGAGACGTTAATGAGTTTGAGGGTAAGGTGGATAAGGTGGGAGCTGCCACAACCCTCGTTGTCGAGGAACTGATTAAAAAGAACGTGGAAATAACTCCCGAAGAGGCTACCGTCATAGCCCTCGGTATATACGAGGACACGGGGAATTTCTCCTATGAAGGGACCACAGAGAGAGATCTGAACGCTGCAGCTTGGCTCCTCTCCAAGGGAGCGGACCTTAGAACTATAAGGAAGTACATGCACGAGACCTTTACTAAGGAGCAGATAGAGATAGTCCGGAGGATACTCTCCTCCGTGGAGAAGATATATATGGACGGTCTCGAGGTGGCAATAGCTACAGCCGTTTTAGAGAAATACGAACCGGACGTGAACGCACTCCTTTACGAGGTTAAGGATCTGAAAGAGGCTGACGCCTTCTTTGTGATAATCGAGGCGGAGAACAAGACCTACGTCTTCGGACGCTCTCAGACTAAGGAGATAGATGTGGGTGAGATCCTATCCCACTTCAGTGGTGGAGGGCATCCCGAAGCCGGGGCTACGAAGTTGGAGAACGTTTCCGCGGCACGGGTTAAGAGCCTCCTCATAAACTTCCTCCGTGGATTTAAGCCCCCGAAGCTGAAGGTGAAGGACATAATGACCTCACCTCCCTTCCTCCTCTCGGAGCACCTCTCGGTTAAGGACGCCCTCGCGGAACTTTCTGAGAGAGGCTTTGCCAACGCTCCGGTCATCGACAAGGAGGGGAACCTCGTGGGCATAATCTCCAAGAAGGCGCTGCTCAAGCTCTCAAAGCTCTACCCAGAAGATCCTATCGGGGAGTTCGCCAGCAGGGACTTTACAACCTTGAATCCTGACTCTCCCGTCTGGGAGGCTGAGGAGATCCTTACCAAGTTTGGTCAGAAGTTGATCCCAGTGGTTGAGGACGGGACCGTTGTGGGTGTTGTAACGAGACTCGACATCCTACAGAGGATGAGGGAAGACTTAGGAGAGCTGAAGGCTTACCACAGGAAGGTGAAGGTGCCAGAAAACATCGAGGGTATAGCAAGGGAGATAGGGGAGGTGGCGAGGAGTATGAACTACAGAGCCTATATAGTTGGAGGTGTTGTCAGAGACATCCTCCTCGGTAAGGAGGTTTGGGATCTTGACTTCGTGGTGGAGGGTGATGCTATAGAGGTGGCTCGAAAGCTCGCCGAGAGCCACGGTATTGAAGTTCACCCCTTTCCCGAGTTCGGGACCGCTCACCTGAAGGTAGGAGCTGTCAAGATAGAGTTTGCGACGGCACGCAGGGAGACCTATCCCAGACCCGGAGCCTATCCCAAGGTAGAGAAGGCCTCCCTTAAGGAGGATTTGATAAGGAGAGACTTCACCATTAACGCTATGGCGATCTCCGTGAATCCCGAGGACTTCGGAACCCTGATAGACTACTTCGGGGGAGTAAGGGACCTCAAGGACAGGATAATCAGAGTTCTTCATCCAGTCAGCTTCATAGAGGATCCTGTAAGGATCCTTAGAGCTCTGAGGTTTGCCGGCAGGCTTGGGTTCAAGCTCTCCAAGAGCACCGAAAGGCTCCTTAAACAGGCAGTAAACTTAGGATTGCTTGAGGAGGCTCCGACAGGCAGGATAATGAACGAAATAAGGCTCGCCCTGAGAGAGGATCGCCTCCTCGACATCCTCGCCCTATACAGGAGGTACAGGATACTCGAGCACGTGATAAAAGGCTTTAGCTGGACTCAGGCTCTTGAGGACAAACTTCTCTCGCTAAAGAGAGTTGTGGACTGGCACTCCTTGGAGTTTCCCTCGGAGCGTGTGGACTACGGCTGGATCTTTCTTATGCTCGTACTCTCGACCGTCAAACCGGAGGTGAGCTCTAAGTTTCTGAAGGACGTTTCCGCTCCTGCCTGGGTCAGGGAGAACATGGGGAACCTCTACCGGCTGCTCGGCAGAGTTAAAAGGGAGCTCAGGAAGGCTGAAAGGAACTCCCAGATATACAGGGCACTGAAGGGGATTCATCTCTCTCTCCTCCTCCTCCTGATGACGGAGGAGGATATAAGGGAGAAGGTAAGAATCTACGTAGAGAAGCTCAGGTTCGTCAAGGTTCCCTCTGAGGTTATAGAGAAGCTGAGAGCCAAAGGGCTCGAGGGTAGGGATCTCGGAAGGGAGATAGAGAAAATAAAGGAGAGCATTATGGACTCTGAAATCTAATCGAAGACTACGGTCTTGTTGTCGTAAACGAGAACCTTCCTCTCGAGGTGCCACTTAACCGCTCTCGCCAAAACTATCCTCTCTATATCCTTCCCCTTCCTTATCAGGTCTTCCAAAGTGTCCCTGTGGCTCACCCTTATTATGTCCTGCTCTATTATGGGTCCTTCGTCTAAGATCTCGGTAACGTAGTGGCTCGTAGCCCCTATGATCTTCACACCCCTCTCGTAAGCTCTGTGGTAAGGCTTTGCACCAGGAAAGGCTGGGAGGAAGGAGTGGTGTATGTTTATTATCCTGTTCCTGTACCTGTCAACGAAGTCCTTCGAGAGGATCTGCATGTACCTCGCCAAGATTATCAGGTCTATCCCGTTCTCCTCAAGGAGCTTCAGCTCCACCTCTTCCGCTTCCCTCTTGTTCTTTCTGCTCTTAGGAACGTGGTAATAGGGGATCCCGAAGAAGTCCGCGATCGGTTTTAGATCGGGATGGTTGCTTATCACGAGCTTCACCTCTCCCCTCAGCTCTCCGCTTTTGAACCTTTGGAGGAGGTCGTAGAGACAGTGATCTTGCTTGGAGACGAATATGGCTACCCTCTGGACGTAGTCGCTGAAATGGAGAGAGAAGTTCATTGAGAACCTTTTGGCGATGGGCTTAAAGGCTTCCTCTATCTCATCCTTAGGTATTCGAAAATCTCCGATGTCCCACTCCACCCTCGCGAAGAAAACTCCCCTGTAAGGATCTATGTGCTGGTCGAAGTGAACGATGTTGCCGTTGTTATCTGCGATAAAGGAGGCTATTTCCCTTACTATCCCCTTCCGGTCGGGGCATGAGATCAGAAGTATGGCGGTTTCCATTACTCCTGTGCCTTCTCGAGCCTCTTGGCTTTAAGTTTCTGTTTTCTTAACCTCTCGTTCCTGAGCCTCTCCTTGAGGGTCTTGGGTCTCGGTCCCTTCTTGCCCCCATCTGTCCCCGCGTATACCGCCTGTCCCAAGAGCTCCTCGTGCTTCTTCTCCTCAAGCTCTTTCTCCTGCTCTATTTCCTCCTGAGACTTTATCTGAACCTGCAGGAGAGCGGAGACGGTGTGGGACTTTATGTTATGAAGGAGTTCCTCGAAGAGGTCGAAAGCCTCCCTCTTGTACTCTATAAGCGGATCTCTGGAGGCGTAGCCTCTCAGGTATATGCCTTCCCTGAGCCTGTCCAAGACGTGAAGGTGTTCCCTCCAGAGGGTATCGAGGATGTTCAGCAGTATCACCCTCTCGAGCTCTCTCATAGCCTCGGAGCTTCCTATCTCCTTCTCCTTCTCTTCGTAAATTTCTTTCAGCTTCTCGTGGAGGGCGTTTACGAGCTCCTCCTTGTCCCTTACCTGAGGTATCTCTATATCCCTTCCCGTCCACTCCCTGAGGAAGTTCCTGAGAGGTTCGAGCTCCCAGAGTTCGGGATCCTCTTCCGGAAGGAGTCTGTCTATTTCTTTCTCGAGGACGTCCCTCATGAACTCGTAGATCTCTTCTTTAAGGTTCTCCCCCTCTAAGATGTCCCTCCTCAGAGCGTAGATAACCTCTCTCTGGGTGTTCATCACGTTGTCGTATTCAAACAATCTCTTCCTTATCTGGAAGTTCTGTGCCTCCACCCTCTTCTGGGCGTTCTGTATAGCCTTGGTAACCATCCTGCTTTCAATAGGCTCTCCTTCGGGAATCTTGAGCATGTCCATGAGTTTGCTCACCCTCTCCCCACCGAAGAGCCTTAGGAGATCGTCCTCAAGGGAGAGAACGAACCTCGACTCTCCGGGATCCCCCTGCCTTCCGGATCTACCCCTCAGCTGGTTATCAATCCTCCTCGACTCGTGCCTTTCCGTTCCTATCACTAAGAGTCCGCCGAGCTTCCTTACCTCTTCCTTCTCCTTCTCTGTTATCCTGTAAGCCTCCTCAAAGGCTCTCTTCCACTCCTCCTCGCTCGCCTCCTCCGGGTTCTTACCCTGAGACATAAGTATCTCCTTCGCCATGTACTCGGGGTTCCCTCCGAGAAGTATGTCCGTTCCCCTTCCCGCCATGTTGGTCGCTATGGTTACCGCTCCCACTCTACCCGCCTGGGCGATGATGTAGGCTTCCTTCTCGTGGTGCTTGGCGTTCAGAACGTTGTGGGGTATTCCCCTCTTGAGAACCTCCTTGAGTCTCTTCTCAAACTCCTCCTCGCTCACGTTGTACTTCTTCTTAAGCTCCTCTATCCTCCCCTTCACTTCCTCCTTCTCAAGGATCCTCTTTATGAGCCTTTTGTTCTTCAGAAGTGAGGAGAGCTGTTCGTTGTCCTCTATCGAGACCGTTCCGACGAGGACGGGTCTCCCGAAGAGGTGGTTTATAAGAACCTCCTCTACAACCTTCTCCCACTTCTCCTTCTTGGTCTTGTAAACGAGGTCGGGCAGATCCCTCCTTATCATCGGTTTGTGGGTCGGAATCACCACAACGTCGAGTCCGTATATCTCCCTGAACTCGAGGGCTTCCGTCTCGGCGGTTCCCGTCATTCCCGCGAGCTTCCTGTAGAGCTTGAAGTAGTTCTGGAAGGTGATTGAAGCTAAGGTCTGGTTCTCCTCCTTTACCTTTACCCCCTCTTTAACCTCTATTGCCTGATGGAGTCCGTCGGACCACCTCCTTCCGGGAAGGACCCTTCCGGTGAACTCGTCAACTATAAGAACCTCTCCGTCCCTTACGATGTAGTGGACGTCCTTCTTGAAGAGGTGGTGGGCTCTGACCGATTGGACTATCGCGTGGAGGAGGTCTATGTGCTTGAGGTCGTAGAGGTTGTCTATGTTCAGCATCCTCTCTATCTTCGCTATCCCCTGCTCCGTGAGGTTTACCGTCCTGTTCTTCTCATCCACCTCGAAGTCCTTACCCTTCTCCAACTTCCTCACCACCCTGTCGGCGATCCTGTAGATTTCTATGTCCATCTGGGCGGGTCCGGAGATTATTAGGGGAGTCCTCGCCTCATCTATGAGTATCGAGTCCACCTCGTCCACTATGGCGTAGTTGTGTCCCTTTACCTGAACTATGTCCTCCTTAGAGAAGGCCATGTTGTCCCTCAGGTAATCGAAGCCGAACTCGTTGTTCGTTCCGTAGGTTATGTTAGCCTCGTAGGCTTCCCTCCTCTGGACTTCTTTAAGGATCGTGAAGAAAGCCCTCTTAGCTTCCACGTTCACCTTCTCGGAGGGAAGGATCTCCTCCAAGAAACCTTTGGGCCAGACCCTCAGATCCTTCTCTATAGCCTCTTTAAAAGCCTCCTCATCGGCCCACTCCACTTTGTAGGACATCCCGTCGGAGTTTATTACTCCAACCTCGAGACCGAGGAACTTGTATATGGGACCCATCCACTGGGCGTCCCTCCTCGCGAGGTAGTCGTTCACCGTAACCACATGGACGCCTTCGTCGGTCATCCCGTTCACCGCGGCGGAAAGCGTTGCAACGAGGGTCTTACCCTCTCCCGTCTTCATCTCCGCTATCTTTCCCTGATGTAGGACGAAACCGCCGATCAGCTGGACGTCGAAATGCCTGAGCCCCAAGGTTCTCTTAGCCGCCTCCCTCACAAGGGCAAACCCCTCTATGACCTCCTCCGTTATCTCACCGTCCCTTATCCCTTCCTTTATCTCTTCGTTCAGCCTTATCCTGTTATATAGATCCTGCGCCCTCTTCACGAGTTCGGAGTTGGGCAGTTCGTCAAGCTCCTTCTCAAGCTCGTTTACCTTCCTTACAAAGGGTCTTAACTTCTTAATCTCCCTCTCGTTCTTAGTGCCTAAGATCCTTTTTAAAAGCCACTCTAACATCTTTAACTCCCAAGTCTCTTAATTTAATTAGTTTAAAATAAATGTGCAAGGAAGGATCGTGAAGACAGAAGAGAGGGCTCGCCTGATAGAACTCCTCAGAAAGATGATCTACGATCTTACGGGTAACTTCTACCCCGACGAGAGGATGAAGATATTAGAGTATAAGTTGGAGAGGCTCTTGAAGAGTCTTAACCTAAACGGACTCTCTCCCGAGGAGGTCATCTCTTACTTTATGAACGATGGTGAGAGGAGGAAGATTCTGATAGACCTTATGACCGTTCCTGAAACGAGGTTCTTCAGGGAGAGGGAACAGCTTGAGACCCTCTTCGATAACGTGTTAAAAGGTAGGAAGAACCTCAACTTTGCGAGTGTAGGATGCTCAGCGGGACAGGAGCCTTACACCCTCGCAATGATGATGGTCAGGAGAGGAATAGTGGGTAGGGTCATCGGAATGGATATAAACGTGAAAATCTTGGAGAGGGCGAGGGAGGGAAGGTACAGGAAGGAAGAGCTCAGAGACATACCCGAAGAGTACAGGGATCTCGTTATCTTAGAGGGAGATTTTATAAGTATATCTCCGAAGGTTAAGAGGATGGTTGAGTTCGTGGAAGGGAACCTTATAGATCCCAAGAGCTTCGAACCCTTTAAGGGGAGTTTTGATGTTGTTCTCTGTAGGAACGTCCTAATATACTTCGACAGGAGGTCCAAGGAGGTAGCCCTCGAAAACCTGAAGAACTCCATGAGGAGAAGTGGTATCCTCGTTCTCTCTTCCACAGAGATACTCGGTAAAGAGTTCTACCACCTTTTCGAGCCTTTCAAGGAGGGAAGGTTCACCTTCTACAGGAGGAGGGAAGAATGAGGGTTCTCATCGTAGACGACTCACCCTTTATCAGACTGGCACTGAGGAAGATACTCTCCTCTGCGGCAGATATAGAGGTGATCGGGGAGGCTTCCAACGGAAAGGAAGCGGTGGCCCTCGTGGAGAAGCTTAGACCCGACGTCGTAACTCTCGACATAAACATGCCGATAATGGACGGGCTGACAGCCTTAGAGCACATAAGAAGAGTATGCCCTGAGTGCAAGGTCGTAATGATAAGCGCCCTTACGAAGGAGGGAGCTAAGGAGACTATAGAAGCTCTGAGCAGGGGGGCGGTGGACTTCATAACCAAACCTGCTAATTATGCCGAGCTGAACTCCTTCAGGGAGGAGATCATCTCGAAGATAAGGGCCGCTTTCCAGACCTCGAGGAAGCCCTCAGAGAGCTTTAGAAGACCTGTCTCCGAGGGAAGGATGGACTTCGATATACCGCCTGCGGTGGCTATAGGTGTATCAACTGGAGGACCCCAGACCTTGAGTGCTATACTCCCCAAACTTCCAGAGGACTTCCCCTCACCTATACTGATAGCGATCCACATGCCCGACACCTTCACCGCCGCCTTCGCTCGCCACCTCGACTCCCTCTGTCCTCTGCCTGTTAAGGAGGCACAGGAGGGGGAAGTCATTAAAGGTGGTGCGGTTTACATCTCCAGGGGTAGGATACACATGACCATAAAAGGAACACCTGAGAGGGCTTACGTTAGATACGTCCAGGACGGTAGGTTCATCTACAAACCCTCCGCGGACCTGTTACTCTCCTCCACCGCTGAAGTCTTTAAGAGGAACACCATCGGCGTTATCCTCACAGGCATGGGAGACGACGGATCTAAGGGGATAGTTGAAGTTAAAAAGGCGGGGGGTGTAACAGTGGCCGAGGATCCATCGACCGCCATCCTCTGGGCTATGCCTGAAAACGCCATAAAGACAGGATGCGTTGATTTCGTAGTCAGAAAGGAGGAACTGCCCAAGCTTCTGTTGAAACTCGTTAGTGGTGTGAGGACTCAGAGGTAACCTGCCTCTACACCTATGCAGGCGTTGTAAACGAACCTTATCTTATCTTTGTACTTCTCTATAACCTCAAAGTTCTCCGCTCCAGGTTGGAGCCAGACCACCTTGGCTCCTATCTCTATAGCCTCCTGAACTATGGGTTCAACGTGGGCGGGATTTCTGTAGACGTTTACGATGTCCACCGGCTCGGGGATATTCTTCAAAGAAGGAAGTACCTTTATCCCAAATATCTCCTGACCCGCATACCTCGGGTTTACAAGGTATAGTTTGTGTTTGCCCTTTTTAACCACCTTTTCAGTGGTGTAGTAAGATGGTCTCTCCGGCTTGGGAGATATACCGACAACTGCAACCACCTTCGCCTCTTTTAACGCCTCGAAAGCGTCGTCTCTGTGCTGAACCTCCATGACTCTAATTATAACTCACTCGCTAAGGAGCGCCTTGGGATAAGATCCAAGTATCTTGACCATCTGGGTTCTCTTCTTGAGCTCCTTGAGAACGTCCCTTATCCTCTCCTCATCTTTGTGTCCTTCCAAGTCTACGAAGAAGACGTAATCCCAGGCTCTCTTCCTCGAAGGTCTCGATTCAATCTTCGTAAGGTTCACTCCTTTCAGGTAGAAGGCTTCCAAGGCTCTGTAGAGAGCTCCCGGCTCGTCCCTGACGGCGAATATGAGGCTCGTCTTGTCCTTTCCCGTAGGTTTCATCTCCCTTCTTGAGATGACGAGGAAACGGGTAAAGTTGTCAGAACTCTCCTGTATGTTCTTCGCAACTATGTTCAGGTGGTAGGTGTAACTCGCCACCTCGCTCGCTATCGCCGCCGAGCCTTCTTCCTCGAGGGCTATCTCACAGGCCTTTGCGGTGCTCTCCGTCTCGATGAGCTGAGCGTCAGGGAGATACTTTTCGAGCCACTTCCTGCACTGACCGAGGGCTACCTTGTGGGAGTAAACCTTCCTTATCTCCGATACGTCCTCGGTGGTGGAGAGGAGATGAAGGTTTATAGGAATTACAACCTCTCCCGAGATCTTCAGGTCGCTCTCAAGGAACATATCGAGTGTATAATTCACAACTCCTTCTATCGTGTTCTCAACAGGAACCACGCCGTAGTCTGCCCTCTCGGACTCCACCTCTACGAAGACGTCCCTGATGGTGGCGCAGGGAACGTATTGGGCGGAGAAGCCAAAGAACTCCAGGGCCGCCTGATGGGTAAATGTCGCCTTCGGACCAAGGTAGGCTATTTTGAGAGGCTTCTCTAAAGAAAGGCAGGCGGAGATTATCTCTCTGTAGATGTGGACAAGGGCCTCGGAGGGAAACTCCTCCCCAAACTTCTCTCTATTTAGCTTAAGGATCTTTTCGAAGATAGCCCTTTCCCTTTCGGGGACATGGATCTCCATGTTCCTCTTCTTCTTTATCTCCCCTATCTCCCTTGCTATCCTCGCCCTCTCGTTCAGAAGGCGGAGTATCTCCTCGTCTATCCTGTCTATCTCTTCCCTGAGCTTCTTTAATTCCTCCACAAAGTTAATTTTATCAGGGCTGTCAGCCCTCCATCTCGTTCACGGTAGCTCCGTCGTAGAGCCCGTGCTCAACAGCGACCCTAACGAGGGCGAGCTCATCTTCGCTCAAACCTTTACCTTTCAAAACCTGTCTTATGAACTCCTGAACAACCTCCTCAACCGTCTCCTCAGTTATGTCCTCTATCTGTATCTCGTCCCTTTCGGCGACGAACTTTCCGAAGCTCACCGCAAGTTCCTGCAGGTCCGCCATACTCTACCTCCAAATTTGCTCTGTAAAGCATATGCTCGAAAAAACACGAGTTGATGACCTGTATCAAGGAAGTATCTTTTTACCGATGGATCACCAAAAGAAACTGAAACTCCTCTCCAAGCTCGCCAGCTTTGAGTGCGAGAGAGAACCCAACCTCGAAGGATGCATATACGACGCCTCAACCCCAAGAGGGAAGAAGCCCATCCTGAAGGTCATGCAATCAACCTACTGTGATAAGAACTGCGATTACTGCGTCTTCAGGAGAGATAGGGAAGCAACGCCGAGAATTTACATTTCACCGGAGGACCTCGCCAAGGGGTTTATAGAGCTGTACCAGAAGGGCAGGGTTCGTGGACTCTTTCTCTCTTCAGGGATATTCGTCCATCCGGAACTGACGATGGAGAAGATGATAGACACGGTGAGCATACTGAGGAAGAAATATGGCTACAGGGGATACGTACACCTCAAACTTATGCCGGGGGTGAGTCAGCAGACCCTCGAAGAGGCCGTCAAGCTCGCCGACAGGGTGTCCATAAACATAGAGGCTCCGAACGAGGATAGGCTAAAGAGCATAGCTAAGGGTAAGAGCCTCAGAAAGGATATAATCCCCAGGATAACCGAGGTGAGCAGGATACTGGAAAACTTTCCGAAGAAGGATCAGATAACCCAGGTAATGGTTGGGGTGACCGGCGAGAGTGATGAGGAGCTCCTGAGGAGTAGCGAGTACCTTTACAGGAAGCTGAGGCTGAAGCGAGTATACTACAGCGCCTTCTTTCCAGTTAGAGGAACGCCTCTCGAGGACAGACCGCCTGAGTCCAAGAGAAGGGAGTACAGACTCTACCAGGCCGATTTCCTGATAAGGGATTACGGCTTTAGCTGGAGAGAACTCCCCTTCGAGGGAGGGATGCTTCCCGATAGGGATCTCAAGGAGGTGTGGGCTGAGAAGAATATCCACCTCTTTCCCGTAGAGCTGAACACCGCCGACTACGGGCTCCTTATCAGGGTTCCCGGCATAGGGAAGAAGACGGCAAAGGAGATAATTAGAAGGAGAAAAGAGGGAACCCTCAGGTCCCCTGCCGACCTGAAGGGATTGAGAAATCTCAAGAAGATACTGAGGTACGTTACGCTCGGCGGCAGATACTACGGGAAGCTCACGTCATCGCCTTGAGCTTTTCCATAACTTCGTCGTAGTTGGGCTCCTCAGTTATTTCAGGAACGAGCTGTTTGTAGGCAACCTTGCCCTCGGCGTCCACTATGAAGACAGCCCTTGCCAGAATACCCTTCAAGGCTCCTTCGGCTATGAGGACGCCGTATTTTTCCATGTCCCTGTACCTGAAGTCGGAGGCTACGGTGACGTTCCCGATGTTGTAGCTCTCACAGAACCTCTTCTCCGCAAAGGGAAGATCCATCGATACAACTGTAACGTCCACCTTGTCTCCAAGCCCGGCTACCATCTCGTTGAACTTCTTCGTTTCGGTTTCACAGACGGGCGTGTCGAGGGAGGGAACAGTTATTATGAGCTGAACCTTTCCTTTAGCTCCCCCTATTCTCTTCTCCTGAAGATCTGTCGTTACGACGACCGCCTCAGGAGCTGGGTCTCCTACATTGATAGCAGGTCCTGCAAGGGTCACTGTATTTCCCTTAAGCGTTACCGTCTCTGCCATGATCCACCTCCTCCGTGGTTTTGCTCCAATTCTATCAGCTACGAGTATCGAAATTGATGTCTTCTGTCATAAAATTTAAGAGCCATGATAGAGCGCTACACGAGGAAGGAGATAGGAGAGGTCTGGTCGGAGAAAAACAAGTTCCAGAAGTGGCTCGATGTGGAGATAGCGGTTTGCAGAGCCTGGGCTAAGCTCGGCAAGATACCCTCCGAAGCCCTCAGGAAGATAGAGGAGAGGACGAGGATAGACGACGAAACCTTAGAGAAGATAAGGGAGTACGAGAGGGTTTACAAACACGACGTCCTCGCCTTCGTCTCCGCCGTATCCGAGCAGGTGGGCGAGGAGGGCAGGTTCATCCACTTAGGTCTCACCTCCTCCGATGTGATAGACACAGCCCTTGCCCTCCTCATGAGGGAAGCCTTAGAGATCCTTATAAAGGACGTGGATAAGTTTATGGAGGAGATAAAGAGGCTTGCCTTCGAACACAAAGACACCCTCATGATAGGGAGGACCCACGGAGTTCACGCCGAACCGACGACCTTTGGCTTAAAGATGGCGGTCTGGTACGACGAGATGAGGAGAAATAGGGAGAGGCTCCTTCAGGCTAAGGAGAGGGTATCCTACGGAAAGATTTCGGGTGCTGTGGGAACTTACTCCAACGTCCCCCCAGAGGTGGAAAGGATAGCCCTCGAGGAACTCGGTCTTAAGATAGAACCCGCCTCGACCCAGATAGTCCACAGGGACAGGCACGCGGAGTTCGTGAGCGCTATGGCTCTGACCGCCGCCTCCTTAGAGAAGTTCGCTACCGAGATAAGACACCTTCAGAGGACAGAGGTTTTGGAGGTTCAGGAGCCCTTCACTGAGGGTCAGAGGGGATCTTCTGCCATGCCCCACAAGAAGAATCCCATTCACTCAGAAAGGATCTGTGGTTTAGCGAGGGTGATAAGGGCTAATCTAAACGTTGCTTTAGAAAACGTGGTCCTGTGGCACGAAAGGGACATATCCCACTCCTCCGCGGAGAGGGTAATCCTTCCTGATTCATCCATAGCTTTGGACTACATTCTCAACCTCTTCCACGATATACTCAAAGGTCTCGTGGTAAACAAAGAGAGGATGCGTAAGAATATGGAACTGTCCAAAGGCCTCTACTTCTCGAGCAAGATTCTCGTAGCCCTTACTGAAAAGGGTCTGCTCAGGGACAGAGCCTACGACCTCGTTCAGAGATGCGCTATGGAGAGCTGGAACTCCGATAAGGATTTCAAAGAGGTTCTTCTCTCTGATCCAGAGGTGAGGAAGTATCTGAGTGAGGAGGATCTTGATAGGATCTTTAACCCCTGGGAGTTCGTGAAGTACAGGGACTACATCTTTGAGAAGGTGTTCGGTTAGGTTATGAGTTCCTCGAGCCTCTCCTTAAGAGCCTGATAGGTAGCCTCCTTTATAAGGCTCTTTACATCGATCTCCTCAAAGGCTTTTCCCAGTTCACTCCTTATAAGCTCACCTATAGTTTCCCTGAGTTCCCCGAGGCTTTCCTGAAGTGCCTTGGAGACCGCTTCCTTCACCCTTTCTTCGGAAAGGGCTTTAGCTACAGCCTCCTCTATAGCTTTGTCAATGTTGATCTCAGCGGGTGCAACGGCTGGAGCTTCCTCAAAATCCGGGATAGTAGCCGGTTCGCTCACCTCCTCCTGCTCCTGAACCTCTTTAGATATTTCCTCCGATTCCATGAACCTTTCTAACGCCTCAAGGGCTGGAACCTCTTCCTCTGTAGAGATATCCTGAGTAGGGTGTGACACTTCCTCCACTTCTATCTCGGGTATATCCTGAGGAAGCTCTTTCTCTATTTCGATCTCAGGAGGCGTTTCTTCGATCTCTATCTGTGGAGCCTCCTCCGTGGGCTCCTCAACGGTTGTCTCCTCTACCAACCCTGCTGTAGGGACCTCCTGAGTTTGTGCCGGCGCTGAGGTGATCTTCTCCTCCACCACCTCCTTTATCCGTGCCGTGTCAGTATCCCTCGAAAGGGCTATTTTATTTTCCAAAGGTATGTTGTCCACGTTTATCGGGAACAGATCGTCCACGAGTATTACGTATGGCTTGCTGGCGAGGACCGGATCGTTAGCCATGTCTATGAGACCCTTTTCAGCTATCACTCCTGAGATCGCGTCAAAAACTATCAGGTCCGCATCCTTTCCCTGTTCCATAGCCTGCCTTACCGTCTTTACGCTCACAACCTCGTACCTCTGTCCTAAGGCCGTTCTCAAGGAGTCTATAAGGGTTTGATCGAAGGACACTATAAGGATCTTACGGGTGCCGGTTGATGTGGAAGCTTCAACCTCAAAGGGCGTTTCGGCGGAAACTGGGGGAACCTCTTCCTCTACTTCCTGAACACTCTCGGCGGCGGGTGTCTCGGGCTCCCCGACCGTATCCATGCCCGCGGTCTCAAGATTGGTAGGTTCTATCTCGTACTCTGTTTCGGGGGGGGGTTCATAGCTTTCCTTCTCTGCCTCTTCCTCAGGGAACTCCGTCAGTTTTTTCACTATCTCGGAAGGTTCAGAGTCCCTTGGGACGAGCATCTTCTGAGAGACTATGATGTTATCCTCCTCCACAGGGAAGAGCTCATCGTAAAGTATGATGTACCTTGCGTTGCTGAACTTCTTGGTATACAGAGTGTTTATGTCCTCCTCCGATATCGCACCCGATATCGCATCGTAGATAACTCCTTCCACATCGGCAGGTATCATCTTTAGAGCTTCCTCGCTGTTCTTTGCAGTGTAAACCTCGTGACCTTCCAGCGCCTTCTTTAAATTCTCCGTCAGGGTTTTGTCAAAGGATACTATTAGCACCTTCATAATCCCACCTCACCTCTTTTTTAGAATACTATCAACGATCTTCTTCATCTCGTCAACGCTCTCTTCGGGGATCACTCTAAAGGTGGCTAAGGTTAGCCGAAACGCCTTGAGCCTGTTCAGCAGATCTTCGGTTACACTGCCCCTTTGGGATAGCTCGAACTCCCTTACGGTAAAGTAGAATATGCTAAGGTAAAGCAACAAACTCGCTACGAGGAGCCCTGTGTAGAGAGGAACCTGACCCACAAATCCAAGGTAATCAAGGAGATCTACCTTCCTTACGTAGAGGTACACTATGTCCTTTCCTTTCGGTACGCTCATGGAAAGGTACTTGCTCCTATCTATATCCGATAGCACGTTGGCGCTCATAAACTTCTTGTCCGGCTTCTTCATGTAAACTATCACCGAGTACTCCGGATAAGGTAGCTCGATTCTCTCTTTACCCCTCTCCACTTCCAGAAAGAACGTGCCCATGTTGGCAAGTATCTTCCTGTCCCTGTCCATCAGGTAGGCGTTAAAGGATACGTATAAAGACGCGAGTACGAATATAATAAGGAACAGCCAGAGGAAGAAAACGAAGGATCTTCTCATCTCAGCTTCCCCCTACCGTTATATCCCTCACCAGCAGGGAGGGAGACCCCACGTTACCGTAAAACTTTATATCGTCCCCCACCGCAACTATTTTATTCCAGAGATCAAGAACGTTGCCCGCCACCGTAACACCCCTTACAGGGTGAACCTTTTTTCCATCTTTGAAAAGGATACCAGATGCTCCGAGAGAGAACTCTCCCGAAACCGGATCGACCGTATGCAGACCCATCAGGTCGATCACGAGAAGAACCTCTTTCTCCATGTTTATAAGTTCCTCAAGCGTTTTATCCCCTTTCTCGATAAAGAGATTCGTTATCCCCGACGCGGGAAGGTTCTTGTAGCTTCCCCTTTCTGAGTTGCCAGTCGGTTCCTCCTGAGAGAGTTCCGCCGTATAAAGACTGTGGAGGAAGCCCCTAAAAACGCCCTCCTCTACGACAATGTTCCTTCTTCGGGGCACACCTTCAGCATCGTAGGGGACTGTCGAAAAACCCCCTCTCATTGATCCATCGTCGATTATTGTAAGAAGCTCATTCCCAACGCTCTCCCCGACCCTGTCCTTGAGGAGCGTCTTGTTCTTTACGTAGGAATCTCCTAAGAACATACTCGAAAAGGCTTCTAAGAGCATCGCGCTTGACTCTCTGAAGAAGATTACAGGCATAACCCTCGTGTTTAGAGGCTCCGGATTCAGGAGAGAGGTGCTCTTAAAGACCACGTCCCTGACTATATCCTCTACGTCAAGTTCCTTTAGCCTTCTCGTCCCCCTGAACTCCCAAGATATGGCGGAGTCACCCTTTTCCTGCGCGAGCGTCGCTATCATGGCGGTGTAATAGGTTCCAGAGTACCCGAAGTGAACTCCGTAAGAGTTTTTGCTTTCCACCTCAAATACACCTTGGGTGAAGCCGGCTTTCCTCACGCCCACTATTCTCTTGTCCATCTCCTTAGCCCTCTTTTCCAGCTCTATAGCTATGCCTATCTTATCTTCGAGGGGAACTTCTACACCCTCTTTATCGAAGACCGACTCCACCTCTGACTCCTTGAATTCCTTAATAAAGGTGTTTCCCCTATCGGGATTCTGGAGATCGCACATCTGGATAGCCTTTTCTACCGCATCCCGCAAACTTTCCTCATCGGGATGGGAGGTGTAGGAGAAGCCCATCTTACCTTCTCTTAAAACTCTTATCCCAACCCCCGATTCCTCTGAACTCGAAAGGTTTTCTACATCTCCCTCCGAGACCTCCACCTTAAGCTTCTTTATCCTCTGCCTAAATATCTCGTATTCGTAGCCGGGCTTTACGAACCTCTTTACGAGCCTCTCTATCTCTTCCATTCCCAAGATTTTACTATACCCTTTTCCTTCTGTCCCTTCCCTTTATGTAAATGACCTTGTTCATTTCAAATATTCTCGATACTGTGCTCTGACCGAGCCTCTCAGACATCAGAGCCTTAGGAAGCTCTATACCGTCCTTACCTATAATGCTCTTTATTTTTTTGTCTGTCTTTTCCTCTCCGTCTAAGGAGAAGTTGGTCGTTATCAGAGTACTCTTAAGATTGTTGTATCTGTAGGAGATTATGTAGGAGATCAGTTCCCTTTGCCACTCGGAAAGCCTCTCACTTCCAAGATCATCCAAGAGTATTAAGGGCAGGTTCAGTATCTTTCTTATCGCACCTGCCGTTCTTCCACCCTCCTCTATTAGAGCCTTCAGACGGTAGATCAGATCTTTCGTATCGAAGAAAATGCCCCTTATCCCCTTTTCTCTGTAAATCTTCTTGAGTATGCCCACGGCGAGGTGGGTCTTCCCCACACCTGGGGTTCCGACCAAGGTCAAGCCCCTACCCTCCGAAGGATCGAAGGAGGAGGCGTATATGGCGCACTCCTTGTAGGCGTCTGCCTCGGAAGGATTCTCATACTCGTAGTTATCGAGCTCGGCGTTCCAGAACCTCTTTGGGATCTTTAAAGCTCTGTTTACGTCTTCTCTTCTACATTCGCAAAGATCCACCCTACCTTCTTCCTTCGTTATAAAACCCGTTCCTCCACACTTCGGACATATATCGGCCATCAGGGATAATTTAGTTCGGAAAGGGCTCTCAGATAAGTCCTCAAATAGTCGTAGGCGGAGATGTAGGCAACTATTACCGAAGCCCAGAGGAGTACGGTTCCGTAAGGATAGTTGTAGAGTAAAAGTATTACGGTAAGGAACTCGAGGGACGTTTTCAGCTTACCCAACAGGGAGGCTTCTATTATAAGCCCCTGACCCACCGCAACGCTTCTCATGAAGGACACGCTCAGCTCTCTCAGAAGCAGGAGTATAACCGGCAGGGAGCTTATCCTGTTCACTTCGACAAGGGCTATCAGAGCCGAGAGGATGAAGATCTTGTCCGCCAGAGGATCGAGGATCTTGCCGAGGTTTGTCACCTCACCGTTCAGGCGAGCCACCTTCCCGTCTAACATATCGGACAGTGCGCCTATTATGGCTATAATCAGAGCGATCTCGAACTTTCCCTGAATGATAGCTACCACAAGAGGTAGTGTGAGCAGTATCCTCGTGAAGGTGAGGAAGTTCGCCATCCGTTTAAAATTATAGATGATGGAGATTCTCTTTTCACTTCTCCTCGGCTTCCTATCAGGATTACTTTACAACGAGCACATCTACAGGCAGGCGAGGACCTTCCCTAAAAGAAGGTTCCTTCTATCCTTCTGGATAAGGTTCCTTCCCCTCGGTATTCTCGCCCTCTTAGTTGCGAAGCTGTGGGGTAGTGAGGCTCTCTTGGGATTTATCCTGTCGAACCTTATCGCCCGTTTCCTTCACACCTTACTCAGGGGTTTTGTGGTTGTAAGATATTAGAGTGGAGGCTCTTAATAACCTTCTCCAGCTGATAAACGAACCTCTCGTTCAATTTTTCCTATGGGTGGCCGTCCTGTTCATAATAGCGAGCATATTCGTAGATAGGAGGATATCCTTCTGGATCTCTTCTGTAGCTGCAACATACTTCTGGCTTAGAACTCAGGATCCTAAGGTGGCTCTTGAGGCTTGGCTGATAGTTCTTTCGATTTTTGTAGGCGTTTTAGTTCTTAAATACATATTCAACCTTAACGTTGTCCTCCTTCTGAAAGGTAAAAAGAGATGTCCTATGTGCTGTGAGGAAGCTTACAGGAAGGCTAAGGTCTGCCCCCACTGCCACTATAGGTTTGCTTCAGAGACGGACGAGTGCAAAAGCTGAGCTTGATCATCTCACTTTATAGCTTAGATTATTCCTCGAAGGAGGCGTTCATGGGAGTCCGGGATCTTATCGAGGTTATGAGAGCGGAAGCTCTGAGCAGGCTCAAGGAGGAAAGGAAGAGGAGGAAGGAAAAGATCAAGGTCAGGCTCCTTATGCTCCAACCTAAGGGAAAAGAGGGCAGGCTTGAAAGGAGAGAGAAGCTGTTGTAAAATTATCCTCCTCTGGTAGGGGCCGTAGCTCAGCTGGGAGAGCGCCGATATGGCATGTCGGAGGTCACGGGTTCAAGTCCCGTCGGCTCCACCAGGGGCTGTAATTCTGAGAGCCGGTAGCTCAGTCGGTAGAGCAACGGCCTTTTAAGCCGTGGGTCCCGGGTTCGATCCCCGGCCGGCTCACTTTCCTTCCATGAAGAACGATAACGTATTCATAGCCTTACTCCACTATCCGGCTATGGACAGGGAAGGGAAGATCATAGTTACCTCTTTTACAACTATGGATCTCCACGACATCGCCCGTCCCGCAAGGGCATACGAGATAAACAGGTTCTATATCGTTCAGCCTATAGACGCCCAAAGGCTCGTTATCCAAAGACAGATAAACTACTGGCTCTCGGAAGAGGGAAGGAAGGCAAACCCGACGAGGTACGAGATCGTCCAGCTTGTGAGGTTAAAATACACCTTTGACGAGGTAATCGATGAGCTTGAGAAGGAAAGGGGGAGGAGACCTATGGTAGTGGGAACAGATGCGAGGGAGTATCCGAATACAATTGGTTACAGGAAGCTTGCCGAGGAGATCGAGAGGAAGGAGAGGGACTACCTGATAGTCTTCGGAACGGGATACGGGATACCTCCTGACATGATGAGAACCTTCGATTACATCTTAGAACCGATATACGGAGCGGGGGACTGGAACCACCTCTCTGTGAGAAATGCGGTCGCCATAATCTTAGACAGACTCCTCAGCAGGAACAGGTGTTGAGATGCTCTACCATCTCGCCCTCTTATTAAGGGACTACTTCTTCGCTTTCAACGTTTTCAAATACATAACCTTTCGATCCTTCACCGCTATTCTGATAGCCTTCTTTCTAACCCTGCTCCTTTCCCCAACCTTTATAGAAAGGTTCTCCAAACTCCAGAGGATCTTCGGAGGCTACGTTAGGAAGTACACACCGGACCATCACGAGAACAAGAAGTACACACCTACGATGGGAGGGATAGTTATAGTAACGGTTATAATCCTCTCATCCCTTCTCCTGATGAGACTTGACATCCGCTACACCTGGGTTCTCATATTCTCTACAGTCTCCTTCGCCCTCATAGGTCTATTGGACGACTGGATAAAGCTCCAGGACAAAAAGGGGCTCTCCATAAAGGTCAAGCTCCTCCTTCAGATATTCTTCGCTACCCTCACTGCGATCCTCATATTCCATTGGATAGGCTTGGAGACGAAGCTCTACTTCCCTTTCTTCAAAGAACTCACCTTAGATCTCGGATGGTTTTACATTCCTTTTGCGGTTTTCGTAATTGTCGGCGCTGCCAACGCGGTCAATCTCACCGACGGTCTCGATGGACTCGCTATAGGACCCTCGATGACCACCGCGACAGCCTTCGGAGTGATAGCCTACGCGGTGGGACACTCGAAGATTTCCGAGTACCTCGGAATACCCTACGTTCCCTACGCTGGAGAAATTACCGTATTCTGCTTCGCCATCATAGGTGCCGGGCTCGGCTTCCTGTGGTTTAACGCCTTTCCTGCACAGATGTTTATGGGGGACGTAGGAGCCTTAGGGCTGGGTGCAGCTCTCGCCACGGTGTCAATACTGACAAAGTCCGAGTTCCTCTTAGCTATCGCCGGTGGTGTTTTTGTCTTCGAGACGGTAACGGTGATACTCCAGATAATCTACTTTCGCCTTACAGGAGGTAAAAGGCTCTTCAAGAGAGCTCCCTTTCACCATCACCTTGAACTTTCGGGTCTTCCTGAACCTAAGATAGTGGTGAGGATGTGGATAGTATCCGTTCTCTTGGCTATAGTTTCGGTGGCGATGCTCAAGCTCAGGTGATCCTCTTTACGAAACTGGAAACTCCGTCCAAGATAATGTGAACTATGTCAGCGCAAATTATTCCTGCAACGAAGTATAGGCTCTCTTCCCTTTTAAAGATGGTGTTCAGGAACTCGAAGGGGTTGAAGCTCGAAAGTACAAGGCTGAGACCTTTGTCCACTACAGAGACAACACCTATAAGAAGGAAGTAGAGGAATAGAACGACGGCAACTATGTAGGCGAGTCTTAGGAGGCTACCTATGACCGGGAGGTGGGATATGCCTCTGTGTTTCGAAAAACTCTGGTAAGGAAACCATATACATCGCAGGATGCTCCACCTTTTAGTCGGTTTCGAATTGGGCAAGTCTACATCCGGGGATAGAAGGAAGGTTCCTACCAGGTAACCGAGCCCGAAGGGTACGTAGAACTCTTTGGGTAGGTAGTAGAAGAAAACAGGGAGGGCGAGGAGGTTCACTACGTCGTGGGTTCTACCGAGAGCCATCTCCGTCCTCTAAATCTATTAGGTTAAACTCACCATCTATAAAGGAATAGACCACTCTCGACCTTCTCCCGGGTTTTAAATGGCAGAATAGGGTTTTTTCCCAACAAACCATCTCTATATCTCCGAACCTGAGCTTAGCTCTGCTTCCCTTGATGTTTACGCTGTCTATCCTCATCTCCTCAGAGAGGAAGGTGGGAACTGGATTTCTCTCCCCATAGGGCTCTAACCTCTTCACCGCCTCGATCGCCTTTCCGTTGAACTCCTTTGGCGAGAACTCCATATCTATGTCTAAGGGAGGGATCTCCTTGCCTATCTTTGAGAAGACCTCTTCCGCCTCCTCCCTAAAGTCGTCTAAGAGATCGCTTCTAAGTGTGAGACCTGCTGCCTGAGTGTGCCCTCCCCACTTGATAAACATGTGTGAGAGTCGGCTGAGACCTTCGTAAACGTCTACTCCCTCGACGGAACGAACGGAGCCAACGGAGTGACTGCTACCCTTTGAAAAAACGGCAACTGGCTTACCCAAAAGCTTAGAGAGCCGCCCGGCGACTATACCAAGGACGCCTACGTGCCAGCCAGGATCCCAGAGGGAGATAAAGCTACTCTCCTTAAGTTCTAAAGCTCTTCTGTAAGCTTCTCTGAATACTATGTCGGTTATAACCCTCCTCCTATAGTTCAGAGCCTCTATCTTCTTAGCATACAGCCTCGCTCTCTCCTCATCTTTTTCCGTCAGAAGATATAAGGATAGCTTCGGGTTTCCTATCCTCCCCGGAGCGTTGATCCTCGGTGCTATAGAGTAGGCTATGTCCTTGGCGGACACCTTGCTCTTTATTCCGGATATTCCTAAGAGTGCCCTCACTCCAGGCTTATATATACTTCCAGACAACACGCTTTCTAAAACGGACACACCTTTGGTAACGAGTATCCTGTTGGTTCTGTTCATTGGCATAACGTCCCCGACAGTTCCGAGGGCTACGAGATCGAGAAACTCCCTCACATCCCTGTCTATACCAAGCCTTTTTGTCAGCACCGCGGCGATGTAAAAGCATATAGCCGAGGAGGAAAGCTCTTTCATGTCCTTTGGAAGATCCTCACCCATCTTTGGATTTATGAGAATAGCCCTTCTGGGCGTTTCCTCGGGAACGTTGTGATGGTCTATAACTATCACGTCTATCCCCGAAGCCTCTATCTCTCTGACTGCAGAGGTTCCGTTATCGACCGTTATCAGGAGCTCTCCGTACTTCGAGAACAGGGAAACGAGCTCCGTATTAAGTCCGTAACCTGTGCCTCTGTTGGGAAGAACGGGGACTACTTTGGCACCTGCACTCTTGAGTATCTCCAAGAGTATTGCAGTTCCAGTAATGCCGTCCACATCGTAATCACCGAACAGTATGATCCTCTCTCCCTTCTTTACTGCCTCTACTATTCTCTCGATACCCTCCTCCACGTTGGGTAGGAGGGAGTAAGGCAGAAGGTGTTTGAGTTTGAGATCAAAGAGGGTCTCGTGCTCCCCCTCAAGACCTCTGTTGGCTATCAGTTGAGCTAAGAAGTGTCCGTACCTGTTTACGAGTTCCGGGGAGGGCTTTATATGATAGCTGAGAACGTTCCACTCCTTGCCGGAAATGCCTTTCATCTCTTCTCCATTATAAGCCTTGCTCTAAGGAAGTTCACCCCTCTGAGACCGTAGTCAAACCAGGAGATAATTATGAAAGCACCCGCCAGATAGGATAGGACTGGTAGAAGTAGCTCAAACAGCTGTGCGTCAGATAGTTCTGTGAGGAAACCGTCTATTACTAAGAGGGACAGGTTTAGGGTAGTCAGCTTTCCCCAGAGAGAAGGTTCGGGGACGAAACCGTACCTGTGAAGAAAGAGAGTTCCCAATATGAGGAAAGCATCTCTACCTAATAGGAGAAGCATAACGGCGATGGGTATCTTGGAGGATAAGAAGCTCAGAGTGTAGAGACTAAAAAGGATAAGAACCTTGTCCGCCAGTGGATCGAGGAACTTGCCGAGCCTCGTATGGGCGTTCATAAGCCTTGCGAGAAAGCCATCGAGAGCATCGCTAAGGGCTAAAAGAAAAAAGATAACGGATGATATTTCGGCACTGCCCTTGGCGTAAGTTATGGGAACGCTGGGGGCAAGAACAAGCCTGAGAAAGGAAAGTAGATTGGGGAGAGCCCTCACTTTCTCTCAACCTTCTCCACGATCCGCATTACCTCTTCCATCACCTCCTCGACGCTCTTTCCTGTGGTGTCTATTATGAGAGCATCAGGGGCGGCTCGAAAGGGATACTTCTCCCTTTCTCTGTCCCTCCTGTCCCGCTCTTCTATCCTGCTGAGAATCTCCCCGTAGTCAGCCTCCACACCCATCGCCTTCAGCTGTACGTATCTCCTCTTGGCTCTCTCTTCTGGGGATGCGGTTATAAATATCTTTAGATCTGCCTCCGGTATTATGTTGGTGCCAGCGTCCCTTCCCTCAACGACAGCCTGTCCGTTACCTATTACCTTTCTGAAGAAACTGTTCACAAACTCCCTGAACTCCGGTATCGTTCCTACTATGGAGGCTGCTCTGCCCACCTCTTCGCTCCTCAGTTCCTCTTCGAGGACTCGACCTTCTATCCTAACCTCCGTCCTGCCTACGAGGGGACGTATCTCTATCTTGTTGAGGAGAGTCCTGAGCTGATCCCATTTCAGTCTATCTAAGTTTCCGAAGGCTTTCAGTGCAAGGAAGCCGGCAGCTCTGTAGGCGAGTCCCGTTTCCAAATAGGGGATGTTGAGCCTTCTGGAAAGCTCCTTGGCTACGGTGCTCTTACCACTGCCAGCCGGACCATCAACCGCTATCCTCATGGGGATAATATCTTAATAACCGGCTCCCCCTGAGGTTATGCCTTTTAGTTTAAGTTCGAGATCGGCAGGCTTGGAAGCATAGAGTAGAGCGGTGTGATAGTCTATCAAACCTTTCCTGTACAACTCTTCGAGATGTTGATCGAAGGTCTGAGTTCCGTAAACGGCTTTACCCTTGGCTATCAGGTCGGGGATCTCGTCCATTCTGTCAGGATCGAGGAGGGCTTCCTTTATGGCTCCCGTGTTTATCATTATCTCCACGGCGGGTATGGATCCCTTCTTGTCAGCCCTTGGAAGCAACCTCTGGGAGAAGACCGCGACGAGGGTTCCGGCGAGCATGTGCCTTATCTGATCCCTAACCTCCAACTTGAACATACCTATCAGCCTGTTCACCGTCTCCTTTGCGTCCAAGGTGTGTAGGGTAGATAGGACAAGGTGCCCCGTTTCTGCAGCTTGAAGAGCTATCTCCGCCGTCTCCGTATCCCTTATCTCACCGACCATTATGACGTCCGGATCTTCCCTCAGAGCTGCCCTCAGTCCCCTTGCAAAGCTCAGGGTGTCTAAACCTACCTCTCTCTGAACTATGAAACACTTCTTGTCGTTGAGAAGATACTCTATGGGATCTTCAATCGTAACTATGACTTTCCTGTAAGACTTGTTCATCTCCTCAATTATGGAGGCGAGGGTGGTGGATTTACCAGATCCGGTGGGTCCCGTGACGAGGACGAGTCCTTTACTGTTGGAGAGGACCGTCTTGAGCATGACCTCAGGTAGGTTCAGGCTCTCGAAGGGAGGTATCTCGAAGGGTATTACCCTGAAAGCCATACCCGAGGTTCCCCTCTGCTTATATATGTTCACCCTGAACCTCGACACTTTGGGGAGCGAGTAGGACAGGTCTATCTCTCCGTTCTCCTCGAACTCCCTTCTCTTCTTTTCGTTTTTTCCTATAACTTCACCGAGGAATAGCTCGAAGTGGTTGTCGTCTATTGTGGGAAACTCCTCATCGGTATGGAGCTTTTTATGGATCCTGTAAACCGGCTTGGAACCTACCTTCAGGTGAATGTCGGAGGCTTCTAAGTCAATCGCCTTCTTCAGTATCAGCTGTAACAAGACCCGACACCTCCCTTATCTTTCTCTCTATCTCTTCGGCGACTTCGGGATTTTCCTTAAGATACCTCTTCACCTGCTCCTTGCCCTGTCCGAGCCTCTGGTCTCCGTAACTATACCAAGAACCGCTCTTCGTAAGTATTCCCTTTCCTACCGCTACGTCTATCAAGTCACAGAGTTTGCATATCCCCTCTCCGTATATCATATCGAACTCCGCCTCTTGGAAGGGAGGGGCGAGCTTGTTCTTAACTACCTTAACCTTCACTCTGTATCCCTTCCTCTCGTTACCCTCCTTAATATCTCCCGTCCTTCTGACTTCCAGCCTCATATCCGAGAAGAACTTCAGAGCCCTTCCTCCCGGCGTGGTCTCTGGATTCCCGAATATGGTCCCTATCTTCTCCCGTATCTGATTTATGAATATCAGCGCCGTGTTGCTCTTGTGGACTATGCCCTTCAGCTTCCTGAGAGCCTGGGACATGAGTCTTGCCTGCTTACCCACCTGAGCCTCTCCCATCTCGCCCTCAAGCTCGTCCCTCGGAACGAGGGCTGCCACGGAGTCAACCACTATTACGTCCACCGCACCGCTGTTTATAAGGCTCTCCGCAATCTCGAGAGCCTGCTCTCCGTAATCGGGCTGGGAGATGTACAGGTTCTCAACGTCAACGCCGAGAGCCTTCGCGTACTTGGGATCGAGGGCATGTTCCGCGTCTATAAAGACAGCTACACCACCTCTCTTCTGAGCTTCCGCTATGACGTGAAGGGCTAAGGTGGTCTTTCCCGAAGACTCAACACCGAATATCTCGATTATTCTTCCCCTGGGTATTCCACCTATACCGGTTGCTATATCCAGAGCGAGAGAACCGGTGGGAATCACATCGACCTTTACCTTCTCCGCGGCGTGGAGAGGCATAATAGCTCCCTTCCCAAACCTCTTTTCTATGTTGGCTATCGAAGCCTCAAGAGCCTTCTTCTTCTGCTCAAGCACCTTCTCAAGGGTTTCCGCCATATATCAGACCTCCACTATTCTCGGCACTACAAAGAACCCGTTCTCCCTTTCGGGAGCGTTCATAAGGGCATCCTCCTGAGGAAGTGTTTCGCCCGGTTTATCTTCTCTCATGGGAGTTTCTTCAGACTCTTGAATATACGGCTCTACGCCCGAGGTGTCAAGCTCCTCCAGCTGTTGAACGAAACGGAGTATATCACCGAGTTGTCCGCTGAATACCTCGACCTCCTCGTCGGTGAGCTTTAATCTTGCCAGATTAGCTATCCTTAAAACCCAATCTCTGTCTACCATGGGTATAAATATAAAGCAAACCTACATATACAGGTTTGGTTTATATGACGTAAAACATTTCGTCTGAATAAACCTATTTTATTACTCAATTGCACAAGGGGATTAGGGGGTTCGGTGATGTTCTTCCGAGTAAAAAGGGCTGAGGAGCTCAGAACCCTGAGGGAGGGTGATAAAGTCTTTCTGCTTGCAGGGGAAAATTTCAGGGATCTGGAGACTGCCATCGACATCCTACGATCTAAGAAAGTGGAGTTCGCCGGAGCAGTTTTCCCGAAGGTTATGTACGGTAGAGAGATCAGCGATGATCTTATGATGGTTCTTAGATTAGAAAGGGAAAAGATATTTACCTTTCGGGACATAGATAAGCTTGGGACTGAGGACATAACTCCTCACCGTAACGATTTTAGATCCTGCATCCTGTTCGTGGACGGTCTATCTCCGGGAATAAGGAACTTTCTGGATACCTTTTACGAGGTTTACGGGGATAAGGTTACTCTGATAGGTGGTGGAGCCGGCTCCATAACCAAAGATATAAAGCCTATCATAACGCCCGGAGGCTTAGTAAAGGGAGGGTCCTGCGGATTTCTACTCGAAGGGAGGGTGCGCTTCAGCGTCGGTCACGGATGGAAAAGGTTATACGGACCCTTGATAGCTACCCGCACTGAGGGAAACAGGATCTTAGAGCTGAACTGGAAGCCCGCCTTCGAAGTTTATAGTGAGGTCCTTGAGGAGATAAAAGGTATAAAGGTATCTCCCGATAATTTCTTTGACGTTGCTAAGTACTATCCCTTCGGGATGATAAGGGAGGGTGAGGAGGATATAGTGAGAGATCCTATAAGGGTTCATAAAGATATGAGTGTGGAGTGTGTTGGGGATGTTCCGGAGAACTCAGTCCTCTTCATAATGAAAGGTGAAAAAGAGTCCCTCATAGAGGGCTCGAGGGCAACATGTCAGATCGTTAGAGGAGACTTAAGGTTAGTTTTCGACTGTGTCTCGAGAACCATGGTGCTTGGAGAACACTTTAAGGAGGAGTTGGATAACTTCGGCGATAATTTCGTTGGTGTCCTGACCGTGGGAGAGATAGCACCGCTTTCGAACGGATATCCGATGTTTTACAACAAGACCACCGTCTGCTTGGAAATAGTAAGATGAAGGACATAGTTCAGACTTTATCTTTGCTTTACGAGCTATCTCTGAACTCCATGACTTCCTTCGATCCATCGGAGAACTGTAGGAACTTTCTCAGGAGGGTGGTGGAGAGGACCCTCTTTATATCCGCCTTCGTTTTTGTGAGGGAGGAGAATGGGCTGAGGCTCCTGTGTAGTTTTCCCTCCAAGGAAGAACCTCCCAAGCTTGGAAGCCTGCCCAGCAAAGACTTTGCCTTACTCGATAAGAGGACAGTGGTCTTTTCGCTCGGAGATACGGGTGTACTGGTGGCGCGCGCTGCGGAGGAGATTCCTCCAGAATATCCGGTTAAGTTCCTAAAGGTTTTTAAGGAGTTCGGTTACGGTACCAAGGGGCTCCTTGCTATAAAGAACCTATCTAAGGCAGCTTACAAAGATCCGCTGACCGACCTGCCCAACAGGCGATTCTTCAACGAGAAGATGGAAAGGCTGATAAAGGATGAAATCCCCTTCTCCCTTTACTTGCTTGACCTTGATAACTTCAAGCACATAAACGACATATTCGGGCACAGCGTAGGCGATCAGGTTATAAAGGGCTTCGCCCGTTGGCTACGATCCCTCGATGATAGCTGGGACATAGCCCGGATAGGAGGAGATGAGTTCGGTCTAATCGTAGTAGATCAAAACATCGATGAGGTGATGAGAAAGCTTTTCGGAAATCCCTGCGTAAAACTCACAGCGGGTAGTTACGATTTCGATATACGCTTCAGTGTGGGTTTTTCCTCCTTCCCTGCGGAAGGACTCAGCAGTAGAGATCTGCTCGTGCTCGCCGATATCAGGCTGTACGTGGCTAAGGATAGGCTTAAAAGCAAATTAGAGGTTTATCCGGAAGAGGTCGTTAAAACTTTGACTCTGTCCACCGAGGCTATAAATATCGTTTTTCATGATAACGTCCAGATCTTCCCCGTATATCAACCCATATTCGATGTTGAGAAAAATGATGTTGTAGGATTGGAAGCGTTATTACGCTTCGGTGATATCGATGTTCCTGTGGAGAGCATAATACAGATAGCGGAGAAGTTTGGGAAGATCTTTTCCATAGAGAGGAGGCTCTTTCCCTACTTTGTAGAACACGGAAGGAAGCTTCCCAAGAGTATTAGGTTACACATAAACATATCTCCAGTAGATATATACAAGAGGGAGTTCTGGGAAACTTTAAAGAGGAGCACAAGGGAAGGTTTGAATCCCGAATCGGTCGTTATTGAGCTCACTGAGCGGGAGATATACGAGGATATAGTCTCAGCGAAGTTGGCGCTCTTTAAACTGAAATCCCTCGGCTTTCACATAGCCATGGACGACATAGGTAAAGGCTATTCTTCCCTTCAACACCTAAAGGATCTACCTATCGATATAGCCAAGGTGGACAAGGATTTCGTGCTGGATGTCCCGGAGAGTAAAAAGAACACAAGCATAGTGAAGGCTCTTAAGAGCATGTGTGATGAAATAGGTCTGATGTGTATAGCCGAGGGTGTAGAAAGGAAGAAAACCTTTAACTACCTGAGAGATCTAAACTTTAGGTACATGCAGGGCTTCTGGTTCTCAGAGCCTCTAAAATTTGAAGAGCTTATCGAGAGAGGAATTATTTAGATTAAAAGCTCCTTCCGAGCTTTGTGTATATCTCCTTCAGATGGACTTTATAGTATATGGGTCTCCCGTGGGGGCACACGTGGGGGTTCTCAAGGTTCCTCCACTCCTTTAAAAGATCCCTCATCTCCTTCTCCGTAAGGGGCTGACCCGCCTTGATGGAGATCCTGCAGGCTATCTCGTCTGCGTTCTTTCTTCCTTCAAGTTTCTCGTAGTTTATCCTCTCCGAAAGGAGGTGCTGGTCAAAGAAGTAGAGGTAATCCCCGCCCTTGACAAGGATTATGGTATCGCTCAGTTGACCTATGACCTCTAAGTCGCTTTCGTAACGTGGCACCTCCTGAGACAGGAAGTTGGAAAGCCCTTCCTCCCTATTTGAAAGGATCTCCCTGAGAGTTGAAAGGAACTTCCTCTCCTTTACAAACCTGACCTCCCTCTTTTTGGGATGAACGTTGAAATCAACAAGGAAGGGGGGAAGCTCTAAGAAGATCACTCCGAGGGTCTTGTATCCGAGAACCTTCCTGAGGAACTCCTTGAGACTCCTTGAGCTTATCGGTCTTGAGTTCACGAAGATGTAAAAACTCCCCTGATCCACGTTCCTCTTTACGTAAGCTCTCACCTTCAGGAAGTCCCTCTCGGAGTTTATAGGCTCAAACCTACCTCCGAGGATCTCCTCTATCCTTCCCCTCTCGTCCGAGGGCTTCAGGTTCAGAACCTCCCTCCCGTTGGAGAAGGAGATAAAGGCGGTCTGCGGGTTCACGATTGCGTACTCCTTTATCAGGTTCGCTATCCTGTTCCTCTCCGTGTCCTCCCTCCTCAGGAACTTCCTCCTCACCGGCAGGTTGTAGAAGAGATCCATCACCTCCACTTCTGTTCCCACGGGCATGCCCACCTTCCTCTTGGAGACTACTTCCCCACCTTCAACCTCTATCTCTACTCCTTCCCTGCTCTGGAAGTACCTTGACCTTATCTTCATCCTGCTCACGCTCGCTATGGAGTGGAGCGCCTCCCCCCTGAAGCCGTAGGAGCTCACGTTCAACAGATCCCTCTCGCTCTCTATCTTGCTCGTCGCTCCCTCCAAGATGACCTTCTCGATGTCCTCCGGATGTATTCCCGTTCCGTTGTCCCTCACCGCTATGAACCTCTTCCCTCCCTTGGAGATCTCCACCTCTATCTTTGTAGCCTGAGCGTCAAGGGAGTTCTCCACGAGCTCCTTCACCACGTCCGCTGGAGACTCTATTACCTCTCCGGCTGCTATCTTCCTCCTCACTTCGGGAGGGAGTATCTTTACGAACATGGGTAATTAATTTACTCCCAACAGAAGATCCGTAACGACTCCCGCAAGGATTGAAACTATGAACCATCCGGAGGTGTAGAGGAAGACGAGACCCCTCGGCAGGAAGCTCAGGAGCGCCATTATAGTGGGAACGCATATCCCTGAAGAGGCAAGCATGAAGGTGAGAGCCTGTCCCGGACTCATACCGAGATCCATGAGGGATTTGGCGATAGGGATCTCCTCGCCAGAGCATACGTATATAGGAACGGAAAGTAGGCTTATCATGGGGTAGGAGAGGGGAGATTGGGAGAAGGAGGCTATGATCTGAGGGGGGACGAGAACCTTCAGAAGCGCCGCTATGGCGAGACCCAAGAGGACATACTTACCCGTGGTCAGGAGTAGAGAGCGGAGGTTCACTAAGAAGAGCCGTCCTTTGTCCATCTCGGACTTTGAACCCTGAAAGACAGGAAGGCTCGGCGGTTTCTTGAAGGCTAAGGAGAAGAGGTATGCGCCTGTCAGAGCGTAGATTAAGGGGAATATGACCCTCATAAAGGTGATCTCGGATCCGAACATGCCGAAGGTGAGGATGAGAACCACGGGGGATAGAACGGGTGCTGTTATGAGGAAGGCGATCGCGGGGGCGTAGGTTCTCCCGGAGAGGCTCTCTATGGTCTTGGCTACGGGTATCATGGAGCAGGAGCAGACGGGAACGGTGGCTCCGAGTGTAGCAGTGAGGAGAGGCGCGTAGGGTTTGGAGAGGAGCTTTCTGCTCAGGAACTTCTCACCCACGAAGGTCTGAAGGAAGGCACCGAGGAAGGATGCTAAGACAAAGTAGGGCAGGACGTCTAAGGTGTAGTCCCAGAAGATCTTTGAAAACTCAAGTACTATCAAGCCTCTACCTTCTGGAGTATCTCTTCAGGTATCTCAAAGTTGGCTATCACCTGTTGAACGTCCTCAAGGTCGTCCAAGGCGTCTATGAGCTTCAGGACCTTCCTTGCGGTCTCGGGATCCTCCACCGCCACCGTTGAGACGGGTATCCAAGTTATCTGAGCCTTCTCCACCGGAACGCCGAGCTTCTCCAAGTTCTCCTTCACGTCGTAAAGATCCTCCGGGGTCGTGTAGATCTGGTGTATTTCAGGTCCAGTCTGTATGTCTTCCGCTCCCGCCTCAATAGCCTTCTCGAAGATCTCCTCCTCCGAGATCTGAGCGGGAACCTCTATGTATCCCTTCCTCTCAAAGAGATAGGAAACGCAACCGGAAGATCCCAAATTCCCGCCATACTTGGAGAAGGTGTGCCTGACTTCCGAGGAGGTTCTGTTCCTGTTGTCCGTCGTGGCGAGAACCATAACCGCAACGCCTCCGGGAGCGTACCCCTCGTAGATCACCTCCTCAAACTGCTCTCCCTCAATCTCTCCACTACCCTTCTTTATAGCCCTCTCTATGGTTTCTAAGGGCATGTTGGCTCTCTTTGCCTGCTCTATGGCTGTTCTGAGCCTCGGGTTGAACTCAGGGTTCGGTCCTCCGAGCCTCGTAGCAACGGTAATTTCCCTTATGAGCTTACTGAAGAGCTTTCCTCTCTGAGCGTCCACCTTCGCTTTCTTATGCTTTATCTGCGCCCAGTGACTGTGTCCTGCCATCTTCCGACCTCCAAATCTAATAATTTAACCTTTAGAACCTTGAAAGGGAAGGAAAAAAGGAATATACTTTTTATTCGGCAGTCCCCGTAGCTCAGGCGGATAGAGCGCGAGATTCCTAATCTCGAGGTCGGAGGTTCGAGTCCTCCCGGGGACGCCATTAAAACTCCAGTTCCTCCCCCTGCTCCGGAACGTAGCTCTCTATCCCGTACTTCTCCCTTATGTAATCTCCGAAAGCCTCCATCTTCTCCACCTCTCCGTGAATGAGGAAAGCCTTCTTAGGTTTTGCATGGGAAAGCCACTCTCCTAACTCTCTCTGATCCGCGTGGGAGGAGAAGCCGTTTATCGTGTATATCTCCGCCCTTACCGCTATCTCCTCTCCGAGGATCCTTACCTTATCTGCTCCCTCTATTATCTTCCTTCCGAGGGTTCCCTTAGGCTGGAAGCCGACGAATATTAAACTGCACTCCTCCCTCCAGAGGTTGTGCTTCAGGTGGTGGAGAATTCTACCTCCCGTGAGCATTCCGCTCCCCGCTATTATGATCGCTCCGCTCTTTATATCGTTGATCTTTTGGGACTCCTCCACCTCCCTCGTGAATTTGAGGTAGGGGAAGTTGAAGGGATCCCTCTCCTTGAATATCCTGTAGGTCTCCTCGTCAAAGAACTCAGGGTTCTGAAGGAATATCTTGGTAGCGTTTATCGCTAATGGACTGTCTAAGAATACCTGACACTCCGGAAGAATGTCCCTCTCGTACATCTCCCTGAGGACGAAGAGGATATCCTGCGCCCTCTCCAAAGCGTAGGATGGTATCAGGACGTTCCCTCCCCTGTAGAGGGTCTTGAGGACCGCGTCCTCAAACTCCTCCTTTGACTCCTTGAAGCTCCTGTGATTCCTGTCCCCGTATGTAGTCTCTATGAAGACGAAGTCAGCTCTGTCGGGAGGGTGGGGATCCCTTACTATCGGCTTGTCTCTGTTACCGAGGTCTCCGGAGAAGGTTATCTTCTTTCCGTCTATCTCAAGCTCCACGAAGGCGGATCCGAGTATGTGTCCCGCATCCCCGAGCCTGAACCTGAAGCCCGGAGCGAGGTCGTAGAACTTCCCGTACTCTAAGTAGGGGTGATGAAAGTAGTCAAAACTCTCCAGGACGTCCATCTCTTCATAAAGGGGAGGGTTTACCACCTCTCCGAGCCTCTCCGCCTTCTTGAGCCTGCTCCTGTAGGTCTCGTGCATGACCTTCGCGGCATCTAAGAGCATTATCCTCGCTATTTGGGCGGTTGGTTTCGTGCAGAGGATCTTACCTCTGAAGCCCTCTCTCACGAGAAGGGGTATCCTTCCGCAGTGGTCTATGTGGGCGTGGGTTAGGATCAGGAAGTCTATCTCCTTGGGATCAAAAGGGAAGGGTTCATAGTTCTTCTCCTCGTCCCCTCCCTGAAACATACCGCAGTCGATGAGAACCTTTATGCCCTTAGCCTCTATCAGATGGCAACTTCCCGTTACGGTTCTCGCCGCTCCGCAGGGGATTATCCTTATTGTCATGACCTAATTATAAGGCTATAATATTTAATTCCGAGGCCCGGTAGCTCAGTTGGTAGAGCACCCGGCTGAAAACCGGGGTGTCGGCGGTTCGATTCCGCCCTGGGCCATATATTAAACCCATGGGTTGGGAGCAGGTAATAACCGTAATCTTCGGGGTGGCAGGATTCATGGGTATCTTCATGTTCCTTATAAACAAGCGTATAGACGAGCTCAGTAAGAGGATAGACAGGGTGGAGGAAGATATAAGGGACATGAAAAAGGAAATTAACGAGAGACTTTCCCATATAGAGGAGCTGCTTTACAGGGTACTTGGTGTAGAGAAGAAAACCTGAGAAAAGAACTCCCTGACGACTAACTTCCAATCCCTCTTTCCTTCCTCTATCTCGTCCAAGGCTCTCTCCATCTTAGCTGTAAAATCGTAGTCCATGAGAACGGGGAAGTTCTCCACAAGAAAGTCAACAACCTCAAAGGCTATCTTGGTTGGTCTCAGAGCCTTCCTCTGAACCTTTACGTATCCTCTCTCCTTTAGGGTTTTCACTATCGTGGCGTAGGTGGAGGGTCGTCCTATGCCGAGCTTTTCTAAGGTCTTAACGAGAGTTCCCTCCGTGTATCTCGGAGGGGGTTGGGTCTTCTTTTCCTCTATGTAAACCCTCCTGAGTTTAAGTATGTCCCCTTCCTTTAGTTCCGGGAGCTTTTCCTCTTTGATTTCCGAGGGATAGACTCGCGACCATCCTTGAAAGGTTATCCTCAGACCCTTAGCCAACATCGTGATGGATCTTCTCAATTCGGGAGAAGAGACCTCTATGCTAACCTTTGACCTTTCAACATTCATATCCGCCATCAGACTTGCCAAGGTCCTTGAAAATATGAGATCGTAGAGCCTACGAAAGTCTCCGGAGACGTTCAGGCTTTCCCTGAGTTTTGTAGGTCTTATACACTCGTGGGCTCCCTGAGAGGTGGGCTTTTCCTTGAACTTCCTTATCCTGCCGACGTATTCCTTACCGAAGCTTTTTTCTATGTACTTTATGAACTCCTTGGCGATCTTAGCGTTCATCCTGTGGCTATCGGTCCTCGGATAGGTGATAAAGCCCTCTTCGTAAAGCTTCTGGGCTATAAACTGGGTTTTCTCCGTCGGGAAGCCTAACTTTGCGTTCGCCTCGCTCTGGAGGGAGGAGGTTATGAAGGGCTTGGGAGGGGCGACCTTTTCCTCCTTTCTCTCAACTTTCTGAACTACGAAGAGTCCGTCTTTAATCCTTTCCGCCACTATCTTGGCATCGGAGGGGTTTTCATACCTGTAGTCGTATATTGCCTCAAAGGTCTCTCCGTCCTTCTCCAGAACCGCCTTCACGTAGTAATACTTCTTTACCTTGAAGCTCTCTATCTCCCTCTCCCTCTCAACTATCAACCTGAGGGCAGGGGACTGAACCCTCCCCGCGGAGAGTTTCCTGTTCCTAAAGTTTCTCCAGAGGATGGGGGAGATCTTGTATCCTATCAGTCTGTCCAAGATCCTCCGGGCGAACTGGGAGTGAACCATGTTCATGTTTACATCGCCCGCCTCCTCTACGCTCCTCCTTATAGCGGACGGGGTTATCTCGTAGAAGACGGATCTCTTTACGTTCCTGTTGGCTTTTATAATCTCCCGCTTGAGGAAGTAGGCTATCGCCTCTCCCTCCCTGTCCGGATCAGTTCCTATGTAAACTACCTCCGACTTCTTTGCAAGCTTCTTGAGATTGTCCACGACCTTCTTCTTTCCCCTTATGAAGACGTACTTAGCCTTTAAGGTCTCCTCATCTACTCCGAGCTCCTTAGGAGGTAGATCCTTTATATGACCGAAGGTAGCCCTGACAACGAAGCCCTTTCCGAGGTATCTCTGTATGGTCTTAGCCTTGGTGGGCGATTCAACAACAAAGAGGTTCATTTGGATGATTTTAAATGTTTCCATATCTTAAGGTAGAGTATTAAAATCCATCAGTAAATAGACGAAATTAGAAGATAGATAGATATTATTCGCGGAGGGCATCGCCATGATAAAGAACATGCCTACATCCTGGAAAATAGGATTTACCATGGGTATAATTATTGCCGGGATAATTTTCCTTGGAATTTTTAGCCTGAAGAGCAGCAGTAGCATTAATAAAAGAGTTGTAAACCTTTATACGCAGGAGCTAAAACCATTAATAGCTCTGAATAGTGTGAAAGGGGCTATGTATAGATTCCGTGATAGAACCTTAAGGTATATCCTTGAAGCAGGCGATAAGGATGCATATAGACATCTTGAACATCTTGAAGAACAAGAAAAGAGAGTTATTGAGGAAATATCAAGATATAAATCTACAAGACTTAGTAAAGAAGAGGAAAACTATTTAAAAAATTTCGAGGAAAAATGGCAGATTTTTGCAAAAATTGTTAAAGATGAGGTCATTCCTGCAGTAAAAAAAGAGATAGGAGGGGGGGTTAAAGCTGATGAAATCTTCTTTAAAAAAGCATTACCCGTATTTAGGGAAGCAAGGGATAATCTAAATGCCTTGATAGAATACCAAGAAAAAAGAGCACACAAGAGATATAGAAACGCCAATAAGATATATTCTAATGTAATAAATACCACGTGGACCGTTATAATAACTATTGTACTGCTTTCCGCTATCCTCGCTTTCAATCTTTTGAAATCTATCAGAACTCCTCTTTCCGAAATACAATCCTCAATGAAAACCTTATCACAAGGGAGTTTAACAATCAAAACTAAATATAATTCAAAAGATGAATTTGGACAAACGTTATCTATGTTGAATGAAGCTCTTGAGAGTTTAAATTCAGCTATTAAGGAAGCAAAGCAGGTGGCAAATGAAAACTCAAACATCTCCGATGAACTTGCTACAACGGCGCATCATGTAAGTAACAACGTGGAAGAGATGGCAAAGTCAGTTCAAGTTATTAAAGGCGAAGGAGAAGCAACTATAAATAGGATTAACGAGATTACGGAAGGAATAGTAAATGCAAAGGAATTGATAGAGAACGCTAACAGAGAGCTTATAGAGACTAAAGATAAAATGGATGAAGTAGGAGAAAAGGTAAAACTCATTGCTAAGAATGAATTAGACCTTGCAAAAAGGATTGAAAGACTTGAAGATCATTCAAAAGAAGTTGGATCTATTGTAAAAATAATAGCTGATATAGCGGAGCAAACAAATATACTGGCCCTTAATGCTGCTATAGAAGCAGCAAGAGCGGGGGAAAGCGGAAGGGGATTTGCGGTTGTAGCTGAGGAGGTAAGAAAATTAGCCCAGAAGATACAGAATTCTCTTTCGAACATAGAAGAGATTCTTAATACTATGGTTGTTTCTGTTTCACAAATAGCTGACCAGATGAGAAAAAATTCTGAAGCTATAATGGAACTTTCTAAATTTTCTCAAGAGGTTGTCAATAAATTTGAAGTAATGAGTAGATCTATACACACGGCAAATGAATCTTACGAAGACATTGTTCATGGATTTATAGAAAATAAAGCTGCTATGGAAAAGGTTATAAATCAAATTAAAGAGATAGATCTGTTAGCTGAAGCAAACGCGAAAAGTGTAGAAGAAATTGCAGCGGCAACAGAACAACTCAGGAATATAACTGTGGATCTAAATAGGAAGTTGGATAAATTTACTACAACTAATTAGCGTTAGAAAGTTGCTTTATTTAGATAATTTTTCCAAGTGCCCTCTCCCCCACCTTTATATGGTACTCAAGGGTCTTCATTATGTCCTCTATGGTCTGGGCTATCTCATCGGTGGCGAGCTCTTCATAGTCCTGAAGGGAGTTCTCTATAAATTCGGAAACAGCCTCTATCCTCTCCAGTATAGGTTCCTCGTAAACGAACATACTCTCCAGAAAGAGGGGAGAGATCTGTTCTATAGCGGGTAGAAGAAGGGACGATAGGGAGAGGCTCTCGGAACTCAGGAGGAGAGCCTGCTCCTTCACGTATCTATCGGTTATAGATTCGAACTCATCGAGCAGTAAGGCTATGAGCCGGAAGCTCTGTATCATCCTCCTGAGTATGTCCACGCTCTTTAGAGTAAGCTCGGGGGTTATCTTCTCTTGGGCAAAGAGAAAGGTGTTTATCAGCTTCCTCTGAAAACCTATCTCCTCCTCCAACTTGGCTAAAAGCACGTAGTGGGGGGATACATCCATAACTGATTAAGGAATTTATACGTACTCCTCTTCGATTTCAACCTTGTACTCGTCCACGAGCTCCGTGTAATCGTCGAACCAGTGGGCCTCAGGGTTCCTTCTGTATATCATGAACTTTCCGGCGTTTTCTGGATCGGCAGCTCTGTGGTATCTGAAGAAGACGAGTTCCTCGGTCCTTCCGAGTATCTCTATCTTTCCGGTCTCATGGGACATCACATATCTGACCCTCGCTGCGAGACCAGACATCTTTGCCCTGACCGTTTCCACAAGGTCGATGGTCTCCTCTATCCTTGTGGAGTAGGTCTTGTTACCCGCCGTGGGTCTGCACTGGAAGACGTAGTAGGGGGGAACTCCTATGAAGGAGAGTTCCTCCAGGAGCTCTCTTAGTACCTCTGGACTGTCGTTTATCCCTCTAAGTATAGGCGTCTGGTTTGTGAGCGTTGTCCCCGTCTTCTGAACGAGCTCGACAGCCTTCCTCGCCTCCGGAGTCAGTTCCCTCGGATGGTTGAAGTGGTTCATAAGGTAAAGCTTCTTGCCGGTTTCCGTATTGAACCACTCGAAGAGCTCAAGTAGCTCGGGATCGTCGATAACTCTGAAGGGATTAACCGCTAACATCTTGGAGCCTATTCTCACTATCCTCACGTGGGGTATCTCGGCGAGAGCCTTAAGAATCTTCTCGAGCTTGAAAGTGGCTAAAACGAGAGGGTCTCCTCCCGTGAGTAGGACGTTATTAACCTCGGGGTGGTTCCTTATGTACTCAAGTCCCTCCGAGACGTCCCTCGCCACTTCGTCGTTGTCGTTCATGAAGAGCCTCTTCCTGAAGCAGAAACGGCAGTAGATACCGCAGACGTCCGTCACGAGCAGGAGGGCGGTGTCAGGATACTTGTGCTCGAGTCCGTGAACCTTCATGTACTTGCTCTCGTTAGAGGCGTCCAGCTTTCCCCAGACTTCGAGCTCTTCTGTAGTAGGGATTACTATTCTTCTTATAGGATCCTCGGGATCTTCCCAATTTATTAGCGAATTATAGTAATCGTTCGTCCTGAAAGCGAACTTTTCAGTCACTTCTTTTAGCTCTTGCTTTTCTTTTTCCTCAAGTTTATCTATAAATTCAAGCTTGGTAATGTATTTCACTTTCCTTTTCATACTACCCACCTCCATTTAAGAGATTTTGCCTCGAGTTGCGGTCATTTATTTTAGTTCAAAAACCTATATTGTCAAGTCAGGAGCACTGATTTTTAACAAGGAAGTATAATTTTATTTGAAAATGGTGGATAGATTTTTGAAATTTCCTTTTCTGCTTTTAAATCTCTGTTTGATTTACACCTGCGGAATAAAAAAGGATCCAAAACCTCTACCTTTACCTGAATTTGATCTACGGAGGATAGGAACTTACGTTTATCTGATACCTAAGGAAAAAGGTGTTCGTGCAGAGGGTTTTTACAGGCAAGGGAACTTCATGTACAGGGTAGAGGAGAAAAACTTCTGCTTTAGAGTCTGGAAAGAGAACGGTAGAGAAAGAAACGTCTGCGTGGAGGAAGCTTACACCTACAGGCCCAAGGCTGAGCTTCTTCTCGAAGAGGACAGGCTCATCCTTCGATTCAGAAGGTCGGGCAGGTATAGGATCTACCCCTACACAGACAGGTTAGTACCTAAGCCGATAAAGGAGTTCGAAGGATCGGAGGTTTTCCTGCCAAGAGAGTACTCTACGAGAAGGTACGCTATAACGGAAGTTAAAGGTCCTGTGGAGAGCGAGCCCCTCGTTGTAGAAGTCCCTCCAAAGATCCCTCCCAAATCTCAGAAGCCTAAAGAGGTAAGCTACGTGAAGAGAGGAGGAAAGATATACATCTACTGGTCTATGCAGGAGAACGTTGAGGGATACCTTGTTTACAGGAACGGAAAACTTCTGACTCCCAAGCCTATAATTCAGAACATCTTTGTGGACGAGGAGCCGAAGAAGTTGACGAGATATGAGATAATCTCGGTAAACAAGTTTGGAGTGAAGAGCGAGCCAGCAATTCTAATTTACAAGCCGTAGTGAGCGGCTATCGCGGCGGAAATGGCTAAGACTATATCCTCCTTATCCACCTCTCCCTCGACCTCGAAGTCGTACTCGCCCCTCGCTATCTTCTCCTCCAGATACCTCACGCCGAAGTCTCCGGCAAGGAAGTCAGGATCTCTGACCATCTCCCTATAGAGGGGAATGTTGGTGGGAACGCCCCTTACTATGAACTCGTCCAGTGCTCTCCTCGCTCTCGCCACAGCCTTTTCCCACGCCAGAGCCCACACGGTCATTTTGGCTATCATAGAGTCGTAGAAAGGCGGGATTATGTAGTCCTTATACACACCGGCGTCTATTCTCACTCCGGGACCGCCGGGAGAGTAGTAGGCGGTTATCTTCCCCGGTGCGGGTGCGAAGTTCTTCTTAGGATCTTCGGCGTTTATCCTGAACTCTATCGCGTATCCTCTGAAAGTTATGTCGCTCTGTAAAAAGGGCAGTGGCTCTCCCGCCGCTATCCTTATCATAACCTCGACTATATCTATCCCCGTTATCGTCTCCGTTATAGTGTGCTCCACCTGAAGTCTTGTGTTCATCTCTATGAAGTAGAACTCTCCTGTCTTGGTATCCACAAGGAATTCCAATGTTCCAGCGTTCTCGTATCCCACCTTCATCAGCGATTTGACAGCGTTACCCAGTATCTTCATCCTCAGATCCTTAGGGAGAGCGGGCGAGGGAGCTATCTCTATAAGCTTCTGGTGTCTCCTCTGTATGGAGCAGTCCCTTTCCCCCAGATGGATTATGTTCCCGTACTTATCACCTAAGACCTGAACTTCGATGTGTTTTGGATTTTCAAGATACTTTTCTATGAATAGGTCCCCTTTCCCAAAGAAGGTTTCAGCTTCCCTGTAGGCTGACTCGAAGGCGGGCTTTAGCTCCTCCTCAGTTCTAACGACCCTCATTCCCCTTCCGCCCCCTCCGAAGGCAGCTTTGAGTATCACGGGGAATCCTATATCCTTGGCTATTCCGAGAGCCTCATCTACATCCCTGATCGGTTCTGTCGTTCCGGGAACTACAGGGAGACCTGCTTCGGACATGACCTTTTTGGCTTTCACCTTGTCCCCGAACATCTCTATCTGCTCAGGCGTCGGTCCAATGAAGGTGATTCCCCTTCTCTGACAGTACCTTGCAAAGTCGGCGTTCTCCGCGAGGAACCCGTATCCTGGGTGGATAGCCTGTGCTCCCACCTGCCTCGCGAGATCGACGATCCTCACGTAGTCTAAGTACGCCCTTATGGGATCTCCTGGTATCATATAGGCTTCGTCAGCCTTCTTGACGTAGAGGGACCTTACGTCTGCTTCGGAGTAAATGGCTACTGTCCTTATCCCAAGCTCCTTACAAGCCCTTATTATTCTTAGGGCTACCTCACCTCTGTTAGCTATTAAAACCTTTCTGAACATTTGAGTAATTATAATGCCTACTGTGAGGCTTAAAAAGTCCTACGGTCAGCACCTCTTAGTTTCTGAAGGCGTTTTAGAAAAGATAGCTGGGAGCCTTGGCATAGAGGAAGGAGACAGCGTGATTGAAATAGGTGGCGGAACAGGAAACCTGACGAGGGTTCTCCTGAAGTTCCCTTTGAGGAAGCTTTACGTTCTCGAGCTCGATCCTGAAATGGTAGAAAGACTTAAAAAGATAGAGGATAGGAGGCTCGATATCCTTCAGGCGGACGCTGCGGACTTCGAGTTTTGCTCTCTCGGGAAGGAACTTAAGGTCGTAGGGAACCTCCCCTACAACGTAGCCTCTTTGATAATTGAGAACGTTGTCAGACACAAGGAGTGCATACCGATAGGTGTCTTCATGTTCCAGAAGGAGGTGGCTCTGAAGCTCGTAGGAAAGGGAGAGATAGGATGGCTCACCGTGTTCCTCAGAACCTTTTACGATACGGAGTATCTTATGAGTGTTCCTCCGAGGTTTTTTATCCCACCTCCCAAGGTAGAGTCCGGAGTAATAAGGATCCTTAGGAAGGGAGTTCAGCCAGATGTAGATATGGAGAGATACAAGGCCTTTCTCGTCAAGATATTCTCCCAGAGGAGGAAGATGCTCAAGAAGAAGCTCGGAGAGGATATCCTCAGAGAGGCGGGAATTGATCCTAAGCTCAGGGTAGAGCAACTTTCCCTTGAAGATTTCTTAAGACTGTATAATGTCTATGAGGGAAGAAGATGAGAGATGTCTTTTTTATCGAAAGGGACCCCTACGCTCCAATAAGGCACTGTTATGCTGTCAGCAAGGTGCTTTACGAGGGGAAGAGCGAGTATCAAGAGATCTTGGTCTTAGAGTCTCCAGAGTTCGGCAGGCTCCTCGTTCTCGACGGGGTAGTTCAGCTCGATGAGAAGTACGAGTTCATGTATCACGAGTACTTAGCCCACGTTCCCATGCACGCCCATCCCAATCCCGAGGACGTTCTCATCATAGGCGGAGGCGATGGAGGAACACTGAGGGAGGTTCTCAAGCATGAGAACGTAAAGAGAGCGGTTCTTGTGGATATAGACAGGGAGGTCATAGAGGTATCAAAGAAGTTCTTCCCTACCCTCTCCTGCTCCTTCGACGATCCGAGAGCCATAGTCGTGAACGAGGACGGATACAAGTACATACAGGACTACGAGAACGAGTTCGACGTGATAATAGTCGACTCCACCGATCCCGTCGGCTTCGCCCACGTTCTGACGACGGAAGAGTTCTTCCGCTTTGTCCACAGAGCACTGAAGGAGGACGGGATCTTTGCCGCCCAAACGGAATCTATCCACTACCACCTCGACATGGTGGTCAGGATCCAGAAGAACTTACAAAAGGTTTTCCCTATAGTCGATCTCTACACCTCCGTTGTCCCAATATACGCCGGATACTGGTGGACCTACTCCATAGCCTCTAAGAAACATCCAGTCAGGGAGCCTTCGAGGGAGGTGAAGGTTCAGACCAAGATATACTCTGAGGAGATGCACCGATACGCTTTCCTTCCTGAAAGTTTTTACGGAAAGATCCTCAGTGGAAACTTTAAATACTGAAGCTAAATTATCAAACTTGGCTGACGTAAAAGAAGAAAAGGAGATCTGGCAGGAGATAAGGGAACTGAGGGACAAACTCCATAACGCGGAGGTAAATCTAAGAGAGGAAATACACTGTCTGGATCTGAAGATCTCCTACCTTGATAAGAAGCTTACCATTCTGTTCTTGGTCGTTATCTTTCTAATAATCTTTCTGAACCAGAACACTTTAGAGTTCCTGTTCAAGGTATTAGGTCTTCTGAAATAAAGTTATGGTATCATAATATCCGCCTCGTTCCCTCCGGACAGGAGGGGACCATAAAGTCCAGGAGGTAAGGAGATGCCAAGACACAGACATTACAAGACCACGAGGTTTTACGAGACTGTCTTCGTTCTCAAGCCCACCTTCACGGAAGAAGAGGTGAAGCAAAAGGCGGAGGAGGTAAAGAAATTCATCGAGTCCAAAGGCGGAGAGATACTCCACTTTCAGGACTGGGGGACGAAGACCCTTGCCTACAGGATAGAGAACTTCAACCACGGCAGGTACTTTCTGATCCAGTACAAGACCGATAATCCCCAGCTACCCAACGAACTCGACTTCCAGCTCAAGATAAACGAGGACGTTATCAGGTGGCTCAACTTCCAGATCAAGGAGAGCGAGGTGATAAAGGGTGCTAAATAAGGTTCTCCTCATAGGAAGGCTTACCGGTGATCCCGTGATAAGGTACCTTCCCTCTGGGAGTCCGGTTACCGAGTTCAACATAGCCTGGAACAGGAGATACAGAGTAGGGGAAGAGTGGAAGGACGAGAGCCACTTCTTCGACATAAAGGCTTACGGGAAGCTCGCCGAAGATCTTTCCACAAGGCTCTCCAAGGGATACATGGTGGTAGTGGAAGGGAGGCTCGCTCAGGAGAGGTGGACGGATCAGGAAGGGAGGAGCAGGAGCAGGATAAGGGTTGTCGCCGAGTCCGTTCGTATAATCAGAAAGCCCAAGATAGAGGAGGAGATAGAGGAGGACGTCCTTCCCTCTCAGGAGAAGGAGATAGAGAAGATCGAAGAGGAGTTAAAGTCCTCCCTCGGAGAGGAGAAGCCCTTCGATGATGAGGACGAAATACCATTTTGAAGGAGGTAAGCGATGGCGATAAAGAGACCTACGAGGAAGAAGGTCTGTTACTTCTGTGAAAACAAGAAGGAGCCTGACTACAAGAATTATGAGGAGCTCAGGCAGTTCATGACCGAGAGGGCGAGGATAAAGTCGAGGAGGCAGACGAACCTCTGCAGCAAGCACCAGCGCAGACTCGCCCTTCAGATAAAGAGAGCGCGTCAGCTCGCTCTTCTTCCCTACGTCGTAGTCTGATAAGGAGGAAAGAAAGATGAAGGTAATCCTTACGAGGGATTTGGAAGGGTACGGTTTCTTCGGGGACATAATAGAGGTCAAGAGAGGCTTTGCCAACAACTACCTCATACCGAGGGGTTACGCCCTGCCCGCCACCGAGGGTAACGTAAAGCACGTTCAGGAGATCCTCAAACAGAAGCAGAGGAAGTTAGAGAGGGAAAAGAAGAAAGCTCGGGAGCTTGCCAAGAAGCTTGAAGGTGTCATCGTTGAGATTAAAAAGCCCGTGGGAGAGGCGGGCAAGCTCTTCGGCTCGGTAACCGCCACCGACGTGGTAAGCGCCTTGAGGGATAAAGGTATAGAGATAGAGAGGAAGAACGTTGTCTTCCCTCATCCTATAAGGGAGATAGGCGTTTATCCAATTACCATCAGGCTTCACAGGGAGGTGTCCGTGGAGATAAAGGTGGATGTCAAACCCGAGGAGAAAGATTAAATTATTTAAGCCATGAAAGAGATCGCGGTAGAAAAGAAAAAGGTAGGGTTTTCTATAGACGTTGTTTTCGTGCTCGTTGGTGTTGCTATAGCGGTAGGTCTCTCTCTTCTCCCTTACGAGAACACCTTCTGGTACAGATCCGCGATGCTGACCTACGGACTCGCCTCCTTGATCTATCTCGCTTATCTCGTGATAAGGGATAGCATCTTAGGGAGGATAGGAACGGGAGTTCTCTTTTTGGGGCTACTCCTCAACCTCACTGGAATGATAAGGAGGGGGATTGAGAGCTATCAGATGGGTGTGTTCCATCCTCCGTGGAGCAACCTCTTCGAGGCTCTTACCTTCTGGAGTTTTATAGCGGGTGCAGTTTATCTTATCATAGAGAGAAAATACGGCTTCAAACTCATAGGTGCCTTCGTCATTCCTGTTATATTTTTCACCTCTGCCTACGCCATCTTTAAGGCTTCCCATGAGATTCAGCCCCTCATGCCAGCCCTCAGGAGCTACTGGCTCTACCTACACGTTGTAACTGCCTTTACAGGGTACGCCGGCTTCACCGTAGCTTTCGGGGGAGCGGTCGCCTACCTGATAAAGGAGCACTTTGCAAACAACTCTTTTGTAAAAAAGTACTTCCCCTCGAAGGAGGTTCTTGACGAGATAACCTACAAATCCATAGCTATAGTCTTCCCGATATGGACAGCCTCGATAATCCTGGGTGCCGCTTGGGCTAACGAGGCTTGGGGCGGATACTGGAGTTGGGATCCCAAGGAGGTCTGGTCTCTGATAGTATGGCTCTTCTTCGGCGCTTACCTCCACGCGAGACAGCTTATGGGCTGGAGAGGAAAGAGGGTCGCCTGGATGGTTATCTTCGGTTTCATCACGGTGCTCATCTGCTTCTTTGCAATAAATCTATACTTCCCAGGGCTCCACAGCTACGCTACCGAGTAGTCTTCTTCGATCTTCTCTTTCTCCTCGACCTTGTGGCAGTTATCTCTTCCGTTATCTTTTTAGCATTTTTGATTGCTCTCTTCACTTTATCTTTGGAAGTCTTTAGCATCTTAGCCACCTTTTCGACTATTTCCTCGTTATCCATATCCTCCTCGAGGAGTTCTACGAGCGATAAGATCAGTCCAAGTTCGTTGTATCTTGTCTCGTACGCCTCAACTATGTCTTCATCAAGTTCAAGTTCCTTAGCTATCTCCTGGGGGTGCTCTCCCATGAGCTCATCGGTCAGGGAGAAAAGTCCGGTTATGTAAGCCTTCTCCTCGAGACCTGGGGCGTAGATCTTAGCGAGCTCCTCGGCGAGGCTCGCCCTGAGTAGAGATCTCTTTATAAGCTCCTCCTCCTCGTGAGCAGCGAAGAGCTCTGTGATAGCCAACGCTAAGGTGAAGTTGGCGACGTTGTTCAAACTTAGGAGGGATATGGCATCTTCTACCGAGTTTATGTCCTGTGCTCTCTCCCTATAGAGGGATTTGACAAAGCGCAGGAGCCTGTAAGTTGCACCAACATCGTGCTCTATAACTTCGGCTACCTTCTTTAGATCTCTCTTTTTAAGGGACTCGTAAAGCTTTATGACAGTGCTCTTCATAAAGTAAAGGCTCCTTACATCTCTTAAGGGTATAGGTTTGGACAGATAGAACCCCTGGAAGTAATCGACTCCGGCCCTCTTTGCCCTGTCGTAATCTTTCTCATTCTCTATATGCTTTGCTATTATTCCCTTGTTAAGTTCTTTGAGAATTCCAATCACCTCCCTCAGTTCCTCTTCTCCGTAGATCATCTCCCTCCAGTTGATCTTTACCATATGGCACTTGTTCAGTAAGGGGAGGTAGTTTACCTTTTCAAAACCGAAGTCGTCGATGCAGAATATAAAGCCTCTGTCCACGAGTTCGTTTACCGCCTTAAGAAGTTCATCACTTATGCTCTTGTTTTCAACAAGTTCTATGCCCACGAACTCAGAGGGGAGAAGTTCAAACATAGTTGCCTCTAAAAATAGGGAAGGAACGTTTATAAATACGGGTTTTCCATTCCCTATCTTCTCAGGACCTATGTCGGCGACGATGTTTATAGTTATGGATGTGGCTTTAAGGGGATCGAGATCCTTTGGAAACTCTTTTGTTCTTATATCTTTGAGCATAACTTCATAGAAGGCTACGTTCCCTTCCCTGTCGAATATGGGTTGTTTGAAAACCGCATACATATCTAAAGTCCTATTTTATATAACGGTTTTTTCCAAAGCTCCTTTAATTTCTCCTACGAGATATAAAGATCCGAGGGCTATCACTCTGTTTTCTAAAGAAAAAACCCTCGTAGGATTCTCAAGCACGTCTATCTTCTTGAAACCGAACACCTTAGCACCTTCGTAAAGCTCCTTGATCGGTTCTCCCCTGGGATGGGATATCTCCGTAAGTATTATTTTGTCGGTAAACCTTCTGAGTATCTTAAGAGATAGCTTCCATTCCTTCTCTTTAAGTCCTGTAAAGACGAAGTCCACATCACCGAACAGTCTGATAGCCTCCTTAGCGATCTTACCTACGGAGTAGGGATTGTGGGACCCATCCACAACCAGAAGGGGATCCTCTCTTAGAATCTCCATCCTGCCCTCCCATCTTGTTTTTTCGAGCGCTTTTACTACAACCTTGACATCCAGATCTGTAAAGAGCCTTGCTAAAGTTATAGCCATGGCTGCGTTATCCGCCTGCCACTTACCTAAGAGTCCGAGCCTGACCTTTTCTATATGAAGATCCTTGAACCTGTAACTGGTTAGATAGGTTCTCCCGTCGATGAGTTCGCTCCCGTACGTAAAATCTTCCCCGGCACAGATAAGTCCGTTCAAACCCATTTCCAAAGCCTTTGTATATAAGGGATACCTGGAACTTCCCAGAACCAGAGGAATGCCCCTTCTGTAAAGGTGTAGCTTTTCCCACGCTATCTCCTCAACGCTCTTCCCAAGCCACCTTGTGTGATCCCTTTCCGCGTTTGTTATCCCTATGACTACCGCCTCACTTACCTTCGTGGCGTCCCACCTTCCCCCCATCCCCACCTCCATGACCGCAACGTCCACCCCTTGATCTTTGAAGTAGAGGAGAGCTATAAGTGTAGCCGCCTCGAAGTAGGTGAGATCGAACCTCTCGAATACCTTCTTAAGATCCTTGACGTAATCCTCGAGGGTTTCTTCTGGCATCAGTGAGCCGTTTATCCTCCACCTCTCTCTCTCCTCTACAAGATGGGGAGATACGAACCATCCTGTTTTAAAGCCGTGTTCCCTTAAGATCCTTTCCAAGAAGGCGCAGGTAGATCCTTTTCCGTTAGTCCCTCCGACTAGTACAGAGGGAAAGCTCTTTTGGGGGTTTCCGACGTAGTCCGCGGCCTCTTTTATCCTGTTGAGGGTAGGCTCTATGTGATAGTCCTTCCCTTTGTAAAGATCCCAGAGTTTCATGGGAGAGAAATTAAAACATACCCGAACCTTTTCAAGTTAAAATTCCCTTTAGAAAACTTCAGGAGGAGCGAGCGTGAGGAAGTATGTACTGCCCGAAGGAGAGATACCTAAGAGGTGGCTAAACATAATCCCTCTACTGCCCGAGCCTTTGGAACCACCCCTTGATCCGGAAACTAAAGAACCTGTGTCTCCTGAAAAGCTCGCCGTCATCTTCCCCGAACCCCTTATAGAGCAGGAGGTGTCCGATAAGGAGTGGATAGACATGCCGGAGGAGGTTCTCGACATATACTCCCTCTGGAGACCGACGCCCCTTCACAGAGCCAAAAACCTTGAGGAGTACCTCGGAACGCCCGCCAAAATCTTCTACAAGAACGAGAGCGTATCACCTCCGGGATCTCACAAACCCAACACGGCGGTAGCTCAGGCTTACTACAACAAGATTTCGGGGGTAAAGAGATTAACTACCGAGACAGGGGCTGGTCAGTGGGGAAGTGCCCTTTCCTTCGCGACCCAGTTCTTCGATATAGAGTGCAGGGTTTACATGGTCAGGGTCAGCTACAACCAGAAGCCCTACAGAAGGATACTTATGGAGACCTGGAAGGGAGAGGTAATACCCTCTCCAAGTCCGTACACAAACGCGGGCAAGCAGTTCTACGAGAAGGATCCGGAGCACCCCGGAAGCCTTGGAATCGCAATAAGTGAAGCCATAGAGGAGGCGGCAACGAGGGAAGATACCAAGTACTCTCTTGGAAGCGTTCTCAACCACGTCCTCCTTCACCAGACGGTTATAGGTTTGGAAGCTAAAAAACAGATGGAGGAGGCGGGTTTCTACCCAGATGTGGTTATCGGTGCGGTCGGAGGAGGCTCTAACTTTGCAGGTCTCTCTTTCCCTTTCCTCGCAGACAAGCTCAGGGGGGATAAACCTGACCTTAAGGTTCTTGCAGTTGAACCCGAAGCCTGCCCCACCCTCACGAAGGGAGAGTACAGGTACGACTTCGGCGACACCGTCGGACTCACACCCCTCATAAAGATGTACACCCTCGGGCACGACTTCGTCCCACCACCCATCCACGCGGGAGGTCTCAGATACCACGGAGATGCTCCACTTGTGTGCAAGCTCTACGACCTCGGATACATAGACGCGGTAGCCTACAGGCAGACGGAGGTCTTCGACGCTGCAGTTACCTTTGCAAGAACTGAGGGTATAGTTCCCGCCCCCGAATCCTCCCACGCTATAAAGGCAGCAATAGACGAGGCTCTCAGGTGCAAGGAGACGGGAGAGGAGAAGGTAATTCTATTTAACCTCTCAGGACACGGATACTTCGACCTCTCCGCCTACGACAAGTACCTGAGGGGAGAGCTGGAGGATACCTGATCGGGAACCTAAATTATACTCACTGTGATAGGAAAGGTCTTCCAGATATTCCGTGAAAAGGGCGGACTTCTCAAAGCCCTCGACCTCTGGGATTGGTTCGAAAGCCTCGACGCGAGGGATCAGAAGAGGGTAAAGAAGTACTACTCCATAAAGGTCATAAAGAACCTGAGCTTTCCTTACAAGGCAAAGCACTTTGACAGCGGAGAGATAGAAAAAACCCTCTACACTAAGAGGACATTCTTAGCCACCATAGCCCAAACCGCCCTTCTCGAGGGAGACTACGAAACCGCCGAGTGGCTTTACAACGAGGCGCTCAAGATGGAAGGAACACCTTTGGAAGCTCACCTGATTCTCAACGACCTTATACTCTTGGCTCAGAAGCTAAAGGACTTTGAGAAGATAAAGAGATACTGTGAAGAGGACATAAAGCTCTATCCGGATTATAAGGATGTTTTGAGGGAACGCTCCGGCGGAGAGCTTCCCCAGATAAACGCCTTCGAGGTTTACGTCTATCTTCTGGAGAGAGAGGGAAAGGTAAGGGAAGCCCTTGATCTGGTGGAGTTCATAAAGAGAGAGGGAATAGCCTACCCCTACTACGAGGAGGTTAAGAGGAGGCTTGAGGAGAAGTTAAATAAAATCTAAAGTTGTGAAGGAAATAAGCAAACTTTTAAGAAAGATCGTTAGGCTCCAGAGGGAAGAGGAGATAATACCCCCCCACTCCTCGGTTCTCATAGCTCTCTCGGGAGGAGTGGACTCCGTAGTCCTTACATACGCCCTTTTGGAACTCAAGGATTTCTTTAAATTCGGCAGGCTCGCCCTCGCCCACTTCAACCACATGCTGAGGGAAGAGGCTAAGAGTGAGGAAGAGTTCTGTAAGGAGTTTGCCCGGAGTGTTGGGCTCGAGATATTCGTCGGCAGGGAAGAGGTAGGAAGGATAGCCGAGGAGGAGGGGAGGAACTTAGAGGAGATAGCGAGGGAGAGGAGGTACTCCTTCCTTAGGGAGGTCAAAGATAGAGAAGGATTCGACCTAATAGCGACCGCCCATCATCTCAACGATCTTGTGGAGACCGCTCTGATATGGCTCGTTAGAGGAGCGGGTCTCGAGGGACTGCTCGGCTTTGAACCCAGAGAGAGGGACGTGGTAAGACCCCTATACAGGGCTACGAGGGAAGAGATACTTTCCTACGCAAAAGCTAAAGATCTCCGATGGATAGAGGACACGAGTAACAGAGATCCCCGCTTTTTCAGAAACAGAGTAAGGCTCTCCGTTATACCGATCCTGAAGGAGGTAAACCCCAACTTGGAGGAAACCTTCCTGAGAACGAGGGAGATATTGAAAGAGGAGGACAGGCTCCTAAGGGAACTGACCAGGAAGGTAATAGAAAAGGTAAGAAGGGACGGCTGCCTCGACGCAAAAGAGCTTAAAAAGGAGAGTGTAGCTATCCAGAGGAGGGTTATAAGGGAGTTCTTCGGTCTTGTGAACTTCTCTAAGGTGGAGCAAGTCAGGAGATTGCTTGGCAAGGGCGGAGAGGTAAACGTCGGTGAAGGTAAAAGGATCGTGAGGAAGGCAGGTCTTATCTGCTTGAAAAAGCTCGTTTAAAATCTATCTTCTAATTCTACGGACGCACCTGAGGAGGAAAGGACGTGCAGATGTTTAAGAGCTTTTTTGTGTGGGTTCTTATAATCGGAGCTACTATCGTCGCCTTCAACATATTCGAGCAGAGACATGAACTCGCTACAAAGGTTCCCCTCAATAGCTTCGTTCAGCTCGTAGATGAGGGTAAGGTGGAGTCCGTCCAGGTAAAGGGCAGGACTATGGTTGCCGTTACCAAAGACGGGCAGAGGATAGAGACGGCCATACCTCCCGGATCCAACGTGGTGGACGACCTCGTCAAGAAGGGAGTCAGGGTAGAGGTGGACGCGGGAGATGCGGGAACCGGATGGCTCATAAATCTCTTCATCTCTTGGCTACCTATACTCCTCTTCATAGGTATATGGATCGCTCTGATGAGGCAGATGAGCGGAGGTGGTCCGGCTAACGGACCGGGCAGAGCCTTCTCATTTGGAAAGAGCAGGGCTAAGGTTTACATAGAGGAAAAACCCAAGGTAACCTTCGAGGACGTTGCGGGAATTGAGGAGGTGAAGGAGGAGGTAAAGGAGATAATCGAGTATCTCAAAGATCCTATAAAGTTTCAGAAGCTTGGAGGAAGACCTCCCAAAGGAGTACTCCTCTACGGAGAACCCGGCGTCGGTAAAACCCTGTTGGCGAGAGCTATAGCCGGTGAGGCTCACGTCCCCTTCATATCCATATCGGGCTCTGATTTCGTCGAGATGTTTGTGGGCGTTGGAGCTGCGAGGGTGAGGGATCTCTTTGAGACCGCAAAGAAGCACGCACCCTGCATAGTCTTCATAGACGAGATAGACGCGGTGGGAAGGACGAGGGGAGCTCTGAACCTTGGAGGAGGACACGACGAGAGGGAGCAGACCCTGAACCAGCTCCTCGTGGAGATGGACGGCTTTGATACCTCCGAAGGTATCATCGTGATCGCCGCTACCAACAGACCGGACATCCTCGACCCAGCGCTCCTCAGACCCGGAAGGTTCGACAGACAGATCTTCATTCCCAGACCGGACGTAAAGGGAAGGTATGAGATCCTGAAGGTTCACGCCAAGAACAAAAAGCTTGCCGAAGATGTTGATCTTGAACTCGTAGCACGCGCTACCCCCGGATTTACCGGTGCCGATCTTGAGAACCTACTGAACGAGGCGGCACTCTTAGCCGCGAGGAAGGGAAAGGATATCATCTCCATGGAGGAGGTTGAGGAGGCTATCGACAGGATAACGATGGGACTCGAGAGGAAGGGAATGGCTATATCTCCTAAGGAGAAGGAGAAGATAGCCTACCACGAGGCGGGACATGCCCTGATGGGATTTATGACTGAGGACGCCGATCCGGTTCACAAGGTTTCCATAATTCCGAGGGGTATGGCTCTTGGAGTTACCCAACAGCTCCCGATAGACGACAGGCACATTTACGACAAGAAGGATCTCTACGGAAGGATACTGATAATGATGGGAGGTAGAGCGGCGGAAGAGGTGTTCTACGGGAAGGAAGGGATAACCACCGGAGCGGAGAACGACCTCCAGAGGGCTACGGAGCTCGCCTACAGGATGGTGTCCATGTGGGGAATGAGCGACAGAGTGGGTCCCTTAGCCATAAGGAAGGTTTCCAACCCCTTCCTCGGAGGGATGAGCAACAGCATAGAGACAAGTCAGGAACTCCTGAGGGAGATAGACGAAGAGGTTAAGAAGATCCTCACCGAAGCCTACGAGACCGCCAAAGCTACTATAGAGATGTACAAAGAACCGCTCAAGGCGGTGGTTAAGAAGCTCCTTGAGAAGGAGACCATAACCTGCGAGGAGTTCGTTGAGACCTTGAAGTTATACGGCGTTGAGGTAAAGAACCAGTGCAGAAAGGAAGAGAAGACCTTTGAAGATACCAAGAAAGAGATTGAGAAACAGCAGGAGGAGGTAGTCTGATGGGAATGACCATTACAGAGAAGATCCTTGCGGATCATGCCGGGAGGAAGGAGGTAAGGCCCGGCGACCTGATAACAGCCAAGATTGACCTCGCGATGGCGAACGACGTTACCGCACCCCTCGCCATCAAGATCCTCGAGAAATACGGGATTGAAGAGGTCTTTGATCCTAACAGGATAGCCCTCGTTCTCTCCCACTTCGTTCCCGCAAAGGATATAAAGTCCGCGGAGCAGGCTAAGATAGTTAGGGACTTCGCGAAGAAGCACGGTATCAAGTGGTTCTTTGAAGAGGGAGAAGGCATAGAGCACACAATCCTTCCCGAAAAGGGAATAGTGGTTCCCGGAGATCTGGTGGTCGGTGCGGACTCCCACACCTGCACCTACGGAGGCATAGGAGCCTTCGCAACCGGAGTTGGATCTACGGACATAGCCTACGCTATGGCAACGGGTGAGATATGGCTCAGGGTCCCAGAATCCATGAAGTTCATCTTCTATGGAAAGCCCAAGCCCTGGGTGATGGGGAAGGATCTTATACTCCACACCATAGGTCAGATAGGGGTTGACGGTGCCCTCTACAGGGCTATGGAGTTTGAAGGTGAGGCCATAAGGGCTCTTTCCATAGAGCAGAGGCTCACCATAACCAACATGGCTATAGAGGCGGGAGGTAAGAGTGGGATAATAGCTCCCGACGAGAAGACGATAGAGTACGTTAAAGAAAGAGCTCAGAAGGAGTGGAAGGTCTATCAGAGCGATCCCGATGCGGAGTATCACTCCGTTTATGAGTGGGACGCGGGCAAGATAGAACCTCTCGTCGCGTGGCCCTATCTGCCTTCCAACGTTCACACCGTAACGGAGTCCACTCACATAAATATAGATCAGGCTTTCATAGGATCCTGCACAAACGGAAGGCTTGAGGATCTGAGGATAGCCGCGAAGGTCTTTGAGGCGGCGATGAAGCAGGGTAAGAAGGTTCACCCTTACGTCAGGTGTATAGTCATTCCTGCCTCTAAGAACGTTTACCATCAGGCTCTCCACGAGGGATTGATAGATATCTTCATAGAGGCAGGTTGCGTGGTCTCCACCTCCACCTGCGGTCCCTGTCTCGGCGGTCATATGGGAGTCCTCGCCGAGGGTGAGAGATGTATATCCACCTCTAACAGGAACTTTCCCGGAAGGATGGGACATCCCAAGTCCGAATCCTACTTAGCTAATCCGGCGGTAGTAGCCGCGAGCGCGGTGCTCGGAAGGATAGCCCATCCCGAAGAGGTGGTGAAGGCGGAGGAGCTGGCAGAGGTCTCCTGAAGCCTGTATAATTCTTCCATGCTCGGAATAATAGGGGGGAGCGGATTATACGAACTGGAGGGCCTTAAGGTTTTAGAGGAAAGGGAGATAGAGACGCCCTTCGGTAAACCCTCCTCCTCCATAGTCATAGGCGAACTCGAAGGTAAAAGGGTCGCATTTCTTGCGAGACACGGCAGGGATCATTCCTTCCCACCCCACTTAGTACCTTACAGAGCTAACCTGTGGGCTTTCAGAGAGATAGGTGTTGACAGAGTTCTCGCCATATCCGCTGTGGGAAGCATAAACAAACTTTTCAGACCGGGAGACTTCGTTGTAATCGACAACTTTATGGATTTCACTAAGAGTAGGAAGAGCACATACTACGAAGGTAGGTTTTCAAAGAGGGTAAAAGGAAGTGATAGTGTAGCCAAGTTACTGAATGAGGGCAAGGTGGTTCATATAGACGTAACAGAACCCTACTGCCCGGAGATGAGATCTTCACTTATCGGTATTCTCGAGAAACTGAGACTTAGGCACCATGGGGCAGGAGTCTACGCATGTACCGAGGGACCGAGATTTGAGAGCAGAGCAGAGATAGAGATGTTGGCGAAGTTGGGAGCAGACGTCGTAGGCATGACCGGATACCCCGAGGTTGTGCTGGCGAGGGAGCTTGCCATGTGCTACACTTCCCTCTGTGTAGTAGCCAATCCAGCTGCCGGTATATCCAAGCACAGACTCACAAGCGACGAGGTTATAGAGCTCATGAAACAGAAAGAGGAAGAGATAAAACATGTGCTTAGGCTATTTATAGCAAAGATCGAAAAAAGAAGTTGCCGTTGTGAAGAGGTGCTCGAGGGTGCGGAGGTGTAGGTTTGGAAAATCTCTTGGCTAATGAGGCTCTCAAGGAGCTTGGTTTCGGTGGGGCTATAGGCTTTCTGGTCGGCTTCACGCTGAAGAGGGTATTCAAGCTGTTAGCTTTCGTGTTGGGACTCTATCTCTTAAGCCTTATCTGGCTTGCCGACAACGGTGTAATAACGGTAAACTGGACTGCTCTGGAGAACTTCGCGCGAGGGTTCTTCTCTTCTTTTCAAAGCTTTGCTCAGAATATAGTGAGGACCGCTTCCTTCGGTGGCGGTTTTGCCGTTGGCTTCGCCATAAGCATGAAAGTATAATATTGCCCGATGTATGAGTTTCAGGGAAGGGAAAGGTGGGCGACCCGCATAGGTCTTATCCTCGCCATGGCGGGGAACGCCGTTGGGCTTGGGAACTTCCTCCGCTTCCCCGTTCAGGCTGCCGAAAACGGCGGTGGTGCCTTCATGATCCCCTACATAATCTCCTTTCTTCTCATAGGCATACCTCTAATGTGGATAGAGTGGGCAATAGGCAGATACGGGGGGGCTCGAGGACACGGAACCACACCCGCTATATTTTACTTACTGTGGGAAAATAAGTTTTCGAAGGTAATAGGTGTTTTTGGTCTCTGGATTCCTCTCGTGGTAATCATATACTACGTCTATATTGAATCCTGGACCCTTGGCTTTGCAATAAAGTTCCTCATGGGTCTCGTCCCCTCGGTCCCGGCGAACGGTTCGGATCCAAATACCTATCTCGAGCCCTTCAAGAACTTCCTTCAAAGTTATGTGGGAACTGGTGAGGACATAATCCATCCCTCGGTTTACGCCTACGTGATGTTCGTGATAACTATGCTCATCAACGTATGGATACTTAGCAGGGGGGTTTCGAAAGGTATCGAAGCTTTCGCAAAGATCGCCATGCCCACTCTCTTTATATTGGCTGTTATCCTTGTTGTTAGGGTATTTCTTTTGGAAACCTCTTACGGGAATGCCCTTCAAGGTCTCAATTTCCTTTGGAAACCGGATCTCTCCAAGCTGACGGATCCTCAGGTGTGGATAGCTGCTTCGGGACAGATATTCTTCACTTTAAGCCTCGGCTTCGGGGCGATAATAACCTACGCCTCTTACATAAGAAAAAATCAGGACATAACCCTGAGCGGACTGACTGCAGCCTCCCTGAACGAGACCGCTGAGGTGATTCTCGGAGGATCCCTCGCCATACCCGCGGCGGTCGCTTTCTTCGGTGTTGCCAACGCCGTCGCGATAGCCCAGTCCGGGGCTTTTAACCTTGGCTTCATAAGCCTCCCTGCTATCTTCGCCAACATGCCCGCGGGGACGTTCCTCGGATTTCTGTGGTTCTTCCTTCTTTTCTTCGCCGGTCTTACCTCCTCCTTAGCTCTGATGCAGCCCCTGATAGCCTTCTTCGAGGACGAGTTCGGGCTATCAAGGCTTAGTTCCGTTCTGATGACGGCAGGGATAGTCTTCTTCAGCGCCCATCTCGTTATATTCCTCAGCGGATCCCTCGACGAGATGGATTTTTGGGCAGGCACGATCGGTGTCGTCTTTTTCGGTCTCTTGGAGGTAATTCTCTTCCTCTGGATATTCGGAGGTAATAAAGCTTGGGATGAGATAAACAGGGGTGGGATAATAAAGGTTCCAAGGATTTACTACTACGTGATGAGGTATATAACACCCCTGTTCTTGATTATCCTTCTTGGAACCTGGGCTACTCAATACATCCCCAAAGTGTTGGCTGAAACCCACTGGACTGTGTGGGTTACAAGGTTCTACCTTATAGGTCTCTTCCTCTTCTTAACATTGCTTGTATTCATAGCCGAAAGGAGAAGACCAAAGGAGGTGTCCTGTGAATAGGATAATGATATTTCTTTTATCTTTATACTTCGGTCTCGGAGGTTTTTTCAGTTTTTATATGGCTCCCCTCCTATTTAAGACTCTTGAGAGGTCCATCGCTGGAAGTGTTGTGGAAAAGGTTTTTCCCGTTTACTTCGGTATAGGTATAGCGGCGGTGGGGGTATCCCTATTATTAGCCCTTAGTTCAAGGATGCCGAGGTTTCTCGATACTCTTCTAATAGTCAACTTGATCATCCTGTTAGCCCTTGAGTTTTACGTCCTGCCAAAGGCACACTCTCTTAAGGTTGCAGGCTCGCCCGAGTTTATGAAGATACACCTTATATCGGTGATAATGAGTACTGTCTCCCTCTTCTTTACCTTTGGGGCTATCGTCTATCTTATAGTCAAGAGGGATGTTGGTTCTTAGGCTCTCTCAGGTTCCGGTCCCGAAAACAAACAGGTATATACGCAGGAAAGGAGGAAAGGTTTTCAAGCCCCCGCGGGTGAAGAACTGGGAGGTAAGGGCTCTCTGGGAGATAAGACAGCAGTATTCTGGAGACCCCATAGACCGGGAGGTGTCGGTAGACATAACCCTCATACTTCCCAACAGAAGGAAGAGGGACATAGACAACATGCTTAAAAGCCTTTGGGACGTTCTTGAAAAAGCAGGGGTATTGAAGAACGATAACCTAATCTACGAAGTAAGAACTGTTAAAAAGATAGAGAAAGGAAACCAAGGTGTAATCATAAAGATAAAGGAGCTAAGCCAGCAGACTTAAGAATTCTGGTACAGGCCTCTTCCTCTGAAAGCCTATCGAGGTTTATCTCCTCCCATCCCTGCTTCCTGAACCACCTTATCTGTCTCTTGGCGTACTCTTTGGTATTTTTTACTATCTGCTGCACGGCATCCTCTAAGGAGATCTCTCCCTTTAAGTAAGGGATCAGTTCCTTGTATCCAATAGCCTGAGACGATGTAAGGAAGCTCTCAAAGCCTCTTTTCATCAACTTTTCCACCTCTTTAACGAGGCCTCTCTCTACCATTTTGTTCACTCTCTTCTCTATCCTTTCTGATAGGCTCTCCCAATCCCGCGTTATGTAAAAACCTTTAAACTTAAGTCTCGGCTCTCCCCACCTGTGATAGCTTGAGAAAGGCTTCCCTGTTTCTATAAAGACTTCCAAAGCCCTAACTACCCGTCTGATATCCCTCGGGTGTATCTTCCGAGCGTAAACGGGATCTACAGCCTTTAGCTTCCCGTAGAGCCATGTCCCTTCCTTCTTTTCAGCCAGCTCGTAAAGTCTCTTTCTCAGACTCCAGTTAGGCTCTGGTGTGTCCTCTATACCGTAGAGAAGGGCTTGAAGGTAGAGGTAAGTCCCCCCTACCACGATCGGTACTTTACCCTGACTCTTAACGCCCTCTATAGCCCTGAGTGCGAGTTTCTCAAAGAGCTTTGCATCGAAGTACTCTCCCGGATCGGCTACATCGATAAGGTGATGCCTTACCACACTCATGCATTCCTTAGGCTTGGCGGTTCCTATGTCCATACCTCTGTAAACAGCCATCGAGTCTGCACTTATGATCTCCCCATCTATCTCCTTAGCTATACGACAGGCTATCTCCGACTTTCCGCTCGCCGTTGGACCTCCAATAACTAAAAGCTCTTTCATCTTGAAAAGCCTTAGCTACCGATAGATAATAATATATTGCCCTACGGGGTGTAGCTCAGGTGGCAGAGCGTCGGCTTTGGGAGCCGAAGGTCGCAGGTTCAAGTCCTGCCACCCCGATGAGCGCAGGGCCCGTAGCTCAGCAGGACAGAGCAGGGGATTTCTAATCCCCAGGTCGGAGGTTCGAGTCCTCCCGGGCCCGCTTTATCCCCACTTGAGTTTCTTCCTAAGGATCTCAAAGAAGTTCTTATCTGGATGTAGGTATATATCACAGGACCTTTTAGATCTACCTATTTCTATTAAATCCCCCTCTTTCAAAAACATCCCCTCCTGACCGTCCATAGTAAGGAAACTGACCTTATCCTTGGAAAGGATCTTAAGTTTTATTGCGAAGTTCGAGGGAAGAACTACCGGTCTATTTGAGAGTGTATGAGGACATATAGGAACGAAGAGAATATTTTCTGAATCGGGATATATAATCGGACCTCCGGCAGAAAGGGCGTAAGCGGTAGAACCGGTAGGTGTGGAAACTATTACCCCATCACCGTATATGCGAACCATGAACTCCTCGTTGGCGTAAACCTCTATTTCCATTATCCTCGCAATAGCACTTTTGGAAACAACAACGTCGTTTAGGAAGTTACCGAGGAACTTTCTTAACCTTCCCCTCCTGAGATAGGTAGAGAGCATCATCCTCTTCTGTTTCTTCACTCTTCCCGATAGTATGTCCTTAAGGACATCGATTGCCTCGTGCCTCTCTATCTCCGTAAGAAATCCAAATCTCCCTTCGTTTACGCCCACCACTGGGACACCAAACCTTGAAGCGAGGCGGGCACCTGCTAAGAAGGTCCCGTCCCCTCCGACGACCACCATAAGGTCATATCCCTTGAGAGAGGTCTTCCTCTCCACACCAGGACTGTTTACTACCCTGCCTACTTTACAGCCCCTGCTTTTTAAAAACTTGCTTATCTCACGAGCGGTGGATTTAGCCTCCGACGAATCCTTTATGAAGAGGATTATCTTTCTCATGCCAGCTCGTCTATTATCTCGCAGATAACGTGCCCGAGGGTTATGTGGCACTCCTGGATCCTGGGTGTTTCGTAGGAGGGTACCACGAAAGAGTAGTGAGCTATCTCAACCACCTTGCCTCCGTTTCTGCCTGTGAAGGCTACGGTTGTGGCTCCAAGGTCGTGGGCTTTCCTGAGAGCCCTTATCACGTTCTCCGAGTTCCCCGAGGTGGTGATGCCTATCGCCACGTCTCCGGGCATGCAGAGAGCTTCTATCTGTCTTTCGAAAATCGTTTCGAAGCCGTAATCGTTACCTACGGCTGTGAGTATGGAGGTATCGGTGGTCAGTGCTATAGCAGGCAGTCCTTTTCTTTCCTTCTTAAACCTACCCACTATCTCCGCCGCTATGTGCTGGGCGTCCGCAGCGCTTCCCCCGTTTCCGAAGAGCAGAACCTTGTTGCCGTCCTTGAGGGCGGTTACTATTATACTCCCCACCTCGTAGATCTGATCTTTGTAAAGCTCCACGAAGGCGAGCTTAACCTCGGCGCTCTCTTTGAAAGATGAAACTATTCTCTCTACCATAGTCTTCATTTTAAAAGAGGAAGCCCTCTCTCCTCTCCGATCTCTTTATCTCCTCGAGATCAACGTAGTCTTTTATCATGTTCAAGAACTCCTCTTCGTTTATCGTCTTTGTTCCGAGCTGTTTTGCTCTATTCAGCTTCGTCCTGCCCGGATCCTCACCCACCACGAGGTAGGTCGTTTTAGAGGTTACTGTGTTGGAGAACACCCCTCCGAGACTCTCCACTATCTCTCCAGCCTTCTCCCTCGAACAGCACCTTAGAGTACCCGTAAAGACGAAGACCATACCCTTAAGGGGTCCTTCTTTCTCCAACTTAGTTCTCCTCAGTTTGACACCGGCTTTATCGAGCTTCTCTATTACTTTCAGGTTCTCTTCCCTCGAAAAGAACTCCTTTATGCTCCTCCCCACTATCTCCCCTATACCCTCTATCTTTATAAGCTTTTCTAAGGGTATATCCTTAAGGTCCCATATGCTGTCTATCACCTGAGCGAGCTTCTTAGCCGTCGTCAGACCCACGTACCTTATTCCCAGTCCGTAAAGAACCCTGTCAAGCCCCCTGTTCTTGGACTCCTGTATGGCGTTGTAGAGGTTCATCGCAGCCTTCTCAGCAAAGCCCGGAAGTTTCATAAGATCGGTCGGCTTCAGGTAGTAAAGGTCTCCCACGTCTTTGACGAGACCCTTCTCATAGAGAGCCTTAGCGGTAGCCTCCCCGAGTCCTCTAATGTCCATAGCCTCCCTGCTTCCCCAGTGCTTTAACCTCAAAACCACCTGAGCAGGACAGGCTATGTTTATACATCTCCAGGCTACCTCACCCGGCAACTTCACGAGCTTGGAACCGCAGGAGGGACAGTATTCGGGGAACTTTATGGGTACCTCGTCCCCGTCCCTCGCCTCCTTTATCACCTCCACCACGTAGGGTATGACATCTCCTGCTCGCTCCACGAGAACGAGATCTCCTATCCTTATGTCCTTTTCCTTAATAAAATCCTCATTAAAGAGAGAAACGGAGGATACCGTAACTCCCCCGATCTGAACCGGCTCGAGCTTGCCGACCGGCGTTACAGTCCCGACCCTTCCGACCTGAAAGACTACGTTTATGAGCTTTGTAGTAGCCTGCTTGGGTTTGAACTTAAAGGCTATAGCCCACCTCGGATGGTGAGAGGTGAAGCCGAGAACCTCGTAGAACTCCTTTCTGTTTACCTTTATCACCATCCCGTCCAGTTCGTAGAGATACTCCTCTCTCTTCTCCTCCCACTCCCTGCAGTACTCGATTACCTCGTCTATCCCTCTGCACACCTTCATGTCGGGAAAGGGGGTCTTGAAGCCGAGTCTGTGGAGCATCTCTATAGCCTCGTAGTGAGTGGGGGGGTGCTTGGATTCGGGCTCCACGTAGGAGACCTGATAAACTACGGCATCCAGCTTCCTCTTGGCGACCTCCGTCGGGCTCTGAAGCCTTATCGAGCCTGCTGCAGCGTTCCTTGGATTGGCGAAGGGAGGGAGTCCCTCCTCGAGCCTCTCCTCGTTCATCTTCCTGAACTCTTCTTTGTTTATCAGAACCTCACCCCTTATTTCTATCAACTTGATACCGAAGGCGGAGAAGTCCGCCCTCAGGAGTATAGTTCTTACGGTTCTGAGATTGTTGGTTATATCCTCCCCCGTCTCTCCGTCTCCCCTTGTGGCTCCTCTCACAAATATGTCATTCCTGTAAACAAGGGCTATCCCCGCTCCGTCGTACTTAGGTTCCACGCTGTACTCAACCACCTCCAAGCCTGTTAACTCCCTTACCCTCCTGTCGAAGTCCCTCAGCTCCTCTTCGGTGTAAGCGTTGTCCAGAGAGAGCATTGGGGTGTAGTGTCTTACCGTCGGGAAGGCTCCCGTGATCTCGCTCGCCACCCTCTGGGTTGGTGAATCGGGGGTGATTAGCTGGGGATACTTCTTTTCTAAATCCCTTAATGCCCTGAAAAGTTGGTCGTACTCGTAGTCCGATATAACGGGGGAGGCCTGGACGTAGTACTTGTAGTCGTGGTACCTTATAACCTCCCTCAACTTCTCCACGTAGCCCTTGGCCTCTTCAAGGGAAGCTTTCTTTACCTTGGAAAGCTCTTTAAGGAGGTCTCTCGTGAGTTCTATCAGCTCCCTCTCTCTTTCTGGTGTGTACATAGGAATAATTTAATCACTCTATCCTGATGTTTATCTCTTTTCTCTGCCCATTCCTGAGGATTACCACCTTGAGGCTTGGCTCGTTCCTAAGAACCTGAAGGAGTCTGAAGGCATCCTCACCGCTCTTTATGGTCATGTTGTTTATCGAAACGAGGACGTCTCCCCTCCTCAGACCCGCCCTGTAAAACAGACTCCCCGGTTTTATCCACTCGAAGATAAATCCCTCTGTTCGCCCGTTCTTCACGTAGGGAACGAGCCTTATCTCCCTGAACATTATTCCCGGATCCTTGGTTATCCTCTCTATCTCCCTACGGGAGATCTTAACCTCTCCTAACGCGGTCGGCGCTCTGACAGGTGCTGTCTCCGCTCTTCTTTTTTCGAGTAAAAGCTCGATCCTACGACCGCTAAACCTAACCAACGCTCTGTTCCTGTAAACTTTTTCCAGAAGCACTCCCTTCTTCTCCTTACCCTCTTCAAGCACGATCGGTTTCCCTCCCACCTCGAGCAGAGCTAAGTTTTTAAATCCAAGGGAGATACCTAAAAGTTTTATGTCGATCCTTTCCTCGGTGGAGGTTTTTGGGAGAGCCGCATCCTTAACCTCAGCCTTGGGAAAGATCTTAGAAAAGGCTTCAATGACCTTATCTGTGGAAGGCTCTTCTTTCTTAACTTGAGGGACCTTTATCCCATCAAATATCTTCTGAGATACAACGAGTATAAGGACACTTCCGGCGAGCAGGGACAGGGAGGCGATCAGAGGCAGGGATGGGATAAGCCAGTTCATTATATTATTATCTTATGCCTGTTAAGAGATACGATGCAGTTGTTATTGGAGGCGGTGGAGCTGGTCTAAGGGCGGCAATAGAGATAGCGAGAGATCCCCATCTCAAGGTAGCCCTCGTTTCTAAGGTTTACCCAACACGTTCCCACACGGGAGCGGCTCAAGGAGGTATGAACGCAGCCTTGGGGAACGTTGTTCCGGATGATAACCCGGAAGCCCACGCCTACGATACGATAAAGGGATCGGACTTCCTCGCAGATCAGGATGCGGTCTTCTTCATGACTGAGAATGCTCCTGAAATAATCCACGAGCTCGACCGCTGGGGTGTTCCCTTTTCGAGGCTCGAGGACGGGAGGATCGCCCAGAGACCCTTCGGAGGAGCCTCCTTCCCGAGAACGGTTTACGCAGCGGACAAGACGGGACATGTTCTCCTCCACACCCTCTTCGAGCAGGCTTTGGCAAGGGACAACATAGACTTCTACAACGAGTTCTTCCTGCTCGACCTCATCCACGACGGGGAGAGAGTTAAGGGAGTATCCATATACGACATAAAGAACGGGGAGGTGATCACCCTCCAGACGAAGGCGGTGATCTTAGCCACCGGAGGTTTTGCAAGGATATACTGGTTTAGGAGTACTAACGCCATAGGTAACACGGGGGACGGGCAGGCGGTAGCTCTCAGGAACGGAGTTCCTTTAAAGGATATAGAGTTCATCCAGTTCCACCCTACGGGGCTTGCGAAGACCGGGATACTTCTCTCGGAAGCCTGCAGGGGAGAGGGCGGATACCTGATAAACAGACTCGGCGAGAGGTTCATGAAGAGGTATGCCCCTGAGAAGATGGAGCTCGCTCCGAGGGACATGGTCTCAAGGGCTATAGAGTACGAGATAATGGAGGGAAGGGGAATAGGTGAGGGTGCGAGGGCTTACATATACTTAGATTTGAGACACCTCGGCGAGGAGAAGATAAACGAGAGACTCCCTCAGGTCAGACAGCTCGCCATCGACTTCGAGGGCGTGGATCCCGTCAAGGATCCCGTTCCCATAAGACCCACAGCTCACTACTGCATGGGAGGTATTCACGTAACCGATTACAGAACCTCCGAGACACCGCTCAAAGGACTCTACGCCATAGGGGAGTGTGCCTGCGTCTCGGTCCACGGTGCCAACAGGCTCGGGGGGAACTCCCTCATAGAACTCCTCGTTTTCGGCAAGTTCGGGGGAATAGCCGTCAGGGAGTTTGTGAAGGAGACGGACTTTATTCCAATCTCCGAAGGGGAGATGAGAAAGGGAGAGGAGTTTATCGAGAGCCTGATGAAGAGGGAAGGCAAGGAGAGCCTTGCGGAGATCAGATCCCAGATGGGGGAGATAACCTGGGCTAAGATGGGCATATTCAGGGACGAGCGTTCTCTGAAGAGCGCTTACGAGGAGCTTTCCGAACTCTTGGAGCGTTGGGAAAACATACCGGTGGTCGATAAGTCCAAGGTCTTTAACACAAACCTTATAGAACTCCTGGAGCTCAGGAACATGCTTGAGCTTGCAAGGGCGGTTGCCTTCGGTGCCCTTCACAGAAGAGAGTCCCGAGGAGGACACACGAGGGAGGACTACCCCGAAAGGGACGACGAGAACTTTTTAAAGCACTCCCTCATCTACTACGAGAACGGAGAGCTGAAAATAGACTACATACCCGTGAGGATAACCAAGTATCAACCGGCGGAGAGGAAGTATTAAAGTGAAATTAGACCTTACTTACAGAACGCTTATCGATCTATCTAAAGGAGCTTCGATTGGTATGTTCATCGCAGGTTTGGTGGCACTTGTTGTATATCGCAAGGTGAAAGGCTGGTTCCTTCTTATAGCTTTATTCTTTGGATCTTTCTTAGCACTTGCCCTATCTTATGACAGGAGGATTGGAAATACCAACTGATATAATCTTAGCCATAATACTTACTTTCTCATTTCTCTTAGGCGCTTGGTTCGTAATCTACAAACTCGAAAACAGGGCAGAGCCGAGCAAAAGATAGATATCAAACTTTTATATACTTCAGATAATCCCTTATCCCCTCCTCAAGGCTGTATTCCGGTTCGTATCCCAGTTCTTCCTTCGCCCTGCTTATGTCCGCCTCGGTGTACTCCTGATAGAAGTCGTAGGGGCAGTCGAAGTACTCGGTCTCTAAGTTCGTTCCCAGTTCCCGATTGAGTATCTCTATTATCTCGTTGAAGCTCCTCGCCCTCCCCGTGCCGATGTTGAAGATACCGGAGACGTCCTTCTCTAAAGCCAAGAGGTTAGCCTTCACAACGTCCTTTATGTAAACGAAGTCCCTCTTCTGCTCTCCCCACTTGAATATCCTCGGTCTCTGTCCGTGCATCATCTTCACCGCAAGCTGGTATATCATGCTCGCGGACTTTCCCTTGTAAGACTCCCTCGGTCCGTAGACGTTGAAGTACCTGAAACCCACTATCCTCATCTCTGGGTAACGCTCCATGTAGTCCATCGCTATATGATCCATCATCAGTTTGGAGAAGCCGTAAACGTTTTCAGGCTCCAGACCCCTGTCTTCTTTCATAGGAGCGGGCGTATTCCCGTAAACTCCTGCAGAGGAGGCGTAGATCACCTTGGCGTTCCACTCCAAAGCGGAGTCGAGGAGATACCTGAAGCTGTCGGCGTTGGTCTCCATCATGAGCTTCTGATCCGTGATCGTCGTATCCGTTATAGCCGCCTCGTGGAATATCACATCGAAGGCAAACCTGCTCCTCAGATAGTCCCATAACTCCCTGTCCCTTATGTCCCCGGTTATTACCTCTCCCTTAAAGCCTATGAGGTTCTTAAAGTGTCCGGAGGAGAAGTTGTCCAAGACGTATATCTTGGCTTCGGGATACCTCTCCTGCAGGGCGAAGGCTATGTTTGATCCTATAAAACCGGCTCCGCCGGTGATGAGGACACGCATGGGATTATTATAAAGGCTATAATTCGTAGTTATGGAGGTCAAATCAACAACCATCCTCGCTGTCAGGAAGAACGGAGAGACGGTTATAGGCGGGGACGGACAGGTAACGGTGGGAAGCTCCGTGATAAAGCACAGAGCCAAGAAGATAAGGAGGCTCTACAAGGATCAAGTAGTTGTAGGTTTTGCGGGGAGTGCGGCGGACGGGATGGCTCTTATGGAGAGGCTCGAACGGAAGTTGGAGGAGTTCAGGGGGAACCTTCTCAGAGCGTCGGTAGAGCTTGCGAAGGACTGGAGGATGGACAAGTACTTAAGGAGACTTGAGGCTCTCCTCTTGGCGGTGGACAGGGAACACATGCTTTTAATTTCGGGGAACGGGGACATCATAGAACCGGATGAGCCCGTTTTAGGGATAGGTTCGGGGGGAGACTACGCCCGTTCGGCGGCTTTGGCTCTCTACAGGAACACCGATCTGAGCGCCGAAGAGATAGTGAGGAAGTCCTTGGAGATAGCGTCCCAGATATGCGTATATACCAACTCCGAGTTCGTTATCGAGAAGCTTTAGGGACGTAAAGAACTCCCAAAACACCGCCCCAGAGAAGATGAAGCAGGAAGAGGGAGATGTGGTCTTTCAGGGGCATATTCAGGAACTCCCTCATGAACTTGGCACCGCCGAAGGCGGTTATTAATAGGACTAACAAGACGAGAAAATGCCAGAGAAGTCCGAAGGTCAGACCTTTAAGAAAACCCGAACTGAAGGGAATTCTCCTATATACCGCCGGGTGGACGAAGGGAACGGCGAGAACCACGGAGTTAATAGTGTGTCCGATAGCCATGATCCAGTCCTCTAAACCTTCAAAGATACCCCACATCTTTATAAGCTCTATGTAGTGTCTGTAAGTTCCAAAGAGCCCGAGGAAGCCCTCAAGCATGAGGTCGGCACCCATCATGACGTAGCCCGCTACAGAGCTTGCAAAGAGATAGCTGGGGAAGTTAACGCCTCTCAGGATCTCACTCAAGGTATCTCTTTACCTCCTGCTGGAGGGAGGTCGGGAGCCCGAGCTTTCTGAGCCTCTCCTCGTCCGCCCTTATGAACTCGTATAGGTTCTCAAAGTTCCTGTATATGATCCTCTTCCTCACCTCACCCACTCCCCTGACCTTAGACAGAACGTCCTCAAGAGCCTTCTTCGTTCTTAGCTTCCTGTTGTAGGAGAGAGCGAACCTGTGGGCTTCGTCCCTTATTAGACCGAAGACCCTGTAGAGGATAGGTTCCTCCTTCAGTCTTATCTCCCTGCCTTTCTCTGTAAAGAGGATCTCCTCCTCCTTCGCGAGGGAGAAAACCTTTAAGGGAAGGTTGAACCTTCTCTTTACGGATATGCCCACGTTGAGCTGTCCCTTACCCCCGTCTATGAGCCATATATCCGGCATGGGTTCGTTCTTCTCCTTCAATCTCTTTGCCCTCCTCTCCAGGACCTCCCTCAAGGCTCCGTAGTCGTCTATTCCGTTTAACGTCTTTATCCTGTATCTCCTGTACCTCCTCTTGTTCATCCTCCCCTCCTCCCAGACCACGCAACTACCCACCACGTCCTCCCCGTAGAAGTGGGAGATGTCAAAGCCCTCTATTATCTTGGGCATAGGGATGTTCAACTTCTCCTCAAACTCTCTTCTGAGAAGATTGAAGTCAAGACCCTCCTTAACGTTCTCCTCCGCGAGGGATAGTAGCTCCGGCGGAACATCGGTGGAGAACTCCGTTGAGCCCTTGGATCTTTCTCTGACCCACCTCTTCACCTCTTCGGGGATAACGAAGTTGGAAAGGATCGTTTCAGGAACGAAGTTGGAGTAGTAGTATCCCAAGATGAACTCCTCAAGATCCTCCTCCCTCTCGAGATCGTAGATCTCCTTGCTGACCAGTTTCCCTCCCCTTATGAGGAAGAGACCTATCCTCCTTCCTACCTTGTAGAAGAGATCCGCCGAAGAGAAGGGAAGTCCCGATACGCTCTGACCCCTCGTTATGTTCTCAAGAGCCTTTATCTGATCCCTTATCTGGGCGCACTTCTCAAAGAGAAGCTCCTTAGAAAGCTCCTCTATCCTCTCGTAGAGCTTCGGGAGAACTTCCGCAACCTCTCCAGACAGGAGCGCCTTAGTTCCTTCCACGCTGAGCCTGTAGTCCTCTTTACTCACCAGTCCCGCACAGGGAGCGGAGCAGAGACCCAAGTGGTAATCCATGCATGGCTCTCTCCTCTGGGGTAAGGGATCGCAGGTTCTGAGCTTGAAGAGCCTGTGGATCAACTTCTTGACCTTGTAAGCCTTGCTCGCCTGAAGGAAGGGACCGAAGAGGAGACCCTTGTGCTCCGTCCCCCTGACGACCTTCACCGTGGGGTAAGGATCCTCCGTAAGGAGTATCATCGGATAGCCTCCTCCGTACTTGTGGAGGACGTTGTATTTGGGCTTGTGGGACTGGATGAGATCCACCTCTAAAACGAGAGCCTCGAATTCGTTCCTCGTTACTATCCACTCTATACTTATCGAGTCTCTGAAGATGGCGAACTCCTTTGGATCGCTTTCAGAGAGCTTCAGATGTTGCTGGAGCCTCTTCTTTATGTTCTTAGCCTTGCCTATATATACGGGCTTCCTCTTTCCTCTGAATATGTAAACTCCGCACTTTTCCGGAGCCCTCTCTATCAGAGCGGACCAATCCATAGGAGAGAATATAAACTAAATTATTAGTAATTCATGAAGTATAAAGAAGCCTGGATCGTCTTAGCGTTCCTGATAATTCTTACCGCGATAATAATCCCCATACCAGCCTTTCTCTTGGACGTTCTCCTCGCCACGAGCCTGACCTTCTCCCTCGCCGTTTTAGTCCTGACCTTCTTCGTGAAGACCCCCTTGGAGCTCTCCTCCTTTCCCACTATCCTCCTTATAGGAACTCTCCTGAGACTTTCCCTCAACGTTGCCGCCGCGAGGAGGATACTCCTTTACGGACACGAGGGAACGGACGCTGCAGGACACATAATAGAGGGTTTCGGTAAGTTCGTTGTCGGGGGGGACGTTGTGGTCGGTCTGATAGTTTTCCTGATATTCATAGTAATAAACTTCATAGTCATAACGAGGGGAGCGGAGAGGATCTCCGAGGTCGCGGCGAGGTTTACCCTCGATGCCATGCCCGGTAAACAGATGAGCATAGACGCAGATCTCAACGCCGGCCTGGTAACTGAGGAAGAAGCAAAGAGGAGGAGACAGGAGCTCGAGAGGGAAGCCTCCTTCTACGGAGCTATGGACGGAGCGAGTAAGTTCATAAGGGGAGACGCCATAGCGGCCCTTTTGATACTCTTCCTCAGTCTGATAGGCGGCCTCATAGTCGGTCTCGTGTTCAAGGGGATGGACTTCATGGACGCTCTGAATACCTACACACTCCTGACTGTCGGTGAAGGACTTGCCTCCCAGATACCCGCCCTCCTTCTTTCCACTGCGGCGGGACTGGTAACTACAAAGAGTTCCTCTACCGAGGAGGTGGGGACGGTCATAGCCGAGGAATTCTCCAAGGAACCTAAGGCGCTTCTCTTCTCATCAGCCCTGCTCCTGTTCGTAGGTCTGATCCCTGGACTTCCCAAGATACCCTTCTTCTTTATGGCTGGAGTGTTGGGAGGCCTTTACTACCTCGTGAACAAGAGCCTCAAGGAGAGGCAGATAAAGGAGCTCGAGAAGATGGTAGAGGAGCAGAAGAGGGAAGAGGCGAAGAGAAAGGAAGAGAAGGAGGAGGAACTCCTTCCTCAGCCCGATCCTATAACCATGGAGGTTGGTTATGGACTGATACCCTACGTGGACGAGTCTCAGGGAGGGGACATACCTCAGAGGATAAAGACGATGAGGAAGCAGATCGCTCAGGAGTTCGGTGTGATTGTACCACTCGTCCACATAAGGGACAACCTGAAGCTCCAGCCTAACCAGTACAGGATACTCATAAAGGGAATAGAGGTGGACTCCTACGAGGTAATGCCGGGATACTACCTTGCTGTCGATCTTGGGACGGCGAGGGGGAAGATAGAGGGGATAGAGACTAAGGAGCCTGCCTTCGGTATGAAGGCTTACTGGATAACGGAGGACAGGAGGGACGAAGCTCAGAGAAAGGGATACATGGTTGTCGATATAAGCACGGCGATAATCACACACCTCTCCGAGGTTATAAAGAGGAACCTTCACGAGCTCCTCGGAAGGAACGAGGTCATAGAACTCATAGACAGGCTTGCCAAAAGATATCCGAAGGTTGTTCAGGACATAGTTCCGGAGCAGGTTCCCATTTCGGTAATCCACAGAGTCCTCCAGAACCTCTTAAGGGAAGGAATACCTGTAAACGATTTACTGACCATATTGGAGACCCTGGCGGATTACATAGATCAGACGAGGGATCCTGACGTCTTAACCGAGTACGTCCGTCAGAACCTCTCCAAGAGAATAACGAGGATGTACATGACCGACGGAACTCTGTACGCTATAGCCCTTTCTCCCAAAGTGGAAGCTAAGCTCATGCACCTCCTTAACGAGGGAAGGGAGGACGAGTTCATAGATCTTGTCCTAAACAAACTCTACAGGAAAATATCCAAGGAGATAGAGAAGTTCGTCCAGTTTCAGGCTCAGCCCGTGCTTCTAACCTCTGGGAATTTGAGAAGATATATCAGGAAAGCTATAGAGCCCTATCTTCCCCAGCTCGCCGTACTGTCTTATAATGAACTTGAAAAGCAGGTGAACATGAAGATATTAGGATTGATAGATGAGGACTGAAAAGATAATAGTCAGTTCCCTGCAGGAGGCGGTGGAGGAGTTAAAAAGAACTTACGGGGACAACGCGGTAGTCCTCTCATCGAGGATAGTTAAGAGGAAGAGGTGGAGCTTCCTTCCCTTCTTCAAAACAACTCTGCTCGAGGTCACCGTAGGCATACCGGAGGACGAAGGAGAGTTCCAGAAGGAGTTCGAGGAGAGGATAAAGGTCTACGAGGAGCTCGAGAGGCTCAAGAGCACCCTGAACGAGGTAATGAGGAGCGTAAAGACCCACGAGGAAGATAGGGAGAGAGCGGAAGGAGAGGAGGGCTTCTCCCTCAGAGCTCAGAGGATTATATCCAGGATGGTTTACAGGGGAGTCAGGAAGGAGATAGCCAAGAAGCTCGTTGAGGAAGCCTGCGGATACGATATAGAGCTTGGGAAGTTAGACTTCAAGGAAGAGATATACCCCTCCTTAAAGGAGAGCTTTGAGAGGAACATAGCCATAGAGGGAGAGAGGATATTCGAGGAGACTCCCAAGGTCATGGTTCTGATAGGACCCACCGGTGTGGGAAAAACGACTACTATAGCGAAGCTCTCTTACCTCTTCAAGAGACAGGGGAAGAGTCCGGGAGTCATAACCCTCGACAGCTACCGTGTGGGAGCCGTAGAACAACTGAAGGCTTTCATAAATATCATGGAGATACCTTTTAAGGTGGCGGACACCCCTCAGGAGTTCGTGAAGAGTCTCGGTGAGCTCGACAGTAGGGACGTTATCCTCGTCGATACTGCCGGGAGGAGCCAGCACGATAAGCTGAGGCTCAACGAACTGAGGCTCTTCTTGGAGAGCTTTGATACGAACATTTACCTCACCCTAAGCGCTAACCTCTCGGAGTTCGTTATGTATGAGGTGATAATGCAGTTCAGCATATTTCCCATAAAGGGACTCATATTCTCGAAGTTAGACGAGACCTCCTATCCGGGGAACGTGATCAACGTAGCTTACAGGACGAAGCTTCCTATCCTCTGCTTCACCACCGGACAGACTGTGCCCGACGATATCGTGATGGCGAACTACGAGTACCTGACGAAATTGATTTTAGAGGAGAGGCATGAGCTTGAATCAGCAGGCAACCCACCTGAGGCATAGGGAAGGTGCCCAGACCGGCACCAGATACATAGCTATAGCGAGCGGTAAGGGAGGTGTGGGGAAAACCATACTCTCCCTGAGTATAGGTAAGTGTCTCTCCGACACCGGCAAGAAGGTTCTCATAATAGACGCGGACTTTGGACTCAGTAATGTTCACCTCATGCTCGGTATAACTCCCCAGAAGAACCTCGCCCACTTCTTTTACGGGGACGCCTCCTTCGAAGAGACCGTGGTGAAGGTCAGCGATGGCTTTTACTTCATCTCGAGCGGGAACGGGATATACGAGCTCGCCAAACTGCCCAAGGATCAGGTGGTAAACCTCGTAAGAAGACTTCAGGAGCTTGCGGAGGATAACTACGATTACGTTATCTTTGACACTCCGCCGGGGATTCATGACGATACGATAGCGGTAGTTTCCTCTGCAGATTTTCCCCTGATAATAACTACCCCGGAGCCCACCGCCGTTGCTGACGCCTACGCCCTCATAAAGATAGTGAGCAGGGAAGGACAGGCGGAGGACTTCTTCCTTGTCGTAAACAAGGTGGAAAATGACAGGGAAGGGAACAAGGTTTACGAGAGCATCAGACTCCTTACCGAGAAGTACACGAAGGCTAAACTAAACCACGTTGGTAACATAAGGTTCAGGAAGACACTCATCAGGAAGATAATAGAGCAGAAGCCCTTCGAGGGAGGATTTATGGACGACGTGTATAATATTCTCTCCAACATGGATCTCGAGGTAAGCCCGAGAAGGAGAGGCTTCTGGGAGAACGTCCTTTCAAGGTTGTTCGGAAGATGAGGAATCCCTACGACATCGGTGAGAGGGAAAGGGAAGAGCTAATATTAAAGTACCTTCCCCTCGTGAAGAGTATAGCCTTCACGGTGAAGAGGCATCTCCCTCCCACCATAGACGTTAGGGATCTCATAGGACACGGGATAATAGGTCTGATAAAGGCTCTCGAGAAGCTCGACACACAGAGGAACCCCGAGAGCTACCTCAGGATAAGGATAAAGGGAGCGATCTACGATTACCTGAGGAGCCTCGACTTCGGCAGTAGGAGGATAAGGGAAAAGGAGAGGAAGATAAGGGAGGCTCTGAAGGAACTCACCGAGGAGCTCGGAAGGGAGCCAACGGACGAGGAGGTGGCCCAGAAACTCGGGGAAGATGTCGAGACCCTCCAGCACGATCTCAGCAAGATATCCTTCTCCTACGTCCTCAACTTGGAGGACATATTCACCGAGGAGAGGAGGAGCTACGAGGAAGTTCTGAGCACCAAGAAGGTAGAGATCGAGGAGGAGATACTAAGGAAGGATCTGATAGAGAAGCTCAGAAAGGCGATAGACAAGCTCGAAGAGCGGGAAAAGCTCGTCATCCAGCTCATATTCTACGAGGAACTCCCATTAAAGGAGATAGCCCAGATCCTCGGATGCTCCATATCGAGAGTGTCCCAGATAAAAGGCGAGGCTATCCAGAAGCTCAGGAACCTCATGAAAGATTTTTAGATCTCAACCACTCCTCGAAGCTCATCCCTCTCTTTACAGCTTCTATTATCTCCCTCTCCCCTTCAGTCAGATCCCTCGGCACGAGATCAGGTCTCTTCCTGAGAGTGTTCTCTATCCTGTGCCAGAGCTTCCAGAGTTCTATCAGCCTGTGATTTCCGGAAAGGAGTACCTCCGGAACCCTCATCCCTCTGAACTCCCTCGGCCTCGTGTAGACAGGATACCCCAGCCACCTACCCTGATAGGAGTCCTCCCTTATGCTCTCCGGCTCGCTCAGGACGCCGGGAATTAACCTCGAAACGGCATCCACCACGGTCAGAGCCGCCAGTTCCCCACCGCTTAAAATTAGGTCTCCGAGGGAAACCTCCTCGTCCACTATGGACTTGACCCTCTCGTCCACTCCCTCGTACCTACCGCAGATTATAGCTATCCTTTTCCTATTTAGCAGTTCCCTTACAAAGTTCTGATCGATCCTCCTTCCCCAAGGTTCGGTTATCAGAACAAGAGGCTTTCCAAAATGCTCTACGATATGGTCGTAGGCTCTGAAGATAGGCTCCGGCTTGAGAACCATGCCGGGAACGCCTCCGTAGGCAACGTCGTCCACCTGACCTTTGGGAGCGAAAGCTCTCAGATCTACAGCCTCGACCCTCACCTTCCCCTTCTTTATCGCCTGCCTCACTATACCGTAGTCGCAGTAGCACTCCACTATACGGGGGAATATGGTGAGGATGAAGAACTCTATCATTACCTTTTCAGGAAGTCCTTGACGAGATCCTCCGCCCTCTTCTGGGAGAAGCGGTAGTAAGTTTCTATCGTCGTTCTTATATTGGAGTGCCCGGCGAACTCCCTCACCACCTCCACCGGAAAACCGCTGTTCACGAGGTTGGTTATGTAAGTGTGTCTGAAGCTGTGAACGCTGAAGGGAATTCCGAGTCTCTTGGAGAGCCTGTCTGTGTAAACCTGGAGGACACCTCTCTTTACGGAGAAGTTCTCCTCGAAGTTCTCTATCCACCTGAGCATCCTCTCGGTTATCTCGTAGGTCTTCTCCCTGTCCGGGGCGAGAACTGGGGCGAGCCTTCCCTTCCTTCTCTTGGTCATCTGGGGCTCGAGCCTTATCCAGAGTATTCCGCTCTTATCGAGGTAGAAGTTGTTTCTCTTTAAGCTCTCGAATTCGCCGAGCCTTATACCGCTGTATAGGAACAGAGAGTATATCTTCTCGTACCTCTTTCCCTTAACTGCGCCAAATATCCTCTCTACCTCCTCCTTGGTGAGGGCTTTCGGGTAGGAGGGGTTCTTCTTTGTGTTAAGCTCCTCCCTAAGCTCCTCTATGGCCTGCTCTATGTCCGTGTACCTGTCCCTGTCTATATACTCTCTCCTCAGGAGAAACCTGAAGAAGTGCTTGAGCGCCGAGAGGTTTGCGAGAAGGGAACTCGGTCCGAGGTTCGTGCTGTCGACGTACTTGAATATCTGGGCTGAGGAGATCTTAAGGAGACTTTCCTCGTCCTCTATCGATACCGCATCGAGGAAGTTGATCACGTGTCTGAGATAGGTTTCCGTGGTTCTCGGGCTCTTGGTTCTCGTCAGGTTCCTCTTCCAGAGCTCAAGAACCTCCATAGGATCATAATAATAGAAGAATGAAGGTCATTGCAATCGTTGGCTACCACAACAGCGGAAAGACAACGCTGATACGGAAGCTGATCCCAGAACTTAAGAAGAGAGGGCACAGGGTCGGCTACGTAAAGCACGATCCCAAGGGTCATGGGATGACGGATAGGGAAGGATCCGACACGAGTAAGATCTTTGAAGTTGCCGATAGAGTTGCCTTAGCCTCCCCGGGAAGGCTCACCTTGTGGGATAGAAGAGGGGACGATCCCTTCGGGATAATCGAAGAGTTCTTCAGGGACTTCGATATCGTTATCTTGGAAGGGTACAAAGGTTTAAAGGATATACCCAAGGTGGCTGTGGGTGAGGTTGAGTCGGAGAACGTGGTTCTGAGGGTTGATGATCCAGAGGAGACCGGTCATATTATAGAATTACTCGAGAGCATGGAGGAGAACTATGAGGTACAGATGCCTTGAGCACAGGGAACTCTGCCCCTTCTGTCACAGGATAGCCCTCAAGGTATGCGAGTACACAGAACCTTATCCGAGGGTTGAAGCCACCTGCGAGTGTTGCGGTTACAGATCCTACGACATACCCATGAAGCTCAACAGGGAGACCTTCTTCAAGATCCTCGACAAGCTTTCAAGGAAGGAGATAGGTGAGATATGCATAGATGACAGGTGCGGATCGAGGGACATAATAAAGCTTCTCCATGAGGGAAGGTACACGGAGTACAGGTGCTTGGAGTGCGGTGCCGAGTGGAACAGCGACGAGGTTCTTAAAGCTATCAGGAGGGTAAAGTCCGTCCAGAACTATATAACCAACGGAACGAGCCTCATAGACGTCTTAAAGGCTGAGGAGGGAGAGTGTCCCCTCTGCGGTTGGGACATAGGGCACCTCCACGAGGGATACGTAGTTGAGATCATGTGTCCTATCTGTGGATATCACAACGAGTTCAAAGAGGAATTTCCCGAAAAGGAGCCCCCGCCGGAGGTCTGCGCCCAGTTCGAGAAACCAGAGGAGACGGGATGAAGCTTCCCTTCCACGAACTCCACCGCTTCCTCTCTTGGAAGGAGAGGTTTCTAAAGGACTACGAGAGGATAGAAAAGTCAGACCTCGAGGTTATAAAGGAGGAAATAAAGGATCTTTGGGACGAGAAGCCCGACGAGAGGCTCTTGAAAGCCATAAGGTCCATGTACGTGGGAGGGATGGAGCACAGAGTTGAGGATCCCGAGATAAGGAGGTGGACCAACTGGGCGGCTATCAAAACTTACAAGACCTTCAACAGGTTTCCTATACTCTCCGATATAGAGCTTGCCTTTGTCTTCTATGCCATAGGTAAGCTCTTCGTACCCCTGCTTTTGCACGAGAGGGGGGTGAAGTCGGAAGCCTTCAAGAAGCTCTCTAAGGAAGAACAGGAGGAGGCTGTCTTCGAGGAACTTGATACTATATGGGAAACCCAGCTGACCTTAATACTTCAAGCCCTCGAGTTCCTCGATCTAAAGTCGATGACGAAATGAGCACCTCTCTTCGAGGACAGAGCCCTTATCTCCCATCCATGATCCTCAGCTATCTTTTTGACAACAGCCATCCCTATACCCATACCCTTAGGATTGTTCGTGTAGTAGGGGATAAATATCGTTTCGAGATCCTCCTCCCTTATCCCCTCACCGTTGTCCCTGTAATCTAACCTCGAGTCATCAATCTCTATCCTCACCTCCTTAGCTCCGTTCTCGAGGCTGTTGTTTATCAAGTTGTAGAAGAGGTCTCTAAGGAGGGTAGGATCCCCCTTAACCGTTCTGTCTCCCTCCACGCTCACCTTTATTCCCGCAGAGGAGTAGAACTTGGCTATCTCACCTATAATCTCTGACATCCTAACATCTCTGAGATTTATCCTCCTGTCCGCCGAAAGGTGCTTGAACTGGTTTATGAGGTCGCTTATCCTGTCGATCTCCCTCAAAACCATGGATATAAGATCCCTAAGTCTGTCCCTATCTATCTCTCCCTTCTCTGAATACCTCCTTATTCTCTCTAAGTTTAATCTTATGGGAGTAAGTGGGTTCTTTATCTCGTGGGCAATCCTCTTTACTGCCTCCTGCCATGTCCTGAACCTCTCCGCAAGTACTATCGAGCCCACGTCCTCGAATAGATAAATATCTCCTTCCTCCGCCTCTATCCTCTCCACCCTGAGGTTAGGATCACCTTCCACTTTCTCGAGTATCTCCTCGACCCTTTCGGCCTCACCGAACATCTCCCTTGCAGCCCTATTCTCCCTCACCACCTTTCCCGAACGCGAGTAAACCACACCTACAGGTAAGGAATCCAAGAGCTTTCCGAGCAGATCTCTCTCTCTTCTAAGCTCTTCATAAATCTCCCTGAGGTTATCCTTCATCTTCCTGAACGCTCTCGAGAGCTCCTCTATCTCGTCCCCTGTCTTAGTCTCTTCTATCTCAACGTCCAGGTTTCCCTTTGCTATCCTCATAGCCCTGTCGGAAAGTCTCTCTATCGGCTCGCTTATGTGCCTCGCCACTAACATAGCCAGCCACACGGTAGCCAAGAGTGTAACGAGGGAGATAAAGACTATGAAGAATATGAAGACACCCGTTATTATGTCCCTCGTCTTCACGAAGGCTCTGAGATCTAAGGCGAGCTCTCCGAACTCCGAAACGTCCCTTATGAGCTTGAGGTCCTTAGGTAATACTACCCTGTAATGATCCCCGCCCACATCGATACAGAGAACGTAGCTCATCTCCCCCTCTGATACCTCGAAATTGCACTCCGGAACCCTCACCACGCTCTCCACCTCTTCCATCCTACTCAGTTCCTCGAAGAGGCCGGCCTTTATGAGAGCTGAGACAACGTCTCTGTACCTCTTTATCCTCTGGAGTTCATAAGAGTAAAGATTTCTATAAACGCTTTCGGCGGAGCTCGATAGAGCCCTCGTCTTTGAGCTCAGATAGGTCTTCGTTGACTGGAGGACGACCACGATGGAGGCGACGTTGAGTATAAGGAGAGGAATGAAGAGATAGAGGAATAGGATGTTGGCGAGCTTTCTCCTGAGGAGGTTCCTCCTCTTCCCAAGGTATACCTTTATCAGCTTTCTCAGGATTACCGCACTTATTAAAATCAGGGCTATGAGATCTATGTTTATCGCAAGCAGGAGGACGTAGTAGTTGGCGTAGGGAAGGTTCCTGAGGTTGTTTATGAAGGCGACGTTAATCAGGACTAAGACTAAGAAGATTACCGAAAAAACTAAAAGCTTACGCTTCACCTTCCTCTTTTATCTTGTGATGTTTTACCATCTCACCTTCAGCCCAGTATATAGCCATCTCCGCTATGTTCTCCGAGTGGTCCGCTATCCTCTCGAAGTGCCTCGCCACGAAGGACAGATGAATGACCCGCTTTATGTTCCTCGGATCCTCCATAACGTAGGTTATCAGTTCCCTCTCTAACTGATGGTAGAGCTCGTCCACCATGTCGTCCTGCTCTATTATCTTCTTGGCGAGCATCGTGTCCCTCTGGAGAAAGCAGATGACGCTGTCATTCACCATCTCCTTTACCGTTTGAGCCATGAGCGTAAGATTAACGTAAGGTTTTAGGGGAGGCTCCTGGGCTAAGAATATAGATCTCTCCGCTATGTTCTCCGCCTCGTCCCCCATCCTCTCTAAATCGGAGACTATCTTGTATATTCCCATAACGAGTCTCAGATCGGAAGCCTCCGGCTGATATAGGGCTAACATCCTTATACATCTCCTCTCTATCTCCACCTCGAGGGCGTCTATCTCGTCGTCCCCCTTAATTATCTCCTCTGCAAGTTCCACATTCTGCTCGTTGAGGGACCTAATAGCTTTATCTATCGCGTTCTGGACGAGCTTCGCCATCTTAACCACGAGCTCTTTAGTTTCCTCAAGCTCCTCAAAGAACTTCATACTCTTAGATTACCTCCGATCCGTCAAGTTTTCTTTAAATTTAGGCTCTCTCTCCAGATATCAAAGCCCGAACTCGTTCCTATCCTGTCCGCCCCCGCTTCTATCATCTCCAAAGCGGTTTTAAGATCCCTTATTCCTCCCGCCGCCTTGACCCTTATCCTTCCCTCTCCGACCTCCTTCAGGAGTTTAACGTCCTCTAAGGTAGCTCCGCCGCTTCCGAAACCTGTAGAGGTCTTCACGAAGTGGGCTCCCGCATTCACGCAGAGCTTTACCGCCTCCCTCTTCTCTTCCTCGTTCAGATAGCAGGTCTCAATAATCACCTTGACCACCGCACCGGTCTCCCTGACGATGGACTTTATCTCCTCCTCCACATAATTGAATTTTCCCGACTTGAAGGCGGAGATGTTCATAACCATATCTATCTCATCAGCTCCCTCCTCTACAGCTCTCGCCGCCTCGTGGATCTTCACCTCTTTGGTACTAAGTCCCAAGGGAAAGCCTACAACGGAGCAGATCTTTATCTCTTCATCGCCTGCCTCCCTTGCAAGCCTGACGTGGTAGGGGTTCACGCACACCGCGTAAAAGCCGATCCTGGCGGACTCCCTCACGAACTCCTCAACCTCCTTCTCCGAGACAAAGGGCTTCAGGATAGAGTTGTCTATGTATCTCCTTATATCCATCCCCTCAACCTCCCTAAAGCTCTCAACGCCACCTCAACCGCTTCCCTTACCTTCTCCTGATAGTTGAAGAGGAACCTCTCCTCCGGTCTCTTATCGATGACTGGGCAGATAACACCGGCTCTGTGTCCGAGGGGATAGAGGAAGTGGAGGAGAAAGCTCGCCTCCATCTCCATGTTTTCGAATCTGAGACCTTCCACACCGCTGTCCGTTTTAGAGATAAGGACGTCTATATCGGGAACTGACAGGGGAATTCTTGAAACCGACCTCCCCTGGTTGGCGAAGAAGCCCGAATTGGAAACCGTTATTCCCCTCCTGAACATGACTCCGAGCTCCTTAGCCGACTCCTCCAGAGATTTCACCACTTCAGGATGGGCTTTGGAGGCGTAGGGCTGGATCTTCCCCTTGAACCTCGAACCCTCCAGGACAGCTCCGTTCACCGCTTTCCTAACTCTGTCCTCTAAGATCCGGCAATTATCGTCGGGATGGGGAGCGTTGTAGAAGAGTCCCGTGTTGTCCAGTCCCACCGCGTACTCGGTAATTATCAGAGTTCCCAGTTCGGTGTCCGGCTGGAGACCTCCGGAGGTTCCGACCCTGATGATGTTGAGCCAAGGTATCTCCTCCTTCCTCTCCCTCCTTTCAAAGTCTATCTCGTGGAGCGCTACGACTTCGTTTATCACTATCTCGAGGGAGGGAGTCCCCATCCCGGAGGTGGTTACGGAGACCCTTTGACCCCAGTCGGTGTATCCCGTGATAGTCTTCAGACCTCTGTGCTCCCTTCTCAATTCTATCTTTTTTAGAAAGTTCTGAGCTATGAAGTCCACCCTCCCCGGATCTCCGACTATGAGGATGTCCTCGGCGAGCTCACCCGGTGCAAGTTCGAGGTGATACACCCTTCCGTCAACGATGGGTAGATCCGGAGGATGAAAGGGCTGTTCCCTCATACTACGCATTATAATCCTAAGGGCTAAATTATTTTCAGAGGTGTGAGATGGTAAGGGATATAGTTACCTATCCGGCGGAGGTTCTGACCAAGCCGACCCAGAGGGTCGATGTTATAGACGAAGAGATAAGGGATCTCATCAGGGACATGTTTGACACCATGTATCACGCCGAGGGCGTTGGTCTTGCCGCCAATCAGATAGGGGTTCCCCTGAGTATTATGGTGATAGATACGACGCCAAAGGAGGACGCTCCCAATCTCAAGCTCGTCCTAATAAACCCTGAGGTCATCTCCTCGGAGGGGAGGATAAAGTACAAGGAAGGCTGTCTTTCCTTTCCGGGCTTGAGCGTTGAGGTAGAGAGGGCTAAGAGGGTTAAGGTGAAAGCCTTGAACGAAAAGGGCGAAGAGGTCGAGATAGAACTCGAGGACTTCCCCGCCATAGTCTTCCAGCACGAGTTCGACCATCTTCAGGGAATAACCTTTATAGACAGACTGAAGGGTTGGCGGAGGAGGATGGCTTTGGAAAAGTACAGGAAGCTACAGAGGGAAGCTCAGAGGGTATGAAAGAAGAAGTATTAAAGGAGTTTTGAGGGGGTTTGGCATAGCTTTTTTATGGGCGAAACCCTTTCGCTGATAATAGCGAGCATTATATTTATAGTTGTAACCTTTGGAATGTTGCTGGTTGCATACGGGCTCTGGAGGATTAAGGAATGAATGAGTTCCTGAGTTTACTGGGAATAACGCTTTTTGCTCTGGGAGTGTTCATATTTAGCCTCGGCACGTTATATTTAACTTACAATATCTGGAAAGCACCTGTTAGGAAAGCTCATCCATGATTACCGGAACGAAGCCCTACTACTCCTTAAAGGACTACTTCTTAGAGAAGTTCGGCAGAAGGGTTCAGAAGATAACGGTCGCTCTACCCTTCACCTGCCCCAACAGGGACGGGAGCAAGGCGAGGGGAGGTTGCACCTATTGCTACGACGGTTCAAAACCCTCTATGCTGACTCCCTCAGTTCCCTTGAGGGATCAGATAAGGGAAGGAATGGAGAGGGCTAAGAGAAAGTACGGAGAGGACATATACTTCTTCGTCTATTACCAGTCCTACACCAACACCTACGCCGATATGGAAACCCTTAAAAAAGTTTACGACACAGCCTTAGAGTTCGAAGGCGTGGTAGGTATAGACGTAGGAACGAGACCAGACTGCGCTCCAGAGGAGGTTCTCGACCTGCTCAGTGAGTATGCCGATAGAGGTCTCGAGGTATGGGTCGAGTACGGACTTCAGTCGGCGAACTTCGAGACTCTGAAGAGGATCAACAGGGCTCACGGGGTTTCGGACTTCGTGGACGCCGTTCTGAGGACCAAGAGGAGACCCCTGAAGGTGTGTGCCCACATGATAATAGGTCTTCCGGGAGAGGACAGGGAGGATGTTATAGAGACGGCCAAGCTCCTCGCCTCCCTTCCCATAGACGGGGTAAAGATACACCCGCTCCACGTTATTAAAGGAACTGTGATGGCTAAGCAGTATGAGAACGGTGAATTTAGAACGCTTTCCTTGGAGGAATACGCTGAGCTCTGCGCCGAGGTGATAGAGATCCTGCCGGAGAACGTTGTGATACATAGAGTTACGGGAGAGGTGGACGAAAGCCTCCTGATAGCCCCCGATTACTGCTCGCCAAAGATGAAGAATAAGGTTCTTCAGAAGGTAGAGGAGACCCTAAGGAGTAGGAACGGCTTTCAGGGAAAGAATAAAAAGGCTCTCAACCGATAATTCTCCTTAAAATCATAGGGATGGAAAAACACCACTGGGCTTTAATCTCCCTTACGCTAAATCTCGTTCAGTCGGGGTTCAAGTTCGTCGCCAGTCTTCTCACGGGCAGTCTATCACTGCTCGGTGAGGCTCTCCACTCCCTCTCCGACGCCGCCGCATCCGTTATAGCTTACCTTTCCATAAAGTTCTCCGAAAAGAAGCACAAAAAGTTCCCTTACGGACTCTACAAGCTTGAGAACATAGGGGCGATAGTGATCGCTTTCTTCCTTATAGTTGCCGCCTACGAGATAGGACACAGGGCTCTGAGCGGTCAGGTGATGATAGAGAGGGAGTTCCTCCCCGTAGGTATAGGCGTGGTCGTTTTCTCGCTTGTAAGCTCCCTCACCTTGTCCTTTCTCGAAAGGAGAGCCGGGAAAAGGTTAAACTCCCCTACCCTTATAGCAGACTCCTACCACACCCTCACCGACGCCTTCGGTTCATCTCTTGTTCTTATAAGCCTGAGCGCTGCCTATATCGGATACAATTACGACAGGTATTTTGCCCTCGCGGTGGTAGCACTCATCCTTTACACCGCTTTCGGTCTCCTTAAGGAACAGGTTGGAGCTGTCCTCGACATATCCGCCGACGAGGAGACCATTGAGAGGATAAGGGAGATAATCTTCTCCTTCCCAGAGGTGGAGAGTATAAAGAGGCTCTTGGTGAGGAGCGCGGGAGGAAAACTCTTCATAGATGCGGAAATCCTCCTGAGACCCGGAAGCTTCATGAGAAGCCACGCTATAGCGGACGAGATAGAGAGGAAGATAGCGAAGGAGATAGACAGCGTTGAGATGGTCTTCATACACTACGAACCGGCGAAGGAGGAGAAGCTGAGAATAGCGGTCTTCTCTGCAAACGGAGGAACGCTCTGTAGAGACTTCAGCAATGTAAGAAAGATGTATATATTCGAGGAGAAGAAAGGTGAGCCGGAGGTTATGGAGATAAACCCTAAGAACGAGGAGGACGTTGCCAAGATGCTTGTAAGAAAGGGGATAGATATAGTAATATGCGGACATCATCCCGAAAGCTCGAGAGCGAAGTGGATACTACATAAGAACGGTGTCTTTGTCTGGGAGACAGATAAGGAGAACATATACGAAGCCCTCTCGGAAGTCTCCAAACTGAAGCTGGACGGATCACACAAAGAGGGCAGCGAGGAGGGGAACGAGAAGGTTTAGACTCTTTACCTCCTTGAGCAGGCCCCAGAGCTTGAGAGCGATAACCACCATTATCCCTCCGCCGATAAATAGGCTGTTCGCCATCGACTGTCTGTCCAAGAAATCCCCGAAGAAGTAAGCCAAGAGCGTTATGCTTCCCTGAAAGAGGAGAACGAAGAAGGCGGAGAAGAGGACCCCCTTCCCTAAGGAGGAGGATAAGATTATCGATGAAAAACCGTCCATTGTGGCTTTGGAAAGTATCAAAGAGCTGTCTCCTTTTGTTCCCTCGAGGATACAACCGAGCAGGGTCATGGGACCTACGGTAAAGAGAACGGAGGAGGTAACGAAGGCGTTTGTGAAGTCCGATCCCCCTTTAGAGAGCCTTTCTACCATTCCTTCTATATCGAGCAGGTACCCGACGGCGGTTCCTACGAGGATTATGAAGAAGACCTTAAGCGTCTCCGGTTTGTTATCGATCAGCAACTTAATTCCGAGGAGGAAGGTGAAGAGTCCTATTCCATGAATAACCCCTTCCCTGAGTTTTGGATTTATAAACCTCGTTCCCCTGAGTCCTATAAAACTTCCCAGAATGACGAGAAAAAAGTTCACGAGGGTCCCGAAACCGGGGAACATATCACTCCTGTTTCTCCTTAGCCTCAGTCTTGGCTTGAGCTTGAGCTTGAGCGACTATATCCCTCATCAGACCGAGGATGAACTCTCCCCTGTCGTCCACCCTGAACCTGTCCACCACGGCGTTCCTCGCCCTTTCCCCTATCTCCCTTGCCTCCTGAGGGTTCTCGAGGTAGTAGAGAACCTTCTCCTCTATGTCCGCCCTGTCGAGGGGCATGTAGGTGATAACCTCCTCTCCTGGTGCCAGAAAGCCGGGCAGTGTCCCCCTGAAGTCTATCATGGGGGCGCTCCCCATCGCCGAGACCTCCAGGGGAGTGAAGCCTATACCGGAGGGGACGGTGTGGGGAAAGCTCATGACGGTAATGTTCGATCTCCCGTATATATCTAAGAGCTCCTCGTAGGAGTTTATCTTTACGTGTTCGTGATCTTCCCTAAGCTCTCCCTGATACTCTCCAACGATCTTCAGGTTTATTCCGTCGAGGAAGTTTATAAGATACCAGCGCTTCCTCATAGTGGCGTAGATAGAGATGTCGTTGAGCATTCTTAGGTAAGCCTCTTCGTTCTTTTCCTTCCAATCGAAGAACTCCTGCTGAACCTGCGGATTGAACAGTCCGACTATGTAGTTTATGGCGGTGAGAACGTTCACTTCTGGATTGCGGAACATATACTCTCCCGTCTCGATGAAGAGGGGAAAGATGTTTTCGGGAAGGTTCTTCTGAACAGAGTTGATAATTATCTGGGGGTCTATAACGGGTCCTAAAAAGGCTATCTCTATATCCCTCTCCTCAGGACTCTGCGGGAAGACGGAAAAGTCAAGAAAGGGTGTAACGTAGCTTATGTTCTCCACACCCATCATCTTCAGGCTGTCTACGTACTTTATATCGGTGACTATCGCTATCAGGTTCCTGTGCTGTTCTATCCCGTAAAGGTTGGGAAAGTGGAGGAGAGGCTCCTCTGTGAATATGGAGAAGTGAACGAAACCGAAAAGGTCGTAGAGTGGTATCTTCTTGCCGTCCTGCTCTCCAATGATGATCCCTGTAGCGTTCACGTCCATTGTAAAGGCAGGCCTGAACTCCTGAAGCTCATCGACAGCCTTCTGAACGTTCTGGGGATCGAGCTCTATCTCTTTGAATTCGACTCCCCTGCCCTGAAGATACTCGAAAAGGGCATTAAGGTGCTTTAGGTTTCCCTGCAGTTCCCCTACCTTGAAAAACGCAACTCTCATGCTCTCAATTATACTCTACGGGCGCTCGTGTTATCTTTTCTAAAAGTTCAATTCCTCGAAGTTCGACTCTCCTATAATCTCCAAATCCTTGACGTGTCTTTTCATGCCCTCAACTATCTCTTTTAGCTCTTCGAACCTGTCGGGGGAAGCTATTATATCCACTATCCCCTCTCCCTTCTTCCTCGTTCTCGTCAGGGCGATCCTGTCGAGCCCGTCTATCAGAGAGTTAAAGAACCCCACCTCGCTCACGGGCATGCGGACCGTCAGGATGCGAGCCTTTACCTCACCTCTTTTTCCGCTCATACCTGACAACCTTGGCGTTGAAGAGTTCCATGACCTTCAGAACAGACTCGTCGTACTCTTTCTCTGGTCTTTTTTTTTAAAGAGCTCGAAGTCTACCTGTGGTACTTTCTTCTTCAACTTTTCGAACTCCTCCCTAAAGGTGGAGTAGGTATCTTCGTCCATCTTGAAGATCAATCTCCCATCTTCCTCCCTCTTCTCGGCGCTCTGAAGTGCTTTGTAGGCAAGAGCGGATAGGCTGTCCTTCAACTCTCTCTCTATATCCTTCTCCCCCTCGGCCTTGGAGGAAGCCATGCTGAGAGCCTGAGCGATCGGGAGGATTTCCTTTATTATCGAGCTCTTTATAACGGCGAGCTCGTAAGCCTTGAGTGCCGGCCTCGTTCGAGCCTCCGTCTTCCCCCTGTTAACGATATTCTCTAAATAGAGAAGTGCCTCCAAGGGAGTTTCCTTAAACTCCTCGTAGGCTTCCGGGTTCTCCACCACCCCGGAGGGGTCCTTCAGACTCTTGACAAGAATAGCGTTCCTTATCTCTTCCTCTAAGAGTTCCCAAAACTTGGAAAGGTTGTACCCCCTGTGGTACAGCTCGTTCAGAAAGGCTAAGGCGCTATCAACATCGGAGCTTAGGAGCATTCTCATGAACTCCCTTACCTTGTCGGCGCTGAGGATTCCAAGGAAGTTCTCTATGATCTCGGGGGTAACTTTCCCTTCTCCGAAAACGCTCGCTTGGTCAAGTAGGGAAGCTGCATCCCTCATGCACCCTTCGGAGGCAAGGGCTATCATGTCGAGGGCACTCTCTTCACACTCCAACCCTTCCTCTTCACATATCTTCTTTAAATACTCCTTTATCTTCTCCTCCCTTATCCTCCCGAAGATTATCCTCTGGCATCTCGAGAGTATGGTCGGTATTATCTTCTCGTACTCGGTGGTGCAGAGTATAAACACCGTCCTCGGCGGAGGTTCTTCGAGGGTTTTAAGGAGCGCGTTGAAGGCTTCCTTGGTGAGCATGTGAGCCTCATCTATTATATAGACCTTGTACTTTCCCTTTATGGGTGTGTAAGAGACAGCCTCCCTTATAGCTCTTATATCGTCTATGCCCCTGTTGGAAGCGGCGTCCATCTCCACAAGGTCCGGGAAGTTTCCCCTATCTATCTCCCTGCAGTTCTCACACTCACCGCAGGGTTCTCCCTCTTGAGGGCTCAGGCAGTTAAGAGCCTTGGCTAAGATCCTCGCTATAGTTGTTTTACCAACACCCCTCGGGCCTGCAAACAGGTAGGCGTGGGATACCCTTTCGCTCTTTACAGCGTTCTTTAAAACCCTTACGGGAACCTCCTGACCTATTACCTCCCTGAAGAACCTCGGTCTGTATTTCCTCGCAAAGGGGATATACATGGCAATATTTTACCCCGCACCCGGGACGGCAGGCTTACCCTTGCTCCCTTTCGGGCCTGGGGGAGTTCACCCTGTCCCGTTGCGGGGCTTCTTATAAATATAGATCAGCAGGGACACTCTTTCACGCCGAACTTCCTGTAAAGGGATACTATTGGACACCAGTTGGTAAAGGCGGACTGTATCTGGTTGAGAGCCATGAAAACTACGAAAGCCTTCCAGAAGATACCCACGTTCGTACCCAGCAATCCGAAGAAGAAGACTACAAGGAGCATAACTCCTGAAGTTAATCTCAAGAGCCTATCCATCGTCATCGGAACACCTCCTTAAGTTTATTAGAATATTCTAATATTCTTAACTTACTTTTCAAGTCCCTCGGAAAGGCTATATTAAATAGAAAACTCAGAAGGGAAGTGAGCCATGACCGTCCTCGATCTAAAAGACATCTTTGAAAGGTTTGACGCATTCGAGCAGAGCTATACAATCGAGCCTGAGGCTATAGGATTACCCTCCGACGTGGGGGAACTCAAAGAACCCGTGAAGGTATACGTCAAAATAACTAAGGACAACAGGGGATACAGGGTACATCTGACTCTCGAAGGAGGAGTGGATCTAGAATGCGGTAGATGCCTCACTACTTTCAGGAAGGAGATAGTACAGGATACGGAAAAGCACATAGAACGGTATCCTAAGGAGGAGCATCTTTCCCTTTCGCCGGAGGATCTCAACGTCTCCTTCATGGAAGAACCAGACACACTCGTTCTTGAGGATCTCGTTAGAGAGGAGCTTATACTGAGTGTACCTATGAAACCCCTCTGCAGACCCGACTGCCCCGGTACGGGACACCACGCCTTTATCTTCGAAGAGGAGAAGCACACCGACCCGAGATTTGCTATACTAAAAGATCTGCTCACGAAATAGGAGGTTCAGAATGGCGGTTCCGAAGGCGAAGACTTCCAAATGGAGAAGAGATCAGAGGAGGGCTCAGAATTTCTTCAATAAGTTCAAGAGAGGCATTCCCTCGCTGAGTGAGTGTCCCAACTGTGGGGAGAAGATCATCCCCCACAGGGTCTGCCCCTACTGCGGGCACTATAAGGGAAGGGAAGTCATAAGCGTAGAGTAATGGAAAACCTGAGTTTCGCCTTAGACTGCATGGGGGGAGACTACGCCCCCCTGGAAATAGTCCGTGGAGGAATACTTGCAGCGAAGGATCTCGGTTACAAAATATACCTTGTAGGCGACGGAGAGGAGATAGAAAGGATTCTGAATAAGTCGGGGGAGCTCGGGAATCCTCTGCTCGAGATAGTCCATGCACCCGACAAGGTTGATATGCACGAGCCTCCTTCGACCGTTTTGAAGAGACGGAGCTCATCCCTCTTCGTTGCGGGAAAGCTGGTGAGGGAGGGAAAGGCGCAGGGGCTCGTATCCGCCGGAAATACCGGTGCCGTCTTAGCGGTAGGCAAGTTCGTTGTGGGTGCGGAGGAGGAGGTCGAAAGACCGGCGATAGCGGTTGCTCTCCCCAATCCGAAGGGGAAGACCGTTCTGATAGACGTGGGAGCCAACGTGGACTCAAAGCCGAGACACCTCGTCCAGTTCGCCGTCATAGGACACACCTACGCCCAGGAAATCTTAGGTATAGAAAATCCAAGGGTGGGACTCCTGAGTATAGGAGAGGAAGAAGGAAAGGGTAACGAGCTTGTAAAAGAAACATACCCCCTTATGAAGCAAACGAAACTCAACTTCTTCGGGAACGCAGAGGGAAGGGATATATACGCGGGAACATTTGACGTTATAGTCTGCGATGGCTTTGTGGGAAATATTATCCTGAAGGCGAGCGAGAGCCTCGGTTTTGCGGTCGTCCAGATGATAAAGGAGGAGATAAAGAAGAGCATCCTCGCGAAGCTCGGAGCTTTCCTGCTTCTGCCCGCGCTAAACAGATTTAAGAAGAAAGCCGATTTTACCGAGTACGGAGGCATCCCCCTCTTGGGTGCGAGGAAGCCTGTGATAATAACCCACGGGAAGGCTAACGCCAAGGCTATAAGGAACGCCGTAAAGGTCGCCGCCGAGTTCCTGACCCACGACTTCAACAGGAAACTGGTGGAGAATATCAGGGAGCTTATTCCGCAAGAGGCGAGGGTATAGATGGGAACGCGCATATCGGGGACCGGAGTTTACCTTCCCAAGGAGATTCTGACTAACTTCGACCTTGAAAAGATAGTGGATACCTCCGACGAGTGGATAACGACGAGAACGGGAATAAAGGAGAGGAGAATAGCCAAAGAGGAGAGTGTTTTAGAAATGGCGAGGGAAGCGTCCCTCAAGGCTCTGGAAACTGCCGGAGTGAAACCGCAGGATATCGATGTCATAATAGTTGCGACACTCACACCGGAGAAGAAGTTTCCATCGACCGCCTGTCTCCTTCAGGCTGAGCTCGGGAGCGGAGGCTACGCCTTAGACATTTCTGCGGCCTGCAGCGGCTTTATTTACGCCCTCGAGGTAGCTGACGGTCTTATAAGCTCCGGGAAGGCCGATAAAACTCTCATCGTTGGGGTTGAGAAGCTCTCGGAGATAGTGGACTGGACCGACAGGAGCACCTGCGTCCTGTTTGGAGACGGGGCGGGAGCGGTGGTGTTGGAAAGTTCGGAGGAGGGCGGGATACTGGCTTCGAGGATGTACTCTGACGGCAGCCTCTGGGATATCCTTTACGCCGATAGGTGCGGATACATAAAGATGAAGGGAAGGGAACTCTTCAAGGTCGCGGTCAGGAACATGGAGGAAGCCTGCAGGGAGGTTCTAAAGGAGGCCGGAGTTTCCGCCGAGGAAGTCTCCCTCGTCATACCCCATCAGGCGAACGTAAGGATAATAAACTCCCTCGCCGAGAAGCTCGGCATCCCTAAGGATAGGTTCTACGTGAACATAGACAGGTACGGGAATACCTCCGCCGCTTCCATACCGATAGCTCTCCACGAGGCTATTCAAGAGGGTAAACTCAAGAGAGGAGATCTCATTTTGATGACCGCCATGGGCGGTGGACTCACCTGGGGAGCTACCCTCTTAAGGTTCTGATCACCTCCTCTATGTCCGTCGTAGGTTTCTCACAGGAGAAGTTCCTGCAAAGGTAGTAGGCTGTTTTACCTTCTATCGGGCTAAGATCTCTGATAAACTCCGAGAGCTCTTCTGTTTCCTTTTCCTTTATAAGGAAGAGTCCCTCTGGAAAGAACTCTTTCTGAACTTTTCTGAGTTCATATATCGCTTCTTCCCGCTCTCCCGGAATCGCCACGAGTTCAAAGCTTCCGTTTATAAGGAGATCTAAAGCTATTAAGGAGAAGGTGTGGGCTGAGGGGTAAACGGAGATAACCTGTGAGAAGGCTCTCAGGGTTTGGTCCGCTCTTCTCTCGAGTTCGCTCCTTCCAGTCATTCTTCCGAGACGAAGGAGATTGTAAGCCATCACGGAGTTCCCCGAAGGCGTAGCTCCGTCGTAGATCTCCTTCTTACGGACTAAAACCCTCTCACCGAAGTCGGGAGTCTGGAAGAAGCCGAGGTTCTCCTCGTCCCAGAAGTACTTCAGGGTAATGTCGGTAAGCCTGAGAGCTTCCTCAAGGTATTTAGGTTCAAAGGTCGCAAAGTAGAGCTCTGTCAGACCCCACACGAGGTAGGCGTAGTCCTCAAGGAAGGCGGGTATCTCCGCCTCTCCGTCTTTGAACCTGTGGAGAAGCCTTCCCTCCTCATCGATCATATTCTCAAGGATAAAGTCGGCGGCTCTCTTAGCCTTCTCGACAAAGTCCTCTCTTCCTAAGGCTATCCCCGCCTTGGCGAAGCTGGCTACAGCGAGTCCGTTCCAGTCTGTGAGGATCTTGTCGTCCTTGAGAGGTCTGACTCTCTCCTCCCTTTTCTTGAAGAGTTTGCTCCTTATCTCCTCAAGCTTCTGCTTAAGGATATCGGGCTCGTAGCCGAGCTCTTCGGCATACTCCTCTAAGGATTTCTTCATATGAAGTATGTTCCTGCCGATTTTTCTTCTCGTAGCCTCTTCAAGGAAGTTCCCCTCCTCCTCTATTCCGTAAACCTTCAGAGTTATCCTTAGCTCCTCTTCGTTCAAAACCTCTTCGAGCTCCTTAAGGCTCCAGAGGTAGAACTTTCCCTCTTCACCTTCGCTGTCGGCATCTTCCGCCGAGTAGAATACTCCTTCGGGAGAGAGCATGTCCCTCGTGAGATACTCCGCTATCTCCTCTGCAGTCTGGACGAAGAAGTCCTCCTTAGTCAGCTGATAGGTTTCTGCGTAAGTGTAGAGCAGGAGGGTGTTGTCGTAGAGCATCTTCTCGAAGTGGGGCAGAAGCCACTCTCTGTCTGTAGAATACCTGTGGAAGCCGAAGCCGACGTGATCCCATATCCCTCCGAGCCTCATCCTCTTTAGGGTGTGGGTTACCATCTCGAGAGCCTTCTCGTTCTTATATCTGCGGTAGTAACGCATAAGGAACATAAGGTTGTGGGGTATGGGGAACTTGGGAGCCGATCCAAAGCCTCCGTAAACCTCGTCAAAGGTATTGTAGAGTTCCGCAAAACCTTTGTGGAGTGCCTCTTCTCCAAGACTCTCACCTATGTAACTCTCCCCTTCCGTCTGAGAAAGAACGCTCACGACCTTCCTCGCACTTTCGAGAACCTTTTCCCTGTCTTCCCTCCATAACTGGGCTATCCTCAAGAGTATGTCCTTGAGTCCCGGTCTTCCGTAGATGGATTCTTTCGGAAAGTAGGTTCCCGCAAAGAAGGGTTCCTTCTCGGGTGTCATAATTACAGTGAGTGGCCATCCTCCGGATCCAGTCATCATCTGACAGACGGTCATGTAAACACCGTCTATGTCTGGTCTCTCTTCCCTGTCCACCTTTATGGATACGTAGTTCTCGTTGAGTATCTTTGCGATCTCCTCGTCCTCAAAGCTCTCCCTCTCCATCACGTGACACCAGTGGCACGTAGAGTAGCCTATAGAGAGGAATATCGGCTTGTCTTCCCTCTTAGCCTTTTCAAAGGCTTCCTCACTCCACGGATACCAGTTAACTGGATTGTAGGCGTGCTGTCTAAGATAGGGACTCTTCTCCTTTATAAGTCTGTTGGCTCTTTTTGTTTTCATCCCTATAAAGATGGTGGTATGAAGTTACCATGTGATGAGCTCTGTCAGTCTTTATAGATTTCTTGTTTGACTACTTTATGAGGATTTACAAGATGGTTAAAGAAAATCCAGAACTGGAAAGCCTGCTGGATAGGTCGGTTAGTGAAAGGAAGGCACAGCTTCAAAAAGCCAGATAGCCTTCATATATCAAGTCTTGAAATCTTCGACAGGAAATACTCAAGTTGCTAACCACGAAGGTGAATTTTTTAGAAAAAACCGAATGCTATACTAAAGTTTTGCACAAGGTGAGTCTTTTATTATCATGTGTTCAAAATTCTACTATTATCAATAACTTATACTACGGAGATATAAATGAGAATTAATTTCAGGCGGGAAATATTGCCCACAACTTCTATAGCTCTTTAGTGCTGAAATAGTAAATCTTCCTTCGCCTTAACTACATTTCTAAGGTGATAAAGCCTCCAACCCTTGAGCACCAAATACTAACATGCCGCAAAACTTTAGTGCTATACTTGCATTGAAAGGCGCTTGTCCTTTGACTTGCAAGGGTTTGGTCATATTTCAAACAGATAGTAATAATAGACAAGCTGAAAATCGCCATTTTTGTATTTGCTCTTGTAAATTAATTCCTGGTTCTGTATAGTTAGTTTGTGTTTTCCTGTAAATTCGCTAAGCCGGCTATCCATTTGAGTATAAGCCGACTTTGAAAGATATAGATTTATTGATAATAAAAATTTATTTTTCATATTTTTGAAACCTCGGAGCTTAGATACATCTTCATTCAACCAAGAAAAATTATTGTCAGTTATAGTTTTTACTTCCATAACTTCCTTCACAGTTCCGTCGTCTTTTACCAGAGAAAAGTCCGCTTGCTTTTTGGAGCTCGAAGCTGTTCCTGTCAGGGCTTCGCCTACGCCGAGCTCAAAATTGTCAGGTAAATTTTGAATAAATCTCTCTGCTAGATAAGTTACCAGTACTTGCTCAAAGCCGTAATCGTTATTACGAAAGTATTTCCGTTTTTTGCTCATCTTGTATAAATTTATTCGTGCAACTGTATCTAATATATCCTTGATATAACAAGGCAAATCAGTAAGGGCATTAACGGTCCAGTTATTAAGATGCTTCATTAGTAATTATTTTATCTTTAAATTTTATCTTTAAATCATGAGGTTCTTCTTTCTCTCCCTCCTGCATAGCTCCCTGTGGTCCTTGATCTTTCTGGTGCTTATCCCATCCCTGTTTGTAGACTTTAAGCTTTCCACTTTTCCTCTTCTGCATATCGGGGTGGTGTTCGTGCTCTTCGGAATACTAATCTTTTTAAAAGCCGCCTACGATCTTTCCAAAAGAGGAGGTACGACAACCCTCCTCGCACGCTCGAGGGGTCTCGTCAGGGAAGGTATATACTCCTGTACGAGGAATCCCATATACCTTTCGGTCTTCTTCATTTCCCTCGGAGAGTCCGCAGTCTTTGGGTCTGTTCCTGTGTTCCTTTACACCTTTCTCCTGATGATGGGACTACACCTGTGGGTGGTTCTTGTAGAAGAGCCGGTTCTCAAGAAGAACTTTGGTCGGGAGTTTGATCTTTACTCTGCCGAAGTTCCAAGGTGGGTAAGCTTTCGACGTATATCGACCTGCTTGGGAAGGCGAAGGAGGAGCCGTTCTTCTCCACGATCTCCATAATTCTTAGGTTTATATCCTCTACGATCTTAAGGTACTCACCGTAGTTCGCTGTGTCGGTGTAATACTGGAGGAGTATGTTGAGGGAGCTGTCGCCGAAGGTTTCGAAGTGAACGTAGAAGTTCTCATCCTTGGAGACCCTTGGATGGTTAGCGAGCATCTCTCTTATGTCCTCGAGTATCTTTACCATCTGATCCTTTGTGGTTGAATAAACGAGCCCTATGTAAGTCCTCACCCTTCTCTTGTCCCTCCTCGACCAGTTGTTTATGTTCTGGTTTATAACCTCCTTGTTGGGTATGGTGACGAGGGTTTTGTCAAAGGTCCTAATTTTAGTCGATCTCAGTCCTATCTCCTCTACTGTTCCCTGAACGCCGGCTATTTCCCCTGTCTCACCGCTGAGGATCGGCTTGTCGAGGAGAATAACGAACCCGCTGATTATGTTCTCGAGGGTATCCTTTGCGGCGAGGGAGACCGCGAGACCCATGAGACCGAGGGAGGCGAGGAGTGCGCTTACGTTTATCCCCCACTCCTGAAGGATCGCTATGACGACTACAACTATAACGAAAGCCTTGAGAAGCTTTATAAGGAACCCGCCTATCTCTCTCGATAGCTCCCTTCCAAACTTCTCTGCAAAGCGGTAAAAGCTTTCCTGAAAGGTATTTATCAAATTGAAGGAGGACCAGCCTATTACAAATATCAATAAGGTTTTAAAGATCCTTATGATAACTGTCTTTTCTATTCCGAGTATAACAAGTGAAAGCCCTATCCCAGCAACTACAATCAGAAAACTGACAGGTTTTGCAAGGGCTTTAACGATCAGGTCGTCTATCTCAGTTTTTGTTCTCTTCGTTGCTTTGATCAAGGACTTCAGGACGAGTAGAATTATGAGCTTTCTAAAGAAGATGAATAGGAAAAAGACTAAAAGGGCTAAAAGTATTCTGTAAAGAGGAACTCCGAGGAAGACCTGATTTAAAAATTCCTGAAGTCTGCCCAGAGCCTCCATAGAGAAGATTTTATGTTAAAACAGGGTTCTTGAGAAAAGTAAAGGTAGCTTTCCCCCTCTTTCCTTAGGGCGTTGCAAGTACATCTATCCTGCTGCAACACTATCAGGCGAAGAAGGTCGCAATCTCTTATTTTCCTTAGGGCATTGCAAGCCTATGGAAAGACAAAGATAGTGGAGACACAGCAGAGACGAAAGCGTCGCAATCCCTCTTTTTCCTTAGGGCATTGCAAGGGTCGGATTGAAATCCTTAATTTTCAAGGGGGACAGAGTGAGAATTGTTCTCAATTAGACTCGACGTCGGGATTTTGCAGAAATATCAATGAGTTTTTGATTTAGACTGTCCCCCAAGGGTTTGAGCCGATTTTTGCCTATTCCCTTGCTAAGGAGCCATGAGGGCTATCTCAACCCTCCCTTACTCACACAAGAATTTAAGCAGATATACCGAAAATTCAAATATGATCTTCGTCAGTCTGAAAAATTTTGAAGAAATATCAGAGACTTACAAAATATTTGAAAAAAGAGCTTAGCTTGATTTTTGTTATAACATAATCATAACGATGGAGGGGTATTTAGTAGTTCTGATAACCACACCTGTGGATAAGGGAGAGGAGATAGCCAACTTTATAGTGGAGAACAAGCTCGGAGCCTGCGTGAACGTTGTTCCGGAGGTAAGCTCCGTCTACTGGTGGAAGGGAAACATAGAGAGGGACAAAGAGGCTCTCCTCGTCGTTAAGACATCCATCGGGAAGTTCAGAGAGCTTCTAAGGAAAGTTAAGGAGATCCATCCCTACACCGTTCCTGAGATAATAGCCCTTCCGATAGTTGCGGGTAACGAGGACTACCTGAAGTGGATAGAGGACTCCCTTAGATGAGACCGCTCAGGCTCGAACTCGAAGGCTTTACGGTCTATAAGAAACCGCAGGTGATAGATTTCGAAAAGCTTGACTTCTTCGTAATTCAGGGGAAGACGGGAGCGGGTAAGACGAGCATAGTGGACGCCATAACTTTCGCTCTCTACGGGAAAGTTCCCAGATACGGAGGTTCGACTGCCACCAAGTACGTGATCTCGAAGGGTAGCAACAGACTCAGAGTCGCCCTCGACTTCTTTGTAGGCGGAAAGAGGTACAGGATAGAGAGATTTTACAGGGAAAAGCCGAGGGAAGATACAGTCCGGGTAATGGAGGAGGGAAGGAGGCTGAATCTTAAAAAGAAAGAGATAGAGGAAAAGTGGGTCCCGAAGGTAACGGGTCTCGACTACAGGACCTTCACTAAGGTCATACTCCTCCCTCAGGGGGAGTTCGACAGGTTCTTGAAACCGAGTCAGCCGAGGGAGAGGAGGGAAATACTCATAAACCTATTAAATCTCGAGGTTTTTGAAAAAGTAAGACAGCTCGCCTCTGAGGTGTATAAAGAGCTCGAAGGAGAGCTAACCACGCTTAGAAGTGAGTATGAAAGCCTTAAGGAGGTGAGCGAAGGGGATATAAGGAGGCTCGAGGACGAGAAGAGGGAGAAAGCTGGGAGGGTTGAGGCTCTCAGGAAGAGGGAGAGGGAGCTCGAAGAACTTCTCAACAAGGCGAGGGAGAGGGAGTCCCTCGAAAGGGAGCTTGAGGACATTCTCCGTAAACTAAGAGAGCTCGAAGGTAGAAGTGAGGAGATCGAGAAGGAGAGGAAGAGATTAGAAGTTGCCAGGAAGATCCTTCCCTTTCTGCCTTACCTTGAGAGGTTAGAGGCTCTCGAAGAGGAGATGAGAGGACTGAGGAAGGAGAGGGAGAAGCTGCTGAAGGACAGGATCAGCCTCGAGGAAGAGATTAAGAACGCCGAGGAGGAGAGGGATAGGATCGAGAAGGAGTTCAGGTCGCTCCCGGAGATGAGAAGAAGGCTTCAGGAAACGTTAAGAGAGCTGGACAACCTCGAGAGGACGGAGCAGGAACTCTTAGAGATAAAGGATAAAGAAGAAGAGATAAAGAGGCTCGAGGAGATGCTCAGGGAGAAGGAGGAGATTTTAAGAGACAGGGAGGAGAGGTTAAAGAAAGGGGAAACTTACATAGAGGAGACGGAGAGGGAATTGGAGGGGCTCGACTTTGACGAGGAGGAGTACGAAAGGCTCCTGCAGGAGGTTGAGAGGAGGAGGCTTCTCTTGGAGGAGAGGGAGAGGCTCCAAAGCTTAGAGAGAGAGCTGGAGGAAATTGAGAGGGAGAAAGGAGGCTTGGAAAAGGAACTCGCCTCCCTAAGGAGTGATCTCGAAGAGAAAGATAGGAAGCTAAAAGAGGAGAGTATCAGGTTCTATGCCCAAAAGATACGTTCCCACCTCCACGAGGGAGACACCTGCCCCGTCTGCGGTGGGGTCTTCGAAGGAGGTAAAGAGGAGGAGATAGGGGATCTTACCTCCTTGGAGGAAGAGATAGGAGCTCTCAGGGAGAGGGTTTTGGAGAAGGAGAAGGAGCTTTCTTCTTTGAGGTCCAAGGAAGAGAGTCTGAAGAAGGAGATCCGAGGTCTGAGGAGCAAGCTCAAGGGGTGGGAGGCTCTCTTAGAGATGGACCTGGAGGTAAGGCTCAGGGAACTTGAGGGGAAGAAGAGAAAGAAGAGGGAGCTGGAGGAGAAGCTGAAGAAGTACAGGGAGAGGTTTAACCTTCGCTTCAAGGAGAGGGAGGAGGCTTTGAGAGACGTCCAGACGATAAGGAGCCGGATCGAGGATCTCAGGAGGATAGTTGGTGAGAGGAGGGAAAAACTGGGAAATTTCGGAGATCTCGAGGGGATAAGGGAGAGGAGGGAGAGGCTTTTGGAGGAGGCTAAGGAGCTTGAGGAGAGGATAGAGGGCGTGGAGAAGGAGAGGGAGAGGGTTAAGGGTTATATGGAGGAGCTTGCGAGGAGCATGGTAGCCTTAGAGACCAAGCTCAGAGAGGTGGAGGAGTCTTTAAAGAAGAAGGAAGCGGAGAAGAAAGAGGTGGGGAGAAAGCTCGTACCTCTCTTTAAAGAGTTGGGCGATCTCGAAAGGGTCAGGGAGCTCCAGCTCAGCGAGGAGGAAATAAAGGAGATAGAAGAGAGGATATCGGAGTTCGAGAAGGAGAGAGAGGTTCTTACGGAGAGTGCTAAGAAGCTGAAGGAGAGGATAGAGGATCTTAAAGGCACTCCGGGATCGCATGAAGTGGAGGAGGAACTTTCGAAGGTCAGATCGGAGGTAGACTCGCTTCTGAGGAGGCTCGGCGAGATAGAGAGAAGCATAGAGCACATAAAAGAGATTATCGAGAAGAAGAAGAGGATGGAGGGAAAAATAGGAGAGCTTGAGAAGGAGCTCCTCCTCTACTCGAGGCTGAAGGAGGACCTCAAGAGTGACAGGCTTCAGGATTTCGTATCAAGCCTCATGCTCAGCAGGGTTGTGGACAGGGCGAGCGAGTATCTCTTCAACTTCACCAACACTTACGAACTGGTCATCGACTCTAAGGGGGATCTCGCAGTTCTCGACAGGGTTCAGGGGGTAGAGAGGGACGTCAAGAGCCTGAGCGGTGGAGAAACCTTCCTGGCGAGCCTATCCTTAGCCCTCGGGGTCAGCGATGTCCTCTCCGCGAACGCCCACCTGGAGAGCCTTTTTATAGACGAGGGGTTTGGATCGCTCGACGAGGAGACGAGGGAGAGGGTAAGCGATATCTTGGAGCTACTCAGACAGAGGATAAACAGAATGGTCGGTATAATCTCCCACATTCCCGATCTTGCGGAGCGATTCCACCAAAGGATAATTGTGAAAAAGCACGGAGACTTTTCAACGGTCGAGGTTCACTATTAAACTTTCCAAAAGATGTTTTAAAAATTTTCAAACGATATTTTAACGTGACAAAATAAGTTATTGATATATCTTAAAAATCAGAACAAGTCGGAGGTGAGAACTATGAAAAAGACCGTCCTTAACGCAAAGGATTATACCGACATAATCTCCAAGTACGCTCCCGTTTGCTGGGAAGAGGCTGATCTCGCCGATGAATGTGCTCCGAGGGAGTTAAAGAGAACCTTTAAGAGGAGCGTTAAGAGGAGGGAAGATTACTACGTTGATTTCTCAGACATCATAAGAGCGAGCTAACAACGTCATTCAGAGCCTCTAAGAAGAGGTCGTTCTCGTCGGGCTTTCCGATGCTGACTCTTAAACATCTTTCTAAGCCCGGAAGGTAGGACATATTTCGTATCAAGACGCCCCTTTTGACGAGTTCCGAGTGGAGTTTGTCCGCATCAAAGGGAGTTCTGAATAGGATAAAGTTTGCCCTGCTCGGGAACGTTTCTATACCTTCGATCTTCTTCATTTCAGATAAGAGCCTCTCCCTTTCCTCCACAACCTTCTTTACAGCCCACTCTATGAATTCTCTGCCTTCTGTCAGAACAATCTTCGCTATAACCTGGGAAGGATAGGTTACGTTGAAGGGGAGTCTGACCTTGTTTATCTCCGAAAGCACATCTTCCCTCCCGATAAGTATACCTACCCTAAGTCCCGCAAGACCTATCTTCGATAGAGTTCTCAGAACCACCGTATCCTCCCTCTCCACAGCGTCTCTTAAAAAGGTCTCACCGCTGTAGTGGTAGTAAGCTTCGTCCACGACCGTGAAAACCCCTCCCTCTCTGATCCTTTTGATCTTTTCCCTCGAAAAGAGGTTGCCCGTAGGGTTGTTTGGGTAGGAGTAGTACGCGAGGACTGTTTCTCTTTCGGAGATGCTCTTTAAACTTTCCTCTAAGTCTATATCGAAGGTCTCATCGAGGCGGACGGTTACCTTCGGTCTTCCGAACACGTCTGAGGAGATCTCGTACATGGGGAAGGTGGGAACAGGTATGTAGACCGCTTGATCGAACTCCCCAATGGATATGGAGAGATAGTATATGAGCTCGTCCGAGCCGTTCCCAAGTATTAGGTTCTCTGGATCAACACCGAAGAACTCCGAGATCACCTCCTTCAGCTCGGTAGAATTCGGATCGGGATACCTATTGAGGGAAACCTTTTTCAGCTCTTCGGCTACCCTTTTTTTTAGCTCATCGGGGAGGTCGTAGGGTAGCTCGTTAGAGGAGAGCCTTACTCGAGCCTCCGTTGTTTCCGTCCTGTACGCCTTTAGGGACTTAAGCCTTTTAGAAAGGAACATCTATCAGCCTTGGGACTGCTCGACGGTCTCCTCCTTTTCCTCTTCTTCCGTCTTCCTGAGGTACATCTCGAGTTCGGCTACGGTCGATTCTTGGAGCTTGTCCTCGAGAATTCCCCTTATTAATCTGTTAAGTTTCTTATCATCTCCCATAGCTATTCCGCTAAGAACGAGATAGAGCCTCTTAGGTAATGAAAGCGAAACCTTCTTATACCTCGGTCCTCCTCTTCTTTTCGCTCTTCTTGCCATCTTAAAGCCTCCTTTAAAATTTGCTGTTTTATTATTTTAAGCTTTTTAATTTCACTTTTCAAACTTTTTATTGAACTCAATTGCGTGGTTCAGGAGTTCGCAATAGACTCTAAAGGGCGTAAGTATTATCTCAATTCTCTCATTTGGTTCTACGAGACAGCATGCTTCACTAAGAATATCTTTTAACAGTTCGAGCTTCGTATTAATAGTATCTATAAGCTCGAGCCTCTCTATCTCCCTTCCCACCTCCTCGGGTATGCTCGAGAGAAAGGTTATATCGAAATTGAAGACCTCGTACTCGTCGTATATGCTGTCGAGCACTTCGTCGAGCTTAAGAAGGAAGGTTTCCTCGACTTTCAGCAGGAAGTCTTTTACATAGCGAAGCTCCTTATCCTCTAAGAAGGCGTCCGCTAAGATTTTGGTCTCTTCGATATCAGCCTTTATCTCGGATCTTATCCCCGTGAGGAGGTCTATGTTGAACCTGAGTATCCTGTCGTAAACGAGAACCTTTCTAAGTATTGCTATCCTTTCCTTCATCCCCTATTAAACCCTCAATATGAATTATACCCGCCCCTTTAAGATACTCCCTGAAGTCTTCTATAACAAGGAAACCCTGTGATCGGAGGAGCTTCCTTATCTTCTCGTTTATCCTCTCCCCGTGGGGATCGAGGTCAAAGAGGAGTATGGCGCCCTCCGAGGTTCCCTCGAGGATATCGGGTATGTCAGAAAACCTCTTCCCAGAAAGGGTTATGACGTTCTTTATACCGTACCTCCTGAGAGCTCTCTGGTCGTTCTTCCCCTCAACGAGGACTGGATACCTATCGGAGAAGTCCCTTAGCTTCCTGAGCCAATCGGAGAAGTCCTTAAAGTCCATGCCTTATGTGTTTCATCACGTGCCACATGTCCTTGTCCCCCCTCCCAGAGAGGTTTATCACGACTATCCCTTTCTTCCCTATCTCCTTGGCTATCTCCACAGCCTTTATCACTGCGTGGGCTGACTCTAAAGCGGGAATTATCCCTTCTGTCCTCGAAAGGAGCTTGAAGCCCTCTAAGGCTTCCTCATCGCTCGCCGATATGTAAACAGCTCTACCGCTCTCCTTGAGCCACGAGTGCTCTGGACCCACGCCGGGGTAGTCGAGCCCTGCAGATATAGAGTGGGTGGGGAGGATCTGACCCTCCTCGTCCTGAAGGAAATAGCTCTTCATACCGTGGAGGACTCCTATTTCTCCACCGGTCAGTGATGCGGCGTGCTTACCCGTCTCTATACCGTATCCTGCAGCCTCTACACCTATGAGCCTAACACCTTCGTCCTCTATAAAAGGGTAGAAGATACCCATTGCGTTGGATCCACCCCCGACGCAGGCGACTACGGCGTCGGGAAGCCTCCTTTCCTTCTCAAGTATCTGTCTCTTCGTCTCCTCACCTATGACACTCTGGAAGTCTCTCACTATCATGGGGAAAGGGTGGGGTCCTACCACGGAACCGATAACGTAATGGGTGGTCTCAACGTTGGTAACCCAGTCCCTCAGAGCCTCGTTTATGGCGTCCTTCAGCGTTCTGCTTCCGCTCCTGACTATCCTCACCTCAGCTCCGAGCAACTCCATTCTGAAGACATTCAGCTCCTGCCTCTCTGCGTCCTCCTCTCCCATGTAAACGGTGCACTCAACTCCCAGGAGAGCACAGGCTGTCGCGGTAGCTACCCCGTGCTGACCAGCTCCCGTCTCCGCTATCACCCTCCTCTTTCCCATCCTCCTCGTCAGTAGAACCTGGCCGAGGGTGTTGTTTATCTTGTGGGCTCCCGTGTGGAGGAGATCCTCCCTCTTGAGGTAGATCTTTGCACCCCCTACGTGCTCGGTGAGATTCTTGGCAAAGTAAAGGGGTGTAGGTCTTCCTGCGTATTCTTTTAAAAGGTATTCGAGCTCCCTTTGAAAGTCGGGGTCTCCCTTTAGTTTAAGGTACTTTTCCTCTAACTCTTCGAGAGCGTACATGAGAGTCTCAGGGACGAACTTACCCCCGAACCCTCCGAAGTACCCTCTGTCGTCAGGAAGCATGACTTTATTATAAGCCCGGAGGCAGGCGTAACTTCCAGAGAAATCTGTATTGAGATCGAATCTCAACTGTGTTAGAATCCCCGATTGAAAGGTGAAAATAAGGAGCCGACATTTATACAGGATATACGGGAGTCCGTTATGAAAGAGGGGAGCCAAAGGCTCTTCTTAGAGCTTATAAACGACATAGTCTATATGGTGAGTCTGAAGGAGGAAGAGGATCCGGCGAGGGCGCGGGTCAGCTACGTAAACCACAGGGTTAAGGATATAACGGGCTACGATCCGGAGGAGTTCTTAAAGGATTCTTCCCTGTGGGTTTCCCTTGTCCATCCGGACGATGTTGGTGGAGCTCTCAAGACGTCCCTTGAACTTTTAAAGGAGAAGACCTCTAAGGTCAGAGAGTACCGAGTAAAGACGAAGGACGGGAACTACGTCTGGGTCGAGGACAGGATAATTCCGGTGATAGAAAAGGGAAAGGTGATAGGCTTCATAGGTGTTGCGAGGGACGTTACCAAAAGAAAGGTTATAGAAGAACTTTCGCTCTTAGCCCTTGAGAAGGATCTTCAAGGACTTCTCTTCAGAACTGTCGAGGCGGTCGGAGAGGCTCTCAGGGCTGATCTCGTGGTCATATACGAGGTTCCGGAGGGTAACGATGAAGGAGTTCTGAGGGCTGGCTACGGTGTAGACCAAAAGCTTATAGGAAAGTACAGATTACCTCTCCGGGAAGGCACGGAATTTTACTACACCTTCCAGTCAGCCAAGCCCGTTGTCGTTGAAGACGTTGATAAGGAAAAGAGGTTTACCTTCACGCCCGATACCCACATACTCGGTTTAAAGAGCGGTATTTGTTCTCCCCTCAGAGGACACGAGAGGGTTTACGGGACACTCTGTGTTTATTTGAAGAAAAAGAGAATCTTCTCTGATGAGGAGCTCAGGTTCATAGACTCTATATCTAACCTTCTCGGTCTCGCCTTCGAAAGGAAAAGGTTCGAGAACAACTTGGAGAAGACCGAGAGAAGACTCCAGAAGCTAAACAGACTCTACATGACCCTCTCGATAGTGAGTGAGATAGTTTTGAGAGAGCGAAACAGGGAAGAGCTTTTTAGGAAGATATGCACTACGGTAATGCTCCACGGTGGTTTTAGGGGTGTGTGGATCGGTATTGTGGACGATGAACTTAAGATCGTTAGCACCTGTGGCGATGTAGAGGACCTGCTGAATTCCGTAAAGAAAAGCGTTCTCTCGAAGATAACGGAAGGTGTAGGACCTTGTGGCAAAGCCTACACCACGGGAGAGATATTTATAAACAACGATACGGAAGTAGAGATAGAACCGGCGGAGCTCAAAGAAGCTATGCTCAGGAAAGGCTTTCTGTCTTCTGTAGCGGTTCCCCTCTGGCAGGGAGGGAAGGTGGTGGGTATTATGAACCTATATGCGGGAGACAGGAACTTCTTCGATGAAGAGGTGGCGGAGCTTGTAAAAAAGATAGTGGATCAGCTCAGCTTCGCCCTCGACTTCATAGAGAAGGAAGAAGAACTTAACCGCTTCTCCTTAGCTATAGAGCAGACTTCCGATTGGGTTCTCATTACCGATGAGAATGGAATTGTTCAGTACGCCAATCCAGCTGTTGAAGAGATAACCGGTTATAAGAGGACAGAGATAATAGGCAAGAGACCCAACCTATTTAAATCAGGAAAGCACAGCGAGAGGTTTTATAAAACTCTATGGGAGACGATCCTCTCTGGAAAGACCTTCAGGAGCGTGTTTATAAACCGGAGAAAGGACGGAAGGCTCTTCTACATAGACCAGACTATAACACCTATAAAGGATGTGGAGGGGAACATAGTAGGCTTCGTTGCCACCGGGAAGGACATAACTCAGGAGAGAGAGCTTGAGGAGAGACTCAACTACTTCGCTTACTACGATCCCGTCACCGAACTCCCTAACCGCTCCAACTTCATGGAGAGACTCGCCTTTTACGCGGCAAGAACCAAGATGTCTGGAAAGGGCTTTGCAGTGCTTATAGTGGACGTAAACAGGTTTAAGTATATAAACGATACCTACGGTTACCACGTCGGTGACAACATACTCAAGGAGATCGGCAGAAGGATAAGGGAGTCCCTACGACCGGGAGATGTTGTTGCGAGGATGGGAAGCGACGAGTTTGGAATTACCCTCATCGATCTTGCGAGAAAGGAGGACATACCGAGAGTTATATCGAAAGTGCTTTCCTCGATGGAGGAGCCCTTCTCGATAAACGGTGAGGAACTCCGGATAACGGTTAGCATCGGGGTTGCCGTGTTCCCTGACGACGGAGAAGATCCAGAGGAGCTCGTCAGGAAGGCGGAGCTCGCCCTCGCCCATGCTAAGGAGAGGTTCACGAGTAGCTACCAGTTCTTCACCGAGGAGATGAACACGAGGATAACGGAGTTCATGCTTCTTGAAAAGCACCTCGCCGGAGCGCTGGAAAAGGGAGAGTACGTCCTGTACTATCAACCCTGCTACAACTTGGAAAGCATGGAGGTTCATGCAGCCGAGGCTCTTATAAGGTGGAAGAGCGAGGATCTGGGTCTCGTTCCTCCTTCGAGGTTTATAAACGTCCTCGAACAGACGGGTCTGATAGTGGAGGTGGGAGATTGGGTTCTAAGGGAAGTCTGCCGTAAGATCAAAGAGCTGAATCTTCCGATATCGGTAAATGTCTCTCCGGTTCAGTTCAAGAGAGAAGATTTTTCCGAAAGGGTTATAGAGATAGTTGAGGAGAGCGGTATAGACGGCGGTATGCTTATATTGGAAATAACTGAGTCCACGATAATGGAAGATGTCGAGTTCACCAAGAGATCTCTGGAGATACTCAAGGAGAAGGGCATAGGAGTGGCCATAGATGACTTCGGAACGGGGTACTCGTCTTTAGCTTATCTTAAGCTGCTCCCGGTCGATGCCCTTAAGATAGACACCTCCTTCATAGTGGATATAGATAGGGATCCCAGCGACAAGGCTATAGTGAACGCTATAATCCAGCTCGCAAAGAGTCTCGATCTGAGAACTACCGCCGAGGGCATAGAGAACGAGACCCATCTTCAGATACTTAAAGAGATGGGCTGTGATTTCGGTCAGGGATACTATCCCTCGCGACCCTTGGAGGAATCAGAACTCAAAGGGCTGTTGGGCTATAATTAAAATCATGAGCTCTTACAATCCCAAGGAGATAGAGAAAAAGTGGCAGTCCGTTTGGGAGAAGGAGGGTGTCTTCAGGGCGGGGGATTTTAAGGGGGAAAAGTTCTACGTCTTAGAGATGTTCCCCTACCCCTCCGGAAGGATACACATGGGGCACGTGAGAAACTACACCATAGGAGATGCGATAGCGAGATTCTTGAGGATGAAGGGAAAGAACATACTCCACCCGATGGGATGGGACGCCTTTGGCCTTCCCGCCGAGAACGCGGCTATAAAGCACGGCATCCATCCTGCCAAGTGGACCTACGAGAACATCGATTATATGAGGAAACAGCTCAAGCTCCTCGGTTTCTCTTACGACTGGGAGAGGGAGATAGCCACCTGCGATCCCGAATACTACCGCTGGAACCAGTGGATATTCCTGAAGATGTTCGAGAGAGGCATAGCCTACAGGAAGACGGCTGTGGTCAACTGGTGCCCCCACGACGAGACAGTCCTTGCCAACGAGCAGGTGATAGAGGGAAAGTGTTGGAGGTGTGGGACTCCCATAGTTCAGAGGGAAATCCCCTCGTGGTTTCTGAAAATAACCGCCTACGCAGAACGCCTATTGGAGGATCTCGAGAAGCTCGAAGGGAAGTGGCCCGAGAGGGTTTTGGTCCAGCAGAGGAACTGGATAGGGAGATCTGAGGGAGCTATCCTGAGGTTTTACGTGGACGATACCCCGATAGAGGTCTTCACCACGAGACCAGATACCGTCTTCGGTGCCACCTTCATGGTTCTCGCCCCGGAACATCCCTTAACCTTAGAGCTCGCTAAGAAAGGAGGAAAGCTGAAGGAAGCGGAGGAGTTTTTAAGCAGGGTGAGGCAGAGTTCCACAAGGGAGAGGGCAACCGCCGAGGAGAAGGAGGGTGTCTTCTTGGGAGTTTACGCAAAGAATCCTGCCAACGGAAGGAAGATACCTGTATGGACTGCCAACTACGTACTTTACGAGTACGGAACAGGTGCCATTATGGCCGTTCCCGCCCACGACCAGAGGGACTGGGAGTTCGCGAAGAAGTATGGAATAGAGATAGTTCCCGTCGTCCTCCCGGATGAGAAGTGGAATTTCGAAGAGGGAGCCTACGAAGGGAGGGGAAGGCTTGTGAACTCGGATGACTTCGACGGGATGGACTCGGAGGAAGCGAAGAGAAAGATAACGGAGTGGCTCAGCAAGAAGGGACTCGGAGAGTCGAGGGTAACTTACAGGCTAAGGGACTGGAACATCTCCCGCCAGAGATACTGGGGTACCCCTATTCCCATAGTTTACTGCAAAAAGTGTGGGACCGTTCCCGTGCCGGAGGATCAACTGCCCGTGATGCTACCCTTGGATGTGAAGTTTACCGGAAGGGGCAATCCCTTGGAGACCTCGGAGGAGTTCGTGAATGCGGAATGTCCCAAGTGCGGAGGACCTGCGAGGAGGGAAACTGATACCATGGACACCTTCTTTGACTCCTCCTGGTACTTCCTCCGATACTGCGATCCAAATAATGAAAGGTTGCCCTTCGACAGGAAGAAGGCGGACTACTGGATGCCGGTGGATATCTACATAGGAGGGATAGAGCACGCCGTCCTCCACCTGCTCTACGCGAGGTTCTTCCAGAAGTTTCTTAAAGACATAGGTTTAGTGAGGGACGAAGAACCCTTCGAGAGATTGATAACCCAGGGAATGGTTCTTAGGAGATGGGTCAGCGTGAGTAAACTCTTGGAACATTTCGGTCTGAGCGAGGAGGACGATGTCGAGAAGCTCAGGGAGAAACTTTTAAATCTCGCGGAGGTGGGCTGAGATGGCGATGAGTCAGGAGTTTCAGCTGGGGCTTAACCTGATTAAGAGGTTTGGGGAACAGCTCAGGAGCGTAGCTGAGGCTAAGAGTGAGGAGGAAGCCAAGCCTTTTATAGAGAGCATAAAACATCCTATCTTTGGAGCTATGGCTCAGATAAAAGCGGGGGAAGGACCCCTGAAGGAGGAGATCCTCGAACCCCTCGCCGTCATCGTTTCTCAGTTCAGAGAAACAACGGACTTCGGCGCTCTTAAGGAAGCTATAAGGGAGGTTCTCAACCTCGTAGAGCAGGCAGAGAAGTTAGAAGCGGAAGGTGCCAACAAGGAGACATGATAAAGCACCTTATAAAGGGAGGGAGCATCATAGACCCCTCCCAAGGCTTGGTAGGAGTTTACGATATTCTGATCGAGGGAGAGAGGATAAAGAAGATTGAGGAGGAGATATTCGAACCCGAAGCCCAGATAATAGACGCCAAGGGTCTTATAGTCTGCCCGGGTTTTGTGGACCTTCACGTTCACCTGAGGGATCCCGGACAGACCTACAAGGAGGATATAGAGAGCGGGAGCAGGGCGGCGGTGGCGGGGGGGTTCACGACGATCCTCTGTATGCCCAACACCGATCCTCCGATCGACTCTCCTGAGGTGGCAAGATACGTTGTATCTAAGGCTGAGGAGGTGGGTCTTTGCAGGATTCTGCCTGCTGGAACGATAACGAAGGGAAGGAAGGGAAAGGAGCTTTCCGACTTCTGGGCTCTTAAAGAATCTGGGTGCGTTGCCTTCACCGACGACGGGAGTCCCGTCATGGATTCGGGGATAATGAGGAGAGCCCTTGAACTCTCCTCTCAGCTCGGTGTTCCAGTGCTTAATCACTGTGAGGACGATGGGCTCGCTAAGGGAGCAATAAACGAGGGTGAGATCTCCGCCCTCTTAGGGATATCCTCGAGACCTCCAGAGGCGGAGGACGTTTTGAACGCGAGAGACTGTATCCTCTCCTACTACACGGGAGGGCATGTCCACATACAGCACCTTACCACAGCCCTTGGGGTGGATATAGTCAGATACTTCAAAGATAGGGGAGCTAAGGTGACCTGCGAGGTAAACCCCTATCACCTTTTCTTCACGGAGGAAGAACTTTTAAGGAGCGGGGCGAACGCAAAGGTGAATCCTCCCCTCAGAAAGGAGGAGGATATCGAAGCTCTGAGGAGCGCCCTCACAGACGGAACGATCGACTGCGTAGCCACCGACCATGCCCCCCACGCTCCCTTCGAGAAGGGAAGGCTCGACTCGTCTATGCCGGGAATGATAGGACTCCAGACTGTTCTACCGATGATGTTGGAGCTCGTATCGAGGGAAGTTCTCTCTATGGTGAGAGTGGTAGAGCTCATGTCCACAAACCCAGCGAGAATAATAGGCTTAGAGTCTGGGACGCTCCGGGAGGGCTCACCCGCCGACATAGTTATCCTTGATCCCAAGAAAGAGTGGGTTTTAAGCGGGGAAACCAGTTTTTCGAAGAGCAGGAACACACCACTCTGGGGAAAGGTCTTAAGGGGCAAAGTTATATACACGATAAAGGGAGGGAAGGTTGTCTACAAAGATAATTAACGGTGTAGATACTTCTTCTGAAGCTCCTCGTAGGTTATTGGGGGTGAGAAGAGGTATCCTTGGCAGTAGTCTATTCCAAGCTCGAGAACCTTCCTGTACACGAGGGTGTTCGACACAAACTCAGCTACGCTCTCTAAACCCACCTCTTTGCAGAAGGAGACTATAGCCTTCGCCTCCGCAAGGGCAACCTTATCGTCGACGATCCTGCTTATTATGGACCCGTCTATCTTTATGTACATAGGCTTGAGTTCCAGTATCCTACCGAAGTTAGAGTAACCAGTGCCGAAGTCATCTATGGCTATATTTACACCGAAGGATCTCAACCTCTGGTAGAAGTCCTTTACTATATCCATCTCAATGTGGCTTTCTGTTTCAAGGATTTCAAATATTATCTTTCTCGCCGTCGCCGGATCCGACTCTATCTTATACATGATAAAGTCCACGATTATTTTGCTCTTTATGTCGTTGAGGTCAAGGTTAAAGGATACGCTGTAGGGTATATTCTTGGCTACGAAAAATACCTTATCGAAAAGATCTACTATGCACTCCTCCATAAGGGAACTACCCTTTAAAATGTCCATATACATGGTGATGGATCTTATCTCGCCGTCGGGCATCCTGATCCTTCCTAAGGCTTCAAACTTCTCTACAGATCTCGTTCTGGAGTTGAATATGGGCTGGAATACGGGGACGACATTGCCCGATCTCAAAGCTTCTCTAAGTTCATCGTATTTCTTCCTCATGTTGGCAATCTTCAAGTTTCTGTCTATGTCCAGCGCAAGCTCTTTGAAATCGATCAGCGGCTTGCTCTCTCTGCTTGCCACCTCCGCGGCAGCCACAGCTTCATCGTACGAATCCTCACCTATTCCCAAGCCTACCACCGTTTTCACAGCGAGCTTCATCTCGAAGAAATCTACCTCTATCTCCTCGAGCTCCGAAGCCACCCTGTAAGCTATGTACTTCGAGTCTGCAGTGTTCCCGAAAACCTCTCCAAAAACGATCCCTCCTCCCGCGTACTCGACTCTGCTCTTAACACCCAAGTCGTAAAGTATAGCTCTGAGCTTGGAAATCAATACTCTGCTTATCTCACTTAGAACGCCAGATCCGTACAGACTCATCATCTCTGCGAAATCGACCATCTTGACGGCTATGACTAAGGAGGGCTTTTCTTTTTTTGAGTGCTTGGACTTTTCATCACCCCGGTAAGCTTTCTCTCTAAAAAGGAGGGTCAATACGAAGGCTGTGAGGAGTAGAGCTACCACTATAACTACATCGCCCCAGTTGGAGATTAGGTATTCAACGACGCTTTCTATGGTGCGGCTTATCATAACCTGTTCTGCGGAGGTTTATTATAGTATACGGGAACATGGGGATATTTAAGGAGGATCTTATAAACTTCGGTAATCTCATAGATACGGAAGTTGAGGTAAAGCTCACTCCGGAAGACTTCAAGAGGGCTTTCCCCGATTTAGATTTCGAATTCTCCGACGGGCTTGTAAAGATAAGGGGGAAGAAGAAGGTCCTACTATTCAATAAGGGCTTCGAGTTCAGGGGAAGAGAGGACGAGAGGAGGGTTTACAACTTCAGGCAGTACGAGACTGAAGATATGGGTGTATACCTTGAGATAGTCTCCTCTGACGGCATGGAAGAGCTGTTAAAGAGGGATGCTTTTTTTAAGGAAAACGAACACCTTAAGATGAGCGTCTTTGAGGTTCTGAAGAGGTCTGAGATCTATCCAAAGATACCGGACGCCTTCAGAGATAAGCTCGTAATCACGAGGTATAAAGTAAGAGACGGACATCTCGCCGTATTCATAACCGTTACGAAGTGATATCATTAATCCTATGGAGAAGAGGATAGCTACGCCCCTCACGGACGATGTAGTGGAAAGCCTGAGGGCTGGGGATAAGGTTCTTATCACAGGTTACATATACACGGCGAGGGACGCTGCCCACAAGAGGATGGTTGAGGCTATAGAGAGGGGAGAGAAGCCCCCGATAGACCTCAAGGGGCAAATAATCTACTACGTTGGACCCACGCCTCCAAAGGAGGGACAGGTCATAGGTTCTGCGGGACCAACGACAGCCATAAGAATGGACAAGTATGTCGAACCTCTCCTCAAGCTCGGTCTAAAAGGGATGATAGGTAAAGGGTACAGGTCTCCACAGGTAAAGGAACTATTGAAGAAGTACAAGGCAGTTTACTTCGCCGCTGTAGGTGGTGTTGCCACACTGCTCCAGAAACATATAAAGTCTTCGGAGCTCGTCGCCTACGAAGATCTTGGAACGGAAGCCATAAGGAAGCTATACGTCGAGGACTTCCCCGTGATAGTTGCCAACGACATATACGGTGGAGACATCTTTGAAGAGGGAAGGAAGAAGTACGCCAAGATAGAGATTTAAGCTACTTCCACTCTGTTCTTCCCTTTTCGCTTAGCTTGATAGAGAGCTTTATCGGCTCTGCTAAGGAAGGTTTCCACGGTGTCGTCTTGCCTGAATTGGGTCACTCCCATACTAACCGTTATCCTTCCCGGTTTCCCAAAATTTTCCTCCTCTATGGCCGTCCGGATTCTCTCTGCGAGCCTCCTCGCGCCCTCGAGACCAGTTTCCGGTAAGAGAGCTACAAACTCCTCACCTCCCCATCTTGCCAGAAAGTCCGTCTTCCTGAGCTTCTCATTTACCACATCCACAAACCTCTTTAAGACAAGGTCTCCGACGGCATGTCCGTAAGTGTCGTTTACCTTCTTAAAATTGTCTAAATCCATATATATGAGTGACAACGGTCTGCCGTACCTTCTTGCCCTCTCCACCTCGGAGGAGAGGACGCTCCCCATTGCTCTTCTGTTAAGTACACCAGTGAGGGGATCCTTTTGAGAAAGTTCCTCCAGCTTCCTCTGATAATCTATGAGTTCAGTAACATCGTTTAGGGTTATTATCAGAAGGTTCTTGTAACTACCTATGAAGGGAAGAAAGAACCTTTTTTTACCCGACACAACCAGCTCTATAGGTTCTGTTTCCCCCTTTCGTCCGTAATCTTCTATCACGGAGACAAGTTGAGGCAACACTTGGGAAATCGGTTTATTTAAAGGAGCCTTACAGGAAGTACCGAGCAGTCTACAGAAGGAGAGATTAGCGTCTACGATGATCCCTTTATCGTCCACTACAACGAGGGCTTCGACAAGGGAGTTTACAACGCTCGTATAGTAATCCCTCGTTATCATACTCTCTTTGAGTCTCTGGGCGGTATCTCTTATACGTAAGTATAGCTCTTCAAACTCGTCACCGGTCTTGGGAGGTGGGGGAAGATCCAGGTTGCCCTCACCTATCTCCCTGAGCATTCTTAGGGCAAAGTTAGTGCGCTTAGCAAAGATCAGACTCATGTAGTTGACGAAGAAGAATATGAACATGAAGGATAGCACCAGAGTTCCTAAGGAGAGATAGATCTCCTGTTTGAGGAGATTATGGTAACGCTTGGTATCTATACTTAGCACTATATAACCTAAAAGTTCGTCTCCTAAACCAATAGGTTGAACCAATAGAGTTTCAGAGTTTTTTGCAATAATCTTAGAATTCTCCACCCCCTTCAAGTCTTCCATGTAGGGGAACCTCTCAAATAGAACTATCCCCCTTTCCTTCGAGGCTATTATGTATCCGGTTTTGTCCAGCACAAGAATATCCTTTATCTGGCTGGCGGGGTTGGTTTCCAAGAGTTCTTCTATCTTATCGTAATCACCGTAATACAGGCTGTCGGCGAGGTAGATCGCCTGGGTCCTCGCATAGTCCTTCATTTCCTCGATCATAACCTTCTCCACAGCAACTTCAAATCTGTATACGTCCCAGGCTGTGAGCAGGGCTATAAGTATGAACGCTGTGGTGGAGGTCAGTAGTAAGATCTTGGCTCTGAAACTTTTTATCATAGCCCAAAGGTCAACATCTTCTTTTTGAGGATATCTATAAGCTTCCTGTCCTTTTCTGAAAGTCTCTCGAACTTAAGGGTCTTTTTGAACTCGTGCAAAACCCTCCTACCCTCCGTGTCCCTATGCATTGAGGTAAGGATGTCAATGAGTTTATCTACCTTTGCCTTACTCAGCTTACTCGAGAAATTAACCAAATGGCGCGGTATGTCAGGAGATACAAATAGAATCTTGAAGAAATGCTTTTTGTCCTTTACTATCGATTCAAATTTTATATCGTAAAGGGCTCCGGCATCTGTTTTTTTTAAAAATACCCATCCAACAACGTTTTCTTCCTCTCCGGCGAAAACGTAGCCTATACTATCTTCAGGCACTGGATCCGACGGGCTTTTTAACTCTACAAGTTTGAACCCCCTTTCGAGCAGAAGAGCGACGGGGACGAAGTAACCCGATGTGGAAAAAGGTTCGTCGAGGGCGAGCTTTTTGCCAACCAGATCCCTGAGAGAGTTCAATTCGGAATCTTTCCTCGTGAATATCAGTGTGTGGTAGTACTTGACGCCGTTCTTCCACCTTAAAAGCAGCGGCTCACACCCTGCCTTTATACAAACCTTTAGCGACGGATAGACGCTGTCTATGAAGATGTCTACCTTTCCCTCTTCTATAAGCATCTGCATGTGGGGTATGTCCTTGGCAAACTTTATCTTTACATCCTCTCCTAACCTCTTCTCTATATAGGAGGCCAAGAGCTCGTACCTCTTGACCTTTTTGGAAGGCTTCGCTGTTATCGTTCCTATGGTTAAAGCCCAGGAGAATATGGGTGTAAGCAGTAAGATCACGAGGTATTTAGAAGTAAAGCTGGGCTTGAAGTTGGTGTACTGTTTGATCATCGCCACCGCTCCAACGGTTATTTATAAAGAGAACGTTATAAGACCATTTTAATCTGTGCTTATCGAGGTAATGGTTAAAGCCAAGGGTTAAGACTTCCCTCTTCCTACCTTCGTACTTTATATTCTGGAACTCGTACCTGAAGGCGGGTTCAACCTCACCCATCAAAGCATCCACAAGGTAACCAGTCTGCGCGTACCACCCCGACTCCTCCCTATCTACCTTTCTGTACCTCATCAAGGCGTACTCAAGCTGGAACGTCAATACACCTACGCCCAAGCCAAACCTGCCGAAGAGGTCCATCCCAAAGATCTCACCGCTTTCATTTTTCACCTCGTATCCGTTATCTACATCGTCGTCGGTATCCACGTCGAAGTTCCCGTTCTTGGCGTAGGAAAGACCCAGGCTGACCACATTCCCCTCGCTCTTCTCACCCACGCCCGTATCGTCCTTCTTCTTCTCTACAAAACCCGGCGGGGAAAACTCTATCCTTAACGCATAGAAGTTGCCAAAGCTCACCTCTGATCTCACGTTCTCTCCCGCCTCCTGCTTCTCCTCTATGGAGGACCCATCGGACACGGCGAACATGTATCTAACAATCCCCTTGACAAAGCTCCCCTCCACCATGAGCTGAAGACCGTCGTAATCACCGAGCCAGTCCTTGGCGTCTTCTATGAAGAAGGGTCTCTCTATCAGCAGTTGCCTCGAAGAAGAGGTTAAGGCTATCCTCGAGTAGGGCTTCTTCTTCTTTCCGAAGAGGACAGATATCTCGTCCCTGAACTTCCACTTCAGGTAAGCGTACTTTAGTCTTACGTCGGTATCTCTGCGTTTTTTCTTTCCGCTACGGAAATTGTAATCCCTATCTATTTTATCGGCACTAAGAACTATCTTTGCCTTCAGGCTTTTTCCTACAGGAACTCTGCTCAATTTTTTGGAAACCTCCAGCCTTGCTCTTCTCATATAAAGATCGCTCCTATTTTCGAACTTACCGCTGTCCTTGTAAATATCGCCTACGTCCAGCCTGGGCTGGAGCCTTAACTTTAGATCAAGATCTATCGGGAAGCTAATAGATGCTGTGGAAAGCAGAAGGATAAAGGATCTTAGGAGTTTCATAGATTAAATTATAAAAGCCTCTCGGCGAGGTAGTCCGCTAAGTGCTTTGCCTCCTGTTCGTTTCCGAACTTCTTAACTCCGTCTCTCAGCTGAAGGACACAACCGGGGCATGTCGTCAGTATGTAGTCAGCCTTCGTCTCTTTGAAATCTTCCATCTTCTCCCTCTGAACCTTCGCTGATAGCTTCGGGTTTTTTATGCTCCATAGTCCGGCAAAGCCGCAACAGGACTGAGCTTTTTCCGCTCTGACTACCTCCGCTCCCTCGACCTTATTCATAACGCTGTAGAAGATCTCGGAATTTACTTTCATGGCGGTGTAGGAGTGACAAGGAACGTGAAAGGTGAGCCTCTCGTTCGCCGCTTTGAACCTGGAGTTCTCTCCCTCCTTGAAGATTATCTCTGCAAAGTCGTAAACCTCCCAGTCCCTTCCATAATCCTCTATAAGGGCTCCGCCGCAGGTAGGGCAGGCGACCACTATGGCGTCGAAATCGTGGCTATCTATCTCTTTCAAGTTGTGATCCCTCAACCTCTCAAAAGCTTCCACGTTACCGTGATAAAGGTGGGGCGCACCACAGCACTTGATGTCTTTTGGAACCACCACGGTGTATCCGAGCCTATTCATCAACTTCACAACGCTCTTGCCCGTTTTTCCATAGAAGACGTCTATCATGCATCCCGTAAAGAAGAGGAGCCTTCCCTTCTCATTCTCGGCTTTGAAAGTCTTTCCCCTTATGCCGAAAGGCTTCCCGTCGGGTTTTGGCATAAACTTAACCGTTCCCGTCGGTAGAGGGATCTTTATCTCAGGAGGGAGGAGTTTGGAAAGCTTTCCGGCAGCTCTTATGACCTTCCTTCCAAGATCGGACTGCATAAGTTCGAGACTTTTGAGTCCCGCCTTAGATATGAAATCCCTCCCGAGTTCCTTCTCCTGTAGCTCCCTCGCCTGAACCATTATCTCCTTGTAGTGAACATCGTTGGGACATACCCATTCACACCTTCTGCACATAGCACATTCGTTCCACTGGGAAGCCACCTCTTCGTTTAAAGGGAGCTCTCCCCTGACCACCATCTCTGCCAGAGCGAGCCTTCCCCTCGCGTAGCTGCCTTCTTCTCCGTGGTAGGAAGGACAGACTGACTTACAGAGCCCGCACTTCACGCACTTCTGGGCGAGATCGAGGGGTATAACGATTCCCTTCTCCATTGGGAGATAATAATCTAACTTACCTGCGTGCGGAAAAGCTGATGGAACTCACAGGTATAATTAAATTCCATGGAGCTGTTCTCCCTTAAAGAGCCTCTCAAAGGCTACGAGATAAAGTTCGGGAGGGTGCCGGTAGATAGAATAAGGGTCCCTTCCATACAGAGGGAGCTCTCTGACAGCCTCGTGAGAAGGCTTATGCTCTCGATAGAGAAGGTCGGCTTCGTGGATCCCGTTTTGTTGATCGAAACGGAGAACGGCTTAGAAGTTATAAACGGACAGCACAGGGTCGAGGCGGCCAAGCTCGTAGGACTCAAAGAAGTTCTCGGGATAATACTTCCGCCTGATATGAAGGATTACGTAATCAGCCTGAACGTGGAAAAGGCTCCCAACCTCAGGGACAAGTCCCATCAGGCTTACGAAATATTCATGGAGTATCTTAAGAAAAGTCCCGACATGGAGGAGGCGGAGCTTGAGCTTATGGTGGAGGAGCCCTACTACCTGACGGTAGGGTTTGTGATAGACAGGTTTCAGGACAGGAGGTTTCCCGGTTACGCTTTCGAGAAGGTTCTTAAAAAGGCGGATAGCTTTCTCAATATGAGCCTCGAGGAGGCAGAGAGGGAGAGGGAAAGTAGAGCGAGGTTGTTATTAGAACTCAAAGAGGTTCTGAGCGAGAAGTACGAGGAGCTCGGTCTCCAGAACGCTCTGCAGAAGGAATCCATAGTAACCAAAGCTTTCCAGAACATCTACGGAAAGAGGGTGAGGAGCGTGGAGGACGACTTCTACACCGTTTTTAATAAACTAAAAGAAGAGATACCGAAGGTCTCCTTTGCGGAGGAGGAGTTATCTGAGCTTTAAGCCCTCAACATCTCTTCGGCAGTGGCAACTACACTCTCACCAAGAGCTTTGAGGTTATACCCTCCCTCGAGGGCAAAGAGTGAAGGAACGCCGAGATCCTTTGAGACTCTCAGAATACTTCTCACGATCCTCCTTATCCCTTCCGTTGAAACGTTCAAGTAGGTTAGTGGATCGTCCGAGTGGAGATCGTACCCTGCCGAAACGAGAACGAAGTCCGGAGCAAACTCCTTCATAACCTTCGGAAGAAGGTTCTCGTAGACGTTCAGATACTCTTCGTCGCCGGCTCCAGCAGGCATGGGAACGTTTAGAGTGTATCCCTCTCCCTTTCCGGCACCCCTCTCCTGGGCGCTACCCGTTCCAGGGTAGAAGGGATACTCGTGGGTCGAGAAGTAGAAAACGGTATTGTCCTGATAAAAACTCCTCTGGGTTCCGTTTCCGTGGTGGGCGTCGAAGTCTATGATGAAGACTTTTCCCACGCCCTTAACCTTCCTCAGATAGTGGGCACCTACGGCTACGTTGTTGAAGATACAGAAACCCATAGCCTTCGCATACTCAGCGTGATGTCCCGGAGGTCTCACAGCACAGAAGACCGTCTCTACCTCCCCCTTTAGCGTTCTGTCTATACCCTCTAAGATAGCACCAACCGCCAGGAGGGCAACGTCGTAAGTATGTTCGTTGGCGTAGGTGTCGGGATCTAAGAACCCTCCTCCCGCCTGACAGAAGTCGTGTATCTCCTGTATGTAGTTAGGATCGTGGTTCAGCACCACCTCCTCCACCTTAGCCCTTCTGGTAGGTATGTTTACCATCTCCTTAAGCAAACCTGCCTTTTCCAAGTGGTTCATTATGGAGATAAGCCTCTCCTTCCTCTCGGGATGATCAGGGTAGTCGTGTTTTAAATAGGCTTCGTCGTATATCAGTCCTGCTTTCATAATAGCGTTATTATATTAGAGAGGAGGGAGAAGTGAGGGTCCTTGCCTTCGATATAGAGACCGCTCCCGACACAGGAAACCTCAGCTATAGGGATTACCTCTACTTACAGAGAAGAGGAAGGAGGGAGAGGAGCGAGGAAGAAATGGAGAGGGAGATAACCCTTAATCCCTTTACACTGTTCATCATCTCCTTTTCTGTGGTGGTGGTTGACGATGGAAATTTGGGTGAGGGTGTGGTAGTTTACCTTTCCGATCTGAGCAACGAACCGAGAACCGAGGAGGTCTTTTACGAAGAAGGAAGATCCGTAGAGGTCTCCTTTATACCTCTTAGAACGGACTTCATCTACGGGAGGCTCTATGAAAAGGAGGAGGAGCTTTTAAAGACCTTCTGGGAGTATGTCAGCAAAGCTGACAGAATTGTTAGCTTCAACGGATACAGCTTCGACGGCTACGTTCTTAAGATAAGATCTATGATCCACGGAATAGACATCCCTCCCAAGTTTCTCGCTAACAGAAGCTTCCACGTAGACCTGATGCAGGTCCTCTCCAACGGCGAGAGGGAGAGGAGGTACACCTTCGACTTCGTGTGCAGGAGGTTCGGAATACATACTCCCAAGGACATAATCGACGGGAGCAAGGTCCCGGAAGAGTTCTACAGGGGAAACTTCTTTACCGTAGCCCAGTATAACCTCAAAGACAGCCTCGCTTTAGCTCAGCTATACCTGAAGTTGAAGAAGTACCTTAGGGAGGAGGTAACGATAGAAGAGCCTCCCACCGAGAGCCAGATGAGGTTCCTTGTAGATCTGATATCAGAGCTCACGAGCCTGAGCCCTGAAGGTGTTCAGGAAGTTCTCGTGGACTTCGTAGGAACTGAAGGAATAACGAAGAGGAACATCTCCGTCTTTATAGAGATCTTCAAGAGACTGAAGAGGACACCTTACTGATCACCTGTAGAGTTTCCTAATTTCTATATACTCCCTTACACTGTCAGGAACCATGCAGTAGATACTCTTCCCTTCCCTCAACCTCTCCCTTATCTCCGTCGCCGATACGTCCACTCTCCTTATCTTAAGGAGAAGAAAATTTTTGCCCTCTTTCAGGTTGGGGAACCTCTCCCTAAGGTAATCCCTCACCCTGTCAGCCTCACCCATCCTGTCCACGATCACGAGATCCGCAAGCTCTAAAATCCTCTCCGGCTCTCTCCAGAGGTGGAACTTGAGAACGCTGTCCGCCCCAAGGAGAAGGTAGGGTCTCTCCCCAAGCTTAGGAACGAGGTGAATAAGAGTCTCAACGGTGTAAGAAATCCCTCCCTTCTTAACCTCGTAATCCTCTATCTCAAAACCCTCCTCCCCCTTAAGGGCGAGCCTTAACATCTCCAACCTATCCTCTGGAGAGGCTCTGTGCCCCTCCTTCAGCGGTGCATGGTAGGCGGGTACAAAGATCACCTTCTTCGCTCCGAGCCTTTCTTTTACGTCTCTCGCTACGAGGATGTGACCGATGTGGACGGGATCAAAGCTCCCCCCGAAGAGAACGAGCATGCTTCAATATTATAGTGAGAGATGTCTCTGAGAAGTAAGTTAATTCTATCCACTGCCGTTGTCGGATTTATCCTATCGATGATCAGCACAGTTCTGTTTCTTGTGGTTGCCAACCTCCACCTCAAGGATAGTGTAGAGGGCGAATACGGGAGAATATTCAAAACCTACACTTTTATTTTAAAAACTGTTGCCAGAAACTCAAACGATGTTATCGTCAGGCTCAGAGATTGTAAAGATAAAAGGGCGGAAACTTATTTACTCCTTAGGGACAGGCTTCTTATCGGTAGGGTCGAGGAGTGCATATTTTACGGCACAGACTTTAAAAGGGTCATAGAGCTTACCGCAGGTTTAAACGACCTCCGGTGGTTTATAGTTTACGACCGCTCCGTCGTGGAGAGTCTTTTGAGCAAGGATGGAGAGATCTTAGACAGGTTCCTGGGGAGCAGAACGTCTATGGGAGACTACCTCATAGAAGGTTATATAGATCCCGAGCTACTACATTACCTCAACGATCTATCGGGCTACACGCTGGTAAAGAACTACTCCCTGCTAATGGTGGATTTCCCTCTGCTCACCGAAGGTTCCGTTCCGGTAGGAAGGATAATCTTCGTAAAGGACTTCTCGCCGGTTCTGAAAAATATACTCTTCGCTCCGGTAGTGTTCCTTATCTACACTATACTCCTCGTTATAGCTCTCTCTGTTGTTCTCCTCGTTATATTTAACAGAATAATCAGGGACGTTGCCCTACTCAGGGACATGGCGTACAGGTTCAAGGAGCTTAATTTTTCTGACATACAGAGGCTCAGCAACATGCTGAGGAGAGAAAAGAGAAGGGACGAACTCTTTTACCTTAAGAGATCGATACTTACCATGGCTCAAGAGCTCGAGGCTCTGATAAACCAGCTTAAGGAGGAAAAGGACAAGCTCGAGAATATGGCTTACACCGATCCACTGACTGGTCTCAGCAACAGAAGGCTGTTCATGGAAGAAACCAAGAGACTTGTAGAGTTAGCCAGGAGGCACGGAGAACCTCTTTCCATAATTATGCTCGATGTGGACAACTTTAAGAGGATAAACGACGAGTACGGGCACGATGTGGGCGATATAGTTCTCCAGAAACTCGCCGAAGTTATAAAAAAGAACATAAGATCGTCAGACGTCGCGGCAAGATACGGTGGGGAGGAATTTATAGTAGCCCTGCCTAAAACGGATGAACGTGGAGCCCTCCTCGTAGCCGAGAGGATTCGCCAGGACTTCAAGAGGACTAAGGTAAAGCTAAACTCGGAGGAGGTTGGGACTACCGTAAGTATAGGTGTGGCGAGCTATGGGAATGGGGACGATTTGGACACGCTGATAAAGAAGGCGGATGAAGCTCTATACGAAGCGAAGAGGAGCGGTAAGGACAGGGTTGTCATATATAAAGAGGAAGATCGGAAGACGGGTTCGCCAGCGCCCTGATGAGCATATTTTCTATAGCCCTTTTAGCTGGAGGCTCTAACCCTCTGTTCAGTTTCAGGAAGAAGTGAAAAAGGACGCCCGAGGCTTCCAGACCAAGACCCCTGTCGGCGAGAACCTTCTCCTCCCAGTTCCTTATCTTCCCGTTCAGGGCTCTGAGAATTCGATTGTTCGTGTTTAGTTTCGGATACCTCGGAATCCCCACGAACTGGTATCCCCTCACCTTACCCTCGAGAAGGAACACCTTTACCAAGTAGTTTCCGCTTTCGACAGAGAGTTCCTCATCGGCATCCTCGAAGAGCCCTCCCGACCCGGCGGTTACCGACCTCGTCTTCACCGCATTGTAGTCCACGAGACCTGGATTTTTAACCCTCTTCCCAGCAAGGTTAAAGCCTGCCACGTAACCCGCTTGTTGAGCAGGAGGGAAGAGAGCTATCCACCTGTGATTTCCCCATACGTCCACCCCCGAGGCTATGTCTCCCGCAGCGAAGACGTCGGGATCCGACGTTTGTTGATACTCGTTCACGAGGATTCCTCCTATCGGACGCCCTAAGTTCTTGTCCATGTGCACTTCTATGTCAGTCCCCTCAACCAGGTAGGTCCTCGGTCTCACCCCCGTGGAGACTATTACCATGTCCGCCTCTATGAAGAAGCTCCTATCGGAACCCCTCGGCTTTATCTCCACAGCCTCTACCCAGTCCTTCCCGTGGAAGGCTACCACCTGATGCTCGAGGTATATGTCGATACCCGTCTCCTTCCTAAGCGTTTCCCCGTATATCCTCCCCATCTCGTGGTCTAACATTCTCGGAAGAACTCTGTCGAATATCTCAACGACCGATACTTTAACTCCCAAATGATGTAGCGTCTCAGCGTCCTCTATACCTATTGGTCCTGCCCCCACTATCACAGCCCTCTTCACCCTCCCAGAGGTTATCCACTCCCTGATCTTTCTCGCATCGTCCAAAGTCTTTGCGGTACTCACACCCTTTAACTCGACACCTTCTATGGGAGGGACGAAGGCGTAAGCTCCAGCCGCGAGCAGACATCTGTCGTAGGATATCTCCTCACCGTCCTTGGTTATAACTACCTTCCTTCTGTTGTCTATCCTCTGAACCTCCTTCTTTGGTCTGAAGTCGACCCTGTACTTTTCGTAGAAGGCTTCCCCACCCTTGTAGAAGAGAGCCTCCGGCAGTATGTCGTCCCTTATGACATTTTCCATACAGTTGGGAGCGTAGGTAGGATGCTCCTCGTCGGAAAGGACTATAAGCTCGCTCTCCCTATCGACCTGCCTGAAAGCCTCTACCGCGCTCGCCGACGCCGGTCCGTTCCCTACGATAACTACCCTCATTTCACTCCGCTGTGCCCACGATCAACATGGTTAAAGCTTCAGGACTCATTCTTATTACCTCCTTTGTTAATATCGTAATTGAGTTTACCCTCCGAGAAGGGCTTGATGAAAGTAAACACTATAAAAGCAACCGCAAGCGCTAAAGCAGTTTTTCCCAGCTCCTCGTAAGCCTTAGGTCTCAACTACCTTCTCCCGTCCAGCTTAAGTATATACTCGGTGCAGGTTCTCACTCCGAAACCCGTTCCTCCCTGAACGTAGTATCCGTAATCCTCCCTCGACCAGGCAGGACCCGCTATATCGAGGTGAACCCATTCTATACCTTCACCCACGAACTCCTCGAGAAACATGGCGGCGGTTATCGCCCCTCCGTATCTGCCTCCTGTGTTCACAACGTCCGCTGGACCCTTCTTTATCTTCTTCCTGAGTCTCTCGTCGTCCATCGGTAGTTCCCAGACTCTCTCTCCGGTCTCCTTGGCTATCCTCTTTATCTCCTCGCCAAATCTCTGGGAGTTGGTAAAGAGACCTGCCGTGTACTCTCCGAGGGCAACCATGCAGGCACCGGTGAGCGTTGCCATGTCTATTATCTTCGAAGGCTTGAGCTCTGAAGCGTAGGAGAGAGCATCCGCAAGGGTTACCCTACCCTCCGCGTCGGTGTTGTCTATCTCTATGTACTTCCCGTTCTTAGCCCTTATTATGTCGTCGGGTCTGTAAGCTGTTCCCGAGGGCATGTTTTCGGCGGCTCCTATTATGCCGTGAACTTCGATCTGGGGTTTTAACTGAGCTATAGCCCTCATTATTCCGAGAACCGCACAGGCTCCCGACTTGTCCATCTTCATCGTTCTCATGTAGTCCCCTGGCTTTATGTTTAATCCACCGCTGTCGAAGGTGAGCCCCTTGCCCACTACCACGATCCTGTCCTTAGCCTTCCCTCTCGGCTTGTAGGTTAGGTGTATGAACCTCGGAGGGGTGGCAGAGCCTTTACCTACGCTCCAGAGGGCGAGCATGCCCATCTCCTGTATCTCCTTCTCGTCGTAAACCTTGCACTTGAGCTTGAACTCTTTTGCAAGCTTCTTAGCCTCCTCGGCGAGGGTTATGGGGTTGATGATGTTCCCCGGCTCGTTCACTAAGCTTCTCGCGTAGTTCTGAGCTTCGGCAAGTACCCTCCCAACCTCTATAGCCTCATCTTCTCCTTGATGTATGAGAACCTCCTTTACCCTCTTCCTGTCCTCCCTCTTAGACTTGTACTTATCGAAGCTGTAGTCTCCCAAAATAACGCCCTCCGTGAGCGCCTGAGATACCTTTCCGTCCATCCTGGGAGCTATAAATACACTTTCCTCCACTCCGTCCTTCTTCAACCTCTTTAAGGCGAGGGCTGCTATCCTCCTGTGGGTGTCGAGATCGGCTTTCTCCTTCTTACCTAAGCCTGCAACGTAAACGAACTCAATCCTCTGTCCGGGAAGGGGAATCTTTTCTATCTGTCCTTCCTTCCCTTTAAACTCCTCGAGCTGAAGAACCTTCTTTACCCTTGTGGATATTCCCCTGCCAAGCTTTGAGAGGGGTCTTAAATCCTCTTCGAAAATCATAACAACTGCGGCTTTGACGCTCAAATTCTTCAGATCTCCTTTAAAGGACTTTATCTCCATCTTCGGACCTCCGAACCTGGGTAGATTAATGATATAGTTTATCTTGAAGGAGGGAATTGGGATGGACAAAGATCCTAAAACCTACCGAAGAGAGGAAGAGCACGAAAAGCCCAAGGTTGTAGAAGAAGGTATATGGGTAGCGGGTGAGGCTCTGAAGAAGGCTCCCAAGCTCAGAGGCATCCCAACGGGGATAGAGGGTTTGGACGACCTCTTCTTTCATACCGAGCTCGAGAACGGGAAGGTGGTTAAGAAACCCTTGGGGGGGATACCAGAGTACGCTGTGGTGAACCTAACCGGCGTGTCGGATACGGGAAAATCCCTTATGGTAGAGCAGTACACTGTAAAGCAGGCGGAAAGAGGTGACGTAGTAGCCTTCATAACGGTCGAGAGCCCTGCGCCCTTCGTCACGATGGGCTTGAGGGAAAGGGCAACTGCTATGGGGATCGACTTTGACAAGATACAGGACAGAATTGTTCTTATAGATGCGGCGAGCCACACTAGCCTGAGGGACAACATCCCTAACCTTTTAGCCACCCTTGCCTTCGCGATAAAGAACTACAAGGTTAGACATACGGTGATTGACTCCGTTACCGGTCTATACGAAGCTAAGGAAATGCTCGCAAGAACTGTGGTCCGCCAACTCTTTAACTTCATGAAAAAGTGGTATCAGACTGCCGTTTTTGTCTCTCAGAAGAGAAGCGGTCATGAGGAGCTGTCCGCCGAAGCAGCAGGGGGGTATGCGGTCAGCCATATAGTTGACTGCACCATGGTTCTCGCCAAGGAGCTCATAATGACCAGGAGCCAGTCGAACTTATACAAAAGACCGATAGGTGATATAGTCAGACTTTTCAGGATAGATGGATGCAGACTGTGCGGTCACGACACGAAGACCCATTACTTGGAGATAACGGAGACGGGGCTCGTGAGGATTGGGGAACCTCTTGTGGCAGGTTAAAATATATAAATAAATAATGTCAGGAGGGTTCGAGGATGGTGGGAGAAAGGATAAAGAGCCTCAGAGAGGAGAAGGGACTTACAAGAGAGGAGTTTGCTAAAAGGATAGGTATTCCTGCCGGTAGGCTTGAGGAGATAGAGGAGGGTAAGTTAGAGCCTTGCGACGCGACGCTGGTTTACATTTCAAAGCTCTTTGACGTGGACTTCTGGTGGCTCAAGGAGGGTAGACAGCCGGCGTTAGCCTGACCGCTTCATTCTTTTTATAAGCTCTTCCATCACCTCTTTTACATCGACCTTGTTGATGGTCAGCGCTAAGGTAAGCGTGTACAGCATGTCTGCAGTTTCGTAAAGAATGTCCTCTTTCTTTCCGTTCTTTAGGGCTATAAGGGTTTCTACGGCCTCCTCCCCGAACTTTTGTATAACTCTATCTATCCCTTCCTCTGCAAGCTTTACGGTGTAGGAGTCATCTGGCTTTTCCGCAAGCCTCTGTAAAATTATCTCCTGAAGCCTTGGTAAAGCTTCGAAGGGAAGGGGCTTATTAACCTTTTCTCCTTCCAGGGTTCTGAAGAAGCAGTTCCTCTCACCCGTGTGACAAGCTCTGTTTTTTTCCTGCTCTATAACGTATATGAGAGCATCCTCATCACAGTCTACTCTTATTTCAACAACTCTTTGAAGCTCCCCAGAGGTTTCACCCTTCTTCCAGATCTCCCCCCTACTTCTGGAATAGTAGTGGGCGTATCCTGTTTCGAGGGTCTTTTTGATAGCCTCCTCGTTAGCCCACGCGAGCATCCTTACCTCGCCCGTCCTGTAATCCTGTGCTATCACGGGAATGAGACCTTCGGAGTTAAACCTGAGCTTTACCATCTAATTAATTCTAAAGCCTTTTACCGTATCAACAAGGAGCTTCACCTTCCTAAAGTCCATATCGGGAGCTAGTCCGTGACCGAGGTTGAATATGTAGCCTGTCTTTCTGGGAACACTTCTGAGGAGTTCGAGAGCCTTGAATTTTACAGTCTCTTCCCTTCCGTACAGTACATTTGGTTCCAAATTTCCCTGAAGGACCTTATCGCTCCTGAGAGCTTCTATAGAAAGGTCTACACTCCAATCCACGGAAAGAACGTCCGCCTTAGTTTTCTCCGCAAGATCCATGAAAGAGGAGGAACCTCTAAAGAAGTAAATAACAGGCGTATCATACTTCTCCTTCAGACGCTGGATGAGCTCCGAGACATAGGAGAATACGTACTCCTCGTAGTCCACCCTGCTAAGATACAGAGCCCAGCTGTCGAATATCTGAACCACATCCGCCCCAGCCTCTATCTGCGCGGAAAGATATTTGAATACGACATCCGTCAAGACCTCCATAAGCCTTCGAAAATCGTACTCTTTTTCCCACATATAAAGCTTGGTCTTTCTAAACTCTCTACTTGATTCGCCCTCTATCATATAGCTTGCAAGTGTGAAAGGAGCACCGGCAAAACCTATAACTGGGACCTCGCTTTGGGCTTTCTTCACTCTGCGGATTACCTCATAAACAAAGGCGTTTGCCTCCAGATCATACCCTTTTAGATCCGAGATCTTACCGCTCCAGCTGAGCTTAGGACCTTCGTTTTCAACGAATTCAACTTTAACGCCCAAAGGCTCGAGAGGAACAAGTATATCGGAGAATATGATTATGGCATCCACACCCAGAAGCTCGAGAGGGAGTAGAGAGACCTTGGTAGCGAGATCGACATTTTTACAGAAGTTCATGAAGTTCTCCTCCCTCGCTCTAAGATCCCTGTACTCCCTCATATACCTACCAGCCTGGCGCATTAGCCATACGGGAAATCTCTCTATAGGTTCCTTCCTTATAGCCTTTAGGAGAAGATCGTTTTTAAGCATGGGATTAAGATTATAAGGCTTTTAAAATGGTAGGCGGGACAGGACTCGAACCTGCGACCTCCGCCTTGTAAGGGCGAGGACTTGTTTTCTAAACTTGTTGTCTTTCAACAATTATACGAGATAGTTAGCCTCAAGGTTGAAAATAGGTTGAAAATTGGTTCCAAAATCAGACCTCACCCCTCCCTATTCTTGGCATAAACTCACCAAAATCTTTAATCTTTGGCGGGCTGTTTTCAGAAAACCTCTGAGTTACAAGCGTTAGAGTTTGCTCACATGGGCTTGAGCTGATGCTTGAGCTGAAACGAGCTGAACAATCGACTCACTGTCTCAACCGGCTTGGATACGGGTGAGTCAATTCAAGCTATTAGGGCAAAGAGGATAGGAAGAAAGTATAAATTTCATCATGTCCTGCCGATGTTGTAAGATATATGATTAACTGTAGAAGGAGGGACCTAGTTATGAGGAGTGAACAAGGTGGTAGCCTGAGAGAGTTAAGGGAGCAACTGGACAAAATTTACAAGGAAGAGTTGAGCAAGAGTAAATACATGAAAGAAACGGTAGAGGAGATGTCCGTGTTGGATGAAATACTAAAACAGTCAAGCTTTTATCCTAAAAGCGAGGAGCGTTACACCATACTTGCGAGCGAGATAAATGCCTACTTGGGATGAAATACTAAAAGAAGCCCAAAGTTTCACCGATCAGCTACTTGATAAATATCTCACCCGTATGCACGAGCACACCGGCAGGACTGTTATAGTTTATTTCTCGGCTTTTACTCTATCCAAACCACTTCAAGTTAGCCCACTTATGCCTATTGTAGATCAAGATATGCAGGGGTTTATGACATGCTCGAAAGGGGTAAACAAAAGCGGGCTCGACTTGATTCTCCACACTCCAGGTGGTGATTATGAAGCTACTAAAAGAATAATAGACTACCTTCATTCTACTTATGCGCATATAAGGGTGTTTGTGCCTCATTTAGCTATGAGCGGGGGCACGCTCATAGCTTGTGCAGCTGATGAGATATTCATGGGCCCTTACTCGAGCATAGGGCCAACCGACCCTCAAGTGCCTATTAGTGGCAGGCTTGTTCCGGCTGAGGCTATCATTGCAGAGTTCAAGAGAGCGTTTAAAGAAAGCGCCGAGGACCCGAGAAAAGTTTTGCTGTGGAGAGAAAGATTGTCTGTCATCCCGCCAGGGCATATAGACGCTCTTGAGACTATGGTTAAGAATGCTCGTAAATACCTCAAGGAGCTCTTAAAGCGGAGGAATCTTAAAAACAAAAGATTAACCCGGTATAAATTAGATAAACTGGTGAAAGTTTTAAGCAGCTATACACATCATTCATCTCATGGTAGAGGAATAAACCTCAAAACTGCTCAAGAGCTCGGGCTTAATGTAATTGACCTAAGGCAGGATAAAGAACTTGAAGATGCCGTCCTTTCAGTTTACCATGCTGCCGTTATTGTGGCATCATCTGCGCCACAGGTTGCCAAGATTATTGCTAACCATGAAGGGCGCAAGTTTGTAGTCAGCGCTCCCCTTCCTTCCCCAGATACCTCGAGAATGTCGTCAGTCCATGAAGCTTCTGATAAGTAATAGTTGTGGAAGTTGTTAAGAACATTTTTGTAATGGATCCCTCACAGCTCCGATCCGTCTATTTCTTTTGATTTTGCACCTAATTTCCCCAAAACGAGGCAAAAGAATTAAAAACCCACATCCACCTTCCCCAGCTCCTTTCTTATGTGCTCAGGAGAGAGATGAGCATATCTTTTAGTCATCCTCGGGCTGTGGTGCCTCATGAGCTCCTGAACGGTGGGGAAGTCTACACCTGACATGACAAGGTAAGAGGCAAAGGTATGCCTAAGGTCGTGGAACCTGAAATCTTCTATTCCTGCCCTCTTGCATGCGTTCTTAAAGATCCTCTTGTAGCCCTGCCCTTCCACACTGTAAGGCTCTCCCTTCGAGTTGGTGAAGACATATCCGTAGTCTATTCCTTTCGCCTCCTGATAGGCTTTGACTTCTCTGAGGACTTCAAGAGCTTTGGGATGGAGCGGAAGGCTTTTTGTCTCTTTGTTTTTGCTGTATTTAGCTTCAACGGTCATGTATCCACGGTAGAGGTTTACCTTATCCCATGTCAGGGAGAATATCTCGGAAGCTCTTAGTCCCGTAAGTATGGCGAACTTTATAACAGGTCTAAACCACTCCGGAGAGGCTTCAAGCAAAGCCTTTATCTCTTCGGGAGTTAAATATCTGACCCTCTCATCGTTTACCTTGTAGGTCTTTATCTTCGGGAGCTCCCCCGAATACATACCCCACTCTTTGGCTTTATGGAGTATGGCTCTGAGAACGTTCAGCTCCCTGTTCACGGTGGAAGGTTTTACTCCTTCCTTCAGCCTGTCCTGTTTAAAGCTCTCTATGAGTAAGTCTGAGAAGTAATCAAGGGTTTTGTCTCCAAAGATCTCTATGAGTTTGTTTATCCTCCTCTCGGTTTCTCTTATGGTCCTTCTGGAGGCGTTTACCCTGTCAGTCTTGTACCATTCGAGGTACTGACGGGCTACGTCTTTAAAGAAGGGAGCCTGTTCCCTCTCAAGATATGTCCCTTCTACTATTTGACTTTTTAGCTTGCTCGCTATATATCGGGCTGTCGTTAGAGGTATCTCATCTACCCTTCCTATCCTTTCGGTGTAGGTCTTTCCTTTATATGTGAAGCGGAACCAGTAAGAGCCCTTCAGGATGTAGAGGTTGTCTCCTACCGCTGTTTTGCCTTTAGCTTTAGGTTTGCGGGGCATATTAGAAATCCACTTCTATTATTCTAAGGATGGCATCGTCATATTCTCCGGATTTAAGAGCATCAACAGGAATATCGTAATCCACTTCCTCACCCTCATAGTGTAGCTGTATAGCCTCCTTCAGGTTCTCTATAGCCTCTTCGGGCGTAGAGCCCACGCTGAAGATGGGAGCTCCCACAACCTCAGCTCCCCAATCACTTTTTTCATCCTTCCGGAGGGCTACAAGAAACCTTACCTTAGTCCTCAACATCTTCTATCCCCGCCTGTTTTAATATTGATTTTATAGTCCCTATCGGCAAGGTTTTACCTTTGTGAAATGGAACCGTCACTTTCCCTTTCTTTTCGGGATGTTTAAGCTGGACATGAGAGCCTTTTTGCTTCACCACATACCACCCCTCTTTTTTGAGTATGTCTAAAACCTCTTTGGCTGTGAGGTTTTGTAGCTTTTTCTTCCTGCCCATATACGCTTACTTCCCTTTACTCTCCTCTATCAGGCGGTCAAGGTCGGCTTTGTCTATGAGAGTCCTCTTCCCTATCTTGACAGGCTTGATTTTGCCCTCTTTGATGAGCTTGTAGAGGGTGGTTCTTCCTATCTTCAGATACTTCATAGCCTCTTTGATAGTTAAAAGCCTCTCCTCTCCCATAGTGCTTTTATTCTAAGCCGTTCTTAATTGTTTGTCAAAGTTCGTTTTTATCTTGACAAACGAATAAAGACGGATTATTATGAACAATAACGAATACATCACTAAGGAGGTATCAGCCATGAGACAGGCTCAAGAAGTCAGGGAGCTCCAGCTCCGGATAGGCTCTGAGATTATCACCCTCCCCGTCCTTGAAGTGTCCCTGTGGGAGGACACGGACGAGGAGGGCTTTGTAGTGGATGAAGGCTACACCTATTATACCCCCTACGGAAAGGTCATCACCCGCATGACCGACCGAGGGGAAGATGTTCTTCACGCTCAGCTCGACTGGGAAGCTCTGGGGCTTCCCGGTCTTTTGAAAACTGCTTAAGGAGGAGTGAGATGGCGTTCAGGAAGCATGGGCTTTGCGGTCAAGATACCTCGCAAGGAAAACGAGAGCCCACATTCCTACCGAAGCTATCAGAGCCAACAGAACTATATCACTCATCAGGAAAGATTATAAGCCCGAGGGCAACGCTCACAAGCCCTATACCAAGGTTGCTTACTTTGTCAGCTGTGAACTTCTGTCGCGCAAAAACATTTTAAAGGAGGTGCGCCATGCTAACGTTCAAGAAGGCTGACTTTGGGAAGGTTGTCAAGAACCTGATGAGGGACGGAAAGACATTCCGTATAACAGCACCTGAGGAGTTCACAGACAGCCTTACCGAAGAGTTCGGAAAGCCCGAAGAGGTCAAAGCCAAGGTCTGGGAGCTGGAAGGCGGAAAACTCATAGCTGTGGATGATGAAGTGTTCTATGTCCCCTATGTGTGGGGAGTTGAAGATGAAAACCTTTGAGGAGGTGAGGGACATGATTAAGCCCGATTACGATGTGGTTGAGGTTTTTGCCTGCAAGCTCGAAGAGTACGCCTTTACCTTGAGAGCTTTAACCTCATACGCCCATCAGAAGGAGAAGGATGCTAAAGACGAGAAAGCTCTTGAGGAAGCTTTGATTGACTACGCCAACACGGTAGCGGACTGGATGGACTTCCTGAAGAATGAAGCGGAAGGCGTTAGAGAAGAGATGTTTAGGTTTTTGGATAGGAGGGGTGTTTAAGGGGGGCGGAGTTCCCAATGGGGCTCTCCCCCTTCCTGATACAAAAGTGTATGCTTATCAACCACTTGCACATAAAACATATAAGTTATTGATATACTTAGTAAATTCTGCCTTGATATCATATTGCAAGCGCATAGGTCTTGACTCATCTTTATATTGCGGTGTAGAACATACCGAAAACCTCAATATCTTTATTCCCTTCCCCTCTTTTAATCCTGTCGTAAAGTTCTTGGTTCGCTTTCTCCCCAAAAACTTTTAAAGGAGGTGGAGTAGTATGTCTTCAGAAAAGCTTGTACTCACGGCTAAGGATGTTGCCGAACTGTTCGGCACATCCGAGGAAAACATCAGATTGAAGGTCTATCGTAAACAGCTTCCCGCCCGAAGGCTTGGAAGGAGGCTGATATTCCTTCGAGATGAACTGGAGGAATACTTAAAGAAACTTCCTCCGGCGGTTCCTGAGAAGTGAAAAAGGAGGTAAGAGATGGAAAAGGCAAGCGTCCTTAATGATAGCTCATTAATTAACTTTCTGCAAGAGCTGTTAGACGGTTTTAAGATCTATCCCAAGGGCTATGCTGTCGCCCGATGTCCTTTCCATGATGACCATAATCCCTCTCTCTTTGTGGATCCAAAAACTGGTCGCTTCCATTGTAAAGCTTGCGGAGAGGTCGGTGGTTTAGTGAAACTCACGGCTCAAGCTAAAGGGCTGGCTCTTAAAGAGGCTAAAGGTCTCCTCGAGAGGATGAGACTTCTAAACAGAGGCGGGGAGCGTAAAGTCGAGGCTGAATATTTCTACTGGAAGGAAGACGGGAGTCTTGCATTCAAGAAGGTAAGGTACAGGCTTCCTGACGGAGGAAAAACTTTTACAGTCCACACCTACGACTACGAAAATGAAAAATGGGTATCAGGGAAGGGGGGTGCGGAAGATGTCATTTACAACCTCGGCGACGTCCTTTCCGCTGATACCGTCCTCGTAGCTGAGGGAGAGAAGTGTGCTGATGCTCTTATAAAGTACGGCTACGTTGCCACTACCTCCCCTCACGGAGCTGGAAGCTGGAAGCCGGAATTCTCTAAATGGCTTGAGGGGAAAACAGTTTATCTCTTCCCTGATAATGACACCACAGGCATCGAGCACATGAAAGAAGTTGCTACCTCTCTTAATGGAAAAGCCGAAGCTCTGTATTGGGTCGATCTCTCTACTCATGTGGGCGAGAAGGGGGATATCGCAGACCTCATAGAAGAATGGGAAGAGGCAGGACTCTCCGAAGAGGAAATAAAGACCAAGATCAACGAACTCCTTAAAGAAGCTGAGCCTTACGATCCTGATAGGTTTTCTATTCTAAGAGAGCTTTCCTTGACCCCTGACAGACTGGAAGGCTACGAACCTGAATTTTTAATTGAAGGCTTCATCCCGAAGGGAAGTCTCACCTTAATAACGGCAAAATACGGCGGAGGTAAGAGCCTTTCCGCTCTTGCTATTGCTAAGTTGTTGATAAGCAGAGGCGAGAGAGTTCTCTACCTCGACCTGGATAACTCCCTTCATGTGATAAAGGAGCGTCTGAGACAGGCTCAGCTTTTCCCTTATCTCGGGAGAGAACTAACCTATGTTAGCCGATCCGTTCACCCCGTCCATAGTAAATCAGAGGTATGGAAAGCACTTAAGAAGGAGTTAAGAAATCGAGATCACATGGTTATCGTAGTCGATACGCTCAAGAACTTCTCTAAGGGTATGGAACTCAACTCAGATAAAGAAATGACAGAAGTTATGAGCGAACTTATGGATTTAAGAGAAACCGGGCACACCGTTTTAATCTTGCATCACTTACCGAAGAAAGTTGACGAAGATGAACCTTACAAGAACAACACTACAGTCGTGGACGCCGTAGATGTAGCGTATAGACTTCACAAGAACGAGAACAGGTTTACCTTCGAGAATTTTAAAGACCGCATACCGGTTAAGAGGAACGTAGCTTTTAAAATTGACGAGAACTTGAACCTTCACGAGGTTCTTCCACCTAAGAAAGAAGAGGAGAAAATAATTGCTGAGGTCATTTACAAACTGATCCCGCCTGAGGGAAGAAAGCAAGGTGATCTTATAGCGGTGGCGAATGACTACTTAAAGACACACGTCGATGACGTGCCCCACGGCAAAAATCGAATAAAGGAAGTGCTCGAAAAGTATGAGGGAAAGTGCTGGGAAGCTGTAAGACTTGAGAAGAACGCAAAGGTCTACAAGAGACTCTCCGATCCTTCCACCCTGTTTTCCTGTTTGCCCCCTTATATATATAAGGAGGAAAACAGGCAAACTCAAGAGCCCCAACGGTTAGATGGTAATTCGGCGGAGAGCACAGTAGGCAAACTCAACGGAGACAAGGAGAAGAGCGAAATCGACCTTTCTGAGTTATTGAAAGAAGCTGAAGAGACCTCACGAGGCAATGGCGGAGGGAGTGTCAGCACTGAAGACCTGGATTTTTGAGGAGGTGTCGCTGTGCAGGTTAAAGATCTGAAAGAGAGGCTTAAGAAGATAGCCGAGATAACTCAAAAGCTCCCCCTCCCTCTCGACCTCCGCCCCGCCTTCGGGATCATAAACACCAAAGAGGAAATGCTCAATCTGATACAGGATCTCGACGATTACGAGTTTAGAAAGTTCCTCTGGTTCCTCAAATACCTTATACTCGACGAAAAAGACTGGAACCTCTGGAGGTTCGACTACGAGAGAGAAGTCTTCAAGGGAGAGGCTGATCCCCTCAAGAGGCTTGAGCTACTTCTTAACTTCTTCGGGGGAGTCAGGAGCTTCGAACTTGACCTTGAAGACCTTGAGATGACACTCAGGCTGAAAGGCAGGAAAGAGGTAGAGCGGTATCTTATAGCCCACAGAGACCTTATCCTCTCCAAAGGCTGGCACGTAGATAAAGGGGAGGATGGGATTTATGTCTTCTGGAGGAGAACATGAAAAGCGACATCTTTTCAGACACCTATTGCCCCTTATGCGGGAGGCAGAATCTCAGCAGAGTGGAAAACATCTACGGGGAATACCAGACCGCCCTGCTCGTTTACTGTCAGGAATGCAGAAGGGAGTTCATTATCATCACCCACCAGAGCGGAGAGGTGGAAGATGGGGGATAAGTTTAAATCTCAAAAGGAGGGAGGTCATGAAAGAACAACCTGAGAAGCAGGAGACCGAGCTCATAGCGAAGGAGCTGAGAGCCATAGCCAAAGAGCTCCACGACCTCAACGCAAACATGAGGATCCTCATCCACTACCTCAAGATGATGCCTTTAGCCATCCACGTGGAGGAGGTGAGCACAGCCCTCGCAGAAGGAAAGCTGTAAAAGGAGGTTGTAGATGGATGAGACGCGGTTCACAACCAGAATACTGGAGAAGGGCTACGTATGGGAAGTGGCACAGTTCCACGAGGATCCTTCGGGAGATAAAGACATGGTGGAAGTCCCCGCCTTCGTAGTCGTAGAGATGGCTATTGAAGGGGAACTCTCCCGGTTCATAGACAGGATACTCATAGAAGCGGGGGAGATAGAGGTAGAGACAAAGAGGCGTGAGTTCGTAAGGGAAGCTCTGAACGAGCTCTTTGGGGGAGAGGTAGGGAAGGAGATATTCAGATCGAGTCCCTTCTTAGCCCTCTACACTCTGAACATGTATACCTTCTCCGTAGTCGGGCTAAAGAAAGACGGCGAAGGGAGGTGGGTCATAACCCTTGCCCTTATAACGAGGCTTGTTTTCGAGGAGGATGAGTTTAGGTTCAAAAAACCCAGAAGGGGGAACATATACCTCAAGGGCAAGCTGGCAAAGCCGAGGACATTACAGGGGATAGCGAAGCATCTCGACAAGGCAGACATCCTAATAATGCCCCTTCCAGAGAACGACCTCTGTGCGGTCATGAAGCTCGATCTCCTCGAGGAGCTTGCGAGCTCCAAGAAGAACAGAAAGAAGGTCTTTTGCAAATTCGAAGGGAAGCTTTAAAAACAAAGGGAGGTTAGAGAATGAGTCGGCTCTCAAACCAGGAGCTTATGTGGTAGCGTTGCGAGGAAGATAAGGAAAGCTCACAGGAAGTATGAGATAGCCGAAAGCAGGCTCTCCCGTAGCAGTAGCCTCATATTCATCAGCGGTGGATACAGAGTAAACAATCCCGTAGAAGACGCTCACGTGACAGTTGAGACATGGAAGGAGTTTGAGGAGTCTCTCTCTTCTGAGGAGAAGGAGCTTTTAGAGGAGATCCTTTACGGAGTTGGATATTACTTCACTAAGAGGGAGGCTGTTCTTCTGAAGGGAATGAACAAGAGAGGGAAGGAGATGGGGTTGTGGAGGTGAGATGTTGGCGTGAAGATGTCTTTTTGAAAGAGGAGGTGCTGTACAAGAACGCCCGAGCGTTCAGGAGCGCGGGTGGCCACCCTTCAGCACCTCCCAGGAATAATTTAAATCCTTTACAAAGGATTATATACCCACGTGGCCTATCCCCGGGTAGGACCACGTCTGCTGCCGGCTCAGACGCTCCCGGGGAGCTAACCGACAGCATCAAGAATAATTTAAATCCCTCGATATACCAAGCAACTAAGTTAGTCCTGCCTAACCTCTTGATAACTCCGGAAACTTTTTCTTGCATTCTCCCAATAACTTGACAGATTATTACTATCCCGGAGTTCTTTCAAATTAAGGGAGGAGAGGGAAATGGATATAACTCTCAGCTTCCCGACTCAGGCTTACAACGTTCGGGGATTGCTCAGCCGTGGTATGTGGTCATGGGTTCCCTTCTATCAGAGCTTCCTTGAGGATTACTTTTCTAAACACGATCCGAGCAATCCAGTTTATTCGGATCCTCAGGTAATAGACAGCTCTCTGGTCTGGGAACTCTGGAAGAGGCTCTCTAAACAGAAGACACGCATAAGAGAGAACAGAGAAGAGCAGATGAGAAAATTGTGGGAAGGAAGGCGGAGAGTTCCCCTTTACTACTCGCCCGATCTTTTCATGCCGTATCTTTTCAGAGAGCCCTTTTACTTCATCCCCTCGGTTCCCGGAATGCAACCTTTAGACAACATTCCCAAAGTGGCGGGGCTTTTGTCTCCGCTCGTGTATGGATAAAAGGAGGTCAGGTGATGATAAGCCCTTTAGAGAGACACTCAGTCCATGCCTTTATACCTTGGCTCTTAGGCATGCTCAACCTCGAAAGAGCCATGATGGAAGGAGATTCGGACATAGATCCTCAGTATTACAACGGCTTCGTAGACTGTATTGAAACACTCAAGAGCTACACCGCAAGGTATTTGAGGAAAAAAGGATGGGCTGAGGTTGAGATGGACGTTAGCAGGTTCCTCAAGAGCCTGAACGGAAGGAAGAGGATGGAAACGGAGCAAAGAGAACTGATGGGGGTGCTCCTTTAATGGAAGTTCTTTATTCCCAACCTTCAGAGTCATTCCTTAAACTCACCTTCAACATGGCTAAGGAGCACTTCGGGAGGGACTAACATGGCCGACAAGCTCAGGATCCCTAAACTCAAAACAGCCGAAGAGATAAACAGAGTAGTGAGAAGAGTGGTAAGGGAGCTCATGAAGGGAGAGATGGATCCCAAGAGAGCTAATGCGATAGTCTACGCCCTCAAGCTTGCCAAGGAGCTCATAGAGGTTGGAGAGCTTGAAGAGAGAGTTAGAAGGCTTGAGGAGCTCGTGAACACAAACGGGAGGTTGAGCTGTGAAGTTAAGAACTAAGCTCGAGAAACTTGAGAAGGAGCTAAGAGCCAGAGAGGGAGAAAAGAAGATAATCATCAGGCAGGAGATAATAAACGAGAAGGGAGAGGTGGAAGAGATGAGGACAAAGGAGATAGTTCTGAAGGGAGGTATAAAGAGATGGGGATAAGGAGCAAGCTCGAGAGGATCGAGAGGGCTTTGAGCTCAGAGAGGGTTTACACTCCTGACGACTTCAAGGAGATAGAAGAGCTACCAGACAGCGCCGAGATCTCTTTTGACTGGGGAGAGGTCTTAGGGAAGATACAGGAGCTAAGAGCTAAAGCTCAGGGGAAGGAAAGGGGAATCTCTAAAGGGACGGATCACGTCAGATCCACGAAGGTAGGAGAGGTTAAAGCTTTCTTCGGGTTTCTGGAGAGGGTTCACGAAAAACGACATGAGTTAGACTAAGAGCATGGCAAAGATGAACTTGTCGCGGTTAATTACAGAGCTGGAGAAATTACCACCGTCGGATCTGGAAGCGGCAAGGAAGTTCGTCCCTCTCATGATTTACCAGATGCAGGACGAGGACTTGACGCAGCTGGGGAAGGACTTCAAGGGAGTGGAAAGGTTATACGTCCTCATGGCGATGCTCCTGTTTCCGAAGGAAAGGTGGAAGGAGCTGGGGATACCCGACTACCTGATGAAATACGAGATAGCGGACGACGAGGACGAGGAGGATTAAAGGGTTAAATTGTGCCCTTCCCCAGCACAAGCTCCTTGCTTGCCTTCTCAAACTTAGACCAATCCATTATCTCGTATCCCACAATTTCATTCTTATCGCTGTAATCTATCACTGTGCCCTTACCTTCCACATACTCGCTTTCGGCTACCGGATCGTCCTTAAGCCTTATCAGGAGCGTGTCCGTTTCAAGAATGTATTTTATCCGCATAGTCCTTCCCTCTTTAGCGTCCCGTCGAAGTAAGCCGTAATGACTATTACTTTATCTCCCGAAGGTTCTACGACAATCTTTAAACATCAGAAGCTTTTATCAGAGGCTATATTTATGCTTTGTTAGTATATCCTAACCTATCTTCTCTATCCCTTCTCTCCCAACGCCTTCAGAGACCGGTTAATAGGCGCTAACTTTTCAGGTCTAAGCTTTGTCTCCCAAAGGTTAGAAGGGTTGAAAATAGGTTGAAAAATGGGAGTAATTTTCTGTGATTTTTTGTTATTTTCTGTTATGTTTCTGTCTTCTGGATAGGTTGATATACAAGAGCTTGGGGAGATGGGACTCTTTAAACTGTGCTCTCTCAAAGCCTTGAAAATCGAGAGTTTCGAGAGTGTTTGAGCTTCAGGGATTAGGTGGTAGGCGGGACAGGACTCGAACCTGCGACCTCCGCCTTGTAAGGGCGGCGCTCTCCCAACTGAGCTACCCGCCTTCCTTGTAGGGCTTTTATTATAGTTCATTTTTATTGAGGACACAACACTTTAAAACTAAAGTTTTGCAGTTCTTGACAAGAAACCACTTAAGTTGATAAAAAAGAACCTCCCCGAGGAAGTCCCCGAGGAGGTGAAACTCACGGTAGAAGCCAAATACCACGCTCTACTTAATATTCTCTCACAATCTCCCTATACTTTGTCATCCTCTCCCACCTACTCCGCCTCTGCCCTCTCAAGATTCCTTAGCCCTACCAACTCCAATCCAATGCCCTTGATTCAGGATCTTGCCTCCTCACTCCTTGACAAACTCAGATCCTTAAAGACCACCGCCTTCCTTATAGCCGATACAACTCTCTTGAGAAAGACAGGCTAAAAGATAGAAGGTGTCAGAAAACTCTACGATCCTTCCCTCAAAAGATCTATCCTTGCTCACAGAGCCCTGGTTATCAGCTTCTCAGTTCAAAACTTCAGAATCCCTATTCACTTGGAACTTCTGGTTGACAAAAAGCCCATAGATGCTCTGATATCTGTTCTCGGAGATCTCATTCCTCCACTGAAAAAGCTTTTCCCCAATCTCCTCTTTCTTTGCGATGCAGGGTTTACCTGCAACAGACTTATTAACTTCCTTCTCTCTCAAGAGATAGACTTTGTCTGTGCCATAAGCCAGAGGAGAGTGGATGAAGAGACAGGACACAAATTAAGGGATCTGTGGTTTCCCAAGTCTGAGAGGTTTGAGAGCTACTACAAGGTGAGATGGGATATAGAGCATGAGATAAGGACTATGAAGGGGATGGGACTTGAGGACTATATGGTAAGGAGACTCAGAGTTATAAGGCTCTGGATACTGGCTGTATGGCATGTGAGGCTTATAAGGCTCAAGGCGGAGCTGAGCGGCAAGGACTTCAGGAGGTTTCTTCTTTCTCTTGTTATGCCAGATGTTTATCTGCGGATTCTGGATCTGCTTGAGTTTTTTGAGTTACCGATACGACGAAGTTTGAGGTTTTCTTCTTTCCCTGATGATAGACTGTTTCTATTTCTGCTCAAAGACTTGATAGGAAGTTACTCATATTCCGCAAAAGTTTAGATCTTTTGTACAGGCTCAAATATACAAGCCATTTTTCCGTCAAAGATTTTTACAGAAAAAAAAGGGAGAGAATTTTCAAAAGGTCATTTTTTCTACGGTGAGAGCACTGATTGTAAATTTTTTACAGAGTGTTAAGAACTTTTACAGGTAAATTAGATAAAAATGGCACCCCCAGCGGGATTTGAACCCGCGTTTCCGGCGTGAAAGGCCGGCGTCCTAGGCCAGGCTAGACGATGGGGGCTGCCCTTAGGACAAAAAGGTATTATAAAACCGAACCCTACACCTGTCAAGTAGATCAACCCTACCGGAGGAAAGGGGTATTACCGATTTGATTTAAGGTTGAGTATCCACCTGACTATGATGCGTGCCTCTTCTTCAGTCACCTTCTGAGGAGGCATGGCGTTATCTCCCCACTTTCCCCTGCTACCCTTCAGTATGCTTTCCACCAGTTTGTCCTCGTCCTTCTTGCTGTATCTCTCGCTTATAGCGTAAAAAGATGGACCGAGAAGTTGTCTTCTCATATCGTGACAGTAGGGACAACCTTTTATACCCACGAGCTCTTTGACGTTTATCTTTGCCTGAGCCTTCTCTCCCTGTCTCTCACAGCCTGCTGTGAGAATAAGCGCCAGTAGGATAGCCCATATCATTTCAGTTCTCCTAAAAGTCTTTCCTTTTAAAAAGCATTAAGCTGATTATAAAGGGTATAAAAAACCATAGAAGCAGTGAGAGCCCGGAGACAGCGGATCCCAACATAGATCCGAGAAACTCTTTAAAAATTACTCCCGTAACTCCCATCAACGCCGCCACGTCGAGGTTCAAAACTATGAGTAGCCTTGCCGTATCCACCGGATTGATAAGGGATAGGAAAAGAACAAGCTTCTCGAGAGGGTAGTCCCTGAGGACATAAATTATGAAAAGAATAAGTCCGTCGTGGAGTACAGATAGATAGAGCCAGACCGCCAGCAGGAGGCTCACGCCCTTTACCCTGTCGTCGAAGAGAGTTCCTATAAGGAAAGACAGTGATGTAAAGACAAGAGAGAGAAGGCTACCTGAGAGGGCGAGAAGAAGTATAAGGTGAGAGTTAGGTCCCAAAAGCTCCCGAAAGAGAGGAATACAGATTCCGAGAACGTAAAAACCTCCCACCAGAACTCCCACCGACAGGAACTTTCCGAGAAATATCTGACTCCTGCCGACCGGCTGGGAGAGGAGAAGTTCTATAAAGTTCCTCGAATCGTATAGATAGGATAACCCGAAGACCAAGCTGAAGAGGGGCACCAAGAGAAGAGTGAGATTTAGAAGGCTGAGAACGACCTTGGAAACGTCCTGACTTATGTAAAGGAAGGCAAACGTACCTCCAACTATAAAACACAGGTAGAGCCACATCCACTTAACTTTGAGGAGGTTCTTTGTATCGGTCAGATAGAGCCTGTATAGCTTACGCACCCTTCTCCTCCAGTATCCTCGCGAGAGCCCTTTCAAGAGTCCTCTCCCCTGTTTCCTCCTTTAGCTCTTCGACACCTGCATCTACCTTCATCGATCCATCTATGAGGAATAAGATTCGGTCGGCGAGTTCCTCCACCTCACCCATTATGTGGGTTGTTAAAATAACACCCGTTCCTCCTCTCCTCCGATTCAGTATCTCCTCCTTCAATCTCGTGCTTGAAAGGGGATCGAGCCCCGCCGTCGGCTCGTCGAGTATGAGGAACTCAGGATTGAAGGCTAAAGCTAATACGGCGTTTATCTTCTGCTTGGTGCCTCCGGATAAGGCTCTCATAGGCTTACTCAGATGATCCTTCAGGGAAAACACCTCTAAGAGCCTCTCTATCTCCTCCTTGGGAAAGGAATTTCTTAAATCCGATATTAGCGATATAAGTTCTGCGGGAGTTATGTTCGCTGGGAAGCTTGGCTCCTGGGGCATATATCCGATTACTTCCTTGTAGAGAGGGCTTTCCGTCACGTCCCTGCCATTCACCCGAACCGTACCACCATCGGGGATAACGAGCCCAAGGATACACTTGAGCAGGGTGGTCTTTCCCGAAGCGTTCGGTCCAAGAATTGCCACCACCTCACCCTTTTCCACGCTCAGGGTAATCCCTTTGAGGACCTCTATCCTTCCGAACCTCTTTCTGAGATCCTTTATCTCTATCTTTCCCATCGAATCCGCCTCATCCTTGGTTTGGGGTCCTGTATTGAAACGGATACCACCGCGGGAAGCGTTTCCTCCACTACGTTTAATAGCTCTACAAAGAAGCTCCGCAGAAGAACGGTCGCGGCGGGATTATTTTCGACTATGTAGGAGAACAGCTTCACAGGTCTGTAGGGTATGTCTCCGTATCCGTCCCTGTTCAGATCGTAGCCTCTGTAAGAGCTCCAGTAATTGCCTTCTATCCTATTGGGGTTCATTGCACTGTTGGTGGCGAGGTCGAAGGTGTTTCCCAAGAAGTTGTTCCCCGTGATCAGGTTGTTCGAGGAGTTTGCCCATATTCTCATAGCCCAGCCGTTCTCTACGAAGTTATTTTCTCTTACGGTTGTCCTCTGACACTCGTCCATCAGGATTCCTGCTGTGTTCCTATAAAAGGTGTTATGCTCTATGAGGCTGTCGTTTATGGCTTTGAGGAGCAGTCCGTAAGAAGCTCCTCCCCAGTTGTTCTCGAACCGGTTTTCCTTCATGAGAACCTTCTTAGTGTACATAACCGCCACGCCCACGCCGTTCTTCCTGAAGACGTTTCTTACGTACTTATCCCTATGAGAGAACATAAAATGGAGTCCGTACCTCCAGTTACCCTCCACCAGATTTTCTTCTATCGTGCTGTCCTCGACGAACTCGAAGTAGATTCCGTCCCTGTGTCCCGTGATGTAGTTTCCCTTTACCAAAACCCCTTTTGAATGCCATATATGTATTCCGTTGCCCGAGAAAGCTTCCCCAACCTTCCCGGGACCCTTTATTCTGTTTCCGAGCACTTGGCAGCTCTCAACGTTAGCCAGATAGATAGCCCAGAAGTTGTTTTCAAGGACGTTGTTTCTGATTATGCACCCTTTGGCGTTTTCTACCTTCAATCCGGCTATATCTTCTATCTCGCTCCTGCCCGAGTTAACTATCCTGAAACCTTCGACGACCACGTTATCGGCAACTATCCTTATAACTTCGTACTTCCCCTCACCGTCCAAGGTGGGATAACCTTCACCAAGTAGCTTTACGCTCTTATCTATTCTCAGCTCCCCCTCCCTGTATACCCCTCCCTTAACAAGAACAGTGTCCCCGCTTTTGACTTTACTCAGGGCTTCTTTAACCGATTTAAACTCACAGCTCGGGCAGACCTCTACAACTTCGGCAAATGCTAACAGCGGAAATAATAGCGTTAGAATAGCTACCCCTTTCCAATTCTTTCCTTCCATTTCTCCGCCACATAGGATAACACCTCTTCCCACGTAAGGATCCTTCCTCCAAAGTTCCTGTGAGCGGTTTGAAGATCTTCTTCATTGGAGTAAGCGGATATGTTTAATCCCATAGGACTCCTTAAGCGGTCGCTGACTAAAAACTTTGCCTCCTCGACCCTAAGGAAATTATCTTTGTTGGCAAAGTCAGCTACCCACATGGCGAGTATCTCATCCCTTTTCACATATCCTGAGAGGACGAAGGCAGCTAAGCATTCGATAGAGTCGAACTTGTAAACTTTGCCCTTCTTCGTTTTAAGCTCTGCGGCAAAACCCGCGTCGGCTATTATCATCCTGCAGAAGGCACAGGAGTCCCTCCCGTACTCTATGGGTTCTGGAAGAGGCTTGGTTTCACAGGATATAAAAAGCAAAAGGAGGGGCAGAAGGAGCAGAAGGGACCTGCTCATGCCTCAACCGCCCTAACTGAAGTTGTCTGAGATAGTAACCTGTCTGCAAGGAAGGCTATAACACCCAGCACAAGGGACGCCAGCGCTATGTAAGTTCCAACAGTGGGCCAGGAGCAGGCTTTCATGTTGAGGAGCGTTTTACAACCTATAAGAGGCGGTTGATAGGCGAGCCCCGGTATCTTGAGAGGTGCGTTCGGATCGAGGTTGTGCCCGTACTTGTACTCCCACCACCAGAAGTCAGCTATTCCAAGAATTCCGAATATCACGAAAAGAACCACCCAAGCCGTCAGTATCCATCTCTTTCCGGTAACGGCTCCTATCAGACCGAACAGTATGAAGAACCCGAACACGATAGGCATTATCTTGAGCTCTATAACCTTCTCCGGCTCTATAGGAGCCATACCTATGTAGTGGTTCAGTAGGTTAATGTTGTATAAATCGTGAGGGTTTTCCCCCGTTATGTTGTTCACCCATATGAGCATTCCCAGGCCTTCGGGATACTGGGGAGCTGTAAGTGTGATCTTCCAGAGTGGGACGAAGAAGACCCCTATAAGTAAGAGGGAGGCGAGGGCGAGAAGCCCCCGAGAAATCACATTCATAACACTACCTCCTCAGTCTGCACACTTCCTTTTGTCGCCGGTACCCCAGCAGAGCTTTACATTAGCGTTCTTAGGGGAGACCCTGACGTATCCTTGCATCTCCTGGTGGAGGGCTGAGCAGAAATCTGTGCAGTAGAAGGGATAAACGCCGGGCTTTTCGGGCTTCCACTTGAGGGTCAGCGTCTCACCGGGCATTATGAGGATGTTGGCGTTTTTAGCCCCAAACATGGCAAAGCCGTGGGGAATGTCCCAGTCCTGCTCGAGGTTTGTTACGTGGAAGTAGACCGTGTCTCCTACTTTTATACCCTCTATGTTGTCGGGAGTAAAGTGGGATCTTATAGCGGTCATGTAGATGTGAACTTCGTTGCCCTTTCTAACAACTCCCTTCTGGATGGCTTCGTCTTCAGACTTAACAGCGTAAGGATGCTCGTTCTTTTCAAGTTCGTAGATCTTTTTCTGGTGCTTCGTAACGAGCTCGGCAGGTATCATCTGAGCGTAGTGGGGTTCTCCGTGGGTGGGGAAATCGAGGAGCATCTTCATCTTTTTACCGGTTATATCTATTAGTTGGGCGGCGTGGGGTAGCTCTGGACCGGTGGGCAGATACCTGTCCTTTGTGATCTTGTTCATAGCTATCAGGTACTTACCCCAGGGTTTTGCCGAATCACCTCCCGGTATCACTAAGTGTCCTATGGAGTAGTAGACAGGAATCCTGTCCAGAACCTTACAGGCTTTGGGATCGTATTTCACTACCTCGGAGGAGATAAAGCAGGAAACGTAGGCGTAGCCCTTGTCGTCGAACTCGGTGTGAAGCGGTCCAAGACAGATGTTCTTGACCTCACAGTGATTTACGGCTTCATACTTGAGCACGGGGATACCCTCTATCTCTCCAGCAAACTCCTTGTTCTTAATGGCGTTGATCATCTTAGAGAAGGAGTGTATCGGCTGGTTCACCGAGAGCTTACCACCTCCGATTATGTACTCACCGTCGGGTGAGACGTCAACTCCGTGAGGAGACTTGGGAGTCGGCAGGTAGTAGGCCACTCCAGGACAGTCCTTAGGGAGAAGCACGGTAACGCTCGTCTTCTTCTCGGATTTAGCTATTCCGGTTTTAGGATCTACGTAGTTGTGGTAGTAAAGGGTTTTCATCTTCTTACCCTTGCCCTCGGCGAGACACTGTTCCGCCCTCTTCCAGTTTACAGCGAGGATAAAGTCCTTATCCTTCTTGGAGGCGTTTATTTCAAGCAGTGTGTGTGCCTGTTCCGTATTGTAGCTGGTGAAGAAACACCATCCATGGGACTTCTTCTTTCCGCAGTGGGCGAGGTCGTAATCGAATCCCGGCACCAAGAGCTGGAAGGCGATGTCCATCCTGTCGTTCTTCTCGCCCTTAGAGTTGTCCACCTTTATGAAAGTGATGGTGCCCTTTGCCCACTTCTTATACTGGGCTATAGGATAATCCTTCTGGGGTATCGGCACGCTGAACCTCGTTCCCGCAACGACGTACTCTGTGTTTTGAGTTATAAATGAGGATGGATGGTTGCCCGCCGAGTTGGGTATTTCTATTATCTCAACGGTCCTGAACTCGGAAAGGTCTATCCTTGCAACCCTCGGCGTGTTGTTGGCGTTTATAAACAACCACCTTCCGTCCGGAACGCCGTTTGTCTGGGATAGCTCCGGGTGGTGAGAGTCGTCCCAGGGTATAAAACCATGGGATGTCATCAAGAGGGCTTTCGTTTCTTCAGAGTATCCGTAACCGTTTTCAGGGTTTACCGAGAACACGGGTATCATCCTCAGGTTCCTGCCCGAAGGCACACCGTGAACTCCCACCTGTCCGTTGAATCCTCCCGAGAAGAAAACGTAAAACTCATCGTGCTGTCCCGGCGGGACGTAAGTTCTCTTCGCCGCTTCTTCCCATTCCTTGCTCATGTGCTTGGTTTGGGAAAAGACCGCTCCGATACCGGCCAGCGCCATAACCGCCAGAGCTACCTTTTTCAAACTTCCTCCCTTCATATCTATCACCTCCTCTCGAGATTACTTCTCAAGGCTCAAAATCCATTTGGCTATCTTTTCAGCCTCCTCCTTGGAAACGGGTTGCCTCGGCATGTAGAAGGCTGTGATCTTTATCCCGTACTTACTCGCCAGCCCCTGCCACTTACCCACGCTACCTCCAGTTATGCTCTGGACGAGGACCTTGATCGCATCGGGTTTTCCCTTATACTCTTTGGCGATCACCCTGTACGGAGGTCCCACCTTGCTCTTCTCCACGTCGTGGCAGGAATAGCACCCCTTACTCTTAAGAAGTGAAGGGGCATCCTGAGCGAAGGCTGTTGCGGTGAGGATGATAAGAATTTTAGAAATTAGCGATATTTGCATGTCTTATACCTCCATAAGAATTCCTTAGTGTTTATTTTATGATGATAATCAGATATTGTCAATACTTGATTAGTTAGTCATAAATAACAGGAATGAGAGGGATAAACTTCTTCCGGTTTTATGCCAAGGAGAGGTTCGGCAGGAGAGTTCAGAAGATACCTGTAGCTCTGCCCTTCACATGTCCCAACATAGACGGAGCTAAGGGACGTGGAGGGTGCTCTTACTGCTATAAAGGATCGAGACCGGATCACTTGGAGCCCTGGACTCCTCTCAGGAAGCAGATAGAGGAAGGTATAAGGAGGGCTAAGGATAGGTACGGCAGGAAGACAGGCTTTTTAATATACTTCCAGTCCTACACGAACACTTACGGAGAGGTGAAGGATCTTAAAAGGATATACGACACCGCCTTGGAGTTCGAAGATGTGGTCGGAATAGACGTGGGCACGAGACCTGACTGCGCACCAAACGAAATTTTAGAACTCCTATCCTCTTATAGGAATAAAGGTCTTGAGGTCTGGATCGAGTTCGGTTTACAGTCGGCCAACTTCGAGACCTTGAAGGGAATAAACAGGGGACACGGAGTATCCGATCTCATCGATGCGGTCCTCAGAGCTAAAAGGTACGGACTCAAGGTCTGCGTTCACACGATCGTCGGCCTGCCGGGAGAAGGTAAAGAAGACTTCTTGGAGACCGCAAAGCTGATAGCCTCCCTTCCCGTCGATGGAATAAAGATCCATCCCATATATGTCATGAGGAATACAGCTCTGGCTAAGATTTACAGGAGAGGAGAATTCAGACCTTTAGAGCTTGAAGAGTACGTTAGATACGCTGCTGACATGTTGGAGTTAATACCTGAAAACGTTGTAGTTCACAGACTAACTGCAGAGGCAAAAAAACCCGCCCTCTTGGCACCGGATTACTGCACCTACGAGAGGAAGCTCGAAGTCATAAGAAGGATTGAGGAGGAGTTAAAAAGGAGAGAAAGCGGGCAGGGGGCGAAGGAGCCTTTCGTAAGGAGCATTTCAGCGATTGAAGGGGCATTCGGGAACTTCAAAGAACTCGTTGAGAAACCAAGGTGAGCTTAGCTTATCAGTAAATTTCCTTATCTCATCTATCTCTTCCTTAGTTAGCCACGGGTACCACGGTGTCCTGTAGATGGTCAGGGGCATACCATCTGCTATCTCTACACTTTCCAAAATCCTTATAGTGTCTACGTTCGATCCAGTGGTGTATTGATAAAGATCTTTTCTTTGGAGAGGAGACTTTATGTCAACGGCGAAGCCGTCCACCACTTCCCTGAGATCCCTTATCACCTCTGGATTTGAACCGTTGGTGTCGATCCTCACCTTCAAGGAAGGTGTTTCTTTCTTAACCTTAAGGACAAAGTTTTTGATAGCCTTCACCTCGTGAACTGTGGGCTCCCCTCCGGATATGACGAGGGTGTCGATGAAAGGGTTTTTGGAGATCTCGTAAAGGATTTTATCCTCGGAGAGCGTACAGGGCTCCTTTCCAAGGACTAGCTTCCAGTTGTGGCAGTGCCTACACCTAAGGTTACAGAAGGGGAGGAAGATAACGAGGCTCCACCTGCCAGGAACGTCCTTCGAGGAGTAGGTAAAGGAGGCGAAACTCAGTCCCACCTCGACACCTCCATCAGTTCCACGGAATCCACCTTCTTCCGCGTGACCCAGTCCGCCCTCCTTCCTCCCTGCCAGTAATTCTCCTCCCCTTCGTAGATGAATCTCTCTCTGTCTACTTTTTTGACTTTCCTCGCCACAGGTCTGTAATAGCCTATAACCCTCGAATAAACGATCGTATCCTCCGAACCGCAGGAGGGGCAGGTGAACCACTCACCCACGATCTTCTCCTCACAGGAGTTGCAGACGCTCAGGGTAGGTGTCAGGGTTATGTAAATTATCGGCATCCTCTCGAAGATTCTTCTCACAAAGTCTCTCAAGGCTTCTGCTGAGGGTTTCTCGTTTAGGAATATATGCTGTATACTGCCTCCTGTAGCGAACCTCTGGGTGTGGGAGGAAACCTCGAGCTGTTTTGTTAGGGAAGATCCGTCGTAGGGTGGCTGGAAGCCGGCGGTTAGGAATACTCCAGAACCCTCCGTGCTCCCCTTGACGAAAGGAGAAACACCGTTGATTTTCCCCTCCCAATATTTCCTGTAAAGTTTGTAGCTTTCTGTTCTCCCTTCGGATACCGCTTTGAAGAACTCCAAGTCCTTCTGGGCGAGCTTTGGTCCCGCAGTTTCCCCCGGAGCGTACTCGAAGTTCCAGGGAACTCCGTCCTCCCTCATGAAGTCTTCGAGGGTTCTGAGGATAAAGTCCGCCACCTCCCGTGCGAAGGCGAGTCCCTCTGGATGGAAGAGCCCCGACTCTTCCTCAACGAGGTTGCCCTTCCCATCGTAGGTTACAAAACCGAAGTTTATCAAACCCTCGTGACCACCCTGGAGTGAGATGGTGTTGAAAAGTGTAGAAAGATCTTTCATGTAGTAGAAAAAGGTGGGGTAGAGCTCCCTGTGGGAGTCTATGAACTCTCTCTTCTTGTTTAGCACGCTCCTCGCCTTCTGAAGGATGTCGTAGAGGTGTTCGAAGAGTCTCTCCCTGTTGCCCCTGTGTATCCAACCAAGCCTGTTGAAGTTGATGGAGATAACTCCGATCGAGCCGACTCCCGAGGCGTTACCGAAGACCGAACCCGTGTTGGATACCCTGAGAACCTCCCCTATATCTACCTGAAAGCGGCAGCAGAAACTCCTTTGAAGGTAAGGGTTACGTGGCTCCAAACCTCTCTCGACGAAGGGTTTACTTAGAAAGTTCTCAAAGTAAGCGCCCCCGTGCTTGTCCAAGTTCTCGAGGAACTTCATGAATACGGGATCTTCGAAGTTGAAGTTGTCGGTTATCTGAACGGTTATGAGTGGGAAGGTCCAGGGTCTCCCGTCAGCATCCCCCTCCCACATCGCCTGGAGGAAGCCGAGAGCTACCTTATCGTATATCTCCTGTGGTATCTCGTTGTACTTGTGCTCTAAAACCTTTCCGCCGACTACTATGAACTCCTCTTCTAAGGAAGGAGCCGGTTTACCGAACTCTAAGGTTACGTTGGTGAAGGGACTGTTTCCACTCCTGAAGGGCAGGTTTATATTGTAGAGAAAGCTCTGGAAGGCGTGGGCTATCTCGTCCTGAGAGTAAACCCTCCCTTTAAATCTTTCTTCGTACCAGACGTAGGAACTCGCTATCGTTATCAGATCGTTGAGAGCCACAGCACCGGCGACCTCCTGGGATATGAGGCAGATGAAGTTGGCGCACTGATCCAGAAGGTTCCTGAGCCTCTTGGGTGGTCTCGAGCGGGGCATGACCCTCGTGTTCGCCGTAAGACCGTTCAAGGCGATGTCCCTCGCCGAGAAGCCTATGCAGTAAGGTCCTAAAAGAGAGAGCTGATGCTGATACCACCATCCCTCCTCGTGCATCAACCTCTCCTCTTCGCTCAGTATCCTCCTGAGCATGTACTCCTTCATTACCTCTCCTGAAAGTATGTTGGCGAGAGCCGGTAGGGAGTAGACTAAGTTTGCATTGTGTTTGGCTATGTCTGCAGATAGAAGATACTGATCGATTATGTTGAGAACTTCCTCTTTGACCATACCTTTCCCTCCTTCGCTTTCGGTCTATTTTAGAATATTCGGTCATTTTTTCAATATTTGAATTGATAGACCTTTCAGGAACTTAAGTGATTCTGCCTAAGTCCTTGAATAGGCTTGTGCTTACAATCATGAGCCACATCATTGTTTTAAGAGCTGAATAAACAAACGTTTACTCAGGAGGTGATTATGGAGAGTATGGATTTCCCCGGAAAAAACCTTAAGGTTGAAATTCTTAACTTAAAAGAGGACAATTACCTTCCTTCAGCTCTGCCTTACGACAGGTTCATCATCCTTCTCTCAGGCAAGGGAAGGTTTATAAAAGGTCAGAGCACAGGGAATGTGGAGGCCCCCGCTTCAGGATTTGTGAAGAGGGGAGAGCTCTTCGGTTTCTTCCCTGAGGAAGAAAGTACCATTGTGGTGGTAGGTAAGGAAATGCCCGGTAGGGGAAAGCTTGAAACGATAGATCTGCGTCAACTCGAACCCTACAAAAGGCACGCTCTGGTGATCGAGAAGTTCAGGGAACTGAAGGAAGGGAGATCCTTCAACATAATAAACGATCACGATCCGTTACCTCTTTACTTTCAGATGAACATGTTCTTTCCGGGAAAGGTTTCATGGTTCTACGTAAAGGGAGAGGGGGATTACTGGGAGGTGAACGTAGGGAGGATAGGATGACGGGAGGTAAGAGATGAGAAAGCTTGTCGGAACAGGGCTCTTGATTTTTGTCCTATCAACGTTCGCTTCGGATGGACTTACCCTACGAGATGTTATGCAGCTTGTTAAAGTTTCCACCCTCAAGATCCTTGAAGGCTTCCTGCTGAACAACGAAGAGATGATAATCCAGGGAGCGAAGGAGATAGCGAATCACCCAAAACCGAAAGGGGGACCCTTACTTTACATAGACCCTTCGAAGAGGGAAGAATTCAAAAGGTTAATGGCTTCCTTCGAAAAAACAGTACACGGAGGCTCACGGGATATAATTAGACTGGTAAGGGAAGGAAAGAAGGAGGAAGCCTTTCAGAAATACACGGAAGTGGTGAGGGGTTGTATGGCGTGTCATAAGCTTTTTAGGGATTGGAGATGAGAAACAGGGCTCTTGAAGTCTTAAAGGAGGTCATAGATCCCCACACGGGAATGAACCTCGTGGACATGGGAGTCGTTCAGCATGTTGAGGCGGATGAGGAGGAGGTTTACGTTTCCCTGAAGCCCACGAGTCCCTTCTGCCCTATAACCGACTACCTTGTAAACGCGGTGAGGGAGAAACTAAAGGACGCCGGCTTTAAGAAAATAGAGGTGGAGCTTGAGGATGCCCTTTCTTGATGTGAGGGATTTGGAACCTCCCCAGCCGATGATAAGGATAGCGAAGGCTCTTGAAGAGCTCGGAGAGGGAGAAACCTTAGAGGTCCTCGGATCGAGGCCCTTCACCCACTTCCTTCCAAGGCTGGAAGAACTCGGCTACTCTTACGAGCTCAAGGAGACTCCCGAAGGATACCTCCTGAGGATATGGAGGGGAGATAAGGGAAAGGTAGAATCTAAAGAGGAGGAGGCTTTCAAAATAGACGAAAACACCAACGTCGGAAAGTTGATAGACAGATATCCCCAGACCCTCGACATTCTTATAAAGTACGGTTTTACGCCTCTTAAGAACCCCTTACTCAGAAGGATACTTCCCTACACCGTCACCCTCGGTCAGGCTAAGAGGATAAGGAGGATGTCCGACGAGAGGTTCAAGGAGATGCTCGAAGAGATAAGGAGGGCGATCGGTGGAAACGATTGAAGAGCTCAAGGTTCACTACGGATGGTCAGAGAGAGATGAGGCGAACCTTAGAAAGGTATCATGGCTCGGAGATAGGTATGCGGAGAGTTTCATAGAGAGCTTTTACAGTTATCTCGAGAACTTCAAGGACACGAGCGAGTTCTTGCCCGACGAAGAGACGAGGAAGAGGCACAAGGAGAAGGTAAAGAACTGGTTCAGGGAGCTCTTCACTTCCCACTACGACGCCCAGTATTTGAGGAAGCTCTACAGGATAGGAGAGGTTCACTACAGGATCGGACTTCCTCCCCACTACGTTCAGGCTTCCATGAACTTCGTAAGAAACTACATATACGATAGACTTACGGAGGAGCTCGGTTGTACGCCCGAAAGGGACAAGATAATGACCTCTATAAACAAGGCTCTCGACCTCAACCTCGACGTCATGGTCAACTCCTTCAGGGAAGAGGAGCTGAAGAGATACCTCGCCGCAGGAAGGTATCAGAAGATACTGATAGAGAGTATTAGGAAGGTTTCGTGGTTCTTCGACATCTTCCTGATAATGACCCTCACCATCGTGGGGATATTCCTAATAGTATGGATAGGCTATGAGCTGTGGCTTGTACTTATAGGAGAACTTCCCTTAGAGAGAGGTGGTCTCAGCGTTCTCGGTTCAGCTCTCATACTCTACGCGGTCTCCGAGCTCTTGGGAGAGGAGATAAAGCACGTCAGGGGAGCAGCGATCAGCCTCAAGGTCTTTGTAGGTGTAGCCCTCGCCGCCGTGATAAGAAAGGTCCTGATCGTCTCCCTCTCACCCGAGAAAGTCCAGGAGCTCATAACGCTCTCCCTGATAACCCTATCCCTCGGTGTGGTCTTTTGGCTCATCTACAAGGTAGAGGCTAAGAGCTGAGATGATAGAGATCTCTGAAAGGACAACCTTTTTGAGGATAACACCGATCTATATCCACCTCGGTCTCCTTATACTGCTCCTGTCGCTGCTTCAAAAACTCCTTTCCCTGGGAGACTACAGCACCTCCATTCTTTACTTCTCGATCCCCTCCGTGGTTATAGGAACCCTGTTCCAGATGTATCCGACGCTCCAGAGTATCCCTGTAAAGTTCTCCTTCCTCGTTTACCTTCACTTCATTCTTCTCTCGGCTTCCCTTTTCCTCTACCTCTTCGGCTTCAGGTTCGGGGAGGTTTATTTCCTTTCCGCTCTGACCTTTGCTCTCTTCCTTCTCCTAAACACGAGGAGATACAGCGGACAGGTTCAGCTCTTCTTTCTGGTCGGATCTACCTTTTACCTCTTCGCCTCCTTCCTTATCCTGACCGAGTATCCCAACCCCTTCCTGATAAAGCACACCTTAGCTGTCGGCTTCTTCCTCACGATCGCCTTCGGTAGCCTCTACATGCTCCTCCCGATGCTCCAGTTGGAGAGCCTCGCCTTCTCAGATTACCTCTGGATACACTTGGCTTTTCATACAGTGTTCACGATCGACTTTCTGATCAGCTGGTCGAGGATGAGCTTCAGCCACATATACGTCTCCGGAATGTTAGTTCTCACCTCCGTCCTTATCCTCTCCTTTACCCTCTACAGAACCCTCTCTCAGAAAAAGAGCCCCCTGAAAGGTCTTGACCCCTCCGTAAAGGCTTTTCTCCTTAGCCTATTTATTCTCGCCTTTTCTCTAAGCGTCGGTATACTCTCAGCCGGATCTCGGGATTTCGGACTCCTCAACCTCCACACCGACGGACTCCTCTTCGGTTTCTTTCCTATCCTCACCCTCGGAGCTGCCTACCACATAATCCCCTTCATGCTCTGGTGGAAGGTGTACGCTCCAAAGATGGGAAAGGGAAAAGTACCGACCCTTAAGGAGCTCCTGCCGGAAAGAGTTCTTGAAATATCCCTCCTTGTACTTATCCCTTCCCTCCTCGGTCTCCTTCTATCCTCTTACTTAAAGCCATTCGTCCAGTGGTTCTTCGCCATCACTTACACAGCAGGAATAGGTTACTTCCTGCTTCGATCCTTTCCTTTAACCCTTAAGCAGGTATTTGGCAAAGGCTAAGATTCCGAGGATAAGGAAGAGGATAACGAGAACCCACAAAAGCCCCGCTCCCCACCCGTGCATTCCCCAGTCCATCATATCCGACCTCCTTCAGTGCATGTGCTTCATTCCTTTGTGATCCATCTTCATCCCTCCGTGCCCCATGTCCAAGTGCTTGAGAAACTCGGCGTCTATGTCCCTGAATTTGAAGACCTTCTTACCCTTTGCGAACTTCTTAGCCTTCACAAGGCTCCTGAAAGCCACCACGTCCGGACCCATAGGACCTTCATCGACGGGAACATAGTAAGCACGTCTGCCGTCTATCCACTTCCCATTAGAGAAGTCCCTCACCCAAAGCTCTGAAACCCTGTCCTTGTTCTTAAGGTAGTACTGGATCGCATGCTTGGGAGACTCGGTATATACGTACTTTCCATCTTTGAGCTTCAGCTGAGAGGTGAACTTCGGCATCATGTTCACGTCCATACCGCAGACCACACACCTTGTTCCTTTGGGAGGATCCTTAGGTTGAGCGAAGGAAAAAACGAAAAAAGCGGTAAGCAGTCCTAAAAAGAACGCGAGCTTTCTCATCCTGACACCCCCAGTCCGAAATCGTAAACGAGCTTTCCTCCGAGGTTTCCCTGATACAAAAGACCGGCTACGCCGGTGAGCAAGAGTAGAACATAAATATGGTGAATTACAGGAACAGGCTTAAAGGCGTAAACAAGTCTAAGCAACAGGATCAGAGAGAATAGCCCTGCGAGGGCTATACCTAAGGTCTCGTGAGTGTGAAGAAGCTCGAGAGCCTGAGGACTTATAGGGAGATTCTCCATACTCTCGTGAGCTACATATCCTGTTACCGCTGCACCCACCACGGCACCAGAAGCTAACAGAAGCGTGAGGAATTCGATGTCGTCAGGTTTCCTGCCCCTCAGATGATAAAAGCCCTCCAGGAGGAGGGCGAAAAGAGGAAGAGCTATGGCGAAGTGAACTACAGGAGGGTGCAGCTTCACAACCTCTGGGTAAACCACCTTCTCCTGAACAGCTGAAGGTTCCGGTGCTTCGCGAACAGCCTCCCTCTCGTGGGAAAAAGAAAAAAGGAAAAAGAGAAGAGGCGCGCAGGAGATTATTATAAACCCTCTCATCTCAGAAGCTCCTGTAGTTTCTTTTTGAGTTCAAAGATCCGTTTGAACTCATCTGGATGCGCAGTAAGCATTTTTAGCATCCGCTCAGCCATCATCTTCCTCATTTCAGGATCGCTTGTCATCATACCGAACATCTGATCCATCATTTCTTTTGAAGGACCTTGCCCCATCATAATTAATCCTCCAATTCACTTAAGAAGTTCTTTCAGCTTATTCTTCAGCTCAGGGTTCTTTTTTAGAGCTTCCCTGAAGGCTTCCGGGTGCATCGTCATCATGCGGAGCATCCTCTCCGCCGTAGAGGGTCTCTTGGCAAGTTTCTGCATGAGCTCCTTCCTGCACTTCATCATGTGCTCACGGACTATCTTCATGGTCTCGGGATCCTGCATCATACCCATTCCCATCATGGGCATCATTCCCATTCCACCCATACCCATCATTCCGTGCATCATTGGCATCATAGGCATCATCATGTAAGGATAGAAGGGCTGACCCATCATCCCTCCTTGTCCGCCCATCATCATGCCTCCCATCATCTGGGGGAACCCAGCTCCCGAGAGCGTGAGTACCGCTGCAGTTGCTAAGAGTAGCTTCTTCATAATGCACCTCCTTTATCTGATAATTTCGTAAACCTTCTCCTCCGCACCCCAACCGCTGAGTGTACCGTGAGGAGAGTAAACGCCCTTGGCGTTCTTTTCCTTAAGTAGCGCCTCTATACCTTCCACCGGAACGTGTCCTTCTATGAACCTATCTCCGATCACCATCGTGTGACAGGAGCGTTTGTTTACGGGAACGCCGAGTTCATCCTTCTTCTTGAAGAGTTCGTCGGGCTTGACCTCAACCCGGTTTATCACGTATCCCTTTTCCTCAAGACTTTTAAAGTATTTATGACAACAGCCACAGTTGGGATTGTAGAAGGCAGTTATCTCCCTTCCGAAGGAGAATCCAAGTATCGCCAAAGTTAAGAGAGCCAAAATCCCCTTCATGATCGCACCTCCTTCAGTGGTGATGATGTCCTCCTCCGCCTTGCTGACCGTAGAGACCCCTTATCTGCGCCTCCGAATCAAGGAGGAACGTTCCCTTAACCACTACCTTCTGCCCCTCCTTAAGACCATGCTTTACCTCATAAAAACCCTCCGCCTTCTTCCCGAGTTTCACGTTTACCGGCATGTACATACCCGGCTCCATCTCCACGAAGACGAGTGTTCTTTTTCCTGTATCCACAACAGCGGTTTCGGGAACAGCGAGAACTTCACCGATGGGAACTTCAAAGAGTACATCCACCAAGGCGTTTGGTTTCAGAGCTATCCCCCTGTTCTTAGCCCTTATCCTCACCTTCACGGTCTTAGCCATGTGATCCGCTTCCGGGAAGATGTAGTCCACCTCCCCCTCTATCATGTTCTCGGGATCGTCCTCGGGAGTTATCAGTGCGGGAGTTCCCTTCTTTACGTATCTCGCCTGCCTGAAGGGAATCTCGGCGATTATCCAGACGGTGGAGATGTCCGCTATCCTGTAGGCGGTCTGTCCCTCCTTGACGTAACCTCCTTCGAATACCCTCTGCTCTATGATCACACCGTCAACGGGGGACCTGACTATCTCCTTTATTTTCAAGTACTCTAACTTCTCCTTGGCTTTCCTTATCAGTTCCGGGTCTCCCTTCTCCTGAGCGAGCTTGAGTTCATCGAGGGCTATCTGTATGTCGGGACTGAGAACCTTCATCAGAGGCGTTCCCTTTCTCACGTACTCCCCTTCGAACCTTTTGTAGGTGTCCACCACCCATGCGTCAGCCCTGACAGTTATGTCGTATATCTTCGATAGGTCGTAGCTTATGTACCCTACGGTCGAGAAGATCTTTATGAGATCTTTCCTCTGAACCGGTTCGGTGACTACACCGAGGAGCTGGAGCTTGTCAGGCTTGACCATTATATGACCGCCGTGGGCGGTGCTCGCCGGTCCTCCATCCGCCATGGTCGTCTTCGAAAGGGGAACGAAAACGTCCTTGGTGAGCATGGTATCCTCAAATACGATCCTTATCTGCCAAGGTCCGTCCATGCTGATCTTGAGGGATCCCCTGTAAACTCCAGCTTCCACCTCTTGGAGGGATGCGGCGTCCCTCATCTCGTCCATTCCCGGCATGGGAGGCATGTAGAAGTAGAGCTCCTTCAGGGGCTTGGGAGGCTCAACCCTCACCTCTATCTTGTTGTTCCCCGTCTTGATCTTTCCGTCGCTTGAAAGGATTGTAACCTTGATACCCTTCTGTTCGATCGTTACGACTTCCTTGTAGCTTCCTCCGCCGCACGCGGAGAGCAAAAGTCCAAAAACAGCGAGCAGTATCGTTCCGAAAGCAAACCTCTTCATTGCAACGCCTCCGCCTTAGCTACTATCTGATTGAGCTCCTTGATTATCCTCGCCCTGTCAAGCTCAAGGGACCAGAGTATCCTGTAAGCCCTCAGGATCTCCCTCACGTCCGTCTTTTCATACTCGTAAGCTATCAGGAGAGCTTCTATCTCCTTCTTCTTCTCCTCTATCTCCCTCTCTATCGTAGAGAGAATTTCCGAGCCGATCCTGTAGGAGTCCATCAGAGCTTCAAACTCTCCCTTCACCCTGAGCTTTACGTCTTCAAGTTCAAAGAGCTTGGATCTGTAAACCTCTTCCTTCTCGAGGACGAGGAGATCTTCCCTCTTCTTCTTCCAGACCGGCAAACTCACCCCAACCCTGAAGGTTATAAGGTTGGGAATGTCGGGTCTGATCCCGTAGCCTGCCGAGAGGAAAAGGTCGGGGTAGTGTTCCACCTTCGCCCTTTCTATCTCTCTCTTGGCAGTCTTTAAGTTTTCCCTCATCAATTTCACTTCTACGTTCTTCTCGGGATCGAATCTCTCGGGAAATTCAAGAGCCTCTATAGGAGAACCCTTTAGCTCCAAACTTCCACCGGCGAGGGCGTATATCCTCCTGAGCGTAGTTTCTCTAAGGCGCCGGGCTTCGGCGAGCCTCTCCTCAACCTTAAGAAGCTCAACCTTTAGAAGAAGCAGATCGGACAGGAGTGTCTTCCCGTACCTGTACTTCTCCTCCGTTATGTCGAGGAGGGATCTTATCTCCCTGTCTATGTCCCTGAGTATCCTCTCCATCTCAAAGGAGTAGGAGAAGTCCCAGTAGAGCGTCTTCAAGTTCTTTATGAGCTCCTTCTCAAATCTCTCCCGCTTTACATCCACCTCCTCCGCCTTCTGGAGAAATATCTGGGAGCTCTTAGATCTCTTTACGGGGAGAGTGTACTTCTGAGAGAGAAAAATTCCGAAACTGCTCATGGGATTTTTCTTTGTCGGAAAGTAGTTCTCCGTATCTATATTGTTCAGAGCGAAAGAGAGTTGAGGATTGGGAAGGCTTAAAGAGAACTTTGCTCTGTAATCAAAGGATCTTTTTAAGTTGGAAAAGGACTTAAGCTTCGGATTGTTTTTTAGAGCGAAATCAATCAATTTACTGAGTTCATCGGCACGAACTATCCCCACAAAGATAAAGACTATTAGCAGGAAGGCGGATAACTTCATCGGAACTTAATGTTAGACTTGCCTCCGTGTTAATTCAAGATTTACATTTCCCGTTAATTTCACATCAATTGAACAGAGAAAAGAGACTACTATATTTATTCCCCATGATAGATACCCACTGCCATTTAGACCTTTTGAAGAAGGAGGACCTTGAGGAGAGTGTTAAGGACAGGAGCTTAGAGTATCTTCTCACGGTAGGCTACGACAGAAAGACGATAAAGAACGCCTTAAAAATAGCACAGGAGCATGAACACGTTTACTGCGCCGTAGGCTTCCATCCCCACGAGGCGGATAAGGTAACCGACGAGGATATAGAGTGGCTAAGGGAGGTCGCCAAGAATAACCCGAAGGTGAAAGCCCTCGGAGAGATGGGACTTGACTTTTACAAGAACTATTCGGACAGAAAGAAGCAGGAGGAGGTCTTCAGAAAGCAACTCGCCCTCGCGAGGGAACTTGGACTCCCCGTGGTTATCCACATGAGGGACGCCGAAGAGGAGACCATAAGGATACTGAGAGAGGAGAGAGCCTACGAAGTGGGAGGTATAATGCACTGCTTCACGGGAAGCTACGAAACGATGAAGAGGGCGGTAGATTTAGGCTTTTACATATCCTACTCTGGAATTCTCACCTACAAGAACGCCGAAGGCGTCCGTGAGGTAGCTAAGAAAACACCTACGTCAAGAATTCTCTTAGAGACCGACGCTCCCTTCTTAGCTCCCCAACCCGTCCGAGGGAAACCCAACAAGCCTTCCTACATCTGGCACACCGCTAAGGTTCTCGCCGAGCTACTTCCCAACACCTCCTTGGAGGACGTGGACAGGATGACCTCCGAGAATGCCAAGCTTATCCTGAACATAGGGAACAACGGCAGGAGGGAGACGATAACCTACGTTATAAATGGAAAGCTCTACATAAACCTCACCAACAAGTGCAACCTCCACTGCGTCTTCTGCCAGAGGGAGAGGGAGAGAAACTTCATGGTAAAGGGATACTGGGTCTGGACGAGCAGGGATCCCTCGGTGGAGGAGGTGATAAAAGAAATAGGAGACCCCACCTACTACGAGGAGGTGGTCTTCTGCGGATACGGAGAACCTACGCTGAGATTTTCCGCTCTGAAAGAAATTGCCAAATACGTAAAGTCTAAAGGCGGGAAGGTCAGAGTGGATACAAACGGACTTATGTTCACCTTCCTTCCCAAGGAGAAGCTAAGGGAGCTCAAGGGTCTCGTAGACGTATGGTCGGTGTCCCTCAATGCTCCCGATAAGGAAACCTACGAAGAGGTCTGCAAACCCGCCCAGCCCGACGCTTACGAGAAGGTTATAGAGTTCATAAAAGAAGCTCTGAAGGAAGGCTTTGAAGTCGTTGTTTCCGCCGTTGACTACCCCGGCGTGGATATGGAAAGGACTAAAAAACTCGTGGAGGAGTTAGGGGCTAAGTGGAAGTGGAGACATTACGAGGTGGTGGGGTGACCCTGAACCCCTCCGGCATCTTCCTCCCCTCCAACCTCTTCAACTTCCTCTCAATAATTTGAGGCGAGTATTTTTTAACGTAGTAGTCTATCGTCTCGACCCTTATCTTTATGCTTCCCGAGGGTCTCGTCTCGTCAAGATCTCCGAACTTGAAGTATAGGGTTCCGGAACGCTCAACGATCCTCTGAACCGGCGTGTAGGTGGGCTGATCCATCCCGCACTCGTAGCTCGAAAGCCTCACAACCGCCGTAATCCAAGGGAACCTCGCCGCGAACTTTGCGCCCCAGATTATCTCGTTGGTATTGGAGCTATAAGAGGAGGTCCACACATCCGATATATCGAAGGGGCTCTTTATAATTCCCGCCTCCACCTCCGTCCCAAAGAGCCAGTCCATTAGATCTTCATCAATTGGAAGATATTGACCCCACACGACAGGATATCCAAGGCTCTGGAACTCTGCGTCTATCTCATGTCCTATTCCAGGATCCATGTGGTAAGGTCTCGCAAGTATCAGAATACATGGATGATCGTTCCTCGCACACCACTCCAAGATCTCTCTTGTTTTCTTTCTCATTTTGCTATCGAATTTCTTGAGTTCCTCAAGTCCCTTCTGAACCGCCCTCTCAACCTCCTCATAACTTACGTCCAGAGCCTCCTTAAGGGACTCATAGAGCTGCTTTGGGAGTAGGTGCGGTTCGGCGAAGCTAACGAAGGGTGATACGTATTTGATCCCGAGCTCCGAGAACTCGTCTTTCTCCTTTATGAATCCCGCCTTTATGTTTTCAGGACCCATCATGACCCGCGTGCAGGAAAGTGTATCCATAACGTGTCCTTTCAGGAAAGAAGGAAGGGAGTAGATCATAGGGACGAGGAGAATATCTATCTTCTTCGTTATCAGAAGCTCGCCTATGTGCCCTGCGAGAGCCTTGACAGGATAGCAGGAGTCCATCCCTATCCTTCCCTTTCCGTACTCCCTGTACTGCTCTTCTGAGGTATCGGAGCTAAAAATTATATTTTTGGCGGGAATTCCGAGAGCTTTTAAAAACCCTATCCAGAAGCGGTGGGTCGACCAGACGTTAAGGAACTTCGGTATCCCGACTCTTATATGGCTTCTATCCCTTATTAAATCACCGTCTTGGGCGGTTTTTCTTTTAAAGAGGCTAAGGAGAGGCATGTCTTAGACCTCCTAATGTAATCGGGAAGGTGCTGAGGAGGAAAAAGTTAGGGGAGTTCTTCTTTGACGTGGCAAAGTTTGCCGTTATCGTAGGAATAATAGGCAGGTTTATATCCGACGACATTGATATAAAGGCATTCGGTTTAATACTTTGGTTTATATTACCAAAGAGCGGGGGTGATGAATGATGATAGAACCGATGTGGCTTTTTGTGGTGTTTATAGTGCTCATGGGTCTCTTTGGTCTGACTATGATAAAGCTCGAAGAAAAGAAGGAAAAGCCTTCCCATTAGACCTCCACCCTCGCGTTGAAAGCCTCCTTTTGAACGAACTGGGCGACGTTGGGAAACTTTCTTTTCACCTCTTCCATCTCCTCCTTTATAGCCTTCAGTTCGTTTTTGTCCTCAACGAGTCCCTTTGGACAGGAGTTGTTCACGATTATCCTCACCCAACCTTCCGGGAGGGGAACCTTGGACCAGGGTCTTCCCTTTCCTCCGGGGAGCTTCACGTCTATAAAGGTTCTCCTGCACTCTATCGGACACCACCTGCAGACCGTATCCTCGGAAGTGGTGCTCTTATACTCCAGAGTCTCTATAGTCTCAAACCCTCTAAACCTCGTCCTTCCCGTCTTCTCCCAGTTCTCAAGGGCTATGAGAGCGGCACCTATCGCTCCCGCCTCACCCGAATAGGGATGGACGACCACCTCCGCATTGGGAATCTTTGACTTCAGGAAGTCCACCTGAGCCTTTACCACCGCGAGGTTCCTGTGGGTCCCTCCCTGAAGGATGAACTTCCTTCCTATCTCCTTGAAGTTGGTTATGTTCCCCGCGTAGATCCAGACGTTCTGGGGAAGAACCCAGCAGAGGGCTGCAAGAATTTCATCCGCGTTCCATCCTTTCCTCTGCTGGTTCACTATATCACTTTGCAGGAAGACGCCGCAACCCATGGTGAGCGTGGGCATGGCACGGGCGGAGAAGGCTCGCTCCGCTATTTCCTCAAGGGGGATCCCGAACCTCTCCGCAACTCCCTGAAGGAAGGCTCCGTTTCCCGAACTGCACTGTGAGTTCAGTCGGAAGTCCACAACCGCACCGTTTCTGAGGATTATTATCTTTACGTCCACCCCTCCCACGTCGCAGATGCAGTCCGCATCGGGGAAGAAGTGGAGTCCCGCGGTGGCGTGGGCAACGGTCTCCACTATAGGAGCATCAGCACCTATGATGTCCTTGAGAAGGTCCTTCCCGTATCCCGTTATCCCGACTCCCAGAACCTTAGCGTCTCCTATCCTCTCCTTTATCTTCCTGAAGAGGAACTTGGCATCCTCTATGGGATTTCCTTTGCTGAGCGTATAGACCGAGAAGAGAACCTCTTTATTTTTAGCCAGACAGACCGCCTTGGCGGTGGTAGAACCGAAGTCACAACCTATAACTACCTCCTCAATCTTACCTTCGTAAGGCTTCCTGTTCCTGTAGGCGAAGACCTGCGGTTCGTAAACCCTCCTGAACTCCTCAAGCTCCTTCTCGGTCTTCCAGAGTCCCTTTCTTCCTTCCTTCTCCTTCTGCCTATGCTGTCCCTCCTCAACCCACCACCTGAGCCTATCCATTCCCTTATAAAGTCCGCTGTCCTCCGGCTCACCCATGGCGGTGAAGGCACACCCCAAGGCGGCGTAGTAGAGGGCGTTTTCGGGAACGATTATCAACTCCTCAGGATCTTTACCCTCCGGAAGGGGAACGTTCCTCTCCTTCCAGAGTCTCGTGAGATGGTGTCTCCACGCCTCCTGAAGACCCTTAAAGAAGAGGTTCGGACCTCCCAAGAGAAGGACGTAAGGTCTCGGAGTGTTTCCCTTCGTGAGTATGGCGAGGTTCTGATAAACAACCGCTTCAAAGAGGCTCGCTATTATCTCTTCAACGGGAACCCCCGCTTTAACGAGGGTGTTCACGTCCGCTTCGGCGAATATTCCGCACTTGGAGCTTACCTTGTGGAGCTGGTAGCCGAGATAACCCATCTGGGAGAGTTTTTCGGGAGGAATTCCCAACTTCCTCGCCGACTTCTCTATGAAGGCTCCTGTCCCGCCGGCGCAGGCGCTCTGCATGAAGACCTGCCTCGTCTTCTTGTCCCCCTCTCCATGGAAGAATATGGTCTTCATGTCCTCCCCACCTATCTCCGAGACGAATCTCACCTCCGGATGGAGCTTCTCAACGGCGGTGGCGACCGCAACAACCTCCTGAACGAAGCGGGCTCCTATCATCTCCCCTATGATTCCCGCTCCCGAACCCGTTATATAGACCCTGTCCCTTCCCGGAGTGAGTCCATGTTCCTTCTCTAACCTTTCCAAAAACTCAAGGACCTTCTCCGCCTGCTTGGTGTTGTGCCTCTCGTAGTTCTTGTCTATTATCTTCCCTTTCTCATCTATGAGAACGTACTTGCAGGTAGTCGAGCCTACGTCCAGTCCTAAGATCATCTTATCCCTCCGTGATAATTGGTGATGTGCTCAGGAGGTATTGGGCGGAGAGCTTCAGAAACTTCGGAATAGGTCTTATGGTTGCCTTGGTCGTTCTGAAGATATCGGAGAGGATATCCAACGAAACTCTCGTTGTTGTGTTCCTTCTCGGACTTTTCAATGTCTTTGTCGGTGCTATATTAATCAGAGGGCGAAGAGATGAGTGATGATCAGATGGTCCTGCTACTTGCGGTCTTAGGAACCTTGGGGTTGATGTTAATATACCTTGTAACCACGAGACTTTTTGAAAAAACATCCTAAGCTCTCCCCATCAGTTTAGCCACGTGCATCACGTAGTTGGCGGAAGTTCCCGCGTAGCCGTAGTGGGGAATCCTGTAGGTAGCTTTGGTCAGTTCGGGTCTCTCCTCCTCAAAGTTTCTAATATCCTCCACGCCCAGTCCTGTTCTTTCTAAAACCTCCTCAAACTCCCTCTGGGCGCGTTTCTTAGCTTCGGTTAGTATCATCTGACACCTTGATAGGGCGTGAACCTCTGCATCTCCCTTTATCTCAATGGGAGCGTAGAGTAGGTCCGGATACTTACCCAATACCGCCTGCATCGCACCTATGGACATGGTGTTGGGCATGCACCCGTAGGGGGAGAGTTCGCATATCATGTGGGCGTGTTTGTTGAGGTGGGCGTAGAGCGCCTTACCTATTAGCATGTGTCCCTCTCCTCCGGCGAGACGGAAATGGAAGTAGGGTTTTGCAAGTCTCTTCAGTTCTTCCTGAGGAGGGAGTTGATTAGGAATGTTGTTCATGGCTCTTCTCAACCTGTTGTAGGTGAAGTGATAGAGCTTAAGTAGGAGCTTCACGATTGCCTTCTTCAGCCAGAACTTCTCCACGAAATCTCTGTTTTCTTCCATCCTCCAGAGTTCCATGTGGATCAGGTAGTCCATCCATATTGCTATCGGAGGTGGGATTACCTCGGCTCCTTCCTGTTCGAGCCACCTCTTTATGTTGTAGTTTCCGTCCCCCTCGTGGGTCTGTAGCCAGAACTCTCCGGTTATCTTCACCTTCGGCTTTACCCTGAGTCTGTCAACTTTGATCTCATCCCAGAGTTCCATAACCTCCCTCAGAGCTTTTACGAAGTAGGGAGTTGTGATGTGCCACAGGAGCGATCCCCACTTCTCACCGCGAAGCGGTCTCTTCTTAAACTTTTCATACAGTAGTTCCATACTTTCCTTCAAAACCCTGTCGGTTTCACCGGGGACAACTTCGTAGGGTCTCACCGCATACTCCATATCTGTCATCAGGTCTCCGATGAACATCGCGTAGATTAGACCGAAGGTCAGGGGCATGGTTATCTCGAGTCCTCCCTCGCTCTGCTCCATCTGGAGGAGATCAAGGAGAAAGAGTCTGAAATCGGTCATGTCAAGGTTCTCAAGAACCCTTTCATAGGACTCGTGATACTGCCCGAACCTGCAGGGACCGCATGCCCCTACCGTTACAAATATATACTTGTCTTTCACCACCTCCCTTCCTTCCTCTTCCGATCTCTCCTTCAGAAAGCGGGCGAGGTTTCCCGCGGTGAAGGTGGTCGGGCAGCAGGCTCCCGTGTCTATAAGCTCCTTCCCTATGTCGAGATCATGTCTCTCTATGTTTGGAAGGGGCTCGGCGTTGTAGCCCATGTTCTCAAGGGCTCCCTTTATGAGCTTCTCGTGTTTCCAGGTGAGTCCCCCGTAAACGAGCGTAACCTTCTCCCTCTCCTCCCTCTTGAAAGGTCTCGGTCTATATGCCCTGTAATGCTCCAAAATTTCCATGGCTCTCACCTCCCGTGTTTTTCCAGACTCCCCTCGTCCCAAAATCGATTATCTCCCTTGCGACCTTATAGACATCCACATCTTCTTTATCGAGCAGACCGATTATTATCTCCTTTACACCTCCCATTATTCCCCTTGCCACAACTTCCGTATCACATTCCCTTATAAGTCCGAGTCTTATTCCCTTATCCAAGGAGCTTTTAATCATATTTACAACCTCTTCCATGAAATCCTCTATAATTTCAAATAGACCGGGGTCACAATTTCTCTGAAGGACTATCCGTGCTAACTCCCTCTCTTCTAAGGTAAACTCAAGGACACGGGCTATGTTTTCTATAACCTGCTCAACAGGGTCCTTAGTAAGATCTATTACCTTTATTCTCTCCCTTAGCTCCGCCACAACCTCCTTCAGGAGCTCACGGAGTATTTCTTCCTTGCTCTTGAAGTATAAGTAGAATGTCCCTCTTGCTACTCCCGCCTCGTCTATTATGTGGGATATTTGGGCGTTGTAGTACCCCCTTTCAGAGAATACCCTCTTAGCCGCCTCTATAAGCTTCCCTCTCGTATGAACTGACATGTCAGTCTAATTTGAGCATAGACTATAATGCCACAGATTTTATGATTTTGATCATCAAGTCTTCACATGTGTCTAAAACATAGTTATAAACCCTTCTTTTGATTACCATATTTTCATGAAGTTTTTGGGAAAGCTTGTAGGTAAAAGAGAAGAGAGGAAAGGTCAGAGAGAGATTTACGAGTTCGGAGAACTCAAACTATATCTTGCGGATTATATAGAGCGGGACCCCGACGCCAAGATAGAGGAGTACTGGATAGAGGCTGTAGATTCAAGCGACGACGGCTACTGGACACTCGTAGGGAGAAGGTACGGAGTCTTTCAGCTCTACGACTGGCAGGGAAAGCTCCACAGGCTCCCGGCAAGGCCACCTTCCCAGTCGGTTACCGACATAGTCTTCAGCGGAAAGTACCTTGGCATAGTTGCGCCTCCCTACCTTGCCATCTACTACCTGAACGAACTGAAAGATCTCTCCTCCTGGAAGACAGTCAGGATATCTCAGGAGGGATTGCGTCCCACGGGGGGGCTCGACATAAGGAACGGAACCTTAGCCTTCGGAGTTGTGGGGGAGAAGGTATATGCAATAGACCTCGGTGGAGATCTCTCTCAGGAGACGGTGGACTTCAAGAGCACCTTCATATACAGAGATTCCGGGATAGGAGATCTCAAGGTCATAAAGATACTGCCAAGCGGTAAGCTCGCTTTGGGAGGAACTCAGGGAACCGCCATCTTCAGTATGGGAGGAAATCTTTTAAAAAAGCTTAACTGGGCTCCCTCGAGGGCTATGACCAACTTCGAGGAGAAGCTCTTTGTAGCGGACAACAACGAGGGAAAGATATTCATCTACGATCCGAACTTGGACAACGTTGAAGGGGAACTATCCTTAGAAAATCCTATTTCCACTTTAGACATCTCTCCGGAAGGGAGGTTTCTCTTCACTGCCGATCTTGAAGAGAACAGGCTCGGTGTGTACGACCTCTCTTCCAAGGAGTTCCTCGGCTTCTTAGAGGGATACGGCTACAGCATCGTGAAGGTTTCTCCCGACGGGAGTATATACACCTCAAGGTATGAGGACGCGGAGGACAGAAGGCTCTACTACTTAGAGAAGCTCGAGACGAACCTCATAGACTTCCTCTACCCGAAGGAGAGACAGAAGCAGATAATTAAGAATGCCGAAAAGCTCTTTAAAGAGTTCTCCAAGAAGCTCAAAAGCACCCTTGAGGAGGAGGAGCTTACAAAGATAAAGGAGTTCCTCGAACTCGACAGGATAGACATACCCCTCAGGAAGGTAAGAGAACTGACCGCGGAGGCAAGGAAGAAAATAGAAGGGAGAGCTTACGAGATATTCGTAAACAGGATAGAGGAAAAGTTACGGAAGGGAGAGATCACAGGAGAGGACTACAGGCTCTTGGAGGACAGGCTTTCGGGTGCGGAAGGAGATTGGAAAGAGAGGCTCGAAAGTCTTAAAGAAAAAGTTAAAGAGTACTTCGAGAAGGAATTAGAGAGACATTTAGAAAAGGTCAGGCTCGCTCTCAGGGAGGCTCACACTACCGACATAAGGGATCTCGAGGCTTTAGGGGAGGTGAAGGAGGCGAGATCCTTCATATCTAAGCTACCCAGAGAGATGTACAACTCCGCTACCGAGAGGCTCGTCAGAACCCTTCAAGAGAAGATAATCGAAGATAGGCTCAGAACCTTTTCCATCCAGATCGGTGAAGAGGAGGTCAGGTTCGGAAGGGAGAGCTTCCCGAGGTTCAAATACCAGCCTGTCAAGCTAAGGTGGAGCATAAAGGTGGAGGACAAAGTCCTTCAGGATGGGAAAGTTTTTGGGAGGCTCGTTTTCGAGAGAGAGGACGGACTGATAGCAGAGCCGAAGAGATACAACAACATCCTAACTCAGGAGGAGCTGAAGCACTTCCCCTCTTGGGTCAACAGGTATCTTAGACATCTCAATGGTCTCTGCTCTACCGAGAAGCCGAGGGTTCCCGAGTTCGTATCCTACGAGGAGACCCCGTGGTTCGTCCAGAACCTCGAGAGGTTTACTTCCTTAGTAAAGGAACAGCTCGAGTACGAGGAGGGAATACTCATTCTTGAAGGAGATGCGGGCGTAGGTAAAAACTTCCTCGTAGAGGTCTTCTCCGCTCTGACCAACAGACCTCTCTTTATAGTTCCCTGCAACTCCAAGATGGAGAAGGAGGACATAACCTTCGTCTATGAATTCGACCCCAAGAGGGGAACGAGAAGGGTCTATTCGGATCTCGTCAAAGCTCTCCAAACGCCCGGAGCGGTCATATACTTGGACGAGATAAACACCCTCCCCCCTTCCCTTGTTAAGATCTTCAACCCCCTCTTCGATTACCGGAGGTACTTAGTTCTATCCTACGGAGAGGTGGTTAAGGCGAGATCCGACGTTATTCTTGTAGGAGGTATGAACCCTCAGAACTACCTGGGTGTTTCCGAACTCCCTCAGGACATAAAGTCGAGGGCGGACGTGATGTACGTGGACTACCCACCCTTTCAGGACGAGAGAGGCTTCTACTATCCCGACGAGGCGATAATCCTCAAGGACTACATGGATCACGTGGCACCTCTCAACAAGGAGGACTTCACCTACCTATGGTATTTAGTGGTGAACGATGTAAAGACGGCGAGGGGGGAGGAACTGAGAACCTCCGAGAGGGAACACGAGATAAACCTTCTCTTTGAACTCCTCAAGATAGCCAACGAAATAAGGAGGGCTTACAGGGCTTACCAGACCCAGCAGTCGGAGGAGCCGGTTGAGTTCGTCTTCTCCATAAGGGACACCATAAGGTGTGCAAGAAGATTGAAGAAATACGGCGATGCTAAAACTACCGTCATAGAGACAATCATTCCCAAGATAAGCTCTCCCTTGGAGAAGGAGATAGTCAGGAGTATAATCGAAAGGGTGTGAGTAAAGAGTTCGTAATCTGGGGAAGGAATCCTATAATTGAGGCTCTTAGAGCAGGAAGGGAGATAGAGAAGATATATGTAGCCCACGACTCTCGCCCTCCAAGGGAACTCCTTAAGCTCGCTAAGGAGAAAGGTGTAAAGGTCCAGAGGATATCCCGTCAGAAGGTTGAGGAGCTTGCGGGAACTAAGAAGACTCAGGGGATTGTGGCTCTCCTGAGTCCCGTAGACTATGTCTCTCCTGAGGAGCTCTTTCAAGAAACGATAGATAAAAACTCCTTCTTTATAGCGATAGACCATATCACAGATCCCCAGAACGTAGGGAATCTCCTGAGAACCTGTGAGGTTCTCGGGGGCGTAGGAGCTCTTATAACTAAGGAGAGGACCTCACCAGTAAACCAGACGGTGGTCAAGGCTTCCTCCGGTGCTGTTTTTCACCTCAAGATAGCAAAGGTATCGAGTCTTTCAAAGGCTCTTAGGGAATTTCGGAAGATGGGGGGATGGATCTTCTCTATAGAGAAGGGAGGTAAGGATATAAGGAGGTTCGAAATTCCCTTTCCCTGCGCCCTCGTTTTGGGTTCGGAGGATAAGGGGGTTTCGAGATCCGTTCTCGAGATCTCCGACGAGGTTCTTACGATCCCAATGAAGGGAAAGACTACCTCCCTGAACGTGGGAGCGGCGGGAGCGATAGCCATGTGGGAGGCTGTTAGAAAGGTGATTTGAGATTATCATATCTCTATGAAAGAACATCTCCTCGACAGCGTTTTTGTCGTTGTAGATTTGGAGACGACCGGGTTTGACACAAGCAGATCGGAAATCATAGATGTGGGAGCGGTAAGGGTAGAAGGAGGAGTTATAACGGAGACCTTCTCGAGCCTTGTGGATCCGGGGTTCTTCATTCCCGAAAGAATAAGGGAGCTAACAGGCATAACCAACGCCATGCTCGTGGGAAGTCCGAAGATAAACAGGGTTCTCCCAGAACTCCTGGAGTTTATAGGAGACAGCATCGTGGTCGGACACAACATATCGCAAGACATGAAGTTTATAGACAAGTACACCCGCCTCTACTACGGCGAGAAGTTCAGGAGACCTCACATCTGCACCCTCCAGCTCTCGAGGAAGCTCCTGCCGAACCTTCCGAAGCACTCTCTCAAGGATATAGCTGACCACTTAGGCATACGCTACGATAGACTCCACAGAGCCTTAGACGACGCTCTTACGACGGCAGAGGTCTTCTTAAAACTTCTCAACCTCCTCTGGAGCAATTACGGTATAGGAGATTACTTCTCTATAAAGAGGCTCTCAAAGACCGGGAGATTTTAGGAAAGGTACTCTTTTACGTAGTCCGCCAGTTCTCTTACTATCTCCTTTTGGCGGCAGGATATGTAGACCGATATTTTCGCCTCCTCTCCGGGCGTTGGTCTGAGGGAGAAGACCACCGATTTTCCACCCTTGATATTTCTAATTGAAAAGGCACTGGCTTCAGTGGTGACTTGCATAAGAGATTTAGTTCTGCAATCCTCCAACTCCATGCTCAGCTCGAGCCGTTCTCCTTCGCTAAAAGGGAGTTCCTTGGCAGGGACAAAAAGGTTTATATGTTCCAGGGATATATCCAACACGTAGCCTTTCAGGTTAATACCACCCTCGCTTTTTACGTACACCTCTATTAAATCCTTCGGTTTCACCCTTACCGAGGTCCTCCTCTCTTCCTTCCCTTCGTACTCCTTGAACCTCCAGAGTCTTACTCTCTTGGCGTTCGGATCTATAGCCTTCACTTCGGCAATCAGGGATCCTTTGAACAGAGGATGTCTGACAATCGTGAATCTATCTATAGCGAGAACACCTAAGTGAGTAGGATTTACCTCGACAAGCACTCCTTCCCTTCCTACCGTCAATACGGGGAACTGGTTTCTTATGTGCAGCCCCTTGTATAGATTAAACAGCTCGATCCTTTCACCCCTTTTAGAAAGCTCTGAAAACCTTCTCAGTATCTTTCTCTGAGCTTCACTTTCAGGATCCACGTCGCTGAAGTCGAAGTGTCTCTCCCTGTGGGAGATCAGTTTCCTTACTATTTTGCCAACGTTCTCTAACTCTTCCTCTCTCGGTACGCAGGCGCTGAGCGTTTCTTCTATCCTTTTTATAAGTTCCTGTAGAGATTCGAAGGAACTTTCCTTATGGAAGCACTGGACAGCGAAGTCGCTCACGAGGAGCATGAAGGCTTTTGTGGCTATGAACTTGAGATCGACGCCCTTTCTCTTCATTCTCTCTATAGCCTCTACACAGCTCGATAGATCCCTATCTTTCGAAAAGAAGGTTTGGTTGTAAAGGTTTATGAAGAAGCTCTTGAGCTCCTCGGAGTTTGCCTCCACCTTTAAAGCTGAACCTACCTTCAGGGCGGTGAAGACGAACTTCTTCTCGTAATTCCTAAGGTATCCCTCCCAGCTCTCAAGCGAATTTTCCATAATTAAAGTATCGTGCAAACTACACTTTCTTTCATCCTTTGGAGCGGTGGAAAGGAGAGTTACCTTTCTCTCCTGAAGGCTCGGGAGAGGGGTTTTAAGATAATCTGCGGGCTCTCCTACGTCGATGAGAGGAGTAGGAGGCTGGTAGGTTGCTATCTGCGGGAAGATGTCGTGAGGAAACAGTTGGGCGCGCTCGAGATCGATTTCCTTCCGGTTTACGGCAGCAAGAGGAAGGGAAACTTTCGAAAGAGATTGATCGATGTGCTCAAGGGTCTCAAAGTTGAAGTGGGCGTATTCGGAGATGTGAGCCTGTGGGAGCACAGAACCTTCCTCGAGGGTGTGTGCGACGAGCTTGGAATAAGGGCTGTCTTCCCCCTTTGGGGTATGGCTGATGAGGTTATCCTCACAGAAGTTTTTAAGGTCTCGAAGCCTCTGATAATCTGCAGGCGCGTAAGGAAGACTCCTACACGTATTCTCGGGAGATATCTGAGCTGGGAGATCGTGGAGGAACTTCGGAGAAGGGGTCTGTCCATGGGCGGTGAGAATGGAGAGTACCAGACATTCGTAACCGAGGGGAAGGGCTTTAGCCTTAAGATTAAGAAGGGAAGAAAGTTCAGGAGATCCTATTATGAATGTATAGATCTGGAGGTAATGGAATGAGGGTGTTCGTTACGGGAGGAACAGGATTTGTCGGAAGATATATAGTCAGGAAACTCCTCGAGAAGGATCATGAAGTCATCCTGGGAGTGAGGAACGAAGCAAAGGCGAGGAGACTCTTTGGCGATAAGGTGTCAGTTCTTAAGGTGGACTTCTCCGATAGGAGTTCTGTAAGGAGAGCTATCGAAGGAGCGAAGCCTGAGGCGGTTGTTCATTTGATTGGAATACTTTTAGAAAGCAGGAGGAAGGGGATAACCTTCGAGAAGGTTCACTACCTGTTTTCCAAGAACCTCTACGAGGTGGCTTCTGAGCTCGGTATAAATAGAGCGGTTCACATGAGTTCCCTCGGAACGCATGACGACGCACCTTCGAGATACCACCAAACTAAGAGGTGGGCTGAAAGGACCCTTATGGAGAGCGGGATAATCTACACGATCTTCCGACCTTCCATAATTCTTGGACCGGAGCAGAGGCTCTTTTACGATATGGACAAGATAACGAGAATGATCCCGGTGGTCGCTCTCCCCGGTGGAGGTTCCTACAGATTCCAACCTGTGGACGTCAGAGATGTGGCGGATTGCTTCGTTGCCGCTCTCGAAAGATCGGACACCGAGGCTAAGATCTTTGAGCTCTGCGGAGATAGAGTAGTTACCTTTAGAGAACTGCTCAGAGACATCTTCTCTCGCTGGAACCGGAGAGTTTTCATGATCCCTGTTCCTAAAACTGTCATGTACTATCTCGGGAAGGTCGCCGAACTTATACTTCAACCCCCTCCCTTCTCCTCCGATCAGATCCTCATGATGTGGAGGGACAACGTGTGCGGTGTCCTCGGAGATGCGGTACCGAACGGAGTGAGGGAAGTTCTCGGCAAAGATCCTACCCCCTACGAAGAATCCCTGAGATGGTCCTTGGAAGGGTACAAAGATATCACTTCTTTTGAAGGATCACGTTCTTTATAAGGTAGTTCTGACCGATGTTGAGGACGTTGTTTACCGTCCAGTAGAGAACGAGTCCTGAGGGGAAGTTGGCAAAGAGGAAGGTGAAGGCTACGGAAGATATGTACATGATTATGTTCTGCTTCGGATCGGGACTCGGAGATAGCTTTTGCTGGAGTATCATCGTAAGCCCCATGACTACAGGCAGAATATAGAAAGGATCTTTGTCAGCGAGGCTAGGTATCCATAGCATGCCCGAGAGCTTCAGATCCACAGTTATTATGAGAACCTTGTAGAGGGCAAAGAATACCGGTATCTGGACGAGGATAGGAAGACATCCGCTCATAGGGTTGAAGCCTATCTCTGAGTATAGCTTCATCATCTCTTCCTGCATCTTTGCAGGGTCGTCCTTGTACTTCTTCCTTATCTTCTCGAGCCTGGGCGCTGCCTCCTGGAGCTTCATCATGGAGGTCATGCTTTTGTAGTTCAGAGGGAAGAAGATTATCCTGAGAATAAGGGTGAGGACTATTATCGATACTATCCAGCTACCGGTGTGCTCGTAAACCCAGTACATAAAGACGAAGAGAGGTTTAACGATTATCCTAAGCATACCGTAATCGAGTACGTCTCCAAGACCTATCTCCCTGAGCCTCGAGTAGTATTTGGCTCCCATGTAGAGCGTTAGAGGTTCCCTGTACTCGGCGTAGGTGAAGCTAACGAACTTTCTCTCTCCCTCCTTCTCATAACTCACTTTATCGACGACGACCCTGTCTATCTTCCCCTTAAAGCCCTTGAAGAAGTACCTGCTCTCCTCACCTGCAAAGTCTATCACTCCCTCGTAGCTCTGCTTTCCCTGGATGTCATCGAGATCAACCCTTATCACTTCCCCGTTTATCTTCAGAACCGGACCCTCGTGGGTGTAGAAGGACTTTTCGAAGGGATGGGTTCCGGCAAGGATGTAAACTCTTCTTTTCAGATCGGTGTTTATTTTGAGAAGGAAGTAGAAGTCTTTAAATTCGAGCTCTTTGATTAACTTTACCTTCTCACTCTTGAGCTTCATAATGAGCCTGTTACCTCGCTTTTCGATGTCGTAGTTACCGAAGTTGATATCGTAGTCGAGCTGGGGATCTCCTGTATAAACCTCTAAGGGGAAGACGTTCAATTTTCTCTCTGCTTCCGTTATTAGGTCGAAGCCGAACTCCCTATCCACGAAGCGAACTATCCTCCCTCCTACTGGAGATACCTCCAAGGAAAAGCCCCCGAACTCGAATTTAAGAGTTTCCCCGGATACCTTCTTCTCCCTCGTCGTGCCGAGCATAAGTTGAGGGACAGCTTCCTTCTCAATATTCTCCTTGGGTTCTTCTTTCTGTATGTCTACCTTTTCCGTCCTCTTAGCCTGAGTTTGCTGGGGAGGGGGTTTGAAGAAGTACGAAGAGAAGAGCTCAAAACTCAATATAAGGAAGGCTATGAGGGTCATAGCCAAGAATATCCTCTTGGGATCGGGTCCCTGCTGTTGGGGCATCAAGGTAGATCCACACCTCCTTTAGATAAAGGGTTACATCTCAGAACTCTCCAGAGAGCCTTCAAAAGTCCCTTCAACACTCCGTCCTTCTCAACAGCCATTATTGCATACTGGGAGCAGGTAGGATAATACCTACAGCTCGGAGGGTAAAGAGGAGAGATAAAAGCCTGCCAGAAGTGCAGGAGCTTTATGACAAACCACCTCATCTAAGGGGCGAGCCTCTTCCTTCCCTTCTTTCTCCTCCTCTTTATTATCCTCCTGCCCGCCTTCGTGCTCATACGGGCAAGGAAGCCACTCTTCCTCTTCCTCTTCTTGTTCGATATGTGAGGTTTCAGAGCCTCCGGCATTCAGGCTACCTCCTCAAAGGGAGGCGGGACTCAGAAGCCCGCCTTACCCGTAAATATTCCCGTAAACACGAAGACTATGGAGAAGAGGAGCGCATAAAGAGCGAGAGTTTCGATGAAGGCGAGACCTATGAACATTATCGTCTGAAGTCTTCCACCCACGTTGGGGTTCCTCGCTATGCCCTCCTGAGTTCCCCTGACGGCATGACCCATACCTATACCCGTGCCGAGGGCTGCGAGACCTATAGCGAGTCCTGCAGCGAGAGCCAGCAGCCCATAGAAGAGAGCCCTGTCGGAAGAGCCTGCCCCTGTTTCAGCTGCAAAGCTAAGTGCAGGCATCAGCGCTGTAAGAGCGGCGAGTGCCTTTCCTTTCATTCCTGTACCTCCTTTCACTTTATTATCAGCGATGGAACCTTAATCTCGTCTATCACCCTGCAGAGGTTGGCACTGGGCTGACAGCCCCACAGAACCATCTCGGGGTTTTTGTCTCCCACGAACTTAACCACCTCCTCCTTCAGATCTCCCGCTATCGAGGTGATCTTTATCTCAGCCTCCTCTCCCTTTATATGCCTCCAGAGATGCCTTACCCTGTCGGTAAGCCTCTTCTTTGCAGAGCTTACCGTATCGGGAGGGAGAGGAACGCCAAGGGATATACTTGCCTTCTCGAGTCTGTATATGTCCTCGAGTATAAGTAGAACCTCCACGTCTGTAGAGAGCATTTCTCCATACTTCGCTAACGTTTCGAGAGCCTTGCCACACTCCGCTGAAGAATCGGTAAGAACCAGAACTATCGCCATATCAATGCTCCTCGTGAACTACCGCTCCCGCAAGGTAAACGACGGAGAGGATCATAAAGACGTAGGTCTGTATAAAAACCGCAAGAAACTTTATAGCAACGATGAAAACCAGCGCAATGGGAGATAGAGCCATCGTAAAGGGATTTTTAATAGCTATTCCGACGAGAGCCAAGAGTAGTATGGCTCCTCCCTTCATGTTGGCGAACAACCTCAAGGAGAGGGTTATGGGACGGGCTATGTGGGATATTATCTCCACAACGAAGAAGAAGGGAGCCAAAAGAGGTATCGGTCCAAGGAAGTGCTTGAAGTATCCCAAGCCGTGCTCTCTTATGCCCTCGAAGTTATAATACAAAAACACGGTCAGCGCCATCGCAAGGTTGGTGTTCATGTTTCCGGTAGGGGCTTCGAGCCCGGGAACCATACCGAGAAGGTTGGAAAAGAAGATGAAGAGCCCCATGGCAGCTATAAGGGGGGTGTACTTCAAACCCTTTTCCCCAATGTTGTCAAGGAGCATACCCCTGACGAACCTCAGATAGCCCTCTAAGAGAGCCTGAAACTTGGTAGGCTTTATCGAAGGCTTGCCTCCGGCGAGAACCAAGCCAGTAGATATTCCCATAGAAACGAGGCCCAGTATAACGTGGTTGTAGCTTATCCCTTCCATTCTCCTTCTCCTTTTTCGGGGGAAAGATTATAACACAATCAGAGATTTATCTCCGCCCTCAGTATGTCATGAAGGTGGATTATCCCGACGGGTTTATTCTCCTCGTCCACCACTATCAGAACGGTTATTTTGTGTTCCTCCATTCTTCTAAGAGCTTCTAAAGCCATCTCGTCGGGCTTTGCGGTTTTGGGATCCCTCGTCATTACGTCTCTCGCAACGCTGATGTCGAAGTTCCCTCCTTTTCTCACAAACCTCCTGAGATCCCCGTCGGTGATTATCCCCACGAGCCTTCCGCTCTCATCTACTACTGAAGTTGCTCCGAAGCCCTTGGAGGTCATCTCTAATATAACCTCTCTCATCGGCTCCTCTTCCTTTACAACCGGTAGTTCTTCACCAGTGTGGTAGAGATCCTTTACGAGCCTGAGCTTCCTTCCCAAGGCTCCAGCGGGGTGTCTCAGGGCGAAGTCCCTCTCAGTAAATCCTCTGAGTTCCACGAGGGTCATGGCTAAGGCGTCTCCAAGGGCTAAGGTAGCGGTTGCGGAGGTCGTGGGTGCGAGCCTGAGGGGACAGGCTTCCCTCTCAACGTTTAGAAAGAGATGAACGTCGCTGTACTTGGCTAAGGTGGAGTCCTTCCTGTTGGTTACAGCTATGAGGGGAATTCCGAGCATCTTTATGTAGGGTATAAGCTCCACCACCTCCGCCGACTCCCCGCTGTTGGAGATAGCAACGACCACGTCTCCTCTGTCTATGACGCCGAGGTCTCCGTGGAGGGCTTCTGAGGGGTGAAGGAAGTGAGCGGGTGTTCCTGTGCTCGATAGGGTGGAGGCTATCTTCCTCGCTATATGTCCAGATTTGCCTATTCCTGTCAGGATCACCTTTCCCTCGCAGGAGAGTAGAAGCTCAACCGCCTTTACGAAGTTCTCGTCTAAGGAGTCCCTCAGACGTTTGAGACCCTCTATCTCTTCCTCTATTACTCTTCTCCCGCTTTTTAAAATCTCCTCTTCCTTCATGCCTTTGCTTTGTAGTTCTCTATCCCCTTCTTTATCTCCTCTATCGCGCTCTGAACGCCTTTCCAGTTCTCGACCTTGACCCACTTGCCCGGCTCTAACTCCTTGTAGTGCTCGAAGAAGTGCTTTATCCTCTCCTTAACTATCTCCGGGAGATCGTCTACCGTCTTTACGTTCTCGTAGGTAGGATCGAGCTTCGAGTGGGGGACCGCTATCAGCTTGGTGTCTATCCCTTCCTCGTCCCTCATCTCCAGCATCCCTATGGGTCTGCACCTTATGACCGAGCCGGGGACAACCGCCTCTCTCGATATGACGAGGACGTCAACGGGGTCGCCGTCGTCCGCAAGGGTTTGAGGTATGAAGCCGTAGTTGAAGGGATAGTACATGGCGGTAAAGAGGAACCTGTCAACGAAGACCGCTCCCGTCTCCTTGTCCACCTCGTACTTTATACCGCTCCCCTGAGGGATTTCGACCACAACGTAGATGTCTTCGGGAGGGTTCTTTCCGGGAGGTATGTCTTTGAGACTCATCTTCTCACCTCCTATAACTATTTTCCTATAAGTCTGAGGATGTCGTTTATAACCACAAAAGCCATAAGGGAGATTATCAGGGCAAACCCAACCTTTTGCCAGTACTCTTTAAACTTCTCCGGCAGGGGCTTCCTTCTGAACATCTCTATAAGGAACAGGAGTATCAGTCCTCCATCGAGAACCGGCAGTGGTAGGAGGTTGAAGATACCCAACTGGAGGGATATGAAAGCCATGGAGGAAAGGTAGGGGACGAGTCCGCTCTCCGCCGCCTGACCGGCGAACTGGGCTATCGCTATGGGACCCCCGAGGGTCTTTATGGATATGGCTCCCGTGATCAGCCCTCCAAGAACCTTGAAGGTCAGGAGGAACAGCTCCTTGGTCCGATCCACAGCCATAACGAGGGCTTCCCGGAGGGGTTTTGACTCTTTGTAAGTCTCTACCTTTGGAGCGATTCCGAGAACGGGTTGTTTGGTCTTCGGATGAATGGCGGGAACTACTTCTTTCTCCATTAAATTTCCGTTCCTCTCTATAGTCAGCCTAACGACTCCTCCGCTCTCCCTTATCAGCCTAACCGCTTCGTACCAGCTCCTTACCTCCTTTCCGTTTATCTTCACTATCCTGTCTCCGGGCTTCAGACCTATCTGGTGGGCAGGAGAGGGACCGACGCCAGGTATTTCCTCAAAGACCCTCCCCACGACGGGCGGTAATGGAGGATTTATACCGAGACTCTCCTGACCAGTTTCGAGCTTCGGGAGTTCTGCGGTCAGGGAGAGTGTCCTTCCGTTCCTCTCTATCACTACGATGGTCTTTCCTTTACCCTCCAAAGCCTGCCGAATTACGGCGGTCCTCACATCTTCCCACTTCTTTATCTCCTCCTCTCCGATTTTAACTATCCTGTCTCCTGGCTTTATCCCCACCTTCTGAGCCCAGGAGTTCTCTTCGACGTAGCCTACAACCGCCGGTTCCTTCATGTACTTAGGAACGTCCACGCCTACGGAGTAAACGATTGTAAGGAGGAAGACCGTCAGGATTATGTTGAAGAGGGGTCCAGCAAAGGCTATAAGTATCTTCTGAAGGGGAGACTTAGAGGAAAAGGCTTTGGGATCGTCAAGTTTTTCCTCCTCTCCGTAGAGCTTTACGAAGCCACCGAGGGGTATCACCGCCACCTGATATACAGTATCTCCCCACTTCTTAGCCACTATCGGAGGTCCGAAGCCAACCGAGAAGACCTCAACCCGAACACCGAATAGCTTGGCGAAGAGGAAATGTCCGAGCTCGTGGAACCAGATGAGGATACCTACGAGAACTAAGAAGGCTAAGAGAGTTTCCATCACTCCTCCTTGATGACCTTAACTATGACCTTTCTCTCCCTCGGACCGTCGAACTCCGCCAAGAATATGGCTTCCCAGGTTCCGAGGGTGAGCTTTCCGTCAACGATCGGGATTATCCTCGAGTTGCCGATTATGGCACTCCTGATGTGAGCCGCCGAGTTCCCTTCTCCGTGCTCGTAGTTGGGATCGTCCCACGGGATGACCTTTTCGAGCATATAGACTATATCCTTCACCACGTCGGGATCCGCTCCCTCGTTTATGAAAACGGAGGCGGTCGTGTGGGGGACGTAAACTACGCATATTCCATCCTTCACACCCGAACGGGTTACCACGTCCCTCACCTGAGGGGTTATGTTCACAATGCTCGTGTGCTTGGTGGTTCTCACCCTGATAGTTTCCGTCATGGAGAGTATTTTAACCTTCGCCCCCGAAATCCTGCAGTCTTTTCCTTATGAACTCCCAGCTCCAGGCTCTCTGCTCCGTAAGGGGAAGTTGCTTACCTATGTGCTCTTCGTAGCCTTCCACCCAGACGTACTCTCCGTCGGTGTATAGCTTAAAGTTCTTCGTCCTGCTCGCCCAGGTCCAGTAGTTGTGAGGGGTTATCCCCATTCCCTTCTTAAAGATCTCGAGCTCGTGGGGCAGAAGGGGTCTTACGCTCCTATTGGGTTTTTCCTCCTGCACTGGCTCCTGTGTCTGTTCCTGAGACTTTTTCTCTTTGGTCTCCTCTCTTTGCTCCGCCGTCTCTTCCTTTTTGGAGAATATCTCTTTCAGCTTCCTGATCATGACTTATTACTATAAGGTAGTGATATAAAAGTTCAAGGAGCAATGAACCTGTTCTTCATAACTCCTTCTTCAAATCCCTCGTCATAGCGGATTCGTATGTGTAGGGACACTCCTCTGGGATGTTGAAGTCCTCAGGATCGTAGTCGTTGTTTCTTAGCCACTTGTAGAGTTCCTTACGTGCCTCAATCCATGCGTTTTCAAGCTCAGCAGGTAACTTATTTCTCAGACTGGGATAACGCTTAAACATTACTTCTATTTCATCCCTGGCATTGTAAATGCTTTTTATCCATCCTTTCCCGGCTTGCTTACCTCCTGCTATCTGCCTGAAATTATCCCACTTGTAAAGATGTTCTAAAATTATTGCAAGGTAACTTATACACGCATCAAGGTATCTCCTTCCCATATCCTCTATCTCCTCAAGAAGGTTCTCCCAATCCACGAGGTCGTAAGCCTTCTCCTTAAGGAGTTGGAGGTTAATATCAACCCACAGGGGGAAGTCCTTATCGTAAAGTTCCTTAAGCTCTTCCTTACTAATCGTCCTCATGGAATTAAATATAGGGTTTTACAGCTTAAATTGATGATAGAATTGTCAGTTGTTTGCACGGAGGTCTGTGATGGAGAAGGTGAAGATAGTCATAGATGACAGGGAAATAGAGGTCGAGAAGGGGAAGACGGTTCTTCAGGCGGCATTGGAGAACGGGATAGACATCCCTTACTTCTGTTATCACCCTAAGCTCTCCATAGCGGGAGCCTGCAGGATGTGTGTAGTTTACTGGGAGAACATAAACAGGCTCGTAATATCCTGCAACACCCCCGTTCAAGATGGAATGGTTATAAGAACCCATCGCACGAGCGAGCAGGTCAGGGAAAACCAGAAGTACCTCCTTCAGGCTCTTATGACGAGACACCCCTTAGACTGCCCCATCTGCGACAAGGCGGGGGAGTGTGATCTTCAGAACTTCGGGGCTATATACGGACCCCAGAAGCAGGTCGTTCCTATATCGGCGCTTGAGAAGGAGAGGGAGGAGCACGACTGGGAGAGCGACTTCCTTGAGTACTACTCCAACAGATGTGTGGTCTGCTACAGGTGCACGAGAGCCTGCGACGAGATCGTCGGTGCCCACGCCCTCTACGTGGAGAGCAGAGGCTTTGATTCAAATATAGTTCCCACCGTCAGACCTATGGACACCTCTACCTGCGAGATGTGTGGGATATGCGTTTACGTCTGCCCCGTTGGAGCTATAATATCCAAGCCCTTCAAGTACTGGTCAAGGAGTTGGCTCCTTCAGAGGGAAACTACCGTATGCAACCTCTGTCCCGTAGGATGCGAGATTCAGATAGAGTTCGGTCTTGGAGACTGGAGATCTAAGAGGAAGGTCTATAGAACCAAGCCCACCGAGGAACTTAACATCTGTGCAAAAGCCTTCTTCGGCTACGACGCCCTCAACGTGGACAGACTCCTCAAACCCTATGCCCACGGAAGGGAGGAGAGCGTCGGAAACCTCGTGAACCTCCTCAGTTCTATCCTCGGAGTCCATGAAAGGGAGACAGCCTTCGTCCTGTCGGGATACCTTCCCAACGAGATAATAGACAGCGTCGTGAGAATTGCCAAAGCAACAAACAGCTACATCACCGCACCCCAGACCGCCGACTTCTTCAAGATCGGAGACCCCTTCGGAGATTACAGACCTCCGACGATAGAGGAGGTAAAAAACGCCGACTTTTACGTCTTCATCGGGGAGGACATAACCTCCACCGCCGCAGTCCTGACCTACTACACCAAAGGAAAGATTTACAGAGTCGGAAAAGGTATCAGGGACGAGAAGTTCGAGCCCGAAGAGATAAATCTTGAAGATATTGAAAAACTCGAAGGTAAAGGAGTTATAGTTGTCGGAACGACCGCCTTCGGCGGTGAGGAAGCTAAGGAGATAGGAAGGAAACTTAAAGAGCTCTCCGACAAGGGACACAATATACTTCTCCTTCCCAAGGACGGAAATCTCTACGGAGTTTACGAGAGGATAAAGGACATTTACTCGGACATAGACGCGGTTATCCAGTCCGCCCTGAGGGGAGAGATCAATACCCTGGTCCTATTCGGAGAGGACATCTTAGACTACTACCCTCCGGAGGTAATCGAACAGCTCGCCGACAGACTTGAGCATCTGATAGTCGCCTCCCCGTACGAAACGGGAGTAGCGGCGAGAGCGACCGTAAAGATACCGATGGCTCTGATGGGAGAAACCGAGGGAACCTTTACGATCCTCTTCGGAGAAGTAAAGGGAAGAAAGTTCCTCCCGTGGTCCTTTGACGACATATCCTTCTGGAAGAACCTTGAAGAGAGCTTCGAAGGTAAAGAGGGAGAGATAAAGGTTCTCAAGGGAGAGACCTATCCTCCCCAGAAACCCGAGCTTCACCTTTACAGGAACAACTGGATCACCTCAAGGAGCGAGAACCTGACGAAGTTGTACGAGAAAAATAGGGAAGTGAGCGAGTATAAGGTTTAAGTTACTTCATAAAGCCCAGAACTCTAAGGATAAATTCGAGGGCGTTTTGATTGAGGAAAACTACGAGAAAGATTAAAACAAGTATCAGAAGAGTAAACTTCTTATCAAGTCGATGAACCTCTTCACGCAGAGAAGTTTCGACCCTATGGATCTCATCCTTAAGCTCCTTAACATCTCTCTTCAACTCTTGAACCTCTTGATATATATGATCCACCTTCTCCTCAAGCCTGGTTCTCTCTATCTCCTTTACATCCGCCATGCTAATAATTTATCGTGAAGAGCAAGCAAAAACCACTCTGCTAAACTATCCCTATGGAATACCTCCGACTCGCCGAATTTTACAAGAGGATAGAGGAGACCACCAGCAGGATCCAGATGACCCAGCTCCTCGTGGATCTGTTTAAAGAAACTCCAAAGGAACTTATAGACGAGGTGGTTTATCTCTCGGTAGGAAGGATAGCCCCGGAATATTCCGGACTCGACTACAACTTCGGTGAGAAGCTCGCGATAAGGGCGCTCGCCCAGGTTCTCGGAGTGGACGAGCATGCAGTAGAGGAGAAGGTCATAGAGCTCGGTGATCTGGGAGATGCGGGACAGAGGCTCTACGAGGAGAGGGGGATAGAACCTAAGGAGAGGCTCTCCGTAAAGGAGGTTTATGACACCCTCTTGGAGATAGCCAAGACCTCAGGAGTGGGAGCCCTGAGGAAGAAGTCTGAGCTCTTTATGAAGCTTCTCTCTAAGGCTACCCCCTTGGAGGTCAAGTACCTCCTCAGGACGGTAACGGAACGGCTCAGGCTCGGTATAGGAGACAACACAATAATGGACGCCCTCGCCATCGCCTTCACGGGAGATCAGAGGAACAGACAGCACATAGAGAGGGCTTACAACCTAAGCTCGGATCTCGGCTACGTTGCGAGGATCTTGGTGGAGAAAGGACTCGAGGGGATAAAGGCGGTAAAGATAGAAGTAGGAAGACCCATAAGACCGATGTTGGCGGAGAGGATGGCGATCCCTTCCCTCATACTCAAAAAGCTTGGCGGGAAGTGCGGAGCGGAGTATAAGTACGACGGGGAGAGGATACAGGCTCACAGAAAGGGGGATCAGTTCTGGCTCTACTCGAGGAGGCTTGAGAACATAACCCACCAGTTCCCCGATCTGATAGAGTTCCTCAAGGAGTCCATACCCCACGACTTTATAGTAGAGCTCGAGTGTGTGGTCATAGATCCGGCGAGCGGACAGATACAACCCTTTCAGGTTCTCATGAACAGGAAGGTGAAGTACGTAACCCGCTTCCACATCCTCAAGTATCCCGTTGCGGGCTTCCTCTTCGATATTCTCTACCTCGACGGTGAGGATCTGACGTTAAAACCTTATCCCGAAAGGAGAGCCATTTTAGAAAAAGTCGTAAAAACCACCGACAGGATAAACTTGGCGGAGAGGAAGATAATCGACAACGTGAAGGATCTCGAAGCTTTCTTCCATCAGGCTATAGAGGACGGATGTGAGGGACTCGTCTGTAAGTCCCTTGCGGAGAACTCCATCTACGAGGCGGGCAAGAGGGGCTTTCTGTGGATAAAGTACAAGAGGGACTACAAGTCCCATCTGGCAGATACCCTTGATCTTGTAGTCGTCGGCGCCTTCTACGGAAAGGGACAGAGGACGGGATACTTTGGATCTTTACTTATGGCTTGCTACGATCCCGAAGCCGACCAGTTCAAAACCGTCTGTAAGGTGGGAACGGGCTTCACCGAAGACGATTTCAAGAAGCTCGACGAGATCCTTAAAGAACATCGGATAGACCACAAGCACCCGAGGGTGAACTCAATCCTCTCCACCGATATGTGGTTCGAGCCCTTCCTTGTTCTCGAGATAACGGGTGCGGAGCTAACCTACAGTCCCGTTCACACCTGCGCGTGGGACAAGATCAAGCCAAGCAGGGGGTTGGGGCTTAGATTTCCGAGATTTACCGGCAGGTACAGGTTCGACAAGAGACCCGAGGACGCCACAACGGAGCAGGAGATAGTAGAGATGTTCCTCCAGCAGAAGCAGTACAGAGCGGTCTAAAGCAGGCTCATCAGCAAGGGAACAGAAAGAAAGCTCACCGCTATCCCTAAGGTTATCGCCGATAAAGCGAGCTTCTCGTCGAGACCGTACCTTATGGCGAGAACTCCCGCCATCACCATCGGTGGCGTGGAGCTCTCCAAGAGGATCACTCTGTAGTGAAGGTCGTCGAGCTCAAAGAATTTAAGGATCAGAAGAACTAAGGAGGGAACAAAAAGCATCTTTAAGAAGATAGAAAGCGTAGCCCCCTTTATCGAGCCGAGAACGTGGGAGAGGGAGAACCTGAGTCCTATGGCAAAGAGGACTACCGGTATGAGCGACTTTCCCGAAATCTCGAGGAAGGAGGAGATAACCGGTGGTAACTCTGCACCTCTCAGGAGAAAGGCTAAGATGAGAGCGCTGAAAGGGGGAAAGGTCAGGATCTCCTTTAGGGAAAACCTACCTGTGGCTATAAAGAACCCCACGGAGACAACAAGGAGGAAGGATCCGAGCTGGTCGTAGAGAACGGCGTAACGAAGGCCCTCATCTCCGAAGAAGGCGAAGGTGAAGGGGTAGCCTACGAAGGCGGTGTTCCCGAAGGAGGACACGAGCAGGAAGGATCTCAGTGTTTTTCCTTCCATACCAAAGAACTTTCCTACAAGGAGGGAAAGCAGAAGGGAGAGGAGTATGACTACCCAAGCTCCGAGGACAACGCTGAAAGTCTCTTCGCCAATAGAAACCTCCCTTACCTTCTGGAGAACGAGAGCCGGAAGTGAGAAGTAAATTACATAGTTTATAAACACCTTCGAGTCCTCTTCCCTGAAAATGCCTGTGAGCTTCAGAATGTAGGCAATAATGAATATTAGGGCTACGAAGAGAACCCTGTCGGGCATGGAGGTTTTAGTATATCATTAGCTATCGGGCATGGATGTGGGAGCGGTTGTTGAAGAAGTGTCAAAGATAGTTAGGGGGAAGGAGGAGGTAGTCCTGAGGGCACTGACCTGTTTCCTCGCAGGGGGGCACCTTCTCATAGAGGACATACCCGGCGTAGGTAAGACCACCCTTGCCCTCTCCCTCGCCAAGGCTATGGATCTTAGCTTCTCGAGAGTTCAGTTCACGAGCGATCTTCTCCCATCAGATATAACGGGAACCTCGATCTTCGACGAGAGGAATAAGGAGTTTGTCTTTAAAGAGGGACCGATATTCAACAACGTCGTTCTCGCTGACGAGATAAACAGGGCTACTCCAAAGACCCAAAGCGCCCTATTGGAGGCTATGGCCGAAAGGCAGGTTACCGTCGATGGAAAAACCTACCCTCTCCCTGAACCCTTCTTCGTAATAGCGACCCAGAACCCTTTAGAGCACTACGGGACGTATCCGCTCCCCGAATCCCAGATGGACCGCTTCATGATGAGGGTCTCGGTGGGCTATCCAGATCCCGAGGTGGAGAGGGATATAGTTATGGGGATAAACCCGTTGGAGAGAGTGGAAACCGTCAGGAGAGTAGTCAAGAAAGAAGAGATTCTATCGGCTATAGGTGAGGTGAAGAAGATTTACGTATCTCCGGAGGTGGCAGACTTCATAGTTTCGATAGCCCTCCAGACGAGGAGCGATCCCAACATCCTCTTAGGAATATCCACAAGGGGAGTTATACACTTGGCTCAGTGTGCAAGAGCCTTGGCTTACATAAAGGGAAGAGACTTCGTCGTTCCCGAAGATGTCCTCGAAACCGCACCTTCCGTTTTAGCCCACAGGCTTGTCGTCCGAGAGGGTATTGACAAAGAGGAGGCTCTGAAGGAAGCCCTGCAGAGGGTTGAGGTTCCAAGATAAAATAGAGGTATGCCCACCCTGCTCATAGATATGGACGGCGTTCTTACCAAAGACAAAGAGTTTACCCCTTTCGACTACGCTCCCACCTTCATTAGAAATCTTAAGGAAAGGGGAATTCCTTTCAGGATAGTTTCCAACAACTCGACCCGGTCTCCTAAGCTAATAGTGGATGGGCTTAGGGAAAAGGGCTTTAATCTCGATTACGAGGATTTCATATCGCCTGTTGCGGTTCTGCCAGACTATCTCAGAAGCAAGGGCGTAAACAGCGTGTTCGTTATAGGCACTTCCATGCTCGCGGATTTTCTAAGAGAAAGTGGCTTTGATGTAAGAGATAGCTACGAAGTGGAGGCTGTGGTTGTCGGTCAGGACAAAGAGATAAACTTTGCCAAGCTGAAGAGGGCTGTTTCCGCCGTTTTTTTTGAGGGAGCAAAGATCGTCCCTGTGAACCTGTCAAGGATAGTGAGGGATTCAGACGGTCTATACTTCCCCGGAGCCGGATCGGTGGCGAGGATGATAGCCTTTACAACAAACTACACAGAGGAACTGCCCAACCTCGGGAAACCAGCTCCCGAATTCATAAGACTCGCCCTAAAGGGGCTGCCTAACGAGGATGTTTACCTTATAAGCGACGACATATACACCGACCTTATGGGGGCTAAGGAGATAGGGATAAGGACCGTGTTCATGACCACGGGCAAGTATAAGGAGGAGGAACTGAGTAGGGCAAACTTCAAGCCAGACTATATCTTTCACGATCTTAGGGAGCTTGAGAATAAAATATACGAGTGGTTAAGTGGCTAATCGCACTCCTGACAACCATCTCCCTTTCTTTCCCAATAGAGATAATCTCCGACAGGCTATTTACAGATCCAGAGGGCAACCTTGTGGCGGAGGGAAACGTCCATGTGGATTACAGAGATTACGTAATAAAGGCAGAAAAGGTAAAGTATAACCCGAAGACGGGAGACGTTTTCGCCTACGGAAGGGTTCAGATAGTTAAGAAGGATAAAACCTTTGAGGTTGTCGGGAAGGAAGCCTATCTAAATCTAAAGACTCATAAGGGCTACTTTCTCGACGCTGAGGGAAGGTTCAGAGAGTTTTACTTCTCGGCTAATAGAGTTGAAAAGATAACAGAGAACGAGCTTATCGTTCACAAGGGTGATATAACAACCTGTCCGCCCGATAGGAAAGAGTTAAAGATCTGTTTCTGGAGGGCTAAGGTTACCAGTAGCTACGTCTTCTCTTACAGCGACTCCCTTGAGTTCTTCGGGATTCCCTTAGCTTATACACCGCTCATAATCTTTCCAGTAGGCGATAGGAGATCAGGATTACTCCCGCCCATGATAGGAGCGAATACTTACAACAACTTCATATATATACAGCCCTTCTTCTGGGCTATCTCAGAGGACAGAGATGCTACCTTTACTTTAGATTACAGGAACAAACAGGCTAAAGGTGGATCCATAGAATACAGACAAGCTTTTACGGAGAGGGATAGGTTCTTCTTTAGACTCTCCTACTACAAGGAGCCCACACCTCCGGGTAAATGGTGGGAAGGCAGGGATCTAAGAACCTTTAGGGAAAACAGGTTTAGAATAGAGATGGGGCTCGGATACAGGGGATGGAAGATAGGGCTCGATCTGCCTTCAGATCCCTACTTCTTCGAGGACGTTTACTTCTCTCAAAGTGAGAGAACGAGACCCTTCACCCTCTCCTATATAAGCTACACCCGCCTTGAAAAGGATTACTTCCTTTCTTTCAACCTTAGGAACTACTACGATCTTACCTCTCCCGATAACAAACGGACCCTTAATCTACTACCCGAGTTCGGTTTTTACTTTAGACCTAAGAAGTACGGACTCGCTTACGTGAGTCTCACGGCGAGCTTCACGAACTTTGACAGAGATGAAGGTGTCAGATCCAGGAGGCTGATCTTTGTCCCTCAGGCGGAGATTCCTATGAAGCTATTGGGACTTAGAAATTACCTAAACCTCAAGTTTATAAACAACTTCTACTTTACGGAGAGAGAGGAATTTAGAGATGAAAAGGTAACCGCTTTTTATTTTGAGGACAGGTTGCCTTTATTTTGGAACTTTTCCTGGGGGAAGCTATCCCTGTCGAACACTATTGAACTTGTCTACACCTTCTCTCCAGAGAACTTTGACAATCCCCAGTTCGACAACTTCGACAGGGTTACCAAGGAGAATAACTTCAAGTTTAGATTGAGACATACGCTGTTGTCAGAAAGCAGAACGCTTGCAAGTTTATTCTTAGAAGGTGGGTATAACTTTCTTAAATCCTACAGGTTCCCGACGGATAGCGAACTTGTGAGGGAGGAGTTCTTACCTCTGAGGATGATTTTCTCCCTCTACCCATTAAAGTGGCTCTCTATCAGTGAGGATATGACTTACGATCCGAACCTCAGGATAGTTGCCACGAGCGTGAGCTCCGCTTCCCTAAAGCTTGGGAACCTTTCCTTAAACGGAAGCTACGTTTCTTCAAGAAACAGTAAGAGGGAGAGGCTAAGCGATCAATACACCTTGGGGATGGAAATTTCGTCCAGAGGGATGGTGTTTGGGGCTTCCTCGACGAGGGATAACATCGCTGGTAAGGAACTGTACAGGAGACTTTACTTGGGTTACAGGGGAGCCTGCTGGGCTTTAAGGTTAGATTACAGGAGTACTTACTACGGATCCGAGAAAGGCTACCTAAATGAGGTTTATCTGGTCTTCAACATATTCAACTTGAGGGATATCAAACTGCCACTGCGGCGGAGATGAGCCCTTTAAGCTTCCTCGTCTGAGCTTCTATATCTTCGACTGCGAATATACCCGAACCAACAACTATCACGTCGGCTCCCGCCCTAACCACCTCCTGAACGTTTGTCTCCTTTATACCACCGTCTATCTCTATCAAACACGCAGGATTTGTCCTGTCCCTCATCTCCCTAAGAGCTATGAGCCTGTCTATGGATCTCTCTATGAACCTCTGACCGCTGAAGCCGGGATTAACAGACATGAGGAGTACGTAGTCGGCGTAGTGAAGAGCTTCCTCTATGAGGCTTAGCGAAGTTCCGGGATTTATAACTACTCCCGCCTTAGCTCCCAGATCTTTTATAAAGGTTAAGGTTCTGTGGATATGTGGAATGTTCTCTATGTGAACGCTTATCCAGTTCGCTCCAGCCTTTATAAATTCGGGTATGTACTTATCTGGATTCTCTATCATGAGATGAGCATCTATCGGAAGACTAACCCTCCTTCTAATGTGAGAGAGTATCTCCGGACCTGCCGTTATGTTAGGAACGAAGTGTCCGTCCATTACATCGAAGTGGATTATGTCCGCTCCTCCTCTTACACAGGCCTCTATCTGCTCCCCTATGTTCCACCAGTCTCCGGCGAGTATCGATGGAGCAAGCAGCTTTTTCACCCTTCTTATTTTAATGTCTAAACACTAAATTTAAAGGTGAGAAAATCCCCAGGGAGGTGGGATATGAGTACTCTACTCTTCATAATCCTTCTCTTATCCCTTTCCTTCGGAGCGGACCTGAAGGGAAGTAAGGATCATCCTCTCGTGGGCAGGTTCTCCGGTTCCCAGATTATCGGCTACGATTTCAGAGAGTACGATGAGTTCGTTATACCCTTGGGACCCCAGACCCGTGACAAGAAGGGTAGAACGGTTCTCTCGAAGAGCGTCCACGTAGAGGGTAAAGTTACGAGGATACTCTATCTGACTCCCAAGGGAACCTCCACTCTACAGGTTATCAGGAGCTACGAGAGGTCTCTAAAGAAGAAGGGCTTCAAAACGCTGTTCGCCTGCTCCAAAAACGCATGCGGGAACTTCTTTAAATATGCCCCTACCTTTTCCAACCAGCTATATGAATACACGATAACCGGAGGATTATCCAATCAACGCTATATCTCAATGAAGCTCTCCGAGCAAGGTAAAGAGGTTTACGTTTCCATATACGCCTTCAGACACGAGTATCCCCATAACAGGTTCAAGAAGAGGGTTCTCGTTCAGGTAGATGTCGTGGAGTCCGGCGAACTGGAAGAAGACCTGATAGTCAGCGCTGAGGATATAGAGAAGGGTATAAAGGAGGAGGGGCACGTAGCTCTATACGGCATATACTTCGATACCGACAGCCACGCTATAAAGCCGGAATCGGAACCCACTCTAAAGGAGATAGCCTTATATCTCAAGAAGAATCCCAGCGTGAAGCTCTTCGTGGTCGGACACACCGACAACAGAGGAACTTACAGGCACAACCTTGACCTGTCCCAGAGGAGGGCAGAGGCGGTAGTGGAATGGCTTGTCGGAAAGGGAGGTGTAGATAGAAGTAGACTAATCCCTGTGGGCGTAGGACCGGTAGCACCCGTATCTACGAATTTGACGGAAGAAGGTAGGGCGAAGAACAGAAGGGTCGAGCTTGTGCTTCAGTAATTACTCAGCCTCCTCCTCCACCCTTATGAGGACAGGCTCACCCACAACCACGGGAAGCTCTCTTATCTCCTCGAGAGCTCTCTGAACGTCCTGCTCGTAAGCCTTGTGAGTCAGTATGACGAGGGGAACAACCGGCTCTCCCTTCCTTCCTGCTATCTCACATACCATCTCCTTCTGGAGGACCGCCGCTATGCTTATGTTGAAGTCGGCGAGAACCCTCGATATAGAGGCGAGGACACCCGGTCTGTCGGGAACGTCGAACCTAAGGTAATACCTGCTGAAGAAGTTTTTCCTCACCTTTATATCCCCCTCCTCCCAGTCTATCGGCGTGAGTTCAAGACCATTGCCCTGAACGATCGATCTTCCCACATCGACTATGTCGGAGACCACCGCCGAGGCGGTAGGTAGAGACCCAGCTCCCTGACCGTAGAACATAGTCTTCCCTACAAAGTCTCCCTCTATCATAACGGCGTTGTAAACCCCCGAGACCTTTGCGAGAGCCTCTTCCGAGTGAATGAAGGTAGGATGAACCCTTACCTCAGCCTCCCCATCGAACCTCTTGGCTATGGCAAGGAGTTTCAGCGTGTATCCGAGATCCTTACCAAGCTCCACATCGAGCCTGTCCACGTTCCTTATCCCCTCTACGTGAACTTCTTCGAAGGGAAAGTATCTGCCAAAAGCGAGGGAGGCGAGGATATTTATTTTGTGTGCCGCATCCCACCCGTCTATATCCAGAGTGGGGTCCGCTTCCGCATATCCCCTTTCGGAAGCTTCCTTCAGGGCGCTTTCAAAGTCGAGGTTCTCCTCGAACATCCTTGTGAGGATGTAGTTGGTGGTCCCGTTGAGTATCCCGTAGATGGTGTTTATCCTGTTCCCCACAAGACCCTCCCTGAGCGCCTTTATAACCGGTATGCCTCCTCCCACCGAAGCCTCGAAACCAACTCTGAGCCCTCTTTCCTTAGCTTTCAAAAATATCTCCTCTCCCTCCAAGGCTAAAAGGTGTTTGTTTGCTGTCACAACGTGTCTTCCCTTGTCAAGAGCTTCCAGCATCAACTCCTTGGCGAACCCCTTCCCTCCAACGAGCTCCACAACGATGTCCGAGCTTTCTATAACCTCCCTGTAGTCGGTCGTCCTCAAGTTTTGTGGTATCTCGAACTCCCTCTTCCTTTCCCAATCGAGATCCGCAACCTTAACAAGCTCGAACTCTATCCCTGTCTTCTTTTTTATAAGATCTCCGTTCTCTATCAGAAGCTTTGCTGTCCCTGTTCCGACGACACCACAGCCTACTATCCCTACCTTTACCTTCACGGCTCAAATATGATAGCACTTTAATAAATCGTCCAGTTACAATATGAGCCATGAAAAGAGTCCTCGAGGAAAGAGGGTGTAATTAAAAAGGCTTAGCAAGAGTTTTTCTGCCTGCAGTGGGAAACTTTTTGCTGTATCTTTCTACAAGATGATAGATTACGGTGATGCTGTTCTTATACTCACAGCCGTGAGCTTACTGTTTGCCTTAGCCCTTGTAGTTCTAAACACTAAGATTACCAGTAAGGTATCTCCTCCATCTGGAAGAGGAAGCTGAAGGGAACTGCAAGACCGCTTATGTAGGCTGTTCCCGGCTTGAGAAAGGGGAGTAGGTTGAAAACGTCTTCCTTGGACTGCTCGAAGAATATAGAAACTGCATCGAGATCGTTCTTAGTTATCAGCTTGAATATGACCTGAGTGTTGAGCTGGGAGAGAATGAACTTGCTTATGTTCGCAGGTCTCTGGGTTACCGCTATGAGTCCGAGCCTGAGCTTTCTTCCTTCCATCGCTATCCTGCGGGCGCTCAGATACGCCAAGTTCTCCCTTCCAGCTTGAACTTCAGCCGTTCCCCTCTCCGGCGCAAAGTTGTGCGCCTCCTCGAGGACTATGAGCCTGTCCTTAGGTTCGGACTTGGCGAGCTTGAGTATCTCCCTCATCACAAGTCCCGCGACGTTTACTCTCGTTTCCGTTATGTCTATATCCTTGTAGTTGTAGATCACTATCCTCTCCTCGCTTCTGAGGGACTCCTCGAGCATCTTAACAGCAGCAGGTTGGTCTCTGACCGCCCCCCTGCCGAAGTTCCTCTTCCAGAAATCTACAACCTCTATTAGTGAGTCCCTGAGGAATCTGTCTTTAACCCTGAGGGCTGCCTCCTTCACCAGAGTCTCGAGGCTCTTCTCCTTAAGAGCGGTTCTGTCCAGCTCGGGCTTCAGATGCTTCCTGAAGAAAGCCATCAGTTCCTTCTCATCGGTCGATCTCTCCGTTATTCCGAGACCACTTTCTTTAAGTAGCCTCTTCATGTCGTCTCCGTCTATCGGGAGGAGGACGTTTGGGAGGAGGACGTTCTTTACGCTCCCTATCTCCTTTAGTTCCTCGTAATACTCACCGTACATATCGAAGATGAAGACCTTTGCAGGCTCCGAAAAGTTCTTAAGGATTTTCTTTACAAAGGTGGTTTTCCCCGAGCCAGTGGTCCCTATCACTGCCATGTGCATCGAGATAACCTTGTCCATATCGAGATATCCCTTAACCTCTGTTCCCTGTAGTCTTCCCAAGTATGTGGGGAACCTCATGTCGTAGCCTGAGTGGTTTTTGAGAAGGATTGCCCTGAGGGACTCCTCCTCCACCTCGAGAATCTCCACGGGAGAACCGGCGTCCACTGGTCTTACGGGTGTTTTGAAGAGGTTCCTCTCCCTTTCGTACTCGCCGAGCACCTCAAACTTGGCGAGCTTTACTTTGATTCCTTCCTGAGATCTTGCAAACAATCCCGCCACCTTCCAGTCCTCGTTCCTCTCTGAGAATACCTCGAGTACAGTTTTCGAGTCCTTTATTTCGTCGTCCTCTAAGCTGAGGGAGAGGTTGAGACTCCTGATATCGAAGATCCTTCCGAGGAAGAAGTTTCCCCTTTCTGAAGGTATCCTCACGTAGGTCTGTTCCTGAAGGTCTCTCAGGAGTAGAACTTTCCCCTCCCTTGCACTCTCAAGACTTACAACGAAAGCTACAGTTTTTGAGAAATCGTAAGAGTCTCTTTTTATATCTTCGAAAATTTTTTCAAGCTCTTTGACCTTCTTGCTTTCTTTTATATAGACCGCCGTCTCTAAGTTTCCTTCGGGAAGTAGTCCCGAGTGGGTTATGTTCGCCGAACCGAGGATAGCTTCCTTGGAGTCGGAGACGACGAACTTGGCGTGGAGCCTCGGGTTTAAGAACACCTTTCCGCCCTTCTCCCTTACCGTCTTGAAAACTTCAGGATCCGTTATCTTGAGATCCTCGAAGGAAGAAGCCCTCACGATTATCTCGATGTTTACTCCCTCCGGCAGGAGCTGAAGGAGGTTTCTTAAAACCTCCCCTTTTACCCATGCGGAGGAAATCTTAATTTCTTTTTTGGTTTTTGAAAAAAGCTCCCTTAGTTTTTGAAGTATTTCCTCCCCTCTTAGAACCTCCATGTATTAAGTTTAATCCTCCACGTTTATCTTCTCATCTATCACGTAAGGTTTCTCCCCCCTCGACTCGTAGTAAGTTCTTACGATGAGCTCCGCTATTATCCCTGTAGAGATGAGCTGAATTCCTGCAAGGATCAGGAGAACGCCAAGGATCAGGAGAGGTCTGTCCCCGATGTCCGCACCGGTGAAGAGCTTAAGGAAAGTGAGGTAAAGCTCTATCAGAAAGCCAACTAAAAACAGGAAAAAACCTGTCCCTCCGAAAACATAAAGAGGCTTGGTTATGTACTCGTTGAGGAATTTCACAAGGAATATGTCGAGTATTACCCTGATCGTCCTTCCTATCCCGTACTTGGACTTCCCATAAAGTCTCGGGTGATGTTTTACAGGTATCTCGGTTATCCTTGCACCGAACCTCTTAGCAAGAGCGGGAAGAAACCTGTGCATGTCCCCGTAGAGCCTGTATCTTTTGGCTATCTCCGATCTGTAAGCCTTCAAGGTGCATCCGTAGTCGTGGAGTTCCACCCCTGTAACCTTGGATATTATCCAGTTAGCTATCTTGGAAGGGAGTCTTCTTGATAAAAAGGGATCTTTCCTGTCCTTTCTCCAACCGCTTACAATATCATAACCTTCTTTGATCTTTTCTAAAAGCCTCGGTATATCCTCAGGATCGTTCTGGAGGTCTGCGTCCATGGTAATTATCACGTCTCCCTTTGCATGTTCGAAGCCCGCGTACATTGCGGCCGTCTGTCCGTAATTTCTCCTGAACCTTATTACTTTTACCCTCTTGTCTTTCTGGGCAAGTTCCTTCAGTATCTCAGAAGTCCCGTCCTCGCTTCCGTCGTCCACGAAGATTATTTCGTAGTCATCATCGAGAGAGTCGAGAACCCTTTTCAACTTATCGTAAAGAACGGGTACGTTCTCTTCCTCGTTGTACGCAGGTATGACTATGGAGATCATGGCTTTCCTCTCATTATTCTATCCGCGATATCTTCATATCTTCCCACTCTCACTATATCCGTATGTTCAATAAGCTCGCTTGGAGGCTCTTTTATAACCTCCTCAACTACAGGTAGGATCACTTGAATTCCATGAGCCTTAGCAGTCTTTATCGCAGGAATGAGATCAGTATCGTATGAAAACAGTATGATCCTATCCACCAAGCGGTTATAAGCAAGATGAGCCATATCAAGACCTATGAGCATATCTACCTGCTTTTGTTCGAGTTCAAACTTCTCTATATCCCTTATCCATCTCACCGCAAGGCGACCTTCTCTTAAAGTTACAAAATCCTGTTTTTTAACGGCGTTCAGAAAGTCCCTGTTGAGTCTTAACTTCTTGCAGTAGTTTCCTGAAATATAAAGGGAATCCAAAACCCTATCGTCTCTTCCTACTATTAGTTCTTCCCCGTTCTGAGTTTTAATCCTGTCATCGAACCTGCAAGTATAAAAGAAGATCCTGAAAAGGATTTCTTCCTCCTCAAGGAATTCTTTCAGAAACTCAACTACCAAGTGCGGATCACGGTTGTAGTTTATAATTTTCTCTCCTGAGATGCCTTTCTTAGATAGGATTTTGCCATCTAAGATCCTAAAGCGAACGTTATCCCAATCTACGAAAATAGCAGTTTTAAAGTTGAACTTGAGGGGTCCGCTCAATTTCTTGGACCCCCCGCTTTAGGATGTGTGGTTAACCATTCGCGATTAATATAAAACACTTCAATCCCCGCGTCAAGCTTCATATATACTTTCCCTCACTCTTGAGTATTACCTTCAGGGTACTCCCTTCTTCTACTATGTCCTTTACCTTGTAGTCGAGGAAGTTTATCCTCTCAAGATCATCTATCCCGACCTTCATCTCAACTATGTATCTCAGAGTGTAAGCCCTGTGCGGAAGGGAGTTTATAACCCTCCTGTCCTTCCTGTAGTATTCGAAGCTGACTCTTTTATTTCCTGCGGGGAGGGTGAGGATTTTTCTGTCCTCAGTTGAAAGAAAGTCGAAGAGGATTGAGTCTTCGAAGAGCTTTCTCTGTATCTCTTCCAAGTGCCCTTTCCAGAAATCCTTTAGAGTTTTACCTTCGTAAGAAGTTTTCCAGTCGAGATCGTAGATTGGAACCGGGTCTTCCGGTGAAAGCATGCCGAGGAGAGGAGAAAAAACGATACCCTTTCGAGAGATCTCTTCCTGAACTCTCGAGGGGAGTGCCCAGAAGCTGAGCTCCTCCCAGAACCTCCCCTTATACCTTCTAAAAGCAGGGGCTAACGGCGACGTCTCTACTCCGAAGTGTCTTATGAGAGCTTCCCTCAGGGGATTGAGCTGAGGAAAATGGTTCTTCCCTTTCCTCCAAACCTCGAGGAGGTCCTCTCTGATCAGGTCCATCTTGGACTTTTTCCGGCTCCAGGGCAAAAGGTAGAAGACCATAAAAGTATTATAAGGGTAAGCTTATATCCTTATGGTAGAATTTTAAGCCATGCCAAGAAAGAAGAGCCTCAGAGATATAGACGTTAAAGGAAAGAAGGTTCTCGTCAGGGTGGATTTCAACGTTCCCTTGGACGAGCAAGGTAACATAGTTGACGACACGAGGATAAGAGCCACCCTTCCTACCATCGAGTATCTATTAGATGCTAAGGCGAAGACAATTCTAATGTCCCACCTGGACAGACCTAAAGGTAGGGATCCGAGGTTTTCCCTCGCTCCTGTAGCCAAGAGGCTCTCTCGCTTTATAGAGAAGGAGGTGAAGCTCGCTCCCGACTGTGTGGGAGAAGAAGTTAAGAGAATGGCCTCCGGGCTCAAGGAGGGAGAAGTACTTCTCTTGGAAAACCTTCGTTTTCACGAGGGAGAGACCAAGGGAGATGAGGAGTTTGCGAAAGAGCTTGCGAGCCTCGGTGAAGTGTACGTGAGCGACGCCTTCGGAACCTGCCACAGGAAGCACACCTCCGTCTATCTCGTTCCCAAGTTCCTCAGACCTGCGGTGATGGGATTTCTCTTGGAGAAGGAGATCAACTACTTTGAGAAGGCGATGATAAACCCCCAGAGACCCGTAGTCGCGGTATTGGGAGGAGCTAAGGTATCGACAAAGCTCGGAATAATAAAGAACCTCCTCAAGAGGGTAGATAAACTCTTCATCGGCGGAGCGATGGCTTTTACCTTCATAAAGGCTATGGGCTACAGGGTTGGCAATTCCCTTGTTGAGGAGGATCTCATAGACACCGCCCTCGACATCCTCGACGTGGCTAAGAAGTTAGACGTTAAGCTTTATCTGCCCGTGGACTTCGTCATAGGCAAGGAACTCTCGGATAGCACTCCCACGAAGGTCGTTCCGTGGCAGGAGATACCCGACGAGTGGATGGGGCTGGATATAGGTCCCGTCTCTGTGGATCTCCTCAAGGAGATAATCTCGGATGCCCAGACGATAATCTGGAACGGACCTATGGGGGTCTTCGAGCTCGACAGGTTCAAGAACGGCACCTTTGAGACAGCCAAGATGATAGCCCACTCCCCCGCACTTACCATAGCGGGTGGGGGAGACACGGACCACGCGATCCACAAAGCCGGCGTCTACAACGCTATAGACTTCGTCTCCACCGGTGGAGGAGCCTTCTTAGAGCTCCTTGAGGGGAATTCCCTTCCCTGCTTAGAGGTTTTAGACGACAAGGAGTGAAGATGAAACTTGAAGAGTTCGTTCAGGCTGCCAAGGAGGCGGCTCTTATCGGAGGAATGGTGCTTAAGGAGAACTTCAGAAAGGTTCTCGATGAGAATATAGAAGAAAAGGGTGAGAAGGACTTTGTAAGCTACGTGGACAGAACCTCGGAGGAGAGGATAAGGGACTTCCTCGCGAGGAAGTTCCCCGACCACAGGATCGTCGGCGAAGAGGAAGGAGGAGAAGAGGACGGGGAGTTCGTATGGTATATAGATCCTCTCGATGGGACTAAGAACTACATAGCGGGATTTCCCATCTTCGGCGTTTCTGTAGGTCTCCTGTTCAGGGATAAACCTGTAGTAGGAGCAGTCTATCTGCCTTCCTACGACTCCCTCTACTGGGCTGGAGAGGACTTGGGGGCTTTTAAGAACGGGAAGAGGATAAGGGTGAGTCCCACCTCCGATCTCAAGTACTCGGTGGTGGCTTACGGTTTTCCCTCGAGAGCGATGAGAGACCTCGACGTTTACTGGCGTATCTTTAAGGAGATTTTCGATAAAGTTGCTGCTATGAGGAGACCTGGGGCAGCCGCGGTGGACCTGTGCTTCGTTGCGGAGGGCATATTTGAAGGGCTCACAGAGTTCGAGCTCCATCCATGGGACATAGCGGCTGGAGCTGTTATACTAAAGGAAGCTGGAGGAGATTACAGGGTGCTGGAGAAAGGAAGGAAGAGGGACATAGTAGCTTCCAACGGAAGGATACAGGGGTTCTTGGAGGAGGTGGTATTCTCCCATCTCAAGGAGGATTAGGTTGAAGGTTCTTGTGCCCGTCGACTTCTCGGACATAACGAACGTAGTTCTCAGAGCTGTGAAGAGAATCGTAGAAGCCCACGGAGGGGAGGTGATACTCTTCCACGCAGTATCGCCCGCCATATACATACCTTATCCCGAGAGCCTCAGTGTGGACGTCATAGACGTAAAGATCCTTCAGGAGATAGAGGAGAATAAGAAAAAGGAGGCTCTCGAGAAGCTCAGAGGTTTTCAGGAGTTCCTAAAGCCTGTAAGGTCAAGGGCTATCGTAGAGGTGGGCGATCCTCGGGATCTCGTTTTAGAGATAGAAGAAAGGGAAAATCCAGATCTCGTCGTTATAGGGAGTCACAGGAAGGGTCTTGTAGAAAAGATCCTAATAGGTTCGACGGCAGAGAAGATAGTGAAGCACAGTCTCAAACCGACTTTAATAGTTAAGGGGGTGGAGCCGACCTTCTCTAAGAAGGTTCTGATAGCCTACGATTTCTCCAAGACCGCCGAAAAGACACTCGACTTTGCTCTGAGGTTCCTCAAACCCTTCAAGGTTAGGGTAGAAATACTTCACGTAGAGGAGCCTATAGACATACCGGTGGTTGAGAAGATAGGCGAAGCAATATACAAGAAGTACAGGGAGGAGAAGAAGAAGTATATGGAGAAGATAAAGGAAAGATTCAAAAAAGAAGGTTTTGAAGTGAGCACCACCTTTCTGAGCGGTAAGGACCCCTCCGAGGAGATAGTCGAGTACGTTCAAAAGGATCCGGACATAGAGCTGCTCATAATGGGAAGCAGAGGACTCTCTGGGCTTAAGAGGATAATATTGGGGAGCACCTCAACGGAGGTGTTCGGAAAGGTGGAGGTCCCCATACTCATATATAAGGAAGGCGGTAAGGAATGAGGTTCTTAATAGCACTCCTGATAGGAGCATCCTTCTCCTTTGCCAACTACTACTTCGACTACCTGATGTGTAGATATCTCTCAAACAAACCTAAAGAGGCTGAACTCTACTGCCTTCAGGCTCTTGATGAAAAACCGACACCCTCACTTTACATGGACACCATAAGGCTCGAGATTTCCTTGAGGAACACCGAGAGAGCCTTAAAGCTTGCCGAGGAGTATATGAGGAGATTTCCAAACTCCCAAGAGCCTTACATAGCCCTCTACAGCATCTATAGGTTGACAGGTAAGAGAAAGGAGGCTCTGAAGGTTCTGGAAAGGGCTTACCGTAAGTTTCCCAATAGCAGAGAGATACTCATCTTCCTTGCCGACGAGTACCTCAAGGATAAAAAGTACAGGAAGGCGAAGGATATACTCCAGAGGCTTGCCGAGGTCAGTCCCAACACACCGTTCCCTTACTACCTCTTGGGACAGCTTTATCTTAACGAGGGAAACGTGAACAAGGCGATCGAGTACCTTCAAAAGGCTCTCGAGATAAGGAAAACCTTCGAGGCAGCCTTCGTCACCCTCGGGAAGATATACGAGAAGAGTGAACGGTTCAGCAAAGCGGAGAAACTCTACAAGAGTATTCTGAAAGAGGACCCAAACAACAGGGTGGCTTTGGAAAAGCTCGCCCAGCTCTACATGGCTACGGGCAGGATAGAGGAGGCTAAGGAGATCTACAGAAAACTTTACGAGCTCTATCCCTCGAGCTATCAGTACAAGCACCAGTACGCAGTAACTCTCCTCCAGTCGGGAAACTTTCAGGAAGCGAAGAGGATCTTGGAAGATATATACAGGGAACACCCCGACGATCTCAACGTGGCTTACTCTTACGCTCTCTCCCTTGAAGTGACCGGAGAGCTTAAAAAGGCGAAGGATATATACGAAAAGCTCTACAAGCTCGTGCCGAACAATACGAAGATAATAGAGAGGCTCGCCAACTTATATATAAAGCTTGGGGAGTTCGAAAGAGCGGAAAAGCTAATAGAGAAAGGTTTGTTTCTCAACCCAGCCAACGTAAACCTATATATGCTAAGGGCAGGTCTCTATTCGGAAAAGAAGGACTACGAGAAGGCTATCGAGATGCTCGACAAAGTTATATCTATCAATCCGAGAGATTATAGGGCTTACTTTCTGAAGGCTATAGCTCTCGATCAACTCGGCAGGATAGTGGAGGCTGAGCAGAACTTAAGAAAAGCTCTTGAGCTAAACCCGAACGATCCCGACCTCTACAATCACCTCGGCTACTCTCTTTTGTTGTGGTACGGATCCTCACGGGTGGACGAGGCTGAGGAGCTTATAAAGAAAGCCCTTGCTGCAGATCCAGAAAATCCCGCCTACATAGACAGTATGGGCTGGGTTTATTACATGAAGGGCGATTACGAGAGGGCTATACAGTACCTTTTAGATGCTCTTAGGCGCGCCTACGACGATCCGGTCGTGAACGAGCACGTAGGGGACGTTCTTTTAAAGATGGGCTATCCGGAGGAGGCTAAAAGGTATTACGAGTCCGCTTTAAAACTCTTAAAATCCGGAAAGGAAGGGGAGAAAGATCAAGAAAAGAGGTTAATGGAGAAGCTGGAAAAGCTCAAGTGAGTCTGTACTTAAAGTAAGCGGCGCAGGCTCCCTCGGAGGAGACCATGCAGGATCCGAGTGGATTCGAAGGAGTGCACACCTTACCAAAGAGCTTGCAGTCGGTCGGAAGAGCCACTCCCCTTATAACCCTCCCGCATATACAGGCGGGGTGCTCCTTAGGTTGCGGGAGACTCACCTTAAATCTCTTCTCAGCGTCGAGATCCTCATACTTGGAGTTTATCTTCAGGGAGCTATAGGGGATGTTTCCCAATCCCCTCCACTCGAACTCCTTCCTGAGTTCGAGAACCTCCGCAACGAGCCTCTGAGCCTTTTCGTTTCCTTCGTAGCTTACGAACCTCCCGTATTGATTCTCCACCTCCGCCCTCCTCTCTTTTAGCTGCCTTACAATCATTAGAACCGACTGGAGAACGTCTACCGGTTCGAATCCAGATATCACCACGGGCTTCTGGAACTCTTCGGCAAAGTAGTGGTAGGGCTTTGTCCCTATTATCACGCTCACGTGTCCGGGACCTATGAAGGCGTCTATCCTTACCTTGCCTATCTCCCTTATCTCCGGAGCGTTCAGTATGTGCTGAATAGCAGCAGGTGTTATCACGTGGTTCGAAACGACCGACAAGTTCTTTATCCCCAACTCCTTAGCCTTCCTTATCAGAACCGCGGTCTGTGGTGTGGTAGTCTCAAAACCTATAGCGAAGAAGATCACTTCTTTATCCGGGTTTTCCTTTGCTATCTTCAGACAGTCCAGACAGGAGTAAACCATCCTCACGTCAGCCCCTTCAGCTCTAAGGTTAAGGAGACTCTTTCTGTTCGATCCGGGGACTCTGAGGAGATCTCCGTAGGAGCACAGGATTACCTCCGGTCTCTTGGCGAGCTCGATAGCCAAGTCTATCCTCGACATCGGCATGACGCACACGGGACAGCCGGGTCCGTGAACGAACCGAACGACACCTTCTAAGAGCTGATCTATTCCGAACTTCATTATCGAGTGGGTGTGCCCTCCGCAGAACTCCATGATGTGAACTGGAAGGTCGAGTCCCCGAGCCTCCCTTTTTATAGCTCTTACTAAGCTCTTTATTCTTTTGGAGCTCCTGAAATCAGCTCTCAGATCTATAAGGCTCTGCTCCATCCATACTCTCCACTTCCTCAAGCTCCCTGACGATCTCCTCAAAGAGTTCCAGGCTCTTCAGAGCCTCCTCCTCGTTAAGCTTCTGGATGGCGAAGCCCACGTGGATAAGGACGTAGTCCCCTATGTCTACCTCCTCTTGTATAAGCTCTAAGGAGATCCTCCTCTTTACGCCCATAGTATCGACAGTTGCGGTTCCATCCCCGTGTATCTCGACCACCTTAGAAGGTATGGCGAGGCACATCTTCACCTCCAGTGAATAGTTATTCATTAATATACTACCCTGCGGTCTATAGACAAGACATCAGCTCTTCTTAATATCCTCCTCAGAGAACCTGTAAACCCTACCGCAGAACTTACAGACTACCTCAGCGGGACCCTCTGCGAATATGTCGCTGAGCTCCTCCTCGGTCAGCAGAAGGAGGCTCGACCTTGCCACCTCCTCGTCGCAGGGACAGTAATACTCGATCTCCTTCAGACCTATCAGTTGCGGTTCGAGATCTTCCAAAAGCATCACCGCAATATCTTCCGGTCTCCTTCCCTGCTCCATAAGCTCGGTTACGGGGGGTAGCTCCCTAACCCTGTGCTCGAGTAGATCCACCACCTTTTCGCTTATACCTCCAAGAGTCTGGACGAGAAAGCCCCCAGCCTGTTTAACCTCTCCATTTTCACCTATAAGAACTCCTATTCCGACGGCAGAGGGTATCTGCTCCGACTGGGAGAAGTAGTAGGCGAGGTCCTCAGCTATCTCACCGGAAACCAGGGGAACTATGCTTGTATAAGGCGTCCCCATTCTCAGCTCCTTGACCACCGTGAGTGTTCCTTCCCTTCCAACTATCTTTGAGACGTCGAACTTCTTCCTTCCCTCCGCCTCTTTCGTGTATGTATCTACCTTAGGATTTTCCACAAAGCCCCTTACCCTTCCCTTTCCGTCTGCTTCAGCGACTATCGTTCCTATCGGACCGTTCCCCTCTATCTTCAGGAGAACCTTTTGGTCTGTTGCATGCTTCACGAGGGATGTGAGGAGCAGAGCTCCGACCATAGCTCTGCCAAGCGCTACCGTCGCTCCCGGGGAGAGGTCATGTATTCTCCGGGCGGTTTCCACAGCCCGAGTAGCTTTTGCCACGTAGACTCTCGCCGGCTCCCTCTTCGGGACGGCTATAACCATGTAGTCCCTGTCCTCGAAGTACTCCCTTAGATCCCTCTTAGTTTCCTCGCTCAGCTCCTTGTGGATCATGACCTATAAATATAGATCCTTACCTTCTTGGCTTCAAAATCCTCCTTTATAGCCACTATATGGGTAGGATTCTCTATAGGTTTTCCCTTGCTCACCTTGTCCTCCCTCTTGTCGAGGTAGTAGATATTACAGTCGTTATGTCTGTTTTCATTAAACTCCTCTATCGAGAGAACCTTCAGCTCCATATCGGCCGTTCTGTATCCGTAGATCAGACCGAGGAGGAAAGAAAAGGCCCTGTTCTTCTTAGGATTTATCGGCTTCACGTATTTAAATTATATCTTCCTCTTTCTCCTGAGTATCGCCGGTATTTCCTCCTCAGGTTCTACCGGGCTTATACCCTCTTCTGGAACTGCCTTTTTCACAGGAGGCGTTTCCCTCTTGATTATCCTGAAGAGGTTCTCCTCCTCTTCCTCCTTAGATTGCGCTTTATCGAAGTCGGTAGCAACGACCGCCACCCTCAGGAAGTTCTCTACACCTTCCTCTAAGACCGCACCGAAGATTATGAGAGGTTCGTGGTGAGCCCTCTCCATTATGCCGTTTATTGCCTGCTCCACCTCATTGAAGGGAACGTCCTCGCTCACCCATAGAGTGACGAGTAACCTTTTTGCTCCTTCTATGGAGTTTCCTTCGAGCAGTGGGCTCGTTATAGCCTGCTCGACCGCAAGGTCTATCTTTCCTTCCCCTCTTCCTTCTCCCATACCTATTAGGGCGAGACCTCCACCTTCCATGACCGTTCTGACATCGGCAAAGTCCACGTTTATCATCGCTGAGGTTGATATTATGTTGGTTATACCCCTGACCGCCTTTGAGAGAACGTTGTCCACCTCCTTGAAGGCATCTTTAACGGTTAGAACCTTATTGCCTATCTCGTGGAGTTTCTGATTGTGTATAACTATATAAGTATCAACGTTATCTTTAAGTTTGCTCAGTCCCTCGAGGGCTACCTTCATTCTTCTTGGACCTTCGAAGTTGAAGGGAAGGGTAGCGACAGCAACGGTTAGAATTCCCATCTCTCTTGCCGTCTGGGCTATTACCGGAGCAGCACCTGTTCCCGTTCCTCCACCGAGACCTACGGCTATGAAGAGCATGTCGGTATCTTTGAGAACGTCCTTAACCTTCTCTATATCCTCGAGTGCTGCCTGCTCTCCCACTTCGGGCCTTGCGCCCGCACCTAACCCTCTCGTGACCTTCTCACCTATCTGGATCTTGTGTGGGACCGATAGAGCGCTCAGATGTTGAACATCGGTGTTTATAGCGTAGATTTCAACGTCCTCGATCCCGTCGAGGAACATCCTGTTTACGGCGTTACAGCCCCCACCTCCAATACCCATTACCTTTATTCTCGTTGGATTAATACCGCTCTGAATCTCCATAGCCTTCCCTCCTTAGAGGATTTCTCTAAAAAAATCCTTGATCTTCTCTATGATATCCTTAATCCCCCCACTGTTGTTAGTTGAAATAAGAGCTCTTTTTTCTAATATAACACCCTCAGGTTTTGTACCGAAATTCAGAAGCCCCACTGCTGTTGCGTACTTAGGATTTTCTATTTTCTCCTTAAGTCCGATAAGGCTCGATGGAACTCCTACCCTCGCAGGAAGATCTGTAAACTTCTCTAAGAACTCCTTTATACCCTTAAGGTTTGCTGTCCCTCCCGTTATCACGATGCCCGCGTTAGCACTGTCAAGTTTATAACCCGCCTCTTCTATCTTCTCAACTATCTTTTCCACTATCTCCTCGAGTCTAACCTGAATAACTTCGGCAAGCCTGAACCTCTCTATAGAAAGTTCCCTGGTTTCTCCCCTTGGCTTTATCTTGAGTATATCGCCATCCTTTACCAGATCCACAAGGGCAACGCCGCTGTCCTTTTTTATTCTCTCAGCTTCTTCCTGATCTACCTTCATGAAGTAGCTAATGTCTTTAGTTATGGCGTTGCCAGCAAAGGGTATGCATCCAGTTATCACCGGATGTCCCTCAAGATATAGAACGAAGTCGGTAAGACCAGCCCCCATATCTATCAGGAGGACACCGTCGTCCATCTCTTCCTCTTTCAGAACAGATTTGGCAGAGGCTAAGGCGTTAACCACCCTCATTGTGGGTTGGAAACCCGCCGATGCCACAGCCTTCTCCAAATTCCTGCTAAGCGTTGTTCCTACCTTTACTATATGAACCTGAGCGGTGAGTTTCGATCCTATTAAGCCTACCGGATCTTCTATACCTTCCTGGTCATCTAAGGTGTACTTTCTCGGTATGGCGTGGACTATGTCGAATCCGTCTTCCTTGCCCTTAGCTATACTCCTTTCCAGGAGCCTGTTTATGTGCTCTTCCTCTACTTCCACAGGACTCGGAGATATATTTATCGTGTCCCTCTCATTCTGACTCTTTACGTTGGCTCCAGAAACGTTTATGACAACGTTCGTTACCTTCTGCCCCGACATCTCCTCCGCTTCGCGGACGGCGGTGGCTATTGCCCTTGCTGCCACCTCGAGCCTTGTAATAGACCCTTTGTCTATCCCCCTTGCCTTAGTTTCCCCTACACCTACTATGTGAACGTCCCCGTAGTTGTCCACCTCCCCGATAAGGGCAACTATCTTATCTGTACCTATGTCTATTGCCGCAACTGTTCTCATCCCATCTCAATTTCTTACTAAGATAAATCTCCCATAACGTAAATCAACATTTCCCTCCGGAAAATTATAAATCAACTTCAATCGGGATGAGACGTTCTCTGAAAGTAAATCTATGGGGGGTAAGATGATCTCCTTCTCCTTAATATGGAGAAGGATTTTATCTCTTCTAATATCTATCTGTTGTATCGGGAGTCCTGAAGATAGTATTTCCTCCCTGAGTTTGGTAAAGTTTTTTCCCAAAACTTGAAGGTCGTAGGTCCTGAGTTCCACGAGCTTCTTAAGGTCATCGCCCATCGGATAAAAGAGATTTCCCTCCTCATCTATCAGTAAAAGTTCCTTCCCGACCCTAACCTTTGCGACCGGACTCCTTTCTACAACTTCAACTTTTATCCTGATCCCATCCACCCCTATGTTTTTGGAAACGAATACCTCCTTCACGCGCCCTCCAAACTTACCGTTCAGACTCTCCTTTAGCTCCGTTCCGTTTAATCTAAGAAGGTTACCGCTGAGTTCTTCGATAACTGTCTTTACAGATTCCAGCGGTATCTTCTCGTTTCCCTCTACCACAACCTCCTTTATCTGGAACATGGGTAACTGGATAAGAAATGAAGGGATAAAGAACCCTGCAGTAGCCATAAAGCTTATCCATGAAGAGAAGAGGAAAACTGAAAAGATCTTCTTAGCCTTACTATTTCTTTTTTTCACATCTCCCTCCGCGTCAGGAGAGTATTATAGCAAGCATCTCCTTGAACTCTATTCCTGCCCTCTTGCATGCCATGGGAAAGAGACTCAGTTCCGTCATGCCGGGTATTGTGTTCACCTCCAGAACGTAAGGGTTTCCCTTCTTATCTACTCTGAAGTCTATCCTCGATAGATCTTTGAGTTCCAATAGCCTGTGAACCTTTAGGGCTATGTCTTGGAGCTCCCTCGAAAGATCCTCTTCGTCTAAAAAGAGATACTCCGTAGCTCCCTTCGTGTACTTACTTTCGTAGTCGTATATGCCCTTTTTGGGTCTCACTTCTATTACTGGAAGGGCTTTGTCTTTGAGCACGCCCACCGTCATATCCCTACCCTCGATAAAGGACTCTACAAGAACTTTTTCGGTCAGTTGAAAGAGTTCTTTAACTGCATTTTCAAGCTCTTTCCTTCCCTCCACAACCTTTAGCCCCACGCTCGATCCCTGATCGGCGGGTTTCACGACAGCTGGGAAGCTTCTCCACTCAGGTACAGGTTCTCCTTTCCTTACGCATATCCAATCAGGTGTAAGGATACCCTCTGATCTCAGGAGTCTCTTGGTTATATCCTTGTCCATTGCGAGGGCACTTCCAAGGACGCCCGATCCTGTGTAAGGTATGCCGAGGATGTCCAAGAGCCCCTGAATCCTGCCGTCCTCCCCGTAAGGACCGTGAAGAGCTATAAAAACTTTGTTGGGCTTTATCTCCATCAATCTCTGACAGAGATCCTCCGTAAGATCGAGCTCAAAGACCTCATGTCCCATTTCCTTGAGAGCTTCCGCTATCGCCTTCCCGGTCTTGAGGGATATCTCCCTCTCAGAGGACCTTCCACCCATCAGAACCACTATCCTCAATAAGCCTAACCTCCTCCTCGAGCTTAACCCCGAACTTCTCAAATACCCTCCTCTTAGCCTCCTCTATAAGAGATCTAACTTCCTCAAACTTCCCTCTATCCAAGTTCACGAGAAAGTTGGCGTGCTTCTCAGAGAAGGAGACTCCACCCTTTCTAAAGCCCTTCATTCCGACTCTCTCCAAAAGTTCCCCCGCGAACATCGGATATGGATTCTTAAAGGTAGAACCACTCGTGGGAAGGTTTATAGGTTGGCTTCTCTTCCTCTCGATCCTTATCTTTTCAAACTCTTTTTTCACAGAAACCTCCGACCTCTTCAAAAGGAGCTTGCAGGAAACGACGACACCCTCCTTGGGAAAGGGGGAGCTTCTGTAGGAGAAATCTATCTCCTCCCTTTTCTTGGTTATAAGGTTTCCCTCCCAGTCCAAAAAGCTCACTTCCTCGATAAAGTCCTTCATCTCGGAGCCAAAGGACCCTGCGTTCATGGCGACCGCTCCTCCGACGCTCGCGGGAAATCCCATCAGCCTGTAGATACCCTCAAGCTCGTTCTTTACCGCAAAGCTCACGATCTCTTGGAGTGGTGTTCCTGCAAGGACCTCTACGAGAACCCTTCCGTTCCTCTCTTCAACCCTCATCCCTCTCAGCCTTCTTAGACTTATCACAAGCCCCTTCACTTCTCCAAAAATCGTGTTAGATCCTCCGCCGAGAACAAAGAGGGGCATATCCTTCTCCCTTGAGAACTTTATTAGCCGGGCTACCTCTTCCACACTTGAGGGCTCAGAGAAAAAGCTCGCTCTCCCCCCTATCCTGATGCTCGTAAGGTTTCCAAGATCGAAGTCTTTGAAGATCTCCACCCTTCTATTTTAGCCTACGAAACAACTCCCTAAAGACCGCCTCCCTATCCTTCATGTATTTTTTTCCGAGTCTGATAGCCTCTTCCCTATCCAAGTAGCCCTTCCGAACGAGCAGCTGCATAAACTGGGTTAGGTTTGAAGGTCTTTTGGAAAAACCTCCCCTCTCGAAGTCGAGGACGTAAACCTTCCCGTTCCGGCCGATCAGAACGTTCTTGTCCACGTTGGCGAACTCGTCCCTCTTTATTCCGAGGGAATCCAGAAGGTAGGCGATCTCCAAGAGCTTCCTGAGAACTTCCTTCTCTTCCTCCGGATTTAACACTACCTTCCTGAAAGGAACTCCTTCTATGAAGTGGTAGACGAAGAAGTCCTCCCCCCTCAGGACAATCTGAGGGAAGGTTTCTATCCCCCTTAGCTTCTCTAAGATCTCGGCCTCCTTCTGTATAGCCTTTACAACCTCCGGACTCTTGGCGACCTTGATGGCTACATCCTTTCCTCTCCATTTACCCCTGTAAACTATACCCCTCCAGCCCTCCGCTATCCTTTCTAAGTTCTCTACCTCTCTCCTAAACTCCTCAAACCTCAGGTTCCGAACTCCCAAGAGGAGAGGTATTTCACCTGCTCTGGAGTGAGCTCGTCTATCTCCACACCCATGGCGGAGAGCTTGAGCCTTGCCACCTCCCTGTCTATCTCGTCGGGAACCTTGTAAACGTTCTTCTCTAAATCTGTATGTTTCTTAACTATGAACTCGGAAGAGAGCGCCTGATTGGCGAAGGACATGTCCATAACCGAGGCGGGATGTCCCTCGGCGGCGGCGAGGTTCACAAGCCTACCCTGAGCCAAGACGTATATCCTCCTACCGTCGGGAAGCTTGTACTCTTCCACCTCCTTCCTGATCTCCCTCTTGGAGACACTCATCTCCTCAAGAGCTTCAAGATCTATCTCAACGTTAAAGTGTCCCGAGTTGGCGACGATTGCTCCGTCCTTCATAACCTCAAAGTGTTCCCTCCTGATCACCGATGTATTGCCGGTAACAGTAACGAAGAAGTCCCCTAACTTCGCAGCCTCTATCATCGGCATGACGAGGAAGCCGTCCATCTTCGCCTCGAGAGCCTTTATGGGATCTACCTCCGTAACTATCACGTTGGCTCCCATACCCCTCGCCCTCTGAGCGACTCCCTTACCGCACCATCCGTATCCCGCAACCACGAAGTAGGATCCGGCGATGAGCCTGTTGGTAGCCCTCAGTATCCCGTCTATCGTTGATTGACCCGTCCCGTATCGGTTGTCGAACATGTGCTTTGTGTAGGCGTCGTTTACCGCGATGATAGGGAACTTCAGAACTCCATCCTTAGCCATAGCCTTGAGCCTTATAACCCCCGTCGTGGTTTCCTCCATACCCCCCAAGACCCTTTCCGCGAGCTCAGGATACTCTTTGTGGAGCGTTGAGATCAGATCTGCCCCGTCGTCTATCACTATGTGAGGTCCCTTTTCGATCACCGCCTTCAGGTGGGAGTAGTAGGTGTTCCTGTCCTCTCCCCTTATAGCGAAGACGGGTATATCGTAGTGCTTTACTAAAGCGGCAGCGACGTCGTCCTGGGTCGAGAGGGGATTGGAGGCTGTTAGAAAGACCTGTGCACCTCCGGCTTTTAGGGTCAGAACGAGGTTGGCGGTCTCGGTAGTAACGTGGAGGCAGGCGGATATCCTGATACCTTCGAGAGGTTTTTCCTTCGAGAACCTCTCCCTTATGCTCCTGAGGACGGGCATATCCATCTCCGCCCACTCGATCCTATTCCTACCCTGATCTGCGAGGGATAGATCCTTCACGTGGTAGTCCATTGAATCCTCCCTTGATTTTTATTGGGAATGGCGGAGCCGACGGGATTTGAACTCGCGCCCTCCGGCTTGACAGGACAGGATTCCGATTTTGTAATAATTGACACACAATCACTTCCCGTCATTTTTCTCATTTTTTTGTCGAAAATATGCCGAAACCCTCCAGACTCTCTACCACCCCCTTCAGGTATCCGTCGGTCAGGTGAGCGTAGCGTTTTGTCATCCTTAGATCCTTGTGGTTTAGGAGCTTCTGAACTGCGTATATGTCCCTCGAAGACATAGCTACCCAGGAAGCGAAGGTGTGTCTCAGGTCGTGAAACCTGAAGTCCTTTATACCCGCTTTTGCACAAGCTCTCCTGAAAATCTTCCCGTAGGTTTTGTCTTCGTACTTGTACGGAAGTCCGAGCTTGTTCGTGAACACGAAACCGTGGGTTATGCCCTTCTCTTCCTGTTCCCTCCTGACCTCTTCGAGCAGTCCCCTCACGGTGGAGTTCATAGGAATAGTATAAACATCTTTGGTCTTGGTCGTCTCCTTCTCTATCCTTATCACCCCTTTCTCAAAGTCCACGTTCTCCCACCTTAAAGAGAATATCTCCCCTGCTCTCAATCCCGTGTTGAGTGCAAATATTATCACGGGTCTGAACCACTCTGGGCAAGCTTCTATGAGTTTCTGAGCTTCTTCGGGTGTAAGAGACCTCACCCTTTCCGTCTCCTTCTCCTTAAAGAGCTCTATCTTCGGCATCTCCCCCTTGTATATCCCCGACTCCATAGCTTTTCTTATAACAGTTTTCATAAGCTTGAGTTCCTTGTTTATCGTGGTCTTGGAGACTCCCTCATCCAACCTCTCCCTCTTGTACCTCTCCACCACAGACCAGGTTATCCTGTCCACGAACACATCTCCAAAGAAGTCCCCGAGGAGAGAAAGACGGTAGAGGTGCACTTCTTTACTCCTCTTTTTCGCTTTAGAGTGTGTCTCGTACCACTCCCTATAATGCTCCACGAGGTCTCCGAACTTTACCTTCTCCTTTCCGGGGAGTATTTCCTCTCTGATGATCTTCGAAACAAACTCGTTCGCAAGTTCCCTCGCTACGCTCTTGGAAACGGGGCCGAAGTTAGCATAATACCTTATCCCGTTCCTCATATACTCGAAATGCCAACTCTTTCCCCTCTTTCTTAAATACCCGGTTCCCTTGGGCATAATTTAAATTTGCTAAATTCTAAACATACAGTCAATAACTTGGGTATCTGGTATGTTCGTGAAAGGTAAGCTCAAAGACATAGGGCTGTTACGAAGTTTTCATCTTCCTGCCATGAGTCACATTTGCATTTGTGTGGTGGACCGTAGATTCCAGGTTTGGGAAAATTCTTAATTAGCCAATCTATAAACTTTTTTGCTGAGGATCCCGAAGTAATAACACCATAGTATGTGCTTGTCTTAGGGACATAAGGTTTTACTTCCTTAGAGACTTTAATGGCACATTTGCCGAAATACCAGAATTCCTGCGATACTAAAACATATTTTCCTTTTAAATCGTGAGACCATTCTTCTTCTTTTCTATGGTAACCATGCTCTCCAACCCTTTCTCCATGATAAAGTATGTTATCTCCTTCTCTGAAGAGCTTCCCACTACGTGGCTTTTTCTTTTGAAATCTTGGATCTTCATAGTACTCATCAAAAGTAAGCTTTTCCTCTATTTTCATAGCATATACAAGTCTCTCCTCACCTACAGGTGAACCACTAAGTTCTTTGGAATCAAAACCACATATCCACTCTCCAACTTTTGTTTTAAGACGGATCCCGGGTTTACAGGTTGCTAAAGTCAAGTAACCATGAAAGGGGTTTGGTGCGAAACCTGTGTCTGAGGTCATTTTGTATGCTCGTATAACGATCCTCTCTTCCATCAATAGCTTTATTATAGTTAAATACCCTTTGTAATGTCTTGAGCTTGCCCTATGTCACGTGTATGGCAAATGAAGGGAAATGATTTAGCCAGACAGTATGTGCTCTAACGAATCCTTCACTTTTCTGATCAAGTTCTCTTCCAAGAAATCAGTATAGGATTGTGAGGTGTTTTCAGTAAATAAGGATACACACAGATGAGGTGCTGATTCGGATAGAAACGAAACAACTTTTATATCCGTATCACGTGATAAGATGCTTCTTGTAAAGTCATCTTCCTTTAGAGTGTCAATTATTGTTATATAGATAAGACCAGTTTTTATGTCAAATATTCTTTCGATAGCCCACTTTTTGAAAATCGCTTTCTTAAAATGATCGTTATGTCCTCCTTTTAGGAAGGAATTTTCTCTTTTTTGCTTAAGAAATCCTAAAGTTGTCTCTACTAAAAGGTATATACCTTCAGAGTCTGTTTCGTCCCTGAACAAGCGCCCGAGAATATCTATCTCATGTGTTTTTTTACCAAGATTTACTATGTACGTATTGGGATACAAAAACTTGAAACAAAACTCGCTTGCTAAGTAGATAGCCATTAGAGAATTAAATAGACCATCCGATGCAACCACCTCTTCGTTAGATGAAACAAGCTTCCTTAATATAGATATGCTTAGCTCAGGTTTTAAGCGTATTCCTATATTTGTGTTTCCTGAGACAAGCAAGCTACAATCTTCATGGTTCTTTATCCGCTCCACACCGTAATCGTGTATAAGGATGGAAAAGTATATAAGTTCATAAAACACATCTTTATTCTTGATATTGATCTTCCTGCTATTGTGTGTGTTACATAATATTTGCTCAATTACACTTTCCTTCTCGAGTAGGTTAATTAGCTTAGGAAAGGTGGAATTTTGGTGTACCGCAAACGGATCTTTATTACTCTCTTCTCCCAAGCTCTATGACCTCCCCAAATTCTGCATTCTTATATTCTTCCGTATCATAAACCTCTTCAAGGATGTCTTCGAGGGACTTATCAACATAATTACTTACAAACTCCCTCACCTCGGTTGCTTCTTGATCGGTTAGAGCTGAAAACCGTGGTGGTTCTACTAAAGTAAGTACATAGTAAGGAGATCCATAAAATCCTTCCTCGTATCTGATAGTTATGTATCCCATACGGGCGAGGTAATCCAAAGCTGATTCTATGTCATCTGAATAGGGTCCGTAGAAATAACTGGTATATCTAAGTCCAGTAAGGGATCTTCCATACTTATTCGCAAAATGTCTGTCAAGCAGGTAGAGAAGCTTAACGAGCTTAGTTTTGGAATACAGTCTCCCATTATGTAGTTGTAAGACAATCCCGATAACTTCCAAAAGCTTCTTGTTTTCAACACTCCTTTCCATAGCTAACCCTCCTCTCAACCTTCCACCACCCTGATATATATCATAATCGGAAATCTCCTTTCTGTTATGACCACTATCAGCGTTGTGGTTTAAGATGTGAAGCTCAACTCTTTCTTTATCTCATCAACTATTTTTTCATACTCTCCCTTTTCGGTAAGCTGGATAAACTTTTCCATACTCCTCACTTCTTCCTCTGTAGGTTCCCTGACAAAATGATGAACTATCTCCTTGGCTTTCTCCCTGTTAAAGTCGAGTCTTATTTTTGCAACACTCACATTCAGACCCCCAGCTTACCTTCTTATGATAAACCTTACGGTTTATAGGAGCAATTATTTATTTCTCCACATAAACCGTATCATTCTGCTTATCTCCTTGCTAATTCTTAATCCTACACTACATTAACTGATACGATGACGTATCAAAGAGAGGTTATAGTCCTCGGCGAGGAGTTCCTTCCCTACCTGCTCAAGGAGGAGACTGTGTGCTCCCTTGCGATAGAAAGGGTGAGAGTGGAGATGGAAGAGCTCGGAGATGAAGCTCCCAAAGACCCAAGACTCCGACAGGCGTGGAATTACCACCACACCGCTAAAGAGGTCTATTCCCTCGCTATGAAGAGTGCGGGGAAGGAGGAGGTGATAACATCCGCTCTCATCCTCTGGACATACGAGAAGCTGTGGGAAGGTTTTAACGTCCCTAAGGGATACAGGGATACGGAGATGACCTTGTTCGGAGCTCGCTTTGAACCTCCGAGACCCGAAGCAGTCCCCATGCTCACGGAGAGGATAGTGAGATGGCTCAGGAACTCAGATCTCCCTCCCGCAAGGAAAGGAGCAATATTCCACCTACTCTTTGAGGTAATCCACCCCTTCGTGGACGGGAACGGGAGAGTGGGAAGGATACTCATGAATGCCATCTTTATAGAGGGGGGATTGCTGAATGTTGCTTTTAGAGACAGAAACTCTTACATATCCGCTCTCAGGGAAGCTGAAGAGGGAGCAGTTATTGTGGTTGATAAGCTCTCAAGGGGAAGGAAGCTGAGCGATGAGCAAATAACGGAGACGGTGCTTGAGTATGGGAACGTAGAGAATTTTGAGAAGCTCATAGCTAAGGAACTTCTCCACAATCTCAAAGTGTATGCGAGGGAAAAGGACATCCTCTTAACTCCCGAACAGGTGGCTCAGCTTCTCGGATTTAAGAACAAAGATTATGTCAGAGTTCTCATACACAGGGGAGTGCTCATAGGTAAAAAGGTAGGTAAAGAGTGGAGAGTTTCTCTTTCGGAAGTATTGAGCTATGCAGAAAGGAGAAAGCTTTTATGATGATCATTCCTGTCTCAAATATAGTTCAAGCAAAGGATCTGTAAATTCGTAAACTCCTCTTGATACCTTTCTCAGGTATCCGAAGTTCACGAGATTGTTAAGCACCCTGTTTATAACCTGATCTCTTACATGGGGTATGTTATAGGGATTTTCACCGTTCGCTATAGTCCTCAAAACCTCAAGAGCATGCTTTACGCTAACTACACGTTCTATAAGCAGTTCTACATACGCTCTTTCTTCCTCCATGAGCTCCTCAAGAGCAGAAGCTGTATCCTTACCGCTTTTGATCTTTTCCATCACCCTGACGAGATAGTAGGGATGTCCTTTAAGGAGATTAAACAGTTCCACGAACTCATCTGCATCTATGGAAAGAGTTTCGACAGCGTAAGCTATCGTGTCCTCAAGCTCAAGACCCTTAAGCTCCATTATCGTTCCGAACCTGAAGAAAATCCCTTCCTTATCTACGAAGACCTGTTTCATGAGTGTTTCTTGGGAACCGGCAAATATGTAGGACGTGTGCTCATGATGCTGAATTACGCTCCTGAAGAGCTTTACAGCATTAGGATTAGTTTTGTAAAGCTCCCCGAATTCATCGAAAGCTACCACCATCTTCTTCCCCTTTCTCTTCGCTATCTTCTCCGGTAGCTCAAGCGCTTCCGTAAGCATTTTTCTCTCATCTTTTTCTCTGAAGACCTCAAGGTTAAGTTCTATACCCTCTTCTTTAAGGATAGCTTTCCCTTTTAGCTGGATTAGATAGGGAAGTTTTCTAATCTTCCCCTCAACACCGAAGAGGTCAAGGGCTTTGTCCAGTATATGCTTTGAAAGAGCGGAAACGCTATCCGCGTAGGGCATGAGGTCTATGTAAAGAGTCAGAACTCCTCTCTCCTTCAGCTTCTCCAATACCTTGCGTATAAGCGTGGTCTTTCCATACCTCCTCGGCGCTATTATCACAAAGCTCTCTCCTTCAAGCAAACCTCTCTTAAGTCTTTCAAGTTCACTTCTCCTGTCTATAAACTCCATAGTGTTTATAATTATAAACAAAATCTGTTTACTTATAAACAAGATTTGTTAATTTGTCTTATCCTGAACCGGCAAGAAGATAGAGCAAAGCTTGTAAAGAAAATTTCTTTACACAAATTTTATTTACAATGAGCAGAGAAATTTTACGGGATAAGGTTGAGATAGTGAATATGAGGAAAATGAGGACAGGGTGGTCAAAGCTTTTCAGTCAGCAGGAGAACATACTCGTCCTCACCAGCAGGGGCAGGGTTGCAGGTTTCTACATCCCTTACGAAGTTGCGAAGAACCTTCCCAACAAGTATAAAGTTCTTTTCCTTGATCTTCTCAACAGTTATGCAGAGAGAATAGCTCCAGAGCTTGAGGGGTTGCTGTGAGTGTGAATGGAGTAACCGTTGAGTTTCTATTCTCTCTCTGCAAACCTGATCCCTCTCCTTCTCTCCTATCTCTCGAGGTAATTATTTTTTAATGAAACTTCCATTAATTTTTAATTGTTCGTCAATGTAAAGTCAATTTTCATTTTGCACGGATATAGGAATATATATGTATCCGATCAAAATTTTAATTAGCTCTCCATTACCTCTCCATTAACTTTAATGAATTTTAATTAATGCTCTCTTCTCCTTGTCCCGCAACAACTATATCGCAGAAGCGGAGGGGAGACAATTGAAGAATAATTAAGGGTTAATGAAAAGTTAATTGTCCAATAATTGATCGTAAATCATTGATAATTTTTATGTTTTAATTGGTTAGTGATCACTGTATTTTTAGACAAAGCACTTATTTAGCTTAAGTTCTCCTCTTCTACATCAATTCCAGATTGATTTATAGCTTCAAGGATTTTGTCTTTGTACTCCTCTTCGGATATCCCTTCTCCCCCTTCTGCATTCAGAGTGACGACAATAGAAAGATTATCAAATTTTCCCTTTAGGAAATTTGTTATTCGTGTTAACGTAATCATCTGCCCATGGGGCACTCTTAGTGTAAGAATCAGCTTTTCATATCGGGTCAAGCCAGACGGAGCGGAAGGTTGTTTACTCACAACCGCAGTTGTATAAGATCCTTCGGTAGGTTGTTGAAGAGAACTGCTTCTCTCTTCTCCTCTTTTTTCTACACCTTCCGTTTCTTTACAAAGTTCGGGATTTACGATGACCTCTCCATCTTCAAAACTGACCACAGGAGTTTCCTCTGGAGATATACACTCCACCTCGCCGTTCTTAAGATAGCCAAATCTGAATATCCCTCTGGCTACACCTTCACTTACGCTATCCCTAACAACTTCCGGAGATTCCGGTCTTAACTCTCCCGGTGTCTTAAGAAATGCGGAAAAGAGCTTTTTTATTTCGAGGTAATCTTTATCCTGCAAGTACTTTTCTTTTATCACTTGAGGGGAGAGTTTCTTCAGAACTTTTCCCTGGTTCGTGAGGAAGCTATATACCTCACTGTCTAAATACCTCTCCCCCAGTGTAGGAAGACCCATATCTATCCTTTCAAAACCTTGTTTTTGGGGCAGGAAGATTTTCCTGAGGTATCTTCTAAGCTCCTCGTAAATTCTGTCTTCCATAGCTCTCAGTTTGTTTCGTAATTCTTCCCGCTGCTTTTCAGTCAATTTAAGCTGTTTATCTTTGCTCACATGTTCAAGAGCAAGGTATTTCCTTATGAAGGATCTGAAAGGTTCTCTCTGGTATTCATCTACACAAAGGAATATAAGGGTATTTCTATAAACCCTCGGGCTTTCCCCGTTCTTTTCTACAAATTCTGCACCAGGGACTTCTTTATCCAATATCACCAGCTTCAGTTCAGGAGTGTCAGGTATATCCTTTGAAAACTTTGGAAAAAGATATGTCTTTAAGGGACCGCTTTTTGAGATACTGTTTTTGACAATTTCCTCTATCCTCTCTTCTATTTCTTCTGGTTGTATGTTTTCCTCCTTGCTAACTACTATCCTGTTCAGGTTGGGTTGGTTTGTGAAGTAAAGTCCTTCATCGGAGAGGTAAAAGAGCTTTTCCTTTAGTTCGTTTATTACTGTATCTATCACCGAACTCGGGATTTCCGGTACTATAGAGCTGAGCTTGAGCTCTCTTATGCTGCTACCCCTCTCCCCTCTGCCCGAGAAGGATGTCATAAATATAGTTGTGCTTACAACAGTTCCCAATCTGTAGGGCTTATAGGAAAGCAGGGATTCATCAACCTTCTTTGCTCCGGAGTCGGGAGAAGTTATATCCTGTGCTATTATGCTATCCCACTCTTGTCCTATATGTTTGACAAGCTCCCTCCTAATTTCATTATTGTTTAGATTGAAATCTCCCAAGCGTATAAAGGGTATCTTTTCCTCAAGAAGGTCATGAACCACTAAAGAAAGAAGTCTCAAAACCCCACGAGTTCTCTGGAAAGTAGGAAAGGAACCCCACCTTTTGTACAGAATGTCTATAACGTCTGGCTTGAAAGGGTAGCTTTTGATGAACCTTTCCCTGAACAGTCCTTCCTCATCTTCCTTGAGCAGCCCTTCCTTTCTCGCATAGCTCACGAATTCATCAACTACTTTTTTAGCTTCCGTGAGATCTATATGTTGAAATAACCTCGCTCTGATAACGTGTTCTATCTCTTCGTCCTCTACAGGAGTGTATATTTTTTCCATTCTTCCCGTTATCTTCTGAAGCTGCTGGAACATCCTCTCCGCAGTTTCATCGTAGTGTTCAAGGATACTTGCGGGTAGGGTTATTACGAGGAGGGCGTTCGGCACCGTTGAAACCGCACCGCTCAGCTCCTGTATGAATGCAAGAAGCTGAGAAGCGAGGTTAGAGTCTCCCACTCTCACACCTGCCGCTTTCGTTGCGTATTCAAGGATTTCATCCATAAGTATGAGAACCGGAGAGCTTGAGGATATAAGGTCTACGATTTTTTCTTTTCCTGGAGAGATCTCTCCCTTAGTTATTTCGATCTTACCCGTTAGCTGTCTCTCAATTTCCTCCCAGGGTCTAACTTCTGCAGGATTGAAAGCCGTTCCATCAAAAACAGCAACTTTTGCGTTCCACTCCTTCGCTTTGTGATACAGAGCTATAAGTGCATGGGTCTTCCCCCCTCCGAAGGGTGTCTGAAGCTGGATTACAGAATCACCGATATTTCCACTTAATCTTTTCTCTGCGACTTCAATTATGTTCTGCAATCCTTTAGTCATATAAGTCTTTTTAAAGAAAAGGTCAGGATCTTTATAGTCCGCAGGAGCTTTTCCCGTAACGACCTGCCACAGGTCCGCTGCGAAAATATCCATAGTAAGCTTTCCTTCAACAACGTCCCTGTGAGGAATCGCAACCTGCGCAAACGCTTTCATCACCATATTCTCCCCTGCTTTTTATCCTCTTTTATTATCTCACCTACAAGCTTATCCTTTCCGCTGAGAAATCCGTCAAGAAGCTTCTTCTCCTTATTGTCCTGAGACAGCGTTTCAGAAATAGCTTGGGCTACCCTGTAAAAGGTTTCCCTCTGCCCGTAACCGGTCTCTCTAAGTATCTTCTTCATTTCCTCCTTCATTCCTGCTTTCCAGAGGAGCAGAACCTTGTGGAGAACGTCTATCATCTCATAGGCATCACCTATTTCCTCAAGCTTCCTGCTCTGAGGCCCGAGAACTTCTACAAACTCCCCTGACTTCCTTATAAACCCTCTGTTCCATTCCTTTTCAAGGTCAATTCCCACGGATTGTGCGAGCTTTCGGGCATCGTCAAAGGGGACTTTACTTTCCCCGTAAGTCCACCTCCACAGAATATAAAAGCGTGTTAGAGGAGATAGCTCTTCCGATATGCCGTTGTGTAATATCTGCTTTATTGCATACTCTGTTACAAGCTCCCTCACGTATTCAAGCAACTTTCCCGAATCTATCTCATTCCCTTCGTAGTCCATCACCTTTTTATACTTGCCGAACACCTCTATAGATGAACCTATGGCCGACACGTAATAGTCCGCACCGCTCACCCCTTCCTGCCACAGATACTCCAGCTTGTTATGGATGTGCTTTCTTATCTCGTCCTTAACCTCCGGTAGCCAGCCTATCTCTTTCCTCACCATCTTTCTGCATACGAGGTAGATTGAAGAAGCGAGAGCGGCATTTCCTTTAGCCAACAACCTTGCTTTCATCTCGGTATCTATTGGCCACGATGCGGTGGGGATAAGGTCTGATTCAAGGAGAGAGTTTATGAGAGTTTCCCAACCGGATGTTGACTTGTGGGTATAGACTATTACCGCTATGCCTTCCGGCTTTAGAACCCTTGAGATTTCCTCAAAGGACTTTTTAAGCATTTCCTCAAAGTATCTCTTTCCTCCCTCGTATCCTCCCTGATTGTGAGAGTATGCGACTATCTCCTTGGATTTCGGAGTAAGCGGAGTGGTAAAGAGTTCAGGGTAAAGGTCTCCTATGCTTCTTTTGAGCCACACGTAAAAGAAATCAGCAAGTGTTGAATAATTAATATTATCGTAATAGGGAGGGTCTGTAAAAACCGCATCAAAGTAATTGTCAGGATAGGGAAGTTCCGTGGCAGAACCTTGAAGGACTTGGGGGATTAAGATCTTCCTTCCCATATTTCTTCCACCTCTTCAAAGAATTCATCATGGTTAAATCCTTCACAGGGAAAAAATGTGTAGTGGTGTCTGTCCGCTCCTGTTTTATAGAGGTCTCCTTTATCAGGGCGATATTTTCCTCTTACGAGCTTATATTTTTGTTTGGGAAGTTTCTCATTGATAATATTTATTACAGCCTCTTTAGAGGGAAATACTGAAAGTCCGCATCCTAAGCATGCAGGTATTTTTTTCTTTGCTCTCTTTTTATAGAGCTTTGGAGCACAAATAAAGTAAGGATATTTATCCTTAACTCCCTTTATAAACCTCCATATTTCCATTTCGCTGTTTACTTTATTTGCTTTTCTTATTAATTTTTCTGGACATTTTTCCTTAATGCTTTCAGCTATCCTTTTAATTTCCTCATCATTTACCTTACCTATAAGTGCTATATAATGGTATCTCCTCTCATTGCACATATCTACTTCGGAGGTTTAACTTTCATAGGAGGATAAGGAGGAATAAATATTCTTGCTTCTCGGTGCAAAAGATCTGCTGTATGTCTTATGTAAGGATATACGGTTAAGAGACCTGTTCCTTCGGCGTATTTCATTAAAACATCTTCTTCCGAGATAACCTCTTTAACTTCTTCTGTATGTTTAAGAAGAAGATTCAATGCGTATTCTATCCTCAAGTCAGCTACATTTTCCTTATCTTCATTTTCTTCTACAGAAGATAGTTTCTCTTCATGTACGTATTTTATGACAACTGCGTAGTATTTTCCTTTACCATTTTCCTGCTCAGCTTCGCTTTGACTTAAACCTATACTGAGCCTATGTTCAGCTTCTAATTTTTTAGGGCGCACTTCTACAAGCTCGGATAACCTGTTAAAGTCAACTTTGTTAAGAATTATGAACTGGCGCTCTATGCTGTCTATTAAGGTTTGCAATTGCTTCTGTAAATCCTTGGAACCTCCCTTTTTCTTTTTCATGCCGCTATGGATATCTCAGCTTCAATCTCTTGGAATTCTACATCGGTAAACTCTTGACTATTAAGGATTGTGTTTTCCTCACTAATAATGGAGCGCATTAAAGACTTTATCTCCCTGAGCGTTCCCTCATCTATCTCAATTTTTGCTCTGTAAGTGGGAAGCTCGTTTTCTTTTATAAATCCTTCCTCTATCTTCTTCTCAAGAGGTTCAAGATACTCTATTACATCATCCCCACCTTCATAGCTCCTGAATCCTACATACACCTTCCCACTGTCAAATATATCCCTTACAGACTTCTTTCCTTCAAGGTATTCCTGTATGATCTGAGGATTTGTTTCAATAACATACCACCACTCTCCGCCCTTATTTTCGTCATCCATAAGAAGGAGGAGGTAAAGCTCCCCGTCATCGGACACATACTCGACAGGGAAGTCAAGTATCTCGAGGGGCAGAAACTCCTTCTCTATCTTCTTCCCGCTTAGCTCTATTCCTATCTTCTCCTTTTCCCATACGTAAGTCATTTCCATATCCTCCTCATCTATATACTGTTACCGCCTACCTTCCTCTCTATGATTTATATTACCACTTTCGGGCGGAGATGGCCGTCCTTTAACCCTCTTCCACAGGGGGAATTTGGGAAAGGTGGGAGAGGACCTGGAGAATCCAGTCTAAAGCTGAGTTCCAGTCTCCTGTTGCTTGACTCCAAGGACATAGTTCAAAGTAATCCCACACCATTGGTAGTGCTTGACGTGTATTTGTGTTTCCAATAAACTCTCCATGTGCAACCCACCTTGATAAAGAAGAATTATAATCAGCCAACCTATTTACTCCCAACCCCAAATAACTCACCACCGCTTTTGCATACTCCTCCTCGTATCCTTCCTCAAGCATCTTCTGATAGGCAAGCCGAACCTTTTCGGTGAAGGTTATAAGTGCCAGCTTCTGGCGGGGGTTGAAAAGATCGCCCCAGACTTTAAAACCGTATCCTCTACCGGCAACTGTAGTAGGATCTTTGGTATCCATTTGTTCATCCGGCACCGGGTCCATTCCCCACTCTTCCATTAGCTTCTGTCTCTTCTCCTTCAGATACTCCTCCGCTTTTTTAAATACTTCAATATCCTTCTGTATGGCAGTTCTGTATCTTTTTCCTTGCTCGCCGGGTTTGTGGAGAACTACCGCAACCATTCTCTCCCCTGCCTTTTCTTCCTGAAAGAGCTTCCTTGTGGTGTTTGCATCGACAACTGAACCGCAAACCGGACAATTCGCTATAGCTCTTGAAACTGTCCCTTTGGAAGGGTTAAAGCCCTCGGGCATGGGTTCATAGCCCGTTCCTACGATTTTGAACTTTACCTTTCCCTCCTCCACGTAAGGGTAAAGAGACACCTTTTTATTGCTCTTTTTGGCAAGCCAGAACTGACGCATGAGAGGTATCTCAGCTCCGCAAGCGGGGTTCTGGCAGGGAATTGTCCTTGCCCATATGTATCCCACAGGAACTGAGCCGTCCTTATTGGGAGGGTAGAACTCTCCTATTTCCTTTCTCGCTTCTTCAAGGATCCAGTTCCCCCATTTTTCCACGTCCTCAATAAGCGGATTGGTTTCTATCTCTTTCTCAAGGAGTCCTTCTTTTATCTTCTTTTTAATTTTTCTTCCATATTTTTGAGGATACTCAAGGGTGCACTTTAGAATTAAGACTGCAACGGGATTGTACTCAAGGGCGTGAACCTCGTAGCCGAGCCGATAAGCTTCAAGGGGTATAGAGCCACCTCCGGAAAAGGGGTCAAGTATGCGGGGAGGTTTTCCACCGTTCGCTTTGAGTATGTCCTCCCTTGCTCTTTTTATTACTTTTTCCTTCAGAGAGTTTTCCCACTTTGCAAGCTCAACTATAAACTTCTTCTTTTTTTCAACTTCTTCCTTACCTTCGGGAAAGGGAATGAGGGCTGCATAGCTCGTTGCCCTTGAGCTTGCGAGCGGTCTCCTTGCCCACCATATGTGCAAGGTAGATATGTGCCCGTGTCTTATGTTCTTCTCCTTTGAGGAGATTTCGCTCACTTCCTTCAGCGGGAATATTTCCTCAATAAAACGTTTTTCCTTCATACCCTCCACACCTCTTGTTTCTTGTTTTTCCACTCATCAGGAGGTATAACGAACCTAACGACCTCCACCTTCTCTACCGCCGTCAAATTTTCTGCAGGGTTATTGATTATGTAAAGTGTAGGATTCGTCAGAGCATTTTCAACTACGTAGAGCCAGTAATTTTCTTTAAACCTCTTTGCTTTCATCCACTCGTTGGGTGTGAGTGCTACTTCTCCCGTTCCCGCCCTCGCTTTCACCTCAATATACCTTACCTCTTTTTCTCCCTTTGACCTTATATCAAATCCGAGATTCCGGTCAGACACGTCTTCCGGCTCTCTTCCGCATTCCCTTTCATATCTCATCGCTATTTCCATTCCTATCCTCTCAACTTCTTCACTTTCAACCATGTCAGAACTCTCAGATATGACTCTGATGACGGTCAAAAGCTCCGGCTGGGTTATGCTTAAGTTCTGCTCCCTTTCAATTTCCTCCGCCAGATTTTTCCTCGCTTCTTCGTATCTCTTCTTCTGCTCCTCCTTATTCCTTATAGGTAAATCCACCTTCTCACCCTTTTCCTGTCTTTCGTAGAGCTTAATGAGATCCTCATCGAGCTTCCCGATGAGGTAGTCAAGGGATTTAAGCCCGTACTTTTTCTTTATCTCTCCCTGTCTTCTCCTTTCCTCCTTTATCTCCTCCTTGTAGTTCTCAACTACCTTTATAGCTTCAAGAAAGGGGGGTTCCTCCGCGAGTTTTCTGTTTTCCAAATTAACGTCTTTTGCGGGCACCAGATCCCACAGAACCGAAGGTTCTATCTCCCTGATACCCTTTTCATCCTGATATAGAGCGAATATCCTCCTACCCGCCACCTCACCTTTACCGTCTTTGACTTCTCCGATGTAGAACCAGATATAGCCGTCAAGCTTGCCCGAAGGGTCTTTAAACACCGCTCCCTTTTTCACCTCCTCCTTGTAGTTCCTGATGACCCACTCTATTAGAGCTTCCAATAGGGGATGTCCGAAGGATATGAACTCAGCGTCAGGGTTTTTCATGGCTTTCTCTTTGTCAAAGGTAGCTTTCGGATACCTTCTCTGGACTATTCCATACTTGTTCTTGAACTCCACACTTTCCACAATACTCCTGATCTCGTAAGGGATTGAGTCTATCGCTATAAATCCATCTTTGAGTTCTCTAAGTTTTCCTCCCGCATTTTTGAAAGCTCTCTTGAAGAACTCTTCAACGTATTCGGGTATGAGCTTCCTTTCCTTTGCTACTTGTTCCATTTCCCTTATACGGGTGTAGTCTATGTATCTCGTGGCTAAGCTCTCTCCGAGGACATCTTTTATCTTCTTTATATACTCTTCGTTGGGAGTTATGTCCAACTCGTTTAAAATCTCGTCCATACTCTTCGCATTTGTTACTGCATCTATAATGAGCTGGTAAAGGTTCTTTCCCTCAAAGACATCTCCGATAACATCAAACACCCTATCGCTTCCGAGCTTCTCCCTTATCTCCTCGAGCTTGTCAAATAACTTCGATAGAACCATACCCTCCCGTGTGTCCTCTGCGACCAAGTTGAATATGTAAACGTCCTTCTGCTGTCCGTACCTGTGTATCCTGCCCATTCTCTGCTCAAGACGGTTAGGATTCCAAGGTATATCGTAGTTAATCATCACGTGGCAGAACTGAAGGTTTATACCTTCTCCCGCCGCTTCAGTAGCTACCATAACGTCGGTTTCGTCTCTAAATGTCTTTTCAGCCTTTATCCTGTCGTCTATGTTCATACCACCGTGTATGAAGTTAACCTTGTACCCCCACGATCTTATCTTTCCGACAAGATAATCTAACGTGTCCTTTGATTCTGTAAAGATAAGTATCTTATGTCGCCCTCCCATTTCCTCAGTTTTTCTGAACCCCTCCTCTATAGCTTCCTTAAGTTCCCTCAACTTGACCTCCTCTTCTCTGTCTATTATTTCCTGTGCTTGGCGAATAAGTTTTTCGATAGTTTCTATCTCTTTTTTTATCTCTTCGGGATTTTCAGCTATAGTTACAGTCTCCCACTCCTCTTCCCTCTTCCATCTTGCACTCTCTTCAAGGTCTTCAACTTCCTCAAGATCGAGGTATACCTCTCTCCGTTGTTTCTCGCTTCCTTTGAGTATCTTTTCCAAGCGTTCCTTTCTTCTTTCAAGGGATCTCAGGAGCGCATAAGTACTTGAAGCCATCCTCCTCTGAAGTATCATCAGCGCAAAAGCCACGTTTCTTTTTTTGTCAGACTGCAGAGCTTTGTTATATTGCTCGATAACATACCTTGAAACATTGAGATATAAGTCTTTTTCTTCCTCAGAGAGTCTATACTTTATAGTTTTTGGGAATCTCCTTGTGAATATAGGTTTTCCCTCGAAGTCCCTAAGATCCTCTTTAAGTCTCCTTATAAAGAGCGGGTTGTCTCTGTTTTTCAGAGATTCCTCAACCATGTCAGGTGTGGCAAAGAACCCCGGCACAAGCAAGTCGAGGAAGAGTCTGAAGTTTTCAGGATCTCCTTTGTGGGGTGTAGCTGTCAAAAATAGAAGGTGATTTGAAGTTCTGGAGAGGACCTCTCCGAGTTTGTATCGTTGGGTTCTCGTTATCTTGTCCCCGTATCTGTATGCGGACATTTTATGAGCTTCATCTACTATTACCAGATCCCAGCTGACGGAAGCGAGAGAAGGAAGGATATCCTCCTGCTTTGCAAAGTCTATGGAAGTTATCACCTGATTGTTCACTTCCCACGGGTTTTCTCCATAATGAGCGTTAAAGGTGTTTCTATCAAGAACAACGAACTTTTCTTCGAACTTTTCCTTGAGCTCCCTTCTCCACTGGTCCTTGAGATGACCGGGAACGACTATAAGAACCCTTTTCACGAGACCCCGGAGTTTTAATTCTTTCAGTATCAATCCTGCCATTATGGTTTTACCCGCACCCGGATCGTCGGCGATGAGGAACCTTATGTGAGGTTGCTTAAGGACGTATCCATAAACCGCTTCAATTTGAAAGGGAAGGGGATCGATCTTGGAAACGTTCATAGCAAGTAGGGGATCAAAGAGAGAAGCATTTTTAAACCTTACCGACTCTAAGAAGTAGAAGGTGTTTTCAGGGTTCGCACCGAAGTCAATCGTGGTATCAGCAACTTCGATGGCGTTTAGGTCGTCCAAAGAGAGTATGTTATTAACGAGGTTTTGAGACTCCGTTGTAAAACCCACAAGACGAAAGCGACCGTTACCAATTTCCTCAAGTTTCTCTATCTTAACCGGCTCATTCCAGAAAGGACCTTTGACGATAACACCCTCTTTTATCATCCCAACCAATAATATAACCTTTAAACATTTGCTTAGCATAGCTATGGGAAATAGATAATAATAGATGAAAAGGGAAATAAAAGAAGAGAAGGAATCAAGGGATTTACAGAAGGCTTTAGTCCTCCTTCCCATGCAAGCCAAATAACTCCTTAGAACTGAGTTCAAACTCTCATTCCTGTTTACCCTCCCCCATACTTCCTTACTGTATGCTTATCTTTCAGTAACCATTCATACACTCTATACGCATCCGTCTCATATTCCTCCGCCTCAGCCAAGTGCCCCAATATCTTTTAAAAAAGTTTCTAAGCTCCTGTCTCCTACAAAAAGATACTTTTCTATCTTCCCATCGCTGTATTCAACTATCACCGACCATATCCATACATCATTCTCTTTCTTCCCCACAAAACTCCACGCTTCGTCTATGCTTATGGCTCTTACCTCCTCCCGTTCCTTTAATTTCTTCAACTTCCTCAAATACTTCTCCTTAGCTAATCTCCCTGCCCTCTGTATCCACATGTAAACAGTTGTGTAAGGTATTTCCAAAGACTTAGCAATAGCACTAATGGACATACCATTTACGAATTGGCGTATGGCTTGCTCTCTGAGAGCTTTAGGACGGAATTTGTGCTTAGCACTGGAGATGAATCGTCTGTAGCACACCTTGCATAGGTAAGTTTGCTTTCCTAATTGTTTTCCGTCTTTTACGACCAGATGGAATCCGCACTCAGGACATTGTGGTCTTGACTTTAGATCCTCTACTATTTGTTTGCTTAACCTTATCATAGTTCTTTAAGTCTAACTTATTCCTCATCTAATGTGAAGACTCCCCCGAAAGTGGACACCTTGAAAATCAAGGACTTGAGAGTAGGGAATTAAGCACATCGTTGAGAGATAAGGTTTCGGAAATCACCTCCAGAACTCCCACGAGTCCCAAGGGGTCAAGGAGTCTGTTAGCATTAACGCAGTTATGTTAGCTACGCCAGTGTATCGTTTTCAGCTCCTATGTCTTGACTTCCCCAGACGGCTCAAATCCCGAATAGAGCTTCCTCCTGACCTTCTCGAACTCGTATGGAACTACCGCCCCGTTCGGAGCCCTAACAAGAACCTTCACACGATCACCGATAGAATACCGACCGTTCTGTCCCTCCAGCCATGCTATCGCTTCGTCCTCCTCCTCAAACTTGAGGTGGTCGGGAGTGTTCTCTTCTATGATCCGCTCGACTTCTTTTTCGGGAAACTCTCCCGACCTGTATCGTCGCACCACGTCCACGATTTCGGGGATGGACAGTCTCGTCATGGAGAGACGATCTATCAGCTCCTCCTCCGTGATCTCCTTCTCCTCCTCTTCCTCCTCCGTAGGTTCCTCAGCTTCCGTATCCGTGGTCCTTCCCAGATCCTCCGTCCCCGTATCCGTTTCTGAACCCGTTTCCGTTTCTATGCCCGCTTCCGTATCCCCTCCCGGATCCGTGTTCGGTACTCCGTCCTTCACCTCAACCCCCAGCCGTGAGAGAAGGGTTCGCAGTTCCTCCGTGACTACACGATCCCACTGTTTTCTCCACCTTCTCAGGTTCAGGTCGCTCTCCCTCTTTGCTCCTCTCAGGACGCCGAACAAGAAGCGGAGGAGAGACTTCCGTAGCTTTTCCCGCTTTTCCTTTATGTCCTCGTCCCTCCACCCTCTCTTCCTCCAGTCCTCCTCTACCTTCCGCAGTATCTCCTCTACCTCATCCACAACCCGATGAGGGCGGGAAGAAGGAGCAGGAGGGGCAGAGGAACCGGCAGGAGCAGAAGGAGGAGAAGGAGAGGAGGAGGATAAAGACCCTGCTCCTTCCTCCTTTATCCCCACTTCCCCATCCTCCCCCCTCCTTTTCCCTTCCTTAGGAGGAAGGGAGGTAATAGAATGAAGACCTATTCGGACACTTGTCTCTCTGACTAACTTCAGACCTTCGTCCTTGACCTCAATGTCCTTCTTTCCTTTGGTGGACAAGGACTTTTTCAGAGTCTCTTCGAGATACCTGAGCCACCTTTCTCGACCTTGCTCCCTGAGCTCTTCCTTTTGCTCCTCAGTCAAACGGTCTCCTCCCTTTGCATAGCTCTTCATGAGCTCCTGAGCTTCTTCGGGAGAAGAGAGTATTTGCTCCCGTGAGACTATACAGAATATGTCGGCAATAGAGCTCTTCGGGATATTTGTCCGCTTGGCTATCTCTCGAATAGAGAGGTTCGGATCCTCTCTGAGAACCTTGTTGAGGATTGGAATATACTCCCAATAGTGGCGGTGTTTCCTTGGTTTTATCTCCGCTCCCTCTTGCTTCTCCTTCTTCTTTTCCTTCTTCGGTAGAGGTCTGAAAGTCCTCTCTATATACGCTTCTGCTCCTTTCCAAGCCCTATCAAAAGCTCTCGGATCGCGATAGTGAGAGCGAAGCACATCGCCAACCTCGGCGATAGTGTGTCCAGCGTTCAGCATACGGGTGACGACCCCGTTCTTCAGGTTCGTCACGATGAAGTCTGCCGGATTGCTCTCGTTTCCTCCTTCTGGCTCGATGGTCGTAGCTACCCCTACGACCCGTTTCCTTCTGCTGGCTCTGAGAACTTCCCGCTCAAATTTCCTCCACGCTTCCTCCCGTATTTCCTTCTCCCATACAGGACGGAGCTTCTCGAAGAGCTTATCAAGACGATGAACCGCTCCGTTCCAGATTTTTGTGCTCTTTCGTCCCTCCTTAAGAGGATTTTCAACCCCTTCAAGCCATACCGCTCTGTCTACCGATACAGAGTCATACTTGATAGAGAGCTGTTGCAGTATGCTCTTCAGAGCTTTGACTATCAATTTGAGCCGGTAGTCCGAGGAGTATGGAAGGAACTCTCTCCTTTCCTTCCTCCCGTCTATCCCTTGGACCCACCGAACCTGCCCCGTCAAATGAACGTAAACGTGCCAGCCCCCGCCAGCTGACCTCCAAACCTCTGGATATATGCCGAGCTTGTGAAGGTATTTCACGAACTTCCGGACATGAACCTCCTCAACCCCGTGCTTCCTGTCCAAGTCTATGAGAACCCACGGAACGAGTCTCCTGAGTCTGCCGAGTTTGAAGAGCTGTAACCTCAGACCTTTCCAGCGCTTCTCCTCTCCCGTTTTCGGATCTACGTAGGTCTCTCCTCTCTTCGCTTTCTCCCACGTTTCCTCACACTTTACATATTCCTTTTTATATCTCTCCCACACGTCCCTCGGTATGGCAAACATACCTTGGTAGAGAAGGGAATAGCCGTTCTCTTTTGTTTCAGAAAGTAGCTTTCCGAAGGTTTTGTCTGAGCGGAGAAGTCTGCGGTCGATCGGTCTTCCTCCCTTCCAAATGTCGACTACATGGAAAATCTTGTACGTGTTCCTCAGTCTGCATACGTATGCAACTCTCTTTCCCTGTTGCTTTGCTGGCTCTATTAGTTTCTCGTAGAAAAACTCATATTTTGCCAGTCCATACATATTTACTAATATAGATTTTATTGTAAATTTTGCAAAACTGCCACAAGATAAAGGATAAATCCGATCGTATTCTTGGGTGCTACTCTTTTCTTATACTTTAACTTCCTGTGACAGGAGTATCTCCTTAAGTACCTTCTCGAGGGACTTCCAGTCGAGATGCTTTATCCTCTTTAGTGCGTAGTCTATTATCCTCATAACCACTTCCGTCCTTCCCGTCCTTCCTATGTCCCCCCTCTCTATCCCGATCTTGAGCAGGAGGAGGATGAGAAGTAGTTTCGTGCTCCTTATCGTCTGGGGATCGTATTTTAATCCGAGGGCATACTGAACCTCGTAGTTGTTGAACTTAATGTTTTCGAGCTCCTCTCCTATCAGGTTCTGGAGGGCTTCCCTGTATTCTGGCTTCAACCTCGCTACCGTTATGACCTCTCTCCAGTAGTTGTTTATCAGGTCTACCGCTTTGTAGTAGCTCCACCTCTTCCCCTGCACATCGGGAGGAATGTCTTTCGGTATGTTCTTTACATACTCCTCGACCTTTTTGTACTCCTCTTCGGGCAGTTCTTTCTTTGCTTTTTCAAGGGCTTCTTCGAGGTTGGCGCTTTTCTCGATGAATGCGATAGGGACTTTCGCTTCCGCTAACCTCACAAGTCTCTTTACATCTACCATAGCTTATACCTCCTTTGAAGATTTTTCTTGAAATATAATTTACAAAAAGATGTATAATTTTGCAAGATTATACAAGACTTCAGATTTACTATAGAAAGATTATGAGACCATCTAAACCTTCTCCCCCAAGGATTTCCGAACTTGTCGAAAATTTACCGAAAATCAAACTACACGAAACGACCAGAATTTTACATAAAACTGCAAGTTTGCAAAGTTAAGCTAAAACATCAAGTCTTTGTCTCCGTTGGGAGATCGTTGATTTTTATTGGGAATGGCGGAGCCGACGGGATTTGAACCCGCGCCCTCCGGCTTGACAGGCCGGCGTTCTGACCGGGCTGAACTACGGCTCCAGCCAGACTTATATTATATTCCTTTCCTCCAAACTTTTCAAAGAGCTTTCACTCCACGTTAGCCGCCTGCTGCTTTATCCTATCTATTTCAGCCTTTATCTCTACAACGAACTCCGACAAACCCGGTATCTTGTTGCCGAGCGTGGTTATCTCCCTGTGCATTTCCTGAGCGAGGAACTCCAACCTCTTTCCCACCTCTTCCTCCGACTCGAGTAGCTTTTTAAAAGCTTCTATGTGTGTTTTTAACCTCGTTATCTCTTCCTCGACGTCCATCCTCTCTAAGAGGAACATGATCTCGTTTAGTACTGTAGGATGCTCGTCAGGAAGCTCGAGTCTCTTAGCCCTCTCGAGGACTTTCTCCTTTACCTTCTCAATAATCTCGTCCTTCCTGTCTACTATCCTATTTAAGAGTTCTTCTATTCTCTCGATTCTTCCATTCAGATCTCTCCTGAGGGCTTCTCCCTCCCTTTCCCTGCTCTTTATGAGTTCCTCTACGGCTACCGTTACAGCTTTTAGTACCGCTCTCTCAAGATCCTCCTCCACCTCGGTTACTGTCTTTTCTGAATATTTCCAACTCAGCTCAAAGATGGTATCGTCGCTTGGCTCCACTCCTACTTCCTTCGAAAGATCTTTGAGCATAGATACGTTTCCTCTAAGCTTGCCGGTATCAACGGGAGGCAGGATCTGCTTTGATTCGACATCTACAACTACGTAAACACTTCCCCTTTTGAGTCTTGATTTTATAAGTTCCTTGATCTTCTGCTCAACAGGCATCAGAAAGGTTGCCATTCTCACCGATATATCTAAACCCTTTCCGTTCAAGGACCTGATCATAGCAACTGCTTTCCAATTTTCACTCTCCGCCTCACCTTTGCCAAACCCGGTCATACTAAGCATGCCTATAATTTTAAGAGTTAGGCGGGGTGGCGGAGCGGACGAACGCGGGGGATTCGAAATCCCTTGCAGGGTGATTTAGCCCTGCCGTGGGTTCAAATCCCACCCCCGCCGCCACATAAAAGCATGAAGGTAGCGACTTACAACGTTAATTCAATAAAGGCGAGAAAGGAACTCTTATTGAGCTGGCTCGAGAGGGAGCCGATCGATATCCTCTGTCTTCAGGAACTGAAACAGAAGGAAGACACCTTTCCTTTTAAAGAATTTGAGGAAAGAGGATACAGGTGTGAGGTGTTCGCCCAAAAGACCTATAACGGAGTCTGTATATGTTCCAAGTTCTCTATAGAGGAAGTTAGAAAAGGTTTCGGAGATTCCTACTTTGATGAGCAAAAGAGGATAATAAGCGCGAGAATAAGAGGTGTTTGGTTCATAAACGTCTACGCACCCCACGGGGATGTGAGGGGAACGGACAAGTTCTACTACAAGCTGGAGTTTTACGACAGGTTGCTCGCTTATCTGAAGGAAAACCACTCTCCAAACGAGCCGATCTGCATGGTAGGAGACTTCAACGTAGCGAGAGACGATAGGGATGTGTTCGATCCTGAACTTTTGAGGGATACTATTGGAACTATGAAGGAAGAGAGGGAGGCTTTTGAAAGTATAATGAACTGGGGCTTTATAGACGCCTTCCGTTATCTTTATCCTGACGAAGTTCAGTTTACCTGGTGGGATTACGTAGGTGGGATGATATGGAAGAATAAAGGCATGAGGATAGACTACATACTTATAACGGAGCCCCTTAAGGATAAGCTTGTTGATGTTTACGTTGATCTCTGGCCCAGGAAAAGAAGAACGCCGAAACCTTCGGATCACGCTCCCGTGGTGGGGGTATTTGAGCTGTGAAGGCGGTAATATTTGCCCTACTGTCCGCACTCGTCTGGGGAACCGCCCCCCTGATATTCAAGTTGGGGCTCAGGGGAGAGATACCCCCGATAGTTGGTATCTTCTTCCACAATCTCACAGCGGCTGTATTCGCCCTGCTTTCGATCTTTATCCTTAGGGAGAACATAAACTACCCCTTCAGAGATATACTTACCATATCCTTCGGCGGGTTCGTGTCGGGTTTTCTCGGACTCTTGTTGTATTACAAGGCAATAAAGGTAGGGGACGTGTCAGTGGTGGCCCCCATAGTTGCAAGCTCCCCCCTCTGGGCAAGCCTCTTCGCTTTCCTGCTTTTGGGAGAGAGTTTTTCCTTTCTGAAGCTTTTGGGGGCTATCCTCGTTTTTTCAGGAGTTGCACTTATAACCATCTCGAAATGAGAACGGCCTTTGCCATTATTATCTTGTTTCAATTCCATCCTCTCCTTTGATGGGGTGCCTTCATGTAAAAATCTGGAGTCCTCCCTCTTCGTCAGCGTGGGAGGGTTCTTTCTAAAGGCATCCTTCGCAAAACTCCTTGAAGTTCTGAAGTATTCTCAGTCCCTTCTTCTGGCTCTTTTCCGGGTGGAACTGAACCGCCCACAAGTTATCCTTCTGAATCGCGGAAACAAAGTTTAGACCGTAGTCTGTTTCTGAAGCGATGACCTCTTTGTCCTTTGGAACCACGTGGTAGGAGTGGACGAAGTACAGATAATCTCCATCGTCTAAATTTGAGTATATTCCCTCTCTTTTCTTTATCCAGACCTGATTCCAGCCTATGTGGGGAAGTTTAACCGTCGGTGGGAGGAGAACGACCTCCCCTTCAAAAACGCCGAGACCCTTGGTTTCCCCGTGCTCATAACTCTTTTCAAAGAGGAGCTGGAGTCCGAGGCATATACCGAGGAAAGGCTTCCCCTTCTCTATGTGATCCAGCAGGGGCTTTATGAGACCGAGATCCTTGAGGTTTTCCATAGCCTTTCTAAAGGCTCCCTGGCCGGGGAAGACAAGAACGTCCGCTTCTGAGACCTCCTCCCTATCTCCGCTCACCTTAACGTCCTCAAAACCAACGTACTCCAGCGCCTTAGCTACGCTTCTGAGGTTTCCCATCCCGTAATCGACAACTACGAGCCTCATATTCCCGCTCCGAGGGAGGCAAACCAGCTCAGCTTATCTAAAACCAACAGAACGCCGAGGGTTATAAGGAGCACTCCACCCACGAACTCAACGATTCCAAAAAACCTTCCGAACTTCCTTACAAAGCTCAAGAACAGTGAGAAGAGGAGACCGGCTATCAGAAAGGGAATTCCGAGTCCTATCGAAAAGAGGAAGAGCATAAGAGCACCTTCCCTAACTGTTTCCTGCTGGGAGGCTAAGAAGAGTATAGAACCTAAGATAGGTCCTATACATGGTGTCCACCCGAAGGCGAAGACCACACCTATCAGGAAGGCTCCTATGTAGGAAGCCCTCGCTTTGGCTTCAGTTTTAAGCTGTCTGTATAAGTACTCATGAACGCCGAAGAGGTAGAGGGTGAGGACGATAGCGAGAGCGCCAGTGAGGTTGAAGAAGGTATCCCTACCCATTACGTTGAAGAGGTATAGAGCTGTTAGAAAAGCCTGAACACCGATAAGTTCCTTAAGGAAGTTGGGTCTCAGAAATGCTCCTGCAAAGTGGAGACCGAAGAATATAACGAGTCCCCCGCCTATTTTGGCTATCTCGGTCTGGTAGGCTCTGAGGAACTGACCTATGAAGGAAGCCCCCGCTCCGAGCATTGTAAAGACAATGGAGAAGCCAATAACGAAGAATAGGGCTGAGAGAAAGACCTTGGTGTTGAACACTTTGCTCTCCTTCTGAACCTCCTCAACTCCGACACCGGAGATGTAGGACAGGTATGCGGGTATTATTGGGAGAACGCACGGAGATAAAAAGGCTAATATACCGGCTATTAGGGCTCCAAAGAAGGTAACTTCAAACATCAACTATATATTAGTCTAAAGTGAACCGCCTTGTGTAATCCATATCACTCCACAAGAACGAGTATGAAGGAGAGATCTTCCTTTAGAGATCGCTGGTGATATAGCTTCTCTATATTCTCCGCACTCGCCTCAAGATCTTCCGATATCGCTCTACTGAGTTCTTCCTCTCCTATACTCCCCGTCACTCCATCGGAAACGAGAAGGAATATATCCCCTTTCCCTAAGGCTCCTTCTCTGAGAACAACGTCAGGGTTCCAGTCTATTCCGAGAGCCTTTACGAGCTTCTTCCCTGCCCTGTACTTGATCTGATCTATTGTCAGGAGTTCCATCTCCCCTTTCCTTTTGAGGTAAATCCTTGAATCCCCCACATGTCCGATTAGGAAGTTATTTCCAGAAAAGGATATAAGGCTCAATGTTGTTCCCGCAACGTGCCTGTCTCCGAGCCTCGCTATGTCCTCCATTATCCTCCTGTTGGTTTTCTGGAAGAAGGAGTATATCTCGTCTAAGCTGGTAAAGGGTCTGCTCTGGCCGAGGAGTTCGATAGCTCTCTCCGCTGCAACCCTCGCACCTATACCCGTTCCCATCCCGTCGGCAATGGCGAAGGTGTTTTCCGAGGTAAAGACTCTGTCAGCGTAAGTCTCCTTATCCCTGAAGATCTCTCTCACGACGAACTTCAAACGAGACCCTCCTTCATCATGTAATCTCTGAGCTCCATAGCTGTCCTGAAGCGCTTCCTGTAATCTTTCTCGAGCATCTTACTTATTAGATCCCTGACCTTAGGAGAGAGGTTTTCGGGCAGTTCGTAGATGACCTCTTTGTTTCTTCTCTGTTTCTCCCTCCTGTCCTCGGTATCGAAGGGATCCTTCCCGAAGAGCGTGAAGTATAGGAGGCTGCCAAGGGAGAATATATCGCTGCTCCTATGGATCTCCCCTCTAAAGACCTCCGGAGCTATGTATCCAAGGGTTCCCTTGACATCTAATATTGAGGTGGAACCCCTTATCTTCAGAAGTCCGAAGTCTCCAAGTTTCCAGACGATGCTCTTCAGAACTCTCTTGCCAAAGATGTTCTCCGGCTTGATATCGCTGTGGATGTACCCCCTGCTGTGGAGAAAAACGAGACCCCCGACGACGTTCCAGAGGATCCGGATAGCCTCCTCTTCGGGCAGTCCTCCCTTGGATAGGACGTATTCCTTCAAATCTCCCACGTCCATGAGCTCGTAGAGAAGGTAAAGCTCCTTAGTTTCTTTTTTGTAGAGGTAGCTCTGGAGGGATATTATGTTGGGATGGTTGAAGAGGATGAGGGTCTGGGCTTCCTTCCAGAGGTTTTCCACCGCGTAAGGGTTTGAGGCTACCTTCAGGGCGAAGATCTTTCCTTTATATCTACCCCGAACACCCTTCACCTTATAGACTATCCCGAACTCTCCCCTACCGATTATGTCAAGAACCTCGTAGTAGCCGAGGATAAGATCTCCCCTCTTGAACTGAGATTCAACGGGTTCCATGTGTTTTTAATTTACTACCGGGAGGTTGTATTTTTTCAGAACTTCCCTGAGTTTCTGCTCGTTTTCGGGCTTCATCTCACATAAGGGAAGTCTGAACTCCTTCTCACACATGCCGAGCATCCAGCAGGCTGTTTTTACAGGGATCGGGTTGGTCTCTATGAAGAGAACCTTGAAGAGGTCATGGAGGTAAAGGTGGAGCTCTCTTGCCTTCTCGAAGTTCCCTTCCAAAGCGTAGGTGGTGAGAGCCTTTATCTCCCTCGGAACTATGTTGTTGGCAACGGAGACGACCCCCTTAGCTCCAATAGCCATCATCGGGAGGGTTAGGCTGTCGTCCCCCGAAAGGATGGAGAAGTTATCTCCGAGCCTCTTCCTGAGCTCCGATATCCTGTCCATGTTCGGTGTGGACTCTTTGGAACCTACGATGTTGGGATAATCGGAGACGAGCCTGTATATGGTATCCACCGCTATCTCCACACCTGTCCTTGAGGGTATGTTGTAGAGAAGTATCGGGATGTCCACCTCTTCTGCGACGGTGGCGAAGTGCCTGTAAAGCCCCTCCTGAGTGGGTTTGTTGTAGTAGGGAACTACCAAGAGCGCCGCGTCCGCTCCCACCTCCTTGGCGTGGGCGGTGAGGTGAACCGCCTCGTGGGTGGCGTTGGCTCCCGTTCCCGCTATTATCTTTATCCTGCCTGCCGCGTGCTTTACCGCGAACTCCACCACCTTGTCGTGTTCTTCAAAGGTGAGGGTCGGAGACTCCCCTGTAGTTCCGCAAACGAGAACTGCGTCCGTTCCGTTGTCTATATGGAAATCAATGAGCCTGCCGAGAGCTTCGTAGTCAACTTCTCCGTTTTTGAAGGGCGTTATAAGGGCGACAATTGAACCTTCAAACATGGAGATAATTTTATAATACTTTTCCATGAAGGTCGGGGAATACGTCAAGAAGGGATTGAAGAACTTTGTGGAAGAGGCGGAAGGGAAACAGGGTAGCCACTCCGAAGGTTGCCACAGAGTAACGGTCTTTGTGAAGCTTGAAAACGGGAGGATAGTTGACTGCAAGTTCAACTCCACCAAGAGGTGTAAGAAGCTCCTCGCGGTTACCGACTACATGTGCGAGCTCGCAAAGGAGAATGGGGAAATACCTTCCAAGGAGGAGATACTTTCCAACTTTCAGGAGGAGAAGGAAAAGGACAAGATGGAGAACAGGGTAGGTATAGCCTTGAAGGCTCTGGAGAACGCGGTTTCTTAGTCCACCTTCAGAACCACCTTACCGAAGTGTTTGGACTCCTCCAAATACCTGTGAGCCTGAGCCGCCTCCTTCAAAGGGAAAACCTTATCCACTACGGGCTTCAGCAGTCCCCTTTCAAAGAGTTCCGTTATCTTGAACAGAGTAGCTCTCCTTCCCATGTAAACTCCCTCAAGCCCTATCTCTCTGACGAAAACGTACCTTATATCTATCTCCGCCTTATCCCCAGTTGTCGTTCCAAAAAAGACGAGCTTACCCCCTTTCCTCAGACACTCCACACTCTTCCAGAAGGTGGCTCTCCCCACATGATCCATCACAATGTCCACCCCTTCTCTGAAGATCTCCCTGACCCTTTTGACCACGTCCTCCTCGTAGTGGTTTATCACAACGTCTGCACCGAGTTCCTTGCACTTCCTCATCTTCTCCTCGTTCCCAGCGGTGGCTATTACAAAGGCGGAAAAGAGCTTTGCAATCTGTATCCCCGCCACACCTACTCCCGAAGAACCTCCCCATATGAGAACTTTTGAATAGGGCTTCAGATTTCCCCTCTCCACAAGGGCATTCCAGACCGTCAGGAAGGTTAAAGGATAGCTCGCTGCCTCCTCAAAGCTGAGGTTTTTGGGCTTCTTTATAACGTTACGCGCAGGAACGACGACGTACTCGGCGTATCCTCCCTTACTCTTCAGTCCCAGGATATCGTAGTGTTTGCAGTGGTTGTCCTCCCCGTTTTGGCAGTCGTAGCAGATACCGCAAGAGAGACCGGGAGCGATTATAACTTCTTCTCCTTCTCTAACGTTCCTTACAAGTCCTCCCGCCCTCTCCACTACACCGCTCACGTCCGAACCGAGTATGTGAGGAAGTTCGGGCTTCACCGCAAGAGCACCCATCCTTACCCATATGTCTAGGTGGTTTAAGGCAACCGCCTTCACCCTTACGAGAATCTCGTCCTCCCTTGGCTCTGGCTTGGGAAAGTCCTCTACGAACCTAAGACCTTCAACACCTCCGAACCTTTCCAGAACGACTGCTTTCATTTTCTCCTCCGGGGCTTAAATTTAGGTAATGAGAGTTCATAACCTATTTTACAGGGAAGAGGGGGACATAAAGAGATTTGTCGAGGAAAGAGGAATAGAGGATTCCGATGGACTTCTTATACAGGTATTTACCGGAATAACCGACCCTAAGTTTATAAGAGGCATCCAGAGGGAACTGAGGGACATCTTTGAGAGGGCTGCCGTAATAGGAACTACGACTGGAGGTGAGATATACAACGGTCAGGTTACGGAAAGGTCGACGGTTCTGAGCTTCACTCTTTTTGAAAAGGCTAAGGTAAAGTGTACCTGTTCGGCATCGGAGGATTCATACCGGGCGGGAGAAGATATAGCCAAGTCTTTAAAAGATGGAAACCTAAAACTGATAATCCTCTTCGCTGACGGATTGTTTAGTAACGGAGATGCCCTGATAGATGCATTTAACGGGGAGCTATCGGAGGTTCCCGTTGCCGGAGGGCTTGCGGGGGACAACTTTACCTTTACCGGGACTTACGTCTTCACCGCCGACGAGCTATTACTTCAAGGAGGAGTTGGGGCAGCCGTATACACCGACGAACTCTACATTACAGGGCACTACAACCTTGCATGGATACCCATAGGTAAGGAGATGGAGGTTACAAAGGCGGAAGGAAACAGAATATACGAGATAGAGGGAAAGCCTGTTATCGATGTGTACAGGGAGTACTTGGGAAGCACGGCGGATGAACTCCTTCCTCACATAGCCATAGAGTTCCCGTTGGTGTTCGAGAGGGACGGAATACTCTTTGCGAGGGCATGTCTCGGTCCCGGAGACGATGGCTCGATGATCTACGAGGGTGCTATCCGCGAGGGAGAAAAGGTCAGGTTCAGTATATGGGATACGGGGGTTATGCTCGACTCTGTTGCGGAGAACCTGAGAAAGTTCAGGTGCCGTCCCTCCGAGGCTATCTTCGTTTACACCTGCCTGGGGAGGAAGTATCTTATGGGAAGCGAGGCGGAGATAGAGTCAAAGTATCTTCAGAATATAGCTCCTACCTCCGGCTTTCTGACTTACGGTGAGTTCTTCAGGCACGGAGGGAAGAACAGGTTCATGAACTACACGTTCACGGCAATTTCTCTTTCGGAAAGGAATGAAATAAGGGGAAACGTCGAAGAGGATCTTAGAGAAGAACCCGACAGGGAGATGATACGCTTTAGAGCTCTTGTTTCCCTTGTCAACTCTATAACCAAGGAGTTACAGGAGGCGAATGAAAAACTCGAAAAACTCGCGGAGAAGGATCCTCTCACGGGACTTTACAATAGAAGGAAGATGATGGAGATACTCAGGTCGGAGGTTTCCAAGGCCAACAGGTACGGGAGTACCTTCTGCCTTCTGATGATAGATATAGACAACTTCAAGCTCATAAATGACAGCTACGGACACGCCGAAGGAGATAGAGTTTTGAGCGAGATGGCAGATCTGATGAGGGAGCTTTTGAGGGAAACGGATACAGTGGCAAGGTGGGGAGGGGAAGAGTTCCTAATCTTACTGCCTAAGAGCGGAACGGGAAATGGGTCTAAGGTAGCGAGGAAGATAAAAGACGCAGTTAGGAATAGGTTCTCAAAGCAGTTTAAGGAAGGAGTAAGCGTGAGTATAGGCGTATCTTCTTTCAAGAAAGGGGAGGATATAGACGAGACAATAAAAAGAGCAGATTTTGCCATGTATACGGCTAAGAGAAGGGGTAAGAATCAGGTGGTAGCCTACTGATCCTCCACTGCGTATATACCAGGCAGGTTCCTTCCCATCTCACCCCAGTCGAGACCGTACCCCACTAAGAACTTATCGGGAACTTCAAAGCCCACGTAATCTACCGAGAAATCAACCTTCCTCCTCTCCTTCTTGTCCAAAAAGACACAGGTCTTTAACACCCGTGGTCCTTTCATCTTTAAGAATTCGTAGATCTCCTTCATCGTTATCCCTGTATCGAGTATGTCATCCACGAGGAGAACATTTCTACCCTCTATATCTGTGTCGAGATCCTTCACTATCTTTATAACGCCAGAGCTCTCCATGGACTGTCCGTAGCTCGACACCCAGAGAAAGTCCACCTCTAAGGGTAAATCTATCTCCCTTATCAGATCTGCGACGAACACGAAGGCTCCCTTCAGTAGACCGATAACCACGAAATCCTTGGTACCGGAGAAGTCCCTCTCTATCTCCTTACCTAACTCCCTTACCCTCCTCCTTATGTCGTCCTCCTTTATCAGAAGCGAGAGCCTCTTTCCCCTTATCTCCTTCATCTCCTTTTATTCTATCAAGCTCAAGCTCCATAAGGAGGGCACTCTCTCCGTCGGAGTAAAACTTTGGCCTCTCCTTTACAATCCTAAAACCGAGAGACCGGTAGAGCCTTATGGCAGGGAGGTTTGACTTCCTGACGTCGAGCTGGAGCACTTGAGCCTCACCCCTTAGCTTGGCTATTATCCTTTCGAGAAACTTTCTGCCGAGCCCTCTGTTGCGAAAGGCAGGATCTATGGCGAAGGTCATTAGGAAAGCCTCACCCTTTATCACCCAGAGAACAGCGTAGCCAAGGATGTCCTCGTTTTCTTCGAGAACGTACCTCTTGGAGTAGTTCAGTTTGAATTCACGTTCTATTGCGTCCTTGCTCCACGCGTCGGTAGTAAAGGATCTTCTGTTTATCTCATAAACTCTGTCTATATCTTCGGGGGTCATATCCCTAATGCAGAGATCCATGGGCTGGAAGTTTATTTTAATCCCTTTCTTTCCTTAGGGCATTGCAAGACAGGAAAGCCAGAGAAGTCCTTACGGTTGTGAGGGATGAGTCGCAATCCCTTTCTTTCCTTAGGGCATTGCAAGAGGTCGGATTAAAGTCCTTAATTTTCAAGGGGGACAGAGTGAGAATTGTTCTCAATTAGACTCGACGTCGGGATTTTGCAGAAATATCAATGAGTTTCTGATTTAGGCTGTCCCCCAAGAGTTTGAGCCAATTTTTGCCTATTCCCTTGCCAAGGAGCCGTGAGGGCTATCTCAACACTCCCCTACTTACACAAGAATTTAAGCAGATATACCGAAAATTTAAATATGATCTTCGTCATCTAAAAAATTTTAAAGCAGTATCAAGAGCTTATGATATGATAACTACACTGCCATGTTGGTAATTCTTCTGCTCCTGATCTTCTCATTCGGCTTTCCTCAGATATTCGTAGCCAAGTGGGATGGGGCTATAACTCCCATAACAGCCGACTACATAGAGAGGGCTATAGAGAAGGCGGAGAGGGAAGGCGGTAGAGTCTTCGTCCTTGAGCTAAACACCCCCGGAGGACTTGCCGAGTCTATGAGGAAGATAGTTCAGAGTTTTCATAAGACCGACCTCCCCGTGGTGGTTTACGTTTATCCCCCCGGAGGGAGGGCAGCCTCGGCAGGAGCGATAATTACGGTGGCGGCGGACATAGCCGCCATGGCACCCGGAACGAACATAGGCGCGGCACATCCTGTTCAGCTGGGAAGAACGGGCGAGAAGAAGGAGAAGGAAGGTAAGGATGTTATGGAGGAGAAGATCCTTCAGGATATGTTAGCTTTCGTGCGGAGCATAGCGAAGGAGAAAGGAAGGAACGTGAAGGTCATAGAGAGGATGGTAAAGGAGAGCTTAGCCCTCTCGGCGGAGGAGGCTAAGAGAGAGGGAGTGATCGATCTGATAGCGACGGATCTTCAGGATCTCATCAGGAAGATAGATGGGAAGAAAATAAAAAAGTTTGAAAGGGAGATTACCGTTGAAACGGAAGGACTCGCCGTAGTTTACGTAGAGGAAAATCTCAAGGAGGAGATCCTCAAGATACTGACGAACCCCACCGTAGCTTACCTCCTCCTTATGCTCGGCTTTTACGGACTCTTCTTCGAGCTATACAACCCGGGGGCGGTGGTGCCCGGTGTCGTCGGTGCGATATGTCTCCTTTTAGGTCTCTACGGGCTTTCCCTCATATCCATGAACTGGCTCGGTTTACTCCTCATATTCTTAGGAGTTCTACTCTTCGTCTTAGAGCTCATAACACCAACCTTTGGAGCTCTGGCGGTCGGAGGGATAATATCCTTGGCTTTAGGATCCCTTTTCCTAATAGATCCGGAGTCTCCTTACGGCGAGCTTCCCAAGTCGATAATAGTAAGCGTCGTTCTGGCGAGCGCCCTCTTCTTTATGATAGCCGGGAGGCTCGGACTTAAGGCTCAGAAGAGGAAGAAGCTAACTGGGGCCGAAGGGATGATCGGTGAGGAGGGAGAGGCTATAACTAACTTCAAGGGGGGAAGGGGAAAGGTTCTCGTCCACGGGGAGATTTGGGACGCCTTTAGTGAGGAGGAGATAAGGAAGGGGGAGAGAGTGGAGGTTATAGATGTGAAAGGATTGAGACTCAGGGTCAGGAAACTCTCTCACGAATCTCCTGAATGAAGACGAGAACCCTTGCGACCGCCTCGTAAAGAACGGGAGGTATCTCCTCGAAGACCTCTATCCTCAGAAGGGCTTCCACGAGGTTCTTATCCTCGATTACGGGAACGCCCTCCTTTCTGGCGAGCTCTATTATCTTTTCCGCAAGATCACCCTGTCCCTTGGCGACCACCACGGGAGCTCTGTCCCTTTCAGGATCGTACCTGAGCGCCGCTGCCTTTCTTTTCTTCTCTTCCGCCATGATTAGACCCTCAGATTAAAGGTCCCCTCCTCTCCGAAGAAGTTCCCCACCTCCGCCTCGAAATCCTCTTTAGATCGGGACAAGACTTCAAGCCTAACCACCTCAAGACCGAGCTCCTCAAGTTCCCTCTTCAAACTGTCCAAACCTCTCCTGATCATACCGGCGACCTCTTCCCTGTCGGTGCTAAAGAGTAGGCTTATTCTATCGGGATTCTCCTTTCTCGGAGACTCTATTATCGCTCCCAAGTAACCATCCCCGAGATCTATCCTCAAGAATATCCTGAAGGCGTCCCTGAGCGAAAAGCCAAGCAGTCCCCTCTCCTCCTCATCCCCGAAAGGGATCACGAAGTTCCTTCCCTCCATCGCTATCAGGAAGGACTGAAGATGAGCTATGAGCTCGAGTTTGGACAGGTTCTCGCTCAACCTCGGAGGTATCTCCGATAGCCTGCGACTCATATCCTTGATATTCTCCACCTCTTCGGAGAGTTTCCTGATCTCTTTGGAGAGTTCCTGAAGGTCGGACACTCCAGTTTTCGATGATATGGTCCTAACCGCACCCCTTATCAGGCTATCCAAGCTCTTCCTGAGGTTTTCCCCCCGGACCGGCAGATGCTCCGTATTCTTTATTTCTATCCCCAATAGCTTCAATCTCTGGACGAACTCTCCTGTCCTTCCTTCCTCTAAACCTCTGAGTGCTTCTCTGATTATGTCGAGGCTCTTGGGACTCGTCTCCATTCCCCTGAGAACCTCCTCCCTGACGGAGAGGGAAAAGCCGAGCTCTCTTAAGTTCTTCAGGAGGTTGTTGAGAAGGTTGGACGAGACCTCACGGATCACGTTCCTTAAGGTTTCTATCCTCGATTCCCTCTGAGTAAGCGCCTCCGAGAGCCTGCTTCTGAGCTCGAGAACGCCTAAGAAGAAGTCTGCCTTCCTACCCTCAGCGAGAAGGGAGAGAAGTCTCCCCACCTCTCCCCTAAGATCCTGCGGGAGTCTTGAGTTCTTGAGGATCCCCTCGAGTTCCGACACATCGGCTTCCATGAGCACATTCAGGACCTTAAACTTCTCGTCGGACTCCAATAAACTCCTTTCAAGGGAACCTTTCAGGAAGTCCCACACCTTCCTTTCATAGAAGATCCCCGAATTAAAGATGCCCACTCTCGGTTCTTCTCCTCTCATGAGTGAGATACCGGAGGATAGGAGTTTGTGGATAAGAGTCTCCACACCCCTCAGACCGGAGAAGGATCTCTCAACCCTGAGCGTGAGGGGATTCTTTGACTCGACTATAAGGGAGAGTTCCTCACCCTCTCTCACCGGCATGGAGAGCCTGTTCTGAGCCTCCACCTCATATCCGTTCTCTAACATCAGTAAGACCTTACCCTCCCTGAGTCCCCTAACACTCGCTCTGAGCCTCGTTCCCACGTCCCCGAGGGAGGCGAGGAGCGCCTCCGGAACCCTCGAGAGTATCCTTATCTCGTAAACCCTTGCGGTTTCGTAGGCTTCGTGGGCTCTGTTTCTTAGAATGGCGGTGTCTAAGAAGACCCCCTCTACCCTTCTGCCTTCCATCAAGTTCTAATATCGGTCGCTCGCTCCTTGATAAAAGCGAGAGCTCCCCTCGCTCCCATAAACTCCCCTGCGGAGGAGAACCTGAGTGTAAAGCAGGAGGCAGGAAGGGATTCGGAGAGGAACTTAACCCTATCCTCCATATCCTGAAGGAGCTCCTTCGAGGACTCCACGAGACCACCACCGAGGACTATCCTGTCTGGATTGAAGATGTGAACGAGGTTCATAAGACCGGTCGCAAGCGTATCCCTGAACCTTCCAAAGGCCTCCAGAGCCTTCCTGTTGCCCTCCTTAGCCTTTCTTACTATCTCGTAGTCCTTAAGGTTCTCATCCGTGAGTTCCCTATAGATCCTCTCGAGTCCGTAGGAGGAACAGTAAGCCTCCCAGCAACCTTTCCTCCCGCAGTGGCAGGGGTGTCCGTCCTTCACCACTATGTGGTGTCCTATCTCCATGGCGGACCCGCAAACTCCGAAGAAAGGCTTCCCCTCTATCACGAGCCCCCCTCCCAAGCCCGTACCTATCGCCACCAAGATGAGAACCTTCGAATCTCTGTTGTCGAAGTACCACTCTCCGAAGGCACCTACGGAGACGTCGTTACCCACAACCACGGGAAAGCCGGCGTCGCTGAGCAGGGAGGAGAAATCGACTCCGTTCAGGACAGGTATGTTCGGAGACTTGTAAACCTTTCCCTCTGTGGAGGTAAAGCCTGCGACCGCGACACCCACCCCCGTAGGATTCCCGTTCAGGATTATCTCTTTGATCCTTCTCAGAAAAAGTTCCTTATCCTCCTTAATGTCCTTTATGTAATGCTTCTCCTTCCTTCCGTCTTCCCAGAGAACCTTTACGAAGGACCCTCCTATATCAACTCCCTTCAGCATACTCCACCCCAACTATCCTGAACTCCTTCCCCTCCTCCTTCCCGTAAACCTTAACCCTCAGCCTTCCCTCCACCTTCACAGACAGTATCTTGAGTGAACCCTCCTCCTCGAAACTCTCCTCCACAGAGAGCTCGCCGGGAAGTCTCTTTGAGTTCTCCCTGCATCTCTGGAGTATTCCCTCCACATCCCCGAGGTCTTTAAGTAGTTTCCTATCCATGTATCCCGCAACCTCTAAAACCCTCTTCGCCTCACACCTATCGAAACCGAGCAGAAGAAGGTATACCGATCTCAGTATCTTCCTCTCGTCCGCTCTTTGGGAAGGTTCCTCGAGCTCTATCAGGATGATGACTATCAGTGGATAGATAAGGGCAAGGATCACGAAAGTTCCTATAATTACGTCCTCTACCTTCGGTTTTCCCTTCAAAGCCAACCCTTCCTCCTTACCCAGAGCAGTAGAGCGAGTGTTACTAAAACCATAAGGAGTAGGGAATAGGGATATCCGTATTTCCAAGCGAGCTCGGGCATATACTCGAAGTTCATACCGAAGATACTCGCTATCAGGGTGGCGGGCAGGAATATAGTTGCAAGGACGGTGAAGACCTTAACGGCTTCGTTCTGTCTTATCGTTATCAATCCTAGGAGGGAGTTCTGTATGCTGTCTATCTTCTCCATGTAAAAGGCTGTGTATTCGAGGAGTGTAGTGAGGTCATCTAAGAGAACCCTAACCTCCCTCTTGGTCTGGGCGTTTATGAGAGGGCTTTTGAGAAAGCGGGCGAGTATTCTTACCTTTTCGTTTATCGACTCCCTCAAAGTTATATTGAGCTCGTCGTAGTAGGCTATGTCCTTTATCATTTCCTCCGATTGCTCGACGAAGATCTCCTTCCAGACGTTCCTTATCCTCTTCCCCAAGATCTCGAGCCTGTCACCTATCCTGTCCACCTCTATGCTCAGTATCTCCGCAAAGAGGGATTCAGCGAACTGAATATAGGTCCTGTTCGTCTTCAGTCTGTTCAGAAAGATCATGAGCGAAGGTATATCCCTGTAACGGAGGGTGACGAAGTACCTCTCTCTTATGAAGAATACCACCGGTTCTACTACTATCTCCTCCTTCTGCTGTATCACGAAGGACATGGTGATGCTTATGGCGTCCCCCATCTCGGTGTACTTCGAGCTTATCTCTATGTCCCCCATCACCTCCTTGGAGGGGATCTCGAAGTTTACAGTATCCCTGAGCCAGGTTATCTCTTCCTCCGTAGGCTCTAAGACGTCTATCCAGAGGATACCTTTTTTGCGGGCTTTCTCAAACTCCTCCTGTTTCCACTCCGATATCTCCCTTCCCGAGATTACGTAGAGCTTTACCACACTTAAATTTTAGCACTGGGTCTCCCAGAGCTCCCTTATCTCCTCGGGAAGCTCCCTTATCACATCTTCTACCTCTCCCCACGTAACGTGCCTCTTGATAGCTCTGAAAACAGCTCTCGTAAACCGCTCAGCCTCCTGGAGATCCTTAATATCAGCTCCCTTTACGAGTCCCGGATCCTCCATAACCCTCCTGAGGAAGTCCTCCTTCTTTTTTATGGTCTTGTCGGGACCTCTGGTAGGATCCCAAGCCTCGCACCAGACCGCCTTAAAGACCATAGGTAGTTGAGCCGCGAAGTCCTTTCCCTCCCTCGGATCGAGCCTGTCCCTGAGGGCGTGGAGGACCGCTTTGGTAATCCTGTAAGCCCTGCGTTCATCATCGATTCCCAGCTCCTTCATAACGTCGTGCAAGAACTCGTGACCTTTGTGGACCCACTCTTCAAAGAGAGCCATCTCTCCACCTCCTCCTGATTTTTGGTTTCTATACAGTAATAATTTATTTCCTTTGCCTGCGAAGTCTTGCCACGTTTCTCCTATGCTGAGAATAGGTGGTGCTGAAGAGGTGCCTCCTCTTTTTGGGATCAACGACAAAGTAGAGGTAGTTCACCTTAGCTGGATTGAGGGCTGCCTTGAGGGATGAAAGTCCTGGATTACATATGGGTGTCGGCGGAAGACCGAAGTAGAGGTACGTATTGTAAGGATCATCTATTTTAAGGTGCTCTTTTCTCAGATCTCCCTCCCACATACCCTTCCTCTTAAGGGCGTATATGACTGTAGGATCTATCTGGAGCTTCATTCTCTTCCTGAGCCTGTTGTATATGACTGCAGCTATGAGTGGTTTCTCGTCCTCCCAGAAGGTCTCCTTCTCTACCATCGAAGCGACGGTGACCCACTCCTCTATGGTCAGTCCCTTCTCCACCACTTTGGGTCTGAGCTCTGCGGTCTTCTTCAGGAAGTTCCTGTACATTGTATCTATAACCTTGATAGGATGGGTATTTTTGGAGAAGAAGTAGGTATCGGGGAAGAGAAAGCCCTCCATCGTCGGGCTTGAGAGTCCATAACCCCTCGTAACTTTATCGGAGGTGGCGTATCTTATGAAGTCCTCGCCTTTGCAAACACCCTCCTTCTCCAGAATTTTCGCTATGTCGTATATATCGCTCCCCTCAACGACCACTACCCTATGGAGCTTGTGGATCCCCTTCGAGAGCTTCTCATAAACGTCGAAGGGTGTAACGTAACCCTTAAACTCGTACTCCCCGGCTTCGAGCTTTTTCTTTTTCAGAGCGTGGATTATGGCGAAGGAGAGCCGGCTCCTTATCAACCCCTCCCTATGGAGCAGGTTCATGATTTCTAAGGTGGAAGTTCCGTAAGGTATCTCGATAGTTTTCTCTTCCATGTAAACGGGAAGGAAGGAATAGGTAAGGTAGAGAAGACTCAGGAAGAAGATCAAGGAAAGGAGAAGGAGTTTCTTCATAGGCTATCCAGGAACTCCTCAAGGATTATCTGTGCCGAGAGGGCGTCTATCTCCTCCTTGGAGGCCTTTCCTCCAACCCTCCTCATAGCCTCCTGAGTTGTGTACCTCTCGTCCCATAGGACTATCTCCATATCAGGCAGTTTCTTACTCAAGTCTTCGATGAACTTACGGACCTCCGAAGCCCTTTGCCCTTCCCTTCCAGAGGGTGTGAGAGGGAGGCCCACCACAACGATACTAACGCCACTTTCCCTAACTAACTCCGCTATCCTGTCTACCAATCTCCTGTTGTTTTTTAAAGTCCCCTTTGGAACTGCTATCTTTAACTCCGTATCGCCTACGGCAAGCCCTACTCTCTTAGCCCCGTAATCTATGGATAGAACTTTCAAGCTTCCTTAAGGGTCTTAAAACCTACCACCTTGTAGAGGGGACAGAACCCCACCACCGAGGTGATTATGAAAATGATACCGACTATCCCAAGAATCCACCAGGTCCCTCCGTTAGTATAGGCAAGGTATAGAAACACGATGGCGAGAACTATCCTAACTATTCTGTCCCAAGAAGCCATATTCTTCTCCATGGCTCATCCCTCCTTCTTTATCTGATTATAGCTCAGTGGCGGAAGGGGAGGGATTCGAACCCTCGGTACCCGAAAACGGGTACACGGCGTTTCCAGCGCCGCGCCTTCGACCGCTCGGCCACCCTTCCTGCTCAGGAATATTAATTATAATCTTTTGAGGGGGAGAGTTGTGGAGACACTCATATTCGATATAGAGACCGTTCCCATAGACGAGGATTCTCTTAGCAAGGAGGAGCTCGAGTATTTATTCAGGAGAGCGGAAGACGAAGAGAAGGAGAACAGGATCAGGGAGATGATGGGGCTCTGGTCCTTCACCGCCCACATTGTCAGCCTCGGACTTATGCTACATGAGAGGAAAAGGGCTATGGTTCTGTACGTGAGTGATGGAGACGACTTTTCCGAGGAGTGTATAGAAGGTTTCAGTGTCAAGTTTCAGTCCTTTTCCCTCGATAGGGGTATAGAGGAGGCTGAGAGGAGTATACTCGAAAGGTTCTGGGAGGTTCTATCGAGCCCCAGCGTAGGTCCTCTCGTGAGCTTCAACGGCAGGAGCTTTGACGCCCCCTTCCTTATGTTAAAGAGCTTTATCTTGGGAGTAAAGGCTACGCGCAATCTGATGGGAAACAGATACGACTACAGGAACCACATCGATATCCTCGAGCTCATATCCTTCCACGGTGTTGGGAGGCTCTACTCCCTCGACTTTATATGCCGGAGGCTCGGAATAGACACACCGAAGTTAAAAATGAAGGCTGACGAGGTTAAGGACAGATTTAGGGAGGGGAGGTATAAGGATATAGCACTGTACAACTTCCACGATCTGCTCGCCACGGGAAGGATTTACGAAAGGTTGAAGGATACCCTCGGAGAGGTTTTGGGTCTGTAGGGATTATAATTCTTTGGGTGAGAAGCCCCAAGATAAGCCCATCCAAAGCTATCCTGCTCTCCTACATGTTCCTTATAGCCGTTGGCACGTTACTTTTTATAGCACTTCCAACTACCAGGGAGGATATTACTCCGATAGATGCCCTTTTTACGGTAACCTCTGCGGTCACGGTCACCGGTCTTACTGTTCTGGACACAGGAAAAGACCTGACAGTCTTAGGTCAGATCCTCGTGCTCATGCTAATCCAGATAGGTGGGCTTGGCTACATGACCCTGACCACCTTCTTCTTGATAGCTCTCAGGAGAAAGATAGGTTTAAAAGACAGGCTGATCTTAGCGGAATCCCTCAACTATCCGGGACTGTACGGACTCGTTAGGTTTCTGAGAAGGGTGATGCTCTTTGTTTTTTTGGTAGAGCTTGCTGGATTCTCCCTTCTCCTTCTGCGTTGGTCAGACTTCTACGACTTTAAGGAAGCTACCTATCTTTCCCTCTTTCACGCAGTCTCCGCTTTCAACAACGCCGGCTTTTCCCTATTTTCGGATAGTCTGAGCAGGTTTAGGGGGGATATATACACGAACCTCGTAATGATCCTTCTGATTATCCTCGGAGGAATCGGCTTCTTCGTTATAAACGACATATTCCTCTTTCTTACAGGAAGGGTGAAAAAGCTCTCGACCCATACCAAGATAGCCTTATTCACTTCTTTAGTTCTCATCTTAGGTGGATGGATCGGTCTTCTGCTCACAGAAGCCTTTCACTACAAGGGTGCGTGGTCTCTGCCTTGGGAAGAGAGGGTTTTATCGACGTTGTTTCTGAGTGTCTCCTCGAGAACGGCGGGCTTCAATACTGTAGATCTCCTTTCCCTTTCGGAATCTTCCCAGTTTTTACTTATCATGCTGATGTTCGTGGGAGCTTCACCTGGTGGGACGGGAGGAGGGATAAAGACGGTAACCTTTGCTGTCGTTATGCTTTCGGTATTATCCTACGTAAGAAGTAAAAAGGAAGTGGTGTTGTTCGAGAGACAGATAGCCGGTCATCAGATACACAAAGCTATGGTCATAATCACGTTGTCCTTCACATACATAACCTTTGTAAACCTGATAATAGACAGGATAGAGGAAAAGGACTTTCTACAAACCTTTTTTGAAGTCGTATCCGCCTTCTCCACAACGGGACTCTCACTCAGCTCAGCAGAAGGATTAAGTTTCTCTGCCGAGTTCTCAACCTTAAGCAAACTCCTTATAATCCTATCGATGATAGCTGGGAGGGTTGGTATACTTAGCTTTGCGGTTGCCATGGTGGGAGAGGAAAAGGAACCGAGAATAAGACATCCAGAGGCGAGGTTGTTAATTTGAGCAGAGTCTTTGGAATTATAGGCTTAGGGAGGTTTGGCTTCCACGTTGCCAAAACTCTGGCGGAGGGTGGTGCCGAGGTAATAGCTATAGATAAGGATGAGGAGAAGGTTAGGCAGATAAGTGAGCTGGTTACCCATGCTTACATAGCCGACGCTTTAGACGAAAGGGCTCTTGAGGAGTCCGGTATCTTCACCGCAGATACGGTGATTCTTAGCATAGGTGCCAACATAGAAGCGAGCATACTGGTGACCGTAATACTCCTGAACAGGGGCATTAAGGATATAGTTGCAAAGGCTATAAACCCACTGCACGGTGAGGTTCTAAGAAGACTTGGCGTAAATAGGATAGTTTATCCCGAGATGGAGATAGCGGTAAAGCTCGCCAAGTCCCTCCTAATAGCTGGCGTGGTGGAAGAGATACCCTTCGCACCTGGTTACAGTATCTTTGAACTAAAGGCTCCCTCGGGTATGATCGGTAGGACTCTAAGGGAGCTCGATCTTAGGAAGAGATACGGCATAACGGTTCTTGCAATAAAGAGAGGGGATGAGGTTCTCGTAAACCCCTCGGCAGAGGACAGGGTAGAAGAGGGGGATGTTCTGCTCATCCTAGGTAGTGAGGAAAGCATAGCGAGTATTTCGGGATAGCTCGAGAGTTGCGTTTAAAACTCCAAAGTCCGGAGATCCTCTATCCACTGTCTGTACTCCTCCGCCATAGAGGGGTGGTTGAACTTAAGAGCCTTCTCTATGCCCTCTTCAAGAACCTCGATGGCGCGTTTAACGTCGCCTATCTCCTCGTAGCATTTGGCAAGTATCCTGTAAGCGGCACCTTCGTCCTCGTGAATTCTTATATACTCTTCAAGATGCTTTATAGCGTTTTCGTAGCCCCTCACCTTGTAATACTCCTGTCCGAGGGAGTAGTGAACCATAGGATTGTCGGGAGCCTTTTCAAGCAGCTGCCTAAAGTACTCGAGCCTGTTCATCCCTTACCTCCTTCAGAAGCCTCTTATCGCCCCTTACCTTTTCGAGGTATATATTCGCACTTCCTACGGTGAACCTGATCTTCAGCATAACGGGGATGTTTGTCTCCTTATCCACCCAGACATACCACTTACCCTTAGGTTTCAGGACTCCTTTAGTTTCCACCTCCGGAATTATCTCCACTTTCCAGGTATCGTAGTGCATGCTCCCAACCTTAACTCTCTCTTCACCTACCGTTCTGTAACGGACGTTTTGAACCTTTTCGTCGTAGAACATTTGGAGAACGGTCTCCTTAAAGTTGGGTGTATCTATGTATATGAGTAGAGAGGCTGAAAAAGGATCGAACAGATAAACGGTACTCCTGTAAAATCCTTCCTTTATCCTATCACCATCGGGCTTGTACCTTACTATCCTGTACTCTATTCCCTTCTCCTTAAATACATAGATATGGTCTCTTATAAAACTTCCTTCCCTCTGATAAAGGGAGAAGGTTTCGGGTTTTAAATTAACAAGCCTCGACTCTCCCCAGCTGTTTACAGGTTTCACAAACTTACCGACCGATATGGTTTTAGCCCAGGACTTGAGAATAAACCTTTTACCCTCCTTGCTATAAAGAACACAGCTCTCAGCCACAGGGAGGAACCAGAAGTAAACCTTGTAGCAGGTCTCGAGCTCTGAAGAGAAAGTCATAAGAGGAAAGAAAAGAATCAGAAAAAGTTTCCTCATTGCATTAAGACTCTGTTTATCTCTTCAAGAGAAGTAATACCTTTTTTAACCTTTATTAGACCTGACTGATACAGCGTTCTCATACCCTTCTGCTTTGCAAGATCCCTTATATCGTCCGCTGTTCCTCCCTTGATTATAAGCTTCCTTAAATCGTCGTCTATCTCCATTATTTCATGAACCGCAGTTCTACCTTTGTAGCCCGTGTAGTTGCACACTTCGCAACCTTTTTCGCTCGCCCTGTAGATAACTATATCCTCGTCTGGAGACTTTATAAGTCCCATTCTGAGCAGTGCCTCCTTAGGTATATCATGGGGTTTCTTACAGTTAGGGCACAGCTTTCTTATAAGCCTCTGGGCTACCACCAGGATTAGGGAGGAGCCTACAAGGAAAGGTTCTATCCCCATATCCGTCAATCTCGTTATGGTTGTCGGGGCATCGTTGGTGTGCAGGGTCGAGAACACGAGGTGTCCGGTGAGAGACGCTCTTATAGCTATGTCACCGGTTTCATAATCTCTTATCTCACCCACAAGAATTATATCCGGATCCTGTCTCAGGAAGGCCCTCAACACGTTGGAGAAGGTAAGCCCTATCCTCTCGTTCACCTGAACCTGGTTTATCCCGGGTATTGCCACTTCAACAGGATCTTCGGCGGTCATAATGTTTACGTCGGGGTGGTTTCTTTCCATAAGTGCGGAATATAGGGTTGTTGTCTTACCGGATCCCGTGGGTCCAGTCACAAGTATCATTCCCCAGGGTTTCCAGATAGCCCTTCTGAACTTTTCAAGGTCGTCAGGCTCAAACCCGAGATCTTCGAGCTTCACGTTTAAGTACTTTTCCGCCTCCTGAATTCTCATAACCACTTTTTCCCCGTAAACCGTGGGAACGGTGGACACCCTGAGGTCTATCTTCCTATTTTCAATCTTTATCCTTATCCTCCCGTCCTGAGGCTTTCTCTTCTCAGCTATATCCAGATTTGCCATGATCTTATATCTCGCCACGAGGCTATCCTTCACGTTCAGGGGAAGCTGATGGTATATTCTTAGAACCCCGTCCACCCTGTATCTTACAATCACCTTCTTCTCAAAGGGCTCTACGTGAATATCGGAAGCTCCCATGCTGACAGCTTCGTAAATCAATCCGTTAGCGAGCTTTACAATCGGAGCTTCCTCAGTAGCATGAATAAGCTCCTCTATCGGCGTATCTTCCTCTCCCTTTTCTATCTCCACCTCCGTGCCTTCTATCTGGCTAAGCACGTCACCAAGCTTCGGAAACTGCTTATCGAGAATCTTTTCTATAGTAGAGAGGGGGGCTACGTAGGGTACTATGCTGTTCGCCTTCGTATAGAACCTGAGCTCGTTCAGCACGGCTTGATTGAGGGGATTCAACATCAGGACATGAAGCTTCCCTTTTTCGTACTTTATCGGGACGACCTTGTACTTTCTCATAAATTCCTGAGGTATGGAGTTAAGTATATGTGAAGGGATATTAAGCTCGTTTATATCCCCTTTCCATATCTTCTGGGGAAGGATGTTCTGAAAGAAGTTCATTATGTCCTTCTCGGTCAGTATGTTTAACCTGAGAAGTGTTTGGAATATATCTTCATCCTCCTTCTTCTCCTTAAGGACTCTCTTCATGTCCCCGTTTTTAAGGAATCCAGCCTTCACAAGCAGATTTAGGATTTTTTCATGCTCCATAGCTCTCCTCTTCTGAGGGGAAGTCTCCCCTCTCTACATCTATTTTAAATTTGCTGAGCGCTTCCTTAAACAACTTAGCTCCCTCGAGATACCTTCTGACGAACTTCGGCTTAATGTCCTCGTATAGTCCGACGATATCATGAAAGACAAGAACCTGCCCATCGCAGTACTTCCCCGCACCTATTCCTATCGTAATTGCATCGGAAGATTCGGTTAGCTCTTTAGCCAGCTTCCACGGCACGCTTTCCAATACTATCATGAAAGCCCCTGCGTTCTCTAAAGCCTTGAAATCCCTTCTTAGCTTCTCCGCCTCCTCCTCTTCCCTGCCGACCACCTTGGGTCCCCCAAAACTATGAACAGACTGAGGAGTAAAGCCCAGATGACCCACAACCGGGACGCCTATGCTGTTCAGTTTGTAAACGATCTCGGCAATCTCCTCGCCTCCTTCTATCTTTACCGCCTGAGCGCCCGTTTCCTTCATCACCCTTCCACAGTTTCTGACGGCATCCTCCACAGATACCTGATAGCTCAGAAAGGGCATATCGACGATAAGAAATAGGTTTGGAGCTCCCCTCCTGACCGCCTTGGCGTGGTAAATCATCTCCTCTAAGGTAACCGGAAGTGTAGAGTCAAGCCCTTGAAATACCATGCCCAAGGAATCTCCCACGAGAACGGAGTCTATTCCCACTTCCTCACAGAACTTCGCACTTAGGTAATCGTAAGTCGAGACCACAGTTATTTTTTCCCCTCTATCCCTTTTACTCCGGAGTGATCTCGTGGTAACCTTCCCCATCGAACTTATTTTAAGTTAAGCCCTTTTCTGTAAAAAATCTTTACAAGAATACAGGCGACTATCCTCCTTTGGAGGCTACCTCGGGCTATGCAAAAGTTTAGTATTCTGCAAAGCCAGGGAGTGGTGGTGAGCGATAAGTGGTTGGGTGCGAAGGAGTTTGAAAGTTATTACAGGGCAAGGTGGAATATAGAGCACTGAGATAAGGACTATGAAGGTAATGGGGTTTGGGTTTCTTGAGCTGTTGATATACCGAGGTTTGAGACCCTCTCTTTTTCCTGATGATAGGCAGGCTCTGTTTACGCTCAGAGACTTGATAAGAAGTTGCTCATGTCCAACAGAACTTTAGTATATTCAATCTCGAATTGATGATCCGTTGTGTGAAAATTACCGAAAGCTTGAGCTTAAGAGCGTATACAAAAGGCGGGCTTTTTCTTAAAACTGAGTTGACTAAGAAGAATTGCAGAAGTGATCATCCTGTTCTTGCAGAAATATTACGTCCTTACCTCGAGGGGAGAGGAGATGTGGATATAGAGTTGGATAGACTGGATCTTTCTGATTATTCGAAAGATGTTATAGAGGTTTATAGAACTTTAAGGAAATTTGTTCCTCCAGGGAAAGTGATATCGTATAAAGAACTTGGTAATCTTACGGGGAAACATCCCAGATTCATAGGTTACGCGATGAGAATCAATCGTTTTCCTGTACTTATACCTTGCCATAGAGTTGTATCGAAGCGTGGTGTTGGAGGCTTTTCTTACGGGCAGGATATGAAAAAAAAGCTCCTCGCTTTCGAAAAGAAACTATTCGGAAGATAACTTTTCTGCACACTTTTTCAGTTCCTCGTAGATTTTTTCATATTCCTTTATAAGCTTTAAGCCCTCTTTTGTGAGCTTAGCTCCTTTTCTCCTCCTCCTCTCTAAGATTTTCTTGCCAAGCCTTTCCTCTATAGACTTTATCTGGCTGTGTGCCCTTTTGTAAGTCAGTCCGAGGTTTTTGGCAGCACCCATTATGGAACCGACTTTCTCTATCTCTTTTAGAAGCCGGTACTTCCCTTCGCTGATTATCGGCTCTCCCTCTATCTCAAGCCAGACCTTGAACCTTACCCTCAATATCTTCTCTCTCCGAAAAGAAGCGTCCCAACCCTAACTATGGTAGCTCCCTCCTCTATAGCCACCTCGAAGTCGTGGGACATGCCCATGGAGAGGTGAGGTAGCCTTATTCCAAACTCTCTTTCCATATCCTCTTTGAGTCTTCTGAGCTTGGAGAAGTAAGGTCTTACCTCTTCGGGATCTTCTAAATAGGGAGGTATGGTCATAAGCCCTTTCACCTTAAGATTCTTCTTTTCAAGAGCATACTCTAACAGTTCCTTCAAATATTCCGGAGCTACCCCTCCCTTTGTCTCCTCACCTCCGAGATTTACCTCTATCAAGACGTCCTGAACGAGACCGGCTTTTTCAGCTCTCTTCTGGATCTCGTCTGCAAGGGAGATCCTGTCTAAGGAGTGAATGAGGGAGACTTTACCCATCAGGTACTTAACCTTGTTGGTCTGGAGCCTTCCTATGAAATGCCAGTCGATCGGTAGATCCCTTAGAGCCTCATACTTCCTTAGGAACTCCTGAACCCTGTTCTCACCAAAGGTCCTAAGCCCGCACTGGAAAAACTTTTTTATAACTTCTGAAGGAACGGTCTTGGAGGCACCGAGGAGTGTTACCTCCTCCCTCTTCCTTCCTGCCCTTTCGCAGGCTCTCTCTATCCTCTCCTCTACCTGACTTAGCCTATCGCAGTGGCTCATGGTATAGCTTTATAATAGCATTCCCATGAAAGAAGGTAGGTACTCCTTTGAAGATCTTGTTAAAGTGATGGAAGAACTCCGAAGGAAGTGTCCCTGGGACAGGGAACAGACTCACGAAAGTCTAAAAAAGTACTTGATAGAGGAAGCCTACGAGGTCCTCGATGCCATAGACTCGAAGGACGATGGGAAGCTAAAGGAGGAACTGGGAGATTTACTTCTGCAGTCCGTCTTTCATGCCCAGATAGCAAAGGAGAGAGGAGCCTTCGACATCTACGATGTGATAGACGCTCTGGTAAAGAAGCTGATAGAGAGACACCCCCACGTTTTCGCAGATGCAGAGCCTGAAGATATTTTGAAAAACTGGGAGAAGAAGAAGATGGAGGGAAGGGAGAGCGTTTTAGAGGGCATTCCGAAACACCTCCCCGCCCTTATGAAATCTCAGAAGCTTCAGGACAAGGCTTCCCAGGTGGGCTTTGACTTCACGGACATATCGCAGGTCTTCGGAAAGATAGAGGAGGAGATAAACGAGCTGAAGGAGTCCCTCGAAAAGAACGACGGAGAGAATATAAAGCACGAGATAGGGGACATACTCACGGCGGTCGTGGAGCTGGCAAGGTTCGTTGGTGTCAACGCTGAGGAAGCCCTTCAGGAAGCCAACGAGAGGTTCATAAGAAGGTTCACTTACATGGAGAAGAAGGCAAAGGAGGAGGGGAAAGACCTGAGGGATATGAACCTCGAAGAAATGGACGAGCTGTGGAACAGAGCAAAGGAAGAGTTGGAGGGTCAGAGGTAATCTGGATAAGACACCACTCTGTCTATCTTCCTTCCGGTTATCTCCTCAAAGTATTTCTGTCCCACTCTTCCGAGAGAGTGAGCTCCCAGAAGCACTATAGCGATCCTCCCCTCCGCTATATCCACCGAATTACTCTCGATAAGTTTGGAGATCTCCTCCTCTCTGTGACCCCTTCCGTCCTGAAGGGTGTCTGTAGGCACGCCTATCAGGTGCTCTGCTTCTTCCCTTCCTACTACCAAGACTCTCGTCTTCTCGGGAACGAACTCGGCGTTTAGCCTTACCTCTATCCTGTTCTCGAGGAGTAGATTCTTATACTCCTTAGGAACTCTGAAGGTGGGAGAGGTATGTCCGGGAATTTCCTCGAGAGGCTCGTCCCTAAGATCTTCCGTTAGAACAATCCTCACGAACTGCTTGTTAAGGTAGAGGATGTCGCCGACCATCCTCTCCACGTCCGCCCTAAGCTTACCCCTTACCGGCTGGGAGTAAGGAACTACGAGGGAGGGAATAGCCTTTTTTTCAACCCACACTCCGCCCTCTAAGAGCTTCCAGTTGAGGAAGGGAACCTCAAACTCCTTGATAGGGAGTCCCAACACCTCCGCCTTTGTCCTCAACATCTTTACAAAAAGGCTTTCCTCCTTGGAGCCCGGTCTCCTCCCCTTAAAGGATACGAGATCCCAGAAGATTTCCCCTTCCTTCTGCTTGAATAATCCGTAGATACAGCCGCAGTAATCCTGCTGGTAGAGCTCGTTCTCCTTTGTTAGGCGGAACATTTCCTGCGTTCCTCCTCCCTTCCTGTAGTCGGGAGCCAAGAACTCGATTCCGTATAGCTGGGCAACCTTCTCACCGCTTTCCCTGAGCTGGTGGAGGCTCTTCTTGGGACTCATGAGGAGGGTCGTGGTGAGCGCATCGCAACCAAGCTCCTTGGCAAGCTTCGCCGACCTTTCGAGCCTGAAGTCGAAGCATACCGAACACCTCTTGCCCCTCTCCGGTTCGTCTTCAAAACCTTTCACGCTCTCGAGCCAGTTATCAAGGTCGTACTCCCCTTCTATAAGCTCTATACCCAGTTTCCTACAGGTTCTTTCCGTCTCCACATACCTGAGCTTGTACTCCTCGTAGGGATGTATGTTGGGGTCGTAGAAGAAGCCTTTGATCTCGGCATCCTTATAATCGGATCTTAGCCTTTCGAGGAAGTAAAGAGCGTCGGGAGCGCAACAGATATGGACGAGAATCTTCATAGAAAAAAGTTTAATCTTTCGTCTTCTTCGCCGGTATGATGTCCTCCAGCTTCATGACCTTCCTTTTCGGAACGCTAACTATCGCCTTCCTAAGTTCCTCTCCTTCGTAGATCTTGGAGAGCTCGTTCTGTATGAACTCCAAGAGCTGATCTATCTGCTTCTGGAGCTCCTCCATCTGCTCCTTCATGTTCAGGATTATGTCTACACCGGCGAGGTTGACTCCGAGCTCCCTCGTCAGGAAAAGGATGAACTCGAGCCTCTCCAGATCCTCGTCCGAGTAAAGCCTCGTATTTCCTTCAGTCCTGGAGGGTTTGAGCAGCCCTTCCCTCTCGTAGAGTCTTAAGGTCTGAGGGTGTATGTCGTACATCCTCGCAACCACACCGATGGTGTACATCCCCTTCTTCTTCATGGCTCTTACCTCTCCTTTATCCTTTCAGGTTTAGGAAGGAGCTCGTTTAGCTCCTTGAGTAGCTTCTCAACCTTCTTACCGTCCCTAAAGACTTTGTCCATCACTCCTATCTTTGGAACTTCTATGTTCACTCTCACATAAAGGTCACCCTTGCCCTTACCTTTAAGCTTCGGCATACCGTAGCCTTCTACCTTTATGAGATCTCCGTGTCCCGTTCCGGGGGGTATCTTTACCTTAACCTTCCCCCCCGAGAGCGTAGGGACCTCTATCTCCGTTCCGAGAACTGCCTCCGGATAGGTCAGGTTTACATCTATGTAAAGGTCGTCTCCTTTCCTCTCGAAGATCCTGTGAGGCTTTACTCTGACCTGTATGTAAAGGTCTCCTGGAGGTCCACCGAACCTCCCCGCATGACCCTTCCCCTCTACCACAAGCCTTGAGCCGTTGTCCACTCCGGGAGGGATCCTTACCTTTATGCTCTCTCTCTTTCTTACAGTCCCTCTTCCACCGCATGCCTTGCAGGGTTCGTAAACCGCTCCCTCGCCCTTACAGGTGGGACAGGTCTGGGATATGGTTATGAAGAACTGCCTCTGAACGACCTGACCCGTCCCCCCGCAGGTTGGACAGGTTCTTACGCCCTTCTCCCTGTCGTATCCCGTTCCTCCACAGGCTTGGCATTCCACCTCCCTGTCCACCTCTACGTTCACCGTCGTTCCCCTGTAAGCGTCCTCGAGTGATATCTCCACCGCCTTAAAGATGTCTTCTCCTTTAAGAGGTCTCCTCCTCTCCCTTCTCCTCCCTCTTGTTGCCCTCTCGAATATGGTGTCGAAGACAGATCCGAAGCCCTCACCGAAGAACTCGTTGAATATCTCTTCAAGATCAGGAATGTGCGTGTAGGTTTGCTCTTGAGCACCCGTGCCCTCGAAAGCAGCGTGTCCATAGGTATCATAGAGCTTCCTCTTTTCAGGATCGGAGAGAACCTGATAGGCTTCGTTTATCTCCTTGAACTTCTCCTGAGCCTCAGGACTCTTGTTTATGTCGGGATGATACTTCCTCGCCAGCCTCCTGAAAGCCTTCTTTATCTCCTCCTGGCTTGCGTTCCTCGGAACACCGAGGATCTCGTAGTAATCCTTCTTGGTGGAAGGCATCTATAAACCTCCTGCTCAACCTTTCTAATCTGCTATTAAGATAAAATTTGAGCGATTATGTGTCAAGTTTTCAGGATCTCTCCGGAGATCAAAAGCCTCTCGGGTTTGAGAACTCCACTCCTCAGGAGTCCTATTCCTACGAAGGTATCGTCAATATATATTCTAACGTATCCCTCCTTAACTCCGTTCCCAACGAGAACAGGATTACCGCTCAGAACCTTCTTACCGTTAAAGTAATCGAGACTCACCTTAGGAAGGAAGGAGAGAGCCTCCTCCACGGGAATAACGTAATCCCATGGGTCTTCAGAGTTAAGGAAGTCTTTTAAGGAGACAGAATCTTTTAGGGAGAAGGGTCCTATCTCTTCCCTTACAAGTTCCTTCACGACGGCACCGGTAGAAAGCTCCTTTCCTATATCGTGTATCAGGCTCCTCACGTAGGTTCCGGAGGACACCTTTATCCTAAGCTCGAACTCAGGGATCTCGCAGCTGATCAGCTCTATCTCGTAGACCTTCACTCTTACGGGCTTCAACTCAGGCGTTAAACCCTTCCTAGCGAGGGAGTAAGCCCTCTTTCCCTTCACCTTCTTAGCGGAGAAGGGAGGAGGAGTCTGCTCTATCTCCCCCACAAATATATCGGTAGCTTTGACTAAATCCTCGCAGGAGACCTTTACCTCTCTACTCTCTAAAACCTCTCCCTCAAGATCGTAGGTGTCGGTTTTTATTCCAAGGAGAGCCTTCACCCGGTAAGTCTTATCCATGTTCAGAAATATCCACGAAAAACGAGTAGCCTTACCGACAAGGAGAATAAGGAGCCCGGTAGCTATCGGGTCGAGGGTCCCAGTGTGTCCAACCTTCGTTTTGAGTCTCTTCCTTACCTTCTCGACGACCTTAGTCGAGGTTATCCCTTTGGGTTTGTCGATTAGAAGTATCCCTCCGGAGTTCATGTCAGCTGAGAAAGTCCTTTAGATGTCTTTTCATAGCGAGACTTCTCAGCTTCCTGAGAGCTCTCGTCTCTAACTGCCTTACTCTTTCCCGGGAAACACCAAGTATATCCCCTATCTCCCTAAGAGTTTTGGGCTCGTTCCCCCTGAGGCCGAATCTGAGCTCCACCACCTTCCTCTCCTTCTCTGGAAGCTTGTCCAGAAGGTCGTATATCTCCTTCTCCAGGACCTCCTGTAGAACGTTCTCCTCTACCTCTGCAGTTCCGTGCTTGCTCAGGAAATCGACAAAGAAGGTGTCCTCGTTCTCACCCACAGGTGCATCGAGGGACAGGGGTATTCTGCAGACCTGAAGGTATCTCTCCACCTCCTCGGGCGAAAGTTTGTATCCCTCTTTCTTAAATCTTTTTTCCACCTCCTCTTCCGTAGGAGGGCGTCCCAGCTCCTTTTCGAGCTCCTTGGCTATCATGTCCTTACTGAGCTTCTCCGCCACCTCCTCCGGAGTAGGCTCCCTTTCCAACTCCTTAGCGAGTTCGGCGTAGATAGTCCCTATCCTGCTTATCAGATGGGACTGCTTGAGGGGAATCCTAACGGCACCCGTCTGCTGGGAGAGGGCCTGCATTATAGCCTGCCTTATCCACCAGACCGCGTAGGAGATGAACTTAACACCCCTTTCGGGATCAAACCTCTTAGCAGCCTCTAAGAGTCCGAGGTTCCCTGCCGCTATGAGCTCCGAGAAGGGAAGTCCGTAGCCTATGTACTGCTTGGCAACGCTGACCACAAATCTGAGGTTGGACTCCACCAGTTTCTTGAGAGCTTCCTCGTCCCCCTCTTTGGCTCTCCTTGCGAGCTCCTTCTCCTCCTCGGGGGAGAGGAGGGGTATCTTAGATATCCTCTTAAGATATTGATTTATGAGCTCCTGCTCCGTATCAGACATGAACTCACCTCACTCAAGGTTAAGGACCAGGTAAACGTTTGTATCGTTTCTTCTCACCAAGAGTAGAGCTTTCCTCTTCCCCATCTCTTTCAAACTCTCTATTAGTCTGTAAAACTCTCTGACGCTCCTTACCTTCCTGTAATTCACCCGGATAATAACGTCTCCCGGCCTCAGTCCGCTATTTGCAGCGGGGCTACCGGGTGCCACCGCAACTACAAGGACTCCGTCGATGCCGAGCTTCGCTTTCTCCTTAGGTGTAAGGTCCCTTAAAGATAGACCAAGATCCTCACTCTCGTTAGCCCTTGGCTTCGCGCTCACCTTTTCAGGCAGTTCCCCTACCTTCACCTTTACCTTAATTCTCTTGCCCTCCCTTATAACCGTCAGGGTGACCTCCGTTCCCGGCTTCGTCTTCATTATGGAGAGCTGAAGATCCCTGACGTCCTCGAGCTTTCTCCCGTTCAGTTCAACTATTATATCCCCAACTTTTAGACCTCCCTTATCCGCAGGGCTCCCCTTCACAACCTGTGCGACGAGAATTCCCTCCTTCACACCGATCGCCTCGGCTATATCGGGGGTTATCTCCTGTATCACCACCCCAAGCCAACCCCTTATCACCCTCCCATGTTCTAAGATCTGTTCCATCACCCACTTGGCGAGGTTTATGGGAATAGCGAAACCAAGCCCCTGTCCTGACGCTACAATCGCCGTGTTTATCCCTATAACCTCTCCGTGGATGTTTATAAGAGGTCCCCCCGAGTTGCCGGGATTTATGGCTGCATCCGTCTGTATGTAGCTCTCGTATTGGGCTATTCCTATGCTCCTTTTCAAAGCTGATATTACGCCCACGGTTACAGTTCTCTCCAAACCGTAGGGATTTCCTATCGCAATAGCTATCTGCCCAACCCTAACCTTATCGGAATCGCCGAGTTTGGCTACCCTCCTGTCTATATCCTTTATTCCCTTTACGTTTACCTCCAAAACCGCTATATCCGTTTTTGGATCTGTGCCCACGATCTTAGCTCTTCTCTCTGTGTGTTTGTCGAACCTGACAGTTACGCTCTTTGCATCCTCAACAACGTGGTTGTTGGTAAGTATGTAAACCTTGCTTCCTTCGTGTTTAACGATTACACCGGATCCGAGAGACCTTCTCTCTTGCCTGAAAGGCTCTATTGGAAATCGGAAGGGGAGATCGAAATTCTCGAAGGGGTTGAACTCGACCTCCTGAACAGCGTATATGGTAACTACCGAAGGAGAAACGGTATCCACTATCTTCGTGAGTTCTGTCTCAAAGGCTTCAAGCACACCACCGCCGTTCAACAGAGGCGTGTTTACCTGAGAAGATCCGTTGACCTGCGCCTTACAGCCTATAGCTATCGAGAGTAGGAAAAAGGACAGGAGAGCAAAGAACCTCATTCTTCTCCTCCTCATTATACCCCCGCATATAAAAATAGCATACGGAATACGGGCTTTTCTATGGAGTTTATCAAAAGCTCGATCTCTCTCTTTGAAAGAACTCTCTTTCTTAAGGGATTGAGAGAGCTCCCTGTGTGGTGGAAGAAACGGACGAGATCCCACCCTCGAAAGGGTATTTCCACTTCCTCAATGAAAAGTTCCATACATCTATTGTTAACATGCCTTACCACCTCTTCCTCGGAGGGAAAGGGGAAACTGAGTTCCCGTAAGCTTCCTTCTATGGGAATGGCTATTCCAACTCCGATCCTCGCCACCCTAAAGGATTCCTCAAGGCTCTTTCCCAACTCTGTCCAGTGCAGGGAGAAGTTGCTCAGAACGTAATCGAAGCTCCTATTTTTAAAGGGGAGGCACTCGGCATCTCCAACTATACCTCTCCCGAATTTCTGCCGGTATATGTATACCATCTTCTCCGAAATGTCCACTCCTACCGAAGAACATTCAGGTGAAAGGGATTCCGATACAAAGCCAGTTCCACAGCCCAGATCAAGAACCTTACCTTCAGGCTTCACGAACTCAACGAGTCTTTTCGCGGTCTCTCTTTGGGGCAAAGCCCATCTGTCGTAGGTCTCAGCTGACCTTGAGAATCTCAGAGAGTAAGCTCCTTTCATCTTCGGCAGGAAAGTGACCTCCAGGAAGAAGTATTAATTTACTACCTTTTAAAAGACTGTGGAGTTTAAAGGCTTCCCTAACGGGAACCACCTTGTCTTCTACTCCTTGGAGTATAAAGACCTCCTTTCTCAAATAGGGGAGTTTGCTCGTGAGATCGAGCCTTATATAGTCCTCTAACATTCTCAGTGCCCCTTCTTGCTCAAATCTGTCGGAGAACTCTCTTGAGAAAGCCATGCTCCTAAAGGCTTCTATCCCCTTATGCTTTATCATCATCCTGAAGGCTCTTATATTTTTCTCCGACCAAGCTCCCTTAAAGTATGGCGATGTGCCTATAAGGAACAGCCTTCTAACCTTGGAAGGAAAACGCAGAGCGATTAGCAAAGCTATCGATCCACCAAGAGACCAGCCTACAACGTCGTGTTGTGATGGCAAGGACAGTGCTATCTTTTCAACCAGATCTTCAAAGTTGCTGTAGTGATCTGAACTCCTGCCGTGGGAAGGCAGGTCTATCTTTATACCCTGTAGCGAGGAGAATATTCGGGACGAGAATGCCCATCCGTGGATAAAGAGGGGATTTACCAGACCCATGGGAAAATATAATAAGAGCAGTGCCTATTTAAGGAGGAGTTCTATGGAAACGATAAAGGACTGGAATCTGAAGCTTGAGATCGTTAGGACAAAGAAGGGAGCACTGCTTCACAGGATATCTGTATCAGAAGATCACTTCTTTCTGGAGCAGAATCCCCTTAAGGACAGTAAGTACGGAGTGGCTTACAGAAAAATCAAGGAGAAGTACCCGGAATTTTATATGTTCTGGGAGATAAAGAACAACAGGTACACAGGTAAGCTCTTGGCTGGAGCTATACTTGATAAGGACGAGATAGACCTGTTTATAACGGACGTGCTTCAGAACGAAGAGTATAAGAGCTTTGAGGATGTAAAGGAAGAGATAGAGTAATGCTTGTAGCGAGGAACATAAGAAAGAGCTTTAAGGGAAGGGAAGTTATAAAGAGAGTTAGCTTAAGCATAGATAGGGGGGAGATAGTCGGACTGCTGGGTCCCAACGGAGCCGGAAAGACTACCCTCTTTAACTCCCTTGTTGGTTTCGTGAAGGTTGACGACGGAGTCATAAAGCTCGATGGGGAGGACATAACTCACCTCCCGCCTCACGAGAGGGCGAAAAGAGGTATAGCCTTTCTACCACAGGAACACACACTCTTCGAGGATCTAACCGTTATAGAGAACCTGTTGATATTCCTCGAATTTTTTACCGAGAGTAAGGAAGAGGCTCTTACAAAAGCTGAGGCTCTCCTCGAGGACTTCGGTCTCCTGACTTTAAGGAACCAGAAGGCTTTTACCCTCTCTGGGGGACAGAAGAGGAGGCTGGAGATAGCGAGAAGCCTCATAACGAGACCCCGCTACCTGTTTCTCGACGAACCCTTCGCTGGGCTCGACCCTATAATAGTCAGCGACATAAGGAAGATGGTGAGGGACCTAAGGCATCAGGACATAGGCATACTGATAACGGATCACAACGTCAGAGAAACAATAAGTATAGTGGATAGAGTGTACATAATTTCGGAGGGGAGGATAATAGCTCAGGGGGAGCCGGTAAAGGTGGTAGAGCTTAAAGAGGTAAAGAAAACTTACCTCGGGGAAGACTTCAAGCTGTAGCCCTGATTATCCTTCTCTTAAAGAAGAATCCCTGTCCAAAGCGTATGCCCAGCCTTTTTATAACTTTATAGTCTTCTCTATTTTCTATATGCTCTGCTACAAGGTCTATAGCGAACTTCTCTCCCATGATCTTCAAGCTCTCGAGTATAGCTCGGTTATACGGATCTCTCTTAACGTTCCTTATAAAGGAACCGTCGATCTTTATCAGATCTATGAACTTTATGAAGTGTTTCATGTATGAGAGTGTTGAAAATCCGCTTCCAAAATCGTCTATGACTATCTTGTATCTCATACCCTTGACCTGTTCAAGGATATCTCTTGCTCCATCCATGGTGGAGAAGTTCTCCCTCTCTGTTATCTCGATGAACACCCTCGGTCTTAGATGTTTAGGTATAGAGTCGAGGGCGGGCAGGATCTTTCCCCTCTCAAGGGTTCTCGGGGATATGTTTATAAAGAAGCAGAGGTCCGAAAAGTCTTCTCGAGTCAGGAGTTCCTTCAGACACTCTACTGTTCTGAAATCTATCTCTTCGACAAGTCCTACGTCTTCAAGTTGGTCAAGAAACTCCCCCATAGAGATTATTTCCTTCCCCTTTAACACCCTGAAAAGGAGCTCGTAGCCGAAGATCGCTTCCCTATTTAGGTCGTAGATGGGTTGTAGCTCGTGGGTGTAAGCCCCTTCCTGAACTGAGCTGAGCAGGTTTATGCCCTTCCTGAATCTCTCCCTGAAGATCTCCCGATCCGCACTGCCCGCCAGGAGAGCGGTTCTGTCCTTTCCCTCCCTCTTAGCCCTGTAAAGACTTATATCTGCCACCGCCAAGAGCTCCCCTATATCTTCCGTATCCTCTGGATAGTTGGCTACACCCACGCTTACCGTTATGTAAATCTCCTTGTCACCACCCACCCAGAAACTTTCCCTCTTTATAGACTCTCTTATTCTTTCGGCAAGTTCAAATGCACCCGGTTTGTCTGTCTCCGGACACAAAACCGCGAACTCTTCACCGCCGTATCTGTATACACCGTCTGACTCCCTGAGCCCGCCCTTTATAATACGGGCTACCTTTCTGAGCACCTCGTCCCCGATCCTGTGCCCGTAAGTATCGTTTATGTGCTTAAAGTTGTCTATGTCTATCATAAGCAAGCTGAAAGGTTTTTTATACCTTCGGGCTATCCTTCCGTAGCGCTCTATGTCGTAATCGAGCATCCTCCTATTGGGTATACCAGTCAGAGAATCGGTGGAGGCAAGATAGCTTAGCCTTATGGTGCCCACTATATGCTGACTTATTACCTTGAGGTAACCTTCATCCACCCTGTCAGGCTTTTCCTCGAACTCTAAAACAAGTCCGCCTCCCAGCTGGTCGTTTACGGTGAAGAGTATCGCGCTCCTGCATTCTCTTCCATCGCTGAAGCATTTGGGCTCGGGGAAGCTTTCCATGAAATCCTTTCTTTTGGAGATAAAGAGCTCTTCGAGATCCCTTACCTCCTCCTCGGAGCTTATCCTTATCAGGTCCTTTCCTGTTAAGCTGTCCTCGAGTATAAACAGGTACCTACTTACCGAGAAGATCTCTTTCATGTTAGAGAGGGTCTTTCTCACAAACTCCGGCAGATCTTCCGGGGATTCAGCCGTATAGAGAGCGGTTTCCATTATAAGCTCTAACTTCTCCATCCTCCTTTTCACATCCTCTGAGAAGCTCTTTAAAAGTCTTGCGGTGGATCCAAACTCGTCCTGAGCCTGCACCATGTCCTTGAGATCCAGGTTGTGATCCCCGCCCTCTAACTTTTTCACAGCCTCCTTGAGCCTGCGGATGGGATAGTTTATCAACCTGGACCATACAAGATAGGAGGCTGATAGGAATATCAGGAAAGTCAAATACAGGCGCATATAAAGGGAGACTCTGTCAACTACCAGGGTTCTTATAAGATTGTCAAAGGGGACTACTACGTACATGTTTGCATTAGAGAAATTGTTCTCGTAGGAGATAATAACGTCGTCCTCCGAAACCTTGGGTTTTTTCCCCAAGTAAAACTCAGCTCCGTACTTGGATATTGCGCCCAGCCTTTTTGAGAGGATGGTTTCAAGGTAGGGAACCTTATGGCAAAAGGCGTAAGTTCTCCCCGCCACCTTAACAACCGATATCGCAGTCCATTCCTTGGGCACGAGGAAGAAGTAGAAACTCTTGCCTTCAGAGTCCTTTAGCGCCTGTTTCAACACGGGGGCTTTCACAGAACCGAGGGATAGCCCTTCTCCGTAAGCACACGTAATATAGACTCCCAGGAAGGGTGTTAGAGCTTCTACTCCCTTATCCTCGTATAACTTAGCGAGGGACACGTCGGCCTGAAAAATGTTCATGATGGAGTTCCTTATGGCGGTTGTCCTAAACTTTGCCGCTCTGAGACTCGCTTTAGAGACCTCGTCCCTTATTTCCTTAAGGGAGTGTATAACGTCAACAGTAAAGGCGAGGAACATGGATCCGAGTATGAGTAAAGCGAAGAGAACGCTGACCTTCAAAGGGTATGATCTCAGTCCAACCTTCCTTTCGAGGAAGAGGTTTATCTTTGGAATCAAACCCATACGCCTTAAATAATATCAGAGTCCGTAGGTAAGGTCGTGATACAAGGATAAAAGAGCCTTCGCTCCTTCCCCCGCGGCTGTTATTATCTGCTTCGCGAATATGCTCGTGCAGTCTCCCGCCGCGTAAACACCTCTCTCCGAGGTTCTGTTGTTGCAGTCTACTACTATCTCTCCCCTATCGTTCTTTAAAATTCCGAGCTGATCCGCAAGCTCCGTCCTCGGGATAAGACCTATTTCAACGAATACACCCTCCACCTTCATCTCGTAAACCTTTCCATTGTCGAGATCTTCAAGGAGGACCCCCGTTACCTTACTCCCGTCGCCCTTTATCTCCTTTACTGCGTGTTTAAGAAGGAGCTTTACCCTCGGATCGGAAAGGACCTTGTCCTTCAGTATCTCGTCAGCCCTCACCTTGTCGGTAAGCTCAACTATATAGATCTCCTTAGCGTAGTTCAGAAGCTGCTCCGCCGCTTCGAAACCTGCGTTTCCTCCTCCGACTACAAGAACCTTCATGTCCTTGAAGAAGGGGGCGTCGCAGGTGTAGCAGTAGGATACTCCTCTCCCTGTGTACTCCTTCTCTCCCGGCACCTCTAGCTTTCTGTGCTCCGAACCGGTACAGAGGAGGAGCGTCCTGCCCTTGAACTCACTACCCTCCATAGTCTTTACATGAAAAGCATCCTCCCCCTTCCTGACCTCCACAACCCTGTCCAGAAGAGGCTCTATGTTGAAGTGCCTCATGTGTTCTATCATTTTCTCCACCAGCTGAACACCATCGATTTCAGAGTATCCTAAGAAGTTCTCTATCTCTCCCGAGGTCAGAACCTGCCCGCCCAAGCTCTCAGAAATTATAATAAAGTTCATCTTCTTCCTCGCCGCGTATATGGATGCAGATACGCCCGCCGGTCCTGCCCCAACTATGATCACGTCATATATATCTCCCTTCATATCTCCAACCTCCGTAGTAGTACAGTGCCTTCTCCTCTCCAAGTATATCCTTTGCGTAGTTAAAACCGTACATAGGATCGAAGGGCATCATGTCCGACCCAAATATCATATCCACGCCAAGGCGATCGAGGGTGTCTATTGGATCTATCCTCTTTGTTCTCTCCTCGCCGAGGGCTTCAAGGTAGGTTCTTAAGAAGAAGGGCTTGAAGTTGGGCTGCATACAGAGCAGGACCTTAAGCCCCTTAGCTCTGAGCGCCTGATCTTCGGTTATCAGCTCCGCATGTTCTATTCTGTGGTACTCGAGCCTTGCGCTCTCCAGAGCCTGCAGGCACTCTTCTATAGCCCCGTCACCTATCGCGTGGAAGGCTACCCTGAGCCCCCTCTCCTCGAGCTCCTTAACGATACTTTCCAATTCCTTTCTACTCTTTAATAGAACACCCCTCCATCCGGGCTTGTCCCTGTAAGGCTCCTTTAAAAAGGCTGTCCTCGCTCCTATTGAGCCGTCCACGTAAACTTTTACCCAACCCAGAGCAACGTTTTTCGGATTAACCCTTTCGAACAGGTCAAGAACCTCTGTGTAATGCTCGTAGTAAGGCATTAGGACTATCCTTATAAGTGTTTCTTCGTCCATCTCCATAAAGATACGAGCGACTTCTACATCTACGAAGTCGTGAACCTCAACGATGCCTTTGGATCTTGCCTCCTCAACAGCCCGTTTTAGAATTTTCCTCATTCTTTCTCCCCTTGGCTTAAGATCTCCTACCGTATTCCAGAGGGTATCTTCGTAAAGGTAGCCCTTCTCGTGATCGACCTTTCCCTTAGGGGAAAACCTCTCTAAGAACAGATCGTTCGCCACACCTACGTGTCCGTCTATCCTTATGAGCAGAACGGGTTTGCCTACTTCCTTGAGATCTTCCTTTGTCAGAGCTTTTCCGAAGGTATCCTCATCCCAGCCCCAGCCGAGGACAACGTCGTCCTCACAGTTGCTGAGGAAATCCCGGAGCTCTTCAAGGGATCTCATCTCGTGGAAGGGAACTCCCATAAAGGCGAAGAGCTCTAAATGAGTGTGGGCGTCTACGAACCTCATGGGTTAAAATTATCCCAAGCATGGGGAGGAGAATAAGTTGCAAACTCCATGAGAAGATAGAGAACAGACAGACCCTGTCTCAGGAGGACTACAAACAGCTCAGCGATATAGTGAGGGAGGTTCTGTCTTTCATGGCGAGTGAGAAGATAGTTCCATCGCCCCAAAACTACGAGAGATGGTTTCTAATCTTCTGTTATGTAAAAGAAAACGGGCTCAATCTCTCAAAACCCGAGCTCTTGGATCTTTACTTCGACACCTTTCAGGTAAAGATCGACAGGGAGCACACCCAGTCTGCTGAGCTTTTAGACAAAATGATGGAAGATCTCTACGATGAAATTCAAAAGGTTTTAAAGAATGTCTCGGAGCACGATAGGGAGATTAGCAAAGGTGGAGAGAGGCTCGAAGAGATCGCCACAACCGTTCCTTCGCAACATATACACGAGGTCCTCAACAGAATAATGCAGGAGGTAAGAGGGCTTAAAAACATAAACAGAAAGTTCATACGAAAGTTAGAGGAGCAGAGGGGAGAAATAGAAAGGCTCAGGGAGGAACTCAGAAAGGTAAAGGAAGAGGCGAGCATAGACCCTCTCACAGGACTCAGGAACAGAAGATCTTTCGAGAGGGCGCTTCGTGAATTCTTCAGAGACTTTAAAAAGTTCGGCTATCCCTTCTCTATCATCATGATGGATCTTGATAACTTCAAAGACATAAACGATACCTATGGACACTTAGCCGGTGATAAGGTTTTAAAGGAGATAGGGAATATTCTCAGGAACTACCTAAGAGCTAAGGATATTCCGGCGAGGACAGGTGGGGAAGAGTTCACCATAATACTGCCGGGTATAAGTAAGGAGGAGGCCACCCTCGTTGCCGAGAGGTTGAGGAAGGTAATAGCTAACTACACGGTTGAACACGAAAATACGAAGATAAATCCGACCGCCAGCTTCGGCGTCTCCGAGATGAGGGAAGGTATAGAAGCACCTGAGGATCTTATCAAGGAGGCGGATGAGAAACTTTATCAGGCTAAGAGAACGGGAAAGAACAAAGTTGTCTCTTAGGCTACCTTCTCGCTTCCCTTAAGGTACTTCTTCAGGAACATTCCCGTATAGGATCTTTGGTTCTGAGCTATCTCCTCGGGAGTTCCTACCGCTACCACCTCGCCGCCCCTCTCTCCTCCCTCAGGACCCAAGTCTATTACCCAGTCGGCACACTTTATAACGTCGAGGTTGTGCTCTATGACAACCACCGTGTTCCCTCTGTCCACGAGCCTTTGGAGGACGTTTATCAGCTTCTTTATATCGTCCATGTGGAGACCGGTGGTCGGTTCGTCGAGTAAGTAAAGCGTCCTCCCCGTTTCACGCTTGGAGAGTTCCCTTGCAAGCTTTATCCTTTGAGCCTCACCTCCGGACAGGGTTGGAGCCGGCTGACCGAGCCTGAGGTATCCGAGCCCTACATCCCTCAGTAGCTGGAGTTTCCTCCTCAGAGAGGGTATGTTCTCGAAGAACTCGTAAGCCTCGTCTATCGTCATTTCAAGGACGTCGGATATGTTCTTTCCCTTGTAGAGGATGTCTAAGGTCTCTCTGTTGTACCTCTTACCCTTGCAGACGTCACAGGTTACGTAAACGGGAGGGAGAAAGTGCATCTCCACCTTTATAACTCCTTCTCCCTGACAGGCTTCGCACCTCCCTCCCTTGACGTTGAAGGAGAACCTCCCCGGTTTGTATCCCCTCGCCCGAGCTTCGGGGGTGTTAGCGAAGAGATCCCTTATCTGATCGAAGACCTTGGTGTAGGTGGCGGGATTACTCCTCGGTGTCCTTCCGATGGGAGACTGATCCACGTTTATAACTCTGTCAAAGTTGTCCAAACCTTCTATCCCGTCCACCTCTCCCGGTCTCTCCTTGGAACCGTAGAACTCTGCCTTGGCGTATCTGTAAAGGACATCGTATATTAGGGTCGATTTACCGCTCCCCGAAACTCCCGTTATACAGACGAAGAGACCAACCGGTATCTCCACGTCTATATTCTTTAAGTTGTGCTCCCTCGCTCCTACTATCCTTATGAACTTGTCCTTAGGCTTTCTCCTCCTTTCGGGAACGGGTATCTCCATCCTACCAGATAGATAGGCTCCCGTCAGGAACTTAGGGTTATCCATTATCTCTTCAAGGCTTCCTACCGCAACTACCTCGCCTCCCTCTTTACCCGCTCCAGGACCGAGCTCAACGACGTAATCCGCCGACTCTATCGTCTCCGGATCGTGCTCCACCACTATAACGGTGTTTCCAAGATCCCTTAGTTCCTTAAGTGTATTTATGAGCCTGCTCGTGTCCCTCGGATGGAGACCTATGGAGGGCTCGTCGAGAACGTAGAGAACTCCCGTGAGCTTAGATCCCACCTGGGTGGCAAGCCTTATCCTCTGCATCTCCCCGCCCGAAAGGGTCGTGGCGCTCCTTGAAAGGGAAAGGTAATCGAGCCCCACGTCCACCAGAAAGCCGAGCCTCTCGGAGATTTCCCTTATCAACCTCTCCCCTATCTGGAGATCTCTCTCTCCGAGCTTTTTGGGAAGCTCGTCTATCCACTCCTTAGTCCTACCTACGGGAAGATCGACTATCTCCCATATGTTCTTACCCTCTATCAGAACCGCGAGGGCTTCCTCCCTCAGCCTCGACCCTCCGCAGGAAGGACAGGGCTTCTCCACAACGTAATCTTCTATCTCCTCCCTTATCCTCTCCGAGTCCTCTTCTAAAAACCTCCTCTCTAAGTGCCTAACTATTCCCTCGAACTCGAACTCCTGGGTTGTTCCGTATAGAAGTACTCTCTTCGCTCTCTCGGGCAGGTCTTTAAACCTTGTCCTCGGATTTATTCCCAGCTTCCTCAAGACGTTGGCTATGGGAAACTTTATGTAATTGAAAAGGGCGGAGTCCGCTATCCTGAAGGCGCCAATCGCGGGTTCCTCCTCGTCTATGAGGAGTCCCGTATCTATCTCCCACTTCACACCCAAGCCCTTGCAGGAGGGGCAGGCTCCGTAGGGGGAGTTGAAGGAGAAGAGCCTCGGGGAGAGTTCGGGGATGGTAAAGCCGTGATCGGGGCACACGAGCTTCTCGCTGAAGAGCTCCTCCCTGCCGCTCTCCACGTCTTCAATCTTCACGAGACCCGTTGCCATCTCAAGAGCTTTCTCTAAGTCCGTCAGCAACCTCGACCTCTCCTCCTCTTCCAAGGTCAGTCTGTCGACAACCACGTCTATGTCGTGTTTCTTGTTCTTTTCCAAGGGAGGAACCTCTATAATCCTCCTGAGCTCTCCGTCCACCTTTACCCTGGTGAACCCCATCCTGTCTATGTCCCTCATAAGATCCCTGAACTCCCCTTTCCTGCCTCTCACGATCGGTGCGAGAACCATAACCCTCCTACCCTTATACTTCTCGAAGATCTTCTCAAGGATCTCATGGGCGGATAGACCCTCCAAGAGCCTGCCGCATACTGGACAGTGGGGCTTCCCAATGTTAGCCCACAGAACCCTCATGTAGTCGTATATCTCTGTAACCGTTCCCACGGTTGATCTCGGGTTTTTAGATGTCGTTTTCTGATCGATCGCTATCGCAGGAGACAGCCCCTCTATGACATCCACATCGGGCTTTTCCATGACTCCTAAGAACTGGCGGGCGTAGGAGGATAGGGACTCGACGTATCTCCTCTGTCCCTCCGCGTATATGGTGTCGAAGGCTAAAGAAGATTTGCCTGAACCTGAGGGACCTGTAATCACAACGAGCCTGTTCTTGGGTATCTCGAGATCGATGTTCTTGAGGTTGTGCTGGCGTGCACCCCTGATAACTATCCTGTCCATAATCTATTCAATTTAAGTTCTGTAGGAGAATGCTACCACACGGTTCTTACCGCTCCTCTTGGCTTCGTACAGAGCTTTGTCGGCTTTGTATAGTAGATCCTCTATTCTGCACACCTCAGAAGGTTCACAGGAAGATACGCCGGCGCTTACAGTCAACCTGACCACCTCAGAACCGAAACGGAATACGGTTTTTTCAAACTCCTCTCTTATCCTGTTGGCTACCCGGATAGCCTCTTCGGTGGAAGTGTGGGGGAGGAGAACTACGAACTCTTCACCGCCAAATCTAACAGGTATGTCCGTTCCCCTCACCTTAGATCTAAGCACGTTGGCAAACTTGATCAGTACCTCGTCTCCCTTGTCGTGGCCGAACCTGTCGTTTACCTGTTTGAAGTTATCGAGATCGAACATGATAAGAGATACTGGATAACCGTACCTTTTCGCCTTCTCCAGTTCTCTTACCGATTCCTCCTCCAGATATAGCCGGTTGTAAAGCCTGGTTAGGTGATCTCTTATAGCTTTCTCCATGAGTTCCTTCTTTTCCCTCTCCTCCTTAACTATGAAGGAGAGTATAAAGGCGAGACTTTTGAGGATCTTCCCATCCTCTTCGGTAAAGGGCTCATCTATATAAACCCTACCGACGGAAAGGCATCCGATCGGTTCACCGTCCTTTCCTATGATAGCTATTAGGTTTCTCCTTAATCCCACCCTCTTCCAGGACTCAACAGCTTTGGGAAAGTTCTGGTAGTCGTTCACTATTATGTAACCTCTCTTCATAGCCTCTCCAGCAGCGCTTCTGTGAATCGGAACCTTGAACTCCTCCGGATCGTAGTCTGGCAATACGTTCCTTATAGATCCTGAGACCTTTGTATAGTAGATGTATCCGTTTTTTATCTCTCCTATGGCAGCTCCGTCGGCGTTGAATAGCTCAGCGATGTCGTCGAGTATGCTCCTCCAGTTGTCCCTTTCATGCTCTCCGCTCGCTACCCTCTCGATTATCCTCAGAAGTTTTTCTACCCTTCCCTCGCAGTCCATCACGGAACCTCCGTCCCTATAATAATCTTAATACCTTTCTGCCCAGCCTTAGCCTGAGCGCTTCCTACAAGATCTCCCTTCTGAGCTTCCGCCATAGGAGATTTACTTATCCTTGCGTTGAGTATAAGCTCCCCCTCTATCATTCTGTCAGTCCTTAGCTTGTGCTTTCCTGTTATCCTGAACCTGTAAGGGAACTCAGGGTTCTTTACTCTGAGGACCGCTATAGGCATAGGTTCCTTAAGGTTTCTGACCGCTATTATGAGGAAGTAGTCGCCTTCAGGGAGTTTGTTCCTCAGCTTCTCGTCCAACACCACCACCCCTTCAATAAACTGGTTTCGGTACTTCTCTAACTTTTTCCTCCCCTCTTCACCCCTGTACTCCTTAGGAAGTTCCTGGCATGCGAGAACGAACATCGAGAGGATGAGAAGAAGAATTTTCAAAATCTCACCTCCTTAACGCTCTTCCTCTTCCAGTAGCTTACGGACAGATTAAACTCGTACAGAGCCTTCTGAAGCTCCACCAGCTCCGATATGCCCTTGAGGGCAAGATCTAATAGATTGTCGAGCTCGTCTCTGGAGAAGGTATGCTCCTCACCCATAGCCTGGACCTCGGAGAACTTTCCCCTCCCAGTTCCCACCACGTTCATGTCCACCTGAGCCATGGAGTCCTCCTCAAAGTTGAGATCGAGCAGAGGTTTCCCCCCAACTATACCAACGCTCACCGCAGCAACGAAGTCCTTTATGGGAACGGTGGTTATCATCCCCTCCTCATAGAGTTTTATCAGAGCATCGGCAACTGCCACAAAGGCTCCCGTTATGGATGCAGTTCTCGTTCCTCCGTCCGCCTGTATTACGTCGCAGTCCACCCATATGGTTCTCTCTCCAAGCTTAGTCAGATCTACGGCGGTCCTCATCGCCCTGCCTATCATCCTCTGTATCTCGTGAGTTCTACCGCTTATCTTCCCCTGAACTGACTCCCTTATGTTTCTCGTGTGGGTAGCCCTCGGTAGCATCGAGTACTCGGCGGTTATCCACCCCTGACCCTTCCCCTTCAGGAAAGGAGGAACTGTGTCCGTTACCGAGGCGGTACATATAACCTTCGTGTTCCCAAACTCAATCAGGCAGGAGCCTTCGGGATGGGTGAGGAAGTCCCTCACTATTCTAACGGGTCTGAGCTCATCTTCCCTTCTTCCGTCCTTACGCATAGCTGAACTATTTTATATGAAGAACTCGGAGGTAAAGCTCTCTACCCTGTTCTTCCCTTTCTCCTTTGCCCTGTAAAGAGCCTTGTCAGCTTTGAGTATCAACCTTACACTATCGTCCCCGTTCGTGAAGCTCACGACTCCGAAGCTTACCGTCACAGTGAGATCCTCTCCAAACCTGTAAGCCTCTATCATCCTCCTGAGTTTTTCAGCAACGGCTACAGCCTTCGATATCCCTGTGTTGGGAAGCAGTATCATGAACTCTTCCCCTCCCCACCTTGCAAAGATATCGGTCTCCCTTATGTTTTCACTCACTATGCTCGCAACCCGTTTGAGAACCTGATCCCCGAATAGATGACCATAAGTGTCGTTGATCTGTTTGAAGTTGTCTATGTCAAAGAGTATTAGGGAAAGGTCTCCTCCGTACCTCTCAGCCTTTTTTATTTCCCTGTTCAGTATTTCCTCGAAGGCGGTTCTATTTAAAGCTCCTGTGAGACTGTCAACTCTCGCAAGGTTCTCCCAAACTCCCTGATACCTCTCGGATGTCCAGGCGTAAAAGTAAAAAACTATGGTTACGAGAGCGTAGCTAAGGTATGCATCTGTGAGTGAGTCCGTCCCAACCTTACCAGCCACGAGTACCGTAAAGAAGTGAATCCAGAGGCAGCCCACAGACCATAGGAGTCCTTTCTTTCCCTTTATGAAGAAGGTTACGGCGGGGATTACACCGAGCCATATCAGGCTCGATTTGTCCTCAGGGAGTTCCTCGAATACGGCGACCAGAAATATGGAGCCGAAGAATATAAGTACAACAGTCGCTATCCTGTCTATATTCCTATACTTCTTTGCAACGAAGGGAGCGCTCAAGAGAAGAAATCCAACAACAAGATCAAGGATTCCGACGAACGTGTCCCCCTCCAGCAGATCGCCGAGAGAGTAGGCAAAGGCGACCGCAGAGCCGATAAAACAGAGGGCTACGAGAAGGGTTATCCTTAGGAAGCTCGTTCTGTATATAAGCGGATTTGTAGATCTGTCCTCAGGAGGGATGATGTCCTCTATAAACTGTGATAACCTACCCCTTATCCCCATTCATTTTTAAGCTCTTTTGGTCTATTTAAGCATATATTAATAATCATGGTAAAGAAAAGGGAGGATATTAGACCGGAGAGTCTTGAGGAGGAGGTTCAGGAGTTAAAGAGAAGCATTTTAGGAGTTTTTGAGACCCTACTTCCTCCTAAGGAGGTGAGGGAAGAGGTGGTAAAGAACCTATACAACATAGAGCTCTCTTTCCTGAAGATCTTTAAGACCCTCCTCGACTATCAGGTGGAGAGTTTGGAGAAAAAAGTAGAGGGGAAAGGGAAAAAGAGAAAGGCTCAGAAGATCGAGGTGGAGTGATCAGAACCTTCCCTTTATCTCGTGCCCGCAGCTTCCACACCTTCCGTTCTTTATGTCTATCCTCGTGATCAGATATCCCTTCCTACCTATAACCGTATTTCCGCAGTTGGGGCAGAAGGTGCTCTCGTGGTCGTTTCCGAAGACGTTTCCTACAAAGACGTACTCCAATCCCTCTTCCTTGCCTATTCTGTAAGCCCTTTCGAGATCTTCTATCGGTGTGGGAGGCAAATCCGTCGCCTTGTAGTAGGGAAAGAACCTCGAGATATGCCACGGGACCCAGGGAGCTAACTCCTTAGCTATCCACGAGGCTATCTTCCTGAGCTGATCCTCGTCCAGATACTTGGGAACCAAAAGGGTCGTTAGCTCGACCCACTTCCCCTTATCGAAGACGTACTTTATTGTGTCGAGGACGGGCTGAAGCCTTCCTTTGGAGTACTTCCTGTAAGACTCGTCAGAAAAGAACTTCAGATCTATGCTGTAGGCGTCCATGTACCTGTCTATCTCCTCGAGGGGCTCCCTGTTTATGTAGCCTGCCGTCACCATAATGTTCTTTAGACCCTTCTCCTTGGCGAGCCTTGCCACGTCTATCATGTATTCGGCGAAGATTGTGGGATCGGAGTAGGAGTAGGATATGCTCTCACATCCGTTCTCTAAAGCCTTCTCCACTACAAGCTCTGGAGGGATCGCCGTCTCGACAAAGAAGGTGTTTTTAAACACCTCTCCCTTTGGAACCTGAGAAATCTCCCAGTTCTGGCATCCTTTGCAGTGGAGATTACAGCCGGGTGTAGCTATGGTCAGCGTCTGGTGTCCGGGGTAAAAGTGGAAGAGGGGCTTCTTCTCTACAGGATCTATAGCAGCGGATATAAGTGATCCGTAGGTGTAGGTGTACAGCTCTCCTCCGTGGTTCACCCTCACCCCGCAGGATCCCACCTGGCCATCCTTGAGCTCACAGCCTACGGGACAGAGGTAACACTCCACCTTTCCGTTTACCGGTTTCCAGAACTTCGCTAAGGTCCTCATTTCTTATAAAATACTTCCCATGTACTTTCAGGAAATAATAATGAGACTTCACCGTTTCTGGGCTGACAGGGGATGCCTTATATGGCAACCCTACGACGTGGAGGTGGGCGCAGGAACTATGAACCCCGCCACCTTCCTCAAGGTTCTCGGCAAAAAGCCTTGGAACGTTGCCTACGTTGAGCCCTCGAGGAGACCTCAGGATGGTAGATACGGGGAGAATCCCAATAGACTCCAGCACTACTACCAGTTCCAGGTTATACTCAAGCCTGCACCTAATAACCCTCAGGAGATATACTTAGAGAGCCTGGAACACTTAGGGATAAACGTCTCGGATCACGATATTCGCTTTGTGGAGGATGACTGGGAGTCTCCCACCCTCGGCGCCTGGGGGCTTGGATGGGAAGTATGGCTCGACGGGATGGAGATAACACAGTTCACCTACTTTCAGCAGTCGGGAGGGCTCGACCTCGATGAGATCTCCGTTGAGATTACCTACGGTCTGGAGAGGATAGCTATGTACATACAGGAAGTGGACAGCGTCTTTGATATCGAGTGGAAGAAGGGAGTAACTTATGGAGACATATTCAGGAGGGCAGAGTGGGAGTGGAGCACCTACAACTTCGAGAAAGCGGACACAGATATGCTCTTCAACCTCTTCGAACTTTACGAAAAGGAGTCCAAGAGGTTGATAAAGGAAGAGCTCGTCCTTCCAGCCTACGACTACCTCCTGAAGTGCTCCCACACCTTCAATCTTCTCGATGCAAGGGGTGCCATATCCGTTCAGGAGAGGGCGAGGTACATAAGGAGGATGAGCAACACCGCCCGTGAGATAGCCCAGCTCTACCTCGAGCTTGTAGGTTAACGGAATGTTAAGATATTCACGATGAGAGACCTCCTTATAGAGATAGGTACCGAAGAGCTCCCCCCTTCCGTAATAGAGCCTGCTCTCGATTTCATTAAGGAAAAGTTCTCCGAAATTCTAAAGAGGGACGACGTAGAGACCTTCGGAACCCCGAGGAGGCTCGTCTTTTACGTAAAGAACTACGAGGAGAGTAGGGAGGTTAGGGAAGAGATAGTGTTCGGACCTCCCTGGAAGGTGGCCTTCGACGATGAGGGGAAGCCCACCAAAGCCCTCCTTGGTTTCTTGGAGAGGCACGGAGCTAATCCCGAGGACGTTTTCAAGGAGAGAAAAGGAAAAGGTGAGTACGTGGCTTTGAAGCTCGTTCATGAGGAGAAGGGAAGGCTGGAGATCCTGAAGGGATCCTTCGAGGACATACTCCTATCCGTTCCCCTTCCGAAGAGGATGAGGTGGACCTCCTCAAAGAGGATAACCTTCTCAAGACCGGTAAGGTGGATTCTCGCCCTCCACGGCGATGAGGTCTTGGATCTCAAGTTCGGTGATCTCAAAGCTGGTAGGAGAACCCTCGGACACAGGTTTTTGTCAAAGGGCTGGATCGAGGTTCCTAAGGCTGAGAACTACTTCTCCCTGATAGAAGAGAACTTCGTGATCCCCTCGATAGAAAGGAGGAAGGAGGTCATACTCGAGGGGATAGAGAGAGAGGCAAAGAGTTTAGAGTCAAAGCCTGAATATCCTGAGGGACTCTTGGAGGAAGTTACCAACCTCGTCGAGTATCCCTTCGTGATCGTGGGAAGTTTTGAGGAAAAGTACCTCGAGCTTCCCGACATGGTGATAGTAACGGTAGCCGCCCACCATCAGAGGTTCTTCTGCCTATCTAAAGATGGAAGTTTAACGAACCACTTCATAGGAGTGAGCAACAACAAACCGAAGACCGACCTAATAAGGAGAGGCTACGAGAAGGTGCTCAGAGCAAGGCTCGAGGACGCCCTCTTCTTTTACAGGGAGGATCTGAAGAGAAAGCTGGACGATCTTGTCCCAAAGCTCTCGGAGGTTCTGATCCATCCCAAGGTGGGAACGGTCTTGGAGAAGGTTGAAAGACTGAAGAAACTGGTTGATTTGATCTGCGAAAGGGTCGGTTGCTCAAAGGAGCAGAAAGAGAAGGTTTTAAGAGCCGCCCATCTTTCCAAAGCTGACCTCCTGACGGAGATGGTCAAGGAACTGGACGAGCTTCAGGGCTACATGGGATATATCTACGCCTTAAAGCAGGGAGAGGATGAGGAAGTAGCCCTGGCTCTCTACGAGCAGTATAAACCGAAGACCGCGCAGGACGAAACTCCCAGAACTCTGACGGGAGCTGTCCTCTCCCTTGCGGACAAGATAGAAGACCTGCTGAGCTTCTTCAGCGCTGGGGAGATTCCCAAGGGAAGCTCCGATCCTTACGGGCTCAGGAGGGCAGCCTTCGGCATCTTCAGGATATTGGACGAAAGGGGTTGGGACATAAATCTTGAAGACTTCTCCGACCTCTACGGTGGTTTAAAGAACAAGGAGGAGCTCGAGAAGTTCCTGTCCCAGAGGCTCGAGAGCTACCTCGAGAATTACGGCTACGACCTTATCAGGGCGGTCCTTTCCGTCCACTCCCCTCTCAGACCTCTACCGATAATTAGGAAGGTAAAGATGTTAAGCGAACTTAGAAACACCAGGGAGTTTATCGACATCTACGAAGCTTACAGGAGAGTTGTTAAAATATTACCTAAAGGGTGGGAGATAGCAGAAGTGAACGAAGCTCTTTTAAAGGAGCCTCAGGAGAGGGCTCTCTGGGAGAAGGTGAGGGAGTTAGAGGGTAAGGGCGAACCCGAGCTCAAAGATCTTTCCTATCTTAGAAAGCCTATAGACGATCTATTCGACAACGTTCTGATAATGGAAAAAGACGAAAGCATTAGAAGAAACAGACTCGCCCTGCTAAAAAGAACACAGCTTTTATTTAACAGAGTGGCGGACTTCAGTCAGGTTGTAATTCAGGAGGTGGAGTCATGAACAAGGACGCTCTTGTACTCTGGCTCGATGAACTGACCATAGATGATATACCGATAGCTGGGGGAAAGAACGCCTCCCTGGGAGAGATGATAAGGAATCTGAGCCCCCTTGGTATAAACATACCCTACGGCTTCGTTGTAACCTCCACAGCTTATTACAAGTTCTTAGACTACAACAATCTCAGGGATAGGATAAAGGAGATCCTCGAGGGTCTCGATGTGAATGACGTTGTAGATCTATCACGCAGAGGTTATCAGATCAGAGAACTGATCAAAGGTGGGGAATTCCCCCCCGAGCTCGAGGAGCTGATAAAGGAGTACTATCACAAACTCTCCGAAAAGTACGGGACCCACGCGGTCGATGTGGCAGTCAGGTCCTCCGCAACTGCCGAAGATCTCCCCGACGCCTCCTTCGCAGGTCAGCAGGAGACCTACCTCAACGTTGTAGGAGCCGAGAACGTTCTTACTGCCATAAAGAACTGCTTTGCTTCCCTCTTTACCGACAGGGCTATCTCCTATCGGGAGTCTTTCGGGTTCGATCACTTCAACGTGGGGATAGCGGTCGGTGTTCAGAAGATGGTTCGCTCGGACCTCGGAGCCTCAGGGGTGATGTTCACCCTCGACACAGAAACGGGTTTTAAAGACGTGGTTGTGATAAACGCGATTTACGGGCTCGGGGAGCTCATAGTTCAGGGGATGGTCACCCCAGACGAGTACATGGTTTTCAAGCCTACCTTTCAGCAGGGATACTCGGCGATAATCGAGAAGAAGCTTGGCAAGAAAGATAGAAAGATGGTTTACGGAGCTGGGGAGGAGAGGACGAAGATAGTGAACGTTCCCGTCGCGGATCAGAAGAAGTTCGCCTTAGAGGACGACGAGATCCTGAAGCTCGCCGAGTGGGGGATCCTTATAGAAAAGCACTACTCTGAAAAAAAGGGTAGATGGACCCCTATGGACATAGAGTGGGCAAAGGACGGGCTTTTGAACGAGCTCTTCATAGTTCAGGCGAGACCTGAAACCGTTCATTCGAGAAGGGAAAAGAACGTTATAAAGGTTTACAGGATCCTGGAGCAGGAGCACGAGAGGGAGAAGAAGAGGATCGTCAGGGGAATAGCGGTCGGGGATAAGATCGCCGTAGGCAAGGTTAGGGTCCTCTTCGATCTGAAGGACGCTGAGAAGTTTCAAGAAGGAGAGATCCTCGTTACGGACATAACCGATCCCGACTGGGAGCCCATAATGAAGAAGGCGGCAGCTATAGTTACCAACAGGGGAGGAAGGACAGCTCACGCCGCCATAGTCGCGAGGGAGCTCGGTATACCTGCGGTAGTCGGAACCGGAAACGCCACCGAGATACTGCAGGACGGTATGGAAATTACTGTATCCTGTGCCGAGGGAGAGACGGGCTACGTTTACGAAGGAAAGCTGAAGTTTGAGGTTGAGGAGATAGACATAGAGAAGCTCCCAAGACCGAAGACGAAGATAATGATGAACGTGGGAAATCCAGAAGCCGCCTTCAGGCACGCCTCCATACCCAACGATGGAGTAGGTCTGGCGAGGGAGGAGTTCATCATAGCTAATTACATCAAGATTCACCCCTTAGCCCTTATTCACTACGAAGATATTAAGGAGTTATATAACAGGCTCGATTCCCTCGGTCTCGTAGATGACAGAGGTTACGTCACCTTTAGAGCAATTTACGCTCATGCCAACGGATCCCTCAAAGAGAAGCTTGCAAAGGGCAAAGAGAAGAGGAGCATAAACCTGAAGAGACTTATAGATGATATAGATAAGTACACCTTCGGTTACGACGATAAGAGAACCTACTACATAAAGAAGCTCTCCTACGGGATAGCCAAGATATCCGCCGCCTTCTATCCCAACCCCGTTATAGTCAGATTCTCCGACTTTAAGTCAAACGAGTACGCGAACCTAATCGGTGGACAGCTCTTCGAGCCGGAGGAAGAGAACCCCATGATAGGCTGGAGGGGTGCCTCGAGATACTACTCCCCTGTCTTCAAGGAAGCTTTCGGGATGGAGTGCAAGGCTATCCTTAGAGTGAGGAACAAGATGGGACTCACAAACACGAAGGTCATGGTCCCCTTCTGTAGAACCCCGGAGGAGGGTGAGAAAGTTCTAAGGGTTATGGAGGAGTTTGATCTCAAAAAGGGAGAGAATGGACTCGAGGTTTACGTTATGGCTGAGCTCCCCAGCAACGTCGTTCTCGCCGACGTCTTTTCCGAAATCTTTGACGGCTTCTCCATAGGTTCTAACGATTTGACCCAGCTAACCCTCGGTATAGACAGAGACTCGGAGCTCGTCGCCCATCTCTACGATGAGAGGAACGAGGCAGTGAAGAGGCTTATAGCTCAGCTTATAGCTACCGCAAAGGAAAAGGGAAGAAAGGTGGGTATATGCGGACAGGCTCCTTCCGACTTCCCGGACTTCGCCCAGTTTCTTGTGGAGCAGGGGATAGACAGTATATCTCTCAATCCTGATTCCGTTCTTAAAACCCTTCTTGCAGTGACCGAAATGGAGAAAAAGATGGGGGTAGGTACATGAAGTTAGCTGTCCAGATGCCGAGCTTGGGGAGGCTATTCAAAAAAACAAAGACGGGCGTCTCGGTTTACCTTACCGATAAGGTTCTTAGGGTGCTCGAGCTGGACCAGAATAAAACGCCTACTTTCGAACCTGTGGAGGTGCTTTGGGAGCACGAGAGTGAGGAAGAAAAGAGAAAGATCCTGAACAGCATCGTAGAATCCAACGGACTTAGAGGGAAAGATGTTGTTTCTTGTATAACGGTGGATGAAGGTATACTCAAGTTCCAGAAGTTTCCTGTTGCTATGTCTAAAAAGGACCTCATGGAAGCGATAAGCTGGTATATAAGATCGGAAACGCAACAGATAAAGGAAGAGACTATATACGACTACTACTTCCTTGAGAAAGAGCCCGACGATAAGTACATAAGGGTTGTTGTAACTATAGCCAGGAAGAGCTCTGTGGACAGGATCAGGGAGACCCTAAGGAAAGCGGGGCTTAACCCTAAGGTTATAGACTACGAGATAGTTGCAATCATTAATTACGGGCTGTCCAACAGGCTCCCTCCGCCGTTTTCGATCCTGTACGTAGATTACCACGAGAGCGTTTTAACTTACTACGATAAAAACGCCATCTCTTACAACAAGATCGACTTTAACTATAAGTACTTTAAGGACACAAAGGACCCCGCCCTCTTGGATACCTTCCTGATAGAGGTAAGAAACCTGTTGGTAATAAACGAGATATCCAACGTTTACCTCGCGGGTTCGGTTATATCCGATGAAAGCACGCTTGAGAACATAATGATGAATCTACCTGTACTGGGCATTCTCGACCTCGAGGAAGTACCTCCAGCTTTCTTCATACCCTACGTATTATCTCTAAGGGGATTGGAGGAGTGAGGGATGATAAGGATAAACCTGTTAAAGAAGGAAAGGAAAAGCGTACTCGAGGGTCTTAAAGGTCTGGCGGGTGGTCTTTCTGGAGCCAGACTATCCAAAGAACAGTTGCTTAATACAACTCCTTTATTTGCCGGTGCCATCGGTGCAGTATTAATAGGAGCGCAGGTCTATTACATGTTTCAGCTGAAAAGCGATGTGGCTTCCTTAAAGGAAGAGGTATCCAGCTTGGAGACTCAAAGAAATAAGCTTAAAAAACAGGCTATGGAACTTGAGACCAAGAGAAAACAGCTTGAAAGCAAAATAAAACAGATAAAAACTGAGATCGCTTAGTTAGACAAGGTTTACGATGTTCTAAACACCATGAAAGCGTATCCTCGCTTATTTTCTGAGCCTTTAGAGTTTGCTTTTAAAAAACTCCCTGAGGAGGTGTGGCTAAATTCCTATTCTCAAAGCTTGGATTATTCTCAATTAAAGCTAAGGATAAGCTTAACCTCTTACGATTACGATAAGATCAGCTCGGTTATATCCAGTCTTACCAACACGTACAGCATAAACCTGAGAGCTGATCAAGGTGAACCCAATAGAATCGTAAGAAATAGGGAAAAGAACATGCCCGTTGTCTTTAAAGAGAAGACCAACAGGTTCGGGATTCCTCTATACTACGCGGAACTTTCCCTCGTAAGGAAACTTATAAGGGGAGGAGTTTGATGTTAGGCGAGCTAAAGGAGCAGTGGGATGCAGCTCCACTGTGGCAACGCATCTTAATAGCCCTTATCTTACCTGCTGTTGTCGCTGCATCTTTATGGTTCTACGGCATACAACCCCTATTAAATGAAAAAGCAGATTTAGAGAACAAAAAACAAAACCTATCCTTTGAAATAAACAAATACACCGCTCTTATAAGGGGTAACGTTATAGCCAAGCTTGAAAAAAAGGTGCAAGAACTGGAAGTCGAAAAGCAACGTAAAGAGGAAGAGATGTTCAAAAAGCTGGGCTTCGTTCCCTCTAAGGTGGACGATATTTTAGACTATATAGGAAAGCTGTCTTTCAAAAATGATATCGTTATTCTTTCCGTTGGCGTTGGTTCCATCAACGACAGGAGATTGATGGTAATCAAGGAGGGGGAACGCTTCATATTAAAGGAAGTGGTCGAAGAGCCTTCGGACAAAAATAGGTCGGGAAGTAAGAGGACTAAAGCGAAAGAGAAGAAGCAACCTAAGGTTAAAGAGGATTATGTTACATTAAAAACTTTAACTTTAGAGATAGATATAGAGGGGTCGGCAAAGGATATATATAGATTCGTTTCTGACCTGGACAGGCTTATATATATGCCCAAAAAACTGGAGCTAAGACCTCGACAAAAAGGAGGGAAGACTCATGGTAAGCTTACTATCGAAGTTGTTTTTAGGGGCTAACTTGCGGTTTTTTATAGCTCTGCTGGTAGTTGTATGGACTTCGCCCCTTTCATCGACCGAGATAAAGGATCCGTTTTCCAAACGTGGCGAGGCTGTGGGCTACATAGTGACACAGGAAGGCGATCAGATAATCAGGTACATGGTTTCTGTTCCCATACCGAGCGTTGAAGAGGAACGGCCGCGGCGGGGAAGGGAGGAGCTACCTCTTAACGTTAACCTCCATAAGGAGGTTGTTGGGAAGGCTAAAACCTACGAGAAGGAGATAAACATTCTGGAAATGAAGTTCCAAAACGTACCCTTAGAAATTGTATTGAAGGCTATAGCCGACGTCGCTGATGTAAATCTGATCTTTGATCCGGTTGTAAAGATGCGTCTAACATCTACGCAAAGGGATATAACAAAGAGATTCGGACAGGAAGAGTTTGCACAGGAGAGAGTTCAAGATAAGGGTATTCTTGAGCAGCCGGTTAACTTTTTTATAAACAAACCGATAAAACTTTTAGAAGCTTTCAATATAATTTTGAAAGAGTATGATCTTATAGCTGTCCCCCTTGCAGGGAACACCTACTCTATATCCAAGGCAGTTGAGTATAAACTCGATATCAAAGGTATATCGGGTGATAACCTCGAAAGGCTGATAAAGCTTATAGAATCCCGTGTAAGCCCGGCGGCTGAGGTTGTAATAGACAAGAGTCTGCAGATTATGTACATAAGAGATACGATCGACAATCTGTACAAGTTTAAAGATCTGGATGAAAACCTTGAGGTGTTCATGAGCGTTGAAGAGGAAAAGCCCGAGATCGAGACAAAGGTATTTTATCTTCAGCCAAATTATGGATTTGAGGACGTTAAAGGAGCTATTCAGGGAACGAAGTACGAGAGTATGTCCTTCAGCAAGGAGTTCAACGCTTTAATAATTAGCGCCTATCCGAAGGACCTTCAGGATATAGAGAACAGACTCAGACCGTTCTTAAAGTCGACTTCCTCTGAGAGGTTGATCGTTACTAAAACCTTTTATCTAAAGTTCATATCTGCGGAAGCATTTAGAAGATTGGTTCAGCCCCTTCTTTCGGAAGTTGGGGAAGTGTATGTACTTGGAAGTGGTATAACACCAACCACAGCGGAAGAGAAGGAGCTCCGGAAGGTAGAAGCCCAGATAAAGGACGTTATGGAAAGGCTGTTTGCAACTAACGATACGAGACTTCAGCAGGCACTTCGTCAAGAGTTACAACAGCTTAGGCAGAGATATAATGAACTGGAAAACAGGATACTTCAGGCAAAGCGGGAGAGGGATACGAGGGTGAGAATTTCTGGATATCCCGGTCTCTCTGAGAACCTGGACGCTACCGGGCCACTCTTTGGAAAGGAGAAGGGAGCCACCACGTTGCTCGCCAACGCCGTTGTGATAAGGGACTACATTAACGTCATTGAAACTATAAAGGAAAAGTACAGGGACGTTATATCCGAAGAGCCTATACAGATAAAAATAGAAGCAAGGATAGTGGAGATCGACGAAGAATCCTTAAAGGAGTTAGGGGTAAACTGGAGTGCCCTGCTGTCCTCTACTAAGGTTCCCAGTGCGTGGAACTCCTCGGTAGGTATAAATCCAGACGTAAGCGGTCCAACACCAACGCCAAGGCTCTTAGGAGATCCCTTTACGGGCGGCATACTAACCTTCGTTTACCAGAGAGGAATTCTCAACGCTCTGAACCTACGTATATCGGCTTTCGAGCGCTTGAGGAAAGCTAAAAGCTTAGCTCGCCCCACCCTTATAACCCTCAACGGTGAGCCGGCGGTTATTCAGAGTGCTATAGAATTCCCTATAACCACCATAAGTGCTACCCAGACTGCATTGACCGTCTCCGCCCAGTACAGTTCCATACCTCTTATTTTGTCAGTAGTACCAGTCCTCACACCTGATAAGAAAATAATGCTGGATATAACTATAACCAAGAAGGATATTATAGATACCAAAAGTTACACCGTTGCGGAAGGTCTTTCTCAGGAATTTCCAGTGTACGCGGATAAAAGGATAGATACAAAGGTTGTTGTAGGTGATGGAGATACGGTTGTAATAGGAGGTATACTCGGGGAATCAAGAAACGAAACCAACTCTGGAGTGCCTAAGCTGCAAAGAATACCCCTGTTGGGATGGTTGTTTAAGGAGTACAGCGAACAGAACAGCAGAAAAGAGTTGCTTATCTTCATAACGCCGACAGTATTGTATGACATGTGAGGTGTTAGGGGCTATATTTAATGATGGCGGGTAGGGACATGGTTAATAAGAAAGGGTTTACTGTTGTTGAACTTCTTGTAGTTTTGGCAATAATTAGCATATTTGCCCTTGTGGCTACCGCCGATATAGCAAGATTTTACAGGATATACAAGTACTATGACTACGCTTTCTCCGTGGAAAGTCTCGTCAGGTTTGCCAGAATGACGGCTATGGAACGTTCTATTAACGTGGGAGTATGTGTCGACGATGATAAGAACCTATCCATTCGAAACTTAGGCACCCGGAGAACTGCCGACGCGTGTAACGGAACCGTAATGAGGAGTATAAGAATACCTCAGGAAGAAGGCTTTTCCTTCTCAGGGAGTAACTTTTCTTTTGATCCGAGGGGATTTGCTCTATCCAGTGGAAACGTGTGTTTTACCGATGGCAATAAATACAAAAAGATATGCGTTAGCAGATTCGGTGCTATTAGGATTGAGGAGGGGCACGGAGAATGTGGACCTTGTTGAAGGGGGAGAAGGGGCTTTCGATTGTGGAGTCCTTGGTAACTGTATTCATAACCTTTATAGTGGCTCTGTTCGTTGCAGGGATGATAACGTCCTTTGGACTACACACCAAAACCGATAAAGCTCTCCTCTGCTTGGAACAGGCACTGGAAACCGCCCTTCAAGCCAAGAAAGCTAATCCTACCATAGACAGTTACACGGTTAATTGTGGAAGCTGGACCATAAATGTAAGCGTAAGCGGTTCTCCTCCAACCACGCCTCCTCCTTACTGTGCTCAGATTACAGCTCAAGCCTCCTTAGAGGGTAAAAGTATGACGATGGTGGATATGGCATGCAACTTTTAAAGAGATATAACAAAGGTTTAACACTTGTCGAGTTACTGGTAGCGATAATAATAAGCACTATTATACTTGGTGCGCTGTACTCGTTGTTTTTTTCGGGAGAAAGAGCCGTAAGAAATATCAAAGAGATAACCGATGTTAAGGAAATAGCCAAATTAGGGCTGGCTCAGCTCGAGTGGATCTTCGACAGATGGGGCACCTCCGTGGTTATGTGTCAGGATCCTATCACAACTAACCAGTGCACTGCGGTAGTTGATTGCAGGGACGCTTCAGGCAATTTTCCTTATCCGCCTCCGAGCTCTTTATGTATAACCGTAATTGACGATGATCCCTGTGATAGAGTAACTTTCTACGGCAATCTTTACGGCAACGGATTCGTTGCCCTCGTGAGGGGTCCAGACACTGTGGAGGTTGTCAGCTGCAGGTTAAGATCTACGGACAGACATAACTGTTATCACATTAAGAGGGGAGGTCTTACCTTCAGGGATGTGGGTACGGGTGCTCCTATAGCATTTTCCATAAACGGTCTGAGCGATGAAAATTTGGATTGCTTAGATCCAAACGTAACACCTAACGCTACTATGAGCAGGGAGGTGATTGCCAGAAACGGTAATTTTATAGATCCGGTTACGGGAGATACAACCAACAGACTTACCTTAGAGGGCGGGGATCTATTAGTAAGGGTGCCTCACAGGATAACGCTGTTTTGCCAGCCTAATCCTCAGGACAACAATTCTCTTTGGCTTTATATGCGAACAGAGGATCTTGCGTATGAGCTTGGATGTCGTGATGACGATACGGAAGACGTTCAGCCCCTTTTTCCTGTTGAAAGCATGGGTGCGTCCATTCAGGGGAACGGTATTCTTCTGGATATAGTTTTCAGAAATAACAGACCTCCTGGCGATCCCAATTACAGGACTTTTAGGGTTCAGAGGATGTTTGGGAGGTGATAGCTATGAACGGTTTCTCCCTTATATCTACTTTGGTTATTTCTCTGGTTCTGTCTGTTCTTGGCGGAGCAGCAATGTACACCTCCATGGTAAGTTACCATACTACGAGGGCGGATATAAGATACAGTCATGCCAGTAAAGCTGCCGAGATCGGGCTACTAACGGCGGTGGATAGCATAGCTCAAAGGGGCTCTTGCGATGTGCGGGAAACTTACAACGGAACGGCAGGAAATGCCAATTACTCCGTGACCGTAGTAAGGCAAGGTAGGATCTGTTTTATAAGATCGGAAGGCACTATGGGTCCCGCCCGTGTTGTAAAAACGGCGATAATACAAAGCTACTACGGTGTAGGTCTGTATACGGTTAGAGGAAGTGTGGACGCTGAACTCGGTGGATCTGCCAGACTTTCGGGATGCGACACCACTACCAGACCGACCTGTTTTGTTCCCGCCTTTATAGCATCCGGTAACGTAGTAACTACCGTTCCAGAGGAGTCATGTGATGCCGATGATGGATTTAGCAGTGGACTGTATGGAGACCCAGCCGTTTTATCCTCGGTCAGGTTCACCGATCTTATCCCTCTGTTCTTTAACGTGAACTGCTTTAACACCGTAACGGACCCTCAGTGCGATGTAGGTTTGCTACAGATTATAGAAAGAGAGTACGGAGTGAACCCCACCAATAACAATCAGGACTTTACCTTCGATGCTAACGGTATACCTGTAGTGAACATACCTAATCCTAACATACCTCCATCTTGCAGTGTGAACGGGAGCGGTGCTACGGTAAATCTTTCAACCGACTACCTTGATTGTTCTGATATACAGGTAAATGGAGAGGATGTTGTAATAACCGGTAATAGGTCAGGCTTACCCGTGAATATATACTTTAACGGGGCGAGGATATATATGGGAAACGTTTCCAACTTCAATCTTTATTACAACAATCCTAACTCCGTGAGGGGTGTATATCTCTACGGATCCCTTCGCGACTTTCGCATAGTATCAAGGGGTTACGTAAAAACCGTGAATTCAACCTCTTACACCACCATAGACAATGGAACGATAATTATAGGACCTTCTAATGCGGCGAACATAGACAATCCAAGCTCGAGGCATAGGCTTCTTCTGAGAGATAACGTTTACATTGAAAACTCTGTGATAATAGCCAAAGGTGTATGGACAAACACAGATGGGGATGGTTATGGAAGGTACTACCTGCTCGACAGTCTCATGTACGTGTACGCATACGCCTGTCCGAGCTGTTCGAGAGACTCCGATACTTCCTCCCTTGATGCGTGCTACTATATAGACACCGGGTACTGCGGCGTATACTCCTATTATAGCTACTTCAATGCGGGAAGGGATAGCGATGGTAGCGCCCGTCCTTCTTTAATAATTTCTAACAACTCTACCCTACATTTCAGATACACGCGAGGAACGGCATATATATGGGGTGCCTTTGTTGGACAGGATATAACTTACTTGCTCTGGACCGGGTGGAGTCCGAATCAGAGCTTTAGAGGATTTCTTGTTAGAAACTTCCCTCAGAATAGGACTATAAGGATAAGGATCACAAGCTCTAACTTCAGGCTTGATTTCAGAAAAGATATTATTGATTCGTTGAGTGAGAGGTTCTGGTTCTTCCGCCGTGTATGGTGCATACAGGACCCACTGCTTCCTTTTCCTCAGATGGTTCAAACGAGATTGACAGCTTACTGATCTATGGAGCAGGTAATGCTGTTGTTTGCCGATTCACAGGTTGCACTATAACCCTCGTAAGTGCATGTACATGACCCTGTCGAATTCAACGTGCAGTTAGAGGGTACCTGTATCTCAGAGAGGTTAAGAGTAGGATTCTGTGCTATCTGTGCTGCCACATTGGCAATACACGACCTTGCATCGGCCAAGGCCTTGCCTCGCTTGGCATTATCCACATACCTGTAGTAGGGGACTATAGCAATTATGGCTAACACGACAATTATGGCTATAGTTACCAGAACCTCTATGAGCGTGAAACCTTTGGAATAGAGGGGGGCAGTGTGCCCCCCAGCAGGATACTTTGGAGCCACGTCTATTAGCCTTCAGTACACGTTACCGCTCCGGTTGCGTCAACTGTACACGTTGCAGAAAAGTTGTTAACCGTACACTGACATTCTTGTGCGCTGTTAACAGTACATCCAGATGGGACCGAGGCTTGCGTCGGATCGTTACTCGGGTCTTCAGCTAAGTATGCTGCTACGGCTGTTAAACACTGTCTTGCATTCGCGACAGCTGCTTTCCTGTAAGCGTTTTCCCGATACTGGTTGTAGGCTGGGATAGCTATAGCTGCCAAGATGGCTATGATGGCTATGACGACGAGTAGCTCGATCAGGGTAAAACCCTTCTGCCGATTGAGCCTTCTGCTCTCTGAGAGAGCTAAGTACAGGTCTCTCATGATAGACACCTCCCACTTAGTTTTTGCCCCGCGGGGCTATCTAAAATTTAATACCTGTAAAAGATTTTTACAATAGTTTTGAGATGAAATGAAACATTACATAGTGCTCCCAACTTCGAGCTTCGATTTAAAAGACGTAAGTGGTAAGCTCGTGTATAAAACACCAGCGGGCAGACCGAAGAAAGAGGATCTGGTAGAAGGCTCTATTATCGGTGAAAGGGTTTCTTACCCGTTGCTTAATCCACTACAAACTCTGTTCTTTAGAAAATACAAAAAGGGAAACGCTCTCGTTACCGCTCCTACCTCGGCGGGGAAGAGCCTCATAGCCTTTATGTTTATGAAGGACAAGAAGGGAAGGAAGATATACACCGCTCCCACAAAAGCCCTCGTTTACGAGAAGGTGATCGAGCTGAGGAAACTGTTTGGTAGGAAGATAGATGTCAGAACGGGCGACATAATCGAGCTTTACAAAGGTGTTCAGTCAGACGTGGTGGTGGCGACCTACGAAAACCTCGCCTTGGCTCTAAGAAACAAGCTTCCGTGGGCTACAGAGGCTGAGTGCGTGGTCATAGACGAGATACACCATCTTATGAGTTCAAGAGGCTGGGTCCTCGAGGAGATAATAACCTACCTTCTCGAGAGCGGGACGGAGATGCTTGGTCTTTCAGCAACTTTACCGGGTAGCGTAGAGCTCGCCAAGTGGATAAAGGCGGATCTCTTTATAGAGTCCCTGTGGAGACCGGTTCCCCTCGAGCGGAAGATAATTCCTCTGACCGAGTTCAGGGAATTCGTCAAGGCTAAGGATCAGGACGAGAGGCTCGCGGCAAAGCTCCTGAGCGCCCTATATGAGCTTAAGAAGCCGGACGATCAGGTCATACTCTTCGTTCACAAGAAGAACGTGGGATGGAAGATCTTAGAGATAGCGAACTTGGAGAAGATAGGGATAATGAACGAGACAACACCCTTCGAGAAAGAGGAGCGGGAGGAGGTTGAGATCGCCTTCCACAACGCCGACATACCCAAGGAAGAAAGAGAAGATATAGAGAAAGCCTTCAGAGAAGGGAAACTCCCCGCCCTCGTTGCGACCCACACCTTAGCCTACGGTGTGAACCTTCCCGCGGACGTGGTAATGATAGGTGTCAGAGCTTTCTACGACAGAAGGGAAGGAAAGGTTAAGGTCTTCCCCTCACAGCTCGATATACTCCAGATGGAGGGTAGAGCGGGAAGACTTGGTATAAAGGATAAGGGCTACTCCTATATACTTCCCTACGGTGCAAGGACCAGAACCGTTGAGGAGGAGATAAAGAAGAGTCTCGAGGGTGAGTTCGCTCCCTACCTTAAGGAGAGAATCAGGGAAGGGGAACTCAGCGAGGAATTGGAGAAGATCCTCAGCCTCTTCATACTTATCGGATTTCTCTATGAAGGGAAGAACTTTCGCAGATTTCTAAAAAGAACCTTTTCCCTTAAAGAGTTTTCCAGCGATCCAGTAATAGAGGACGTCTACGAGTGGCTCGAAGATACGGGATACATAGAGAAGAACAGGCTGAGCGATAAGGCGCTCTTCTGCATACGCTCGGGGATGTCGCCTATAAATTACGAAGAGTTCTTAAGGAGAAAACTCCTCGGACTTGAGAAAGTGGTTGTGATAAGACCGTTGCTGTTCGTAAAGAGGTTCGACGGGCTCTTCGAGTTCGTAAAGAGAGGAGAGAGTTTTCCCGAGGACGAGTTCTACATCAGGAGCAAGCTCGCCACCTGCGGAGGTGAATGCTTTTCCGACAACACCCACCAGTTCCTCTTCTATATAGAAGGTTTGACCTTCAAGTATCCAAACCTCCAGAACCCTCCAGGGGAGTTTTCCTACTTAGGAACCGATGCTCTGCATCTGATAAGGATCCTCCTCGATATAAGGAGCTTCGGAGACATAAGCTGGAGTAACGAGGAGATACTGAGGATAGCTCACTCGGTCAAGTACGGTCTTACTGAGGAGTTTTCAGCCCTCGGGGGAATAAAGGGGATAGGTCACATAAGGGCGAACCTCCTCAAGAGGCTTTTGCATGAGGAGGGTCTAAAACCGCCAGGGCTCGGGGGGAGAACGGAGGGGTTCCTGAGCTATCTGAGGGAAAGTATAGGGGATCTTAAGGAAAGGTTGAGAGATATCCTCGTGAGGGACAGGTACGGAAAGGCGGATCGGAGGGTTGAGAGGGAGATCACTCATGTAGTCAGGAGGCTCGAGGGAAACAGAGGGGGGTATCTCATGGACGAGAGGATACTTCGAACCTTCGGTATGTTCCTGATAGGTCCTGAAGCCATAAGGATGAGAAAGGGGGATCTGATAAGGAGATGCCTCGAGGAATATAATTAAAGTTGTATGCACGAGTTTTCAGTCGTCCAAAGCCTTCTCGCTCTGATCGAGGACTACGCAAAGGAGAACTCGGCGAGCTCTGTCACCAGGGTGATTGTCCGAATAGGTGTTCTTTCCGGTATAGAGCCGCACCTTCTAAGGTTAGCCTTCGACACCTTCAAGGAAGGGACGGTGGCTCATGAAGCTGAGCTGGTTATGAGTGTAGAGAAGCTCAGGATAAGATGTCTCGACTGCGGAGGTGAAAGCGAAAAGGAAGAGATCAACGCTATCTGCTCAATCTGTGGCTCTTTGAATACAGAAATAACAGGTGGTCAGGATATGCTCCTCGAGAGCTTAGAGATGGAATGTGATGAAGAAACTCAGAATAAGGCTTAACGGCACCGTTCAAGGAGTCGGCTTCCGACCCTTCGTCTACAGGATAGCTAAGGAGCTCGGACTAAAAGGCTACGTCCTGAACGACTCCTTCGGTGTTGAGATAGAGGTGGAGGGAAAGAAGGAGCTCCTCGATACTTTTTTGAAAAGACTCAACGAGGAAAAGCCGCCTCTGGCAAGGATATACTCTCAGGAGATCGAGTTCACGGAGCCTGCCGGCTATACGGATTTTGAGATCAGGGAGAGCAAAGGAGAGGGAAAGAAGGAGGTCCTTATCCTTCCCGACATAGCTACCTGCGAAGATTGCCTGAAAGAACTCTTCGATCCTAAAGATAGGCGCTACCTTTACCCCTTCATAAACTGTACCAACTGCGGACCGAGGTTCACGATAATAGAGAGACTCCCCTACGACAGACCTAACACCACCATGAAGGTCTTTGAGATGTGTCCTGATTGCAGGAGGGAGTACGAAGATCCTCTGAACAGGAGATTCCACGCCCAGCCCAACGCCTGCCCTGTCTGCGGTCCCTGGGTGAGCCTCTACGAAGGGAACGGGAACCTGATAGCGGAGAGGGAGAAAGCTGTAGAGCTACTTCTGGAAGCCATAAGGGAGGGGAAGATAGTCGCCGTGAAAGGTGTGGGAGGGTTTCACCTTATATGCGATGCCCGAAAGGAAGGAAGTGTGAGGACGCTTAGGGAGAGGAAGAGAAGACAGGAAAAGCCCTTTGCGGTTATGTTCAGGGATTTAAAGCAGGTTGAGGAGTATGCGGAGCCGACCGAGCTCGAAAAGGGGCTCCTCCTCTCTCCCGAAAGACCGATAGTCCTGATAAGGAGGAGAAAGGATCTGGCTCCCTCGGTAGCTCCGGGGCTCGAAAGGATAGGAGCGTTCCTCCCTTACTCTCCTCTACACCACATAATCCTCAGAGAGCTCGACTTTCCCGTTGTGGCGACCTCCGGGAACCTCTCGGACGAGCCCATAGTAAAGGACAACGATGAGGCTCTTGAGAAGCTTTCCGAATTTGCTGATCTCATACTCCTGCACAACAGGGAGATAAGGAGGAGGTGCGACGACTCGGTGGTAAAGGTTATAGGCGGTGTTCCAACACCGATAAGAAGGTCGAGGGGCTACTCTCCTTTGCCTGTCAGACTTCCCTTCAGATTACCCAAAAGAGTCTTGGCGGTCGGGGGAATGCTCAAGAACACCTTCGCCCTCGGAATGGAAGACAGGGCGATCCTGAGCCAGCACGTAGGGGACGTGGAGAACCTCACGACCTTAGAAGCTTTCGAGGAGGCGGTCTTTGACCTCATGGAGCTTTACGAGTTTGAGCCAGAGGTTATAGTCTGCGACCTCCATCCGAGGTATGAAACTACAAGGTGGGCTGAGGAGTTTTCCCAGAGGAATGGGATACCCCTTCTCAAGATCCAGCACCACTATGCCCATATACTCTCCTGTATGGCCGAGAACGGGATAGAGGGTAAGGTTCTTGGTATAGCGTGGGACGGGACGGGATACGGAGAGGATGGAACGCTGTGGGGAGGCGAGTTCCTTGTCTGCGATTACGAAGGTTACGAAAGGGCTTTCTACTTCAGACCTTTCAGACTCATAGGCGGGGAGAAGGCTGTAAAGGAACCAAGGAGAGTAGCGCTCTCGATATTTTTTGAACTTTTCGGAAAGGGGGGTATAGATATAGCACTGGAAAAAATAGGAGACTTTTCGGAAAGAGAGGTTCTCAACCTCTACAGGATGTGGGAAAGGGGTATAAACTCGCCTTACTCCTCTTCGGTAGGAAGGCTCTTCGACGGCGTTGCCTCTCTCCTTGGTATAAGGCAGGTTCTGAGCTACGAGGGTCAGGCTGCGATGATGATCGAAGACCTTTACGATCCGGGGATTAAGGATAGCTTCCCCTACGAGATCGAAGGGGATCAGATCAATTGGGCTCCTATGTTCTTCTCCCTACTTGAGGAGAGAGACAGGAGAATTGCTGCCTCTAAGTTCATAAACACCTTAGCCCAGATAGCTCTGGACGTGGCTCACGAAGTGGGAGAGGAAAGGGTCTGTCTTTCGGGAGGGGTCATGCAGAACGATCCCCTCGTTTTTAGGATAAAGGAACTCTTGGAGAAAAGTGGTTTTAAGGTCTACACTCACCAGAGGGTTCCTCCTAACGATGGGGGGATAAGTTTGGGGCAGCTCCTTTGCCCGTTAAGAGAGTAAGGCTTATATTATTTGAGTGAACAAGCATTCAGGAGGCTAAGTCATGTGCAAGGATTGCGGATGTTCCATAACAGATCATAATCACAGGCATGAACATGATCACGAGCACCATCACCACAATCCGGAGCTCGGTGATAAAAAGACCGTTGAGGTTCTGAAGAAGATCCTTGATGCCAACGATAGACAGGCTGAGTCAAACAGAAAACACTTCGAAGAGCACGGCATTTTGGCTATAAACCTCATGAGCTCCCCTGGGGCAGGGAAGACGACACTCCTTGAGAGGACAATAGAGCTTTTAAAGGATGAGCTGAAGATAGGAGTGATAGAGGGAGACCTTGAGACAAACAGAGATGCCGAGAGGATAAGATCCAAGGGATCTCCAGCCTACCAGATAACCACCGGTCAGGCCTGCCATCTCGATGCCTTCATGGTTCATGAAGGGATTCATCACCTCCCCCTTGAAGAACTGGACGTGGTCTTTATAGAGAACGTGGGAAACCTTGTATGTCCGGCATCCTACGACGTTGGAGCACACGTTAACGTTGTTCTCCTATCCACCACAGAAGGAGACGACAAGCCGGAGAAGTATCCAGTTATGTTCAGGAGTGCGGAGCTTATGCTCGTAACTAAGATAGACCTCCTGCCTTACATGGACTTTGATGTAGAGAGGGCAGTAGCCTCCGCTAAGAGGGTCAATCCGAGGCTCGATATAATAAAGATCTCCTCAAAGACAGGAGAGGGTTTTGACCTCTGGCTCGACTTCATAAGGTCTAAGAAGAGGTTGAGGGTAGGTTAATGGCAGCAAAAAGGAGTCTGAAAGAAAAGCTTAAAGAGGAGAAGAGGCTCCAGATAATAAGGACAGCCTGCAGACTCTTTGCCGAGAGGGGTTACTACAACACCACTATGCCCGACATAGCAAGAGAACTCGGCATGAGCGTCGGGAATCTGTACAACTACTTTGAGTCTAAAGAGGAGCTCGCCAAGGAGGTGATGCTCACGGTATCCCGATGGGTTGCGGAAAGGCTGAGAAGCATAAACGAGAAAGACATCCCGACGAGGGAGAAGATAAGGGAGCTGGTCAGGAGCTTCTTCGAGATATCCCTTAAAGAACCTGAGCTTATAGATTACTTCCTCAGAGTCTTTCTCTCCAACAGGGAGGTCTTTAAAGAGGGATGCGAAGGCTTCGCCTGCGTTGGGGAGGTGGTGACGGAGGTTATGATACTTCTCTCGAACGGAGTGGAGAGGGGAGAACTGAGGAATCAGGACTTTTTCTCCGCCTTCGTGACGGTAATGGGTCCCATGGGAGGTATAGTTTTCCTTCACGGAGAGGGTGTCCTGGAAAAACCCCTGATGGAATACGTTGAACCGATAGCGGAGAATATATGGAACGCCTTGAAAGTATAAAGCTTTTTTATTTTAGTTATAAGGACCGATTAATTGTGTCGTACCGAACGATCGTTTAATATTTTCCGGGAAAGGGTTAGGAAGGGCGCTATGAGCGTGTTGGAAAAGGTGAAAGAGGAGGGGGTGATAAAGTACGTGAACAGTCTTCCCTTTCCCGCTCTCGTAGTTAATTCCGACTACGATGTTCTGGTTATTAATGAGAAAGCCCTCGAAAAGTTCAAAGCCAACCTATTAAAAAACAAGTGTTACGAGCTTACCCACGGTATAGACCGTCCCTGCTGGGAGGTTTTCGGGAAAGATGCTTGTCCAGTAAAGAAACTCCAGAACAGGGAGGAGCCCTACGCCTATCACGAACACAAGAACAACAGGCTCCATATACTCGTTGCCGGCAAACTTGACGAGGATCTCTTCATTGAACTCCATCTCGACGGGTACGTAGAAGGTCTTATAAGGGAACTCAAGTTCTTAGCCGAGATAGATACTCTCACAGGTGTTTATAACAGAAGGAAGATAGAGGAGATCTTGAAAAGCGAGATAGAGAGGTCGAAAAGGTATGGAAATCCCCTATCTGTGATACTCGTAGATATAGACGACTTCAAAGAGCTCAACGACACTTTTGGACATCAAACGGGCGACAGAGTCCTAAGGGAAGTGGCGAGGGTGATAAGCGAGAACCTCCGGAAGACCGATTGCCTGGGCAGGCTGGGAGGAGAGGAGTTCTTGATCATTCTTCCCGAAACGACTCCTATGAAAGCGAGACTAGTCGCCGAGAGGATAAGGAGGAACATAGAAGATCTCGATTTGAGGGTAGGTAAGATAACGGTGAGTGCCGGGGTCACGGGCTTAAAGGTAGGGGAAACACTGGAAACCCTGATAAACAGGGTCGATAGGGCTATGTATCTCGCGAAGGAGAGAGGAAAGAACAGGACGGAAGTTCTATAAGAGATCCTTATAAATCCCCTAAAAACTTCTTTCTTGACAGGGAAATTTTGAGTAAAATCATATAATTGAATGAGTATTCATTAAGGAGGTGAGGTATGGAGACCTTCTGGGAGACCTTTAGGCGGCACGGGGTGAGCCGAAGGGACTTTCTGAAGTTCGCCGTCACGGTAACAGGTATGATGGGGCTCGCTCCTTCCATGGTTCCCCAAGTCGTTCGAGCTATGGAAACAAAACCGAGGGTTCCCGTTATATGGATACACGGCCTTGAGTGCACCTGCTGTTCCGAATCCTTTATAAGGTCGGCAACGCCTTTAGCCTCCGACGTAGTCCTTTCCATGATCTCTCTCGAGTACGACGATACCCTGTCTGCGGCGGCGGGAGAGGCTCTTGAAGAGCACAGGAAGAAGATAATCAAAGAGTACTGGGGAAACTACATACTCGCCGTCGAGGGAAATCCGCCCCTCGGTGAGGACGGAATGTACTGCATAGTCGCCGGAAAGCCCTTCCTCGAACACCTTAAGGAATCTGCCGAGGGTGCCAAGGCGGTTATAGCGTGGGGCACCTGTGCATCCTGGGGGTGCGTCCAGGCTGCGAAACCGAATCCAACCACAGCCGTCTCTATCGATAAGGTTATAACGAACAAGCCGATCATAAAGGTTCCCGGCTGTCCTCCCATAGCGGAGGTGATGACGGGTGTGATCATGTACATGGTTCTCTTCGACAGGATACCTCCTCTCACAAGGGATGGAAGACCCAAGATGTTCTACGGCAACAGGATACACGACACCTGCTACAGAAGAGCCTTCTTCAACGCCGGACAGTTTGTCGAGAGGTTTGACGACGAGAACGCAAAGAAAGGCTGGTGTCTCTACAAGGTCGGATGCAGAGGACCAACGACCTACAACCAGTGTGGGAGTATCAGGTGGTACAACGGACTCTCCTACCCCATACAGGCGGGTCACGGATGTATCGGCTGTTCGGAAAAGGACTTCTGGGACAACGGACCCTTCTACCAGAGGCTTACCAACATACCCGTTCCCAAGCAGGAAGCTGACGCCGATAAGGTTGGAGCCGCCGTTGCCGCCGCTGCAGTCGGTGGTGCTATAGTTCACGGCATCGCTTCCAAGATAAGGAACTCAGGGAAGAAGGAGTAAGGAGGTTTGAGCTATGAAGAGAGTTGTAATTGATCCTGTAACGAGGATAGAGGGGCATCTCAGGCTTGAGCTTATCGTTGATGAGAAGACAGGGAAGATCAAGGACGCCGTCTCGGCAGGAACTATGTGGAGAGGGATAGAGCTGATACTCAAGGGCAGGGACCCAAGGGATGCTTGGGCTTTCACCCAGAGAATATGCGGTGTCTGTACCTCTATCCACGCCTACGCTTCGGTCAGGTGCGTTGAGGACGCCCTCGGAATAAAGATTCCTAAGAACGCCAACTACATAAGAAACATCATGTACGGAACCCTTCAAGCGCACGACCACACGGTTCACTTCTACCACCTCCACGCCTTAGACTGGGTGTCTCCGGTGGAAGCTCTAAAAGCTGACCCTGTTGCTACTGCAGCCCTGCAGAACAAGCTCCTCGAAACTTACGGAGGTATAGCCGAGCTGATGCCAGACCCTCTCGGACACAGAGCCTATCCAAGGAAGTTTCCTAAAGCTACACCCGGTTATTTCAGAGCCTTCCAGGAGAAGATCAAAAAGCTCGTTGAGAGCGGACAGCTGGGAATATTCGCCGCCCACTGGTGGGACCATCCCGACTACAAGCTCCTCCCTCCGGAAGTTCATCTCATGGCCGTAGCCCACTATCTCAATATGCTCGACGTCCAGAGGGAGATGTTCATTCCTCAGGTGGTCTTTGGAGGTAAGAATCCTCATCCCCACTACATAGTAGGCGGTATGATGTGCTCCATATCAATGGACGACATGAACGCGCCCATAAACGCCGAGAAGCTCGCGGTGGTTGAGGACGCCATATACACCCAGGCTGAAGCTATAAATCTCTTTTACCTCGTAGATCTCCTCGCAATAGGACATATATACGTCCAGAAGGGTTGGACCTACGGTGGAGGACTCGCCAAGAAGAGGGTTCTCGGATACGGAGAGTTCCCCGACGAGCCCTACGACGACATAAAGGGAGGGGATTACCATAACAAGATCCTCTACCACTGCAACGGTGTAGTGGAAGACTTCGCCAAAGGAGTAGATAAAGCCAAATACCATCCTATGGTAGGTAAGGACTTCACCGATCCTGAAGTAATCCAGGAGTTCGTAGCCCACTCCTGGTACAAGTATCCTGACGAAAGCAAGGGGCTCCATCCCTGGGAGGGGATAACCGAGCCCAACTACACAGGACCGAAGGAGGGAACGAAGACTAACTGGAAGTATCTTGACGAGCAGGGTAAGTATTCGTGGCTCAAGTCCCCAAGGTGGAGAGGGAAGCCTTGTGAGGTAGGACCCTTGGCGAGATACATAATCACCTACACAGCGGTAAAGCAGGGACATATAAAGCCGAGCTGGATGGACGAGATGATAGTCAATCAGATAGATACCGTTTCAAAGGTTCTCGGACTGCCTCCCCATGTGTGGCTTCCCACCACGGTAGGAAGAACGGCGGCGAGAGGTCTTGAGGCTCAGGTCGGCGTTGCGGCGAACCTCTACTTCCTGAAAAAACTCTACGACAACATAAAGGCTGGAGACACGGCGGTTGCCAACATGGACAGGTGGGAGCCCGAGAGGTGGCCCAAGGAGGCTAAGGGTGTGGGCATAACGGAGGCTCCGAGAGGAGCCCTCGGACACTGGGTGATAATCAAGGACGGGAAGATAGATAACTACCAGTGTGTTGTACCCACAACGTGGAACGGAAGCCCAAGAGATCCGATGGGACAGCAGGGAGCCTTTGAGGAGTGCATGAAGGATACAGTTGTCAAGGTTCCAGAAAAGCCCGTAGAGGTTCTGAAGGGCATTCACTCCTTTGACCCCTGCCTCGCCTGCTCGACCCACCTTTACGATACCGAGGGGAACGAGATAGTTGAGGTCAAGGTTCAGGGCGGACTCCCCGCCTGCTGATGGGAGGTGAGCTATGGATGTGAGGGAAGCGAAGAAGATCTATATCTTCAGTCCAGGTCTCAGGATATGGCACTGGGTGAACTTCCTCACGATAATAACCCTCTTCGTGACTGGACTCTACATAGGGAGAGCTTTTTTCCTGGGACCCACAGGTGTTGAGGCAACCTACGCTTACGAGGAAGGGCTAACCATGGGGCTTATTAGAAAGATCCACTTCATAGCGGGTTATGTCCTCCTTGCGAGCTTCATCTTCAGGCTGGTAATAGCCCTTTTCAGCAAGAGAGACAGACTTGTCCTCCCTACGGTCTGGAGGAGGGATTACTGGGTAGGGCTTAAGGAGATAACACTGAAGTACCTTCTCCTGATGAGAGACGATGAGGGACATGAGTACATAAGGAACGCTTGCGCGAGAACGGTTTACCCCCTCGTTTACCTCGCCATACTCTTCATGATAGTTACGGGCTTTGCCATGTACGGAATGTCTGACCCTGACGGCTTCTGGGCTGGGCTGTTCGGTTGGATGATATGGCTCCTCGGAGGAGAGTTTCCCACCCACATGTGGCACCACTGGGTCGCCTGGCTCATAATAATATTCGCTGTGCTTCATGTTTACTTCGTTGTGAGGGAGGAGGCTATAAAGAAGAACGGGGAGCTTTCTTCTATGTTCAACGGTTATAAGGTCTTTGAGAAGGAGCCTGTAGATCTTGACGACGTAAAGTGAGGAGGTTTTGCCATGAGAAAGTTTGTGCCTTTCCTACTCGTGAGCCTTGGAACTGCACTCGCCCATCCCGGACACCTTCATTACGGGAGCGATCCTTTCTCTTCTGGGTTCCTTCACCCTCTGAGCGGAGTTGACCACCTTAGCGTTGCGGTTGCCGTCGGCCTCTGGGGTGCTTACCTACTCGGCGTGAAAGCTATCATTCCAGTTTCGCTCTTCCTGAGCTCCATGCTTGCAGGGACACTCTTAGGCTTAGGAAACGTATCCGTTCCCGGTGGTGAGATCGGAGTTTTACTCTCCATCGTTGCGATGGGTCTTCTCCTGCTATCAAAGAGGATAAGTCTCAGTGTAGCCCTTCCTCTGATAGCAGTTTCAGGTTTGGTTCACGGGAACCTTCACGGCTTAGAAGCACCGACTATGTCAAACCCCGCTTTTTATATACTCGGGTTACTTATCTCAACGGCGATGCTCCACCTTTCTGGTATAGCTGTAGGTAGCCTTCTTAGAGAGAGGTCGGTTAAACTCGCCGGTGTTGCTCTGCTCGCTCTTGCGGTAGTTCTCGTATGATAGCGGTTCTTGGAATAGGCAACGTGCTCCTGAGCGACGAGGGTCTCGGAGTGAGAGCTTTAGAAAGGATGGAGGAGCTCTACGACTTCCCCGAAGAGGTTCAGCTTATAGATGGAGGAACGCTCGGCATAGACCTCCTTTACCACCTTGAAGGGGTGAGAAAGCTCCTCGTTCTCGACGCTGTATCCGGAGGGAAGCCCCCCGGGACCCTTTACGTTTTCAAAGGCGAGCAGGTAAAGACCTACTTCAGAAGGAAAGTCTCCATGCACGAGATAGGTTTTCAGGAGGTTCTCGCTCTGATGGAGGTTATGGAAAAGCCCATTCCTGAGATAGTGGTTATGGGAATCGAACCCAAAAGTCTTGAGCTCGGCACGGAGCTCTCTCCAGAGGTGGAGGAGAAGATACCGGAGCTTATAGAGAGAGCCTTAGAACAGCTGAGGGAGTGGGGCGTTGAGGTAAAGGAAAGGGAGGTTCTCGGTGAGGCTTGAAGAACTGAAAAGGCTGTCGGAAGAGGAATTTAGTGAGCTTATAAAGGAGAGAAGAAGCTTTGTTCTCTACGTCCGCTCGGAGAAGGACAGGGAGAAGATAAAGGAGATATTTGACGTTGACGTGGTCTTCCCGGAGCTCGCCCGGAGCTTTCCTAACCTTGAGTTTTACGTAGTTGAGCTTGGTGATGCTAAGGAGAGGTTAAAGGAGTTCGGTGTCTTCTTTGCCCCGGTGGTTCTCGTTGTCAGGGAAGGAAAGGCAGTAAAAAAGCTTGAGGGTATAAAGAGCTGGGCTGAATACACCGGAGCGGTTGGAGAGCTCCTATGTTGATGAACGCCGTCCCTATACTCTCCGAGATTCTTCAAGCCCTGAAAGACCTCCTTGAGAAGGGGGAAACCCATACGATTTATATAAACAAGGTTCCCATAACTCCTGAAGACAGGGAAGCTATCCTCGATACCCTCGGAGAGGGTCAGGTCAGAATATATTACGAATCTAAAACTCAACCTGCCGAGTGGAGGGAGACGGGAATATACGGTGTGTGGATAGGAATAATCTACGACAGGGACAAGAAGCCGATACTTGAGACGATAGAGATAACTAACTTCCCGAGGCTTGCAGCTTCCCAGAAGGAAGACATTGAGGAGGCGGTAAAGATCCTTGAGGATAGACTCGAGGAGGTAAGGAGACGTGCCCAAAGTGAGGGTACTTGACCTGAATAACTGAGAGTTTAAGGTTTAAGGACGTTAAGAAGCGGTGAATATGAGCAGTGTATCTCTTGCAATATCATGGCCTTGAAGGGATAGAGAGCCTATACTCTCTGGGATTTGAGAAATGGATACTATGGAAAGGGAAGACCTTAAGGAAAACGAGAGGTTCGTGTGTCAAGTTAGGCTGAACAGGGAAAGGGGGATGTAGGTACACACTTGTCTTAAACCTTTTCGGTTTTGTGACAATACTCATAGAATAGTGATTATTTTATAATAATAATAATTATTATCAATTACGAATTACGAATTTTTTGGAGGTTATGGAGATGAAAGGTTTTGTGTTGGCACTACTGATTGGAGTTGGTACGGTTCTCGCTGTTGAAAGAAGCCCCTACCACGGAGAAGGAGCCTTTTGGCTTCCTGGGGACATAAAGAGGGAGTATGTGAAGGATATACCTGCCCATGAATATAAAGGTGAAGGAGCATTTTGGCTTCCCGGAGAGAAAGAGGGGAAAGATACCAACTTTGATGTAAAAGGTAAAAGATACTCAGGCGAAGGTGCTTTCTGGCTTCCTATGTGACCTATCTCCTCCAGCATCCGAGTATAAGGATCGCCCCGAGGAAAGCCATAAGAGCTGAGAAGTTTATGGCATTTTGCCAGCCGAAGGATTGGGCTATAAGGGGTGTAAGGGTGGGGGATATTGTCCCGCCCAAGTTAGCCCCTGTGTTCATTATCCCCGATATCTTTCCGGCGTTGGGATTCGAAAATTCTATGGGCAGAGCCCAGTAGGCTCCAAGAGATAGAAATAGGAAAAGGGCTCCGGCGGAAAGGTTAAAAACGGCGGTCAGGTTATCCTTCGATATTCCTCCGAGGATTATGAAAAGTCCGGCAAGGCTCATACCAAGGGCTATCGTGAGTACCCTTCCTACCTTCATCCCGAACTTCTTCCTTAACCTGTCGCTCAGGTATCCGCCTATGAAGGATCCAACCGTAAGGGATATGAAGGGAAGCATGCTCAGGAGCGCACTCTCCTTTAGATTTATACCTCTTACCTCGTTCAGGTAAAGGAAAAACCAGGAGTAGTAAACGTAAACGATGTATCCAAAGGTAGAGTAACTTAGAGTGAGAAACCATACCTCTCTTTTTTTAAGAATCTCAAGAAAGTTACCTTTTTCTTTGCTCTTCATCCCGGTTTGCTTTTCCTTTACCAAGACCCACCACAAAATAGCGAGCAGAATTCCAAGCAGGGCTGAAAGATAGAAAGCCCATCTCCAGCCGAGGCTCTCCATAACAATTACGACGAAGGGAGGAGTTAGGGCGGCTCCTACGCCTATACCACCTATGGATATACCCATTCCCAGACCTTTTTTGTCCTCTGGAAGCTCCGAGGCTACTATCCTGTTGTAAGAGGGAAAGGCTGCAGCCTCGCCAGCACCCACGAGGAACCTGACAAGAACGAGAAGAGGCAGGACGGAAAGCCCCATGGAGAGGGCTAAATCACCCGCCACACCGGTAAGGGCTGTGAAGATCGACCACCATATAAGAGCTACGAACAGGGTGACTTTACCTCCGAACCTGTCGGCGAAAGCTCCTCCGGGAAGCTGAAATAGGGCGTATCCCAGGACAAATGAGGAGAAGAGGATCCCCATCCTTACGGGATCTACTCCGTACTCTTCCATAATCCCCTTGCCTGCAACGGCTATATTTATCCTGTCTATGTAGGAGACCACACTTATCAGAAAGAGGAGGGAGAGTACTCTTACCATAGAAAAAGATTTTAGACTTCCCTGAGTTTTGATCTTAGTGTGTTTCTACTGATTCCTAAAAGGCGGGCTACCTTAGATCTGTTCCCTTGATACCTCTCTAAGAGTTTTTTTATAAAAACCTTTTCAAACTTATCCAGTACTCCTTTTAATTCTTCCTCGGAGAGGTTGTTTATACACTCCTCTGCCCACTCTTCAAAGCTCTTCCTTCCCTCTTTTCCCGACAGGCTGAGTTTCTTTACTACGCCTTCTTTAGTTTCCAGAACGTTTTTATAGACTACATTCTTAAGCTCTCTAATGTTACCTTTCCACCGGTAAGATAAAGCTTCCTTAAGGGCTTCCTTAGAAAAACCCTGAACGTTTGTACCGAACTCCTCGTTCGCTTTGCGGAGGAAGTGTTCCATAAGGAGCGGTATATCTTCCTTCCTTTCTCTTAAGGGTGGTAGCTCTATAAGTATCTGGGCGAGGCGATAGTAAAGGTCCTCTCTAAACCGTCCCTCATCTATCATGTATGATAGATTTCTATTTGTCGCCGCTATGACCCTCACGTCCGCTTTTCTTTCCTTTTCCTCTCCTATTCTGTAAAAGGTTCTGTCTTCAAGAAATCTGAGGAGTTTGGCCTGAAGGGGAAGCGGAAGATCCCCTATTTCGTCTAAGAAGAGCGTTCCACCCTCGGCGGCTTCTATCTTACCCGGTGTATCCTTTATCGCTCCGGTGAAAGCCCCCTTTCTGTATCCGAAGAGCTCCGCCTCCAAAAGGTTTTCGGGTATTGCAGAACAGTTGATCGCTACGAAGGGTTTGTCCCTCCTCGGTGAGTTCTCGTGAATTACCTTCGCCACCAGGTCCTTACCGGTTCCCGTCTCACCTAAGAGAAGAACGTTGAGATCGTTCGAAGCGGCAAGCCCTATCTTCTTGAAAACCTCGAGCATCTTCTCTGACTGACCGATTATGCTCCCAAAGGTCTTAAGTTCCCTCTTCTCCTCCCTTTTCACAACGCGGTAGACGAGTTCGAGTAATTGATCCCTGTCGAAGGGTTTCTTAAGTATGTCTATGGCTCCGTATCTCGAAGCGGTTATTATGTTCTCCGGACTCGCGTAGGCAGTTATGACAACGACAGGTATGCTCTTCCCCTCCTCTTTTAACCTCGTAAGGTAATCGAGTCCAGACTCGTTCTCGAGCTTAAGGTCGAGGATCAGGAGATCGTAGTCCTTGATCTTATCCGTTTCCACGGGTCTATCCCGCTCGTCTACCTCAAAGCCTTCGCTCTCTAAAACCCTCCTGAGGGCATACCTTGCCTGCGGGTCATCCTCTATCAGGAGTATCCTTCCCTTTTCCATCCTCTGCCCCCTGCACCGGTATCTTTACTCTGAATATACTACCTTTACCCACCTCCGAACTAACCTCTACACTTCCTCCAAGGAGGTAAAGATTTTTCATCACTATTGCCAGACCGAGACCTGTTCCTCCTTTCTTGCTCGTGTAAAAGGGATCAAATATTTTCCCGAGTTCCTCTTTAGGGATTCCCTTACCGTTGTCCTTAACCTCAAGAATAAGAAGATCCCCTTCACACCTTCCCCTCACCTCCACCTTTCCTCTTCTCTCAACCGCATCGATGGCGTTGGTTATAAGGTTTATGAGTATAAGCTCAACGAGATCCTTGCTTATGAGCGCCTCGCACTCACCTATATCCGTTACCAATCTGACCTCCTTCTCCTCGAGTTTGGGTTTGAGGAAAAAGAGAATCTCCTCTACAAACCTTCTGAGATTGACCTTATTAACCTTTGTGTCCGAGGATCTTGCAAAGTTAAGAAAAAGGTTTACGAGTCTATCCATCCTCGTAATGGAGGTTTTAATGGTCTCGACATCCTCTCTACCAAGCTCATCTATATCCGTGAGGAGTTTTAGAGGAAGCATGGCATTCTTTATCTCGTGGGCGAAGTTGGCACTCATCTCACCTAAGACGGAGAAGAGTTCCATTCTCTTCATGCTCTCTTCGAGGGCCTTCCTCTCCGAGATGTCAACGAGGGTTATTATGCTCCACTCGCCCGTGTCCACCTCTCCCATGAGGGCTGGAAAGCTTTCCTTCCTGCCTTTAAAGAGAACTTCCCTGTAGGGTCCTCCTTCATAGGGGATTTCTTCCCGTTTTACAAACCTGTCTATGCTCTCCCCTATGACCTCGTTAAGAGCGTAGCCTGTTCTCTCTATTGCCCTATTGGCATAAAGGATCCTCCCCTCTTTATCCGTAACGAGGACGACCTCCGAAATACTGCTCAGGAGGTTTACGTAAAATCTCTGGGCGAACTCCATGTTGTCATAGTACTCCCTGATCTTCTCAAAGGTCTCGAAGATGAAGTCGGAGAAATCCTGAAGCTCATCCTTTTCTAAGAACTCTACCCTTTCGATTTCTTCAAACCTACCTTCCCTGAGCTTTCTCATTTCACTTCTCACCCTGTCCATGCGGGACTTTATCCTCTGAGCTATCAGGAATCCAAAGAGTATGCTGAGAATAGTGGAGGGAAGGGCGGAACCTATCAGGAAAAGCTTTACGGGAGCGAACTGGGCATCTATAGCCTTCGGATCGAGCGTCACTGCTATCTTCCCTATGTTCGTATCCACACCCTCTATGGTGTAGCTCAGATCCCCTTCTTCGGGATACTCGCTTCCTATGGGATACCTCTGGGGATCTGAGTGGGCAAGAACCCTGCCCCACTTATCTAATATGCAAACCTCTTTAACAATGGGCTTTTCCGCAAGACCCTTTGTGAACTTGAAAAGGCTCCAGTAGTCCCTGTTTATAATGTGGTATCGAAGCTGGAACTCCTCGCTCCTCAGGTTGTCGAGCACCGAATTTACCGAGTACTCGAAGAAGAGCCTCTTACTTATTCCTACCACCATAATCGAAAGGGGAACCGAGGTCAGGATTATGGCTGTCAGGAAGGCGAGGGTTAGTTTCTGTCCTATGTTGAGAGAAAGGATCTTTCTCATCTCTTCCTGGCTATCTGCCTGTAGCTCTTGATGAAGCTTATCATCTGGCGGATAGGGTCGTAGAAAGAATCCTCCACCACGGTAAAGCCGTCCAGGCCGAAGCGGGAGAGAACTTCTTCACCTTCCTTCTCCCTTTCCATCTCCAAGAGAGCGTACTTCACCCGATCCTTGACACCGCTCTGGAGGTCTCTTCTCACAACTATCGGCGTTATGGGAAAGGGACCGTACCTTTCGATCACTTTTATATGGGAGGTTATCTCTGGCATAGCCTTCCTCATTTGATCGAAGACTATGCTGTCAACGCTCGCTCCCTCGACGAACCCATAGTACACCGCCATAACGGACTCGGAATGGCTGTAAGTATAGACTATCGGCTTAAAAAAGTCCTCAGGCGTGTAACCGTTTTTCATAAGGATGAAGGTTGGGACAACGGATCCTGAGTTGGATTTGGGGTCCGAGAAAGCGTAGGGCTTCCCTCTGAAATCCATGATGGAGGAGTAGTTCTTTTCTTTCCTTGTTATGACGTAAGAGTAATACAGCGGTTTCCCAAGATACTTGGGAACAACGAGGAGTTCCACGTTGGCCGAATCCTTATTTTCTACGTAAGGGGCACCGCATATATAAGCTACATCTACCATCCCCCTACTTAGGAGATAGTCCATCTCATCGTAGCTCTTTGTGAAAACAGGAACAAACTTATAACCTGTCTTCTCCGACAGATACTTCAGGAAAAGTTCTACGCTCCTTACATCTTCCTTGGCCACCACCGCCGTAAAACCAAAGTGGATTACAGGCTGAGAGAAGCTCAGGGAGAGAATAAATAGCAGAAAAATGAGAAAAAGGTTTAACATGTAATTTAATTTAGTTCGGAGGTTTGAGATGAATAAACTTATGTGGGCTACGTTCCTATCCCTGTCCTTTGGAGGAGCTGTTGAAGTGAAGGAGATCTGTCTCAAAGTAGTGGAGAACGTTCTTTACTGCAAGTCCGTTATAACCGAAAAGAGTCTTATACCTCAGGTCTGCGGTAAGTGTGAGCTTGAGGTTAAGGGAGGAAAGCTCTATATAAAAAAGGCTAAGGGATGTCCAAAATACGATGCCTGGGCGTGTCAGACATCCAAGGGGGAGTTTTTCCTTATAAACAATCTGAGCTGCACTCCTTCTAAGCAGGGAAAGACTGAGGAGATTGAACCGGAGGAAAATAAAGAAAAGCTCGAAACCTACAGGGTCAAGGTTATGGGGGAGTTCTGCTTTAACCTGATCAGGAAGAAGTTCGAAGTGGTTAGGGAAGGGATCGATGAAGTGATAATAAAAGCTAAGAAAGGAGATCTGAGGAAACTTCCACATTGCGTTACTTCCTACGAAAAGGTGGTAAATTTCTGACCACAGGTGGTAAAAATCTAACCACCCTGAAATATTTATAAGCAGATAAGCATAATTTTATAAACCTTCTTTACCTTAGTTTTTGTCTCCCATCCAAGCTTTGGCACGATTCTTGCAAAAACGCCTTGAGAATCGAAGGAGGAGGTGTGAGTATGGGAAGCCTCAACATGTCCCGGCGGACCTTTATAGGGGGTTCTATAGCTCTGGGAGCCCTTGCAACCAATATAAGGTTTGCAAAGGCTTTTGTGGCACCTTCACTACCTTATAGAAAGAAGAAGGTAGCTAACATACGGGATCTGCGCACACACAAGCCGATAATGTTCAACTATCCAGACGAAAATTCGCCCGCAATCCTCGTCAAGCTCGGAAGACCTGCGGTGGGAGGTGTCGGACCTAAAAAGGATATAGTGGCTTTTTCAGCCTTATGCACCCACATGGGCTGTCCTATCACCTATTCAAAGGGAAGGTTCGTTTGTAAATGCCACTACTCCATGTTTGATCCTGCTAAGAACGGACAGACCTATCAGGGTCATGCCTCAGAGTGGTTGCCTCAGATAAGGCTGAGCGTTGACAGAAGAGGAAACATTTACGCCGAAGCTGTAGAGGGGCTCATATGGGGCAGGATCATAAACCTGCTCCCTAAGTAATAAAGGAGGTGTGAACCATGGCGCTGTTCACAAGAAAGGACAAGTTGCCTATACCGCCTAAGGATGCTGTAAAGAAGACTACCGTCTGCCAGTACTGTAACGTCGGTTGCGGGTACAACGTCTATATATGGCCTACCGGTAAGAACGGGGGACCGAAACCGAGCGAGAACGCTCTTGGAATAGACTTCAGAAAGCAACAGGTGGCTCTACAGGGTCAAGCGATCATAGAGAATATGCACACGGTAGTGACAGGTAAAGACGGAAAGCAGTACAACGTTCTTGTAATCCCCGCAAAGGACTCGCCCATAAACAGGGGTAACTACTCTATAAGGGGAGGAACGAACGCTCAGGCCACCTATGCGCCCAGCAAACCCACAAGGAGCAGGCTCCATTACCCCCTCCTTAGGGTCGGAGACCAGTTCCAGCCCGTTAGCTGGGATGAGGCGATAGAGATAATCGCGAGGGTAGTTAAGGGAGTTAAGGATAAGTGGGGACCGGACTCCATAGCTATGAAGATCCACGACCACGGAGGTTCTGGATCGGGATTTGAGGACAACTGGGCTGTTGGAAAGTTCTTCTTCGTAGCGGTAGGAACGAGGATGCTCTCGATCCACAACAGACCTGCTTACAACTCCGAGGTATGGGGTCAGAGAGAGAGAGGAGCACACGAACTTAACTACACCTACGAGGACGCAAGGCTCGCTGATACGATAGTCCTCTGGGGAGCGAACTCCTTTGAGACCGCTTCGGTTTTCTACACAGAGCACATGCTCCCCAACCTTCAGGGAGCGACGATTTCGGAGAAAAGGAAGATTTACAAGAAGGGGGAGCCTGCCGAACCTGCGAGGATGATAGTGGTTGACCCCAGAAGGACTGCGTCGGTTACCGTTGCGGAATCAGTGGCACCAGATAGGGTCCTCCACTTGAGACCTAACCTCGGAACCGACTACGTCCTCGCCAACGCGATAGCGAGAGCTATCTACGAAAAAGGTTGGCACGATGAAGATTTCATAAGGAAGAGGACGGACCTCAAAACCTTTGAGGATTACAAGAGGAAGTCTCTAATGCTCAACGTACCCTACGACGAATTCATGAGAAGGGTTGAGAGGCTCACAGGAGTTTCCAGAAGGGACATAGAGAAGGCTGCGGAGTGGATAGCTAAGCCAAAGAAGGGTGGCTTTAGGAGGAGAACGCTCACCATCTACGAAAAAGGTGTCATCTGGGGATACAAGAACTACGACACAATAGCCTCGATAGCTCAGATAGCGGCTCTTACTGGAAACTACGGAAAGCCTGGAACGGGCTGTGGAAGACAAGGGGGGCACCAGGAGGGTTACGTAAGACCTCACAGCAAGTCAAGGGCCAAGCTTGTTGGTTCAATCTACGCGGGAGGACCTCCTCCCAACATAGACGAGTACGTGAAGTGGGATCTAAGATCGAAGGTTTACTTCGTATCTGGAACAGATCCTTACCTTTCAACTCCTAATTCCCAAGAGTACAAAAAGAGAATTCACGAGAGAACTTTAGCTCTCACGAAGTTCCTCTCAGAATATGCAGCTGCTGCTGGAGAGCCTGCTGGACCTGAAGAGAGAGCGAGGAGGATTTTAGAAGGCTTAGGAAAGACCGATGGACTCTTCCTCGTTGTAGTTAACATGTACCAAATAGAGACTGCTCGCGATGCCCATGTAATACTGCCTGCAGCTGGATGGGGTGAGACACCGCAAACTTCAATTAACTGTAACTCCAGACTTCTAAGGATCTACGACAAGTTCATGGATCCGCCCGGAGATGCTAAACCCGACTGGTGGATATGGGGAAGGATAGCAACGAGGATGAAGGAGCTATACGAAGCGGAGGGGAATTACAAGGAAGCCAAGTACTGCTCTGGAATGGATTGGAAGGACGCCGCGGAGGTCTTTGAAGACGGTGCTTCAGAATTCCCCAACAACAAGGTTTCCAAGGCGGACGAGGCTAAACTGCCGGCGGAGTGCTACAAGGGTGTAACACACGATCTGCTCAGAAAACTCGGTCAGAAGGGAATACAGACTCCAGTCAGAATAGATCCGAGAACCGGCAAGCCGGTAGGAACTAAGAGGAGATACACCTACAAGTTCGGAACTCCTGACGGGAAGTGGAAGTGGTATGGAACGGATCCGTGGGACCCCGATCCTAAGAAGTTCTACCCTCCCCAGATCACAAAGTACCTTAAGAACGGTAATGATAGAAAGTTTCCCTTCTGGTTCACTAACGGAAGGACGCAGATATTCTGGCAGACAGGTTACAACGATAGATATTTGCCCGAAAAGGTCTACACCATACCCCTGCCTTACATAGAGATGAATTACAAGGATGCTGAGAGGCTCGGTATAAAGAGCGGAGATCTCGTTGAAGTCTACAACATGGAGGGTAACTGTGTGGCTGTGGTCTACGTGAACGACTCTCCGCCTCCGGGAACAGTTTACGGACTTATGTACAGGTTCCATGAATCTTTGAACCACCTGACAACGAGCTATACAGATCCTAAGACGACCATACCCTGGTACAAGGCATCGAGAGTAGGGATAAGGAAACTGCCCGGACATCTCGAGCACATACTGAAGTACACGTCCTTCCTGCCCATCAATGACTTTAGCTAATTACCTGCGGGAGGGGCTTCCCTCCCGTTTTAAAAACCAAGGAAGGGGGTACGCGCCATGAAAAAGAAGAAGATTGTTGGAACAGCACTCCTGTCAGCTATCCTTGCAACACCGACCGCTCACGCGGTGAAGCTAAGCGACGCCAACATCGACTTCGGCATCCAGTACAGGGTCATGTACAACAACTCCAACATAGGCTCTAAGAAGCAGTACGACTTTTTCAGACAGAGACTCAGGCTCAACTTAGACGTCCACACAGAGGAGAACGTGGGCGGATTCATCCAGATCGAGTACAGAGGCGGATGGGGAGGCTCATCCCCAGAGTCCAGCGATCCCAGAGGAGTTTACGCCATCAACGCCTTTAACAGACTCCAGGCAAGAGGAATAAGGTATGGATACCTGTACTTCCCCATAGGTCCAGGTAAGGTTCTTGCAGGTATCCTTCCAGCCAACGATCAGGTTGACCAGATGCTCTTCTCCGCGGACTGGGATTTCAACGTTGGAGGAATAGCCTACGCAGGGAGTGCCGGAGCCTTTAACTGGAGAGCAGGAATAGTGAGGTTAGTTGAGGGACAGGCACTTATAAGCAACTCACAGATAAACGAGGATCAGGATGAAAACTTCGTGATCTTAGACCTGAACACCAAAGCAGGAGGAGTGGATGTTGGAGTTCACTGGTACGGAGCTTATGGGAAGGTTTGTATTCCAGGAGCAGGTCAGGAGTGTGTAGACAGCGACAACGATCCGACAAACGACGCTCCTGCAACAAAGCTCAACCAGACATGGCTTGGAGCCCATGCGACAGCTAATCTGGATATGTTAAAGCTTCATGGTGTGATTCTCTACAACACTGGTAAGGTTGGAAACACAAGGAACGATGGGTTCTTGGTGAGGATAGAACCTTCCTTCAACTTTGGAAAAGTGGGCGTGAGCCTGCTTGGAATTTACTCAAGCGGTGAGGACGATGGTACAGGTTTTAAGACCGTTTACAACCTGGTTGGAACAGCAGGATACTGGGCGTACACTTACATATTCACTCCTCACGGACCTTCCGATGTAAACGACTTTGGGCTTGAGCCGGGGAACAGAGGCTACGGTCTAATAACTTTGCAGGGGAAGGTTGACGCTCCGATAATGGACAGACTATCAGCTCAGGCGGTGATTGGGATCTTCAGGTCAACCAAGGATATGCCTGTAGGAGGAGGACAGACTTCCAAGAACCTCGGAACAGAGTTTGGAGTTCAACTCACTTACAACGCTGGTAAGCACATGAACCTTGAATTTGGAGGGGCTGTGGCGAGTTTAGGAGATGCTGCCAAAGCCAACTACAACGGAGTTGATAAGTCTTCTGTTAACGAGTTTTTTGCAAGGCTCCAGCTCGAGTTTTGAGCTTCCCTCTGTCCCCTGTATGGCTGCCGTTTACGCTGCCGGCGTAGGCGGCGGCTTTTTAAGTTTATCAGAGGTGAGGAGAGATGCCTCCTGTTCTCGACAGGAAGGATTACAGACTTCTGATAAAAGAGAGGAAGGACTTCATAGTCTGTATGGAAGGTGAGCGGAAGGAGAAGCTGTTCGAAGAGATCTTTTCAAAGTATGCGGGATACGTCCTTGTGCTCGTCTGCAGACCTGAGAACTGCCCTGAGCTGGTGAGGTCGTTGAGGATAAAGACACTACCTGCCATACTTTTATTTTCTGAAGGCAAGCTCATAGACAAGATAACAGATCTGAGTGAAAGGAGGGAGGTATTTTTGAAAATAGACAACTTTCTTAAGTTTCTTGGTCTCAAGGAAGACTTTTTTCTGAAGAGGTACATATACCAGAGAAGAACCAAGAAGGACATGGAGATATTAGAGGAACTCTACTATCGAGAGGTATGGAATGGATAGATTCGATTCAGGGAGGTGGTACATGAGACAGGTTAAGGTTGCGATAGCAGGTCTTGGAAGAGTGGGGAGCGTCTTTCTCGAAGCACTCCTATCGGCGAATACCGATAGCGTTAAGGTAATAGCAGTTGCGGAACCGAGGGAGGAGCTTGAGTCGGTCAAAAAAGCTAAGGAGAACAACATAGGCTACTTTAAGGATGCGAGGAGTATGCTCGAAGCCTTTGGAGACGAGATAGACGTTCTGTTTGATCTGACAGGGAATGCAGTTCTCAGGACGGAACTACACGAAATTCTCAGCTGTCAAGGGAACAAGCACACAGTTATAGTTCCCGAAAGAATAGCTTACCTTATATGGGCTCTTATAACGGAAGGTAAGGCGCTTTATCCTCACTGAAGGATCTTACTAACGAGCTCTACTATTGAGCTTACCGCAACGCTGTTGGGAATCACTATCTGCGCTCCGAGCTCCTTAGCTCTTTCCTGTAAGCTTATATTCTTATGACCGCAGTAGGCGATTACCTTTACTTCCGGATACTCCCGCTTCAGGTTTTCTAAAAGCTCCAGTCCTCCGAAGCCTTCGAGGTTTACTATCGCGACCTCTATGTCCGGGTTCTCCTTTATTATCTCCTTAGCTTTATTCCATCTGCTTGCCGTATAAACTTCCCAACCTTGGGACTTGAGCAGAGATGAGATCTTTGAGGAGGTTATCAGGTTTGAGTCCGAAAGGAGCACCTTCATGGGAATATATCTTCCAAGTTTACCTCCAAATTTTCTATGATCTTGGATCTAACTTTTCCTCTTTTCTTGGCTTCTTCCACAAGCTTGAACTTCCCCTTATCGTTTACGTAGACCTCTACAGTTCTCATCTCCGGATCAACTATCCAGTATTCCTTCACTCCCTTGCGTTCGTAAACCTCTTTCTTCTTTCTCAGGTCATAGTAAGCTGTGGAGGGGGAAAGAATCTCCACCACGAGGTCGGGAGCGCCGTAAATACCATCCTCTCTCAGGATATTCTTCCGTTCATATGAATATTAAATCCGGCTGGAAGGCATTTTCTTCGTCGAGATAGACGTCAACGGGTGAAAAGAGGACCATACCTTTGTTCTTCAGATGCTTTCTCAGGATCTCAAAGAGGTTTCCCGAAACCATCTGATGGATAGGTTTTTGTGCCGGAATCATTACAAGCTCCCCCTCTATGAGCTGGTAGGGACTTCCTTCCGGAAGCTTTCTGTAGTCCTGAACGGTAGCTTTCGTCTTTATAGACATACTTTAAATTTAGAATCTTGCCTCACAGGTGTGGTCGTACTCTATGAGTTCCTTAATGGTGGGGTTCTCTCCGCAGAGGGGACACTTGGGATCCTTCCTGAGCTTGACCTTCCTGAAGTCCATCGAAAGGGCGTCCATAACGAGGAGCTTACCAACGAGGGGCTCTCCTATGCCGAGGAGAACCTTTATAGCTTCCGTTGCCTGAATGCATCCCATTATTCCGCCGATGGACCCTAATATCCCCGCCTCCTGACAGGAGGGAACCATTCCGGGAGGTGGAGGTTCGGGGAAGAGGCATCTGTAGCAGGGGGAGTTCTCCTTGTCTCTGAAGTCAAATACAGAGCACTGACCTTCAAACCGGAGCATAGCGGCTGAAACGAGGGGCTTACCCAGGAAGTAACAGGCGTCGTTTATCAAAAACCTCGTGGGGAAGTTGTCCGTTCCGTCGAGGATAACGTCGTAGTCCTTAATTATGTCCATTATGTTCTCTTTGTTTATCATCTGGTTGTAGGTTATAACCTTCACATCAGGGTTAAGGGCTTCAAGAGTTTTCCTTGCAGATTCAACCTTCGGAGTTCCTACTCTCTCGGTGGTGTGGAGTATCTGCCTCTGGAGGTTGGAAAAGTCCACCACGTCGTAGTCAACTATGCCGATAGTCCCGACTCCCGCCGCCGCAAGGTAGAAGAGTGCGGGCGATCCGAGACCTCCCGCTCCTATGACAAGAACCTTGGAATTGAGGAGCTTCTCCTGACCCTTTCCCCCTACTTCGGGAAGGATTATGTGCCTCGCATACCTCTTGATCTGCTCTTCCGTGAACTGGAACATGGTTAATATGATACAAACTTTTCTTAGATTAGCAATACGAGAAGAGTCATAATAGATAAGTTATGAAGGTCAGAATAGGAACCAGAAAGAGCAAACTCGCCCTTTGGCAGGCTAACTTCGTCAAGGAATTCCTTGAAAGGAAGTGGGATGTTGAGGTTGAGCTGGTAAAGATAACTACCACGGGGGACAAGATCCTTGACGCTCCCTTGGCAAAGATAGGAGGGAAGGGGCTCTTCGTTAAAGAGATAGAGCAGGCTCTGATAGATAGAAAGATAGACCTTGCGGTTCACTCACTGAAGGACGTTCCTATGGTCATTCCGGAGGGTCTCACCCTCGGAGCTATAACGGAGAGGGAGTTCCCCTTCGACGTTCTAATCTCGAGGGACGGGAAAAAGCTTGCGGAGCTACCTGAAGGTGCAAGGGTGGGGACATCATCTCTAAGAAGACAGGTTCAGATAAAGAGGCTCAGGAGAGATCTGAAGGTTGAGATCCTCAGGGGCAACGTGGATACGAGGATGAGGAAGTTAAAGGAGAGTCTCTACGACGCCATCGTTTTAGCCTATGCGGGAGTTAAGAGGATGGGATACGAGGAGGAGATAACCGAAATACTTGACTACTTCATCCCGGCGGTGGGGCAGGGAAGTCTCGCTATAGAGATAAGGGAAGACGACAAAAGAATAAGGGAGCTTATAGAGCCATTGAACCATAGGGAGAGTTACATAAGAGCGGTCTGTGAGAGGGCTTTCCTAAGAAGGCTTGAAGGAGGTTGTCAGGTTCCGATAGGGGCTTACGCGGAGGTGAGGGAGGGTAAGTTATTGATAAGGGGGTTTATTTCAGACCTCGAAGGAACTAAATTTATCGAAGGCAAGGAGGAGGGAAATCTTGGAGAAGCCGAATCGATCGGGGAGAGGCTCGCGGAGGATCTGCTTGAAAGGGGAGGGAAGAAGATACTCAAGGAGATCTACGGAGGAAGTTAATGGGAGTACTTTAGTTTTACAGCCTCTTATCAGAAAAGAGTTGGAGCAGAAATACATGGGTCTTGGAATTCTCGCTACCGTGATTCTTCTGTTGGGAGGGTTTTCACTCATAGTGCTGGGAAACAAATTGAATAACAAGGAGGAGAACGAATGAAAGAGGTCTATCTTTACGCTTTGTTTATAGGTCTTATAGTCTGGACCTTCGGGATGGTCGTAGGATACTACGAGTTAAAAAAGAAGAAGTTAAAGGGAACCGCTTAGGAGGTTAGATCATGAAGCCTATAGGTATAGTGCTTGGGACAAAACCCTCCAATCCCTTAGAGTTCTGGGTAGGGATAGAGGAGGGAAGCTACCTCCAGCTCGACGACGTTGTTCTCGTAAGATCGAAGATCGATGGGACTTCGGAAGAGGTCAGGTTTTACGGTCTCGTCCACGAAGTTCAGAAGTATCTCGAAGGTGTTGAGCTCGCTTACGAGGCTAAGCTTGTAACGACGGGAGTGGTTCCTGCGAACATCGCCTACATGGCAAGGGTTTTGGTGACAAGGATAGAACCTGAGATATTCATACCTCCCACACCCGGAGATCCGGCTTACAGGGCGAAGGGCAAAGATCTCGACAAGGCTCTTTACTACGACAACATGAGGTGCAGGATACCGGCAGGACTCACAAGGAGCGGAGACGTCGTTTACCTGAACTACGACTTCCTCAACGGAAGAGAGGGAGCCCACGTCTCCATATCAGGAATGTCTGGGGTGGCTACCAAGACCTCCTACGCTCTCTTTCTGCTCTACTCCATATTCCAGAAGGCGGACGACAGGAACAGGATCCACGGGCTGATATTTAACGTCAAGGGTAAGGATCTACTCTGGATAGATAAGAAGAACAAGCGTTTCGAGAGGAAGTTCGAAGAGGACTTCAGAAGGATGGGTCTCGATCCGAAGCCTTTCAGAAACGTAGGCTTTTACGCCCCTCCGGAGATGCCCGGAAGCCCCATACCTGCGACCAAGGACAGGCTCGACAGCGTGAACCCCTACTGCTGGAGTATGAAGGACTTTGCCCAGGAAGGACTTCTGAGGTTCCTCTTCGCCGAGGGAGACGAGGGGACTTCCTCCCTCCACTACGTGATAGACAGAGTTACAGAGAAGCTTCAGCAGCTTGCGAAGGACAGCCCTCCTGACGTCCTTATAGATGAGAACGGAAGGGAGATAGGGAGTCTTTACGATCTTTTGAAACTGCTTCAGGAGGTTATAGAGGACAGGGAAAGCAAGACCGATCCCGACAGGTACAGAGAATGGTTCGGAACCGCCGCGACCTCCACAGCCTACGCCTTTCTGAGGCGCTTCCACCACGCGGCAACCCACTGCAAGAACCTGATCCACGGATCCCAGTCGAGGGGTATAGACTGGAAGGCTAACCAGCTCACTGTGATAGACATCTCAGACCTTCACGGTATAGCAAAGATGTTCGTCGTAGGTTCCATGCTAAAGAGGATCTTCAAGGAGAAGGAGGAAAGTGGAAACCCCTATCCTAAAATCTTCGTCGTTCTTGACGAACTAAATAAGTACGCTCCCAAGGATAGGTGGAGCCCCATAAAGGACATACTGCTCGACATTGCTGAGAGGGGCAGGAGCCTTGGGGTGATACTGATAGGTGCACAGCAGACGGCGAGCGAGGTGGAGAAGAGGATAGTGGCGAACGCGGCTGTAAAGGTTACCGGAAGGCTCGACAGCTCAGAGGTTCAGAGTAAGGAGTACGAATTCCTCACGGGGAACTTCAGACAGAGGGCGATAATGCTCAAGAAGGGTAGCATGATCCTCTATCAGCCCGACATTCCGAACCCGATAGTTATAAACTTCCCCCTCGCACCGTGGGCTACAAAGAAGGAGGAGGCGGAGGAGGAAGTGTATGTTCCAGAGGAGTTTGATCAGTTTTAGCCTTTTGCTACTTTTCCTTACCACCGCGGTTCTCGGTAAGGTTTTAGGAACTGAGTACGGCGTTTACGAAGGGAAAATCAGAATAGTCCTCAATCTGGACAGGAAGAGGGACTTTAAGATCTTTACCTTAGAGAATCCTCGTAGGATAGTGATAGATATTTACGGGGAGAGGAAGGTTGGGAAGATAAAACTGCCGGTTGATATGAAATATAGGGTCGGAAGGCACCCTTGGGGAACGAGAGTGGTGATAATCTATGAGAGAGACTTCTCTCTCAAATACTTCTACCTGAGGAATCCAGACCGTATAGTTCTCGACCTTTACAGAGAAGATAACGGGCTGTATGCGGAGCTTATGAAGATCATAGGAGATGGACCCAAGAATTCAAAAATATCTGTGGCAAAAATCAGTAAAAAGGAGAAGAGTATTGAGGAGGAGGATCCCATAGCCGGACTTCTGAAGAAGGTCAGATCTCAACCTCTCATATACGAGGAGAAGGTGATAGTTATAGATGCCGGTCACGGAGGTAAGGATCCCGGAGCCATAGGCTACGGTGGACTCAGGGAGAAGGATGTGAACCTTGCGATCGCCAAAAGGGTGGCGGAGTTCCTGAGGAGGGATGGAAGGTTCAAGGTGATTCTGACGAGAAAGGGTGATTATTTCGTAGAGCTTTACAAGAGAGCGGAGATAGCTCTTCGGAACAGAGCTGATCTCTTTATAAGCATTCACTCCGATGCGGCACCCCGGAGGAACCCAAGAGCTAAGGGAACTCAGGTTTTTGCACTATCCTACAAAAGAGCTATGGAAAAGAAGAGACAGATACTTAGAAGTAGAAGGTACGCGAAGCTCGTCCTTGGAGATGCTGCCAATATAAAATCGGGAGTAGTCAAGAAGGTTTTGGCGGATCTCGCCATAGATGTTACTCTTACGGAAAGTGTGTATTTCGCCCGCCTGCTCTCTAAGGAGCTCCGGAGTGTTCTCGGTAAGGACGTTTACTTCAAAGGTATAAATAGGGCTGGTTTTGCAGTTCTAAAAACACCTGGGATCCCTTCAGTTCTTGTGGAAACCGGTTTCATTACCAACCCTTCCGAAGCTAAGAAGCTGAGGAACCCAGAGTTTCAGAGGAAAGTCGCCTGGTCTGTATACAGGGCTATAGTCAAGTACTTTTATGGGGAAGACTTCGGACAGAAACTTGTAAAATATAAGTAATCACTAACCGGAGGTGGAATCATGCTACCTTTAATACTCCTACTCTTTGTATATTCAGGCTTTGCGAAGCCCATCTTAGATACTCCCGCAGAAGTGAAGCGCTTTCCTTTCGTAACCTATAAGGAAATCTGGACAGGGACGCCTGCTCAGGTCAGGGAAGCGACTGTTCCTGCTGTTGTAATAACCTACGGAAGGAGAGAGTCAAAATCGGTTATAGCTTCAGCTTCCCAAATAGCCTACTTCCTCGGACAGTGGACCGAGGACTTAGGTATAGACCCCCGCAGCGTGAGGAAGGGGTACATACCATCCGTGATAGAACCTTTTAACAGAGCCATCAAGAGCGGCAAGAACCTGATAGTTCTCGGAACGAAGAACAGCATAGTAAGAGGGCTTGGTTTAAAATTCAACGGACCCACCTTAAAGGTGGTTGAGTGGAAAGGGAAGAAGGTCCTTATAGTGGGAGGAAGGAACGATAAGGAGGTTGTCGTAGCAGCTCGCTTCCTTGCCAATAGGATAGTGGGTTTTAAGGCGGGTGCTTACAAAACCTTCTTCAGTTTCGTAAAACTAAGAGGTCTTATAGAACACGATAACTTCGAAGCAGCCCTCCATTTAATAAAGGATCCCTCGGGACTCTCCGCCTGTGGTAAGAACATGTCCCTCGCGGCTCCCATGATGCTTAGGTTTCCTCCTGAGGTTAAAAAAGTGGTGAAGAGAAGGAACAGGATAATGTACGTCGAGCTCGCAAAAGCGGTAAAGACTAAAGACAAGGCAAGGGCGGTAAAGCTCTGGAAGGAAGCGATGTTTACCTGCTACCAGTGCCATCAGGGGATAGGTGTGAAGAGGCTCAGAAAGTTCATACCTAACCCAGAGATCCACTCGAAGCACCAGAGGATAGCCATGGAGTTCGGACTCGTTAAGAAAACATCTAAAGGTTTTAACTGCACTGCCTGCCACACCGGTAGAACGGAGATAAGGGGATATTGAACGGCGAGAGGATATTCCTCGTCGGCTTTATGTGCAGCGGAAAGACAACGGTGGGTGAGCTCCTCGCCAAAGGGCTCGGATGGGATTTCATCGACGTTGATAAGGAGATAGAAAAAAACGAAGGTATGAGCATCCCGGAGATATTTGAGAAGAAGGGAGAGCCCTACTTTAGAGAGCTTGAGCTCAGGACGCTTATGGAACTTTCCCGGAGGGATAGGGTAGTCGTATCCACCGGAGGAGGCTTGGGGGCGAACCCTGAGGCTATGAAGCTTATGAAGGAGAAGGGTATGGTTGTGTGGTTAAAGGTCTCCTTTGAGGATTTTCTGAAAAGGTGCGGTAAAGACGAGGGGAGACCCCTTCTGAAGTTGGGAGAAGAGAAGCTAAGGGAACTCCTTGAGGAGAGGAACAGAGTCTACTCACAGGCTCATATAGAGGTAGAGGGGGGAGACCCCTCCGATATAGCGGGGAGGATTATCAGCAAGATCAGTCGGCCATAAGATCCCTCTTTATCGTTTCGGGAGTTGGACAGAGCTCAGGGGGCATACCCTTAAGCTTAGAGGCATAGTACATGAGAGGGATGAGGACGAGGGTGAGGGTGGTCGATCCTATCGTTCCGAATATTAGTGATATGGCGAGCCCGTTGAATATGGGGTCGAAGAGTATAACGAAGGCTCCTATTATGACTGCTGCGGCGGTAAGGAGTATGGGTCTCGTTCTTATTACTCCCGACTCCACCACGGCAACGTGTATGGGAAGACCCTCCTTCAGCCTCTGCTCGGCGAAGTCCACCAAAAGTATGGAGTTCCTGACTATTATTCCTGCGAGGGCTATAAAGCCTATCATCGAGGTTGCGGTAAAGAAGACACCGCCCATGGTCTTGTCCATTATCAGGTGACCTGGAATTATTCCTACGAGGGTGAGGGGAATAGGAGCCATTATGAGACCTGGTATCTTGAAGCTTTTGAACCATCCGAGGATAAGGACGTACATCACAAACAGTGCAACTCCAAAGGCGAGTCCGAGATCCCTGAAGACCTCTAAAGTTATATGCATCTCCCCGTCCCACTTGACGTAAACCCTGTTCTCTATCAGCGGAAGGGACATCCAGAGCTCTCCAATTTCTCCGTAGGGGTTTTCCACTCCAAGAACCTTATCTCTCACGTCCAATATTCCGTAGAAGGGTGCCTCCTCCCTTCCCGCAACGTCTCCTATCACGTAGATGACCCGCCTGAGGTTCTTGTGGTAAATAGTTTCGGGTATGGTGCTCTCCTCAAGCTCCACCAGTTCTGAGAGGGGAACCGCCTGACCTTTGGAGTTTACGAGCTTAAAGTTTCTCAGTATCTCAGGTATCCTGTACTCTTCTGCAAGCCTTATCCTTATGGGAACGTGTTCGGTGTCTGTGTTCTGGAGTATCCCTACCTGCATTCCACCTATGAGAGACTTCATCGTAAAGACTATCTCCTCCTTGGAAAAGCCGCTTAGCTTAGCCTTGTCCTCCTTGACCCTGAAGGTGAGCATGGGGGCGGGTGACTCTAAGTAAATCCCCTCGTCGGTTATGCTCCTTGAGCTCCTAAAGATATCGAGAACCTTGAGAGCGACCTCCCTCTGAACCCCCCTCTCGGGGGCATAAACCTCCGCCACTATAGGTGAAAGAACGGGAGGTCCCGGAGGAACCTCAACGACAGCGACGTACTTGGCTCCGTGCTTTTTGGCTATTTCATGGACCTTCGGTCTTATCATCTTGGCGAACTCGTGGGACTGCTCCTTCCTGTCGTGCTTGTTTACGAGGTTCACCTGTATCTCCGCAAGGTTGGAGGACTGCCTGAGGTAGTAGTGTCTCACGAGTCCGTTGAAGTTGAAGGGCGCTGCTGTTCCAACGTATATCTGATAATCGGTAACTATGTTGAACTTTGCTATGTAATTACCTATCTCCTTGGCTACCCTTAGGGTCTCTTCCAAGGTTGTGCCTTCGGGCATGTCCAAGACGATCTCCAACTCCGACTTGTTGTCGTAGGGGAGCATCTTAACGACGACCGCCTTGGTATAGAAGAGGAAGAGGGATCCACCCATCAGGAGAAGGACGAAGGCATAAAAGGCGTATCTCTTCAGTTTGCTCGAGAGTAAGGGGATCATTATCTTGCAGTAGAACTTCCAGAAGAAGGTCTTTCTTATATCTATCTCGTGGGCTTCCCTCTCCTTCTTCAGGAACTTGTAGGACGCCCAGGGGGTTATGATGAAGGCGACAAGGAGGGAGAAGAACATGGCAACCGAGGCGTTTATGGGGATCGGTCTCATGTAGGGACCCATGAGTCCCGTAACAAAAGCCATGGGCATCAGGGCGGCTATGACCGTGAAGGTCGCTAAGATCGTCGGGTTTCCTACTTCGTCGGTCGCTCTAACTATGGCATCCCTCGGAGGGAGCTTCTGCATCTCAAACCAGCGATGTATGTTCTCTACCACTACTATGGCGTCGTCAACGAGGATGCCTATGGCGAAGATGAGGGCAAAGAGGGTAACCCTGTTCAGGGTGAATCCGTACATCTCGCTTAAGAAGAGGGCTATGGCGAGGGTAACTGGAACCGCAATTCCGACGACGAGGGCTTCCCTGACACCTAGGGCGACCGCTATCAGGAGGATAACCGAGAAGGTCGCTATGAGAAGGTGCTCAAGGAGCTCGTTAGCCTTCTCCTTTGCGGTCTCTCCGTAGTTCCTCGTTACAGTTATGTTTACGTCCTTCGGAATTATCCTTCCCTTCGTGTGTTCTACGAGCTTTAAGACCTCCTCAGCAACGTCCACCGCGTTCGTCCCCTTCCTCTTGGAGACCGCTATGGTAACAGCTGGAAGGAGGTTCTCTTCGGGTTTTTCTATCCCCTTGTGTTCCGCAGCGGGACCGAAGCCCATCAGGACGTAGTCCTTTATCTCGGATGGTCCGTCTATAACCCTCGCTACGTCCCTCAGGTACACGACCCTTCCTTTCTGAACACCTACGACGAGGTTCTCTATATCCTCCTTGGACTTGAAGAAGTTCCCCGTTTTTATTAGATACTCCCTGTTACCCTTGTTCACCTTACCGCTTATAGCCTGAGCGTTCGCCGCCTTGAGGAGCTTGGCTATGTAGAGGGGTGAAATCCTGTAGGCTTCGATCTTCTGGGGGTCGAGCTCTATCCTGATCTCCCTTGGAGTCCCTCCAACTATGAAGACGTCCGCAACGTTGTCTATCTTCTTTATCTCGTTCTGGAGGGTTGCGGCAAGTCTCCTGAGGGAGTACCAGTCGTAGTTCTCACCCCAGAGGGTGAGCGTGAGTATCGGAACGTCGTCGATGGACATAGGTTTTATAAGGGGAGGAAGCATCACTCCCGGAGGGGCGAGGTCGAGGGCGGACATCATCTTGGAGTTGAGATCTACGAGAGCTTTGACAGGATCGGTTCCGACGTAGAACCTTGCGGTAACTATCGCCCCGTCGTTGGTGGAGGCGGAATATATGTACTCTATGTCCTTGAGTTCCCAGAGCTTCTTCTCCAAGGGTATAACTACCCTGCTCTCTACCTCCTCCGGTGTGGCTCCCGGGTAGGAGATGAATATGTCTATCATGGGAACGACTATCTGAGGCTCCTCCTCCTTGGGAGTTGTGATAACCGCAAAGAGACCGAGAGCTAAGGAGACTACGATCAGTATGGGGGTGAGCTTGGAGTCTATGAAGTAGTGGGCGAGTCTTCCCGCAAGTCCGTACATCGGCTCAACCTCCTACCCTGCAACCTTCGCAGGCTCTCTCAAGACCTTCCACGACCACCTTCTCCGCTCCCTCCAGACCAGAAAGTATCTCGACCTTATCTCCTATCCTCCTGCCGAGTCTGACGAAGCGGAGTTCCAAGGTGTTGTCGGGCTTCACCACCCACACACCCGTGAAGTCCCACCTCTTGTATATTGCCGATAGGGGAACGAGAACGGTTTTCTTGGTAGTTTCCTCCACGAAGACCTTGGCGAAGAAACCGCTCCTGACGTCCCTGTCCTTTATCAGAGCCTTGATCCTGAAGGTTCTGCTAACAGGGTTCACCGCGGGCTCCTTCTCCACCACCTTAGCCTTCACGGACTTTCTCAGAGACTCTATGTAAACCTTGAGCTCGTCCCCCTTCTTCACCTTAGAGTAGAGCCTTTCGGGAAGGTTCACCTCCACCTTGTAGGGAGGTCTCTCCAAGATCAAGAGGGGCTGGCCGGGGGACGCGGTGTCCCCGAGATCTACCATCTTCGCAACCACGTATCCGCTGAAGGGCGCCTTTACCTCCGTATAGGAAAGGTTCGTGGAGAGAGCCTTTAAGTTCTCCTGCGCCATCTTGACACCCGATTCCGCCGCCTTTAGCTGGGCTTCCGCCGCCTTGAACTTCGCCTCTACCATGTCAAACTCGTGCTGGGTAACCGCCTGAGCCTGAAGGAGCTTCTTATACCTCTCGTAGGTCTTCCTGACCGCCTCGTAGTTGGCGAGAGCCATGTTGTAGTTCTGCTTAGCCTGAAGGAGCCTTTGGCGCGCCGCCTCTATCCTCGCCTTCGTGTCCCTCGGATCTATCCTTATGAGGAGCTGACCCTTCTTCACGTAGTCCCCCTCCTTCACACCTATATAGCTCACGTATCCCATCGTTCTCGTTGAGATCTCCGCTCTCTCGTCCGCAACGATCGTTCCCGTAAAGGAGAGTTTGCTTTTGTTCACCATCTCAACGGGAGCTATCTTCAGACCACTGACCACCTTCTCCTCCCTCTGAACCTCCTTTGCGGAGAGACGCGGGTGGAGCGCTCCCGATAACCAGACGATAACGGTGGTAACGGGCAGTATGAGAAAAACGATGTACTTGATAGCCGACCTCATCTTAGCACCTCCTTTATTACTCCCGCCTCTAAGAGGGCTCTGCCGTAGCTGAGATTACATTCATATAAGGCTCTTATGTAATCAAACCTCGCGTTCTCAAGCTGGGTCTGGGCGTCTAAGAGATCCACCATCCTCGCAAGCCCGTTGCTGTACCTCTCCTTGAGTATCCTCACCACCTCCTTCGCCTCCCTGAGCCTCTCTTCCGCAGATCTGAGGTTGCTCTTGGCTATCTCGTACTCCGAGTAAGCCTTCTCCACTCCGAAGAGGATAGCCTTCTTAAGGAGCTCCCTCCTGCTCTCCAAGGCTCTCTCCCTTTCCCTGAAGCTCTGCGCCTTTTTGAGCTCCGCAAGGGCGGTATTGAACTTAAGGCTGACGCTCAGACCGAACATGTAACCGCTCCCGTCGGAGCCGAAGGGGACATCTTTATCAAAGAGCTGATAGGAGGCGAAGGCTCCCACCTGAGGTAGCATGTCCGAGAGGGTCGCTCTGTAACCTGCCCTTACCGCTCTGATGAAGTTCTCCATAGCCTTAAGGTCTTCCCTCTCCGAGAGGGCTTTCTGAAGAAGCTCCTCCTTTGATACATCGGGGCAGGCTCTCAGTTCGGGAACTTCGTAGTCCGTGTAGTCCGTGTTGGCAACGAGGGAGAGGGCTTTCTTGGAGGTGTTGTAGTTCTCCTGCGCCTCTTTCCTTTTCTCCTCCGCCTTCTTTAGAAATACCTTAGCTCTTAGAACGTCCGAGAGTAGAGCCATACCGACCTCGTGGAGCTTCTGGGCTATTCTCAGATGCTCCTGCGCGTCCTCTATGTTCTTCTGGGCGGTCTTCAGGGCGGAACGGGAAAGGGAGGCGTTCATGTAGGCTTTGTAGGCTTTAAAGATCACCTCTTCCTCTTTCCTGCCCAACATCCTCTCCTGAGCCAACTTCTTCTCGCGGGTTACCTCTTTGAAGGCTCTTATCTTACCTCCCATCCAGATGGGTATCTCCAAACTCAGGTTGGTCTCAAAGTTGCTCACCGCGTCGGGATCGTTGAGGTTGGAGGGGGTAAAGTCGTTGGGGGTTATGCGCTCCTGATTGAGCTTTGTAAAGAGGACGTAGGCGGGTATGTCCGTCCTTGAAAATCTCTCTTCCAACTTTATCCGCGGGAAGAGGTTAGCCTTTGCGGATTCGTATTCCTTCTGCAGTGCCCTTACCTCCGCTCTGTAGGCTCTGAGCTCGAGGTTCTTGGTGAGAGTGTCATCAACCACCTTTTTTATGTCAAGCTCCTGAGAGAAGGTAACGCCGAGTATGAGGAGCGCCAACAGGAGAGCCATGTCTCACCTCCCGATTTAGAATATTAGAATATTCTAATATTCTTAAAAAGTCAAGTCCTATCCCCTTCCCTTCGGAAATTATATTGAATTCCATGTACGGATATTTGGAGAAGAGCATCCTCGACTTCTTAGCCTTCGGGTACTTCCTCGGGACGAGCCTCTTTTGGGTTCTTGCCGATCTCGAGGAGGAAGGGGCAATTCTGAAGTGGTTCATCTCCATGATAATAGCCCTTATAGCGGTCGCGGGTGTTATGGAGGGAAGGTTATAATCTGATCCATGAAGACCGAGGAGTGTCCCGACACCTTCTTCAAAGAGCATTTAGCCTTCAGGCTGAGATCCTCCGAGATAGAACCCATAAAGCATCCCTCCGTGCCCGATCCGGAGGACATAAAGAACGTGGACAGACAGAAGGAGATCCTCTTCAGGAACACCGAGCAGTTCGTCAGGAGCTTTCCCGCCAACGACGTCCTCCTCTGGGGTGAGAGGGGAACGGGCAAGTCATCGCTCGTAAGATCCCTCCTGCACACCTTCGGGAGGCAAGGGCTCAGGCTCGTTCAGGTTCACAAGTGGGACATCCCGTCTCTGACCGACCTCTACGAGGTTCTGAGAAACAGAGAGGAGAGGTTCATCCTCTTCTTTGACGATCTCTCCTTTGAGCCTGATGAGGACGCCTTCAGACTGCTCAAGTCCATCCTTGACGGGGATTTAGAGGAGAGACCTGAGAACGTCCTCGTTTACGCCACCTCCAACCGAAGGCATCTCATTCCCGACGTGGAGATAGAGGAGAAGTTCCCCTCCGAGTCCCTTCAGGAGAGGATCTCTTTAATAGACCGCTTCGGGATAAGGCTCGGCTTCTTCGCCTTTGATAAGGAGAAGTACCTTGAGATAGTCCGCCACTACGTCAGAAAGAGGGAACTGGAGGTAAGCGAGGAAGAGCTCGAAAGGGAAGCTCTTATGTGGGCTACGGAGAGGGGGAACTTCTCAGGTAGAACTGCCTACCAGTTCGTGAAGGATCTTGAGGGAAGGATCAGGCTCTCTTCCCTTTCAGATCGCCTACGGTGAGCTTCCTCATCCTCCTCATGAACTCCAAGAGTCTCTGCCTGTGGTACTCCTCCTGATTGTTTATCCACTCCAAGAGCCTCTTAAGAGAGGGATCGGAGATCTCCTTAGCCTTTGTGAGATACTCTTCCTTGGAGGACTCTTCGTAGAGTATGTGCTCCTCCACCCTCTTCGTTTTCTTGAGTTCGGGCATAGAGAGGTCGGGCGTAGCTCCCAACTCTCCTATCTTCTCTCCGAGCTCTCCCATGTGAACCATGCTCTCTATGGCAAGGTCAAGCATTATGTCCTTGTACTCGCAGTTCTTCGAGTGGAAGAAGTTGTGAAGGTAGTCAAGGATTATTTTGTACTCCTCTCTGAGAAGTTTGTTGAGGATCTCCGCCGTCTTCTCGTCCGCCTGAGCCTTCTCCTCTTCGGAGAACTCCCTGTTCTTGACCAGTTCCAAGAGTTCGGAAAACTCGTGTTTATGCTCCGTCTCGTCGTTTATAACCCTCTCTAAGAGCCTCTTCACCGAATCGTCCTTCACGATCTCCAACTGCTTCGTGTAGGTATCTATCGCAAACTGCTCCGCGTTCACGTCGCTCTCCAACATGCTCTTCCAGTCGGGACCTCCGACCTTTATCTCCTCCTCTATTCTTTTGAGTTCCACCTCACCGCCGAGCTGAACCACCTTCTGGGCGAACCACTTCATATGCCTCATCTCCTGACGGGCTATCTTCTCTATCTCCTCCGTTATCTCCGCGTTCCCTATCAGGAATATATGGTAGAGGTACTGGACTATCGCCGAGTGCTCCAAGGCAACGTCGTAGAGGAGTAGGGATATAAGTTCGGACTTTTTCATTTCATACCTCCTTTATATCCTCCTTAATAAACCTCTTATACCATCCCTCGAACTGCTCCGGAGTGGCGAAGTGAACCTCGAAGGGAGCGTAGAGGTCTCCTATGGCTCTCAGGAACTCCGTAACGATCTCACTCCGCCTGCGAACCCTTTCGGGAACGTTTTTGGAGACGACGAGGACGTCTATGTCGCTCCTGCCGACTATGTAATCTCCCCTCACCACCGAACCGAAGAGGTAAATCCTGACGTCATCACCGAGTTCCTTTTTAAGGATCTCCTTAAAAGTTCGTAGATACCTTTCCGGATCTTCGAAGTACTTCTTCTCCCTGCGGACTCTTTCCTTAAGAAGCTCAAGAAAGACACTCATATACGATCTCCCTGACCTTTAAAGCGAGTTCGAGCATCTGTTTTACTTCACACGTTGAACCTGAAGTATATGATGTCCCCGTCCTGAACCTCGTAGTCTTTCCCCTCAAGTCTCACCAGTCCCTTCTCCTTAGCCTTTGTCATGGAGCCGACCTTTATGTAGTCCTCGTAGTTTATCACCTCCGCGGCGATGAAGCCCCTCTCAAAGTCCGAGTGGATCTTACCCGCCGCCTGAGGAGCCTTGGTTCCCTTAACCACCGTCCAAGCTCTCGTCTCCTTCTCGCCCGCCGTGAAGAAGGTTATGAGGTTGAGGAGTCTGTAGCCCTCCCTTATGACCTTGTGGAGTCCCGGCTCTTTGAGTCCGTAAGCCTCTAAAAGCTCCCTCTTCTCCTCCTTCCCGAGCCCTGCCATCTGAGCCTCAAGCTCCGCGCAGACCACCACGACGGGAGCCTTCTCCCTCTCCGCTCTCTCCCTGACCCTCATGACATGGGGATTGTTTTCACCCTCAGGTAGATCCTCCTCACCTATGTTGGCTATGTACATAACGGGCTTGGTAGTCAATAGAAAGAGCTCTTTCGTGGCGTAGTTCCATGTCTCCTCCGATAAGTTTTCTTTGTGCCTCCTGAGAGGTTCGAGGTTATCCAAGAGTTCCTTTATCGTCTTAAGATGTTCGAGTTCCTCTTTAGCCCTCTTGTCCCCGCTCTTTGCGATCTTCTCCACCCTCTCAAGCCTTCTGTTTACCGTCTCTAAATCCTTCGCTATTAACTCTATGTCTATGATGTCCGCATCCCTTACGGGATCAACGTTTCCCTCAACGTGAACCACGTCGGGATTCTCAAAGCACCTGAGAACCATCGCTATGGCGTCCACCTCCCTTATGTGGGAGAGGAACTGATTTCCCAAACCCTCACCCTTGCTCGCTCCCTTGACGAGTCCCGCTATATCCACGAACTCAATAAAGGTAGGAGTTACCTTTTTAGACCTCTCAAGCTCCGCTATCCTGTAAAGCCTCTCGTCGGGCACTTCCACAACACCCACGTTGGGCTCGATAGTACAGAAGGGATAGTTCGCCGCCTGAGCCTTGGCGGTCTCCGTCAGAGCGTTGAAGAGCGTTGACTTCCCCACGTTCGGAAGACCCACTATTCCCAAGTTGAAACCCATTACGCCTCCTCTTCGTCCTTCATCAGTTTATAAACTATGGCGTCCCTCAGAGCTATCCAAGACGCCTCTATCACGTTCTCCGAGACCCCTACCGTCCCCCACTTCCTCTTCCCGTCCGCGGACTCTATCAGAACCCTCACCTTGGCGGAGGTTCCCGCAGACTCGTTTATTATCCTCACCTTGTAATCAACGAGTTGCATCTCCTTGAGGTTAGGATAGAACTCCTCCAAAGCTTTCCTCAATGCTCTGTCGAGGGCGCTCACCGGTCCGTTGCCGAGGGCGGCGGTATGCTCGTCCACCCCTTCAACCGCAAGCCGGACGGTAGCCTCCGATACGGGAATGTTGTCCCCTCCCCTCTTGGCTATCAGAACCCTGTAGGCGTCAAAGTCAAAGTAGTCCTTTACCAAGCCGAAGTGCCTCTTGCAGAGGAGTTCCAAGGAAGCGTCCGCCGCCTCGAAGTGGTAACCTTCCTTCTCAAGCTCCTTTATCTTTTCCACGAGCCGAAGTAGTTCGGGAGACCTCTCGTCCACCTCTATTCCGAACTCCCTGAGCTTGTATAGGAGGTTGCTCCTTCCCGCCAGATCGGAGACTGTTATCTTCCTCCTGTTCCCCACGAGTTCGGGATCTATGTGTTCGTAGGTCAGAGCCTTCTTCATGACCGCCGAGGCGTGGACACCCCCTTTATGGGCAAAGGCGCTCTCACCCACGTAGGGCATGTTCCTCGGGAGGGGCATGTTGGAGAGTTCCGCAACGAAGCGGGCGAGCTCCGTGAGCTTCTTCATGTTCTCAGGAGGAATGACCTCAAAACCCATCTTGAGTTGGAGGTTCGGGATTATGGAGCAGAGGTTGGCGTTCCCCGTTCTCTCGCCGATGCCGTTTATCGTCCCGTGAACCTGCCTCGCACCCGCAAGGACAGCCATTATAGAGTTAGCCACGGCGGTCTCCGAGTCGTTGTGGGCGTGTATGCCTACCTTCGCAGTAGGAAACCTCTCCCTGACCTTCTTCGTTATTTCATAGATCTCGTGGGGGAGGCTTCCCCCGTTGGTATCGCACAGGACTATCCAGTCCGCCCCTCCGCTCAGCGCAGCTTCAAGAACCGAAAGGGCGTAGTCGGGATTGGCTTTGAAACCGTCAAAGAAGTGCTCCGCGTCAAAAATTACCTCTTCCGCATACTTCTTTAGGAACTCAACGGTCTCCTGAACCATGCCCAGGTTCTCCTCAAGGGAGGTCTTCAGGGCGTCGGTAACGTGCAGATCCCAGCTCTTTCCGAATATGGTTATGACGGGAACCTCGGACTTTATAAGTGCCTCCACCTGCTTGTCCTCCTTGACGCTCTTCCCCGGCTTCCTCGTAGATCCGAAGGCTACCGGCTTGGCGTGGATAAACTTCATCTTCTTTATCTTCTGGAAGAAGAGGTTGTCCTTCGGATTGGCGTAGGGCCACCCTCCCTCTATGTAGTCTATCCCGAACTCGTCAAGCTTCTGGGCTATCCTGATCTTGTCCTCGAGGGAGAAGTTCACCCCCTCAGCCTGAGATCCGTCCCTTAAGGTCGTGTCGTAAGCGTAAACCTTTTCCATAGTTGATAATAATAGACGAACGAAAATCACTTTCAATCAGAACTTCTAAGCTCCTGAGCAGGAAAACCATGTCGTCGGGATTGTGGTAGTGGAGGTTTATTTCCAAACCCTCTAATCTATTCCTCGCCTTCTCAGGATCTATCTTGGAGAGCACGTAAGCGATGATGCTCTCGGAGACCCAGTCGCTCCTTCTCGGCTTCAGGGAAAGAACCCTCTTCAGTTCTCCCTCCATCTCAGGAAAGTGCGAGAGGGCTAAGGCAAGGTAGGCTATGTCCCTTCCGAAGTTCTCAACCCCTCTCTCCTTCCTCTCCACATCGTAGTATCGGTAGAGCTTATCCCCCTCTAACAGGTTCTTGAGAATAAACCTAAGGCATCCGAGAGCTTCCGATCTGTACCTGTCCTCTCCCGTTACCTTTGAGAGTTTCAAAAGCGCCAGAATAGCCTTCGCGTTGTCCTCCACTATGATCGCGGTGTCGGTAGGAGGCGGTTCTCTCTTTTTCCTCTCTTCGGGACTGAGGTTGTAGTAGGAAGGATCGGAGATCTGGGCGTTGAGGAAGCACCCGCTCTCGGAGTGGAGGAGCGTCTTTTTCAGATACTCGTAGGTTCCGACAGCCTTCTCCAAAAAATCCCTATTTCCAGTCCTCTCAAAGGCGGTCAGCAGGGCGGATATCATCAGGGAGTTCACGCTCAGGGACTTGGAAGTCTCAAAGTAGAAGTCAAAGGCTCTCGTCCTGTCGTAGAAGTTGAAAAAGCCTCCGTCTACGGGATCGTAGAGAAACTCTATATCTTTCTTCAGAGAGAAGAAAACCTCCTCCAAAAGTAGCCCTTTCTCCAAAAGGTACTCGTAGGTCATGGGCGTGGGCCACTTGAAGCTCGTTCCCACAAGGGAGGGGAGGGAAAAGCCTCCGAACTCCTGATCGAACCTGAGCCGAAGATCGTTAACGAAGCGGTCAAGCAGATCCGTGTAGGTCTCCCTGTCCACCCTCTCTATCCTGTAGTTTCCCTTCTCTTCGCTAACTCCAACCTTACCCTCCAACAGAAGAGTCAGGAGAGCGACCAGATCCTTTGACTTCACCGCTCCGTGGAACTTCATGAGAACCTTTCCCCTCGGATCGAGAACCACCGTGAAGGGCGTTCCCCTGCCTCCGAACTCCACGAAGAGATCCCTGTTCCTGTCGCTATCGAGGAGCAGAGGGACGAAGTTTCTCCTCAACACTTCCACCACCTCCTCCTTCTCCAAATCCTCCTCGTACTCCCTGCACCAGCTACACCAGCGCGCCGAGAAGTATAGGAAGATGGGCTTTCCAGTGCTTTTAGAGACCTCAAGGGCTTTATTTAGATCCGTCAACCACCTTATCTTAGACACCTCTAAGTATTCCCTCCTGCTCTCGCAGGAAAGGAGTATCAAGACTGCAACCAGAATCAGAGCCATACTTTTTAATTAATCCCCTTCCGTTGAAGGTCGAGTCCGAAGATCCGATATTATTACCTATGCTCAGGAGAGTCGCGATAGAAAGTTTCTTTCTTATCAGAGACTTAGAGATAGAGTTCGGTGAGGGACTGAACGTCATATCGGGGGAGACGGGGACAGGAAAGTCGATGACCATCTCCGCCGTGGAGTTCGTCATGGGAAAGCAGGGAGAGTATCCCGAAGGAACCGCCGTAGAGATAGAGGTAGGTTCGGAGGACGAGAGCTTAATCCTCAGAAGGGAGATAAAGGGAGGAAGAAGCAGATACTTCCTGAACGGGAGGGGAACCACATCTAAGGTGGTCAGGGAACTCTTGGAAGGCAGGATCTCTGTTCAGGGGCAGAACGAGTTCATAAGGCTCCTCAGGAGCGACTTCCAGAGGGAGATCTTAGACAGGTTCGCCGACCTCATTCCTCTGAGATCCGAGTTTGAAAGGCTCTACTCGAAGTTCTCCGCTAAGGAGAGGGAGCTAAGGGAACTTAAGGAGAAAAGGGAGGAGATCCTTCAGAGGAGGGACTTTTTGGAGTTCAGACTAAGGGAGATAGAGGAGATCGGTCTGAACGCCGAAGAGGTGGAGCACCTTCGGAAGGAGGCAGAGGTTCTGACGAACCTTGAGAAGATAAAAAAGTTCATCGGAGAGGCTCTTTACCATCTCTACGACTCGGAAGGCTCGGCATATTCGGATGTCTCCCTCGCCCTGAGATCCCTCTGGAAACTCAAGGAGCACGGAAAGGAGGTAGAGGATCTTATAGACGGACTGAGCGAGGTTAAGGAGAGGATACTTGACATCGTCCAATCTTTAAGGGAAGAAGACACCGAGATCTCCCCCGAGGAGGTGGACAGAATAAACGAGCTTCTATTCAAGGTTCAGAGGCTTGAGAAGAAGTATAAGAAGAGCTACGAGGAGATCTTAAAAGAGGCGGAGAAGATAAAGGAGGAACTCTCCAAATCCTACGGATACGACGATAGGATAGAGGAACTTGAGTTTGAGCTCAAAGAGCTAAGGAAGAGGCTCACAGGTCTGGCGGAGGAACTCAGCTCCGAAAGAAAGAAGGCGGCGAAGAGGTTGGAAAAGGAGATAGAGACACTTCTGAAGGAACTGAACCTTGAAAGAGCTAAGGTAAAGGTAAAGGTGGAGAAAACCGATATAGGAAGGTTCGGTCAGGACAGCGTCAGGATCCTCTTCTCCTCCTACGGAGGAGAGCCTAAACCCCTTGAAGAAAGCGCCTCCGGCGGGGAACTGATGAGGCTCTTCTTAGCCCTGTCCCTCATTCTCCCTCCCACGGAGACCTACATCTTCGACGAGGTGGACGTAGGTGTGAGCGGTGAGACCTCCGTCAAACTTGCGAAACTCCTCAAAAAGCTCGGAAGGAAGATGCAGATGATAGTGATAACCCACTCCGCTCCTATATGCGCCGCGGGGGACGTGAACTTCCTGACGGAGAAGGAGTACCTCGGAGATATTCCCTACGTTAAGGTCAGGAGACTTTCCGAAAAGGAGAAACTGAAGGAGGTCGCGAGGCTCATGGGAACTGCGACGGAGAACACGATAAGGGGAGCTAAGGAACTCGTTGATATAATAAGCTCGTGAAGAGAGAGTCCTCGGCGGGAGGAGTTCTTTTCAAAGACAAGGAAGTTCTCCTAATTCAGAACCCTTCCGGAGTCTGGACCTTTCCCAAGGGGAATATAGAGCGGGGGGAGAAACCCGAGGATACGGCGGTCAGAGAGGTCCTTGAGGAGACGGGCGTGAAAGGAGAGATATTAGACTACATCGGAGAGATCCACTACTGGTATCAGCTCCACGGGGAGAAGATCTTTAAAAGAGTCAAGTACTACCTGATGAGGTATCTGGAAGGAGAACCGAAGCCCTCATGGGAGGTCAAGGACGCCAAGTTCTTCCCTGTGGAGGAAGCCAAGAACCTTCTGAAATACAGGGGGGACAGGGAGATCTTTAAGAGAGCTTTGGATAAGATCGCTTCAGCTCCATAACCTTCCGAACTCTTCAAGGGGAATATTCGGCTCTGGATTTATATCCAACGGTGCACTGATCCCGCGCCTGAACCTCTCCATCCCGGCGTAGGCTATCATGCGGGCGTTGTCGGTGGAAAGGCTCGGATGGGGTATCCTGAGGTCTAACCCTTCCCTTTCGGCCGCTTCCCTGAACCTCTCCCTCAACCTTGAGTTGGCAGAAACCCCTCCTACTACAACGAGCCTTCTGACTCCCGTTTTTTTAACAGCTCTTATTGACTTCTCCACCAAGACATCCACCACCGCTTCCTGAAAGGAGGCGGCTACGTCCTCCACTTTGATATCTTTCTCCTTTCTGAGGAGGTTCATCACAGCGGTCTTGAGCCCACTGAAGGAGAAGTTGAGATCCTCGCTGTCCAGCAATGGTCTCGGAAGATCGAACTTAGGTTCACCTTTCTTCGCAAGCTTGTCTATTATGGGTCCTCCAGGATAGCCCAAGCCAAGCATCTTGGCGACCTTGTCGTAGCTCTCACCTGCAGCGTCGTCCAAGGTTCCCCCAAGGAAAATATACCTGCCGAACCCCTCCACTAAAAAAAGATCTGTATGTCCTCCAGAGACTATGAGGGCCAAGAAGGGATACTCAACGGGAGATTCCAAGAATACGGAGTAGATATGACCCTCTAAGTGGTGGACCGGAACTAAGGGCTTTTGAAAGGCGTAAGCTAAGGCTTTGGCAAAGGACACCCCGACGACAAGGGAGAGGATGAGTCCAGGAGTGAGGGTGAAGGAGACGAAGTCTATACTTCGAAGATCGAAACTCGTATCTTTGAGGAGTCTATCAAAAAGAGGTAGTAGGTTCCTTGTGTGCTCCCTCGCGGAAAGTTCAGGAACCACACCCCCGAAGGGAGAGTGAACCTTAGCTTGAGATAAAAGGATATCCCCTATCACTCCCTTCTTATCATCGTAAAGAGCCAGGGCAGTCTCATCGCAGGAGGTTTCGACTGCGAGAGTTATCATGCAGCCTTCTCGTGAACCTTCTCTTTTATAACCTCTATCGCCTTCCTGAGCTGGACGTCTATGTCGGGAAGGAGTATGACCTTCTTCCCGTTCCCCTCTATTCTCATCTTCCTTATCGTTTCAGCGAGCTTTTCCCAAATCTTCTCATCCATAGATACCTTTATATCTGGTTCTATCCCCTTCTTGTGTATCAGTTTTCCACTGGGAGTGTAATAATAGGCTACGGTGAGTTTGATGGCCGAGCCGTCCTCAAGGGGAATTATATTCTGGACAGAGGCCTTACCAAAGCTCTTCTCTCCAACTATGGTAGCCCTGTGATGATCCTGAAGGGCACCGGTCACGATCTCGGAGGCGCTCGCCGAACCCTTATTTATTAAGACAACAATAGGCATATACTTGGGAACTAAGGGTTTCTCCTTGGCGTAATACTTTTCCTCATCCTTCCTCCCCTTAGTGTAAACCACGAGTTTCCCTTCTGGGAGAAAGATATCCGCAACCTTAACAGCTTCAGAGAGCAGCCCTCCGGGGTTGTTTCTTAGGTCTATGATAAGACCCTCAACGTTCTCCGAGAGTAACTCCCTTATAGCCCTTTTTAGATCTCTCGAGGTGTAGTGCTGGAACTGAGTTATCTTTATGTAGCCGAGATCCTCATAGGTTGTGTACTTTACGCTCTCTATCTTTATTATCGCCCTCTCTATCTCCACGGTCATAGGCTTGTCGAGTCCTTTCCTCATGATGGTGAGCTTTACCTTAGTTCCTGGCTTACCCCTTATCTTCTTGACTATCTCCAGAAGAGACTTCCCAAATGTATCTTCACCGTCTACCGCTATTATTATGTCCCCGGCTCTAAGACCCGCCTTGAAAGCAGGAGTTCCCTCGATCGGTGCGACGACTATAGGTCTACCCTTCTCCATGCTTATCTCTATACCAACCCCTCCGAACTCACCCTCCGTCTCCTCCATAAATTCTTTGTACTTCTCAGGAGGGAAGAAGGAAGAGAACGGATCTAAGGATGAAACCATACCACTCAGGGCTCCGTATATGAGATCCTTCGTCGAAGGCTCCTCAACGTAGTTGTCTTTAACTATCTTCAGGACGTCCGAAAACAGCTTCAGATAGGAGTACTCGTCTTCCTTCGATACTGTTTTCGAAACGCCTATAAAAAAGCCCGCGAAGAAAAATATGCTTGCTAAGACCGGGAGAAAAAATCTTCTCATTTCTGCTCTCCTTCTACCTCTATACTCCTTATCTCCGAGATATAAAAGTTAACGTTGCCAACGTCGGAGACAGCGGTGCACCTCGTAGAAGAGGGCATCTCGAAGGTTTCCCTTTTTCCGTCTTTTAAGAGAAGTTCTACCTTCACCTCGCCGCCACTAACTTCGAGCACTTTTATCTTTTGCACGTCTGTGAAGGGCAGAGTGTAATCCAGGGACCCTCTCTTTAGCTTTAGATTTCCTCCTTCGTTACACTTCAGGGACGTAAGCTCGTGGACAACACCCTTAGAGTCTAAAACTTTAACCTTCAGGTTTCTAAGCTCTGGAGGTAAACTCGTCGGTTCGGACATGCTCAGACTCAAAAGCACCGGTAAGATCGCTAACATCCTTCTCTTCATATCGCTTAAATTTTATACCAAAAGTCTTTCCAGCTCTCTGCGGTTAATAATTTCTATATACCCCCTTTCTGTGTTTATTATTCCCTGCTTCTTCCATCTGCTCATGACCCTTATGGCTGTCTCCACCGTTGTGCCCGTCATCTCCGCTATGTCCTGTCTCGTCAGCGGGAGTCTTATAACTATCTTTCCTTCTTTCTCCTTACCTATCCTGTCGGCGAGCTCTAAAAGAACCTTGGCTATCCTCTCCTCAACCCTTCCCGAGGCTATGCTTTTTAATATTTCATAGGTCTGGAGGAGGTTGGCGGTTGCATCACAGGTCATCTTTATCGCAACCGCAGGATACTTTATGGCGAGTGTTATGAAGTCCTTATTGGAGATGTAAAGGACCTTCGATTTGAGGACCGCCATGGCAGTGTAGGTGCTTTTGGGAGAGGTCTTACCCCACTCTATCCAACCGAAGACGTCCCCCGGAAAGACGAGCCTCACGATAATTGTCCTCCCGTCCTGAGTCTCCTTTATGAGCTTAACGAGCCCGTCCACCAATATGAATATTCCCGGCTCGGCGTCCTCTTCGAAGAAGAGGTAATCCCCTTTCTCGTACTCCTTTATGGTCATGTACTTTACCGCTTCCCTGAGCTCGTCGGGATTGAGATCTTCGAAGAGGTGGACCTTTTTTATGAAATCAAGCTTTATATCCTCTGGAGTTTTCCTTTTAGTAGCAGCTTTTTTTCCCATCCTTTTCCTCCTAAGATTACTGTGGGCTTAAAAACCACGTAGTCGGTATGGAAACCGACCTTGTTCAGACCTCCAAAGGTGTGGTTATCGCCTATGGCGATGTGGATTGTTCCGAGTATCTTCTCCGCCTCGAGGAGGTTGTCCGGTCTCGCGGCTTTTGGGTTTGTCCCGACACCGAACTCCGCTATAAACCTCGCTTCAGGCATCTTCTTAAATACGTCCTCCACAAAGTATCTGTAATCCTCAAACCCCTCTATACTCTCAACGCCTCCATCGACGAACTTGAAGGTGAGGGGTCTCTCCAAGGGTCTATCGGGAGCGTACAAGATCACGAGTCTGCCGTAAGCTTCCTTCTCGATAGGCGCGATGAACGCTTCCCCCGCCGGCAAGTTCCCGAAATCCCCTGCCCTGTGAAAGAGTCCTGTGTCCGCTATACCTTTCCTGCCACTCACAGAGAACTCTATATCCGTCCCGTCCTCCGATACGACGTGAGCCCACTCAGCCTCACTCAGGATCTCCGCTATATCCGTGCTTAGCTTTGCCACGTACTCCCAGTCCACATTCATAGAGGTGAGGAACATGGAAGGATCAAACAAAGGCATCGAAGCGTAACGAGCACCGAATACGTCTGTCAGAAGCTTTCTGAAGAATGTATGGGTGGTGGAGAAATAGGGGAACGCCACTACGACGTTGGGAACGTCAATTGCAAGCTCCCTTATTATATCGATTACAGAGTCCTGAGGATAATTCTCCTTATTCAATATCTTCTCAAGAAAACCTTCCTCCGCAAGCTTATCGATAGCTTCGTTTCCAAAGGTTAATCTCCAGAGTTCCTCAGGAGGTTCACTGCCGTGCAACTTTCTCGATTTGTAGATTAGGTATTTAACATGAGGTGTGAACTCTCTTCCTACCTGAATAAACTCCTCCATCAGTTTTACGAGGTAGTCCTTTTCATCGTCGGTAAATATTAGCAGGCGCTCTTCGCCCTTAAGGTTTAGATTCACACGGTACAACTTTCTTATCTGATCTTTAAACATGGCACTCCTCATATAAAATTAAAATACAAATTAGGGAAAAGGTAGCCCTAATCCGCCCAAAAGATACTTCAGATACTCTTCAGAGAACTCCAGCCCTGCACCCACGAAGGCACCCCTGAACTTGTCGTTCAGCAGATCGTCGCCACCAAAGCGGGTGTAAAGAGGTCCCCTCAACCGGAGCTGTATACCTACCTGAAGGTTGGGTTTTAACCCATCCTCGTCAGGTCTATCTTTCCTGCCGGTGTCCCATATATCGGAGTATATCCTTATCCTCTCAGAGGGGCTGAAATCGAAGCCTACACCGCCCGTAGATTCTTTAAGCCCTGCCCGAATCGTAAAGTATTTATCCTCACTTATAAAGAACTTCTTAGCTATCTGAAGTGTAAACTCGGGTTTAAACTCCTTTTTAACTATCTCTTCGTTTCCTACTATCTGTTCGGTGTAAACTCTTCCCCTTGAGTCCCCCACTATCTCTGCCAGATAGTAGGTCCTTTTATCGGGTTCTATCCTGATGGACATGAAGCCTTTAGCATCTCCTCCCGAATAGGCTTCACCTCCAAAGCCAACGAATATTTTAGTCTTCGTTATAACCTCTCCCGCCTCTCCGAAGAGCTTAGCCCCCTTGGATACGCTATGGTAAAGTTCCTCATCCTTTACGAGCTTGCCTATGGTGCCTTTACCGCTTTCTATCTGTGCGAGTATATTGTCCAGTCTTTGCGAACTCACCTTTAGCTTCTCCATCATCTCAGACATGTTTTTGACGGTCTTTCTTAGATCCCTTCTGTTTTCTTGAACTACAGTGTTCAGATTCTCCGAAAGCCGATTAAGATTGTCCACCATTACGGGCAGATCGCCCTTCAGATCTTCCGAAAGACTTCTCAGGTTTGCCACGAGAGCTCTGATGTTCTCCCTGTTCTCTTGAGCTATACCGCTCAGTTCGTCGGCGAGCCTGTCCATGGAAGCTATTGCTTCCGGAAGTGTTCTGTTTAAGTTTTCCGTGAGCTGCGCCATCTGATCAAGTATAGTTTCCAGGTTCTCCTGATTTTCCTCAAGAAGCTTTCTCATCGTATCTGTCAAGGCATTGAGGTTTCCTATAGTCTTTTTCAAGTTGTCCCTGTTCTCTTCAAGGATCCTGTTAAGGTTCTGAGCCACAAGCCTAAAACCTTCCGCCGTCTTTGTCAACTCCCTTATAAGCCTGTCGGTGTCCGCCACACCTTCAGCGGTTCTTAGCTGCGAACCCTCAGGAAGCTCTCCCTCGGAAGGTGTTCCCGGGCTTATAGCAAGGTACTTATCCCCCATAAGACCTAAAGTCCCTATCGTCGCCGATGCATCTTTAAAGAGCTTTATCCTGTCCTCCACGTTGAACAGTACTCTTACCCTATCTCCCTCAAGGATTATGTCTTCTACCTTACCGGCTCTTATCCCCGCTACCCTCACCTCCGCCCCTATGGAAAGCCCACCAACGTCTTTGAAAAAGACCACGTATTTCTTAGTCTTGGGCTTAAAAAGAGGAATTTCGCCAAAGGTAAGTATAAGAAAGGCAAGGGCAAAGGAGGTTACAAGTACGAAAGCCCCCAGCTTCACCTCCGTCGTTATCTTCATCGGTATATAGTATAAACACTCAGTACAAAATAGCAGGGAACAGGTGTTTAGGATGCTGTTCTGCTCTGTTAGTATCGAGGATATGGATCACTTCGATACCTTTTCTAACCAGAGCCTTTGCTATAAACCTTCTGTGACACCCTCTCCAATCTTTTTCGGCACACATAAATGCTGTTTTCGTTTCCCCAGATAGTTTTATAAGCTCTGCAATTCCATTTCTGAACTCTTCGCTCTTCATGTACTCTCTATAGCTTACCTTCCTCATACCTCCGAGGGCCGGTATATGGATGTATGCTATACCCTCCTTTTCGAGGGCTACTTTTAGAACTTCCTTACCGAAGTGGGGAAACCGTGAACTCTTGGGATAGCTCCTGACATCAACAAGTAACTCTATTCCATAGGATCTTAGAAGATCTACGAACTCGTGGAGTTTCCTTGAGCTGTGTCCTACCGTATACAACCTCATAGCAGATCTAACACCTTCCTTAATCCCGTTGAAGCTTTCTCCCTTATAGATATATCCGCATAGGGCGTAAGCGGCGTCTCTTCTGGATTGACCTCTACGAGCCTTGCCCCTTCCCTTTTCGCTATAAGGGGAAGCTCTGCGGCAGGGTAAACTTGAGCAGAAGTTCCCACAACTATAAATAGATCTGCCCTCCTTGATACCTCGTAAGCCTTTGTTAATGCATCTGCTGGCAAGCTTTCACCAAACCACACGACTGCAGGTCTGAGCATTCCACCGCACTCTTTACACCTCGGAGGGATCTCAGGAAGCGGTGTTGTATACTCGAAATACTCGATCCCACACTCAAGGCATCTTACCTTCCAGATGTTCCCGTGTAGCTCTACGACCTTCTTGGAACCAGCCTTTTGGTGAAGACCATCGACGTTCTGAGTTATGAGCCAGAAATCCTTTACTTCCCTCTCCATAGATGCTATTATTCTGTGCCCCTCGTTGGGCTGTGCTTTGGCTATAAGCTGTCTTCTCCAGTCGTACCACTCCCAGACGAGCTTTGGATCTCTTCTAAAAGCCTCCGGTGTTGCTAACTCCATGGGATTGTACTTGTTCCATAACCCATCCTCGCCCCTGAAGGTAGGTATTCCGCTCTCCGCCGATATGCCTGCACCAGTGAGAACAACAACCATCACCTATAAAAATTATGAGCCCGTTTAAAAAATCTGTAGGAGTTGTAAGAGACAAAGCTATAGTGGTGGATATAAATACAGGCAAGCCCTACGCAGATAAGAATATGCTGCTAAGATCCATGCTCAAAGAACTTGGCTTTAGAGCGAGGTATTTTCTTGGGGATGCTTACTATGGAAAGTCTGTGGGAATTTTAAGTGAGATAAGGGAGCTAAGGATGGAAGCCATAGTTCCTGTGAGGAATACTACACATACGAGAGTTAGAAACATGTATAGTCTATGGGCTAAGAAGAACTATGAAGTAAGGAGGAAGGTCTATAGGGAGAACAGGTTTAGAGTTGAGCAGGTGATAGGGATAGTTAAGAACAGGTTTGGGGACAGGGACAATGTTTATGACTTTGGGATTGCGAGTTTATATGTTCTTGGGAGGTTTGTTCTTTACAACCTGATCCTTCTTCTGAAGCTCCTTTTATTGTGCCTTAACCTTTTGAGAGCCATACGTCTTCCGGTTGCTTGATTCTCAAAGTTGAGGCGATTTTTTCAACAGGCTCTAAAAATATTGACATAAACACTTCTTACTTTAAATTATGGAGATCAAACTATAAAGGAGTTTAAGTCATGGCACAGTCAGTTGAGAAGAACACTGTCGTCTCCTTCCATTACACTTTGAAGGACAAGGAGACGGGAAGCGTCATCGAATCCAGCAGGGAGGCTGGACAGCCTGTAACTTTCCTCGTAGGAGCCGGAGAGATAATACCCGGTCTCGAGAGCAGGATGATCGGTATGGAAGCCGGAGAGAGCAGGGAGATCGAGGTTCCTGCAGAGGAGGCCTACGGTCAGAGAGACCCCAACCTAATTCAGAAAGCTCCGAGGGAGTACTTCCAGAACGTTCCTCTCCAGAAGGGTTTACCTCTTCAGGCGCAGACTCCTGAGGGAAGGGTCATAAACATGGTAGTCGTTGACTTCGACGAGAACACCGTCACCGTTGATATGAACCATCCCTTAGCCGGAAGGGATCTGCTCTTTGAGGTTGAAGTAATCGACGTAAGGGAAGCCACCCCCGACGAGATACTCCACAGGCACGCCCACGGACCGGGCGGACATCCGCACTAAGATCTCAAGCTTTTCCTCAGGAAAGCGAGGGCAAAGATAACTATCATGCCCCCTACTATAGTCCCGCTGGGGGGCAGGTCAAAGTAAAGGGCGACAACTATCCCTCCGATCACGGAGAATGCGGCGACCAAGACCGACATAACAACCGCGCTCAGGAAGGACTTGGCCAGGAGAAGGGAGGTAAGAGCGGGGATCACTATCATCGAAGAGGCTAAGACTATACCTACCGCCTTTATAGAGAGAACTATTACGAGGGAAGCTACCGAAACGAGGAGATGGTTTATAAGAGTGAGATTGGTGTCTCTCAGCTTTGCGATCTCCTCACTGAAGGAAACCAGGACGAGCTTCCTATAAAAGAAGTAGAAGAAGAGAACCACCAAGGAAAAGGCTGTCAGAGAGAAGAGAAGCTCAGATCTTGTCACCATCAGTATGTTACCGAAGAGATAGCCGAATATATACTCTCCAAACCCTTTCACTATACCCAGCACAAGAACTGCAAGAGCCACACCACCAGAAAATATCAGCGCTATCGCAGCGTCTCCCGGAACCCTCCTGTTGGTGGTCAGGAACTGAACGAGATTCCCTGTTAGGACCGTAAAGATAGAGGTGAAGAGAAAGGGCTCGAAACCGAGGACTAAACTGAGGGCTATGCCTCCGAAAGCAGCGTGGGAAAGTCCTGCACCTAAAAAAGCCATCCTTCTGAGGATAAGAAATACGCCGGCTAAGGCGGAGGATATGGCTATAGCAAGTCCAGCTACGAGACCTCTTAGGACGAAATCGTAACTAAGGAGTTCCATCGGTGACGCTCCTCCTTATACCGAAGACCTCCTCTATTGCTTCCACCGCCTCTTCTGGACCCCCGTAGTAGCACACCGATCTGTTCAGACAGAGAACGGTGTCCACGTTCCTGAGGACCAGACCGATGTCATGGGAGATCATAAGGATCGTCTTACCCGAACTGAGGGATAGATCCCTGAGGATCTGAACGATGTGTATCTGGGAGTGGAGATCGAGACCGGCTGTAGGTTCGTCAAGGAGGAGAAGATCTGGATCTGAGGCAAGAGCCATGCCGAGCAGGACGAGCTGCTGCTGACCTCCCGAAAGCTTCAGATACTGCTTGTCTATAAACTTATCGAGATGTAAGAAGGAGGCTATCTCTTCCATTCTCTCCTTGTCCGATACGAGACTGAGGAGCTCCCTGACCGTTGCCGGAAAGTTCTGCTCCACGCTGAGCCTCTGGGGGACGTAACCTATCCTGTGCCACTCTCTGAACCCTCCCACCTCCTTGCCGAAGAGCCTGACCCTCCCTTCTAAGGGTTTCAGGAAACCGAGGATTATCTTGAAGAGAGTTGTCTTCCCAGCCCCGTTCGGTCCGATTACCCCCACGAACTCTCCCTCTTTAACTTTGAGATTCACATTCTCCAGTACCCTTACTTTGCCGTCGTAACTGAAGGAGAGCTTTTCTATCTCTATCACATACATCGGAGGGCTTCCTTTAAAATCTTGAGGTTCTCCCTCATTATGGAAAAGTAATCCTTAGAGCTTTCCGTAGGGACGATCTTAACGTTTATCTCGAATACTCTTAGCCCGTATTCCCGACTGAGAAGCTCCGCAAGTTTTGACCTGCTTCCCAATACGGTGAAGACGAAATCGATTCTCTTCCTTTTCAACTCCTTCAAAAATTCCATGAGCTCCCTTGGGGACACCCCTCCGTGGACGTCCCCTCCCGTCAGGGATATCTGCTCGAGCCCGTAATCCTTTGCCAGATAGCCCAAGGCGGGATGGACGACGGGAAGAACCCTGAGCCGGCAGGAGGAGAGTAGCCTCTTGAACTCCCAATCGAGCTCTTCGAGCCTTTTATTAACTTCCTCCAGATTCCTTTCAAAGGTTTTCCTCCCCTCAGCATCCACACTTAAAAAGCCCTCGTAGGCATTTCGGGCAACGATCTTCATTCTTTTAGGGGAGAGCCAAATATGGGAATCCTTACCGAGGTTCCTGTGTTCTTTGTAGTAGAGAAGGTCTATGCCCTTCGATAGTCTGTAAGCCCTATTCCCTGCTACCTCCTCCACCTTTCTCTCCCAACCTCCCAAAGGTATGCCGCTCACAAAGACGATCTTTGCCCTTGCAAGTTTTATCATGTCGGAGGCGGATAGCTCGTAAAAGTGGTAGTCCGCTCTCGGAGGTAAGAGAACTTCTGTCTCGAACTTCCCTTTACCCACCTCTCTGACTACGTCGTAGAAGGGATAAACGCTCACAACCGCCTTAGGGGATGAAAAGACTACGGAAATAAGAAGAAGGAGGAGGATCACTTCTGAACCTCTTCCTCTTTGATCAATTTCCTTATAACCACACTCATCATCTCAAGCATGGAATTGGGATCGGTAGCGGTTATCAAATTCTTGTGGGCTTCCACGGGCTCACCGGTGTACTCGGCTCCCGCGTTTACAAGATCGTCCTTTATAGCGTAGAAGCCTGTGACCCTCTTTCCCTCTACTATCTTTGCGGAGATGAGAACCCAAGGACCGTGACAGACGGCGCAGACGAGTTTCCCTTCTTCGTAGTGCCTTCTGACCAGAGAAAGAACTTCACTATACCTTCTGAGCCTGTCGGGGGCGTAACCTCCGGGTATGAACACGCAATCAAAGTTCTCGTGGACCACTTCCTTTATAAGGACGTCAGGCTTAAAGGTCATCCCTTTCTTTCCCCTGTACTCCCTCCTCTGGGGTGCTGCCGATATAACCTCGAATCCCTCCTCTTTGAATCTAAGGTAGGGATATATAAACTCCACATCCTCTACGAGATCCTCTAAAAGGATCAAAACCCTTTTCATGGGATTAAATTTTACTTCATGCGAAACGCGTTAATACTCCTTTTCCTTGTTACGTCCTACAACTTCATTCTATGGGCTATAACTACCTACGGATTTTCTCCTGTTCCTCTTTTTCCTGAAGATCCTTACCACACTATACTCGTTCTCGCCTACAACTCCGTCCTCTATGTGAGCTGGCTCTTCGGAGAGAGGGAGAGAACCGTTCAGTGGATAGGGTATCTATTCTTCTTTCAGATAATTGCGTTGAGTATCTACCTTGGTGATCTTGGTGTGATAGTTAGAGATCTACCCCCGGTTATACTCACCTTCGCTCTCGTCGCTCTATTTGAGTCTCCTACGGAAAGGAAAATAAGGGAGGCAGAGAAAGAGCGGGAGGAACTTTTAAAGGAACTCGACAGGATAAGGCGGGAGAGGGAGAGGGTAGAAGTTCACTTGAGGATGCTCCAAAAGGAGATTGGGGAGATAGAGAAGGAGAAACAAAAGGAAGACCTGAGCGCAGAGGCCTTAAAGGAACTGGAAGACAGGCTTACGAAACTTCAAAACGAACTTAAGGAATACAGGGAAAAGGAAACGAGGCTCTTGGAAGCAAACAGGAAGCTCTTCCAACTGCTGGAGGTCTTCCGTTCGGAAAGTGAATCGGGAACCGGTAAGGAGGAGGTGGCGAGTCTAAGAAAGGAAAGGAAGAGGCTTATCAAGGAACTCCTTCAACTTCAAGAACTCTTGGATATGTACGCCGATGAAAACGAGAGGTTGAAGGAGGAAAATGAGAGGTTAAGAAGGAAAGTAGATAAGCTTACTGTTGAATTGGGGAAACTTGAAGTGGAGAAGGAAGAAACCTGTGATGAGAAAAGTATTATAAGGGACCTCTTAAAGGAGATTTTCCAGTTAAAATTCTCCGAGAAGGCTGTTGACGAGCTCCTAAAATTGACCCCTGAAAAAAGAAGGATATTTTTGAAGGAACTCCTGAGGTTCTCTCTAAGGAACGGACAGGAGAACGTTCAACCACTCACTACCCTTCCCAACATTTACAAGCTGAGGTTTTCCGGGGGAAGAATATATCTGCGTAGGTACAACGGAAGCTGGGAGGTGGTGGGAATGCTGGGGAGCGAGGAGGATAAGGAGAAGGAGCGTTATATAAGGGACGTTTTGAGTAAAATAGTGTAAAAACAAAGGAGGAAATAGATGGCAGGTCTCAGAGAAACCTTGGAAAAGCTCGCCTCCTTCAGGCCGGAAGGGGCTTACGTTACATCCCTCTACCTTCACCTAAGACCGGAAGAGAGACAGGACAACAAGTACTTACTCATCTATAAGGACATGGTTAAGGAAAAGAAGGAAGAAATTAAGAAGAGGGGTTTACCTCAGGAGGTTGTGAACTCCCTTGAGTCGGACTTCGATAAGATAGGTGGGTTCCTGTCCGATCCTAAAAACTTGGAGAGCTGCAGGGGTATAGCTATCTTCTCCTGCTCATCTAAGGGGCTCTTCGAATACGTGAAGCTTCCTTACGTTTACAGAAGCAGGCTGATGGTAGCCCCCGATCCCCTTATAAGGGAGATAGCAGCTATAGATGAGGAGTTCGGAAGGGTAGGTGTTCTTCTCGTAGACAGAAAGCACATAAGGTACTTCACGATAGACATAGAGACGGTCGGAGAGAATTTAGACTTTCTCGAGCCTCTCGCCACGAGAGCTCACAGGTTTCACAGTGGCGGATCCGCCCTCAAGGGTGCGGAGGGGACCTTCCAGCTCAAGATGCCCGCGAGGGGAGCGGCACCGAATATGGTTCAGCACTCCTACGGAGAGTGGCGCTTTCACATGAGGATAAAGGAAGAGTGGCACAGGATCCTGAAGCTTGCAGCGGATGCCGCCTTCGAGGAGTGGAAGGCTAACAAGTTCGACAGGCTCGTGGTTGGGGGATTTATAGAGGAAGGTCTCAGGGAGATAGAGAACCACCTCCACACCTACCTTAAGGAGAGGCTCGTAGGATACATAGAGATTAATCCCTCGGAGGCCAAGCCCCACGAGGTCAGGGAGAAGGTTCTCGACCTTCTGTGGGAGAAGGACAGGGAGCAGGAGAAGGAGCTCGTAAAGGAGATGGAGGAGTTGATCGGTAGAGGTCTCGCCGTTAACGGAACCTCGAAGGTTCTCGAAATGCTCTCTATAGGAAATGTGAGAACCATCCTCGTTCCGGAGGATTTTGAAAAGAGAGGTTATCTGTGTCCCCAAAGCCATCTCGTGTTCCTCAAGCCCGAGTGTCCCATTGAAGGAGAGGAGCCTATAGAGGTGGAGGACATAGTGGATGAGGTTATAGAGGAGGCTCTCGACCAGAGGGCTACCGTTGAGGTGATAATCGATCCTGAGCTTCAGAGGAAGATAGACGGTCTTGCCGCTCTACTGAGATTCGCCTTATGAACGAAGAGAGATTGATGATCTTCATAGACGGCTCCAATCTGTTCCATGGGATAAGGTATCTGAACATAAAGATCGATTACACCAGGCTCGTTGAGTTCCTTAGGGAGAGCAGGAGGCTCGTAAGAACCTACTTTTACACCGCCGTTCCTCAGGACAGGGATGTAAAGAAGGGGACTCCAGAGTGGGAAAGCCTTATAAGGCAGAGAAGGTTCTTAGACGAACTCGCCCTGTCCGGGATAAAGGTTAAGCTCGCGAAGCTCAGGAAGCTCCCTTCGGGAGAGTTCTTAGAGAAGGAGGTGGACATAATGTTAGCCACGGATATGCTCTCCCTCGCCTATCAGGATGCTTACGATACTGCCGTGCTGGTTAGCGGAGACAGCGACTTCATATATACGGTTGAGGAGGTTCAGAGGATAGGCAAGAGGGTGGAGAACGCTACTTTCAAGAAAACGAGTTCCTACAACCTTAGAAAGACCTGCGACAGGTTCATACTCCTTGACAACTTCATAGACCGCTTCACCTATGAAGAGAAACCGGCCGTTTACGAAGAGGTGGGCTTCTGGGCTAAGATAAAGAGCCTCTGGAAGAGATGAAGGTTCTCGTAGCCACAGCCAACGAGGGAAAGCTCAGGGAGATCGAGAGGATCCTCTCACCTTTGGGGATAGAGATCGTTCCTCCTGAGAGGAAGTTGGAGGTAGAGGAAAAGGGATGCACCTTCTTAGAGAACGCTTACCTGAAGGCGAAGGCTTACTATGAAGAGTTCGGTCTGCCGGCCTTGGCGGACGACTCGGGTCTCGTTGTTGAGGCTTTAGAGGGGTATCCGGGCATCTACTCGAGCAGGTTCTACTCTATAGACTTCGGTGGGAAGGAGGAGATATCCGGAAGTGTGGACGAGACCAACGTGAGGAAGCTCCTGAGACTCCTCAAAGGTAGGGAAAACAGGAAAGCGAAATTCGTCGCCTTCGTCGTCCTCTACATCGGTGATGTGGGATTCTTCAGTTCTGGGGAGTGCGAGGGAGTTATAGCCGAAGCTCCGCGAGGAGAGGGTGGATTCGGCTACGATCCCGTCTTTGTCCCCAAAGGATTTAGCAGAACGATGGCTGAGCTGAATCCAGAAGAGAAAGATTCCATCTCTCACAGGGGAAGGGCTCTCAGAAGACTGGCGGAGCTCTTGAAAGAGTGCGGTGGACTTAGAGGATAAGATAAGGACCCTTAGGGTTCTAAAGAGCACCCTCCACGTGTGGGAAGTTCTGGCTGTAAACAGGTATAAGAAGTACAGCTCGGTGGTGGGAGCTCAGCTTCCCTACTTCCTGAGACTTCAGGAGGTTTTAGAACACCTCTTCGCCCTCTACTCTGGCTTGAGATCCGAACTACTCGAAATGAGAGAGGAGAAAAGTGTGGATATCCTCCTCCTGACCACAGACAGAGGTTACGTTGGTGATCTCGTCTCCAAAACGGTAAAGGCGCTTGAGGATTTCCTCTGGGAGAAAAGGGGAAAGAAGGTCAATCTCTTCATAGCGGGAAGGAGGGGAGCCTCCTCCGGTCTCCTGAAGATGGGTGCGGTCGTCTTCGAGGGGGTTCTCACTAAGGATATAAACTGGGAAGTGGTTACCAGAATCAACGATCTCCTTGTGGAGAGGTACAGAAGGGGCTTCTCCGACGCCTGTTACGTTATATTCCAGAGGCCCGACGTAGGAGTAAGGGAGAGCGTAGAGCTGGAGGAGAGAGAAAGGAAAGAGGCCTTTATAGAGGAGAGTCCTTTCTTCTATCCGAGATTTGAGGAGGTGCTGAGGGCTAAGTCTCTTGAAATAGTGGAGAGGGGAAGGTACAGTGCTCAGATAATTAGGTTCCTACCTCCGGACATAAGAAAGAGATACTCCAGAGAGCTCGTCCTGAACATCGAGGCTGAGGAAAAGTCTTTCGTAGACGAGCTTCTCAAACTCTATCTTAGCTTCTTCCTAAGGGAGGTCTTTCTCGAACACTTCACTTCTATAAACTTTGCCAGATACAGAACCATCAGAAGGATAAACGAGAACATAGACAGGAAGCTGATCCTCTACAGGAGACTGATAAACAGGCTAAGACAGGAGAGGATAACGAAGGAGATAGAGGATATAGTCTTCGCTTACTTAGCGACCGAGGAGGTCAAGCTCAGGGATTACAGGGAGGAAGGGTACGTTCTCGAGGTGGATGTAGGGACTTCTGAGGATATTGTCTGTCAGCTTCTCAGTGCGATGGAGAGGTTCGGGATGAAGGTCAGATCGGTCGAGAGGAGAAAACTGCTTGGAGGCTTCCGCCTTGTAAGCGATAGGGACTCGATAGATCTGAGTGTTATCGGGAAGCTGTCTTCGTTGAAGCTAAAGGTTGCGGAAAGTATATTTAAAAACTTGAGGGCTGGTAGCTCAGCCGGCAGAGCAGCGGACTCTTAATCCGCGGGTCGCGGGTTCGAATCCCGCCCAGCCCATGTTATCTTTATGGACATGAGTCTGGATAGGGTAAGGAACTTCTCGATAATAGCCCACGTAGATCACGGAAAGTCCACCCTCGCAGACCGCCTTTTAGAGTTCACGGGAGCCATTACCGAAAGGGAGAAGAGGGAACAGCTCTTGGATACCTTGGACATAGAGAGGGAAAGGGGGATAACGATAAAGATGCAGGCTGTCAGGATGTTCTACAAGGCAAAGGACGGAAATACCTATAAACTACATCTGATAGACACCCCCGGACACGTGGACTTCTCCTACGAGGTTTCGAGGGCTCTTGCAGCCTGTGAGGGAGCGCTTCTCTTAGTGGACGCCACTCAGGGAATAGAAGCTCAAACGGTAGCTAACTTCTGGAAGGCTGTGGAGCAGGATCTCGTGATCATACCTGTAATAAACAAGATAGACCTGCCCGCCGCCGAGCCGGAGAGGATTATAAGGCAGATAGAGGAGGTGCTCGGTCTTCCGAAGGAAGAAGTTATCCTTGCCTCGGCGAAGGAGGGAATAGGAATAGAGGAGATCTTGGAGGCTATCGTCCAGAGAATACCCCCTCCGAAGGGTGATCCCGAAAAACCCCTCAAGGCTCTCATATTCGACTCCTACTACGATCCCTACAGAGGTGCGGTTGCCTTCGTCAGGGTCTTTGACGGAGGGGTGAGACCGGGGGACAGGATCAGGCTCTTCTCAACTGGAAAAGAGTACGAGGTTACCGAAGTGGGAGCCCAGACGCCCAAGATGACCAAGTTCGAGGAGCTCTCCGCCGGAGACGTGGGATACATAGCTGCCTCCATAAAGGACGTCAGGGACATAAGGATAGGAGACACGATAACCTTGGCGAGAAATCCCGTCAAAGAGCCGGTTCCCGGCTTCAGACCCGCAAAGCCTATGGTCTTCGCGGGGATATACCCTACCGAGGACACCACCTTTGAAGAACTCAGGGACGCCTTAGAAAAATACTCCATAAACGACTCGGCGATAGTTTATGAACCTGAAAGCTCCCCAGCCCTCGGAATGGGGTTCAGGGTCGGCTTCTTAGGACTCCTCCACATGGAGATAGTTCAGGAGAGGCTTGAGAGAGAGTACGGAGTAAAGATAATAACAACCGCACCGAACGTTATATACAGGGTTAAGAAGAAGCACACCGGTGAGGTTATAGAGGGAAGAAACCCTTCAGAATTCCCCGACAACCTCGGTCTCGTGGAAGCCGTGGAAGAGCCCTACGTACTCGTAACTATCATCACTCCCAAAGAGTACGTGGGGAACATAATGCAGCTCTGTCAGGAGAAAAGGGGAGAGCAGAAGAAGTTCTCTTACCTCGATGAGAATACTGTCATCCTCGAGTACGAGATGCCCCTCTCGGAAGTGATCTTGGACTTCCACGACAAGATCAAGACTCTATCCAGAGGATTTGCTTCCTACGACTACGAGTTCATAGGCTACAAACCTTCCGACCTTGTGAAGCTCCACGTTCTCATAAACAAAAAGCCCGTGGACGCCCTGTCTTTCATAGTCCATAGGGAGAAGGCTTACAGGAGAGCGAGGCTCATAGTGGAAAAGCTAAAGGAGACCATACCGAGACAGCTCTTCGAGATACACATACAGGCGGCCATCGGCGGTAAAGTCATCGCCTCGGAAAGGATAAAGCCCCTAAGGGCTAACGTTACGGCGAAGTGCTACGGAGGGGACGTGACGAGGAAGAAGAAGCTCCTTGAAAAGCAGAAGGAAGGAAAGAAAAGGATGAAGCAGTTCGGAAACGTCTCCCTACCACAGGAGGCTTTCCTCAGTGTTCTTAGTGTAGAATAAGAGCACTATGAGGGAGAAGGAAAAGTATATCAACCTTCTGATCGTTGGTTATGGGGGGAAAAAGGCGAAGAGCTTCCGGATCAACCGGAGCTTCATGAAAGGAGCCCTGACCGCAACGGGAACACTCCTCTTCGGTATCCTCGCCTTTTCAATTTACTCCTTTACTGAAAACCTTTACCTTAAACAGGAGCTTGCTTCGCTCAAACAGGAGAGGGAGAAGCTCCGGATACTTCTCGCCAACGAAAAGAAGAAAAATTCCTACCTTGAACAGTTCAGAGCCAAGGTGGAAGAGCTGGAGGGGAAGCTTATAACGATAGACAAGTTCCTTAGAAATAAAGGCATAAGGAAGGTTCCCAGCGGGATCGGTGGTGGAAGCTCGAAGGTGGATATACTCGATATAGAGTACGTCGATTTTCTCCAGCAGGAAGCTGTAAGAGCTCATAAGTACCTTAGTAGAATACCCCTCGGTCCTCCAGTATGGGGAAGGATAACCTCGAGGTTCGGTTACAGGAGGGACCCTTTTACCCGGAGGTTTGAATTCCACGATGGCGTGGATATAAGGGCTCGCTGGGGAACGCCTGTTAGAGCAACGGCTGAAGGCAAGGTAATATACGCCGGCTGGAAGGCTGGTTACGGTAAGACCGTCATTATAAAGCACGCTTACGGGTTTAGAACTCTCTACGCCCACATGTCCAAGATAAAGGTTAGAGCAGGCCAGTGGGTGAAATCAGGACAGATAATTGGCTACGTAGGTTCTACGGGCAAGTCCACCGGTCCCCACGTTCACTATGAGGTGTGGAGATACTCTAAAAAAACCAATCCCATAAAATACATGTATGTGAGGTGGTGATAATGTTTAAAAAAAAGGAAAACCTTAAAGTGGTGGAGAATTCGGACGTAAACACCCTTATAGGAGAGGGATGTGTCTTTGAAGGAAACCTGAACCTTGCCACTTCTACGAGAATAGACGGGAAGGTGAAAGGAAACATAAAGAGCGAAGGCATGTTGATAATAGGTGAGTCTGGAAGCGTAGAGGGAGATATAGACTGCTCCGAGATACTCATATATGGAAATGTCAAGGGGAACGTTGATGCGGGCAGGATAGAGCTTAAGAGGGGGGCAAGCCTATCCGGCGATATAAGGGTAGACGTACTCGTAATAGAAGAGGGGGCTGTTTACAACGGACACTGTTCAATGGGAAGAACCAACGTCGCCCAATCGTCTTCCGCCGAGGGACCGGATTGACTCCTTAGCCTTTACGAGTTCGGTTATGACGAAGTTGATCGGCGTGGGAACCCCGTACTTTTTACCGAGTTTAACTATCGCTCCGTTCAGCGAGTCTATTTCCGTTTTCCCCCTTTTTATGTCCACCAGCATGGAGGGATAGTGGGCTGCGGTAGGAGGAATGAGCTTCCCGTAAAACACCTTAAGATATTCGTCGGCACTATCCCAGAAGGTTTCTATACCAGCCTTATCGATAACAGCGAAGATCTCCCTCACTACGTCGTCCATTATCTCCTTGGTATAGGGATTTCCCGCTAAGGTTCCGTAGTTTACCTCCAACAGCGCTCCAAGGGGGTTCAGGGCGCAGTTGTAGATTATTTTGTCCCAGAGGAACTTGTATACTTCCCTATCGTACCTTGTCGGTATCCCTGCTTTTGTAAAGAGAGCGGCGAGACCCCTCAGGAAGTCCTCATCCATCTTGCCCGAGGGATCTCCTATCACGACGTCGTCGGCACACACCGTTATCTTGATGTGTCCGGACTCTATAACCTCCGAGCCGAAGATAACCCTCCCCAGGATAACTCTCCCCTCTCCGAAGATCTCGACAGCCTTCTCGTAGTTCCCGTAGCCGTTCTGGGCTATCAGGATCTTTGTTCTGTCGCCCACTAAGTTTCTTATCGATCTGAGAGCCCCCTCCGTGTCGTAGGACTTGACCGAGAGAAGGATTACGTCGGGCTCGAACCAGACCTTCTCTGGATCGTCCACCGTCTTCACCTTCACCTCAAAATTTCCCCATATCCCCTCCACCCTTATCTTCTCCAAACTTCTTCCTTGCTTTAGAAGTCCTACCGCTTCGTGACCTGACCTCGTCAGAAAAGCTAAGTAAGCGCTCCCTATGGCTCCTACACCGACTATTAGAAACTTCATCTCCAGTCCTTTATTATCATCCAGAAGCTCTCAGCCCATTTCCCTGTTTCCACGTTTCTGCACTTAACACCTACTCTGTTCCATTTCCTCTTAAGCTCCACTAAGTCGTCTCTGTATACGAGAGTTCCCTCTCTCTTGGCTATCCTCCACCCGAGCTCGGTGATGTAGATTCTGCAGTTTCTGTATCTCCCAGGGAAGAGGAGAACGGCTCCTATCCTCTCAGGGGGATTCTCTATAAACCCGTAGCCCGGAACGAGCCCCTTCAAGGGGAGGGGCTCCCTACTCAGCTTCTTCCTAAAGTTTTCCATTCTGCTCCAGCTTCCTACTATAGCCTGCCTTGGAATTCTGAATGGTTCAGTGAAGGGTCCGACGTTTCCCGGATCCTGAGTAAGGACGGCGGTGTAACCTCTTTCCTTCAATATCTCCAAGACTTCCCTGTTGTAATATCCGTAAGGGAGGGCGTAGAGCTCCGGTTTCCTTCCGAAAAGCTTCATAAACCTACTCTCGCTCTTCTCAAGATCCTCTAAAAAGGCCTTTTTGTCCTTCATTAGTCCGAAAGCTCTGTGGGAGTAGGAATGGTTTTCGAAGTCCACCTTTCCATACCTCTCCATCTCCCTTATGTCTTCCAACGTGAGGAAGTCCGGATACCTCCCGATCGCCTCCATGTAAAGGAAGACCGTAAAGGGATAACCGTACTTTCTTAAGATCTTGAAGGCTTCCACCGTGCTCTTATACCCGTCGTCTATAGTTATCACTACCGTTTTTTCAGGTATATCCCTTCCGTCATGGATAAGTCTAAGGAGTTCCTTAAGGGGAACTACCCTGTAGCCGTTCTTTTTAAGGTATCTCATCTGAGCCTCGAAGTCTTCAAGCGAAACCGAGGTGGTAGGGTACCTGTCGTCTCCGAACCTGTGGTAGAGGAGAATGACTCCGTAGCCGGCTAATACCTCACCTGAGATAAGAAGGATCGAGAGCGCAAAGATCAAGCCTCTCAAGATCGTTCTCCCTGATGATCCTTCTGATCTTTCTGACATACATCTCCCTCTCTATGGAGTAAAAGTCCAAGAACCTGGAAAGGCTTAGCGGATCGAAGGTTTTCAACCTGTGCTTACGGAATCCCTCATAAGCCCATCCGACGTTCACATTGTAAATATACTCTCTCACCGCATCGAGGATAGTATCGAACTTCCTCAGGGAGGCTTTGCCCCCGAGGGAAGGTATCGAGTCTTCGTCCCTCTTGAAGGTCCATATACCGAAGGGGTTGTTCCCTTCAACGAAGAACCTCGACGTTCCCCAGCCGCTCTCTATCGCAGCTTGGGCTATGACGAGGCTCGGGGGCACAGGGTTCGCCTTCACGAGAGCCTCCTCTATGGAATCCGACCTGCACCTGTCCAAGATGCTCTCCACGAAGTTAACCTCTTCTCTCGTAAGCTTCAGTCCGCCCCTCAGCTTCTCGAGAATTCTGATCAGGTTCTCCCTCGTGTATCTTACTTCGTAGTTTACGATCAAAACCGAGGGAAGCAGGAAGTCGATGAACTTCTTTTTCCTCTCCTCTGGAGATAGAGAAGCTAAGGACACGGCTCTCCTGTAGGTAACTGGAGTAACACCGTCACACTCTATCGGAACTATATCTTCGGGAGTCTGCGGATCCACATAGATTATTCTTATCTTTGGTATCTCTATGAGCGTTACTTGGGAGGATACGATCTTCTTAACCTTATTCTCCTCCGGAAGGGACTTCTCTACGGTGTAAAAGATAGCGACCACGAAGAGGAAGAGGAGGGTGACACTGAGTATTCGTGCTCTCATGCCCTTATAATTTTAGTCATGATACTGAGCGATAGAACTATAAAGGAGCTCATAAGCAGAGGAGAGCTTGTAATAGAACCACTCGAGGAAGGACAGATCCAGTGCTCCTCCGTCGATCTGAGGCTTGGAAATGAGTTCGGAAGGTATGCCGACGAGGAGGTAATAGACGTTAGGAGAGGAGCGGGGTCTGTGAGGATAGAGAAGGTGAAGGATTACGTAGAGATAGCTCCCAAAGAGTTCCTTCTCGCCACCACTGTGGAGTACATAAAGCTACCCTCTCACGTTACCGCCTTCGTTGAGGGAAGGTCCTCCCTCGGAAGGCTCGGGCTCTTCATAGAGAACGCGGGCTGGGTAGACGCAGGTTTTGAGGGTCAGATAACCTTAGAGCTCTACAACGCCAACAGCGTTCCCATAAGGCTACACGTAGGTATGAGGATATGCCAGCTCGTCTTCGCGAAGCTCGACGGCGTTCCAGAAAAGATCTACTCGGGAAAGTATAAAGGGCAGAGGGGAGTGACTCCCTCCAGGATAGAGATGGACGGGGATATAAGATGAGGACCTTTCTCCTCTTAGCCCTTCTACTTCTTGCCTCCTGTGCTCCCAAGGTGGTAAAGGTCGAGAAACCCACCATCCCCACTTACTATAAGCCCGTTAAGGGAGAGATCCTGAAAAAGAAGAGAGGGGTTTTTATAAGGAGCAGGTGTGGTGAGTTTGTGAGGGCTGTGGAGGCTGGAGAGGTAGTTTACGCCGGGAGGGACCTAAATAACTACGGATGGGTGGTTATAATTAAGCAAAAGGACGGGCTCGTTTCCGTATATGGAAAGCTTGGTAAACCTTGGGTAAGAGCGGGAGAGAGAGTAAGGAGCAGACAGGTGATAGGCAGAGTCGCCAAGGGGAGGATGGGTTGCGGACTATACTACGAGCTGAGGAACTCGCGGGGTGAACCGGTGGAGGTGAGGATGAGATGAGATTGGTACTTTTCCTAACTATCTTTACATCCCTATCCTTCGGCGTGGAGCCACCGGACAGGTGCGAGGTGAAGTACAAGAAGTGTGTTTTCGACTGCGTACAGGAGTTCCCCTTAGATGAGGAGAAGAGAGAAGGCTGTAAGACGAGATGTAAGTTAGACAAGGGACTCTGTAAGACTCTGGAAACTATGGAGAAGCTTGGTGAGAGCGTTAAGGAATTCCTCGAAGGCTTCTTTTCAGAAAGGAAAGAAAGCATATAATTTTTTTATGCGTATTTCGGAGCTTTCAGAAAGGCAAAAAGAGTTCCTCAAGAACATCTTCGAGCTCTCGGAACTCCCTGAGGACAGACAGCTTGAGGAGTTTTTAAAAGAGAGAGGTTGTGAGCTTTACGAGTGCATAGAGTGCGGTAATATCGTTTTTCACGACAACTACGAGTTCTGGAACCTGAGCGAGTGCTGTGACGACAACTCCAAACTCACTCCTAAGGGTCTTCTCTGTGAGGTGTGCTACTCCAGGAGTCCGGAGAACATGAGGTACTGGGTGATGTTTAAGCCCAGCTGGTACAAGGACGTGGACTTCGATACGAAGAGTTGATATGCCGCACTTTAGAGACATAGAGGAGGTGAGGGAGTTTATAAAAAACTCCTCCGAAGGCAGCGCCATATACGTCGGTTGTGATTCCAGGCAGTTCAGGAGTAAGACTATATTCGTCACCGTTGTGGTAGTTCACATAAACTCCAATCACGGAGCAAAGATATTCTGGCAGGTAGACAGGGTGAGGAGGATAGACTCCATAAGACAGAGACTCCTGGAGGAGGTAAACAGGGCAGTCTACACCGCTCTGATGATCGCCGACGTGGTTGGGAACAGACCCTTCGAGGTTCATCTCGACATAAATCCAAATCCCGATCACAGGTCGAGCGTGATAGTCAAGGAGGCTGTGGGTTACGTTCTCGCCCAGGGGCTTAAACCTGTTCTCAAGCCCGACGCGATAGCTGCCTCCGCGGTGGCTGACTTCTTCGCCGGTAAATTCTGAGTTTCCTGCCGAATAATATATCTGACACCATGGGGGTGTTCTTGCTCGCTCTGATCTTTACGATTCTCTCCTGTGCGCCCAAGATTAAGCATGAACACAAGGGTCTGTCAGCGCCCTGTCCCACGAGAACCTATATGGTGGTCAGATACTGCCCAACGAAGTACGCCTACTCCGACAGGCTTCAGCACAAGAGCAGGATAAAGGTAAAGAGTTTGGAGACTGGCAAGAGCGTTACTATATCGGTTAGGCTCAATAAAAACGTAAAGGGGCTCTGTATACCTAAGAGATTCAAGTACTTTATGAGTAGAGGGAACTCCTTCAGAGCTGAGGTGAGAGTGCTCAGATGCGGGGAGAACGGGGTAAAGAGGTGCCCGAAATACATCAGAGGCTATGCCTCTTGGTACGGTCCCAAGTTCCACGGGAGGAGAACCGCCTCGGGGAGCAGGTTCAACATGCATGACTACGTAGCAGCTCACAGAACGCTTCCCTTTGGAACGATCCTTCTTGTTAAGAACCTTAAGAACGGCAGAACGGTCAAAGTTAAGGTGATGGACAGGGGTCCCTACGTGAGAGGTAGGCATCTCGATCTCTCCTACGCTGCCGCCAAGAAGTTAGGCATGACGAGGGACGGGGTAATCCCCTTCATAGCTGAGGTTCTCAGGTGCGGAGGTTAGGCTATATTAATAGCTAAAACAGGAGGGAAGGCGATGGTAAAGGAGAGGGTGGTCGGGAAGATTCTTGGGGAGATAAACTCTCGAGGGGAGGAGAGCATAGGAATAGAGCTACCTGACGGTAAGAGGATACCCGAGACCGATGTAAACCACAGGGTCATTTTCAAAAGCTGGGACGTGTTCAACAGGACCCTCAGAGATCTTGAAATGGGCTTCGGTGAGGGCTACATGAGAGGTGAGATAGAGGTTGATGGAGATCTTGAGAAGCTCTTGATAGCTGGGAGCAGGTACATAAACGATATGGAAAAAAAGAGAGGCTTCTCCGTACTATTCTTCAAGTTTTTGAACGGTATAAGCATGATAAACAGGCTGAAGGAGGCTGAGAACGTAAAGCACCACTACGATCTTGGAAACGACTTCTACAAACTCTGGCTTGACGAATCTATGACCTACTCCTGTGCCTTTTTTCCTTCGAAAGACACGACCTTAGAGGAAGCTCAGAGGGAAAAGAGGAGGATAATTTACGAGAAACTCCTCCTTCAAGACGGCGACAGGCTTCTTGATATAGGGTGTGGTTGGGGTTCGATAATCTTAGAAAGTGCCGAGCTATACGATATAAAGTGCGTTGGGATAACCCTTTCGGAGAATCAATACGAACATGTAAAGGAGGAGATAAAGAGGAGAGGGCTCGAAGATAGAGTTGAGGTTTACCTGATGCACTACGCGGATCTACCTGACTTGGGGAGAAGGTTCAACAAGATTGTTTCGGTGGGTATGTTCGAGCACGTGGGAAGAGAGCATTACAGAACCTTCTTCAAGACGGTTGAAAAGGTGATGGAGCACGGAGGACTATTCCTGCTTCACACCATAGGTAAGGTTCATCCCGGTCCACAGAGCAGGTGGATAAGGAAGTACATATTCCCCGGCGGATACCTACCCGGTATACCGGAGGTTCTGTGCGCCTTTGAGGGAACGGACTTCAACCTTATAGACATAGACGACTGGAGACTTCATTACTACCGGACTCTCAAGGAATGGAGGAGAAGGTTCTGGGAGAACGTTGATAGGATAAGGGAGATGTACGGCGAAGAGTTCATCAGGATGTGGGATCTATACCTCGTCTCTGCAGCAGTTTCTTTCTATACCGGCAGCAATCACCTCTTTCAGTACCTATTTTCTAAGGGTGTCAAGAACGATTATCCTGTTATGAGGAGATCTATATACGTAGAGACAAGCTGATCGTCTATATTAATCCTCATATGGCTCTCCCAGATATTCTTCTAAGGACGCTGAGAGAGGTTAAGGGGATAACCTCTGATTCAAGGGAGATAAAGGAGGGCTACCTATTCTTTGCTATAAAAGGAGCCAACCACGACGGGCATGACTTTGTTAAAGATGCTTTCAGAAAGGGAGCTGTGGCCGCTGTCGTAGAGAAGGATCTGCCCTTTGAGAACCTGATCAGGGTGGAAGATACGAAAAAAGCTCTCGGAGAGAGTGCAAGTATCTTCTTCGGAGAGCCGAGCAAAAAGTTAAGGATAGTTGGAGTAACTGGGACGAACGGTAAAACCACAACAACTTACCTGATAGAAAAGATATTGAACACCGCTGGCTACAAAGCCGGACTTCTCGGAACTATACACTACAGGCTCGGGAACAGGATCCTCGGTTCCGGGAGGACGACGCCGGATCAGATAACTTGGCACAGAACCTTAAGAAAGATGCTCGATCTTGGCGCGACCCACGTGATTTCCGAAGTCTCCTCCCACGCCTTAGATCAGGAGAGGGTTTGGGGAACCGAGTTCGAAGCGGTTATATTCACCAATCTGACCCAGGATCATCTTGATTACCACGGGAGCATGGAAAGCTACTTCAAGGCTAAGGAGAGATTGTTTTTAGATTACAACTACCGCTTCGCGGTGGTAAATGCGGACGATCCTTACGGGCGGAGACTTTCCAAAGAGATAGGAAACAGAGCTATAACCTACGGCAGAGAAGGAGATCTGAGAATAAGGGAGTTCGAAACGGGATTTAACGGATCGAAGCTCGTCCTCGAGTATAAAGGTAAAAACTACAAGTTCTTCTCGAATCTAATCGGGGACTTTCAGGCTTACAACCTGTCTGCCGCCGTGGGTTATGCTCTGGAGGCGGGAATAGATAGGGAGGTGCTTCAGGAAGCCCTGAAGGACATTTACGTTCCGGGGAGGTTCGAGGTTTACCGTTCTGAAAAAGGTTTTCTTGTGGTAGTGGATTACGCCCATACGCCGGACGCGATGGATAACGTGCTAAGAACGGTTAGGAAACTCGCGAAGGGAAAGGTCATAACCGTCTTCGGAGCGGGAGGGGATAGGGATAGGAGCAAAAGGCCTTCAATGGCAGCGGCAGCGGAGAAGTGGAGTGATCTCGTTGTGGTTACCTCCGACAACCCGAGGAGCGAAGATCCTCTCAGGATAATAGAGGACATTCTCGAAGGGATAAAGGACGGGAGCAGAGTAATCGTAGAACCAGACAGGCGGGAGGCCATTTATAAAGCGATACATTCAGCTGAGGAGGGTGATATAGTAGCCATTCTGGGAAAAGGGCACGAAGACTATCAGGAGATCAAAGGGGTAAAATATCCCTTCAGTGATTCCGAAGTGGTTAAAGAATTCATACAAAGGAGGTAAGAATGTCCTGTGATTTCGAGTCCCTCTACTACAACCTGAAACAGGAGCTTTTAGAGGTGTTCAGGGAAGCGGACAAGCCTATACCGCGCGTGAAGATAAGGGATCTTAAGTCGGCGAGGGTTTGTGGTCTTGTTAACCTCGCGAAGATGATCCTCTACTTCGAAACACTCGGAGTACTCGTGATAGTGAATAGGGATGAAAACTACCAAAACTGGGAGATAGACATTCAAGCGCAGGTTCTTGATGTTCTATTCGAGCAGATATGAGCAGAGAAGACCTTATTTACACTATCTGGAAAGGTGCGGCAATTGCCTTTGCTGGCGTTGTGTCCTTTCTGGCGGACTTAATGCGTAAGTATCCTAACTTTGAAAGTGTGGGAGGGAGATTTGTTTTTTATGCTTCTATCGGTGTAAGCTTTGCTCTTGCAATCTCCCCGATTATGCTGACAATTAAACTTTGGAGGAGTACCGGATGAACGCGGATACAGTTCTTATGCTGGGTGTGGTTATAGCTATTTTTATAGGAACTCTGACTTACGTTGGTTCTGTAAATCCTAAGGCTGAAAGGCATACATGAAAAGAATTTATCTCGTAAGGCACGCTCAGAGCGAGTTCAACGAGAAGGGGATCTTCCAGGGTAGGCTCGACAGCGATCTGACTCCTTTAGGTTTCGTGCAGGCTCGGATGGTGGCAAGATTCTTAGAAAATGAGGGTATAGAGGCAATCCTATCCTCCCCCCAGAGGAGAGCTTACAAGACCGCCCTCACGATAGGGGACGTTCTCGATCTCGAGGTTGAGGTGGACGAGAGGATAAGGGAGATGTCCTTTGGAATCTTGGAGGGACAGCACTTTTGGGAACTCTTCGACAGGGAGAGAGAGATGATGCTCGGTTGGCTCAAGAATCCAGTGGAGAACCCCCTTCCCACTCAGGAACCGATGGAGAACTTCGAAAAGAGGCTACTTAGCTTCATCGAGGATCTGACAAAAAGGGGAGAGGAGAGTATAGTTGTTGTTGGGCACGGCGGAACCCTTCACGGAATAGTTTGTTTAAGCCTCGGTTTAGGTCTCGACAAGCTCTGGCGGATCCACATGGATAACACGGGAGTAACGCTCTTAGAGTACGACGGCGGCTTTAGGCTCGTTTACCTCAACAAGCTTTGTCACCTACTCTGAGAAAACAGGTTCTATCCTTGTCCTTATCCACTTTGCGTCCCACCACTCTAAGGGTGTAACTTCCAAGCCATCTACCAGTATTCCGAAGTGGAGGTGGTCTCCAAACGCCAGTCCTGTCATATCCGTTACCCCTATTATCTGTCCTTTTTTCACAAAGTCCCCCTCCTTGACTCTGAAGTCGGCGAGATGGGCGTAAAGGCTCATGAGTCCGTAGCCGTGATCTATTATCACGGTGTTTCCGTATATTCCCAGGTCTCCTGCAAAGGCAACCACACCGCTGTTCGCCGCGGGCACCTTAGCGTTCTTGACCGAGGCGAGATCGTATCCTAAATGCCAACTCTTGCTTATGGTCTTCCCTCCGTAGGTGTACCTTCTGAACTCTCCGAACCTTGAAATGACCTTGCTGTTCTTCATCTGCAGGAACTTCCCCTTCCAGTATCTTTCTGACGAGGACTTCCTCCCTATCTCCTCTATCTTCTTAATGCTCTCCTTTCTGATATCTTCGTTTACCTTCTTAAAGAGAGTAACGAAGTCGATCTCCTCGTTCACCCCACCCAGTATCGTTGCGAGCTTGGGTCTTATAGCCTTCTCCTTCCCTTTAAGCTCTATTTTCAGTTTTTTAAAGTTGTTCCTCTTTATCCCGGTTCCGAGGGGTATCACCGTCCTGTTCCCGACGCCGTCAACGGCAACTACCTTTATAACGTCCCTCGTAGATACGGTCACGGGAACACCGAAGAGAGATATGTAGGTTTTTTCTCCCACTTCGTAAGATCTGAAGCGCCTTTCTCCTACTTCAACGTAAAGATCTACCGGTTCACTCACACGAGCTCTGATAGCACCGGATCCACCCTGAAGAACCGTGTAGGGTGCGTAAACTATGTGAACACGGGGTGGCTGAGTATCCACAACGGCGGAGACCTCAAAGCTGTCCCTTAGGAGAAAAAATCTTCTGAGTTCCACGACTATGTTGACATCACCGTCCCGAAGTCCCATCTTTCTGGGTTCCACCGTGAAGCGTACTTCATTGACAGCCTTAGGGAGCTTCCCCTCAAAGATGAGAACTTCCTTGCTACCTTGTCTTGCAATTACGCTAACTTTATCCACGTAAGCTCTTGGGGCTATTATCAGGCTGATTTCCTTCTTCTTAGGGAGTTTTTCAAGCTCTTTCAGGTTCTCCACCTTAGGCTTTAGAAAGAAGAGGTTGTAAACCGAAAAACCAATGATACCGAGGAGCGCAAGTATGACGAAAATTCTGATTATCTTTTTAATTCCCTGCATGGCTCACCCTCACACCGAACCAGTTCTCTTCCTCAAGTATTTTAACGATCTTCATATTCTCATCGCTCAGCATGCGCTCGAACTCCTCCATCTCTTCCTTCCCAAATATTCCGGAGAGAACTGCCTCCCTTCTGAACAACCCCTTGAGATCTTTTAGCTCCTCCCTGAATATGGGAAGCTCAAGATTAGCTACGAGTATTTCGAACTTTTCCTTTACCTCAGAAGGTCTTCCCATCCTACACTCTACCTTAACACCGTTGAGCTTGGCGTTTTCCCTGCACTCTCTTATCGCTTCTTCGCTCACGTCTATTCCAAGGACCCTTTTCGCTCCGAGGAGTTTGGAGACTATCGCGAGTATCCCGCTTCCTGTCCCGACATCCAAGAGGCTATCCCCCTTTCTGATAACCTCTTTTAGAAGTTTTATGCATAGCCTCGTCGTGGGGTGAAGTCCCGTCCCGAAAGCCATTCCGGGATTTATAAGAACCGGCTTCTTCCAGGGAGGTATTATCACGAAGTCATCGACCTCCACGGGACCAAAGCCCTTCTTCCAGTCCTTCCAGTTCTCTTTTATCTCCTCCACCCCGATCGGCTCAAGATCTCTTACAGGCTCGTAGGTTGCAAAAACAACCTCACCCTCTCGCCTTTCGATAACCTCAAGGGGGATTTCCCTCAGGCTCAGGAGGCTCCATAAGCTCTCTTCTGCAAGTCTGTATATGTATCTCTTTGCCACTTCAGAAGAACTTCCTCAGAAAGTCAAGTAAAGCCGAGTTGAATCCCTCCGGATTCTCGAAGGGTGGCAGGTGTGCAGAGTTCTCAAGCTCCACATAGGCACTCCCTTCTATACCCTCCGCTATCTTCCTGACTATTTCCGGAGGAGTTACCCTATCGTCGTCCGCACCCGCCACCACAAGGGTGGAAACGTTTATCTCCTTAAGTAGGTCGGTGTTGTTCGGTCTCTCAGCGAGAGCTTTGAGAGTCTTCACTATTCCTTCAACCGTTGCCTTTTCCATCATGCATCTGAGAGCGTTCATCTTCTTGGGATCTTTCTTCGTCGCTGGTGAGGTCTGGTTCTCAAGCATCATATCTATCAGAAAGTCTTTCCCCTCCCTCTTCACTCTTCCGATAAGGTTGTACCTCGCCTTCTTTCCCTCCTCCGTCTCTCCCTCTGCACGGGTCGCAACGAAGACAAAACCCTCCACCAGATCCCTGTACCTCCTCCATAGGTCAAACATTATGTATCCACCCATACTATCGCCAACGGGTATGACCTTTTCCACTCCGAGGGAGTCCAGTCTGCTAACTACAAAGTCCGTGAGCCTCTCTACGCTCACCTCTCCCCTCGGAGGGGGTTCCTCTCCGAAACCTGGGTAGTCAAGGGCGACGTAAGGTATCTTCTCCCCCTCGAGAGCAGAGAACTGATGAAGAAACATATCCTTGTTCAGAGGAAAAGCGTGCAGGAAGAGAACCGCCTTCGGGATGTAGCTTTTCATCTCACACCTCCTTGGAAAGGAGCTTCTCTATCATCGGTATGTCTTCCCTGTAGGTGAGCTTCACGTTCCAGTATGAACCCATTACAACCCCCACTTTGTAGCCGTATCTCTCCAAGAGGCTCGCGTCATCGGTGCCGTAAAAGCCCTCGTTTCTCGCTCTGAAGTGGCACTCCAAAAGGATCTTCCTCTTGAAACCCTGGGGAGTTTGGGAGAGCCATATATGGGAGCGGTCTATGGTTCTGAGGACGCTCTCGTGGGAAACCTCCTTCAAAGTGTCCCTCGAAGGGACCGCCACTATCTTCCCGTCGTAATCTCCCAAGTTGGAGACCTCCCTGAACATCTCTTCAGTCGCTAAGGGTCTCGCCGCATCGTGGATTACGACGATCTCCGCCTCGGTCTCGAGGATCCCGTTCAGAACCGAGTCCTGCCGTTCCTTCCCACCCTCCACCTTCTTAACCCCCTGCGGGACGGGAACCCTGTGGATGACGTCCTTAGGAAGGACGAGGATAACCTCGTCAAAGAGCTTTAGAGCCTTCTCCACCGAGTACATAAATAGGGGCTTACCGTGGATCTCTATAAACTGCTTCCTCAGTCCGAGCCTCTTACCTTCACCCGCCGCAAGTATAACGCAGGCTTTCATACTTCCTCTCTCATCCTCTCTATCCTCGAAATAATAAGATCGCTAAAGCCTTCTTCCTCTTTCGTAACTATCTTTAGACTCTCCCCCGCATCGAAGACATAGCCGTAGAGTTTGAGTCCCTTCACGTCCGCCTCGAGAGCTTCCCTCGTTGTTCTGTCGAGGAACTTCTTGACGCTCTCCTTCTCTGTAAGATCAACCTCCTGTTCAGAAACCTCCATCTCCTCCTCTTCAAACTCTCCGCTCTGAGGAACAAAAACTACGTAAACCGTAACCTCCTCATCCTTGGGAAAATCGGGATCATCTATCATCAATTTGAAGAGTTCTTCTACCTTCGCTCTCATCTGGTGTCTTATGCTCATCCTCTTACCTCCTCGACCGAGTTAATATCTTAACCCACCGACCTCTCGGAGAAGCTCCGCCTTGTTATCCTCTTATACACAAACTCAAAGATCAAGGAAAGGAGGAAGATCATCAAGGAGGTGAAGAAGGCTTTTCTCTGAGTGTTGTACTGATATATGAGAAGGCTAAGGATAACGGAGCTAACAACAACGAAGCTCAGAACTATCAAAGACCTGCTTCCCTTCGTAACCGGAGCGAGCCTGTAGTGGGAGTAGATTACGAAGAGGTATATGACGAGGAAAACGAAGCTTATAAGGGAAGCTATCCCCTCAAGGTTGAAGAAGAGAGCAAAGAGAAGTCCCAGTCCTGCGGTTATGTAGAGACCCTCTATGCCTCCGAACCAGATCTTTCTCTCGAAGTGCTGAGGGAGTTCACCCTTCTTGGCGAGGGCGTAGGCAACGTTGGCTCCTCCGTAGAGAGTGGCGTTTATGGCTGAGGCTGTCGAGAAGAGAGCTCCTACGGCTACGAAGGTGAAACCTATCTCCCCGAGAAAGGGCTTCGCTGCTTCCGCCAAAGCGTACTCCTTAGCTTCTATCAGTCCCTCCGTTCCGAGATTGCCCTGAGCCACCACGGCGATGGAGACGTAAATGACGGAAACGATAACAAGGCTGAGGTATATGGCTCTCGGAACGTTCCTCTCCGGATTCTCCATGTTCTCAGAGGCGTTGGTGATCAGACCGAAACCCATATAGGTCAGGAATATAACGGAGCTCGCGAATAAGGTGTGTCTCAGACTCACCGGATCGAGAGAGGGACATAAGAGATCCGGCTTTACACTCCACACACCGAAGACTACGAAGGTGCCTAAGACTGACAGCTTGGCGAGAACTATGAAGAACTCCGCTCTGCCGACCGCTTTGGAGCCGAAGAAGTTGAGGGCGGTAAAGAAGGTTATGACGAGCGTCTCTATAAGAGCCACCCCAAGAGCGGTTAAAGGGAGTCTCAGAAGGGCGAGAAGGTATCCCGCAAAGGCTTTGGCAAAGAGTGATATGGATATGACGTAGCTGAGCCACATTAAGATGCTGAGTGTCCCGGTAAGAACGTTGTCCCCTATCCCTCTTATGATGAACTCTATCGGTCCTGCGTTGGAGACAAAAGCGGAGCCAAGCTTCGCGTAGGAGTAGGCCACGAGGTAAGCAACGAGTCCCGCGACAATAAAAGCTAAAGGGAGGTTGCTACCTGCTATCTTCGCTCCCACCCCCAAGATGGAGAATATCCCCGCTCCTATCATGGTCCCCACGGCGATGGAGACCGCCTCCCAGAGGGAGAGCTTTCTGTCCTTCATGTGAGATCAAATATCACCGTCTTTATCTCTGTGTAGTCCTCAACGGCGAACTTGGGTCCCTCCCTCCCTATCCCGGAGTTCTTGAAGCCTCCGTAAGGCTGATGGTCAACCCTGAAGGTGGGTCCCTCGTTTATCAGAACTCCTCCCACCTCCGTCTTCCTTATGAACTCCCACGCCACCTTTATATCGTTGGTAAACACTCCGAGCTGGAGACCGTACTCCGAATCGTTCACCATACTTATCGCCTCCTCCACCTCCCTGTAGGGATCTACCACTACGACCGGAGCGAAGGCTTCCTCTTTAAAGAGCTTAGTCTCTGGAGGAACCAAGGAGACTATCGTAGGCTCGAAGAGTGCAGTCCTTTCCGCCACGGGAGTTCCTCCGAACTCCACCTTTGCGCCTTTGTTGACCGCCTCGTCTATCCACTCCCTTATTCTCAAAACGTCCCCCTCCGATATGAGGGGTCCTACGTCCGTGCTCTCGTCCATCGGGTCTCCGACTTTGAGGCCCTTAACCCTATCTTTGAGCTTTTCCACGAACTTCTCAAAGATCTCCTCGTGAACAAAGACCCTCTGAACGGAAATGCAGACCTGACCGGCTATAGCGTAGCCTCCCAGAACCGCCTTTTCCACCGCCTTCTCTATGTTCCCGTCCTTGTGAACTACGATAGCGGAGTTGGAACCGAGCTCAAGGACCACTCGCTTTATCCCTACCTGACGGGTTATTATCTCTCCCACCTTCCTGCTACCTGTGAAGGATACCACCCTCACGTCGGGGTGGGTAGTCATAGCCTTCCCCACGTCTCCGTATCCGGGGATTATGGATAGGGCTTTAGGGGGAAGGCCCGCCTCCAAGAGGATCTCACCGAGCATCAGAGGGGTCAAGGGTGTCCTCTCTGAAGGCTTGAGCACGACCGCGTTCCCGCAGGCTAAGGCGGGTGCTACTTTGTGCATGGAGAGGTTGAGGGGGAAGTTGAAGGGTGTTATAGCGGAGACTATACCGACGGGAACCCTTACGTAGAAGCCTACCTTTCCGACACCGTTGGGATGGGCGTCTACGGGGAAGGTCTCGCCGTTTATCCTCTTCGCCTCCTCGGCGGAGAATATGAGGGTCTGGATCGCCCTGGCTACCTCCGTTCTCGCCTCTCGGATTGTCTTTCCTACCTCAAGAACGAGGGTTTTTGCAAACTCCTCCGCCCTCTTTTTAAGGAGTTCCGCCGCCTTCATGAGTATCTCATACCTTTGGTAGGCTGTCAGGGAGGAGATTTCTTTAAAACCCTCCTTGGCAAGCTCTATAGCCCTGTTTACGTCCTCCTCGGTTCCCTGAGCTACTTTGCCGATCACCTCACCGGTGTAGGGATAAACGACCTCTATCTTCTGGGGGCTGTCCTTCCACTCGCCTCCTACGAGCATCCCCTTCTCAACCATGGCAAAACCTCCACGGTTACTCCTTCCCCTCCTTCTTTTTCTCATACTCGGGCTGGAAACCGATCACAGCCTCCTTGGAGAAGGTTATCTTGGTGTTGGCGTCCACCTTGAGGGTGATCGTCCTGTCCCCTATCTCCACGACTGTTCCCCAGATACCGGCGGAGGTGATGACCTTGTCCCCCTTCTTAAGGCTCTCTATTAGCTTCCTGTGCCTTTCCCTTTCCTTCTTCTGGGGTCTTATGATGAGGAAGTAGAAGATTGCGAAGATCCCCACAAGGAAGAGGATCTGAAAGAGAATGGCTCCCGTCGGGCTCGTCGGATGTTGTCCCTGAGCAAAGGCGATGTCTATCATTTCATTCCTCCTTAAAGTTTATGAGCTTGCCCTGAGATTGTAGAACTTTTGCCTCGGCTATACGCTTATTGGCAAGTTTAACATATTCTTCGTTGATCTCGTAGCCTACGAAGTGCCTTCCCGTCTTTATACAGGCTATAGCGGTCTGTCCGCTTCCCATAAAAGGGTCAAGAACGATCTCATCTTTGAAGGTATATAGCTGTATGCACCTGTAGGGCAGTTCCACAGGAAAGGGAGCTGGATGTCCTACCTTTTTGGCGGAGACTGCGGGAAAGTTCCATACGCTCTTGGTAAATTCTAAGAACTCCTCTCTGCTTATGGTGCTGATCCTGTTTTCCGGATTTTCTCTTTTAAAGGTGTCCTTTGAGAAGACAAGTATGTACTCGTGAACGTCTCTCAGTGTCGGGTTCTTTGCGGACAACCAACTTCCCCAAGCTGTAGAAGGACTCGCACTCGAACCCTTGTCCCAGATAATTTCACCCCTCATTAGAAAGCCTATCTCAAGCATGTCCTCAACTATGAAAGCGTGGAGAGGTATGTAAGGTTTTCTACCGAGGTTTGCTACGTTTATACATGCCCTACCACCAGGAACGAGAACCCTATAAACCTCCCTCCACACCCTTTTGAGAAACTCCCTGTACTCCTGAAGCGTCATATCCCGATCGTACTCCTTCCCCACGTTGTAAGGAGGAGAGGTTACCATCAGATGACCGCTGTTATCCGGGAGTTCGGACATATCCTCACTCGATTTACAGAGGATTCTGTCAAGATAAGCGGGGTCTATCTTGTTTTCTACATACTTAACCTTCCTCTCGGTCGGCAGTCCTTCGTAGAGTCTGCTTGAGTAGAATTCGGAAGAGTCGTGATTTATCTTACCCGGAGTTCCGAACCTGCTCGTCTTAGTTCCAGTTCTAATGGGATTCATCAATCCTCCTTCCAGTATTCTTCAAAGGCTATCCAAGTTCTTGGGATTATATACTCAAGGTTGTCCCAAGACTTCATATATTTTATCCTCTTGCGTGCCGCACGATTGAGGGAACTCCCGAAGAGCTCCATGCACTCCTCCCCGTAATCTTCAAGACTCCCTTCCAAGATAGCCTCTCCCGCCATTGCTCCCGTATAAACCGCATTGGCTATTCCACCTCCGGTTATTGGATGACAGAAGCCTCCCGAGTCTCCGACCAGCAGGACGTTATCCCTCACCGGATTCTTAACACCCTCGGCGGGTATCCAGCCTCCCGTCCTTCCAAGTATCCTCTCCGATACCAGACCCTCTACCACGACCTCACTAACAAATCTCTTCAGGCTCTCCATCACGTTTATCGGATATTCGGGATCTATCCCCACTCCTACGTTGGCGACATCACCCTTCGGAAAGACCCACCCGTAACCGCCGGGTATGTAATCCCTGAAGTAGATGAGTAGGTCTCCGAGCTTTACCTTCAGAGGCATAGTGAACTGGGCGGTTGTCAAAAAGCTCGTAGTGTGCTCTCCAGTGAGCTTTGATACCTTAGAGCGGGGTCCGTCAGCACCGATTATGACCTTTGCCTCCACCGAGTATCTTTCCCTTGTGTCTATGTGTTCAAGCCATACCTTACCGTCCTCAAAACCCAAGAACCTTGTCCTGAGCCTCAGTTCCGCTCCGTTTTCAACCGCCAGCTTTGTTATTCCCGCGTCGAACCTCTCCCTGTGGAGGACAAAACCCTCCGAGCTCATAGAGACCTGCTCTCCCCAAGGGGTGAAGTGAAGCATGTCCTTGACCTCTTGAGCTATCACCTCTGAAGGAAAGAATTCAGGAAACCTGTGTTTTAGTTGGAGGGGGACGAACTCCGCACACTGGACCGGGACACCTGGTGCCCTTTTTATATCAACAAGAAGAACCTTAGCCCCTTCCTTGGAGAGTGTGTAGGCGGCGGTAGAACCTCCCGGACCCGCTCCGACAACGAGAACATCGTACTTCATTTACCTTTAGAATTTAGGTGGTTCTTCAGAAGTTTGCCCATCTTGAAGGTAGGTATGTACCTCTCCTTTACAAAGATCTCAACGCCGGTTCTCGGATCCCTAACGAACCTCGAAGGCTTCTTCTTCACCTTAAAGGTTCCAAGACCTCTGATCTCCACCTTCTCTCCCCTCGTAAGAGCCTCCGCCATAGCCTGAAAGACCTGATCCACTATTAACCTCGCTTTTCTCTGAGGCAGACCTTTTCTCTTAGCGATCTCCTTGGTCAGGTCCGACTTTTTCATTCTTTTCCTCCTCTATGTATATGGTTCTGACCCTCTTATCTCCACCTTTCGCTTGGAGGGTCTGATTTCTTCTATCATACAATATCTCTTCTGCCTCTAAGACGTTTTTCTCTTCCTCTACCTTTGCCCCTCCCTTCAGGATTATGGTCTCAGTCCTAAGGTCGTACTCGGCGTAGTCGGCAGTAGCCTTTCTCTTGGGTTCGGTATAGAGAACATTGCCTTCAGCTATAAGTTTAAGGGGCTTTCCGGTCTCATCGAGCAGTATCGTGACCTTATCCGCCTGAAGAACGGACTCACCCCTCGTTAGTCTGACTTTACCCTTGTACACTATCTTATCTTTCTTAAATTCCAGCTTCTGAGCCTCCCCGGTGATAGGCTGACAGAGCGCCGAGATACAGAAGATAAGTATTGTGAGAAGAAGGAGATCAAACCTCATGCTTGGTCCTCACTCTGCCTATTATAACTCGCAAGGGCTTCAGATAAGCCTTAAAGCCTTTTCCTTCTATGTAGTTCATGCCTCTCCATACTTGAACATAACTCTTTCCAGAGAGCAAGTTTTTATTAAAGTCCACGACAGCCTCGTCCGTTCTAACAAAAAGTGCTTCCCCTCTTATCTCGACGTTACCCTTCAGTATTCCCTTGTTCTTTTCCCTCTGGAAGGTTATGGAGTCCGCCCTCACCTTATAACCGCTCTTTGAGCTGAGAAGAACATCCAGCAGGTAGAGTTCCTTTCCAAAGGAGATAAGCTCCCTTCCCTTAACTTCCCACTCTTCTCCGCCCTTCCCGAAAACCTTTATGCTTATGTTCCTCGCTATGCTCTTTTCCTGAACGTAAACCTTGGACTCTTTACGAAGCTCTTCTATGTATGCAAGGGAGCTAAGAACAAGGAGCAGAAACGATACGTGCAGGAGGAGAAACCTCATCCATTATATTTTTTCACAGGCTTCCCACCTCGGAGTGTGAGTATAAGATCCACCACCTCCCTGACCGCACCCTTTCCTCCCTCTTTCATCGTCACGTAGACGGCGTACCTCTTCACCTCCTCGGAGGCACCTCTAACTGCAACAGGGAAACCTACCCTTTTCAACACGGGTATGTCAACGAGGTCGTCACCTATGAAACCCACCTCCTCCGCCGATATCCCGTTCCTGCTAAGGATATCCTTGAGTATCCCGTCCTTCTCAAACCTCCCCATGAATATTTCATCCACACCCAGCTCAAGGAGTCTGTTTCTCAGAGCCTCAGACTCTCTACCTGAGATCACGCCGGTTTTTATCCCTGCTCTCTGTAAAAGCTTTATTCCGAGCCCGTCCTGAACGTTGAAGACCTTTATTCTCTCTCCCTCCTCCGTGTAGTAGAGCCTTCCATCGGTAAGAACTCCGTCCACGTCCATAAGAAGTAACTTTAGCCTCCTCACCCTCTCCCTTAAGCTCAAATCAGCAACTCCTCACCTTTGCCTTACTGCAAGCCTGTTTTAAGAGCTTTGCAAACTCGTCCGCCTCGTGCATTCCGAATATCTGGAATATGACCTTATCTCTCATCGGATCGTAGAAGAGGAACGAGGGAGTCCCCACCGCTCTGAACCTTCTGTCAAGATCCTCCGGTATCTCGTCCACATCTATGGGGACAACTACAAACCCTTTATCCATAAGATCCGCAATCTCCGGTTCAATAAAGACGACCTCCTCCATATACTTGCAGTAGGTACAACCCACCTCGTAGAAGTAGATCATTACAAGTTTGCCTTCCCTTTTAGCTACCTCTACACCCTTCTTAAAGTCCGGATACCACTCGGAGGAAAGGGATAGACCGAGAAATACTATGAGAAAGGCTAAAACCGCCCTCATGAATTTATAAAATAGCCTGCTATATTAAATAATGCTATGATCTTTGAACGAGCTAAGGGACTGGTAAGGAAGGTATCCTTAGAACTCGTCTATGAGGTGGTGGACGAGAGAACTAAGGAGATATTGGAGAGGATAGAAAAGCTTAAAAGGCAGGGGGAGGAGGACTTCAGGCATTTGAACCAGAAGATGGATACCCACGTCAGTCAGCTCAGACAGGAAATAAGACAGGTAGATGAGAAGATAGATAATCAGATCGGTCAGGTAAGGCAGGAGATAAACCAACTCCGTCAGGAGATCAACCAGCTAAGGCAGGAAATAGGTCAGGTAAACCAGAGACTCGACACCATTATACAAATGATGGTGGAGGTTCTTAGAGAGAAAAGATGAACGACATAACTGCCAAGATAACCGAAAACACCCACCTCTCCGGAAGGCTCTGGTTAATGAGACTGAAAGCTCCCCAAATAGCTCCGCGGGTCAAGGGAGGACACTTTTTGATGATGGAGGTTTCCAAGACATACGACCCTATGGGGAGGAGAGCCTTTGCGGTCGGCGATGTGAGGGATGATGAACTTCTGATCTTCTACGATGTGGTCGGGAGAGGGACGAAGCTAATGAGTGAGATGAAAATTGGAGAGGAGGTAAGGATCTTCGGACCTCTCGGCAAGAGGCTTTTCGACTACGAGGGGAATAAGCACCTGCTTATAGGCGGAGGGGTGGGGCTGGCGGGTCTCACCCTCTTCGGAAAGGAGCTCAGAGAGATGGGGAAGGAGGTAGTGTTCGTTTACGGAGCCCGGTCCGCCGAACATCTCGGAATGCTCGACTGGCTAAGAGAGGAAGGCTTTAACTATATCCTCTTTACCGACGACGGGAGTGCGGGGAGAAAGGGGCTTGTCACCGAGGTTCTCAAAGAGTTCGAAAGCTCTTGGAAGGTCTCCGCCTGTGGGCCCAAACCCATGTTGAAGGCTCTATTAAAACTCTCAAAGGAAACGGGACACGAGCTCTACATGTCCCTCGAGGAGAGGATGGCCTGCGGATGGGGCGTATGCCTTGGGTGCGTTGTGAAGGACACAGAGGGTAAGTTCAAGAGGGTGTGCTATGAGGGTCCCGTCTTCGAAGCCCGGGAGGTTCTACTCTGATGTTCACGGGTCTTGTAGAGGATATCGGAGAAGTTATAGATCTAAGAAGGACCTCCTCCGGAGGTGTTCTGAAGGTAAGAACTAAGCTCGGGGACATAAAGATAGGAGACAGCGTGGCAGTGAACGGAGCCTGCCTCACGGTGGTGGAGGTTAAGGGAAACGAAGTTGGCTTCGAGCTATCTCCAGAAACACTTCTGAGGACAAACCTCGGCATGTTAAAGAGGGGGGAGTTCGTGAACTTGGAGAGAGCCCTCAGAGCTGACTCGAGGCTCGGAGGTCATCTCGTCCTCGGGCACGTGGACTTTACCGCCAAGATATTGAGCTTCAGGAACTCGGGAGATCACAGGGAGCTTAAGGTTGAAATACCCTCCAACCAACGAGTTTACTTTGTTGAGAAGGGTTCTGTAGCTATTGATGGGATAAGCCTTACTGTAAACTACGTGGATAGTAACTCGATCTCCATAAACGTGATCCCGCACACTTACAAAAGCACTAATCTAAGGTTTCGCAGACCGGGAGATGAGGTGAACGTGGAGGTGGACATAATAGGAAAGTACGTTATCAACTACATGAAGAGGGGGCAGGATCTTGAAGAGAAGCTAAATGAACTTTTCTAAACCATCATCTCCTCTACAAAGCCTATGTGATGCCTGCCCTCTTTGAACTCCTTAGTCTTCAAAACCCTCTCGTGGAACTCCTTATTTGTCTTCAATCCCTCTCCGGAGATTATGAACTCCCTTAAAGCCCTGAGGCCCCTCTTGATCGCTTCGTTCCTCGTCTCGCCCCAGACTATAAGCTTAGCAAGTAGGGAGTCGTAGTAAGGCGGCACCTCGTAGCCGGCGTAGATGTGGGTATCGACCCTCACACCCATACCCCCGGGTAGAACGAGCTCCTCTATCTTCCCCGGAGCGGGTAGAAAGGTTACGGGATCCTCAGCGTTTATTCGAAACTCTATGGCGTATCCCCTCCTCTGAACCTTTCCTATTCTGAGCCTCTGTCCGTCAGCGATCTTTATCTGCCACTTCACTATGTCCACCCCCGTGATCATCTCTGTAACGGGGTGCTCTACCTGTATCCTTCCGTTCATCTCCATGAAGTAAAAGTTCCCGTCTTCGTCCATCAAAAACTCGACCGTTCCCGCTCCCTCGTAGCCTATCTCCCTGCAGAATTCAATCACCGCCTCCTCTATCTCCTTCCTCTTCCTGTCGTCCACCGACACGCTCGGAGCTTCCTCTATCAGCTTTTGGTGTCTCCTCTGGATAGAACACTCCCTTTCCCCCAAGACCGCCACGTTGCCGTGGGAGTCGGCGAGGACCTGAAACTCTATATGTTTGGGGTTTATTATGAACTTCTCCACGTAAACCCTTCCGTCTCCGAAGGAGAGTTCCGCCTCCTGAACCGCAACGGGAAACTTCTCCCTCAGCTCCTTCTCGTTCATGACTATCCTTATCCCCCTTCCTCCTCCTCCCGCAGAAGCCTTGAGAACCACGGGATAACCTATCTCGCTCGCTACCTCAAGCGCCTTCTCTAAATCGGTCGCTCCGTTGCTTCCCGGAACGAGGGGTATTCCTACCCTTCCCGCTATCTCCTTAGTCCTTATCTTGTCCCCTATCAGCTCGAGGGTCTGGGGTGAAGGTCCTATGAACTTAACACCACTCTTGGAAACTATTTCGGCAAACTTGGGGTTTTCTGCCAAGAAGCCGTATCCGGGATAGACGGCGTCAGCTCCGGAAACTTCTACCGCGGACATTATAGTGGGAACGTCCAGATAGCTCTTGGAGGGCTCCGGAGGACCTATGCAGATAGCCTCGTCCGCAAGCTTGACGTGAAGAGAGTCCTTATCCGCTTCGGAGTAAACAGCGATCGTCCTTATGCCGAGTTCACGGCAGGCTCTTATAGCCCTTACTGCTATCTCTCCCCTGTTAGCTATCAGAACCTTTCTGAACATCTAAGAGACTATCTTACCAGAGGAAACGGCGCTCAAAACGTTCTCGATGATATAGTCAACCTGCTCGTCGGTCAGGTAGGGGTGCACCGGAATGGAGAAGACCTCTTTCCTGAACCTCTCCGCACTCGGGGTGGGGAAATGCTCAGAGTTCCTGAGTTCATGCAGAAGGTAGGTGTAGTAAACTCTGCCGTCTATCCCTTTAACCTTGAGCTCTTCCACGATCCTATCCCTCTCGGAATGCCTGAGCGTGTAAAGGTGGTAAACGTGGAAGCTCTGAGGTCTCTCCCTTGGGATCTCAAAGTGTTCTCTGAAAGCCTCCGAGTATCTCTTGGCTATATCCTTCCTCCTTTCGTTCCTCTCAGGTAGCTTTCTGAGTTGAATCGTTCCGATAGCCGCCTGAAACTCCGTTATCCTCACGTTGAAAGCGGGATGATCTCCGAAGTCTATCCAGCTCCTTATTTTCTTAGCTATAACCTCGTCGTTCGTGGTGAGAGCTCCCCCCTCTCCCATGGGAACGTTCTTAGAAGCGTAGAAGCTGAAAGCTCCTATGTGTCCCCACGCTCCCGCTCTCCTTCCCTTGAGCTCCGCCCCGTGCGCCTGAGCGGCGTCCTCTACCACGTAGAAGCCGTATCTATCCGATAGATCCATTATCCCTTCCATGTCTGCCATTCCGCCGTAGAGATGGACGGGCATGACAACCTTAGGTTTGTATTTCCTCACGGCATCCTCGAGCTGGTTGAGATCCATGGTGTAGAACTCGTCCACATCGACGACGACGGGCTCCCCTCCCGCAAGATAGACGGCGTCTATGGTAGCCATAAAGCTCATCGCCGGGACTATAACTTTCTCTCCCTTTTCTATTCCGAGGGCCTTTAGGGCTATGAAGAGGGCTACAGTTCCGGAGCAGACTGTGAAGCAGTGCTCGACCCCTACGAAGCGGGCGAACTCTTCCTGAAAGGTTTGAGTCCACTTCCCGCGGGTTATCTGGTGGCTCTCTATGATCTCGATGACAGCCTCTTTCTCTTCCTCAGAAAATACCGGCTCGATAATCCTTATCATGGCTTGAATGAGATATTATAGGGCATTATATTTTCCCCCATGAAGTTTGTAAACCTGCCTGTCGAAGTCCGCTGGGAAGAGGATACCTTCTAATTCAGGGAGCTTTTGCTCAAGGAGACACACCCGAAGAAGCTCAATACTCTGCGGAGGAATTTAAATTTTATAGACAGGGGAAGGGCTCCCATGAGCGTGAGTTCGCAGAAGCCCGGAGCGTGGGTCCTAAGGCTTTCCATACTTCCCCTCCAGACGCCTCAGGAGGCTGTCCTTGAGCTGAGGATTTACCAGCGCCCCTAATATGTCCGCCAGTTGGTAGTAAAGTATTCTTTTTTCTTCCTCACTCATCTTGCTGAGATCGATATCCGTTGGATCGTTAGGTATTTCCACACTTTTAAGGTTTTCGTTGGTAAGGGAGAGGTCGTATATTATTCTTTTGAGTATGAACCGCAGGGTGGTCCTTCCGACGAACTTTTCCCCTTCACGGAGGGCATCCTTTATCAATTCATCCATAACTTTTCAAGAATTCAAGGAGTTTATCATAGCCTGTCGGAGGTGAGAAGAGATAACCCTGCCCTTCGTCACACCCCATATCTTTCAATAGCCTGAGATGCTCGTCCTTTTCTATGCCCTCCGCAAGAGCGCTCGCTCCCACACTGTGGGATAGGTCGATTATAGTCTTGACAACGCTCTTTGCCCTTTCGGTCTCATCCATGGCGGTCACGAAGCTCCTGTCTATCTTTATCTTATCAACATCGAACTCTATCAGGTAGTTCATCGAGGAGTATCCCGTTCCGAAGTCGTCTATAGCTATCTTTATCCCGAGATTCCTTAGCTTCGAGAGGATGTCTCTCGTCCTTTCTGGATCTCTCATGGCGATGCTCTCCGTTATCTCGAAGAGGAAGCTCTCCGGTGCCACGGAGTGTTTTTTCAGGGCGTCCTTTACCTTCTGAACGAGCTTAACGTCCATGAACTGCTTCATCGAGAAGTTCACGCCTATAAAGAGGTCGTATCCTTCCCTGTGGAGCTTAGAAATATCCTCGAGGGCTCTGTCAAGGATGAAGTTTCCGAGCTCTATTATAAGTCCCGTGTTTTCCGCTACCGGTATGAACCTCGCAGGGGAGAGCACACCGAGTTCGGGATGGTTCCATCTCACGAGAGCTTCTACACCCACTACCCTGTGATCCGAAAGCCTCAGTACTGGCTGATAGTAAAGGATGAACTCACCTCCCCTTATAGCTTCCCTCAGGGAACTCCTCAAGACCGCCTCCTCGACGGTTTCAAGCTCTATCTCCTTCGAATAGAAGTAAACTGCTCCCTCTCCTATGTTCTTGGAAGCATTCAGGGCAAGTTCAGCTCTCCCAAGCAGTTCCTCCGCCTTTGTTCCGTCGTTGGGAAAGAGAGCCACTCCGTAGTTTGCGTTCAGGTAAAAGTTGTGGGAGTTTACCTTGAAAGGCTCGTTGAAAACCGATCTTATCTTGTCGAGGACTATGGTAAGGTCCCTCTTTCTCTTTATTCCCGTCAGGATTATTCCGAACTCATCGGCGAAGAACCTTCCTACTATGTCCCCTTCCCTGAGAGAGTTCCTCAGTCTGTGGGCTACTTCCTTCAACACTCTGTCACCTGCCTTCGTCCCGTAGGCGGTGTTGACTTCCCGAAAGCGGTTTATATCGAGTATGACTACGGCAATATGTTCCTTTCTGCGGAACGCGTGAGGTATTAAACTCCTGAGTTCTTCGGTGAAAAGGAGTCTGTTGGGAAGTCCTGTCAGCGGATCGTAGAAAGTAACCTTGAAAAGCTCCTCTTCGAGTTTTCTCTGTTCGGTTATGTCAAGTCCTACCGCAAGTCCAACGCACCTGCCTCCATAGGTTACTGTATCAGCGTAGAGCCTTGCCGTTATCTCCCTACCATCCTTCGTCAGTATCACAAAGTCGTTGTACTCCTTATGGATCTTTTCACAGTTCAGTCTTTTCCTAATTATCTCCTTAACCTCCTCCATGTGCTTCGGATGAACCAGTTCCCAGACGTACTTGTCCCTTAGCTCTTCGATCGTGTAACCGGTGAGCCTGAGTGCTGTGGGGTTGGCGTATATAAACTTTTCGTCGTAAAGGAATATGGCAACGGGAGCATTGTTTGTAAGAGTTTCTAAGAGCTCGAACTTTTCCTTAAGTTCGGTTACATCCGTCCAGTATCCTGCCACCCTGTAGAGGTCCTCAACTCTATCCACCACCTTCGCGTAAGCCTGTATCCATATATAGCTTCCGTCCTTCTTCTTAAAGCGGTAGGTGTGGAGTGCTTCTCCCTCGGAGAGTAGCTTCTGAACGTTTTTAAGAACTTCCTCTCTGTCCTCGGGGTGAAGGTTCTCTACCCACCAGCCAGTGTGGAAGTCTTCAGCTGTGTATCCAAGGAGCCTCTCAACATTTGGGCTTACGTAGATTACATTTAGAGGCTCAGGAGGCTTAGCTTCCACAAGGTAAACCACGTAGGGGCTTTTCTCCAAGAGGAAGGAATGGATCAGGCTTATCTCGCTCCCTTCCAGAAAGCGGGAGATGACCCCCGAAACCCTCTCAAGGAAGAAGATCTCTTCTTCAGAAAACTTCCTCTTGCCTCGGAATAGAAAGCTTATGACACCCCATCTCCTGTCCCTCAGCTTTATCGGAAGGCTGACACCGCTCTTAGCTCCCGCCTCGAGGACAAAGTTGGGGATCTCAAACCTCTCTTCCCTTTCGAAGTCCTCGCTCACGACGGGACAATCGGATCTGAGAGTGTGGTATGCTTTTGTATTCCCGTCGAGCTTCCTCTTCCCGATATTGCCGAGTCCTCTGTGGAACACCACCGAGAAAACGCTATCCCCCTCGTACCTTAGTATCTTGTAAAAGTCCGCCTTCAGGACCTTAGAGACCTTTTCGCCGACGGTTCTTAGAAAACCCTCTATATCTTTGCAACCCAATCCCTCAAGACAGATCTGGAGGAGGACTTCATAGAACGCCCTCTTCTTAAGTTTCATGATTCAGTTTATTTTATATCGACATACTCAACTATTCCTTGATCCCTTTTAACTCCCTCAGGATCTCGAACTGCCTCTCCATTACATAATCGCTGACTATCTCTTCCTCTTTAAGGTCGAGCTCGTACTGAATACCCGCTCTGAAACCCTCCCCGTAAGGGATAACGTAGCGGATCTGTCCCTTGGTCTCTACCTCCCCCTTAGGGAGGTTGAACTTCACACCTACCACGTCCCCTTCCTTCAGGTCGTTCTTCTCGTTCAGGTAAACGCCGACGCCTCCGATGGATATGTCCGCCATCCTTCCCATTATCCTCTTTCCTTCTTTGATTATCTCGACTGGTATGGGCTCCTTAGGGATCACCCTTACGTACTTCCTCCTCTCCTGAGGGAGTTCCACGAAGGTAAGGAGTTCTAAGAGAGCCTCCTCCCTCGGTATATCGACATCGAGGATCTTGATCGCCACGGTTTGGGGGAGACGTTTGTGTTTGAGGTATATCTCTTCCCCAGTCCCGAATATGTTTATGTTGCAGGTCCTTACCCTAAGCTTATCTTCTTCGATTGCGAGGATCTCCGAACGACAGACCACGGGAACCTCTTTGTAGTAAGTAAGGAGCTCAATCTCCCTTTCTCCCTGATTGTAGAGCTTTTCAACGAACTTTATGAGTAGCCTCCTTTCCTTATCCTCCGCCTCCTTCCTCTCCTCCTCCACCTTGTTCCTCAGCTCCTCCATATACTTTGCGTAGGCGTCCTCTACTATGGAGAGGTAAACGTCTATGAGGTCCACGAGAGACTTTATCCTGTGGTAATCCTTCCCGGAGCTGACTATGTAATCCACGTAGTCCCTCACGAGCTGGAGGGAGGCTCTCAGAAGCGCCTTTTTGAGGTCTATGTTAAAGCGGGCAAGCCTGTAGGAGAGGGAGAACAGCTCGTCCCTCGGATCCTTCTGAAAGGTAAATAGGAGAAGGTAGAGACGATCGACGAGAGTCGCTATACCCTGAGTTCCCAGAACCTTAGGCTTTTGTTCCCCTATAGATCTGAGGAAGTTTTCCCTGAAATTTTCCTTCCGGGAGGAGAAGAACTCGAAGTCCTCTACGAGATCCTCCCAGAGCTCCTCTATGTTCTCCATTCAAATCCTCTCAAAAACCCCTCAAACTCATCGGCTGGCATAGGCTTTGCAAAGTAATAACCCTGAGCGTAATCGCAGCCGAGTTCTTTCAGAAGCTTAGCTTGCTCCTCCGTCTCCACACCCTCGGCTACAGTTTTCAGACCGAAGGTTTTGGCAAGTACTATTGTAGCCTTTACTATTTCGAGATCGTCCCTGTCCTCTGGCAGATCCCTTATGAACTCTATGTCTATCTTCAGGGCATAAACGGGCAGTTTTTTAAGGTACGCGAGGGAGGAGTATCCGGTTCCGAAGTCGTCTATGTAAACCTTTATCCCAAAGCTCCTCAACGTATTTATGAAATCCACCGACTTTGAAATGTCTTCCATCACCGCGGACTCGGTTATCTCCACCTCTATAAGGTCGTACTCTCCTGAGCAGGATGCTATGGACATCACAAGCTTCTGGGCAAAGGCGGGCTCCCTTACCTGAATCGGAGAGACGTTCACCGCAAGCGGTATCCTTATCCCTCTACTCTTCCACTCGGCGACCTGCCTGCAGGCTTCCTTGACGACCCACTCCCCAACCTCGTGTATGAGCTCTCCCTTCTCTATGAGCGGTATGAACTTGTAAGGAGGAACTATCTCCCCGTTTCTCCTCCATCTTATCAGAGCCTCCGCACCCTCCACCTCACCGGTTTGCAGGTTTACCTTGGGCTGGTAGTAGAGAACGAACTCTCTTCTCTCTAAAGCTTTCCTCAGCTCGGTTCTGAGTAGAAGTTTCTCCTCTGTCGTCTTCTTTACCTCTGCCGAGTAGAAGATCTCCCTGTTACCTCCGTAGCTCTTGGCGTGAAGAACGGCTGAGGCGGCGTTGGTCATCAGATCCATGTGGAACTCAACATCGTGAGGATACACGGAGATTCCGTATGAGAAGGTAATTAGGAGATTTGTCGAATCGACCACTACCGGTTCCCTGAAAGCCTCCCTTATCCTCTCTATCAGCTTCCTGACCGCAAACCTCGCATCCTCAGAATACACGAGAACCCCGAACTCGTCCGCTCCGATCCTGCCCAAGAAGTCGCTCTCTCTGACAACGCTTTTCAGCCTCCGGGCCACCTCTCTGAGCAGTTCATCTCCGAGTCTGTGTCCGAGAGCCTCGTTTATCTCCGAGAACCTGTCGATATCGATTATTATCAGGGCAAGCTCCTTCCTCTCGGCTTTTGCTCTGTCGAAGTATTCTTTGAGCTTGCTGAGGAAGTAGTTCCTGTTGGGAAGATCCGTAAGCTCATCGTAGAGGGCGAGGTGGCTTATCCTCTCTTCAAACTTCAACCTCCTGAGACCGAAAGAAAGATCGTGGGCTATCTCGTGGAGAAGGTTTACCTCCTGCTCGGTAAAGGCTTCCTCTGTCCTCCTCGCTACCCTCAGAACGTAGCTCTCTCCCTCGACCTCCTCTAACTTGATACAGGCTATTGTATCGTTTTCAGAATACTCTCCGAACTCGGCTATAGTCTCACCACCGTTCAGATCCACTATGCCAGCATACTTGAAGTTCCCCTTCTCCCCTATTATCCTGACCGCCTCCGAGAAGAGGCTCTTCTTGTCCTTCGTTGTTGTTACTAAAATGTTTATACCGCTCAGGGCATCGTAGAGCTGGTTAAGCCTCTTTATCTCCTCCTCCCTCCTGTGTCTCTCCCTTATATCTCTGAAGACGCCGACCCTGAACCTTTTCCCCTGAAATTCGAAGGTCCTCCCGTGGACCTCAACCGGTATCCACTCTCCCGTTCTCTTATTCTCTAAGTATATCTTTTCCGAGAAACTTTCGGGCAAAGAGACAGCTTTCCTGTAAACCTTTTCTACGACCGGTCTTATCTCCTCGGGAACCACCCAGAGAGCGTCCTTCCCTATCAGCTCTTCCTCGCTCACTCCCAAAAGCTCGTAGGCTGTCCTATTAGCATCAGCTATCCCGTTAGTCTCCAAGTCCACAACAACTATTGCATCGGGAACGGCGTCGAGAATCGCTCTGTACCGTTCACTCCCGCCTTTTATTATCTTGGCAAAGTAGTAAGCGTCCATTGAGAAGGTTATGTCAAGGAGGACAGCCTTGAATAGGGCGAGCAGCGTCTGAGGTAATCGTTCCTTGGGAGCCAATCTCTGAACGAGAGGCAAGATGCTCTCAATCCACTTGGAGAAGGCTCCCGTGTAATATTTAGCATCAACGCCTACCTTCTCATGGACAAGACCCACGTGGAGCCTCGAGAGGGCGTAGTTAAGGTCGTAGTTCGCCTTAAGGAGCTGTTTGAAATACTCCGCCTGTTTCTTCTGAAGCCTCTCCATAAGTCCTTCTTCCTTAGTCAGGATCTTCCTCGTTTCCGGAAAGCTGAGAAGGTGATCGTAGAACGACCTGAACAGGGAGGCAAGCTCCTCCTCGCTCATTCTGTCCGAGATTTCCCTGAGAAGCTTCCTCTCCTCCTCACTAAGGTTCAGATAGGCGAGCCTTCTCTGGACTTCCCCCTCGTCGATCTTAAGTATCTTTGCAATTCTACCTATCACTCTTTTAATTTACAGATTTTTACAGAAAAGGGAAGTGTAAAATTCGACGAGCTTTTTCCAAAAAAATGCGTAGATTTAAGGTAGAAGGATGGTGATGTTTGCGAAAGAAGACGTACGTATTTGACAACGACACACTGGAAGTTTTGCAGGTCCTTAAAGAGGAACTCGGCAAGAAGGAAACCCAGATAATCCGCGAGGCTCTCAGGTTCTACTTCGAAAACCACAGGAGCAACAAGAACCTTATGAACTCCCTGAACGAGCTCGTGGAGAGAATGGAAAACATAGTCAAGCAGATATCGGATCTCAGCTACAGACTCGGAAGGTGCGAGGAAAAAGCCAAGAGACTCGAAGAGGAGATAAGGAGGCTCAAGGGAGAAAAGAGTCCTTAAATCGGACAGCTTGATAACAGGTATTTACATCATAGTATATACTTGCGATGAGAAAGACGAGAGTTTTCAGAAGCGGCAACTCGATCGCAGTTAGAATTCCAAAAGATTTCGGACTGAAAGAAGGTGAAGTCTATATAGTAAAGGAAGGAGAAAAGCTCGTTATAATCCCCAAAGAAAAGCGGTGGGAGGCTCTCTTCGAATTGCTAAGTAGCGTTCCAGAGACGAAGGATTTTTTAAAAGAAAGGAAACAGCCCGAACCTCAGGAAAGGGAGCTCTTTTGATGCTTTACATGTTGGACACCGACACGTGCAGTTTTATCATCAGAGAGAAACCTCCCCACGTAAGGGAAAGGCTTGAGAGAGTTACAGAGGAGGGGCACATCATCGGTCTTTCAAGCATTGTAATATTTGAACTCTTTTACGGTGCTCATGAGAAAGGTAGCAGGAGGCTCATAGAAGTGATAGAGGCTTTTGTAGATTTCTTCGAGATTTATGAGTTTGGATTTAAGGAGGCTCGAACAGCGGGAGTTGTGAGGGCTAAGCTGGCGAGTAAAGGCTATACCATAGGAGCGTACGACCTCCTCACAGGGAGCCACGCCTTATCCTTGGGCGCTACGCTTGTTACAAACAACGTTGCAGAATTCAAGAACAAGAAGACAGAAGGTCTCAGAGTGGAAAGCTGGATAAGTTAAAATTTTTCCCATGGCTGACATAGAGAAGGTGATCATCATAGGCGGGGCTCCTGCCGGTTTGACAGCTGCCATCTATACCTCGAGGGCTATGCTCGAACCTCTTGTCTTTGGAGGACACATGTTCGGCGGTCAGCTCATGCTCACCACGGACGTGGAGAACTATCCCGGCTTTCCTGAAGGAATCCAGGGACCTGAGCTCATAGACAGAATGAGACAGCAGGCTGAAAAGTTCGGAGCGAGAATAATCTACGAGAACGTTATAAAGGTCGATTTCAAATCGAGACCATTCAGAATCTGGGCTGGAGAGAAGGAGTATCTCACCGAGAGCGTAATAGTTGCAACGGGGGCGAGACCGAGAATGTTGGGACTCGAGTCGGAAGCCCTCCTGATGGGAAAGGGAGTTTCCTACTGCGCGGTATGCGACGGAGCCTTTTACAAGGATGTGGACGTCGTCGTTGTGGGAGGTGGGGACTCCGCTATGGAGGAGGCTCTTCACCTTACCCAGCACGCTCGGAGCGTAACAGTTATCCACAGAAGGGACAAGCTGAGGGCTTCGAAAATAATGCAGGAGAGGGCTTTCTCCACTCCAAAGATAAGGTTCATGTGGAACAGCGTTGTCGAGGAAATATACGACGTCAATCAGGGGAAGGTAACGGGTGTTCTGATAAAGAACGTCAAGACCCACGAGCTCAGCGAGATAAAGTGCGATGGCGTTTTCATAGCCATAGGGCACGTTCCGAATACCGACATCTTTGAAGGACAGCTCGACCTCGACTCCCACGGCTACATAAAGGTTCACGACTTTGTAAAGACCTCTGTCGAGGGCGTCTTCGCTGCCGGAGACGTTCACGATAAGAAGTACAGACAGGCTATAACTGCGGCGGCCTTCGGATGCATGGCAGCCTTAGAGTGCGAAAGGTATCTATCCCAGAAAGGGGTGAGTTAACCCACCCATCTCTTCAGCCTGTTGTATCTGCGCTTTGCATCCTCCAACCATGGTTCCTTTCCCCCGGCAAGCTTCAGAGCCTTCTCGTAATTCCTCAGTGCCATCTTGAACATACCGAGAGCTTCGTAATTCCTACCAAGATAGTAATAGGTGTCTGGATATGAAGGAACAAGCTTCCTCGCTGTTCTGAGAGCCTCCACACTCTCTCTGTATCTCCCCATATTGAACAGGATAGCTCCTTTAACGAACCATCCCCAGAGGAGCTGAGGGTCTATGTCCGTCGCTCTCGAAGCGTGGTAGAGAGCTTCTCTATTCCTACCCATTTCGGTTAGGATGGATGCTGTGTAGATGTGAGCCATCTGGTTTTTCTCAAAGAGCTCAATAGCCTGCTGGAACTTGGCAAGGGCTTCCATTTTCTTCCCCTTCGAGTAAAGCTTTCTACCTTCCTCGTACAGATCGAAGGAAGCCTTTGTACTCAGTATCCTATCCTTTACCTTGGCAAACGTTTCCGAGTTCATCTTCAAGCCGGGTTTTCTGTAGTTCATGACTAAAGAGGTCACTCTCTTTATCCTCTCCTCGGGGAGGGGATGGGTAGAGAGCCATCTGGGAAGCCTGTTCTTCCCAAGTTTCTTGAACTTCTCAAAAACGCCTATAAATCCGTAGGGATCGTAGCCGGCCTTCGAGACAAGCTCAATCCCAAAGTCATCCGCCTCCCTTTCCTGATCCCTACTGAACTTTAGAGCCAAGAGGTAGGCACCTGCGTTTGCGACCATCATAACGATCCTGGAGCCTTCATCCTTCCCTATCAAAGCCTGGGTTATCTGAAGTAGGAGGGAAAGCCCGAGGACCTTCTCCAGGTATCTGGCGTGGTGCCTTCTGTTCAGGTGTCCCAGTTCGTGCCCGAGTACGGCGGCGAGCTCACTTTCACTATCGAGCATAAGGATTAGTCCTCGCGTTACGAATATAGGACCTCCCGGCAGAGCAAAGGCGTTCTCAACAGAGGAGTTGACCACGTAGAACCTGTAGGGGAGCTTTCTCGGAGTGAGGGATGCAAGCCTTCTTCCAAGATTACTTACGTACTCCTGGACGTAGGAATCGGGGTATAGTCCCTCGTTCTCAGCTATGGCAGAGGGCACGTACATCTTTCCAAGCTTTATCTCCTCTTCTGGGGGGAGTAGGGCGTACTGTACACTCTCAGAGATCGGAGCGCAGGATATGAGCAATCCGAAGAGGAATACCAATAGCCTTACCATACTCAATCCTCACCAACCAATTTTCCGTCTTTGAGGTAAACAGTTCTATGGAAGAAGCTTCTGAGATCCGGGTTGTGGGTGGCAACCACGAAAGTTATACCCTCTTCCTCGTTCAACTTACTAAATAGCTCAAATATCTTTCTCCCCTCTTCCCAGTCTATGTTTCCCGTAGGCTCGTCGGCGAGGATAAGAGCCGGCTCGCTTATTAGTGCTCTCCCTATTGCAACTCTCTGCTGTTCCCCTCCAGAGAGCTGGTAGGGCTTGTGTTTTAGCCTATGAGAAAGCCTCAGGAAGTCGAGAATCCGGAGAGCCTTCTCCTTGGCGTTATCTATACCTAAGAGATCTGCAATTATTAGAAGGTTTTCGAGAACGTTGAAGTCTTCGAGAAGATAGTAGAACTGAAAGATGTAAGCCACCTTCCTCTTTCTAAACTCTGCAAGATCGTCCTCGCTCATATCTCCGAGCTTTCTTCCGAAAAGATAAACCTCGCCATCCGTCGGTTTGTCCAGGCCCCCTATAAGGTGGAGCAGAGTACTCTTCCCCGAACCGGAGGGACCCATAACGCCAACAAACTCACCCTTTACGATCGAGAGGCTCACACCTCTGAGAGCCTTCGTTCCGTCCGGATATACCTTCCAGAGATTTTCCGTCCTGAGTATCTCTTTCATGTTACTCGTTCCTCAGGATGTTGACCACGTTTTCCTTTGCCGCTCTCAGGGCTGGAAGGAGAGAGGATACAAAGGAGAGAACAAGTGTTCCTACGAAAGTAGCAATAAGGTCAAGAGGTTTTATGTGAACTGGAATGTAACTCATCATGTAAACCTCCTCAGGCACTCTTATAAGCCTGTATTCGTTCACAAAGTAAGCTATCACGAAAGAGGCCACTATACCGAGTAAAGCGCCGATAAAACCTATAGTCATACCCACGGAAACGAATATCCTGAGAATGCCCGAACTCTTCATGCCGAAGGTCTTAAGTATAGCTATGTCCCTTATCTTCTCCTTAGACTTCACGAAGAGCAGGCTTGTTATGTTAAAGGAAGCCACGAGAACCATCAAGAGTAGGACGAGGAAGAGGGCGAGCTTCTCTAACTGAAGGGCGTTGAAGAGAGGCTTGTTCAGGTCTATCCATGAACGGACTATGATCAGGTTGTCGTTGAGCATCCTCTCTACCCTCTCCTTTACCTCCTGTGCTCTATATGGATCCTCTATATAGACCTCCAGCCCTTCGAACCTAAACCCCCTCTTAAAGAATCTCCTTGCCTCCCTTTTCTTCATGTAAACTATCACAAAGTCCCTATCGTAAGCCCCCGTCTGAAACACGCCTCCTACGATTACCTCTCTCGTTTTCGGAACAAAACCCGTTGGAGTCCTTATACCTGTTGGAAAGACGAGAACAGCAGTGTCTCCAGGCTTCACCCCCAGTACGTCGGCTATCCCCTTGCCCACGACGAGGTGGTTAAGGCTACCTCTGACAAGGTGTTTCCCTACGAGATCCTTAAAGGCTCTCTCCTGAAAGTCCACCGCCTTAACCGTCACAGGTTGTATCCTGTCCTCCTTCGCCAAGATGGCGCTGTAAAGGGTAAAGGGAAGAACCTCTTTCACCTCTGGAACCTGCTCTACCATTCGCCTTATTACCTCAAGGTCCCTCTCCCCTACCACGCTGATTATCAGGTGAGGAGCGGTGGAAAGTATCTTATCCCTGAGGGAGTCCTGAAAGCCGGTAAATACACCGAGGGTTAAAAGGATGGCTCCAACACTGAGAAATACCCCGAAGAAGGAGATAAACGTGATGAGCAGAGTACTTCCCTTAACAGAGAGCAGGTATCGAAGGGCTATCTTAACGTGGAGGTTCATTCTACCATCCTCAGAGACTGGATTATCTCCTTCTGCCTGTTCATAACGTAGCGCCTTATCCTGTTGAGCCCTTCCTTTGGAAACTCTACCTCAAAGCCCAGCCTCATGTATACATCTTTACCTCTACCTATTACGTTCCGTAGTCTTCCCCTACCTGAAGCTTCTCCACATTCTGGGAGGTGAACCCTTATATCGAACTCTATAAAATCATCCTCCTTCAGGTTCTCAAGCTCTTTTTCTATAAACTCTATGAAATCTTTATGCTTCTTTTTGTCCAAAAGAACTCCTATGCCCATTTCGCTGACGTCCCGAGCAGACGTTTTTATCGCCTTTCCGTCGAACGCTATCTCCACCTCAACGGGTTTGTTTTCATCGGGTTCTACTCTCACGGATCTGCGTCGGACAAACTCAGGAGGTTCTACCAAATTCTCAACTGTGAGGACGAGCTCTCTTCCGAGGTTGCTGAAGACCTGGGTCTGGGCGTACTCTTTGGGTGAGAGTTTAACGTAAACCGGATCGAGGGTTGAGAAAGCCCCCTTAAGATGAGTCCTTCCCCAGTCGAAACCTATCAGCCTACCGTCGTCCTCAACCCAGCTCAGAACCATAGTTACCCTGACGGGAATCTCCTTATACTTCGTGACGACCTCGTAGCTGTTCCCCACCTCAAATATATCTGAGACTCTAATCTTATCCATCGGCTCAGAATAGTATAATCGGCAGAGTCCTGCTTCGGGATAATCTCTATCAAAATACGAGTACGACGAGGATCATCTTGATAAAACAGGGTTTTGTTCCTATAATGTATTTCATGATGATCTACTCTGATACTGTGCGCTACGCTCTTATGGCGCTGGCTTACTTGACTTACAATAAAGGTAGGTTAGTAAAGGCTGAGGAGATAGCTCAGAACCAGAACATTCCCAAACCCTTCCTCTCAAAGATACTTCACGAACTCGCGAGAAGGGAGATCCTTCACTCTGTGAAGGGACCGAGAGGTGGTTTCACCCTCAAGGTGGATCCGGAAAAGCTCACCATGTGGGACGTCGTTGTGCTTATGGGAGAGGAGAACAAGTTCAACACATGCGTTCTTATGCCCGATAAGTGTGACGTCTACGAGACCAACCCCTGCTCTCTCCATCACAGATGGGAGAAGATGAAGAAGAAGGTTATAGATTTCCTAAAGAGTACAACTATCGCCGATCTCGTAGAGGTGGAAGAGAAACATCTGTCTCAGCTCCTCTCCTGACGTAGATAAGAACTCCGGAAATCAGGTTCACCAGAAGTACCAAAAAGGAGATGAAGTAAAGTACTGAGCTGATTATAAATATGTGTCTTAAGTCAAAAAAGTAGGCTGTTAGGAAAGAAACTATGGATAGAAGGTGAAGGTAGAGGTTTACATACACCCTCCTCCTACTAATTATCTCGTGCATCGTGGGCGGATTTATAACTCCCCTGTTGCTGAGGTGGAGCCACACGAGAAAGGGAACTATCCTGTACATCATTGCAAAGACTACGCTCTGGGCAAAGGTCCCAAACAGGAACAGGAATAGAAGGAACTCCCTGTGGAGGAAGGGATAAAGAGCGGAGGAGAGAATTAAAGCAACCATTCCCACCTGCCAGAAGTTGATTAGAGGGTCGGGAATCTTTCTCCTTCTCTTTCTTAGTCTGTCGAGGGTAAGAACAGCTTGAAGTATCATCAGAATCGAGAGAAGCGGGTCTAAGAGAATGGAGTTGTAAAGGAGGAATTTCATGGCAAGTAAAACTGCAATGATAGGAGGCAGATACCAGGCAAACCTCTTCGGATAGGGAGGAGTTACAAAGAACATTTCTACAACCTGAAAGGAAACTGAGGCTACGAGTAAGAACACCCAGCCGATTAACATAAAGCTCAGATGAAGGTTGAGAAGCCTTAGGTGATCCAGAGGGTATATACCGCTCATATTCAGAATAAGTAAGACTCCGAGGGAAACACCTATAACGAAGTTCAGCAGAGAGAACTTAATTCCACGAGAGGTAGGTATATGACTCTTGACCCTAAGGAGACTGAAGGCAAAAACGGCAGATACTCCGAGAAGTCCTCCTGCTGTGAATGCTGTTCCCAGTAATATCAGCTCCTTATCTGCTGTGAACAATCCTATTAGGAGGAGAGGTATACCGATAAGTAGTAAAAGGTGGGTAAGGGTGGCCTTCAAAGAAGCCTTTTTTATAACGGCTCCTGCAACTACCGGAAGCATCTGGAAGAGAGCCCCTACCATAGTCATGGCAAGGAAGCCGAGGGTGAAGGAGTGGACCAGAAGGGGGAGGTTAAAGTTCTCCGAAATAGACATGAACAAGGCCAGGATAGAACCGATTAATCCGAAGATGGATGCGGTGATAAAGAATCTCCCAATTATACTGAAGGGAGGGAGAAACTGAAGGAGAAGACCCTTAGGGGTCATACCTCTCCTATCTCTGAGAGCTTTTCAACCATCTCCTCTGACTCTAAGTGCTGGTCGGACATCGGATAAAGTATTTGCTCCTCCTTCATGTTGTGCTGCTGTATAAGTATCATAAGGGACTCACCGATGGAGAGGAATTCCTCCTTGTTTTTATTTTTAAGAGCGTTCTCGAGCCTATCCAGGAGCTCCCGTGCCTGAGCGTGCTCGTGCCTCATGACCTGAGTGGGTCCCATAACTATTCCCGTCCTCTCTTCAAACTCTGGGAATAGGACCTCCTCTTCCTTCTTGAAGTGGAGTAGCGTCTTTTCTTTAAACTTATTGAACATCTCCTCAGCCCTTTCCCAATTTCCCTCCATAGCTGCCTTTTCCGCTTCAGCGTAGTAGTTATCACATCTTCTATGTTCTTCAGTCATGTACTGGGTTATACTCATGCTTTTTACCTCCTGTAAGTAAACGTTAATTCAATATTATACTCACCGGCCTCCCAAGGTAAAGAAGCCTTTTTCCTCATGGTAGCTTATAGCGAGACTCGTTGCCGGTTTCAGATCCCTCTCAAGCCTCAGCGTTTTCACTATATCTGGATGGGCTGTTTCGACCACCTTAAGCTCTATTTTGTGCTTTCCCGGAGATAGAAGGAACTCTTCGTAAACATATATAGATGAGTCTTTCCTGAGCCCTCTCGGATCGTATCTCTTTTTGAGGAGAGGCTTCCCGTCCACGATGAAGGTAACTTCTATGGGTGATCTCTCCACCGCTATATTCTGGATAGCTTGCATGTGCTTGAGCTTGCTGTACGTTCTTTCCGCCTTTTTAATAGGGGAAGATCTGTACTTAAAGGTTATTACTGCAAGGGATCTATCGGTAGGATAGAAGTTCATCCTGTCCGTTGTAAGAGGGTAGAAGCTCAGGAAGGGTATAAAGAGTATTACCGGAGCCAATATAGGATTGAACTTCTTTTGGGATACTATGGTGACCTCCTTCGGAAACTGCTCGGTAGTTTTGAGGTAACTTATGAAGCTTTCAACTTCTTCCTCGATGTTGGCGATGTAGGGAGCCTCGATTATTCTAATCCTCCCCCTCTCTAAGGTCTTCAGTAACCTCGGTCTCCTTTCGCCTTTGAACCTCTGCTCTGTCCACTCAACCCCCTCCCTAAAGTAACAGTCAGGACCGTCACATGAGACGAGCATTACCCCTTTAGCCTCCCTAAGGAAATCCCTCATCCACACCGCGTTGACCGCACCCACACAGGGAAGTGTATACACTCTGACACTCTCCCTTTCCTTTACCTCCGCACTGAAGGGACACCTAAAGACGAGGAGCTGGGGCTTTTCCCTCGATACCTCTTCCATTATCTTGGTGAGTGGAACAGTGGGGATCTCGTTAGCGTTGTAGTTACAAGAGGCTACACATATACCGCAGCCAGCACACTTGTCCTCTATCACTACAGCCTTTTCTTCTTCGGCGTTTACCCTCTTCATGTAGATAGCCTCGTAAGGACAGTCTAAAAAGCACTGTCTGCATCCCTCACACTTCTCCTCTACAACGTAAGCGGGCGGATTCCTTCTACCCTTTATGAGCCAAGGGAAGGCTGTAAGCAGTCCGAAAAATCCCACGAAGAGGAACCAGTTGACCGATAGGGGAAAGATTTTGAATAACGGATATCCGGTCAGATAGAACCAGTCCAGGCTCATGCCGAAGGGAACCTTTCCCAAATCCGCAGGAGGATCGCTCTTTGCGGGAAATATCAGGGCGATGGCAAGAGCGTAAACGGTCAGCATTATCATGAGCGGCTTGGGAGGAAAGAGCCTCGGTCTGGAGATCCTCATTACATGAACCCACAGAGTGAAGACGAGGAGTATGGTCACCGCTATGTGCCCGAAGAGGAGGATTCTAAAGAGTCCCCCTAACTGTTTTATGTCCGTTCCCAAGAAGGCGCTCATTAGAGCGTGACCGAATATAGGTATAACGCTGAAGAACTTGGCCGTTAAAAGTCCCGTAAGCTGCGCTCTCTCGTCCCACACCAGTAAGTATCCGGAGAGTCCTATGATCAAGAATATTAAAAGCGTTCCCACTCCGGAGACCCACGCTATCCACCTGAACATCCTGAACCTGTCGGTGAAGATCATGTGGATCATGTGGAGAACGGCGAAGAGAATCAATCCGTCGGAAGTGTATCTGTGAATCCCGCGCATTAGACTCCCGAGGAAGGAGGAAGATATAGCCTCAACCGAATCGTAGGCACCTTTGGGATCCACATCGTAGAAGAAAAATAGGTATATACCCGATACGACGTCGAGAATCAGGAGGAATATGGTTATAGCTCCGAGGTAGTAAAGGGGGTTGAGCCAGGAAGAGTATATCTTGCTTAGTGCAAAGCCTATCCTCTGCATAAGTTTATAGGTTGGACTTATAGTAACCATCTCCATCTCACTCCTCCGTAAGTGATGACATACTTACCTCATGCCTACCAATTAATAATAGGAATTATAGATCAACTGATCATAATTTTTTCTTATGATAAATATCATAAGTTCTTATAGAAAAATGAGTAAAAGGTCGTAAACTAATATAGAGGGTGAGTGAATAAGCATTTACGGAGGTGGTTGGGATGAGTGCGGAGAGGAAAACATCCTTTCTTCAGCTGGTGTTTGACGACTTTATTCTCCTACTCTTTCTGGGAGTCGCGGTTTACGCGATCTCCTACCTGATCTGGGGGCTGATCGAGATAGCTTGGCTCCCGCCGATACCAGATGAGATCAAGCAGGCTCTGTTAGGGAGGTGAGAGTCATGGCTCTGCTACCGCCACGTGAAGGTTGGTTTTATCAGAAGGTAGCCAAGGACGAAAAGATCTGGATGGGGATGGCCTTCATAGTCTCGGTTTTCCTGTTCTTCTGGATGATAATCTGGCACGTCTACGCGAAGCAGAACCCCTCCTTCACAACCTACCGGACGACACCTGAGGAGTTCTACGCACTGACGGAAGCTTTCATCAATAAGTACAAGATAGGTGAGGAGAACGGAATTCCCGTTGTTAAGCCACCCCCGGGGAGCGACGTCTTTCTGCTCGCCCAGCAGTTCAGGTGGTATCCGGTCCTCGTTCTGAAGAAGGGAGAGGAGTACAGATTCCACATCTCTTCCCTTGACGTTCTCCACGGCTTCTCCCTCCAGCCGGTGAACATGAACTTCATGGTTTATCCCAAGTACGACTATGTTCTGACCTTCAAACCCACCTCAGCGGGTGAGTACGCTATCGTCTGTAACGAGTTCTGCGGGATCGGACACCACATGATGATTGGAAAGATCATCGTTGAGGAATAAGGGAGGTGTGAGTCATGGCTGTTGCCGTTGAAAGTGGTGAGAAGTGGTTCAGAACCTGTGATGTCACAGGTTTCAAGGTCGATGTGAGGGCGGAGAAGATAGCTAAGGTGAACGCCGTTATGGCGGTCGTTTCCTTCCTAATAGCGGTCATAGCCGCCCTTCTCTTGGTTCTGACGAGATGGCAACTCTTCCACGTTCTCCCCGTTGACTGGTACTACAGAGTTTTAACGCTACACGGACTCGATGCTCTCGTCTTCTGGATAATCTTTTTCGAACTCGCCGCACTGACTTTTGCCTCCACCGCTTTCCTGAACACGAGGATGTCTTCCCCAGCCGCCGGATGGCTCGGAACTATCTTGGCGATAGTAGGATGGCTCTTGGTGAACTACACCATACTTGCAGGACAGGCGGATGTCCTGATGACCTCCTACGCACCCTTGAAAGCCCACCCCCTCTTCTATTTGGGAATGATACTCTTTGCGGTCGGAGCGCTGGTAATAGTCACAACCTTCTTCGCGAACCTGATGATATGGAGAAGGGAAAATCCAGGGCAATCCCTTCCTCTCTTCGTTTACGGGCTTATGGCTGCGGCGATAATTGCAGTAATAACCATAGTCTCTGGAGCGATAATCTACATCCCTACCTTCCTGTGGTCCCTCGGAATTATAAAGGACATAGATCCTGCGGTTTATAAACTCGTCTGGTGGGGTCTGGGACACCCCTCTCAGCAGATAAACGTGGCAGCCCACGTCTCAGTATGGTATCTGATAGCCTTCCTCGCAACGGGAGGTACTTCCATAAACGAGAAGGTGAGTAGATTCGCCTTTATCCTTTACATAATCGCCATAAACGTAGCTTCCGCCCACCACCTCCTCGTTGACCCGGCGGTAAGTCCAGTATGGAAGGTCTGGAATACGAGCTACGTTATGTACCTGGCTGTTTTCGCATCTATGATCCACGCCTTCGCCGTTCCTTCGGCAATAGAGGTAGCTCAAAGGAGGAGGGGATACACCAACGGACTCTTCGAGTGGCTCAAACGTGCTCCGTGGAGCAACCCCGCCTTCTCGGGAATGATGCTCTCGATGATCATCTTCGGTTTCATAGGCGGGATCACCGGTGTGGTGAATGGAATGGAGCAGACCAACATAATAGTTCATAACACCCTCTCCGTTCCCGGACACTTTAAGGGAGCGGTCGTAGGAGGAACCGCCCTCGCCTTCATGGCGGTAACCTACTACCTGATACCCCTCCTCTTTAGAAAGAAGATAGCCTTCTACGGAGTAGCCAAGTACGTACCTTGGCTCTTCGGAATAGGTATCGCCATTCTCTCGGTTTCCATGTACATACTTGGAGCCTTCGGAATTCCCAGAAGACACTGGGACATAACCTTCTCCGGAGGACCCTTCACCTTCACCTTCAATCCTGTAACCGACTTCTTCTGGGCGCTCTTCGGTCTCGGCGGAATACTTGCCGTTCTTGGAGCTCTGATCTGGATACTTCAGGTTGTGGTATCCGTCTTCTTCGGACAGCCCTTCAGGGGACCTCAGGATCTCCAGATTCCTATAGCGGAACCTCCTCCCGCCGAGAAAGAGGAGCACGAGGGCTTCGCCGCACCCGGAACCTTTACCCTTGTCCTTCTCTTCATAACCGCCTTTATCATCTTCGTGGCTCTGAACTACGGATGGCTCTCCGCCATGTGGGAGGTGAAATAACCCATGGCTCCCCTCCTTGCCCCTCTCCTTCTTTTCCTCCTTTTCACAACCTCCTTTCCAAAGGAGATAGACATAGTTCCTAAACCTGAGTTCGTTTTGGGTAAGAAGGTCCCCGACGTCACTCTCATAAACGAGAGGGGTGAGGAAGTAAGGCTGAGTCAGGTCGCGGACGGAAAACCTCTTATGCTCTCCTTCATCTACACCAGGTGCACCTCAGCTTGTCCCATGATAGTTAAGGGCATAAAGGAAGCTCTAAAGGGGATAACCTACCGAGACGTGAAGGTCCTGCTCATCGATTTTGATGAAAGGGATAAGCCTGCAGATCTTAGAAACTTCAGAAAGAAGAGAGATATTATAGGGAGCCGGTGGATAGTTGCCTTAGCTAAGGGAAACGATCTAAAAAACCTCACAAGGGCGGTGGATTTCAGGTTCTTCTACGATGAGAAGACCGATATGTTTGCCCACCCAAACGTCTTGGTGATCTTGTCTCCTGATCTCATTATCTCCGGATACATGATGGGAGTTACCTACAACTCGAAAAAGCTTTCTCTTCTGATAGAGAAGGCACGCCTCGGGAAGGTGGATCTGAATCCTGTAAAGGGCTTTTTTCTCAAGTGCTTCCGCTACGATCCTGTTACGGGAACCTACACGATAGACTGGTCCTTTGTAGCCATGCTTGTGGGAGGTCTGATACCTATCTTGGGTATGTTTTACTTCCTTTTTCTCAGAGATCTCCTGCTCAAGCTGAGGGGTGTGGGATCATGAGGTTTTTTGTAAGTACGCTAAAAATTGAGAAAATCATCATAAAGGAGGTTTTACCATGAAAGGGCTGAAGCTTGGAGTGGTAGCCGGAGCCCTGATGTTGGGTGCTTCCGTGGGAGCGTCTGCGGCAGAAGTTCCTAAGCTCACACCAGAGGAGATGAAGAAAGCCTCTCAGATCTTCTTCGACAGGTGCGCGGGATGTCACGGGATGCTGAGGAAGGGAGCGACAGGACCAGCCCTCACACCGGACATAACGAGGCAGAGGGGCCTCAAGTATCTCGAGACGATAATCACCAACGGAACTCCCGGAGGGATGCCCGACTGGGGAAGACAGGGGATACTCTCGAAGGAGGAGATCAAGCTCCTCGCCAAGTTCCTGATGCATGAACCCCCCGAACCACCGCTGATGTCCCTCGCTGACATGAAGAAGTGGTGGAAGGTTTACATACCTCCCGAGGCAAGACCGAAAAAGCCCCAACACAACCTCAACTGGAAGAACTTCATGGGGGTGATCCTCAGGGACGTCGGTAAGGTGGCGATAATAGACGGGGACACTAAGAAGCTCGTCAGCATAGTGGATACAGGATTTGCGGTTCACATATTCAGATCCTCGGGAACAGGAAGGTACTTCCTCACCATAGGGAGAGATGGAAAGGCAACCCTAATAGACCTCTGGCTCAAGAAACCCGATAAGGTCGCAGAGGTTAAGGTCTGTTACGATGCAAGATCCATAGACACGAGCAAGTACAAGGGTCCGAAGGGGGACTTTATGGACAAGCTTGTGGTGGTAGGTTGCTACTGGCCTCCCAGCTTCGTAGTTCTGGACGGGCAGACCCTTGAGCCTTTAAAGATAGTCAATACAAGCGGTTACACATGGGACACTAACGAGTATCTGAGAGAATCGAGGGTCGCGTCCATAGTGGCCTCTCATTATGACCCTGAGTGGGTTATATCCAACAAAGAGGTGGGTAAGGTTCTGCTCGTTAACTACGAAGATCTCTCCAATCTAAAGATACACATGATAGATGCGGAGAGATTCCTTCACGACGGCGGATGGGATATGCACAAGAGGTACTTCCTCGTTGCCGCCAACATGAGAAATAAAATCATTGTTATAGATACCAAGGAGAAGAAATTTGTAGGCGAGATAGAGACGGGTGTCAAACCCCACCCCGGAAGGGGAGCGAACTTCGTTCATCCGAGGTACGGACCCATCTGGTGTACGGGACACTTGGGTTCTAACAACGTAGCGTGTATTGGAACAGATCCTAAGCGCCATTCCAGATACGCCTGGAAACTCGTCGCCAACATAGAGCTACCCGGTCCCGGTGGAGGTACGCTCTTCATCAAGACCCATCCCAATTCCCCCCACATCTGGGTTGACAGGACCCTCAGCGCCGATCCCAAGCTCCAGAGACAGCTTTACGTCATAGACAAGAGATCTCTGAAAGTTATCAAAACGATCAACGTTATAGACGAACTCAGAAAGCTTGGCTACAAGAAGATAGACGGAAGGGTTGTCCACCCCGAGTTCGACATGCACGGCAAGGAGGTATGGGTCTCCGTATGGGGCAGGAAGGACAAGCCCACCGCGATAGTAGTCTTTGACGACAGAACGATGAAGATAAAGAAGGTTATCACGGGAGATTGGGTAAGGACACCTACGGGAATCTTCAACGTCTACACAACGACCAACGACATCTACTGAGGTGAGAAGGTATGGCTTCTCTCATCTCACTACGTTCCCTCGCCCCCTCCCTTCCCCTCTTTTTTTTCCTTTTTTCCATCTCCCATGCCATAGACGGAAGAGACATCTACTTTAAGAACTGTTCTTCCTGTCACCACGAAAAAAGAATAGGAAGGACCGCCCCTCCCCTGCTTCCAGAGTTTCTCAAGAGAAAGAGCGACAATTACCTGAAGAAGGTTATAAAAGACGGAATTCCTGCGACGACCATGCCCTCCTTCGAATCCCTCTCTGATGAAGAGGTTGACTCTCTGATTAGTTTCCTCAGAAAGCCTGCTGGAAGGATCGAGTATTCTCTGAGGGATGTGAAGGAGAGCTACCAGAAGTTTGGAGGGAAGGGGAAGATTCTGAAGATAAAGGACCTGAAGAACCTCACCGTTTTCGTGGATAAAGGAGGTAAGGTTTACCTTCTCGAAGGCGAGGGGATACTCGATAGCTTTCCTTTCAAGAACGTTCACGGAGGAGTTAAGTTCTCCCCCGACGGAAGTCGCTTCTACGTTCCCTCGAGGGACGGATGGGTTTTACTTTACGACCTTGAGAAAGGAAAGCCCTCAGCTAAGGTGAGAACCTGTATCTATCTGAGGAACATAGCTCTTTCGAGGGATGGGAGCGTTCTTGCGGTAGCCTGCACACTACCCAAAACCCTCGTCCTCCTCGATAAAGATCTGAGACCTTTAAAGTCTGTAGATCTCCCCGGCAGACCCTCTGCGGTCTATGAGCTTCACGGGAAAGGACTCTTCCTTATGACCTTCAGGGATAAGCCTTACATGGCTTTTATTGAACCAAGCGGAAGGATAAGGCTCAGTAGAACTGAGGAACCTCTCGAGGACTTCTTTATAGATCCCTTTGAGAACTACGTAGTGGGTAGTTCCAGAGGGAGTTCAAAGCTCGTAGTTTACAGCTTAGAAACCGGGGAAAAGGTGTTTGAACAAAGGATAGAGGCTATGCCCCACCTCTTCTCCTCTTCCTTCTGGTATGGAGACGGAAACTTCTACTTCGCCACAAGACACGTGGGATCAGAGGAAGTGAGCATCTGGAGAATGTATGACTGGAAGTTTATAAGAAGCGTAGACGTCGGGGGAAGAGGCTTCTTTGTGAGAACCCATCCCGACAACCCATATCTGTGGATAGACAACAGGGATAAAGGTGTGGCTCTGTTAAACAAAAAAACTTTCGAAGTGAAGAGAATCACCGTCTCGGGGAAGGTAACCCATGTAGAGTTCTCCGGAGACGGAAGACTCGCTTACCTGAGCGTTCTGGAGGGAGACAGGGGATCGCTCCTGATTCTCGATCCTTTGACCTTCAGGAAGATCTCCCTCATTCCATCTGAACAGCCCGCCGGAAAGTACAACTTCGTCCTCAAGTCCCGCAAGTTCCTACCTTTACTGCTCGGAAAGGAAGTTTTCATGGCGAAGTGTTGGGGTTGCCATCACCTGACGGAAGAAGCCTTCGGACCTTCCTTTAAATGGATCGTAGGACACAGAAGTAAGGAGGAAATAGTCTCCCAGATACTTAATCCAGAGGAGACTGCAAAGCTCCTCGGATACAAGAGGAACGCGATGCCGAGGATAGAGATCTCAAGGAGGGAGTTAGAGGCGATCCTGAGTCTAATGGAGAGCCTGAAGGAGGAGGAAAAGCTCTATGCTGAGGGTGAGTGAGTTCATAAAGACCGCCTTAGAGGGGAAGTCCCACAAACCTTTCGGGGGAGTTATCCTGATCTGGAACCTCACCAACAGATGTAACCTCTACTGCAAACACTGTTACTCATCGGCGAATCAGGATAGGAGAGGGGAGCTCTCCCTCAAGGAGATAGGCAGAGTCTCCGACTCTATCGTCGGATCTGGAGTCAGGTTCGCCATACTCTCAGGCGGTGAACCGCTTTTGAGGGAGGACATTTACGAGATAGCCAAGATACTGAAGAGCAAAGGAATAAAAACCTACCTCTCCACGAACGGAATACTGATAAACGCCGAGAACGTTAGAGAAATAAAGGAACACTTCGATTACGTCGGCATAAGCATAGACGGAACCCCGGAGGTTCACGACGCCTTCAGGGGCAAGAGATTCGCCTTCGAAGAAGCTCTGAACGCCCTGATGCTCTGCCTTGACGAAGGTATAAAGGTAGGTTTGAGGTTCACTTTAACGGACAGGACTGCTCCCTCCCTTCCCTTCATCTTCGACCTTGCGGAGGATCTCGAAGTCCCCAAGCTATACATATCCCACCTTGTCTATGCGGGGAGGGGCAAGAGGCTCTCGAGCGTGGAGAAAGAAAACTACCGCAGGGTGGTGGAGTTCATAATTTCCAAAGCCCTCGACTACGTGGAGACGGGAAGGAGCCCTCAGGTAGTTACGGGAAACAACGAGACGGATGCGGTTGTCCTTTACGAGCTCTTTAAGGAAAGGTATCCGGAGAGGGCGGATTATCTACTTGAGATACTGAGGAATTGGGGAGGGAATCAGGCGGGTGTGAGGCTTGTGAACATTGATCACAGGGGGAACGTCAAGCCCGATCCCTTCTTCTTTCACAGCCTCGGAAACGTGAGGGAGAAGGATTTTTCCCGGATATGGAACTCCAACGGGATACTGAGCAAACTCAGGGAGAGACCGAGGAAGATTGAAGGAAGGTGCTCCTCCTGCCCCTATTTGGGGATATGCAACGGCAACTCCAGGGCGAGAGCCTTCTACGCGACGGGAAGCTACTTCGGGGAGGATCCCGCATGCTACCTCTGATAGTGCTTTTGCTCTTTACGATAGGCTTTGCCCAGAAGATATACGTTGTTGAGAGGGAGAGGGGCGCCCTCGCGGTGATTGAGGAAGGTAAGGTTAAGGAGATAAAGAACTTGGGGAACACAAACCACGCAACTCTCAAGTTCTGGAGAGGTCACGCCTACCTCATAAGCCGGGACGGCTTCCTCTCGAGGATAGATACTCGAAGGGACAGACTTGTCAAGAAGGTCAGGGTCGGGAAGAGCTCGATAGGGTTTACCTTCTGCCTCGATAAGGTGGCGGTAGCCAACTACTCTCCCAAGGACGTAGTCCTACTGTCGGAGGATCTGGAAGAACTGAGAAGAATAGAAACAGGCTCGAAGAACGTAGGCATAAAGAGCTACAGAGGTCTCCTCGTCTTCTCTCTAATGGACAAGGACGAGGTGTGGATCGTGGACTGCAAGAGTATGAAGCTTCTCAAGAGGATCAGGAACGTAGGAAGTATGCCCTTCGACGCCCTTCTCTCGAAGGATAAGTACATAGTCGGATTGTTTGGTGAGAACGCCGTAGGCGTCCTTGATCTCAAAGACTTCTCCTACAGGAAGGTCAGGTTCGGAAGGAAGGGAAAGGAGGTGGTCTTCAAGGTTCCCCACTTCGGACTCTGGGGAGTCTGGAAAGATAAAGCCTATATCCCGGCGGTGGGTGAGAGGAAAGTACATGTAGTGGATCTTGAGAGCTTTGAGTATATAGGGAGTATAAATCTCCCCGGTCTTCCCGTCTTTGTCTCCGTCTCCCCCGATGGTAGGTACCTTGCGGTGAACTACAGTGGAGACTCCGAGGATCTTATCTCCCTAATAGACAGGGAGAAGATGGAGGTTGTCAGAACGAGGAAGCTCGGCAGGAGGATACTGCATCTTAGGTTCTCCCTCGACGGAAGTTCACTCTACCTCTCCTCTTACTACGAGAATCTGCTCAAGAGAGTCTCCGTCCCGGGGCTCGAGCTTATAGATAGCATAAGCGTTCCAACGCCCTCGGGTGTCTTTATCGAAGGAGGTTAAGCCATGGGGAAGGTCTATCTGGTCGGTGCTGGTCCGGGTGATCCAGAGCTACTGACACTCAAGGCTATAAGGGTTCTTTCTATCGCAGACGTCGTTCTATACGATCGGCTCGTCAACGAGGAGGTTCTTCAGTTCGTCAAGCCTGGGTGCAAGCTCGTCTATGTTGGCAAAGAAGATGGAAAGCATACCATTCCTCAGGAAAGGATAAACGAGCTTCTTGTTTATTATGCTGGGATACACGAGAACGTGGTGAGATTGAAGGGGGGAGATCCCTTTGTCTTCGGAAGGGGTGGAGAGGAGGCTATCTTCCTTACCAAGAGGGGAATCCCCTTCGAAGTTGTTCCCGGAGTAAGCTCCATCTACGCGGTTCCTGCCTACGCAGGGATTCCCCTAACCTTCAGGGGTATAGCCTCCTCCTTTGCGGTTGTGACGGGACACGAGGCGACAGGTAAGGAAAAGAGGGTAGACTGGAGAGCCTTCATGGACGTCGATACTATCGTCGTTCTAATGGGTGTTAAGAACAGACAGAAGATAGCGAGGGAGCTTATATACCTCGGGAGAGACCCTTCCCAGCCGGTAGCCTTTGTGGAGAGAGGAACTACGGAGGCCCAGAGAGTTGTTATTTCTACTCTCGGCGAGGTAAGCGAAAACCCGCCTGAGGTAAGTCCTCCCGCAGTGATGATAATCGGTGAGGTGGTTCGCCTGCACACCTTACTCAAGGACGGCATTCAAAACCTGAAGCAGCTGGAGGAGATATACCATGCTTAGGGAAGAGCTTCTGAAATTGATCCAGTCCGACATACCCATCGTGGAGAGACCCTTCCTCTGGCTCGCTCAAAAACTGGGAACCTCGGAAGGTAAGGTGATGAGTGAGATAGAAAGTCTCAAAGAGGAAGGTGTCGTAAGGCAGATCTCACCGATATTCGACACACGAGCGGTGGGTTATGACAGCTCCCTCGTAGCCTTCAAGGTGGATTCAGAAAGGATCGAAGAGGTCGCACGCTTTGTGAATTCCCATCCCGGAGTGAGCCATAACTATGAGAGGGAGGACGAGCTCAACCTCTGGTTCACGATAGCCGTTCCTCCGGACGCCAGGTTATCCCTTGAGGAGACTGTATCACTGATCGCAGAGAGAACAGGAGTAAAGGATTACGCTGTTCTGAGAACCCTCAGGACCTTCAAAATAGGTGTGAAGCTCGACTACGGAAAGCTCGAGGAAAGGGAAGAGGTAAAAGTAAGGAGTCCGGTTGAGGCAAGCAAACTCTCCGAACTGGAAAAGAAGGTTGTAAGGGAGTCCCAGAAAGATATACCTCTGACGGAGAGGCCCTTCGGGGAGGTGGCCCGCAGAATCGGAATGGAAGAGGAGGATCTCTTAGAGGTTCTGAGATCTTTTAAGGAGAAGGGGATAATCAGACGCTTTTCTGCGATCCTGTATCACAGGAGGGTAGGCTTCAGGGCAAACGGAATGGTGGTGTGGAAGGTTTCTCCCGAGAGGGTTGAGGAGGTAGGAAGATACCTCTCCTCTTTCAAGAGCGTGTCCCACTGTTATGAGAGAACAACCAATGGAATCTGGAGTTACAACCTCTTTTCGATGGTCCACGGTAAAAGGAGGGACGAAGTAGTCGATTTCGTGAATAGAGTTAGCGAAGAGATAGGCGTAAAGAGCTATAAAATTCTCTTCTCCAAGAGAGAGTTTAAGAAGAGGAGGGTGGAACTCTTCTCGGAGGCTTTCTATGAATGGGAGAAAAACAACTTGGGACTGGGAGTACGTCCCCACGAAGGAGAGAATAGCGAAGGCAGCTCTGAGCCTGTTCTCGAGGAAAGGTTTTAAGGGGACAACGATAAAGGATATAGCGAGCGAGGTGGGGATTACGGAAGGTGCGATATACCGACATTTCTCCAGTAAGGAGCAGATTATCTCCTATCTCTTAGAGAGGGTGAGCGGAGAGATAGAGGAGATATTGGAGAGGGAAGTCTTCCCTTTAAGGGATATAAAGGCAAAGGTGGGAAAGCTCGTAGAGGTTCTCTTGGGCTACGCTCTCGATAACCCGGACTCCTTCCGTTTCCTAAGCGTTTACCACATACTCAGGGAGAATGGAACTGAGGATAAGCTACCGGGCAGAAAAATCTTAGATATGCTCAGGGAAGCTTATAGAACCGGAAAGATAAACGTTACGCCTGAAGTGGCTCTCAGCCTTATAGTTGGATCGGTTGAAAGGCTCTTTATACTGTGGGAGTTGGGTGTAGTGGAAACGGAGAGAGAAAAGCTCACCGAAGAACTAAAGCTATCCATAATAAGGGCTATTCTCTAAAGTAACAGGTCGATAGCCTCTCTTACGTTAGAGACCGGCAGTATCTCCACACCATCCACGTCCATATTCAGACTACTCGGCAGAACTATCCTTTTAAAACCGAACCTCCTTGCCTCTTCCACCCTTATATCTCCGAAATGAACTGCCCTGACCTCCCCGGCAAGTCCTAACTCTCCAAAAATAACTGTGTCTTCAGGTATGGTCTTCTCCCTTTTGGAGGAAGCTATCGCGAGAGCTACCGCAAGGTCCGCCGCGGGCTCCTTTACAGAGAGTCCCCCCGCCACGTTGATGAAGACGTCCGAGTCCCTCGTGAATATGTTCGCCTCCTTTTCGAGTATCGCGAGAATAAGGGAGAGTCGGTTCACGTCAAAACCCTGAGTCCTCCTCTGAGGAGTCGTGTAGAGTGCAGGAAGAACGAGAGCCTGAACCTCAAGGAGTATAGGCTTGCTCCCCTCGGTGTGGGGAAATATCACGCTCCCCGGAGAGCTTATTCTTTCGCCGATAAAGAAGGCGGAGGGTTCAGGAACTTCCTCGAGCCCGTAATCCCCCATCTTGAAGACCGCTACCTCCCCCGTTGAGCCAAACCTGTTCTTTACCACCTTAACGACTCTGTAGAAGTTGTACCTCTCCCCTTCGAACTGGAGGACGGTATCAACTATATGTTCGAGAACCTTCGGACCCGCTATCGCACCCTCCTTGGTTATTTGCCCAACTATGAAGCAGGGGATCCCCTTCTCCTTGCACACCTCGGTCAGTTTAAAGGTCACCTCCCTGACTTGAGATACGGAACCCGCACTCGACTCAAGTCCTTCCGAGTAGAGTGTCTGCACCGAGTCTACGACCAGGAGGGAGGGGTTTTCCCCTTCGATAGCTTCTAAAACGTTTTCCAGCAAGGTTTCCGGATAGAGGAGTATGTCGGGACTCGATATGCCCAACCTCCTCCCCCTTAGGGCTATCTGGGATCCCGACTCCTCTCCAGAGACGTAAAGGACCTTACCGTACTTCGCGAACCTGTTTGAGATCTGGAGAAGAAGCGTGGACTTACCTATCCCTGGCTCCCCGGCTATCAGGATCACCTGACCCTTAACCAATCCACCTCCAAGGGCATTGTCAAGACTCTCAAAGCCCGTACTCAGCCTCTCGGATACCTCCTCTTCCCAGCTGTCTATCGGAAGAACCTTTGTCTGATTACCTATCCTGTAGACCTTCCCCTTTTCTACAAGTTCCTCTACGAGGGTATTCCACTCACCGCAGGAGGGACACCTACCTTTCCACTTGACCGACTGGTATCCACAGGACTGACAGACGTATCTAACAGCTTGCTTTGCCATCCTCTTTAATATAGGTCATGAGCTCTCTTATAAGGGAGGCAGGCTCTACCTCCTTAGGACAGGCGCTGTTACACTTATCGCATGAGAGGCAGTGGTAAAGATGACCCTCCTCGAGAGCTTCCCTGAGCCTGTAATCTTTATCCCTATCCCTTGGATCTTCGAGGAACCTGTAAAACTTGGCGAAAAAGAGGGGACCGGCGTACTCGCTCTCCAAAACCTGAGGACAGTAGGACTGACAGGCGGAGCAGAGAATACAGTCCGCCGCCCTTTCTATTCTCCTGTTTATATCTGGAGGTATCCTGACCTCTCCACTGTACTCCTTTATCCATGTATGAAAGCGCTTCATCCTCTCTATAACGCTCTCGTGATCAACCGCGAGATCTTTTATCGGAGGGAATTTGTCAAGGGGTTCCAGCACGATCTCCTCACCAGTGAGAGCGTAGGGAAGAACCTGCTCCTTGCAGGCGAGCTTCGGAAAGCCGTTTATAAAGATAGTGCAGGTTCCGCATATCCCCGCCCTGCAGAACTGCCTGAAGGTAAGCGAGGGGTCCTGATTCTCCTTTATCCTCTGAAGAGCGGTTAAGAAGGTCATTCCCTCCTCGTAATCTACTTCGAAGGTGTCGTATCCCCTCTTCCCATCGGTAGGATCGTATCTGAATATTTTCAAACGGAGTTTTAGCTCCATGGGGGAATAATATAGCGAAGGAGGAGGCGTTTTCAAATAAAATTTCCTTATGGAAAAACCTTGGTCTGGAAGGTTTTCGGAGGGGACGGATGAGTTCGTGGAGGAGTTCACTGAGTCGGTCAGCTTTGATAGGGAGCTCGCCTTAGAGGACATAAAACAGGATATAGCCCACGTTAGAACCCTTCAAAAAGCAGGAGTCCTTGGCAAAGAGGAAGCGGAAAGGATAATAGAAGGACTCAAGGACATAGAAAGGGACATAATGGAGGGGAAGTTTGAGTGGAAGAGAGAACTCGAAGACGTTCATATGAACGTAGAGGCGGAGCTTATCAAAAGGATAGGGGAAATCGGAGGAAAGCTCCATACGGGAAGGTCGAGGAACGATCAGATCACCACCGATGAGAGGCTTCATCTGAAGAGGGAGATCAGGGAGATAATAAACCTTCTGAAAGCTCTCAGGAAAACTCTTGTCAGGCTTGCCGAGAGAAGTATCGACGTTATGGTTCCAGCCTACACTCACCTTCAGAGAGCACAGCCCATCAGGCTCGCTCACTACTTTTTGGCTTTCAGGGAGATGTTTCTGAAGGATACGGAGAGGTTTATGGACTGTTACAGGAGGGTGGATGAGCTCTCTCTCGGCAGCGGAGCGGTCGCTGGGGTGGACTTCCCCTTAGACAGACACTACACCGCCGAGCTCTTGGGCTTCAACAGGCTCGTGAGGAACTCTATCTATGCCACCGCGGACAGGGACTTCATAACGGAGTTCCTCTTTGTATGTGCCCTTACGGGTATGCACCTCTCAAGGCTATCTGAGGATCTGATAATCTGGTCTTCGGAGGAGTTCGGTTACATAGATCTGCCCGACAAGCTCTGCACCGGGAGCTCCATAATGCCCCAGAAGAAGAACCCGGACGTTCTGGAACTCATAAGGGGGAAGACTGGAAGACTTTACGGAAATATGATCTCCCTGATGACCACTCTCAAGGGACTCCCCACAGCCTACAACAGGGATCTTCAGGAGGATAAGGAACCTCTATTCGACAGTGTTAGAACGTTGAAAGGCTCCCTCATAGGAATGAGGAAGGTCCTGGAAGATCTGTCCCTAAGAGAACAGAATATGCTCAAGAATGCGGGTAACTTCGTTCTCGCTACAGATCTCGCCAACTATTTAGTTCTGAAAGGTGTTCCCTTCAGGAGGGCGCACCACATAGTGGGCAGTATAGTTTCATACCTCATTGAGAAGGGGAAGAGGCTCGAAGAAATAACCCTGGAGGAGCTTAAGAACTTCTCCGAACTCTTCGAGGAAGACGTCTTTAACGTGCTCAGTCCAGAGGCTGTAGCCGATAGGAGGAAGACCTACGGGGGAACTTCGAGGGAAAGGATCTTTGAGATGCTCAACGTGGCAAAGAGGGAGGAAGGACTAACTTAGAGAAGGACGATAGCCTTCGCCCGGTGTCTCAGTATGGAAACGAGTATCACCGCCGAGAGGTAGAGCATGAGAAGGGTGAGGGAGAAAAAGGAGATGAGCTTTACATAGGCGAAAAGGGGGTGAATGAACCTGATCAGGATCCCGCTCACGTTGTCTATAAGGGCTGAGGAAAGTAGGAGCGCGCTAAGTGTAGCCTTCCTCTTTACGTTCGTGAAGAAGGCAAAGTGAACCAGAGCGAAGAGGTAAACGGCCATGGCGAGGAAGTGGGGATTTGCGATGTCTATTATTCCCGCAAGGGTCTTGGGTCTTACGAACCTCTGGGGATCTCCGAGGTAATACCTCGCTACGGAGTCTGGTGTTAGACCGAACTTTTCATAGAATAAAAAAAAATTGACCGCCGTGAATATAAAGGTGGAGACTGTAAACACAAAGACTATCGTGTAGAGAATGGATCTCTCGGGAGGCTCTTCCTTTTCCTCTGTCAGGTATAGCTTTAGGGCGAGGGCTAACATCGTTCCTGAGGAGATCTGATAGACAACGAAGGAGGCTATTTTCAAGTATATGAATAGGGATCCGAGGTAGTAAACGAGGAAACCGCTAAGAATATCAAGAAGACCGAAGAGGAAAGAGAGGGATATTAGTGTGTACTTAACGTTGTCCCTCATGCATCTGTGAATGAAGAGGGAAGCAAGGACCAACAGAAAGGTTAGGAGCATAAAGAGCTGGATGTGAACGTCCTCGAGGAGCTGGGCTAATGGTAGTCTTTCAGGAAACTGCGGATCGGTGAAGAAGTAGGAGAACATCTTTTTGTAGGTGAGGCCGAACTTGGAGTGGTAGTAAAGCCAGCTTCCAACCCAGTAGAGGGCTGCCGAGATCAGAAAGAAAACCACCGTGATGTAAAGTGGTCTATTGCCCTTTATGTTCGAAGATATGAAAAATCTCATTTAGCTTCTCCGAAGAGAACCTTCCACACCGCTAAAGCCCTCCTTGCAGCTTTGGTTATAGCCCTTGCCGTGAGGGTCGCTCCGGTCATGTTGGGAATGTCTCTATTCAAACGCAACAGATCCTTGTCGAGGGACTTACCTTTGAATAGGGAGAGCCAGTTCTCGTCCGCCATGTATTCGAGAGGCTCGTTGAAGGACAGAACCTCAACCGTCTCTATTTTCCCGTCTGGGGATATAACAAAGAGAACGCTCTCGTTGTGCGTTCTCACCCTGTGAACGTCCACATATCCGTAAGCTACCACCTGTCCACCCCGTTTCACCACGTATATAGAGATCAATCGGCTATCTAAGGGGACTCTTCCAATCTTCTCAACCTTATCCTTCTGTTCCCGCGTGAGGGCTATGTTCTTCACCTCTATCTGGGCGTCCGGGTAGAGGGCTTTAAGGGCTCCCTCCGGAGTGTTAAAGTCCCTTTCCTCGGAAAAACTCACAAAGGCAAGGGCGAGCAGGAGTGAAAGAAAAAAACATCTCATTTGGCATTTATTATACAAAAAATTTATACTCAATCTCAATTTTAAAAACCTCCTCTACGGTCGAAATAAAAGGTAACTTATAATTAAAGATAGCCGGAGTGGCGGAACTGGCAGACGCGGGGGATTCAAAATCCTCTGCCCGCGAGGGCGTGCGGGTTCGACTCCCGCCTCCGGCATTCAAAGGGAAAGGTAAAGATGCACGTCCTTCTCGTTGGACTCGGCAACATGGGCATGAAGTATCTCGCCAAGTTAGAGGAGCTTCAGGAGCTTCCCGTTCTCTGCGATATAGATCCTTATAAGAACGTGGAGAGGTATCCCTTTTACTGCCATTTCGGTGAGATAAAGGAGAGCATCAGGAGGGTGATAGTTGCGGTAAATCCTGAACATCACGTTGAGATCGCTGAGAGTTTTCTGGAAAGGAAGATTCCCGTACTTTTGGAAAAGCCACCCGCTAAGGAAAGCGAGGAGTTTAGGAGAATATGTAAGGATAAGAACCTCGAGATTTCGGAGATAGAACTCTACTCCCTCCCGGTGAAAGAGTTTCCCAAAGGAGTTAAGGTTCTGGAGATAGATATAGAAAGGCTCAACAGGGGTAGGGGCTACATAAACCCTCTATGGGATCTCGCCTGGCACGACCTATATGTTCTTCAGTACCTATTTGGGGACATAGAGCTGTTGGAAGTAAAGGAAGGAGAGATCTGGGAGCTGGAGGGGAAGGCAGGAGGTGTTCCCTTCAGGTTGAGGGTGGCGTGGGAATATAAAGGAGAGGTTAGCCGTAGATGGGAGGTTAGAACTGAGGAGGGAATCATCCTTATGGACTTCCTCAGGGAGGAGATAAAACGCAACGGAGAGAGTATTAGGAGAAGGGAGGGCGACAAGCTGAGAGAGATGGTGTCCGACTTCCTGGAAGGGAAGAGAAGGGAAGGATCTACCGAGAGGGCTCTGAGAAATCTTGAGCTCTTGGAGTCCCTTTCTTAATCGTATCTCTCGGTTTTTATCTGAGATCTATCCACACCGAGGCTTAAAAGGATATCCTTCATATCGTCCACGAAGGCAGGAGGACCGCACAGGTAATACAGGTTGGCGGGCAGATCCTCCACCTCTTTCAGAATCATATTCGGTATTTATCCTACCGGTGTACCCACGCCACCCTTCGGGCTTTTCCCTTGTGAGCGTTATCTTCACTCTCATGTTCGAGTAAGAGGACATATCCTCGAGTTCTTCCCTGTAAATTATCTCCTCGTAGGTAGTGAAGGAGGCGAGGAGCGTTGCCTTTACGTTGTGGAGTTCCTTATCCCTTATGTACCTGAGTATGGACATGAGGGGAACTATTCCGCTTCCCGCACCGATCAGAACTACACAGGTGGAGAGACCCTCTATCCAATAGAACTTCCCATAGGGACCCTTGATGTAGAACTCGTCTCCTGGCTTTACCTCGGTGGTCAGATAAACGGAAGCCTTTCCTCCCTCCTTCCTCTTTATAGTGAGCTCTAAGATGTCCTTCCTGAGAGGGGTGGAGGCTATCGAGTAGGCGCGCTTGAGCTCCTCACCCGTGGGCGGATAGGGCACCTTAAGCATCACGTACTGACCAGGATAGAAGTCGAAGTCGTGCCCCCTGATATCGAAGACGAGAGTCTTTACCGTTGGGGTCTCCCGGCGAACCTCTATAACCGGGGCGACCATTTCAACGAGGGGCTTCCTCTCAAGCTCCACCCTCGTCCTTCTCCTTCTTGAGCTTTTCGTAAGTGGCGATCACGTACCCGAGGAAAGCGTTCTCGGGCTGGGCACCGACGAACTCGGCGATCCCGTTGTTTATAACTATCTTAGGGACTCCAACCACCTGAAACCTCTCGGCAAGGTCAGGATTTTCGGAGGCGTCTATAACCTTTGCGGTTATGTAGTCGCTCGCCAGTGCGAAGTTGTAAGCCATAACCGCGGCGGCCGGGCAGTATCCACAGGAGGTGGTTACGAAGACCATGAGCTCGATTGGTATATCTACCTGCTTGAGAAGTTCGAGAGTCTTCTCGGAGAGGTTGGGCTTCCTCTTGGATACCTGAAGGATCCCCTGAATCAGTGTGCTGAACTCGAGACCGGCAGGCAGACCTATGTACCTTATCCCGTAATCCTTATCACCCTCTATAACTATCGTCGGTATCCTGTCCACACCGTACTTTTCGGCAAGCTCCTTTTCCAGCACGGGCGTGTGAACCTCATACCTTATCTTGTCCTCTCCAACAACGCTCACGAGCTCCTGTACAAGCTCCTCTACCGTCTGGCAGCTCTCACATCCGATCGCCTGGGAGAAGATCTTTAAGGTAACTGGCTCCTTGAATTCCTTCTCGAAAATATCCTTGAGCTGCGTTCTTACGTCCAGTCCTAAGAGCATCCTTCCACCTCCTTTTCAGGATATTAATATATTCTTAACTCCTTAAGCTGCATCAGAATAAACTTTCCCTCCTTACCCTCTGGAGTAGGTTGTGGGCTAAGCGGGTGGGTTCGGGTATCCTGTACTTGGAAGCCTTGAGAACGAGGTCTATGGCAGTTTTGAGGCTTATCCTGTGTCCAACTGAGACGAAAACGGGTTGGGTGTTGTCCTTGGTCCTCACGGCAGCTCCTACTATGCGGTCCTTGTACCTGAGATAGGTAAAGCTTCCCTTCCTGAGATCCGGTTCCTTGTAGTGGCCGAATAGCCTTGTCTTGGCGACTCCGACGCTTACCTCTCCCGTCTCGACGCCAAAGTGGGAGGCTATGCCACATCCCCTTGGATGGGCTACACCCTGCCCGTCGATGAAGAAGACGTCGGGCTTTATTTTAGCCTTCTCGTAAAGCTTGAGGAGGAGAGGCATCTCCCTGAAGGCTAAAAGTGTGGGTATATAGGGGAACTCAACCCTGTCTTCCACAATTAGGTTGTAAATGGGTCTTAGTGTTTTGAGCTCCACGATAACAAGGCTCGCCCAAGCTCTCGTCGGGTTTTCGTCTATCTTCTCGAAGGTGAGATCCATTCCACCCACAGTTTCAACCTTCTCGAAGTCGTCCCTCTGGACAACCTTCTTAGCGCACTCTATCTGAATCCTCTTAAGATCCTCTATTCGCATCTCATCTCCTCTACCTGCCTCACCTCTCCCCAGGGTTCCACCTCCTCGAAGATTTCACTCTGGAACCTGTAAATCTTAACATCCTTTCTCCGCCAACAGTCCCTCTCAAGACCAGCCTTCAGACAGGTGAAGCTAAGGAACTCCTCAGGGGACCACCCGTATCTCACCGCTACCTGTGGGAGAAGGAGCCCTCTTCGAGAACTCTCCTCCACTATTAAACCGTCCAAGCCAACCCTGATAGCCCCGGGCAAGCTTTCCTTATCCACCTCCTCGGGCTCCGTGAGAAGGGACAGCTCCCATATAACGCTGTCTAACTCTTCCTTTTTCAGGGGCGGGAACCTCGGATCCCTGAAGGATGCACTTATGGACGAGCTGATCACCGCTCTCCATAGTGGATAAACTGAATAAGGAACTCCCACGCAACCTCTCAGTGCCTTGTCGGGAAAGGTCAGGAGTGTGGTAAAGACACCCCTCTTTTGGGAAAACTTGTCCTTCAGTTCTTTGGGAACTTCAAGGTTAACTCCTTCGAAGACCGAGAGGACAGATCTCCTCCCGATGAGTATCAGCTCCTTAGCTTCCTCTGAGCTTAGCACCCAACCTCTCCTCTAACTCCCTGAACTTCCTCTCCTCTTCCCCCCCGAGCTCGTGGTCGTATCCGAGCAGGTGAACTATCCCGTGGATCAGTAACCTCTCGACCTCCTCCTCCAGAGTGTGTCCGAGCTCTTCAGCCTGCTTCCGGGCGGTATCGAGGGATATTACGATATCGCCGAGGATTAACCTTTCCCCAACCTTGTCCCCCATCGGGAAGGAAAGGACGTCCGTAGGTTTATCCTTCCCTCTGTAGACTCTGTTTAGCTCCCTTATCTCCCTGTCATCCGTTATAAGGATGCTGAGCTCGGCGTTATCTATTCCGAGGATCTCCAGAGCCTTTTCAGCTCTCTCCCTTATCCAGTCCTTCCGGACTCTCCTCTTCCTCAGCTTTATCTGAATCTCGTTCATGGGCTTCGTAAGCCTCTATTATCCTCGCCACTATCGGGTGCCTGACTACGTCCTCCTGAGAGAACCAGACGAAGTCTATCCCTTCTATACCTCTCAGAACCCTGAGAGCTTCCACGAGACCGGAGTGCTCCTTCTTCGGCAGGTCTATCTGGGTTATATCTCCCGTGATTACCACCTTTGAACCGAAGCCTATACGGGTAAGGAACATCTTCATCTGTTCCTTCGTGGCGTTCTGCGCCTCGTCAAGGATTATGAAGGCATCGTTGAGAGTTCTACCCCTCATGAAGGCGAGGGGTGCTATCTCTATTATGTTCCTCTCTAACATGTACATCGCCTTGTCGTAATCGACCATATCGTAAAGGGCGTCGTAGAGGGGTCTGAGGTAGGGATCGACCTTTTCAGCTATCGTTCCCGGGAGGAAGCCGAGCTTCTCACCCGCCTCCACCGCAGGTCTTGTAAGGATTATCTTGTTCACCTTCTGATCTTTCAGGTGGGCGAGAGCCATAGCCATAGCGAGGTAGGTCTTACCTGTTCCGGCGGGACCGACTCCAAAGACCACGTCGTTCTTCCTTATAGCCTCAACATATCTCCTCTGGGTGGGTGTTTTGGGAACTATCGCTCTCCTGCGGTGGGTTACTAAGATTACTTCCTCCTCTTCCGGAGCGCTCTCTGGACCCTCCGTCTGCTGGAGGAAATCCTTGGCGTAATCCCTAACCTCCCTTGCGGTCAGCCTCTCCCTCTCGAGACGGGACATCACAGCTCTGAGGAAGGATAGGAACTTCCTTACCTTGTCATCCTCTCCTTTGATTATCAGCTCCGTCCCGCGAGGGACTATCCGCACGTCGAAGACCTTGGAGAAGTATCTGACGTTTTCGTCCCCCCTTCCCACGATGGCGTAAAATCTCTCGTCGTACCTTCCGAGGTCAATCCTCTCTTCAACAGCGACCTTGTTGATCATCTTACTTTTTATACCTCCCATTTAAAGTAATCCTTCTCTTTTAAGGACGTCTGCAAGTTTTTCATCCTCCTTAGCAAGCTCCCTAAGGGCATTTAGAAGCCTTCTCAACCTTTCGGGTTTTACGTCCCTTTCTAACTCTTCAATAGTTTCTCTCTTTGCCTTACTTACAATAGTTTTTCTATCCCACAGTGCGAAACCTACGATCCCTCCTACCAAACCTATCTGAGCGACGAATATACCTACCATTATGTTCACAAGTCTGTTCAGTTCGTTGTTTATCTGCTCGAATCTCCTATCCACCTGCTCAAACCTCTTGTCTATCTGCTCGAATCTCTTATCTATCTGCTCAAATCTTTCATCTATGCTCTTCTGCATCTGATCAAACCTCTTGTCCACCTGCCCCATGAAGACTCTTAAGGAGGTCTTTATCTCCGTAAGGTCTTTGATGATTTGTTTCTCCTCCTGAGGAGTTAAAGCATAGCCATACGCTACCAGTATGAGAACTAAAAGGAACGTAATCATTCCCCTTGACTTTTCGATCACCTAAGGATTAAATATAATTACCGAATCTCTATAAAACAACCTTTAGGAGGTTAAGGTTCATGGGATACATGCTAAGGACCGCTATACTCCTCGGACTGCTCACCGGGATACTACTTTTCCTCGGTAACGCGATAGCCGGAAAGACGGGTATGCTCATAGCCTTCATAATAGCGGCGGTCATGAACTTCCTCTCCTACTGGTTCTCGGACAAGATAGTCCTTTCCATGTACGGGGCTAAGGAGATAAGCTACGAGGAGGCTCCCTGGCTCCACAGAATAGTGGAGGATCTTGCAAGGAGAGCGAACATACCGAAGCCTCCCATATACCTCGTCCCCATGGAACAACCCAACGCCTTTGCGACTGGAAGAGGTCCGGGGCATGCGGCGGTGGCGGTAACGAGAGGGATTTTAGAGATTTTGGACGAAGAGGAGCTTAGGGGAGTCCTTGCCCACGAACTCGCCCATATAAAGAACAGGGATGTCCTTATAGCTTCCATAGCGGCGACCATAGCGGGCGCTATATCTATGATAGTGAACTGGCTCCAGTGGGCTCTCATATTCGGATGGGGAAGGGACGAAGAGAACAACAACCCCCTATCCATAGTGGGGAGTATTCTTCTCATAATTATCACTCCGATAATCGCGGCTATAATCCAGATGGCTATATCGAGATCGAGGGAGTATCTCGCCGATGAGACTGGAGCCTATATCTGCGGGTGCCCCTTAGCTCTGGCGAGGGCTCTCGAAAAGATTCATAACTACGTCACACAGGTCCCCGCGAAGGTGAACGAGGGAACCGCCCACCTCTTTATAGAGAACCCCCTCAAGGGAGAGGGTATCTGGGAACTCTTCTCCACCCACCCCTCCACCGAAAAGAGGATAGCGAGGCTCGTCGAGATAGCGAGGAAGATGGGACAGGTTCAGTAATTGAAAATACTTACCAGATTCGGTATGGGGGCGTGCCTCCTTCTTTGTGCTAAAATACAGGTTCTGTAAATGCCAAAGCTGATAATCGTGAGGCACGCCGAAAGCCAGTGGAATCCCATCGGAAGGTATCAGGGGCTTCTGGATCCCGATCTTACTCAGCGTGGAAAACTTCAAGCTGAGGCGCTGGCAAAGGAGCTCTCAAAGGAAAACGTATCGAGGATATACACCTCTCCCCTAAGAAGGACCTACGAGACCGCACGGATAATTTCCGAAAGACTCGACATCCCTTTACATAAGGAGGAGAGAGTGATAGAGATAGATCACGGCAAGTGGTCTGGGCTTCTGGTGGAAGAGGTCAGAGAGAGGTATCCTGAAGAGTTCGAGCTATGGATAAGGGAGCCCCACAGGATAAGGTTCGAGGGAGGGGAGAGCTTGGAGGACGTTTACAGAAGGGTTAAGGACTTCCTCGATGATGTGAAGAAGAACCACGAGGAGGAAACGGTAGTTATAGTCTCCCACACAGTCCCGATAAGGTGTATGTACTGCGCACTATTGGATATTGATCTTTCCAAGTTCTGGAGCTTTGGATGCGATAACGCCTCTTACTCGGTGGTTCTTATGGAGGAGAGGAACGTTCTTCAAAAGCTGAACATAACCTGTCATCTGGGGGATCTGTATGTGGAAGCTCACAGGGCTCTTTAGCCTGCTCCTACTTTTCGGTTCGGTACTTGCCGATCCTCTACGGGAAAGTATCAACCTTAGGGTAAAGGTAGTCGGTAAGATCCTCGAGGAAAAACCCAAACTCCTTCCCCCCGAAAGAATAGAGCTTAAAGAGGAGATAACACACTTAGACCTCTCCAAGGACCTACTCGAACCCCCAAAGGAAATTGAAGAGGCACCCATCGATATCCCGAAAGAGGAGCAAGGTTGTGGGGGTCCCAAGGATAGATCCTACTACAGAGCTGGCGTAAAGTCCTATCTGAAGGGTCGACTTAAAAAGGCTGAGAGCAAAATGCTCGACGTTCTCTCTATTCAGAACTCGGCCTTCATTCCTCAGGCGGAGTACGTCCTCGGACTCATATACTCAAAGACCCGCAGAGAGAAAAAGGCGCTTAACTTCCTTAAAAGTTCCTGTGAAGCTCAACATCCTTACAGGATGCCAGCCTGTGAAGCCCTCTATGCTCTTAAGTTCAGGCTCGAAGGTAAGCCCGTTCGCGTGGACACCCCAGATCTGTGGAGCAAAGTGTATTCATTAAAGGAAGAGGGTAAGATCGAAAGGACCAGCTGTAGCGATACGGTATTTACAAACTACTGCGCTTACGTGAATGACTTTGTTGAGGGAAAAGAAAACACGGACTACCGTGAGAGCACGGAGCTCAGAAAGGGGATAATCCTTTTGGAAAAGGGAAAGGAGAAGGAGGCTAAAGGTATATTCGAGAGGTACTCGAGACCGCTCAGCCCCTACAGAGATGTGGCACTGTACTACCTCGGTGTCATAGCTTTGAGGAACGGGGACCTAAAACTCGCTTACAAGTACGCATCCCTCTTAGAGACGTCCAGACCGGACTATGCTGACAGTCTGTACCTGATGTTATCTGGTGGAGACGTTATCCTCTCGAGGCTTGCTTACCAGTCTACCGGTTCAAGATTAGCTCTGAGAAACGCCGGTGTGCTCTTCTATAACGAGGGGAAGGACTCTCTCGCCTACGCGGAGTTCGAGAAGGCGGGAGATTACCTGTTCGCTACATGGTCCGCCATAAGAGACGGGGATTACAGGAGAGCTTACATCTCCCTTAAGAAAGTGGAGGATAGGGATAGAGACTACTACGTGTGGCTCTTAGAAACGCTCTACTGGCTGGGGAAAGACGAGGAGATGGAGAGGGTGCTGGAGGAAATAAAAGAAGCTACGCCTGAGCTTTACAGGGAATATCTCGGATGGCTTATGTTCCGGAAGGAGAGATGGACAGAGGCTGCAAGATACTTCACGGACGCTTATCATAAAGCCCTCGCCTTTTACAACGCCGGCAGATACGAAGAGGTAATAGATATTCTCGAAGGAAGGGACGGCTACAAGGAGAGACTCTTAAAGGCAAAGGCATCAATATCTATGGGAAAGGGTGAGCTGGCAAGGATGTTCCTGACCGAAGAGACACCGGAAGAACTTTACCTTCTCGGAATGAGCTTCTTTATAGAGGGGAACTATCGGGAAGCCATAACATACTTCGAAAAGCTCTTGAAGGAGAACGCTCTGAAGAGTAGAGCCATGTTGAGAATTGCCGATTCCTACTACAATCTTGGAAACTACGATAGGGCTAAGGAGATATACAAGGAGATCCTAACACTCTATCCGAACTCTAAGGAAGCTCTCGATGCTACCCTCGCCTTAGTCCAGATAGAACTCCAGAGACCCTCTCAGGATCTAAAAACCCTTTCTAAGGAGTTCATGAGCAAGTTCCCCGACTCCCCACTTATCCCAGATATAAAGTTACAGCTCGCTTCCTTATATATAAAAGAGGGGAACAGGGAGGAGGCTAAGAGAATTCTCACCGAGCTCTCTGAAATGGAAACTTACAGGACAAGAGCCCTTATAAAACTTGCCGAGATAGAGGAGGACCCCCTTAGGAAGGAGGAGCTTTTAAAGCAAGCGATTATGGAAGGGAGCAAAAAGGAAAAGGAGATAGCGATATCAATGCTTAAGAACCTTTACTTAGAGAGGAAGGAGTTTAAAAAGCTGGCGGACTTCCTGAGCGGTGGCAGTTTTGAGGACAGAAAGAGAGCTCTGGAGATATACATATCGGAAGATCTTCAGAAGGCTATAGAATTTTTCGATGAGCTTATGAAGGAGAACTCCAAGGACGAGGAACTGAGAAAGATAGCCCTCACCATGTACAGTAAGACGAAAGGGAAGAAGTACCTCAAGATAGCCAAGGAGAGCAATGATCCAGAGGTAAGAGCCAAGGCGCTCTACTTACTGGGTAGAATGGAAAGAAAGAGGGATAAGAGAAAGGCTTTAGAATACTTTGTTGAGGTTATCCTCACCGCTAAGGGAGTTCAGCCTTACTACAATAGGAGTATCCTTGAGGCGGTGGACATTTTGATCTCCTTGAGGGCTCGTAGGGACGCCTCCTGCCTGCTGGACAAGCTCGATCATAGGTACCTGACCAAGAGAGATATAAAAAAGGTTAAAATCTTGAGAAAGAAACTTCCCAAGTGTGAGGTGAAGAAGTGATGGAGGGAGCCTTTTTTCAGCTCACGGAACTGATAAGAAAGGGCGGTGTCGTTATGTATCCCTTGATAATCCTCTCTATAATTTCCTGGGTGTTTATAGTAGAGAGGATAGTCAGGCTGAGGGTTTCAGCCTTTCTTCCCAAGAATATCAACGAGGTGAAGATTCTTTTACAGAAGGGTGATGTGGAGGGTGCCGCAAAGGTGCTCTCACTGAATACGGATCTGTTCTCAAAATCTCTTAGCTTAGTTCTCGATGAGTACCTGAAGGGGAATAGAAGAAAATCGGAGCTCCTCTCAATTATGGAGAGCGAACTCTCCGCTGTGATCCCAGCTGTGGAGAAGAACCTTATGCTTCTGTCTGCGATAGCTTCCCTCGCTCCGCTCCTCGGACTATTCGGAACCATAACGGGACTCATAAAGGTCTTCTCTGCCTATGCCTCGGTTCAAACGGAGGAGGCTATGAGGTTGCTCGCTGCAGGAATAGGGGAAGCTCTCACGGCAGCTGCGACCGGTTTGATAGTCGCTATACCAGCCCTACTTGCCTACTGGATATTCAGGAACATGGGGAACGACATAATAGAGAAGGTAGAACAGGAGGCGAGGGACATTCTCAGTATGTTGGAGTGAGGTATGAACCTTAGGAGAAGGGCTCGGTTAGGAAGCGACGAGAGGGCTTACATCGATGTTGTTCCTCTCGTTGATACGCTTCTGGCAGTCTTTCTGTTCTTAGCCGTTTTAGCCTTTCAGGCTCCCTTGACCTTCTTGGCGGTCAAATTACCCGAAGCTGAGAAGGGAGAGACACAAAGGATCAGGGCGGCGAGGGTTCAGATAACGCAGAAGGGGGCTCTTCTCTTAGAGGGAAAGCCGACCGATCTGAAGAGTATCGAGAGTTTTTTAAAAAAACATAAGCCTTCTTACCTAATCGTTGAGGCCGATGAAGATACGAAACACAAGTTCGTAGTTTACGTTATGGATGCCGCAAAGAAGTCCGGTGTTGAGAACGTTATAATAGCTGTAAGAAAGAAGCGCTAAGATGTTCTTTCTCAAAAAGCTGATTTCATATTTAATCCTCCCTCCTGGGATATACATAGCCCTCTTCCTTCTCATAGGAGTGTTTTCAAGGAAGAAGAGGATCGTCTACATCCCGGCGGTGGTAGGAGCCCTTTCCCTTTATCTCATATCCGTAGAGCCCTTCAAGGATCTGCTCTTTTATCCTTTGGAGAGAGCTTATCCCAGGCCGAAGGAAGTAAAGGGAGACGCCATAGTCGTTCTCGGGGGTGGTGCCTACAATTCCGGCTACCTTAAGGCGAGTTCCTACAAGAGGCTCATAACCGCATTCCTACTTCACAGGAGAACGGGGAGACCTTTAATACTCTCAGGTGGGGCGGCGATAGGGGTTATACCAGAGGCAAAGATAATGAAAGAACTCCTGTTAGAGTTCGGTGTGGACGAGGAGGACATATACGCAGATCTCAGGAGCAGGGATACGAGGGAGAACGCTCTCTATGTGAAGGAGATCTGTGGGAGGATAGGTTGCAAAGGTATAACCTTAGTTACCTCTGCATTCCACATGAAAAGGGCGGTCCGGGTTTTCGAGAAGGCGGGTCTAAAGGTTCAGCCCTACCCGACCGATTTCAAGTTCGAGGGTAGGTACAACCTCTACAGTCTATTTCCCAAGTACAGCGTTTTTTACGATTCCTCTATAGCGATAAGGGAGTACATAGGTTTAATTTTTTACGCCTTGGCTTACTGAAAGACAACGAGGTTGTCTCTGTGGATAACCTCCTCCTTGGTCGTTTTCAAGAGCTCCTTGACCTGATAGCCTTTCAGCCCGGCTATTCTCCTTATCTCTTCGCTTGAGAAGTTTACCTTCCCCTTCCCCACGGCTATCCCCTCGGGATTCACAACGCTGACAACGTCCCCCTTCGAGAAGTTGCCCTCAACCTTTATTACTCCCGCGGGGAGGAGGCTCTTCCCCTCCCTCACTGCTCTAACCGCTCCCTCATCTACAAAGAGGACACCCTTGGGCTCCTCCACCATTGCCATGAACTTAAGTCTGCTCCTGATTTTCCGCTGGGAGGGAACAAATAGAGTTCCCGAAGTCTTCAATTCTCGCAGGTTCCTGAAGTCGTCCTCCTTACCTGTGACGATCACCGGAATTCCTATGGATACGGCGAGCCTCGTAGCCTCAAGCTTGCTCCTCATTCCTCCACTTCCGAACTCCGTTCCCGTTCCCCTGACAAGCTTCATCGCCTTCTCTATGTCCCTTACCTCCTTAACCACTCTGCCTTTCTCGTCCAGTAGTCCGCCGGAGGAAGAGAGGATCACGAGTAGATCCGCCTCCATCATGTAGCTTACGTAGGCGGAGAGAAAGTCGTTGTCTCCAAAAATAAGCTCGCTCACAGCCACCGTGTCGTTCTCGTTTACTATCGGGATTATCCCGAGCCCTAACATCCTTTCCAAAGTATTCCTGGCGTTCTTGAACCTGTCCTCGTTCCCCTTTTTGAAGATGTCGCTGGTGAGTAGGACCTGTCCCACCGTCAGGTCGTAGTTGGAGAATATGGTGTCATAGATGTGCATGAGGTAAGCCTGTCCTATACCGGAGAGCGCCTGTCTCAAAGTGAGCTCTCCTGGTTTCTTCTCGATCCCCAGCTTCTTGGCACCGCAGAGAACCGCTCCCGAGGACACTATCAAGATCTCGTCTCCAAGACTTTTGAGCTCCTTTACCGACTCAGCGAGCTTCGAAAGGAACTTTAGGTCTATATCTCCCCTCTCGGTCTGAAGAAGGTTCGAACCTATCTTGAAGACTATCCTCATCTCAGCTTCTCCATTAACCTGAGGAAGAAGAGGGTCATCCTCTCGAGGTCCTCCTCACTTATGCTCTCCCTGTCAGTATGACTATCCTTGAGACTCCCGTGTCCAAAGATTACGCAGGAGAGACCTGCCCTGTGGTAGTTAGCCGCATCGGTCCAGGAGGGCATCGTCCCCCTCTCAGGTCTCTCCCCGATAGCCTCCTCGTAAGCCTCCTCTAAGACCTCCACGAAACCGTCGCACCCGAAGTCTATGTATTCCTCCACGTCCTCGAGCCTGTAATCGATCTTGCAGGAGGTATTTATCTCCTTGAGGATCTCCCTTATCCTGCCATCGAGAGTCTTCCAGCTTTCCCCTCTGAAGAGCTTTATCTCCAAGAGCATCTCGCACCGCTTGGGTACGACGTAGTTCTTTGAACCTGCCCTGATCATGATTACGTTTACAGGTCTATCGAGACCTTCTTCCAGCCTCCTAACTATCTCCATACACACCTTTACTGGGTTCTCCACCTTTTCAAACTCCGCTCCGTGGGCACCTTCTCCAATTACGGTGACGATGAACTCCATAGCTCCCATCTGGGAGGTGCAGAGCATGCCGTAGGTGGGCTCTAAAACGAGGCAGAACCTTTCCCCTTCGAGGAGTTCGCTCATCTTTTCCGAACCGAGGGCGGAGTTGTTCTCCTCATCCACCACGAAGGCTAAGGAAACGGGGAGTTCCTCTTCAGGGTACCTTTCCTTGAACAGTTCCACAGCGGTGATGAGCGAAGCTAAGGGACCCTTCACGTCACTTGCTCCCCTTCCGTATATCCTCCCATCGATCTCCTTCGGTTTGAAAGCTTCCCTCATATCTATCGGCGGGACAGTGTCCACATGGCAGGAGATCAGAACAGGCTTCTTCCCTCTGTAGAAAAGGTTGTATCTCCTTCCATCAACAGACTGCCTCTGGAGTTCTATCCCCTTCTCCCTTAGATTTTCCTCTATGAACTTCTGAATAGACTCCTCCCTTCCCGAAACGCTCCTTATAGCTATCAGCTCCTTAAGAATCTCCTTTACTCTCTTCCGGATCTCCATAAGATAATAGTTTAGGTGAAGTAGAGGCTCCTGCTACTCTTTGAAATACTTTTAATATCACTCAGCCTGTATATCCTGAAGCCTCTCTTTGCGGAGAAGATAGCATTCCGGTGGAGGACACAAAACTCAGGAAAAGCTCCAAAGTCGGCCTCGATATAGCCTTTTCGAAGCCCGAAAGAAAAGCGAGTCCCTCAGATACGGACTTGGAGAAGAGGGAGTCGCTCTCTGGCTCTGGACTATCTCGCTAAGGCTGGGGTTATACGGAGATACAAACTAATAAAAGAATCCAGGGAGGAGGCGAGGAGGAGAGAAGATCTGTTGCAGAGCTTAAGGCGAACCCCCATCAGATAAGATCCTACTTTAAGATGATCTCCTATATCTGATCAGGAGTATTCCCGAGAATAGAGAGACAAGGGAGAGTAGAAGGGACATACCTATTACCAGGAGCGTTCCATCGTACCAAAACTTCATGGGATAGATCCTGAGTAGAGTATCGGTATACTTGAACCTCCAGGAGTAGGGATCAAAGACATAGTTGTGGAAGAGTTCAAAGGCAAGGTCGTAGTTCGTTATCGAGAAGAAGGCTACGCCCAGAATCAGGATTAGAGAAAAGAGAGATGAACCTAACAACGTCCAGCCTACAAGTTTCCTGTCCCTAAGATAGAGAATAGAAAGGAGGGAGAGAAGAACGGATAGGTAAACGAAGGGAAAGAACCAGCCTAAGAAGTTCTTTACATCCTCCATATGTTTGATCTCTCTGGGAGTGAAGGCAGGTCTCCCGTCTGGTAGCCGTGCCCTTTTGAACTCCTCCATCCCTTCGTCGGAGAGAACTGCCCTCAGTCCGAGCTTTGCGAGATACTTTCTATAATCGTCCTCCATCCCGTACCTATCTTTTGGAAAGTCCGCCTTCGAGTACTCCCAGTCGATGAACCATTCGTTGAAGGCTATCCTCGTAGGTACTCCCACAAAAATTATTGGACTCAGTAAGATTACGAGAAGTGAGGCAAGGAGCTTATCAAAACCGCCCTTCTTTCCAAGCATGCTATTACTTCCCCTACCCTTTCTCTCTCGATAAAGTATATCCGACCCCCCAAAGGATCTCCTCTTTCTTTTAAAGGCGTTATCCTAACGTAACCGAGCTTTAGAGAGGCAACGTAGCCCGTAAGGTAATCTGGATCATCGCTCCAGCAGAGTTCGGCGAGGACACCGCAAAAGAGGTTCTTGATGGCAAGGGCGAGGGCATCGAGGGTCCTCTCGGTAAAGCCTCTGCTCAGCAGTTCTTTCCTGACCGCGGGGCGGTCCATCCAGTCCACCCTAACCGTCCTTATTCCCCGCTCGGGATCTGGCTCAAGTCTTTCCCCTGTTCTTACGTCCATCAGGACCGCACCCCTCATGTTCCCACCCTTAGGATTCGCACCCTTCGAGAGGAGTTCTACACCTCCCCTTGCCACCTCTCTGGGAACTCCCGACTCCACGAGCTTCTTCATGGCAAACTCCCTTGCAGACTCTACCGAGGAGAAGGAGTAGGAGCTGATCGGTAGGGATAGATCTACTACTTCTACGCTTTTAAGCCTTTCCAAGGTTATTATAAGGCTGTCGTGCTCCTTCGGTCTTCTTAAAAGCCCACAGAGTGTTTGGGGTATGTCGTTTTCCTCGATTATCCGTTCCGCTCCGGATACGTGTCTCTCCCTAAGGGAGGCTCTCATCCTCACGCTCAGGAGAGGCATCTCTTTATATTTTCCTCATTGACGGGTTTTATTATCCCCTTTTCCGTGATGATCGCGGTTATGTTTTCTGCAGGGGTAACGTCGAAGGCTATGTGGATTGCAGGAGACCCTTCGGGGGCTATCTCCACGCCGAGACAACTCTTGAGCTCCTCCTCACTCCTCTCCTCTATGGGGATATCTTTTCCGCTATTTATAGCAAGGTCGAAGGTCGAAGAGGGGGCAGCGACGTAGAAGGGGATTCCGTGCTCCTTCGCCAGAACGGAAAGGGAGTAGGTTCCTATCTTGTTTGCCACGTCCCCCCTCGCGGTTATCCTGTCCGCTCCGAGTATGACGAGATCCACGAGCCCCCTGCTCATAAGGAAGCCCGCGGTTGAGTCCGTTATTATCCTGTGGGGTATGTTTTCCTTCAGAAGTTCCCAGGCGGTGAGCCTTGATCCCTGGAGGTAAGGTCTTGTCTCATCGACCCAGACAGTAATTCTCTTCCCGGCGTAGTGGGCTGAGCGTATAACTCCGAGAGCTGTTCCCCACCCGGCTGTGGCTAAGGCTCCCGTGTTGCAGTGGGTAAGTATCCTCGCCTCTTCCGGTATGAGCTCGTTGCCTATTTCCCCCATCCTCCTGTTCGCTTCGTAGTCTTCTATCTCTATGTTCTTTGCCTCCTCCTCTATGTCCTCTCCTGAGTTGTAAGCAGATAACATTCTCTCCAAAGCCCAGAAGAGGTTGTAGGCTGTGGGACGGGTGTTCTTTAGAGTCTCGTAAACCTCCCTTGGATCAAACCCCTTTCTTACACCAAGGACAAAGCCGTAAGCGGCGACGCATCCTATAGCCGGAGCTCCCCTGACCGCCATGTCCTTTATGGCTCTTGCGACATCTTTATGATCCTTGAGCTCGAGCCAAACCTCCCTCTTAGGGAGCTCTCTCTGGTCTAAGAGGAGCAGGTGATCTCCCTTCCAGTAGAAGGCTTTAACTTCCATCTTTAAGCTCCGTACTTCTTGAGTCTGAGGGCGTGAGCCAGAAGGAGGTTCATCTTCTTCTGGGCGGGTATTGTGCCGAGCTCTCCCTTTAGACACTCCCTTTCCGTAAACCTCTCCGAAGTTCCTCCCAGGGTGTAAGGGGAGTGAATCAGTAGGGGGACGGGATGCCAAGAGTGACCTTTAAGTATCGAGGGGGTGGAGTGATCTCCGGTTATCGCGAGGACGTCGGGTTTGAGGTCGAGTAGATCGGGGAGATGTCTGTCGAACTCCTCCACAACGGACACCTTTCCTTCCCAGTTTCCGTCCTCTCCGTAGGAGTCCGTCTTCTTTATATGGAGGAAGAAGAAGTCGTAGCTCTCCCAAACCTTTCTGAGCGCTCTTATCTCGTCCTCTATGGTGTTTCCATCGAACTCGATCACATCCATGCCGACTAAGCTTGCGAGGCCCTTGTACATGGGATAAACCGCTACGCAGCAGGGTTTTAGTCCGAACCGCTCCTCCATCGTCGGTATGTTCGGCTTTTTGGAAAAGCCCCTTAGGAGGATGTAGTTGGCTTTGGGCTCATCCCTGAGTATCTTGGAGACCTCCTCTATAAACTTCCTCACTACGCGGGCGACCTTTTCAGCGTTAGGGTTCCTTCCAACGGGCTCCAAGGGCTCCTTACCGACCGCCTGGGGATCGGTGTCGTTTATCTCGTCGCTTCCTTCGGGGAGGGGTTCGGGGAAACGAAGAACTATGGCGGTCCTGTGCTCCATACTGGGAGCCATTATCACCTTCACTCCCTCTATCTCCTTTAAGTTCTCCTGTATCTTCCTCGTTATCCTCCTGTTTTCCTCGGTTGGTATCCTCCCTGCCCTCCTGTCCTTGACTATCGGTCTCCCGTTCACGTACTCTACGGTGGCGTAATTTCCCCTTATCGCTATGTCCGTCTCTCTGACCTCTAAGCCGAGTCCGAGGGCTTCCAGTATTCCTCTTCCTATCTCGTACTTTATCGGGTCGTAGCCGAATATACCGAGATGACCGGGACCGCTCCCCGGTGTGATCCCGTAGTCTACCGGAATGTGCATTCCTAAGGCAGACCTCTTAGCAAGCTCGTCGAGATTAGGTGTATTGGCGAGTTCGAGCTCCGTCTTTCCGTCCTTAACAGGTAGGCCTCCCAAGCCGTCGAGGACCACCAGGAGTATCTTGGAATTGTTCCTCTGGACAAGCTCCTCAATCACTCCCATATCCATAGTATAGAATAAACACATGCCCAGGAAAGTTCCCCTTTCGAGAAGAGGAGTATCTTACCTTCTCGTTCTTCTCGTCCTGTACGTCTTCTATCAGCTTGCCGAGGAACAGTTCAAGAAGATAGGCGGAGCAGACGTGAGCGCCGAAAACCTCGATAAGGTTCCATGCAAGGTGGTAAAGGTCTACGACGGGGATACCTTCAAGTGCAGGCTCGAGAGCGGAGAGGAGGTTAAGGTGAGACTGATAGGCATAGACACACCTGAGAGCAGGAGGAACAAAAAGGCGTACAGGGACGCCGAGAAGAGCGGGAGATCGGTGGAGGAGATAATCAGACTTGGAAAGAAGGCTTCGGAGTTCACCAAGAGGCTCATACCTCCGGGTACGATCGTTTACTTAGAAACGGACGTCCAGCTCCACGACAGGTACGGAAGGCTCTTAGCTTACGTCTATCTCCCCGACGGAAGGATGCTCAACGAGGTCCTTGTTGAGGAGGGTTACGCTACAGTTTACACCGTCCCTCCCAACGTCAAGTACGCCGAAAGGCTTGTAGAACTTCAGAGGAAGGCGATGATGGAGAAGAGGGGACTCTGGGCGGAGGGGATGTGATGCCGTTCTTTCCTGTTTTTATAGACCTTTCAAAGAAAAAGGTTCTCGTCGTCGGCGGTGGAAGGGTTGCCACGAGGAAGGTGAAGAACCTACTGAGGTTTACAGAAGACATAACCGTTGTAGCTCCTAAGGTAACTCGAGAGCTCGATGAGATTTACAGGGAAGGGAGGATAAGACTGAAGAGGAGGAGGTTTCTCGCTCAGGACCTGAAGGAAGCGGACGTCGTGATTGTAGCGGTAGATAACGTAAAGCTTCAGGAGAGGATATACAGGCTCTGTGAGAGAAGAGGGATACTATGCAACTCGGTGGACTCTCCGGAGTTCTGCAACTTCCTATTCCCTTCCCTCGTAATCAGGGGAGATCTTGTTATAGGGATAAGCTCTTCGGGGAAAGTTCCCGCTCTCTCCAGAAGGGTTAGGGAGATTGTAGAGAGATGCCTTCCCGAAAGTATAGAGGAGGTGCTGGAGGAACTGAGCAGGGAGAGAAGAAGAATGGAGAAGGGAGAAGAGAGACAGAGGAGGATAACGAAGCTCGTTGATAGGCTCCTGCCTTTAGAGTAAATTCTGAGAATGGAGGGAAAGAGCGTTCTCCGTTGCAAGTGGGCTCTCCAGATAGTCCTGAAGCTCACCGAGGGGCAGAAGAGGCCCTCCCAGCTTCTGAGGGAGATAGAGGGTCTGAAGGAGAGGGTCCTCTTCGACAGGCTCTCCCGCCTTATGAAGGGAGGACTCATCGGAAAGTGGACTGTGGAAGGCTATCCAAAGGAGTCCTACTACTACTTGAAGAACTCGGAGGAGTTCTTGCCTCTGAGAGAGTGGCTCTCTTCGGTAGATCTTCCGGTGGAAGATATGGTGAGGCTCTTCTCCTGCAAGTGGACACTCCCTATAATGGAGCTCCTCGAGGAGCCGAAGTCCCCCTCGCAGATAAGAGAGATGCTCGACGGCATATCTGACAAGGTTCTTCAGGAGAGGCTCAAGAGGCTCGAAGATCTTAACCTCGTTCATCGTGAGGTTCTCCCCACGAGACCACCGAAGGTCCTCTACTCCCTGTCTACCGAAGGGAAGGACGTACTCCCTACGCTCAAAAGACTGGAGAACTTCACTCTTTGTAAACCGAGAAGACGTAGTCCCTCTCCCTCACCTGAGCGTGGCAGCTGAAGCAGTCCCTCTTCATGTTCTTCACCAGATTCTTTCCAGAGCCATCGTAGGCGTAAAATCCCCATCCTCCAGTGTCTTTGAATCTCTTAGAGTCCTTGATCATAAATGCCTCTATCTTCTTCCTCCCTTCGGTGTAAGCTCCTTCCGACTCTTTGGCTTCGTAAAGGAGAAATACGAGAACCGAACCGTCCGGAAAGCTCCTCTTTCCGCCTTTCTTCACCGCCTTCAGGGCTATATCGTTGGCATATACGTGATGGATGCCTCCGAAGGGGTTATAGAGGGGATGCTTCTCGCTGTAAATTACCATGCTTTTTACGTGGTTCCACCCCTTGTACTCTTCCGTGCCTATCCTGTAACCTCCGGCTACGGCTACAGAAAGAATGAGACCGAGTGAAAGAGCTCTCCTTCCCATGGCTTCACCTCCTTGGGATAAATCTCGTAAGTTATTGATACTTGTCAATTTCCGAAAATTCGGTAATGGACTTACCGGAAAGTCAGTATAGTTTAAAAACTTATGAGGGCTGTGGAGAACCCTATCGTGGTCTTCGAGAACGGCATATACAGGCCCGAACCGACGAGGTTCTGGATATTAGACAGGGACCTGAGAGGTGCGATATCTAAGCTCGAGTCGGAGGGTTGGATAAGAAAGCTCTCCGAGGAAATAACATCAAACGGGGAGCTGTTCGAGTTCTTTATAAAGCTCCACGAGAAGGAGGTAAAGAAGAGGAGGGAGATATTGAGAAGAGACTTTCTACAGATCTACGAGGGAACGGGTAAGTGGGATCTCGTGTGCAAGAGAGTTCTGTTAAATCCAGACGTCGGTATCGGGGGGATAAGGAACTTCAGGGCGAAACCCTTTAAGGTGAGGTGCCTCCACCTATGGACAGCCTACCACCTGGGAGATGAAGAGTTCAGAAATCCTATAGGGGAGTTCGTTCTATCTAAGATCTGATCTTTCTGGCAAAGAGTAAATATGCGGTATGTCCGACCATAGTGTCCTCCGGTCTGAAGCGCTCACCGACGGTCTTGTAGTATCTGTGGAGTATCTCGAGTACCTCGATACCTCCGAAGAGCCCCTCCATACACTTCAGGAGGTCTATCACCTGATTCGCCGTGGGAAGAAGGAAGCCGACGGGAGCTCCTTCCTTCAAACCTCCGTGAACCTTTTCGAGATAGGGGATGGGATCCCTTACATCTACAAAGGCGGCATCGAAGAAATTTTCAGGAACCTCAGCCTTTGCAAAATCCTCGTTATGAAACCTGACGTTCTCTCCGAGGCCGAACCTTTCCATGTTCTTCTTGGCGAGTTTGTAAAACTTATCAACCGCCTCGTAGGTGTATACCTCCCCGGCGAGCCTTGAGAAGACAGCACAAAGGGCGCCACTCCCGGTCCCGAACTCAAGAACCTTCGAACCTTTATCTATCCCCAACTTGAAGGCTATATAGAAGGCGTCCTTTGGATAAATTATCTGGGTCTTCCTCTCAAAGCCGAGGACGATCACCTCCTCGAGGGTGGGCTTGAAAATCTCGAACTTCCCCAGCCTTATACCTTCAGGCTTTCCCACGAGCTCAGAGAACCTTAGGACGTCTTTCCTCACGTTCAGGTTCCCCCTGGGTTCGAGGCGACGGAGGTACCTCTTCTCCCCATACCTTATCAGTATCCAGTCGCCTTCCTTGAGCATTCTAACCCTTTATCTTAAGGTACTTGTCTATGTCGAGAACCTTGAATATGTCCTTAAAAGGTCTGAGTTGGAACTCGAGCTCCTCCTCCTGTTTCTTCTCACCTATCTCCTGAGATCCAAGATCGAGCATGAAGGAGAGAAGACTTAGAAGTTTCTCCTCTTCCTCCTCACCGGGATTCTTGGTGAGATGGAACTTCCCCTCGGAGAAAGTCAGGAAAGGGTAGCGCACGGCCTCCCGCAGGACTATCGTGTTAGTTCTCGTCGGGGAGTGTTTCATGAAGATGCTCAGAACCTCGTTGATCATGAAAAGGTAGACGAGGGAAGCTATGTTGTCCACCTTCTTTTGAAAGTACAGGCTGACGAAGTAGGGCTCTTCGAACTTCAGTGAGTCGTTGATCCTGAAGGCGCCCTCGCTCTCCATCAGGGACATAAGGAGCTTCCCGTCCTTAAAGACTATGAACCTGTCTCCTCTCTTTTCAGAGATCAGAAGGAGAGCGTTCTTCTTATACTTACTTAGACCTAAAAAGAGCTTGCTTATTTCCATGAAGTGACTGCTCACCGTATCTATCTCGGGCTTTGTCAGGTACCTCATCGCTATGAACTTCACGACGTTGTTGTCTAAGGACACGAGGCTGAGGTCGGCGTTCCTGTCGGGGGATAGGAAGAACTCAAAGACGTCGAAATCTATCGGATATACGGCAAAGATCTCGCCGTTTTCGTAGAAAAGATTTATTGTATAGGTCTGTGAGGATATTCTGGCTATTCCGGAAAATTTACCGTTCTTCAGGCTCTCGAGGATCGTGACTATGTTTACCTTCTTGAGAGGGACGCTCTCCATCATGTACTCTATCTCTAAAGCCTCCGCAATCTCACTCTCTCTGAACTCGTATATGTCAAGCTTTCCCTCTGCGAGCAGGTCCTTTACTCTCCTGAGCAAGGAAACTATAGGCTCTTCCGAGAGGACGATAACTTCTATAAGGTTTTTACCTTCAAAGAAGGAGGTCTCAGGATCTCTCTCGAAGGCTCTAAAAATCGCATAGGGTGATATTATCTTATCAACTATATGATCAAGTTCCTTCCTCACTACGGTTGCCTGAATCATTAGCTCGTCGTTGCCGACCGGTGTTTCAAGGGGGATTCCCTTTACGTCAGCGCTTTCATAGAAGGCAAAGAACCCCTCAGGATTAGAGAGCATTTCTGCAAGGCAGTAAACCAGCAGGTTGTAAGCGTTTACCTTCTTTTTAAAACCGTTCAGATCACACTTGAACTCCCTTATCAGGCCGTCCTCCACTCTGAGGGACAAAAAGTATCGGTTCACAAAGAGCTCTAAGGTTCCCGACCTACCTTGAAGGAGACCAGTTAATATATCGTTCAGGCTCCGAGCGTCCCCGATATAGCCGTAGAACATACTCCAATTTATCCTACCATCTTTCTGAACTTATCCAAGAGCTCCCCCACAATTAGGTCGAAGGTCTCCTCAACACCTTTACCCTCCACCGCCACAGCCTCTACAGATTTCTTTCCCGGTATGGAGACCTCTTTCTGGAGAACCTCTAAAGGCAAGGCGTCGGGAAGATCTCTCTTGTTGTACTGGATCACAACAGGAGTATCATCCAAGGTTTTACCGTACATCTTAAGGTCGCTTTCAAGAACGCTTATGAACTCTTTATTTTCCAACAACCTTTTTTCTGAGGAGTCCACAACAAAGACCACTGCATCAGCTCCCCTCATGACCATTCTTCTTATATCCTTGTAGATATTCTGTCCCGGGATCGTATATATGGAGAAGGAGATTGTGAACCCTTCCATATCCATCTTCTTGGTGATGAAATCAAAGACGAGGGTTCTCTCCTCCTTGGTGTCGAAGCTCAGGACATCGAGACCACTTGATTTGGCAAGTTGCTCTATATTTGTGGTCTTTCCAGACATGGCTATGCCGTGATAGACAACCTTGAATTTCACCGTCCCCCTCGACGGATCCATTAGCATCTTACTCCCTCCTTTTAACTTTTAGTCTATTCCAGTTCAAACAGTTGCCACATACGGGGATGTACCTCTCCTGTTCCTTGCCACAGATGGAGCACTCCCAAAGCTTTAAAATTTCCAACAGATCTCTGTAACACTCCCTCAACTCCTTTTTGTTTATAAGATCTTTTATCGGAGCGGGGAGGCTGTCTTTTAGTTCCTCGAGCCTCTCTTCCATGCCGAGGTTCAGGTAAAGGAGGGCAAGAACCAAGGTGTCAAGCTCTTCCTTCTTCCCTTCGACAAACTCCATTAGATCCTGGTTTACAACGTTCCTCTCCACCATAAGGAGGACAAGCTCGTTCTGAAGGCCTGTTTCGAAAGCCCTCTGGATACCCTTCCTCCTCTTCTTGCTCTCCTCGTGCGAACTCAAGACAAAGAGAGACAGAAGGGAGGGGGGGAACTTCTCAGCTTCGTCCACCCTGCCCATATCGGCAAGCATTGCTCCAAGAATCCTTTTTTCCTCTTCACGCAGAACCCTCTCACTCCTCTCCAAGACGTCCCTCTGTAGGTCGAGAGCCTTTTCCCGTTCCCCATTTAGATAGTAGAGAGAACGCAGGAGCCTCTTAGCCCTCAGGTTTTCGGGGTTCTTTCCCGCCGCCTTCTCGAGGAGATCTATCGCCCTCTCCCTGTCTTCCCGATGAAGATCTTCCGCTAAGGCGGTCTCAACTATTCCCCCCTCGTACCTTTGCAGGTAAAGGGACGGTGTTTTGAACTGCTCCCTCAAGCTTTCAATATAGAGGGGTATTATCTCCTCCCTTCCTATGAGCTTGGAGAACTCTTTCTCAGCGGAAGAGAGATACCCTGTCCAGAGCTTATGGAGACCGTTCCTGAGTCTCTCCCCATACCTCCTCCAACCGATAGACCTTATTTCAGAGAGTACGTACGATATAAGGAAGCCCACAATGAAGCTTATCAGCACTATCAGGAAGAGAGGAAACTCAAGGGAGTAACGGAAGAAGGTAAGTTTCGCCGGCTCGAGGTTGTAGTAAGCGAATACGAGCGCGAGAATAAGCACGAGTATGAAGAGAGCTACCTTTAGAACTATCATACTTCCACCCTCCGGGCTTCAGACCATATCCACTCTATCCCGTAGTGTTCCCTCCACTCCGGTGTGAATATGTGGACTATTACGTCGAGGAGGTCTATGAGTATCCAGTTACCAAACTCCATACCCTCGACGTGATCCACCTGATATCCAGCTTTCTCTGCCTCCTCAGCTATGTAATCGGCGACCGCCCGAGCGTGAACGGGGGAGTTAGCCGTGGCTATAACAAAGTAATCGGCTATGTTTGTAAGCCTCGAAACATCGAGTATGACTATATCCTCAGCCTTCTTATCTTCCAGCTTCTCCTTTATAAGCTTCAGCTTTTCCATCCCTTCCTCTTTAGCAGGTTCTCCAGCTCCCTGTAATATTTCGTAGCTCCATAGACCTCTTTATACTTCTTTATAGCCTTGAGAGCTTCTTTTCTTGCCTTCCTTCCGATCTCCTCCCACCTTTCGATCTCCTTCTTGAGGAACTCGAGCCTCCTCTTTACCGCTTCCCGTTCCTCTCCCTTCACATCCTCTAACTTGTCCTGCGTCTCCTCTATAAGGTCTTCAAGCTTGTCCTTTTCCATCTCTACCTGCCTGTCAACAAGGAGTAGCGAACGTATATAGCGGTAGGCTACCTCCTCCTCGGAGACATACTTCGGGAAGTTAACGAGTATCTCCTGATACCTCAGGGCAGCGGAGTAGGTATAGCCATAGTCCTCGTAGAACTTTGCTATGAGATACTCGTGTTTTGCAATCTTCGTATAAGCCTCGTCTATTAGCTCCTGAACCTTATGATAGAAGGCACTCCTTGGGAAGCGTGTCAAAAACTCCTTAGCCTTGTCTATAGCTTTCCAGGTGTACTCCTGATCCCTGTAAGGATCTGGGGCTATCTTTATGTAGCTATCTATGAGTAAGTAGTACGCCTCCTCGGTTCTTGGAAGCTTAGGATAGTAGAAGATGTAGTCTTCGAGAGCTACGACGGCGTTCACGTAGTCTTCATCCAAGTAGTAGCTCTTCCCGAGGAGAAACTTGGCGTTCTCTATCTGCTTGGGAGTTAGGTAATCCATGAACTTCAAAGCTTCGTTGAACTTGAAAGCAGCTTCTCCGTAATCCTTCTCCCTGAAAGCCTGAAGGGCTTCCTTGTAATACTCCTGTGCCTTCTTTGCCCTCTTCTCCTCCGTCATCTTCGCACAGCCCACAAGGAGCAGGGCGATCAAGAGAATAGATAGAAACCTCTCCATCCTCATCCCGCCAAGAACATCTCGTAGTAATCAAGGGGAACGTCGCACTCTTCCCTGACAGAGACCCACTCTTTCAGATTCGTCCTCTCCAGTAGTTTTTCTATCCTCTCCCTGAGCATGGGGTTTATCCTTATCTCTAAGTACCTGCCCTTGAAGTAGCCGAGCTCTTTCTCTATCTCGTACAGAACGACCTCGGGGCTCTTTATAAAGCCCTTACCTTTGCAGTAGGGGCAGTCCACGGAGAGGAGTCTCGTGACGCTGGGGGTTTCCTTCTTCCTAGTCATCTCCAGTAGACCGAGTTGAGTTATCCCGTAAATGTGAACGCTGGAGCCCTCGTCTGCGAAGAGTTCTCTCAGTCTCTTAACAAGGAGTTCCCTGTTTCTCCTGTCCTTCATGTCTATAAAGTCGATGACTATTATCCCACCTATATCCCTGAGTTTTATCTGCTTCGCTATCTCCTCAGCAGCTTCAAGGTTCGTCTTTAGCGCGTTCTCCTCGAGAGTTTCTCCACAGCCTGCACCACTGTTTACATCTATCACAGTCATAGCCTCGGTCTCCTCAATTATCAGGTAGCCTCCGCCCCTGAGCCACACATACTTGGCAAAGAGCTTCGTCATAGCCTTGTCCAAACCGTACTTTTTGAAGAAAACGCTGATGTTTCTAACGTATCTAACCTTGTTTAAAAGTTCTGGAAAGTTCTCCTCTATGTAAGCTAAAAGCTCAGTCCAGAGATCCCTGTCGTCCACAACTATCTCCTCTATGTCCTGCCAGTTGTTTCTTATAAGCTGGGCGTAGAGAGGAACTTCTTCGTAGAGAAGCCCCGTTTTCACAACCTCGGCTTTCTTCCTGATCTCCTTCCACTTTCCCCTGAGATCCTCTAAATCCTTGAGTATACCCTCCTCCGGAGCTACGACTGCCGAGGTTCTCACTATTGCACCTTCGTCCTTGAGGACACCCTCAATAAGCTCCTTCAACCTCTCTCTCCTCTTTACGTCTTCTATCTTTGAGGAGACAAACACTCTCTTCGACGTAGGAAGGTAAACGAGATACTTTCCGGGAATGCTGATCCTACAGGTGACCTTTGCTCCCTTATCATCTATCGGTTCCCTCTTTACCTGCACTATCATCTCCGAACCCACTTCGGGGAGGGAACACTTCTCATCCTCCTCTCCCATGCCCTTGAGAGGCAAGTAAGCTTCCCTATCAAGACCTATATCCAAAAAAGCTCCGTCTAAGCTCTTTGCGAACCTCTTGACTTTCCCCTTGAAAATGCTCCCTGCTATCCTGTTCGCTTCTCTGTTCTCCACCTTTATCTCCGTTATCTCTTTCTCTTTCAGGAGGAAGGAAAGAATAAGGTTCTTACTTGCCGAAACTATAAGGCGAACATCCATTGGGAGATATTTTAAAGTATTTTTGGTATGTCTATAGGTCTTATAGCTGGAAAGGGAAGCCTCCCAGAGGAGTTCAGGAGGCTCGCAAAGAAGAGAGGAGAGGAAGTATTTACCGTAGGCGTGAAGGGGATCACAGATATAGAAAGCGATGAACTCCTACCAATAGGAAAGGTCGGGAGGCTCGTAAAAACCTTGAAGAAAAAGGGAGTGAGGAAACTCGTTATGCTCGGCAAGTTCGAACCCCGCCTGCTCTATACGAGCCTTCTAAGTTTCGATCTGAAAGCTCTAAGCGTTCTCAGAAGATCCAAGGACAGAAGACCGGCAAACCTGATAAGTGCTTTTATGGAGTTTATGGAAGAGGAAGGCTTCGAGTTCATAGATCCGAGACCTTACCTTGAGGAGATCCTCGCACCCGAAGGCACCTTTGGAAGGATAGAACCTTCGGAAGAGGCTATGGAGGACGGCGTTTTCGGATTCATAATAGCTAAGGAGCTTGCGGAGCTCGATGTAGGTCAGACAGTGGTGGTAAAGGATAAGGCTGTGGTTGCTGTGGAGGCTATGGAGGGGACACAGGAGACCATAAAGAGAGGGGGGAAGATCGCGGGCAAGGGGACGAGGGTCGTAAAGGTGGCAAGGAAGGTTCAGGACTTCAGAATAGATGTCCCAACTGTGGGGATAGAAACGCTCGAGATGATGGCTGATGTGGGGGCTGATACCCTCTTCCTTGAGGCAGGGAAGGTCTACGTTGTGGAAAAGGAGAAGTTCGTAAAACGGGCGGACAGGCTCGGTATAGCCGTGGTTGGATTGTGCTAAAATTGAGCTACTATGAAATACGAATGGGAGAAGTACAAGGAGAAAGTTTTTGAACTAAAAGAGATCTTCAAGAACAGAAACGAAGGTACAGAAACGGAAGTAGACATCGTGCTTCCTGGTGACGAAGACTACGAATCTGAAACGGGACTACCCTACGTGAGGATACGTTTTTATATCAACGATCACGTCCATGAGAGAAGGATGGAGTTGTACGAATACCATCTGAGGAAGGACCTGCAGGATCTTGTTAATCTTATAGAACATTTCATCCAAGAGTTCGAAATGGAGATAGAGCAGAGCGAGTACGGAGGCGGTTAGAAGGAGGGGTGGCCGAGCGGACGAAGGCGGGGGATTTGAAATCCCTTGAGGGTTCGCAGCCCTCCGTGGGTTCGAATCCCACCCCCTCCGCCAGCTTAGATAGAATCCAAAAACAGCATAAGCAGAAAGCCCAAAAGAAAACTCAGAGTTACGGCAAACTCCCTATTTTTCGAGGAGTATATCTCGGGCAGAACCTCCTTAACGGTAACGTAGAGCATAGCTCCGCCTCCGAAACCGAGACCCAAAGAGAGTAGATCCTCAAACACGTCCATGAGGAAATATCCCAAAATAGCGAAGAGAGATTCAATTAGACCACTCCCCAATCCGGCAAGAAGAGGAGCCATGAGATTATTGGTTGCCACCATCAGGGGAAGAGTAACTACAAGACCCTCTGGAATATCCTGGATTGCTATAGCCAGAGCGAGAGGCACACCCGTTTCCCAAGAGTAGGATGCCGATATGCCGACACTTATACCTTCGGGTATATTGTGAATTGTTACTCCTATTACTATAAGTGTTAGCTTCCTTAGTTTTTCACCGCCTAAGGCTCCTTCTCTCCCCTTCACGACGTGTTCGTGAGGAGAAAGGTTTTCTATCAACGTCATAACAGAGAAGCCGAAAATGGTTCCTAAGGCGGTGGGTAGAAATCCCCCCAATTCTATACCCGGAAGTATCAGACTCGTAAAACTCGCAACGAGCATAACCCCAGCAGCAAAGGAAAGACTAACGCTTATATCGAGGAGAGGACTTTTAAAGACAACAGCCAAGAGGCTACCAGTGAAGGTCCCCAATGTAAGCAGTAAGGAGAGGACCCAAATACTTTCGAGCACAGATATGAATTATAAAAGGGAGAGGAGGCACGGCAGGACCTCCTCTAAAGTGGGCTATACCCTCCTCCATATCCCCATCATTCCGATATCTTCGTGGCCGAGGATGTGGCAGTGGAAAACGGTATCTCCCGTGTAATCTAACACCGGGACGAGCATGGTAACGGAGCCCATGGGTGGAACGTTTATGGTATCTTTAAAGCCGTTTATCGTTGTGTAAAGCTGGGCGTAGTTGGGATCTCCTCCACGAATGTTGAGTATAACCGCTCCGTCCGTGTGCTGGTGGAAGGGGTGATCCATTCCCGTTTGGTTTACGATCGTCCAAACCTCGTAGGTCCCTACAGGGGATTCAAGGATGTAAGGATTCTCGTCAAAGACCTGCCTATTTATAGCTCCTCTACCACGGACAAAGTTAAGGGACATCCTAACCCGCCTGAGGCTGGATGTATCCATCCTTCTGAGAGACGCGACCCATTGGGCTATCTCCGAGTTTATAGAAGTTGGTATCTGATCGTTTGTAGAGGCACCGCTGTACTCAAGAGTTAGGAGAGTGACCGTTCCCGCGCCGTTTATAGAGCTGGATACGAGTTGATAGGTCCCCGGCGCCTGATCCGCCTTGACGAGAATATCAGCCCTTTCTCCTGGTGAGAGGATTATCTCAGTAAGAGGAACGGGCTGATCGAGAAGGTTGTTGTCCGTGCCGACGAGATACATCGTGTGACCCTGGAGGGACAGCCTTAGATATCTATAAGCACAAGCGTTGAGTACCCTCCACCTTTGAACCTGTCCGGGCTGGATAGTGAGAACAGGGTTGACCTGCCCATTCACCATAACCGTGTTTCCAAGGATCCTCATGTAGTCCATCCTGTTCCAGGTAGTGGGCAGTCCATTTGCGATGGAGATGTCCGTAATGATCATTATGTGCTCTTCGTAGTTTTGAAGGTCTGGAACGTCGTCCTCGACTATAAGTGCTCCCCCTGCAAGACCCCTCCAGAACTGCTCGCCAACGGTTCCGTGGTAGTGGGGGTGATAAAAGCCCATCATACCTCCCCACTGTTTGGATAGGTCGTACTCGAAGGTTATGGAGTCGCCCGAATTGAAGGTGAGGAATATGTTGTCTGCGTTTCCTGCAGGGGAAACGTGCCATCCGTGGGTGTGGAGATTGGTGATGCTCATATCCTTCCCGAGAATATTGGTTCCGGTTATGTCCGCATTCTGGGGTAGATTGTTGGTGAAGTGAACTCTAAGGATATCCCCCTGTTTAACCCTTATCGTTGGTGCCGGATAGGAACCGTTGTAAAGCATCATCGTAACCGTCTGACCGTTTATAGTGGTCTGAGCCCTCATTGGAGATATAGAAGTTTCGACTACGTTGCCGTTCCTAATCAGCTGTGCAAGAGGTGGATCCTGGAAAGGTGCCCCCGGAGGTGGGCTTGAAGTTCCACCGCCACCGCCTCCACCGCGTCTCATCATACCCGTGAGCTGGTCTCCAGCTCCGCTTCCTCCTCCGCAGGATTGGATCAGACCAGCTGCCGCTCCCACGCCCATGTAGGCGAGGAACTGTCGCCTGCTTATTCCCCTCATGCTGCACCCTCCTTAGATTTTTTTTCGAGAAAGATTTTTATCTGGGAGGTACTCGATTTTTTATAAGAATTTCTTAAATCTACCAAATATGTAAAAATCTACGAATATTATTAATTTCATATAATTCCTGTGCTTTAAAACTTAGAACTACCCACAGCTGCAAGAGCTTGTAAATTAAAATTTCTTTATAATCTAAAAAGAGTGATTAATGTTCTATGCAAAGAGTTCCATGGAAAGGCTAATAGAGAAGGCAAAAATACTCCAGGAAGCTCTCCCTTACATAAGGGAGTTTCACGGTAAGGTTTTCCTAATAAAGTACGGTGGCTCGGCTATGACGAGGGAGGATCTGAGGGAATCCTTTGCGAGGGACGTTGTCCTTCTCAAATACGTAGGTATAAATCCCGTTATAGTTCACGGAGGAGGTCCTCAGATAAGCGTGACGTTGGAGAGGTTTGGGATAAAACCAAAGTTCGTTGGAGGGATGAGGAAGACCGATGAGGATACGATGCACGTGGTAGAGATGGTTCTTTCCGGAGATATAAACAAAGATATAGTAGCCCTGATAAACCGCCACAGCGGTGAGAAGCTCTACGCCGTCGGTATATCTGGACGGGACGGGAGACTCTTAAAAGCGAGGAAACTGAACAAGGAGAGCTATTTTAAAGAGCTGGGTCTTCCCGTTCCCGAGGAGGATGTGGGTTTTGTTGGGGAGGTGGTGGGTGTGAACAGTGAGCTTATCTTCGCCCTTATCGAGAAGAACTTCATACCTGTGATCGCTCCCGTGGGTGTAGGAGAAGAGGGGGAAGCTTACAACGTAAACGCCGATATTGCCGCCTCGGAGATTGCGAAAGCCCTGAGAGCAGAGAAGTTAATATTCTTAACCGATACTGAAGGCGTAAAGGACGAAAAGGGGAAGCTGATATCGACGCTGACCAAGGAGAGGGCGCAGGAGCTGATAGAGAAGGGTGTCATAAGGGAGGGCATGATACCTAAGGTAAGGTCAGCACTCAGGGCTATGGAAGCAGGTGTGAGGAAGGTTCACATAATAGACGGAAGGGTTCAGCACTCTCTCCTTTTAGAAATATTTACCGAAAAAGGTATAGGAACGGAGATAGTTCAGCAGAGCTGACAACCCCCTAAGGTGAGATTCCTTATCCTGACCGTTGGCTGGGCATCGGTAACAGGAACACCCTGACCGTCCTTACCACAGGTTCCGATCGCCCATCCGAGGTCGTTCCCCACCGCGTCTATATCTTGAAGTGCCTTGGGTCCGTTCCCTATCAAGGTTGCACCTCTGATCGGATAGGTTATCTCCCCGTTCTCTATCATGTAGCCTTCCATTATCTCGAAGACGAAGTCCCCCGTAACCGTGTTCACCTCTCCCCCGCCCATTTTCACGACGTAAACACCTTTCTTAGTATCCTGAAGTATATCTTCGGGATTGTCCTTTCCTTTGTCTATATAGGTGTTGGTCATCCTAACTATCGGGACGTGGGCGTAGCTCTGTCTTCTTCCATTTCCTGTAGACTCCTTCCCCTCCTTCATAGCTCTGAGACGATCGTACATGTAACCTACGAGGTAACCGTTCTTTATAAGAACCTTCCTCTGGGCAGGGACCCCCTCATCGTCCACCGTGAAAGAGCCGTTGTGCTCAGGCAACGTCGCATCGTCTATTACCGTTACGAGTTCACTTGCCACTTTCTCGCCGAGCTTTCCCGAGTAAACCGAAAGGCCCTTCTGGACGAGGTCAGCCTCCAAACCGTGTCCGACCGCCTCGTGGATCATCGTTCCTCCCGCCTGAGAGGAGAGAACTACCGTGAACTGACCTGCCGGTGCGGGCTTGGCGGTTAGCATGAGGAGGGCTCTCTCCGCAGCTTTCTGGGCTACCAGCTCCGGAGGTGTGTGTTCGAATATTTCGAAGCCTTTCCTTCCTCCCAGAGATTCGTAACCCCTCTGGAGTGTCTCTCCGTCACTTGCTACAACCTCGACGAAGAAAACAACCCTCTTCTGGGTGTCCTCAGCCATCTCACCCAAGTTGTTTACGACCAGAATTTCCCTTGTTTTGTCCATAAGGACCGAGAGAACCTGCTTTATCTTGTCACCGTAGCTCCTCGCCTTATCCTCAGCCCTTTTGAGTATCTCAGCCCTGTAGTGGAGATCTGTAGAGTCTGGATCTATTATCGTAGGAGTCCAGCCCTCTGTGTACCTGAGTCCAATAGCGACGGGTCCGTATCCCTCACCCCTCGCGAGGGTCTTGACGAGCTCCATAAGGTTCTCGAAGGTTGGTTCGGTGGTGTATCCGTAGTAGGTTTTTCCGTTTTTTATTAACCTTATTCCTACACCTTCATCGTAGCCGTGGGATATTTTTCCCAGCTTTTTGTCTTCGAGCTCCATTCTTGTCGTTCTCGAGCGCTCGTAGAATATCTCCCCGTACTCTCCTCCTTGGGAGAGTAGGTTTGAAAGGATTATCCCAGCTTTATCCTTTATAAGCTCTTTTACCTCGTTAACCTTAGATTCAATCATGATCCGACCTCACACCTCGATATCCTTCACCCAATCCCAGTTCTCCTTAAACCACTCAACCGTTCTCTCTATACCCTCCTCGAGGGAAACTTCTGGTTCCCAATCGAGGAGCTTCTTCGCTTTCTCTATGTCCGCCCATGTATCCTTCATATCCGCCTTGTGAAACTCCCTGTAAATTATTCTTGCCTCCCTTCCAGCAAACCTTTCTATAAGCTCTATCATCTCTATCAATTTATAGGGTCTGTTGTTTCCGAGATTTATTATCTCGTAGCCGGCAGGCCTCAGAGCCTTTACAGTTCCTTTGGCTATGTCGTCAACGTAGGTGAAGTCTCTGCTCTGATGCCCGTCTCCGAAGACCGTTACCGGCTCTCCCTTCATTATCCAGTAGGTGAACCTGAAGGGACTCATATCCGGTCTCCCCGCAGGTCCGTAAACGGTGAAGTATCTCAGGATCGTGACGTCTATCCCATAGAGGTAATGGTAGGTGTAGGTCAAGACCTCGGCACCCTTTTTGGAAGCTGCGTAAGGCGAAATGGGTTCGTTCACGGGGAGATCTTCTCTGAAGGGCATAGGTTGTCCGGCATAGAGGGAGGAGGTGGATGCCTGAACGAGCTTGGGGACCTTAAAGTCCTTCATGAGTTCGAGGATGTTGAGTGTTCCGTAAACGTTCGTCCTCATGTAAACCCACGGATCTTCTATGGAGTACCTCACTCCCGCCCTCGCCGCCTCGTTTATAACCGCATCGAATTTATGCTTCTTGAAGACCTCCTTAAGACTCTCCAGGTTCTCTATGTCCACCCTGTAAAAGGTGAAGCTCTTGTTTTCAAGAAGATCCCTTAGCCTCCAGTCTTTTATGCGGATATCGTAGTAATCGTTCAGGTTGTCCACACCGACTACTCTGTAGCCCTCCTGAAGCAGGAGCTTTGAGACCTTCCAGCCTATGAACCCGGCACAGCCGGTAACGAGTATCTCCATGGAGTCTCAATTATAGCTTATAATCTTAGTAGCCATGAACATGGTGAGGCTTCAACTGATCTACCCGGAGGAGCTCGTTAAAGAACCTATCCTATGTATGGTCTGCAAGAACTTCGATGTGGTTCTGAACATAAGAACCGCAAAGGTTACGAAGGACACGGGTATCCTCACGGTGGAGATGGACGGGGAGGCTGAGGAGATAGAGAGGGCTATAAAGTTCATAGAGGAGAGAGGGGTCAACGTCCAACCTATAGAGGGTCAGATATTTACCGAGTGATCAGTTGAGGTTCAGGTAGCTCCTGAGCTGTTTTATCTCGTCTCTGAGCTTCGCCGCCTTTTCGAACTCCCAGTTCTTCGCCGCCTCCCACATCTCCTTCTCTAACTTCTCTATCCTCTTTATCAGATCCTCCTCCGTCTTTATCCCCTTAGGAAGCTTCACAGGAAGCTGGACGTAGTCAAGCTCTTCAAGGGCAAGGAGTTCCCTTATAGGCTTTCTGACGCTCTTAGGAGTTATCCCGTGCTCCTCGTTGAACTTCTTTTGCTTCTCCCTCCTTCTGTTGGTCTCCTCTATAGCCCTTTTCATGGAGTTGGTTATCCTGTCCGCGTAGAGGATAGCCTTACCGTTTACGTTCCTCGCCGCCCTGCCTATGGTCTGAATCAGTGAGGTGTAGCTCCTCAGAAATCCCTCCTTGTCTGCCTCAAGGATCGCTACCAAGGAAACTTCCGGAAGGTCGAGACCTTCTCTGAGAAGGTTAACACCTACGACCACGTCCACGCTTCCTTCCCTAAGTTCCCTCACTATCCTCGCCCTCTCTATGGCGTCAAGATCCGAGTGCATATAGGTAGCCTTTATCTTCCTCTCGGTCAGGTAGTCCGCCACCTCCTCCGCGAGCCGTTTGGTCGTCGTCAGGACGAGAGCCCTCTCGTTCCTCCTCTTCCTCTCCTGTATCTCTTTAATAAGATCCTCAAGCTGGTTCTTCGTCGGTCTCACCTCCACCTCCGGATCTAAAAGTCCCGTGGGACGGACTATTTGCTCCACTATAATCCCGTTGCTCCTCTCTATCTCCCACTCTCCGGGAGTTGCGGAGACGTATATGACCTGATTTATTCTCTCAAAGAACTCCTCGAACTTCAGTGGTCTGTTGTCCAAAGCTGAAGGAAGCCTCCATCCGTACTCTACGAGCTTCTCCTTTCTCGACCTGTCTCCGTTGTACATCGCCCTTATCTGAGGTATGGTCATGTGGGACTCGTCCACTATCAGGAGGAAGTCCTCAGGGAAGTAGTCAAGGAGTGTAAAGGGAGGTTCTCCCGGCTCCCTTCCATCAAAGTATCTTGAGTAGTTCTCTATCCCCTTGCAGTGTCCGAGCTCCCTTATCATCTCTATGTCGTACATCGTTCTCTGGTAGAGTCGTTGAGCCTCCACCTGCCTACCTCTGCTTTTGAACCACTCCACCCTTTCCTTCAGATCCCTCTCTATCTCCTCCAGAGCCTTCTCCACGGTCGGTCTAGGAGCTATGTAGTGGGAGGCAGGGAAGAGGGAAACCTCCTCAAGCTCCTGAATCACGTGCCTGTTGAGGACGTCCATAACTGCTATCCTCTCCACCTCGTCGTCCCATAGCTCTATCCTTATGAGGTAGTCCTCCGCGTTGGAAGGGATTATCTCTAAGGCGTCCCCCTTCACCGAGAAGGTTGCCCTCCTGTAGGCGTAGTCGTTCCTCTCATACCCCATCTCCACGAGCTTCCTTATGGTTTTGGATAGGCTAAGGTAACTTCCCTTACTTATCTTTATCCTCAAGCTCTCGTAGTGTTCGGGAGAGCCGAGTCCGTATATGCAGGAGACCGAGGCGACGACTATCACGTCCCTCCTCTCCAATACCGATATGGTCGCCGAGTGCCTGTACCTCTCAAGAACCTCGTTTATGCTCGCGTCCTTCTCTATGTAGAGATCCTTCTCCGGTATGTAAGCCTCCGGCTGGTAGTAGTCATAGTAAGAGATGAAGTACTCCACCGCGTTCTCGGGAAAGAGCTCCTTGAACTCCCTGTAGAGCTGTGCCGCGAGTATCTTGTTGTGAACCACCACGAGCGTAGGTCTGTTGTAGTGAGCTATAACGTTGGCTATGGTATATGTCTTCCCTGTGCCCGTTGCGCCCAGAAGAACCTGCTCCCTCACTCCCCTTTCCAAGTTGTCGAGGAGCTGTTCTATAGCCTTCGGCTGGTCTCCGGCGGGCTTGAGGTCGGTTACCAGTTTGAACCTCTGCTCTGCGGTCTTCATAGGAAATTAAAATATCTCTCTCAGGTTCAGTTTGAAACCCTTGAGAACCTTAGACCTTACCTCTCCCCTGCCCTCCTCCGAACACCCCTCGTTGAATAGTTCGTACTTTCCCTCCTTGTTCAGAACCAAAACCTCCACACATTTCATCTCAGGATAAACGAGCCAGAACTCCTTCACACCGAATCTCTCGTATATCTCCCTCTTCTCTACCGTATCCCTACCGAGGGTTGAGGGAGAGACCACTTCAACCACAAGGTCCGGCGGACCGAAGATAGCCCTCTCCTCGTCTATGATCTCCTTCCTCTCCTTCGAGATAAAAACTAAGTCCGGCTGTAGAACGTACTTGGGTTCGAACACCACGTCTATGGGGGCGTAGAAGACCTCTCCAAGATCCTTTTCCTTGACATAGCTCCATATTGCGAACTCGAGCTCCCTCAAAACCCTCTGATGCTTCGGTTTCGGCACAGGTGCGACAACGAGCTTCCCTCCGATTATCTCATACCTGTTCTCGTCTTCAAGTTTGAGGTAGTCCTCGTAGGTCCACTCTTTTTCCTTTAACTTCATAACTCTAAATTTAAACGGACAGGATCAGATTTCCAAACCTGTCCACCTCGGCAACGGAGCTGGGAGGGATGAGCGTAGTGGAGGAGTACTCCACAACGATGGCGGGACCTTCTATAACGTTTCCCCACCTGAGCTTTTCCCTCTCGTAAACTTTGGTATCCACAAACTCACCGCCGAAGGCGGTCTTTTTAACACCTAAGAGAGCCTGCGAAGGATCTTCAGAAGACTTCTCTTCGAAGGTATGAAGTTGAGGTTTCGGCGTAGACACTATAGCCCTTAATCTGATGTTCACTATCTCCACCTCCCTCTCGTGGCGGTATCCGTAAACACGCTCGTGTTCCCTTTCAAACCCCTCTCTGAAGTCCTCGGTAAAGGGAACGGTGAGCTCGTAGGACTGCCCCACGTATCTCATGTCAAGGGACTCCCGAAAGATAACATCTTCGAAGCCTTCACGTTGAGCGTCTTCGTAAGCCTTCTTCCTCAGTGTTTCAAAGAGTTCGCTTATCTGATGGGTCCCCACCTCGGAGCCTCTCAGCATGACCGTGAGGGAGTAGTCCCTTACGATGTCCGCAAGGAGCATTCCCATCGCCGAGAATATGCCGGGATTGGGAGGGACGATAACCTTCGGTATACCTAAAGACTTAGCCAGAAAGACCGCATGGAGACCTCCCGCCCCTCCGTAGGTTATGAGGGAGAACTCACGGGGGTTGTATCCCCTCTGAACGGACACCTTCCTGAGAGCCTTCTCCATGTTGGAGTTGGCTATCTCAACGATGGCGTTGGAAAGCTCCAAGGGTGTAGTGGAGAGCTTCTTTGAGAGTTCCTCCATAGGTTCTTCGAGCCTTTCGGGATACAACCTCATCCTGCCTCCGAGAAAGTGCTCCGGTATGAGTCTGCCGAGATAGAGGTTGGCGTCGGTTACGGTTATCTCCCTGCCTCCTCTACCGTAACATACAGGTCCCGGATCCGCCCCTGCGCTCTGGGGTCCTACCCTGAGCACTCCTCCCTCGTCTATCCAAGCTATGGAACCTCCTCCCGCTCCGATCGTGTGTATGTCTATCATGGGAACCTTTACAGGTATTCCCTCTATCTTGGTCTCCGTAGTTATCTTAGGTTCTCCGTCTATCAGGGACACGTCGGTGGAGGTTCCACCCATGTCAAAGGTTATGAGTCTGTCCTCTCCTATGAGTCTTCCGAGATAAAGGGAGCTTATTACCCCTCCCGCGGGACCCGAGAGTATCGTCCTGACCGCCTCCTCCTTTGCCACCTCCAAGCTTATTATCCCGCCGTTGGACTGCATTATTCCGAGGGTATCCTTCTCCTTCAGGTTCTTCTCAAGATAGGAGATGTAGCCTTCCATCTTGGGAGATACGTAGGCGTTCACCACGGTCGTCGATGTCCTTTCGTACTCCCTGAATTCGGGAAGGATCTGAGAAGAGAGAGAAATATGGATTCCGAGCCTTCCCAAAATCCTCTCTATCTCTAACTCATGGGTTGGATTAGCATAGGAGTGAAGGAGACAGACCGCAACGGACTCCACTCTCAGATCTTTTAGCTTCTGTGCTAACTTCTCTATCTCCTTCGGGTCTATATCCTCTAAAATCTCTCCCCTATAGTTCATTCTTCCCTTCACCCCGAACCTCAGATTCCTCGGCACCAGAGGCTCAGGCTTTCTGTAATGCAGATCGTAGAGCCTCTCCCTGTTCTGCCTTCCGATCTCTATAACGTCCTCAAAGCCTCTGTTAGTTACGAGGGCGGTCTTCGCTCCCTTTCTCTCAAGGAGGGCGTTCGTTGCAACCGTAGAGCCGTGAACTATCCTGCGCCCCTCCCCCCCGATCTCCTCGAGACCCCTCAGAACCGCCTCCGCGGGGTTTTTCGGTGTCGATGGGATTTTTAAAACCTTCCAGTCATTGCCGTCAAAGTATGTGAAGTCCGTAAAGGTTCCTCCCGTATCTACACCGATGAAGAGCATGGGAATATTGTAAGGCAATTGCAGACACGTAATATCAGAACTTACAAATTGAGCTCTTCTTTTATCTTTCGAATCAGATCTTCCCTTCCTTCAAAGGTATATCTACTAAGATGGGGAATATTAAGCAAAAATGTTTCTTTTCCTGTTATTCCATTTAAAGGAGCTTTGGCAATTCTAATCTTCCATTTATCCCACTTTGCATCAAATACTTTTTCAGAACCTGAGACTTTAAACTTTAGTTTTATGTAATCACAGGCCGGTTTAGAAAACACGATAAGGATTTTAGGTTTAACCTTTGCCAAGAGCCACTCGTTAACAGGCCAGCAAAAATCAAAGCATTTAAAAAGGCTGGAGTATTTAAAGTTTAAATCATCTTCATTTCGTGTTCTTATAAAACAGAGGTTTGAAGCACATATTTTCCTAAGCATGTCTTCGTCTCCTAATAGCCCACGAATAAAGTGTCTTATATGTAGCTGGAGCTTATCTGTACCAGGTTCCTTATTATCCCAGCGTTCATCTAGATATTCATTCCACCACCTGTTTTCCCTCTCTCTTGAACATATACGTTCTATGTCCTGTTTTATTGTACAATCGCTCATATCCTCAGGACTACCACCTGGGTTCAGTCCCATTATGAAGAAATCCCCTTCTCTGACAGTTCTATAACTGCTATACAGGACACCTCCAGACTTGTTTAAGATTTCTGGACTTCTTTCGCTAAGTATTTGTAAAATGGTATCCCGCACTTCCAAACAAATCATATCTTGCACTTCCCTACAAGTTAATTGTATAGCGAGTAAACGCCATAATTATCTCCTTCAAAACCAAGTATATCTGCTAAGTCTTGAAATGCTTTCTGATGTGCACTTGCACACACCATATATCCTTCTTCAATAAGACTTTCAAGATAAAACTTTAACATTAATTGGCTATCTTCGGACTTGAATGCGTCTATATCTTCGATGAAAAACGGACCTCGACCAATTCTGAAAGTTCGAGCTTCACAAAAGTAAATGAGATCTTTGAAACTATTATCTAAAAGAAGTTCGCGTGAATCATTTAACGACGGGAAAGCAGGCAAACTTAACAGATTACTTTTATTTAGCCTCAAGTCTTTCTTAAAAAATGCTTTTGTAAAAATAACAGGGACGACCATTCTATCAACGTAATCTTCTACTAATCCACAAAGAGCGATACGCTGAACAGGCTTTTTTATGTTACTCATAGCCTCTTGTATTGAACTGTTAACAGGTATATTGATCTGTTCTTGTATTATTTCAACGTATCTCCTTTCTATGGGTACGTAAATAGGAGTTCCTATCTTGAAGTGTTCAACTCCTAAGAATGTCCTTCCAAAGATCCATCCTATCTCCTCTGTGAGGAGTCTTTCAGGAGAAAGAAGTTCACCACTGGATAGCCACAATTCTGAACTTACAATCTTTCCATCTTTAAACTGCAATTTTATATTTCCTTTTCTTTGCAATACTATAATTTCTATAAATTCAATACCTTCAGAAGAAAGCATTAGCTCAGGAAGTTCTAAAGGCACATAACCAATTTTTTCCTTTGCAAGCTTAGCTATATACCTGTAGTATGTATTCCGTATGGCACTGGCAAGATCATTAACCTTAATTTTCAAAATATTACTTTCGTGCTCAATTATGCCTGGAATAAGTTTAATCCTATGGTCTCTTACTTTATTGATCAATTCAAAAAGCGCATAAATGAAAAACAGAATTTCCCTTCTCTTTTCAAAGCAGTCTACATGGATCAAAGTAAAAGGTTTGATTTCAACTTCTTTAATTATCTCAGGGAATTTAAATTTAACAGCCATATTCCCTCCTCCTTTGTAGTTTATTATATTACCTTAATATCCTAACCAACATCTTAGCTCCCCATGGGAAGAGTAGGGAAGACAGAGCAGCTCCGAGGAAGAGAACTACACCGGTTCTTTCGTCTATCAGTCCTGAGAGCCTTGCTATCTCTATCCCCGCTATCATCAGGGTGAAGGGATAGGAGAGGAGGAGTGAGGAGAGGAAGGACTCCCTGAGGGAGAAGTTCCCAAAGAGAAGAACTAAAGAAGGTATAAACCTCACGAGGAACATCATGAGCAGGATAATTCCCACCTCCCTTATCAGGGATAGATCTATGCCCGTCAGATCCATGCTCATTCCCGTTTTTATAAAGAAGATCGGGATCAGGAAGCCGTAGCCTATGGAACTGAGCTTCTCCTCGAGGTCGTGTTTCTTCCTTATGAAGTAAGAGAAGACCATACCCGCCAAGAAGGCTCCTAAGACGCTCTCAACTTCCGCTATGTGGGCAAGGACGGCGGAGGTAAACATAAGAGCGAGACTGAGCCTTATACCTATGGCGCTCGGATCCTCCTCGTAGGTCAGTTTTTTGACTATCTCGGGGAACCACCACACGAGGAGTCCAATGAGGCGGAAGGCTAAGAAGAAAAGCAGGAAGAAAAGGAAGACGATCCCCAACTCCTCTAAAAAGTGCCTCCAGCCGGAGAAACTACCTACCTTCTCCATGAAGGTCAGGGCGAAGAGACTCGCCACTTCCCCGATGACCCCGAGGATAAGAACCTTCTTGGCGAGGGAAGTTCCCAGCAGTTTCATATCCCTGAGGGTGGCTACCATGAGACCGACCGAGATGAGCGAGAGGATTATCCCTACGGAAACTCCCATACCGAGAAAAAGCGAAAGGGGGACCGCCACGAGAAATATGGAAAGTACGTAGAGGGAGTAAATCAGGAAAAGCCTTCCCTCTATCCTCTCCACGAGGTTGAAGTCCACCTCGAGACCGGCGAGGAACATGAGGATCAGGAAACCGAACTTGGAGAGAAAGAGGAGGATCTCCGGAAGTTCTTGACCTGAGCCGATTAGATGTCCAATCAATAAACCGAACACGAGCTCCCCGACCGGAACGGGCATCTTGAGAGTTCGGGCAAAGAGCGGAGCTATAAAGGCAGTACCGAAGACGATCAGTAAAAGGAACTCACCGCTCAAGGGATACCTCCGGCACGAGGAGAGTGGTTACGGAACTCCTCTTGGCTAAAAGATGGGGAGCGTAGGGGTTAAAGAGGCTCGTTTTCTTGCCGGGCGTGTATCCTACTGCAAGGAGATTGAAGTTTCCTCCCAACATCTTCAGCGTCTCTCTAACTGGGTTTCCCTCCTTCCTTATCAGCTTCACTTCGAGTCCCGATACCTTCTGGGCTCTGTCCACAAAGCTCTTAAGATTCTCGAGTACCTCCCTTTCCTCCTTCGTCATCATCTTCTCGATCGCACTCACGTAGATTATGAACACTTTGCTCCCGAAGAGCCTCGCGAAGTCCATTGCAGTTGGAAGTAGGAAGCCGAGAGCCTCAGTGTTCGCCGATACGAGGATGTTCTCGTAAGGAAAGGAACCTCTCAGATGTAGAGTGGGAAAGTAAAAATTCTCGAAGGCTAAATCTATCCTGCTCTTTGAAAAGAGGCTCCATCTATCCTTACCAAAAACGGCGATACCGACATCATCGACGCTCGCTGGCTTGTCGCACTCCTCCTTCCACTCCTTCACCTTGAGCCCTCCCTTCAGGTATTCGAACTCCTCTCCTTTCACGTCGCAGAAGACACCCACACTCCCCCACTTTAGAGGAAAGTTGGATTCTCCTTTAGTGACCGTGTTTATGAAGAGCTCTATCCTTGAGGGATCCCCCACGACTAAGAGCCTGTCCCCCGGCTGGATCCTGATATCGGTTCGCGGGAGAATTATGCTATTTTCCCTGTATATGAGTGCAATCCTCACGCTCCTCTGACGGAGGTCGCTCAGTCTCATATAAACTGCGGGAGAACTCTCAGTTATCAGCACCTCCGCTATCTCCCCCTTCCTGAAGCCTATTCCCACGGGATAACGGATTATCCCCTTTCCGACGAGAAGGTTCCTGAGTATAGCTCCGAGGATGTCGGGTATAGAAACGACCTCTATCTCAAGGTTTCTTATCTCCTTTCTATCGGGTCGTTCCTTTGCAACGTATACGATCTTTCCCCTGTAGCCGAAGGCTTTTCTGAGAACGGTTGCAACGTCTATCGTAGCCTCCTCGGTCAGGAAGGAGATCACCGCCTCCGTCTCCGACAGATCTATCTCCCTCCTCCACAGCTCTATGTCTGTAGCGCTCCCTAAAACCACGCTCAGGTTCTTTATCCCCTTCTCCTTTTCGAGGAAGTTCCTGAGCCTCTCGCTCTCCTTCTCGACTACAACCACGTCGCTTATACCTGCGACTATCTCAGTTATCTCCTCCACATACCTTCCGAGTCCTAAGAGTACCACGCTCATATCCCCATCCTCCTCCCGATCTCGACCGCAAGATCTTTCAGATCCTCTATCCCTTTAACGTCCCTCTCCCTCAGAGGTAGTTTGATCATTCTCAGGAAAGAGAACCTTTCCTCGATCTCCCTGAGGTACTTCCTCTCCTGCTCCTTCCTCTCCAAGAGAAACTCGTCCCTCGTTTCCTCCGGAAGAACCTTGTTCACTACGAGAAACTCGAGCTCAACGCCGATTCTCCTCAACTCCCTCACCATCCTCTCCGTTTCTAAGATCGGCAACCTCTCCGGATTAAGAACCGGAACGAAGAGAGTGTCCCTGGAGAGAAGAAGCTCTAAAAATCTTGAGAACCTTTTTCTCCTCTCCTCAAGGATGCTCAAGGACCTATCCTCCCTATCGATCCCTCCGGCCTCTTTGAAACTCTCCGCCTTCCTCTTCCTCCTTATGAGCTCCTCGAGCCACTTCCCTACCCTCCCTACTGTTCTGAGCATCTGGAGTGTGTGTCCCGTCGGTGCGGTATCTATCACGAAGGAGTCGAACTCGCTCAGATTTTTCAGAATGACCTTTGAAAGCCTTTCTATAACCGCCGCCTCCTCCGCTCCCGGCGTTTCCTCGATACTGTGAAAGACCTCCTTAATCTGATCGAATACGTCCGGAGAGACGCTCCCCTCTATGTTCTCGAGGGCGGTTTCAACGTACTCCTTCAGAACCTCGTAGGGATCTATCTCCAAGGCACTCAGGTTGTTTGTCACCTCCCTCATCTCCTTTAAAGGCTCCGTCTCAAGAACGTCGGCAAGGGAGTGGGCGGGATCGGTAGATATCAAAAGAGTCTTCTTTCCCCTTGTGGATAGGAGAAGGGCAAAGGCGGCGGAGACAGTTGTCTTTCCAACACCTCCCTTTCCACCGAAAAAGTAAACTCTACGGGGCATAGGAGAAAGTTTACACGGTAAAGGGCTTCTTGGAGAACTCGAGAATTGTGTCGAGGACCTCCTCTACGGAGGTAAAGTCGTCGGGGAACCTCATCTGCTTGTACTTCAAATCTACTCCCCTCTCTTTCATGTACCTCTCGACACCTTCCACCTTTTCTGGAGGAGGTATATAAGGCGCTATAACGCCGAACTCGTCCCCTCCGAGCCTGAAGATTACTGGAGAGGTTATGTCCAGTATATCCACTCTCATGAGCTTAAGGATGAGATCCCTTATGTCGTACATAGCGCAGCACTGGACGTTTATGGCGTTTACGAGCTCCGTAAGAACTTCGTTCCCCCTCTCCCAGCCGTATCTCTGATTGATTTCGAAGAGGTTTTTAACATCGAAGATCGTGAAGCAGAAAGGCTCTCCCCTCTCTATAAAAGCCTGAATCGTGCTCAGAAAGAGGTCTCCCTTTATAGCTCCCGTGAAGTCGAGGTAATAGAAGGTCCACCTGATCTTCTCGAGCTCTGTTTCGGCGTAATAAACTGGTGGAACCGCTCCTTCGAGCTTCGAGAGAGCTCTCACGGCGTAGGGAACTATGTCGGGATCGAACTGAGCGCCGGCAAGCTCCTCCAACTCCTCGAGAGCCTTCTTCCACGGTTTGGACTTCTTGTAAATCCTCCTCGAAGTCATCGCTTCGAAGGAATCCGCTATGGTGTAAAGTCTTGCGAGGAAGGGTATCTCTTCCCCCTTCTTCCCGAAGGGATAGCCTGTCCCGTCGTATCTCTCCTGATGGTAGAGGAGGATATTCAAGCTCTCCTCTGGAAGATCGAGATCCTTTACGAGTTCGTAGCCGAGCTGGACGTGGAGCTTCATTACCTCGTACTCCTTGGGAGTGAGCCTTGCGGGCTTGAGTAGTATGACGTCCGGTATCGCCACCTTTCCTATATCGTGGATGCTGCCACCTATCCTTATAAGCTCGAGCTCCCTTTCGGTAAGACCAAGCTCCTTTCCTATTCGAACGGCAAAGATTATTCCCCTCTCGCTGTGTCCTTTCGTATAGGCGTCCCTTAGCTCCAAGAGCTTTGTGAAAAACTGTTCGTTCATAAATTACCTATCTCCTAATGTAAATTTAGATCGGTCAGAAGAAGATGCCTTTAATCATATCCCCTGCAAAGGCGAAGATCAGGAACCTCGGTAGCCTACCTACGAAGGCGGCTATGAGGAAAGGAATTCGGGGCATCTCGAATATACCGGCGAGCCAGCATATAACCTTGAAGGGAATTGGAGTTAGGGCTCCGAGGAGAACGGCGAGGACGCCGTACCTGTTCATGAAGGCTTCTCCCTTAAGGAAATTTCTCTCGCCGAGAAGTTTCTTAGCCAGAGGTTCACCGAAAACCAGTCCCAAGGTGTGGGCTGTGAGTCCTCCCAAGACGCTTCCGATGGTTGCTATCAGAGCTGCCAAGAGTGGGCTAAGACCCAAGGCGGTTCCGCCTGCTATGAAGGGATCGGGTGGAATAGGTTGCACTATGCTCTCGGTGTAGGAGATTAAGAAGATACCGAGGTATCCGTAGTTTTCCACCAGATTTCTTGACCAGAGTTCAAGACTTTCAAGCATACTTTATATAAGACCCTCTTTTTTGAGGATTTTAGCAACCCTCTCGTCCTCCTCAGCCGGCTTTATAAGAGCGGCTATTACTTTTCTCAACTTCTCCGGTTTGGTTTCCCTCTCAAGCTCCTCTATGGTCCTTCTCTTGGTTTCGCTGATGATAGTTCTCCTGTCCCACCATGCAAAAGCTATCACTGAAATGGTAAGAGTTGTAAAAATGCCTGCCAGAATCCACAGGAAGATATAGACCTGCTCAAAGCGTTTGTTCACCTGTTCCATGAAGGTTTTAAGGGTAGTTTCCAGTCTAATCAACCTTTCCCTATCCTCTTGAGTAAAACCTGCTTCCTTTGAGTAAGCTAGTCCGGAAATCAGAAAAATGAGGATTATCAAAAACCTCATGGTAATTATTCTATGTTCACCGATAGTTCTTCACAAGGTATAAAATATTACACCATGTCTGCGATAGTTGGTGTTCACGGGAGAGAGGTTCTCGACTCGAGAGGAAACCCCACCGTTGAAGCTGAAGTGGTTCTGGAAAGCGGCGCCGTGGGAAGGGCTATAGTCCCGAGCGGTGCTTCCACCGGAGAAAGGGAAGCCTTAGAGCTAAGAGATGAAGATCCCGAGAGGTTTCACGGTAAAGGAGTCCTTAAGGCGGTAGACAACATCAACGGGGAGATAGCCAAAAAGATACGCGGTATGGAGTCCCTCAACCAGAGGGAGATAGACCTTACCCTTATCGAGCTCGACGGAACGGAGAACAAGAGCAGACTCGGAGCAAACGCCATCCTTGCGGTTAGCATGGCCGTTGCGAGGGCGAGCGCTGAGGAACTCGGTATATCCCTTTACGAGTATTTAGGGGGAGGGTTCGGTAGCAGACTCCCCGTTCCTTTTATGAACGTTATAAACGGAGGCGTTCACGCCGACAACCCTCTGGATATACAGGAGTTCATGATAGTTCCGGTCTGTGGTGGATCCTTTAGGGAAGCCCTGAGGGCGGGTGTAGAAATTTTCCATACCCTGAAGAAGGTCCTTAAAGAGAGAGGTTTCTCCACGAACGTCGGCGATGAGGGAGGCTTCGCTCCCAACTTAAGCTCTACCGAGGAAGCCCTCGATACCCTTATGCTCGCCATAGAGAAAACGGGATACAGACCGGGAGAGGACGTGTTCTTAGCTCTCGACTGCGCCTCCTCTGAGTTCTATGAAAACGGCAAGTACAGGCTCGAAGGAAAGGAGAGGAGCTCGGAGGAGATGATAAGTTTTTACGAGGAACTTTTGAACAAATATCCTATAGTTTCCATAGAGGATCCTCTTTCAGAGAACGACTGGGAGGGCTGGAAGGAGCTTACAAAGGCTCTCGGGAGCAGAGTTCAGCTCGTTGGAGACGACCTCTTTACTACAAATCCTAAGATTCTAAAGGAGGGGATAGAGAAGGGTGTAGCCAACTCAATACTGATAAAGCTTAACCAGATAGGAACCCTTTCGGAGACCCTGGACACGATAATGCTTGCAAAGGAGCACGGCTACATGGCGATAATATCCCACAGGTCGGGCGAGTCGGAGGACACCTTCATAGCCCACCTCGCGGTGGCGACGAATGCAGGACAGATAAAGACGGGATCCGCTTCCCGTTCGGACAGGATTGCAAAGTACAACGAGCTTCTTAGAATAGAAGAAGAGCTCGGTTATGGAGCGGGGTTCTGGGGAAAGGAAGAGTTCTGGAGATTTATTAATCATTAAAAGGCTTGCCTACGGATTTCTGGCTTTATCTTTGATAAACACGGTAGCGAACCTCTTCCTCTCGGAGCTGAACGTAAAGAGGGTTCTTCAGCTTAAGCTTGCCTCCGACAGGCTAGAGAGGTTAATCGATGTGGAGAAAGGAAAGAACCTGAAACTGAGAGCTATCCACGCGAGGGTGAAGAGAAATCCCAAGTTTTACAAGGAGAAGTTTGTAAGGGAGTACCTTCTTATGTTCAAGAAGGGGGAGAAGGTTATACCGCTACCGAAGGAGCTCTGGTATAGGTAATTACCTCTTCACCTCTTCGAGCTTCCTCGCTGCGGCATAGAGGACGGCTTCTGCGACGACCTCTTCATTTACCTTAGCGGTCCCCTTCATCTTCGAGAGAGCCTTTTTAAGGGATATGGTTTCGAGCTCCATTATGAGCTGATCCCCCGGAAAGACAGGTTTCTTAAATCTTGCGTCATCTATACCTGCAAAGACCACAGCGTACTTACCTATCTCCAAGTTAAGCGACTTGATCATGAGTATCCCACCCACCTGCGCCATAGCCTCGAGTATGTAAACTCCCGGAAAGAGGGGAAATCCAGGAAAGTGTCCCTGAAAATAGGGCTCGTTTACCGAAACGTTCTTCAGTCCGACGATCCTCTTCCCTTCCTCGTATTCGAGTATCCTGTCCACGAGGAGAAGTGGATACCTGTGGGGGAGAACTTCCATTATCTCTAATATGTCCATGGAAAGCATTATATATCAAAGATAACCTCGGCAACCCACTCTCCGTTTTCCTTCTCAATCCTTAACCTATGATAGGTTGCCGCCTTTATAACGAGTTTTGAGGAATGTCTGCTGGGATCAAACATCTCGCCGTACAGCCTCACCTTAGCTTTTCCCTCCGTAAGCTCAAGAACCTCACACTTTGATGCAACGAACTTATCCCTCTCGTGCAGAACGAGAATCTCGTTCAAGAGGTCCGCAAGAAGAAAGGGCATAGGACTCTCTACGCTCACCTCCTTAACCTCCTTCCCTTCAACCCTGTCTATGTCCGTAATCTCGTTAAAAGTGGCTAAAACAGCCTTACAAAAGAGATCTTTCAGGCTCTCTGCCCTCACTCTAATCCCGGCATCTGCGGTTATGTCGTCCACGGTTTCGTAGAACATTATCCCTTATTTTATAATCCTTATGGTGAGAGTTCTCGTCGTTGACGATGAGAGGGTTATAGGAAAGATGCTTGAAACCGCCATAAGAAATCGGGGACATGAAGCTCGTTGGATAGACAACGCCAACGATATCGTTAAGGAAGTGGAGGAGTATAAACCGGACGTAATTCTCCTAGATATAAACATGCCTGGCAAGTCCGGATTTGAAGCCTTGAAGGAGCTTAAGAATTCAGGCAACAGAACCCCCGTTATAGTGATAAGTGTTCTGTCTCAGGACTTTAACATAGAAAAAGCCTACGAGATGGGTGCGGTAGATTATGTGATAAAACCTTTCAGCATCAACTATTTAATCAGAAAATTGGAGAAATACGCCTATGAAGATTAAGCTCTTACTTCTTTTTATAGTGTCCCTCTCCTTTTCCGCCGAAACTTATTACTGTGTGCAACTCGTGAGTTCAAAAAACCTGAACCATGTAAAGAGGCTTATAAAGAGGGTAAGCACCTTTCCGGACGTGCGGATTGAAAAAATAGGCAATTACTACGTTCTGAGGGCAGGGTTCTTTAGAGATATAAGGAATGCGAAGAAACTGGAGAGAAGGGCTAAGGATATATTCAGGGACGCCTTCTCAAGAAGGTGCGCCTTCCTGCCGGAGAGGATACTAATACCGAGCTATAAACCGAAGAGGAAGAAGGTTTACACCTACGAAGTAGGAATGAGGCTCGCCCGAATTTTTATCAAGAAAGGAAAACTGGAAAAGGCAGAGGAGATATATAGGGAGTTGGCAGAGCTCTATCCGGATAGCAGGGAGGTAAAGCTCCAACTGGCGCGGGTTCTGTTCTGGCAGGGTAGGTATGAAGAGTCCCTCAAGATTTATAAAGAACTGGAGAAGTTCGAACCAACTCTGGCTGACGAGAGGAGGAGGGTCGAGATAAAGAAGATAATGGAGGAGGTGGATAGGCTCGAAAAGGAAGGGAAGTTGGACGAGGCTATAAAGATATTGGAGGAGCTTTACAAGGAGGAAAAGAACTACACTATCGGTATGAAGCTCGGCACCCTTTATCTGAAAATGAACAGAAGGGAAGAGGCTTCGAGGGTCTTCTCGGAACTGAGACAGATGTATCCTGAGGATAAGGATATAGAGAGGCTCTATGAGATCTCCGTAAAAAAAAACCTCAAGGGGAACTATGTCAGGTTAGGTCTTAGATACTTCTGGTACGAAAGGAGGAAGTATAGGGACAGAGAAGTGTTTGTAAACACTAAGTTTTCCGGGATATTGGGTGGATCCCTCGTGGGAACTTTCAGACTTGTGAACAGGTTCAACAAGGAAAACTCCCAGTTCGCTTTGGAGTTCTACCGGAGAATAGGAAGAGGATACTGGGGGTATCTGTCGGGAGATCTCTCTCCAGAGGCGGACTTCCTTCCCGAATATAGCTTGGGAGGAGGTGTTTTTAGAAGCTTGAGGAGAGCCGAGGTGGGAAGCAGTTTCAGGTTTATGAGGTTCTCCACCTCAAGGGTTCTCCTAATAATACCTTCCGCCACCATCTACTTACCTAACAGCCTTTATCACACGCTTAATCTTTACTTTAACGTGGAGAGAAGCACCTACACTTTGCTCAACAGACTGACGTGGGACAACGGAACGAACAGATTATTTGCTTCCTTTTCCTTTGGAACTTCCTCCGAAAGGTTGCAGGCGGGGGAGGACTTCGTTAGATACTCCACTTACTCCCTATCCCTCGGAGGTGAGTTGAGGATACGGAAAAGGTTTGGTTTGGGAGGAGGTTTATACCTGGAGAACAGAGAAGGGCTTTACAGGAGGTACGGATTAGAGGGCTATGGAAGGTTTTGGTGGTGATTTAGGGGATATCCTTCAGAGGATACAGGTAGTAGATCCTGTTTTACTTAAGGAGATCCTATGGAAGGTATTCCTTTTTCTTTTGAGCCTCGACATACTTCTCTTTGTGATCACCGTGGTTCACAGGGCTTACGTGGATCTGAAGGAAAAAAGATACAGGAGAGCCTATGAGAAATATACGGATCAGATAACCATGTTCGTCTTTTACGGAGAAGAGATAGATCCGCCGAGGGGTGCGGTGGAAAAGGAGGCTTTCGGAGACGTGTGTATAGAAGTTGTAAAGAAATTCAAGGGCGAGGTAAAGGATAAGGTGAAGGAGCTCGCGAAAAGATACAGCATCGTAGAGTATTATCTAAGGCAGACGAGAAGTCTTGTAATTCACAGGAGGGTTGTATCTTACGAGAAACTCGCTTACTTGGGAGTGTATGAGATAAAGGACAAGTTGAAGGAAGTTATAGAGAAGGAGGATAGGGAGTGGGTGGTCGAGAGGCTTCTCTTTGCTTACTCGCTCTTGGTTGAGGATCTGGGCGAGTTGGACTTTCTCTTTTCAAAACTCGGCTACTTCAAAAACGTGAGCTTCAAGTTCGCTGAGTTCTTATGGTTTAACATCATAGAGAGCTTCTTCAACAGGGATGATTTTGGAGATCTACTTAAATTCGTCAGGGAGAGGTTTTTAAAAAGGAAAGATAAATTTATGATACGAGCCTTCGTTGAAGCCTTAGGAAACAAGAGGTTGTTTAAAGGCATAGATTTTGTCCTCGAGGTCTATAGGGAACTCAAAGAGGATGTTCTTACGAGGATAAGCTGTATAAGGGCGTTCGGTTTGATAGGTTACGAAGGTTTCTGCAAGATTTTTAAGGAAAACGTGGAGCATCCCGACTGGAGAGTCAGAGCGGTGATCTGTAAGTTTGCCCATCTTTGCTCGTGGGATGTTGTGGGCGATCTGCTCATCAAGAGATTGGGAGACGAAAACTACTACGTTAGAATAAATGCAGGCAAGGCGCTCGTTTTCTTTAGGTCAAAGGCGAAATCTGTCCTTGAAGAGCTTCTGGAAGCGGAAGATAGGTTCGTAAGGGATACTGCCAGATACCTCCTCCAAGAGTTGGAGGTCGTCGGGCATGCTTAAAACCATGGCTTACTTTCTCTTGGGTTTCCAGCTCTTCATACTAAGCTATTTCACCGCAGTAAACGGACTCTACACATTATTTATAGTCATATCTCTATTTCATATATACAGACATATGATCCTCGCAAGTCGAGAGAAGTTGGAGATGATGCTTTCCAACGTCCTCTACAGACCTATTTCCATAATAGTTCCCGCTTACAACGAGGAAGAAACTATCGTTTCAAGCGTAGCTTCCCTCCTAAGGTTGCACTATCCTGAGTTCGAGATAGTAGTTGTGAACGATGGATCTACCGACGGAACCTTAGAAAGGCTTAAGGAGAGTTTCAGGCTCGTTAGGATTGATAAACCCGTACGGATAGTTCTAAAACACAAGCCAATAAAGGATATATACGTTTCGCTCGACTACCCCAACCTGTTAGTTGTGGATAAGGAGAACGGAGGGAAGGCGGACGCTCTGAACTGCGGTATAAACGTATGTACCTACCCCTTCTTCTGCTGTATAGACGCCGATTCTATCTTAGAGGAACAGGCTCTTTTGAGAGCTTCAAGGTTGTTTGTAGAGGATAAAAGAGTTATAGCTACGGGGGGAACCGTAAGAGCTCTGAACGGGTGTGAGATCAAGGACGGAAGGGTGGTAAGGATAAGAGCTCCCAAAAAGTGGGTTGAGATATTCCAGGTGATAGAGTATACGAGAGGCTTCCTTATAGGAAGAACCGCTTGGAACATCTTCAATAGCCTGCTGATAATCTCCGGAGCTTTCGGTATATTCCGTAAAGACGCTGTTTTGGAGGTGGGCGGGTATCGGCATACCGTAGGTGAGGACATGGATCTTGTGGTAAGGCTCCACAAACACTTTATAGAGAAAAAGATCCCCTACAGGATAGTCTTCATACCTGACCCTATATGTTGGACACAGGTTCCTTCTGATTTAAGTTCCCTCCTCAAACAGAGGAACAGGTGGCACAGGGGACTCATAGACAGCCTATGGTATAGCAAAAAGATGTTCTTTAATCCCAAGTACGGATGGGTTGGACTTTTGGGATACCCTTACTTCGTTTTCGTTGAAGCCCTCGGTCCCTTTGTAGAGTTCTTAGGATACTTGGGGGTTGTGCTCTTTTACCTTTTCGGAATGCTCAGCAGGGAGTTTGCCCTCCTCTTTTTCTTAATAGCCTTCGCTTGGAGCGTCCTCATAAGTGTGGGATCCATTCTCCTCGACAACTTACTCTATAAAAGGTACGGCTCCCTGAAAGATATCGTAAAACTCATGTTCTTTAGCCTTTTGGATATCTTCGGTTACCGGCAGATTATAGTTATGGAGAGGTTCGTTGCGACCTTCCAGTTCTGGTACAGGGCTTGGGGAAAGCCTAAAAGAAAAGCCATGGAGGAAGCTAAGGTTGGTGAGGTTGGCTCTTAAACTTTACGAGAACTCTCTCAGGATGTTTTTCTTTCTCGTTCTTATGTTCAGCTTTACCTCTTTCGTCCTATCGCTGATAGACTTTCCTAAGTATGAGAGGTATCTATTACCCCTCCAATGGGCAAAAGCTAAGCCGGTCAGACTCAAAGACAACGTATGGGTGGGCGGTTATATGAGGGAGGAGAAACTAATTGAGTTTCTAAAAGAGCGCAGGATAAGGGTAGTTGTTATTATGTTAGATAGAGATATGTTTCACGAGGGAGCAATTGTAGAAAGAGAAAGATCCTTCCTGAAGAGAAAGGGTTTCAGGGTTTACTTCGTTCAGTTTAAACCCTTCATGGAGACTGAGAACTCGGTAGAGAAGCTCTCTAAGATTCTGAAAAGACACAGGAGAGAGGGAATATACTTCCACAGCTATCTCGGCAGGGTGAGAACTCGTATCGTCAGGAGGCTAGTCGGTGCTCACTAAGGTAATTAGGGCTATCTTCATACTGGTTTTGATCGGCTACCTGTTCTCCTTGGGTTCCGTTTACTTCAGCTACGTAGAGCCCTACCTCTTTCCTTTAAGATTAATCCAAGGTGAAGCTCGGTATATTACAGAAAACATAATTGTGGGACCCTATCCGAGGGAAAAGGACATAGACAAGCTCGTCCGTGTAAGTAAGGTTGAGGTCTTCATCTCCCTCCTGAACCCCTCCATACCCTTTGAGAAAAGCCTAATTGAAAAGGAGAAGGAGATCTTACAAAGGTATGAGGTTAACTTCTACAACGTCCCTCTATCTTTCATAGATCTTGGATCTAAGGAGAACCTGAAAAAGCTATCTCGTATAAAAGAGCTAATAGAAAAGCATCAGGGAAAAAAGATATACATACACTGCTATCTTGGGAGGCACAGGGTAGGGATAGTTGCAGAAAGACTTTTGGGAGTAGTGAAGTGATACTTCTGACCGTACTCTTCATTCTTATTATAGGTTGTGCCTCTAAAACATCTAAGCTCGAGGGAATAAACTACATAGATATTGTACAGACAGGTAGCAGGATAAGTATTTCCTATTATTCAGAGAATCCGTTGAAAGGTAAGGAAGAAGGCAGAATCCAGAAAATCGGTGTCAGATGTTACAGAGGAACTCCTCATATCTCCCTCTGGGTCTGGAAGTATGAAGATATAGAAGGTAACTGGAAAACCTTCCTAAGTGTTGTTAAGAGATGGAATGTCAGAAGGGTCTATTTGCAGGTGAGCGACAGGTTGAGCAAGGAACATGTTGAGAGATTGAAGTCCTTGGGTCTCGAAGTTTATTTGCTCGACGGTGGAAGGGATACGAGGATCAATTTAAATAAGAGTATATTGGAAAGCTTGGAAGCAAGTGGTATTCAGATAGATGTTGAACCATACCTGAACCCGGATTTCAACGTCCGTAGGGAACTATATATAAGGGAATATGTAAACATGCTGAAAAGTCTCAGAAACGACCTGGGTAACGTGAAGCTATCTGTGGTCATACCTTTCTGGTTCGACAAATATACACTTGCGGGAAGGCCACTCTTGGACTATGTATTTGAGCATGCAGACGAGGTTGTGGTCATGGCGTACAGGAGCAGTATAGAAGAAGCTCTACGTTTGTCTCGTGAGGAGATAGAGTTAAGTAAAAGATGGGGAAAGAAACTCTATGTTGGTTTTGAACTCCACAGACAGAAAGACGAGATCCACAATATTTATAAGGTCGAAAGGGAGGGACTTAGGCTGGTTGGTAGGTATAAAGTCAGAGGTGATAGGCTCACTCTTCCTATGGAAAAGGCTAAGAGGTTAAAATTACTTTCCTGCAAAGGTGTAGACGGCTTTGTACTGCACAGCTTTGAAGTGTTTGTCTCTTTTGCCGATAAGTAGTGAAGATGAGCAAGGCCGGAGACATCAGGAGGGCTCTAGTCCACGAACTTGCTAACAAGGTATCTGCTCTAAAGAGCTTTGTGGAGAGCAGGGAATTAAATTTTGACAAAGACATAACCCTGCTGGTGGACAACCTTGATCTTCTAACAAGATACTTGCTCGACCTGGAACTGCCAGGCAGAGAGGTTAGAGAGAGGGAATTTGTTTTAAGCGATGTTATAGAAGACGTTGTTTCAGAGTTATATTTGACATCCAAGTTCAAAAAAGTGGCGATAGAAGTAAAGGGTTGCAATCTTAAGGTTAAAACGGACGAGTTCATTTTCAAGAGAATTCTGTATAACCTCCTGCACAACGCCATAAAGTTTTCTCCGCAGGATTCAACCGTACATGTGTACTGTGATGCGGGAGATATCTGGATAGAGAATAGTGTGGAGAAATCGGATCTCATGGATCTGGTGGGTTCAGGCATGGGGTTGGACATTACGAAGGAGCTCGCCTCCCTGATAAACCTTAGGATTGATTACTATGATCTTGAGGATCTCTTCAAAGTGAGGATTGTCCTCCCGAATTAAACTTGCCTAAGTTCCTATGACGCCACAAAATTATATACTATGGGAAAGAAATACTTTATAAAGACTTTCGGTTGCCAGATGAACTTCAACGACTCGGAAAGGATAAGGGGGATACTGCGCACCCTCGGATACGAACCGACCGACAACTGGGAGGAGGCGGATCTGATACTTTTAAATACCTGTACCATCAGGGAGAAGCCGGATCAGAAGGTTCTCTCCCACATAGGAGAGTATAAGAAGGTAAAGGAAAAAAATCCCAGCGCCTTGATAGCGGTTTCAGGCTGTCTCGCCCAGAGGGCAGGCTGGGAGCTCGTTCAGAAGGCTCCTGTTGTAGACATAATGTTTTCTTCCTTTAACATGCATCAACTTCCTGAGCTCATAAATCAGGCTCAGGCGGGCTACAAGGCGATAGCGATCCTCGAAGAGCCTCCTGAGGACGAGGATAGGGTCTGGGAGTTTCCCGTAGAGAGGGATAACCCTTACTGTGCCTACGTAACGGTTATAAAGGGATGCGATAAGAACTGCACCTACTGTGTGGTCCCGAGAACGAGGGGAAGGGAGAGGTCAAGATCCTTAGAGAGCATTCTCGAAGAGGTAAGGAGGCTTGTGGACGATGGAGTCAGGGAGGTACACCTGCTCGGGCAGAACGTGACCGCCTGGGGAAAGGATCTTGAAAAGCCTATACCTTTCTCCGAACTCCTCTATCAGGTTTCGAAGATAGAAGGTGTCGAGAGGATAAGGTTTACCACAGGACATCCGATAGACCTGACCGACGACACAATAGAGGCTATGGCGGATATACCACAGGTGTGCAACGCTTTGCATCTTCCCTTTCAGGCAGGTTCCAACAGGATCCTTGAACTTATGGACAGGAAGTATACCAAGGAGTTCTATCTTGAGAGGATAGAAAGGCTTAAAGAGAAGATACCCGGCATAGCCCTATCTACGGACATAATAGTGGGATTCCCTACGGAGACGGATGAGGACTTTGAACACACCCTCGATGTGGTCAGGCGGGTGGAGTTCGAGCAGATCTTCTCCTTCAAGTTCTCTCCGAGACCCGGAACGCCCGCAGCCGAAATGGAGGGACAGGTTCCCGACGAAGTGAAGACCGAAAGGATGAGCAGGCTCTTGGAGCTTCAGAAGGCTATAATGTCGAAACTTTCAAAAAGATACGAAGGCACCGTGCAGGAGGTTCTGGTCGAGGAGGAGAGGAGTGACAGAACCGTTATAGGTAGAACGACAACCAACAAGTGGGCAACGCTCACGGGAGGGAAGGAACTGGTAGGAAAGATTGTTAAGGTTAAGGTCAGGAGGGCAACACCATTCAACCTTGAGTGTGAGCTTCTGGAGGTGGTGAGATGATAGAGATGGTGGTTCACGGCGTGACGCTCGATCCGGTCTCCCAGATGCCGATCGTGGTTCTCAAAGCTAAGGAGGACGAGGAGACGATACTCCCTATATGGATAGGAGCCTTCGAGGCGAACGGAATAGCTATGAAGCTTCAGGACGTGGAGCCTCCGAGACCTATGACCTACGAACTCCTTCAGAACGTGATTACCGAGATGGGTGGGGTGGTAGATAGAATAGTAATAAACGATCTCAAGGACAGCACCTACTACGCGGAGATACATATAGTCCAAGGAAACAACACCCTAATAATAGATTCAAGACCGAGTGATGCAATAAACTTAGCTCTGAGGTTTGGAGCGCCTATATTTGTGGCGGAAGAGGTTCTCGAAAAGTCGAGGGTTCCCGAACCAGAGGAGGACGAGGAAAAGAGACAGCTCAAGGAGTGGCTTGAAAACATAAGACCTGAGGATTTTGAGATAGGCGGAGAGCAGAGCTAAAAACACTTGTCGCAGAACTTTTCTATCGGACAGATCTCACACTTCGGTTTCTGGGGAGTGCATATCCTCTGACCAAAGGCTACGAGAAGTCTGTTTATAACTATCCAGTACTCCTTCGGCAGAACCTTCGTAAGCTCTTTCTCCGTTTGCTCTGGCGTTTTCGTCTTTATAAGACACCAACGGTTCGTTATCCTGTGGACGTGGGTATCCACACATATCGCAGGTATTCCGTATCCGTCAGCGAGGACGAGGTTGGCAACCTTCCTCCCAACGCCGGGAAGTTTCAGGAGCTCTTCTCTTCTATCGGGGACCTTGCCTCCGTAGTTCTCTACGAGTATCCTCGCGAGCTCCTTCAGTTGCTTAGCCTTATTCCTGTAGAATCCAACGGGATAAATGAGCCTTTCGAGCTCATCCAGGGGAACTTCGAGTAGGTCTTCGGGACACTTGATCCTTTCAAAGAACCTTTTACAGACCTTTGCTGTTGTTTCATCCCGTGTCCTTGTGGATAAAAGGGCACAGACCAGAACCTTGAAGGGATTGTGGGTGTGCTGTGCCACGAGGGTTACAACAGGAGCCTCCCACTTCTCGTAGTTCTCCTTAAGGATCTCTATCACCTTCGGTATGTCCGCTTTCCTCATCGTAACGGAGTTATATTAATACCATGGAATGGGGACAGGTCATAACGATAATCTTCGGTGTTGCCGGGTTCATGGGAATATTCATGTTCTTGATAAACAAGGGGGTAGGTAGCGTTGAAAAGAGAATAGATGATCTGAATAACCGGGTTGATCGCTTGGAAGACAGCATGAACAGAAGGTTCGACAGGCTTGAGGGGGAGATGGGGGAGATAAGGGAACTGCTTTACCGGGTGCTCGGAGACCTTCCAAGAAAGGATCATGAGAACACCTCTATACGAGATTCATAAAAATTTAAAGTCAAGGTTTATCGACTTTCACGGCTGGGAAATGCCCCTTCAATACACCGGTATTATAGAAGAGGCAAGGGCTGTAAGGAGCTCGGCGGGAGTGTTCGACATATCCCACATGGGAAGGCTGATTGTTTCTGGAAAGGACGCCTTAGGCGTGCTTCAAAGACTTACCACCAACAACCTCAAGAAGCTTTACCCCGGAAGGGTTCAGTACAATCTCTTTACCAACGAAAGAGGAGGGGTGAAGGACGACGTCACGATATACATGCTCTCGGAGGAAGAGTTCTTCATCTGCACCAACGCTGCCAATAAAGAAAAGATTAAAAACTGGCTTGAAGGATACGTACCTGTTAAAGACGTCTCCGACTCCACTATCCAGATAGCCCTCCAGGGACCTAAGAGCGAGGAGATTCTCAAGGATTACTTCGATATAGAAGATCTCAAATATTACCACTTCAAAACCTTTGGAGACACGATCGTCTCTAGAACGGGATACACGGGGGTGGACGGCTTTGAGATCTACGCTCCTGTTGAAGAGGGGACAGATCTCTTTGAGGAACTTGTGAAGAAGGCAAAGCCCTGCGGGCTGGGAGCGAGGGACGTTCTCAGAATAGAGGCGGGATTTCCACTCTACGGACATGAGATCTCGGAGGATATAACTCCCTTAGAGGCTAACTTGGACAGGTTCGTGGAGCTTTCGAAGGACTTCTTAGGAAAGGAGGCTATGCTCTCTAAGGAGATAAAGAGGAAGCTCTTCGGTCTTGAGATGATAGAGAGAGGCGTTCCGAGGGAGGGTTACGATATATTAAGAGAAGGTAAGGTCGTAGGAAAAGTATCGAGCGGGACCTTTTCACCGACGCTCGGGAAGGGGATAGCCCTCTGCTTCGTTGATCTTGAGGAAAGAAGGGAGGGGAACGAGGTTTTTCTGAAAGTCAGGGATAGGTTCTTGAGAGGCGTTCTGAGGAGGTATCCCTTCGTAAAGAGAGGTTAAACTATCTCCATGCGGATAGCCTCGATCGATATAGGCTCTTACTCCGTTCGTATGACCGTCGCCGACGTTAAGGATGGAAACATAGACGTTGTCTTAGAGAAAGGTTACATAACATCCCTTGGGAGCGGTGTAAAGGAGACAGGGGAACTCAGGGAAGACAGGGTGGAGGAGACCTTAAAGGTTCTTGAAGGGTATAAGAAGGACATAGAGAGACTTGGAGTCGATAAGGTCGTGGCGGTTGCAACGGAAGCTATCAGGAGAGCTGAGAACGCCGAAGATTTTTCAAGGAGGGTAAAGGAGAAAACTGGAATAGAAGTAAAGGTTATCAGCCCGAAGGAGGAGGGGGAACTCGCCTTCCTCGCTACAGCCTACTCCCTCAAACCGAAGGGAGACTTTCTTGTGGTAGATCAGGGGGGAGGATCGACGGAGTTCATCTTCGGGAAAGACATGAACGTAGAGGATCTTATCTCCCTTCCAATAGGGATAGTCAGCCTTACTGAAAGGTTTCTCAGACACGACCCTCCCTCTGAAGAGGAGATAAGGAAGCTGATGGACTTTTTAAAGGAGGAGGTAGAGCCTCTGAAAAGGGATGTCGATGAAATAATAGGGCTCGGCGGGACCATAACGACTCTCTCAGCTTTAGAGTACAACGTCTATCCCTACGATCCTAAAAGGATCCACGGGAGTGAGCTGACCCTGGAGTCCATCAGGAAGTGGTTTGATAGACTTGTTAGACTCCCTTTTAAGGAGAGAAGCAGAAGATACAAACAGATAGAGGATAAGCGGGCGGAGGTCATTATTTCAGGTATAGCGATGTTTATCGTGATCCTCGAGATCTTTGGGAAGGACAAGCTAAGGGTGGGAGACTGGGGGGTGAAGCACGGACTTATAGTGAGGGAGTTGCTTTCGTATAATAGTTAACCGATGAAAAATACGACATACAATCTCGCGGGATTTATACTGCTCGTAGCTCTTTCGATCCTCGTCGTAATTTACAGACCGGTGAACCTCGGACTCGATCTCAAGGGTGGCATATCCATAGTTCTCCAACCGGATTATAAAAGGGCTCTTGAAAACGAGTACGAAAGGATGGCACGCTTTCTCGAGAAGACTTTAAGGGATAGAGGCTTCAGGATTTTGGACGTTACCGCCTATTCGGACAGGATAGAGATAGAGTACTTGGAGGAAAAAGAGCTACCCTCCATCCTCGAGGAGATAAAGAAAATATCTAAGGAGTTTGTTGTAGAAAAAAGTCAGGAAGGAATACTCAGGGTAGTATTTTCGGAAAGGTATATAGCTCAATTTAAGAAGGACATAGTCGATCAGACTATAGAAGTTCTCAGAAACAGGATAGACAAGCTCGGCGTAGCTCAGCCTGTAGTGACGAGGCTCGGGGGTGAGAGGATACTAATTGAGCTTCCCGGCTTTCTTGACATAGAGAGGGCAAAGAGGATCATAGGCAGTACAGCCTCCTTAGAACTGAGGCTCGTTATGGACAGCTCCTACTCGAGGGAGGAACTCGAGAGAAAGCTCACGAAAGATACGGAGATACTTCCCTCCAGAGACGGCAACGAGTGGTTTCTTCTCGATAAAGTTCCTGTGGTATCGGGATCCGATCTAAAGACCGCTTACATATCCCAAGACGAGTTTGGGCGTCCTGCTGTAGGTTTTGAACTCAAGAGTGAAGCCGCCTCCAAGTTTGCGGAATTTACTTCAAAGAACATAGGTAAAAGGCTCGCTATAGTCTTAGAGGACAAGGTTGTCTCTGCCCCCGTGATAAGGAGCAGAATATCCGACAGAGGACAGATAACGGGGAACTTCACACCAGAGGAGGTTAGGGACCTCGCTCTGATCCTGAGAACGGGAGCTCTGCCAACGAGCGTTGAGATACTCCAAGAGAAGGTCGTCGGACCCTCCCTCGGGAAGGATGCTATAGAACAGGGGATAAAGGCCGGCATACTTGGTTTTATCCTCTTAGTTCTTATCGTTGTGATGAGGTACAAGACTGCGGGAGTATCTGCTACGGTATCTATTCTCATGAACGCTCTTCTCCTTTGGGCTGGACTTGCTGGGCTGGGCGGAACACTCACCCTTCCGGGTATAGCGGGGATAATCCTCAATATGGGAATAGCTGTTGACTCTAACGTTCTGATATTCGAGAGGGTGAAAGAGGAACTCCGCTTAGGAAACACCCTACGGAAGGCTATCGAACTTGGCTACAGGAGGACCCTCAGTGCAGTATGGGATACCCACATTACACTGCTCGTTGCTTCCTTGATACTCTTTCAGTTCGGAAGTGGACCGGTGAAGGGCTTCGCTACCACCCTCGCCATAGGAACGATAGCGAGTTTTCTCTCCAACGTTTACTACGCGAAAGTTTTCTTAGATTTTCTTGCGAAGAGAAGGTGGCTCAAGATTTAAAATTCCTTCTCATCGAATACCTTTATAATTAACTATCCCAAATAAAGGAGGTAGCTATGGAGAGTATGGAAGATAGAGTTGTGATTATGGTCAGAGAGTTCTTCGAAGATATAGAAAAGAAAGAACCCTTTGAGACGCAGCTTATGGACTTCCGTTTAAGGTTCAGAGCCAAGCTCCTTGAGATAGTTACTTCCTTTCCGACAGAGCCGGAGATAGCGAGCAGGAGCCTCGATTACGCCCTTGAAGGGATAGAGAGAATCCTTAAGGAAGAGATGGAGAAGGTAAACCTTGAGTCGGAAGAGTCTCTTTACAGAACAATTCAGACACTCAAGACAGTAAACGAAGTTCTAAAGGAGTTTATGCAGGAGAACAGGGTAAACGATAAGAGGAGGCTTTCCTACCTGACTGGATACATAGGTAAGATGGTTGAGAGGCTTAGGCACGAGTATAAGAAGAGGTTCGGTGGTATACTCTCGAGCTTGAAGAAGCTCCTTGGCATAGGCAGAAGTCCGTGAGCGACACGCTTATCAGCTTCTGGGTGTTTTTATTCGCCTGGTTCTTTCAGGCTTTTACCGGCTTCGGTGCCGGTATATTTATAGTTGGAATACTCTCCCTTACGTTAGATCCCAAAACGGTCATAGTTAGTTCTGCCCCCATAAACCTTATAGGAACTCTATTTATGGCTTTCCTTCTTATGAGGAGAGTAAGACCCAACTGGAGGGTGCTCGGCACGCTCATCTTAGGCTCTGTACCCGGGATATTCTTAGGCGGAAAATTACTGTTGCTCTTGGAAAGAGACACTCTCAAACTAATCATCGGGCTCTTCATATTATCTCTAGGTCTCTACGATCTGCTCGTTCAGAAAGGAAGCCTGAGGAGGTTCAAACTTGAAAGAGGCTTGATCACAGGTGCAGGAGCCGGATTTATGGGGGGCTTTTTTGCTGGTCTAATAGGTATGGGAGGACCACCCCCGGTGGTGTATCTCAATCAGGTGCTTGATGATGTGGAAGAGTTTAAATCCACACTGACTCTCTTCTTTACCTCTAATATTATCTTCAGACTGCTTGCATACGGCGTTCAAGGTGGTTTGGAGTTCATCGAAGCCAGTCTTGTAGTATCCGCTGCTCTTGCAGTACCCTTAGGTATACTCTCAGGTCTATACACCTCGAGGATGATAAAACCTCAAAGGTTGAAAGAGATAATCTCCTTCAGCGTTCTTTTCCTCGGAATAATGCTCATTTTCGAACCCTGATATGTTAAAATGTTAACGAATGTTTACGAAGGAGTTCTTTCTCTGGCTTCACGTTATACTCGCCGCTTTCTGGGTAGGTGGTATGATCTTCCTTTCACTCGTTATAGCTCCTTATATAAAGGATAAGCCCTTTCGAGACGAGGCTTTTCAGGAGGTGGGGAAGAGGTTCAGTCTGTACGGCACTATGATAACGCTCTCCCTCCTACTTATAACCGGCCTCGCGAACGCCTATCTTCTGCATGGAGGGCTGGAGAGGAGGAGCGTAATTGAGAAGCTTGTACTTTTCTTTATTATCGTGGTGGTCTCTTTGGTTCACGACCTTTGGGCGGGTAAAAAGGCCATCGGCTCAGAGTACCACAGGAAGTGGGCGCGCTGGCTTGGACTTATAAATCTCATCCTTGCCCTCATAATGGTTTACATGGGGGTGAGAATAAGACTCGGGATGTAATATATTTCTGTGAAAGCCCTGCTTTACAGAAGGGGTGGGCTTGGTGATACGCTCCTCACCTTCCCCCTGCTCGAGATCTTGAAGAGGAAAGGTTTGCATATCACAGCGGTCGGCAACTGCGATTACTTTAAAATAGCCAGAGCCGTAGGCTGGGTGGACAGGATTCTCTCTGAGGTTCCCGATGAAGAGTTCGACCTTGAAATAAAGGTGTCTTTCGATGGAAACGTAAGACCTTTCCCCGAAGGAAGAGTTTGGATCCTCGAACACTATTTAAAAGCGACAGGTTTGGAGTCTGAGGAATTTTCCTTAAGATTACCCGTGGAGCCCGTAGATAACTCCCCTTTTAAAGGAAAGGCGGTTATACATCCCTCGAGTGGATCTAAGAAGAAGAACCCCGATATAGAGCTCTTCCTGAGAGTGGAAGAGGTTCTGAGAAACCGCGACCTCGATGTCATATATCTCATAGGCGAAGCGGACGCTTGGGCTAAGGAGCAGGTAAGTAATTACGTAGAGAGTTTAGACCCCCTGTGGATAGCCCGATCCTTAAAAGACGCCCTTCTATATATAGGTCCTGATTCGGGTATATCTCACCTCGCTTCTTATGTTGGGGTGCCCTCAATTGTTATCTACGGTCCCTCCGATCCAGTAGTATGGAAGCCTATAGGTGAGAAGGTTTATCAGCTGTCCCTTGGTCTCGACTGTTCACCCTGCTTTCCCAACGTGTGCGAAGGTAGAGAGTGCCTAAACTCCGAGGCTCTACTTAAGAGCCTTCTTCCACTCCTCGACCATCTCCTCGTCGAGATCTACTAAGATAACCTTCTCTAAGCAGACTGGATTGAAATTCTTTATCTCCTCCACCATGACCCTGGCAGCTATGTCCTTAGGAACTTTGCCTACACCCGTTCCCATCCCGGGGAAGGCTACACTCTTAAAGCACAGTTCGTCAGCCAGCTTCAAGGCAGCTCTCGTAGCCTTCCTTACCTTCTCTTCGGTAGTTTTCATGGCAGGTTCTTCCATAGTGGGAGCGTGGATTACACCTTTGAACTTCAGTTTCCCGGCGGTAGTTAGAATGGCGCTACCCACAGGTACAGGAGCCTTAGAGACAGCTTCCTTTTCGATTTCGTCCCCTCCAAACCTTCTTATAACTCCGGCAACACCGCCACCCATGTAACCATAGCTGTTAGCCGGATTCACTATTACGTCTGCATCTACTTCTAAGAGACTGCCCCTTTTAATCTCAACTTCCATGAAGAAAATTATACGTAAATGGGCTCCGTTATCTCGCTCAGTCCTGTCTCCAATCTCATGAGAATGTATTTGCCCCTTATAGTGTCCACTGGTATTTCCACAACCTCTCCGCTCTCCTTGGTTATCACTATCTTCCCGTTCTCTACGCTTATCTCCTTAACCGGCTTTCCCGTATTGGAGTCTATTATGAGCTTTTCCTTTATGACATCCTGAGCAACCTTCCGAGCCATCATTTAACCTCCCGAGATTTTTATCTCAGATCTTTATATAGCTTTCCCACGATTGCTTTCCACCGATCTGTGTCATAAAATCTAAAGTCTGTAATGCTTGCCAAAAGGATAATTCCCTGTCTTGACGTGGATAAGGGAAGGGTGGTAAAGGGTGTCAAATTTTTAAATCTTAGGGACGCCGGCGATCCTGTTGAGGTAGCCAAGAGATACGAGGAGGAAGGTGCGGACGAACTCGTCTTTTTAGACATAACCGCTTCGGCAGAGGACAGGGAGATCATGATAGAGGTGGTGAAAAAGGTAGCGGAGACCGTTTTTATGCCCTTCACTGTAGGAGGTGGCATAAGGACGGTGGCAGACATGAGGAGGCTTTTGGAGGCAGGAGCCGATAAGGTTTCCGTAAATACAGCTGCGGTCAAGAATCCCGAGCTGGTTCATGAAGGAGCAAAGCTCTTCGGATCTCAGTGCATAGTGGTGGCTATAGACGCAAAGAGAAGAGGAGAGAGCTGGGAGGTTTATATCCACGGAGGGAGGACACCCACAGGTATAGATGCTGTTGAGTGGGCTAAGAAGGTAGAGTCCCTTGGAGCGGGAGAGATACTCCTTACGTCCATGGATAGGGACGGAACTAAGGAGGGCTACGATGTTGAGCTCTGCAAAGCTGTTGCGGAAACGGTGAACATACCGGTCATCGCGAGCGGAGGAGCGGGGAGTAAGGAACACTTCTACGAGGTGTTTGAGAAGGGAAAAGTTGACGCAGCCTTGGCGGCTTCACTGTTCCACTTCAGAGAGATAAGTATACCTGATCTAAAGGAGTACCTTTATAAAAACGGCATCAGGGTAAGGCTTGCTTGAAGTTCTCTGCAAAACCTCTCCTTATGTAACAGGCAAAGTTCTCCCCGAGGACCCTACGGGCTACAAACCTTGCCCTTTCCTTGGCCACCTCCTCGTTCTTCCTAAGGTTCTTTGTGACCCCATCGGCGAGACCGACCACCTTAACCACGGGCTTCAGCCCCGCTTTCCTGAAACCTTCCAAAAGCTCCTTTATGTTCTCGAGGTTTATATCTTCAGTCCTCGTCCTTCCGTATCCGAAGAGAAGTGAATACTTGGCAACGAGCATGTAAACCCTATCCTCTTCTTCTTTCACCAGTGTGTAGTTACCAACGAGTGACGGTTTTTGAGGTTTTTTCCCCCTGATCCTATAAACGAGCTCTATCTCCTCACCGGGTCCAACGGGAGGCAGGCTTATCCTCGCCTTGCTCCTGGACAGATCGGTCACGTACAAGCTGAGCGGTTCGAATATCAGAGGTGTGCGGGATATCAGCCTCTTTCCGTAAATGGTCTCGCTCTCAAAGCTGCTGTTACCGAGGACCTGCTCAAGGACAGCGTTCTCGATAACCTTACCACCTCTGTTCTTGAACGTTACTCTGACCTCGTAGACACTTTCATCGATTTTGTAGATCCTTGCATCGACCTTAAGTAGCTCAACCCTCTTCTCGATAAGCTTCTTTTCGATGGGAAGGAAGATAAGAACGTCGGCACGTCTGTACACCTTTCCCTTCTCCTTTAAGGTTTTAGAGGAGATCTCAAGGGCTGCACTCTGATCGACTGGACATACTCCAAACCCGAGGGCAATTAGAGAGAGAAGGAACAGGACGATCATATTACCTACCCTCCCTTAAAAACTCCTCTTCCAGAATTCTCAAACCATCCCCCTCTTTTATTATATAAAGCCTTTTTATACCCAGGTCAGAGAACTTGTCCGATCTGTAAGATTGCCTGAACTCGGCAAGGTAGTATTCTACCTCCTTAGAAAGACCTCTCCTGAAGGCAAGGATCGTCAGGTCGTCTATCTTTACCTCTATGAACTCTTTGTTGGAGATTACCCTCTTTTTGTATCTTCTCCACTCTCTGATCCCTCCCCTCTTCCAGCGAAACTTGTCCGAGTAAAAGGAGAGATACCTCTCCACATCCTTTTCTTCCCAGCTTTCCTTCCACTCTCTCAGGAAACTTTTTACATCGTCCACCTTAATGTCTTCAGGAATTTCCTTATAGATGGCGATCAGAGTGTTCTTAGTTGAGATCCTACTGACTATCTCCCTGAGATCACTATTTCCCGCTACCACACACCCTCTTGTACTGAAGGGTATTTTATTCCTGTCCTCTTCGTCGCTACCGTGGAGCCATATTCCGCTTCCTCCCTTTCCGAGAAGCCTGTCCACCGGGTTAGGGTAGTTGAGGACGACAGCTATCCCTCCATACATTGCCGGTAACCTGTTGGGTGGTATGAATTCGGTGAAGTAGTAAATACCTTCGGGCGTCCTCCTGTCACCTTCTCTCCACTTGTCCTCCCAGTCCCTTCCGGTAGTTACGGGGTAGAGGTCTTCGAGTTTCTTTCCTTTATAAATTAGAAGATACTGGGACATCTTCTCAACGAGGAATACGTACTTACCCTCCGCGTTCTCAAGGATTACCGGCGGCGGAACCTTAAACCTTTTCCTCACTACGGCGGTGAGCTTATCCCTGAAAACTTCCGGGTTCTCAACCTTTCGCAGGAGTGCGTTAAGTCTGAAGTAGGAAGGATTGTATCCCGAATGGATCTCTATGGAACGTAAGTAGTTTTCGAGCGCTTTCTCGGTCTCACCCCTCTTCTCCAGAAGTAATCCTTTGGCAAAGAACTTAAAGTACTTGGGGGGTTCTATCTTTTGATCCTCAACTATGCTCTTTAAAAGGAACAGGTCATAGGTGTCCGCCTTTCCGGATATAAACCTTTCAAAGGATCTAATCAGATCACCCTTTTCTAAATGGTGCGGTGCTGTGCCGAAGGCGAGGGTGAAAAGGAGAATTACGCTTATCGCTCTCCCCATCGGTGGAATATTATAAAATTCCTTACTATGAAGGTTCAGGAAGGAGCCCTTCGGGCTGAGGGTATAAGGTTCGGAATAGTGGCGTCGAGGTTCAACCACCTGCTGGTAGACAGACTCGTAGAGGGAGCGGTGGACTGCATACTCAGACACGGCGGAAGTGAGGACAGCATAGAACTGGTAAGAGTTCCCGGATCCTGGGAGATACCGGTAGCTGTAAAGAAGCTCCTGGATAGGGCTGACATAGACGCGGTCATAGCCTTGGGGGTTCTGATAAGGGGAAGCACTCCCCACTTCGATTATATAGCCGCCGAAGTTTCTAAAGGCCTCGCCAACCTTTCCATAGATTACGGAAAACCTGTCTCCTTCGGTGTTATAACCGCCGATACGATCGAGCAGGCCGTGGAGAGGGCAGGAACTAAGATGGGCAACAAGGGGTGGGAGGCAGCCCTTTCCGCTATAGAGATGGCGAACCTCTTCAAAAAGCTCGGTTAAGCTATGAGGTTCAGAAAAAAGGCACGGGAGAACAGCCTGATAGTGCTGTATCGATGGGATATAAGAGGCGATTCCCTCGACAGGATAATTAACGAGCTCATCGAGGAAAAGGGTATAAAGAATAGGGAGATAGTGGAGTATATGGATAAACTTATCAGCACCGTTAGGGACAGACTGCCCGAGATAGACTCCCTTATTTCGGAATACGCTCAGGATTGGAGCATAGATAGACTTGGATATATAGAGAGGAACGCTCTCAGGCTCGGAACTGCTGAGCTCCTCTTCCTCGGTCCCCCCGATCCTGGTAGAGCCTTTAACGACTATATAGACCTCGTTAAAAAGTACGCTGACAGGAAAGCGGCGAAGTTTGTCAACGGCATTCTATCAAAGATATACAAGGATCACAGGGCTACCTCTTCAGCGAAAAAATAAGGTTTAGCAGAAGGGTAAGTATAACGCTGAGCAGGAGGGAGGTCACTATAGGAAAGTAGAACACAAAGTTATCCCGCTTCACAACTATATCTCCCGGAAGTCTGCCTATACCAAGAGGTAACTTCTCAAATACCATTAGTAGAAGTCCTATAACTATCAGGAGAACGCCGAAGAGAACAAGAAGCTTACCCATATCCGACATACTTATAGTTTACAACGCTCCCTTACTAACCGTTCAAAGGCGTTCCCCCTCTCTACGTAATTTGTAAACATATCGAAAGAGGAGCATCCGGGAGAAAAGAGTATGAAATCACCAGGGGAAGCTACCCGAAGCGCCCTGTCCACAGCTTCTTCCAAAGAAGAGCAGAGCTCTGATCTTTCCTTGCCGAAAAATTCGCTCAACTTCTCTTTTGTCTCCCCGATTAGAAGAGCGAGCTTAACCCTATCCGCCACGTCAGTTAATATACCGAAGTCCACACCCTTGTCTTTACCCCCTGCTATCAGGATCACGGATCCCTGCGGAAAACTGGAAAGGGCAGCCCGTAGAGCGTTTGGAGTTGTGGATTTGGAGTCGTTGTATATCTCAATCCCTCTGAAGGTGAGCACGAGTTCCATCCTGAAGGGAAGTCCCCTAAACTCTCTAAGAACCTTCCTTATATCCTCCTCGGAGGCACCGAAGAGGTGAGCTATTAGAGCCGCCACGGCGGCGTTCTTTAGATTGTGTTCTCCTTTGAGTTTAAGATCTGAGGAGTTGAACAGCTTTAAACCTTCCTGAAAGTTGAGCTTTCTTGCTTTCGTCGGTGTATCAACAACCTCACGCTGATCTGAACCGGCTATAAAAAGATCCCTTTCTATCTGCCGTGAAAATATCCTGTACTTGCTGTGCAGGTAATCCGCCAAGTCAGGGTGCCAGTCGAGGTGATCTTCGTGAAAGTTAAGAAAAGCTCCTATAGTTGGTCTGAAAGTCTTTAGAGTCTTCCCCTGAAAGGAGGAAACTTCGAGAACAACGGTAGCTTCTGGATCCCTCAGGACAACTTCGGAGAAAGGTGTTCCCATGTTTCCTGCCTCATAAACTCTTCCCAGCTTTCCTCTCAGCATTAGGTAGGTGAGCCTCGTTGTGGTAGATTTACCGTCCGTTCCCGTTATGGCGATAACCTTCCCCTTAAAAAACCTCCAGGCGAGCTCAAGCTCACCTATTACCTCAAGCCCTTTCCTTTCAGCCTCTATCCAGAGAGGATGATGGGGCGGTATTCCCGGTGAGAGAACCACGGTATCCACAGCTTCGATAAACTCCTCCCACCTGTCCCCTCGGGCGTCATCACCCGAAAATACCTCAAAACCTCTGCTTTCTAATAGCTTAACCGCCGCCTGACCGCTTTTTCCAAGTCCCCAAACAAGAAGTTTGTTCATTTTAATGGAGGCGACGGGCGGATTCGAACCGCCGTAGAAGGGATTTGCAGTCCCTCGCCTAGCCGCTCGGCCACGTCGCCTTGTTTTTAATTTAATACCAAGAGCGGGCGACGGGACTTGAACCCGCGACCTGCTGCATGGCAAGCAGCCGCTCTACCACTGAGCTACGCCCGCTTCCAAGGAAATATTATAATCCATACCAGGCTAAAATCTATATAGCATGTTTCTGGCGGTGTTTACCGTCCTGACGGGTCTCGGCTGGTGGATAATGCTGAGCTTTACGGCGAGGGATTACTGTCTACAGCCCTTTGGAAGGGAAGCCGAGATGATCGGTAAGTCCTTCGGTCTTGCGGTCTCTATGCTATCCATTTTTGGTTACGAGGCCGACAGGTTTACTAAGGCGGTCAAGATAAAGAATCCACTCAACAGGCTGGCGGTAGCCTACGTCATTGCGGTAATAGGGGGTTTCGTTAGCACCCTCTTCTATCCTATCCATCCGGAGGGCTTCAGGGATCTGGTCTTTGGTTCGCTCTCGATGAAGGCGAACTTCCTTTTAGGCTTCTGTGAAGCGGCTATAATTTATGTTTTTTTCCTTTACGGCTTCAAGATGCTCCTTCAGTTTCTCTTCGGCAAATGAAGTAAAATCCTTAAACATGAAGGTAACGGTAATAGGCGGCGGCTACGTCGGGCTGGTAACGGGAGCATGCCTTTCCCACTTGGGCAACGAAGTTCTAATAGTAGAGAAGATTCCTGAAAAGGTGGAACTCCTGAAGAAGGGGACAAGCCCCATTTACGAGCCGGGGCTCGACGAGCTCCTCAGGGAGGGGATAGATAGAGGAAGTCTGCACTTTACGACGGACATTGAGGAAGGGGTGAACTTCTCGGACGTAATATTTATCTGCGTAGGAACGCCTTCTCTTCCCGACGGATCGGCGGATCTCTCTCAGGTGGAGGAGGTGGCGAGGCTGACCGCCAAGTGTATGAGTTCCTACAAGCTCCTGATAGAGAAATCAACCGTTCCCGTGAACACCCATCAGTTGGTTAAGAAGACAGTTCAGAGGTATCTGAAAAAGGATATACCCTTCGACGTAGCCTCTAACCCAGAGTTTCTAAGGGAAGGCTCCGCCGTTTACGACTTCTTGAACCCTGACAGGATAGTTGTGGGTGTTGAAAGTAAAAGGGCTGAAGAGCTGATGAGGGAGCTTTACAAACCCCTGACCGACAAAGGCTTTCCTCTTCTAATTACCGATCCCGCAACCGCCGAGCTCATAAAGCACGCTTCTAACTCCTTCCTCGCCATGAAGATATCCTTCATAAACATGGTGGCAGATCTCTGTGAGAGAACAGGGGCAGATGTCGAGCTCGTTGCTCAGGGCATGGGTTACGACAAGAGGATAGGAAGGGAGTTTCTGAGAGCTGGGATAGGCTACGGAGGGAGCTGTTTTCCAAAGGATGTTAAGGCTTTCATAAAGATAGCGGAGGATCTGGGTGTCGATTTCGGATTACTCAAAGAGGTTGAGAAGATAAACTCCAAGAGGGTGGAGAGGTTCTTAGAGAAGGTTAAGAACGCTCTCTGGACGTTGAAGGACAAGAACATAGCTGTATGGGGTCTCTCCTTTAAACCTAACACCGACGATATAAGGGAGGCTCCCTCTCTAAAAATTATTCCCCAGCTCCTGAGGGAAGGGGCAAAGGTAAGAGCTTATGATCCTAAAGCTGTGGAGAACTTCAGGAAGGTGTTCAGGGAAGGTGATGATCTTGTTTATGTAAAGGATAAGTATGAGGCGGTCAGAGGTGCAGAGGCGCTACTGATACTTACAGAGTGGGAGGAGTTCGCAAAGGCTGATATGGATAAGGTTAAAGAACTCATGGAACTCCCTATAGTAATAGACGGAAGGAACGTCTTTGACCCAGGTCAGATGAAGATTATGGGATTCGAGTACTACCCTATTGGACGGGGCTAAAGAGGTCAGGATGATCCTTAGAGTGCTTCTCGAACCAGTGTTCTAAATCCTCCCTGTTGTACTCCCCGTCCTTTGTAAACACCTGCTCGAACTCGTTGAAGCTCATTCCCTCGAGTATGGCAAGTATGTAGTACCTCACCCCCGGCTCGTCCTTGGGGTTCATCCTGTAAACCTCCTTAAGAACCCTGAGCGCCTCTTCTACCTCCCCCAGTTCCCAGAGGAAAATTCCCCAGTTTATAAGAGCCCTTATAATGTGCCTGTTGGTAGGATGTTTCCACTCAAGCCTGTCGGGAAGTTTACCTTCCTTAGATATAAACTCCTTAGCTCTAAGATAAGCTTCCCTAAGGAGATCCTCCGCTTCCTTCAGCTTCCCTTCCATCTCGTATATATCGCTGAGGATAACGTAGGGCTCCAAGTAGTGGGGATCCTTTTCAATAAGCTTCCTTAACCTTTCCTTAAACTCCTCAACCCTTCCCTCTCTCTCAAGCTTCCTGATCTTCTCAAGTTCCCTTTCGACCTCCCTTTCTACGTCCACGAACTCTACCATGCGGATATTTTAATCCTCAATCAGGGTAAGTCCACCTGCATAGTCCAAGGCTCTCTCGTACTCCTCCCTGCTTACCCTTCTCGCGAGCTCCGGGTAGTCTTTTGCCTTGTAGAAGGGGAAGTACTGATCCATGACGTTCACCGCAAGCTCTGGATCTATACTTCTGAGGAACTCCATCACCTCCTTCGTCGTGGATATGTCGTTGGGAAGGACGAGGTGTCTCACTATCAGTCCCCTGACCGCTATCCCCCGCTCGTCGGTCTTCAGATTTCCCACCTGCCTGTACATCTCCCTTATAGCCTCCTTGGCGTGCTTAGGATAGTCCTTGACCTTGGAGTACTTCCTTCCGAACTCCCTGTTTAAGTACTTCAAATCGGCAAGGTATATGTCCACTATCCCGTCCAAAAGCTTGAGGGACTCCAAGGAGTCGAAGGAAGAGGTGTTGTAAACGAGGGGTATCCTGAGACCTCTCTCAACCGCTATGAGGAGAGCTTCCAAAATCTGGGGGACCACGTGGGAGGGAGATACAAGGTTTATATTGTGACACCCCATATCCTGGAGTTCTAACATCATACGAGCGAGCTCTTCAGGTTTTACCTCTCTCCCCTCTCCGAGGTGGCTTATCTCGTAGTTCTGGCAGTAAACGCACCTCATGTTGCAGTAGGAGAAGAAAATTGTTCCGCTTCCCCTGTAGCCCCTTATAGGAAACTCCTCACCCCTGTGAGGGAAGTAGGAAGAGACGACCGCATACCTGCCCGTCTTACAGTATCCGAGCTCGCCTTCAGACCTGTTCACCTCGCAGTTGTGAGGGCAGACTCGGCAGGAGAGAAGCATCTCCTTAGCCTTCTCCGCCCTCTCCTTAAGCTCTCCGCTCTCGTAAAGGTTCAGGTAGGAGGGATACTTCATAGAGTTGAGTTTACTCTTCGCTCAGAGCCTTTCAATGAGCTCCTTCACCCTTTTCCCTATCTCATCCCTTACCCACCTGAAGGCGTAAAAGCCCCTACCGGCAGGGTCGGGAATACCCCAGTGTTCTGTCTTGGCTCCCGGCACCACGGGACACTCATTCTTCGCTGAGTCGCAGAGGGTTATAACGAGATCAAGATCACTTAGGGGTATCTCCTCAAGGCTCTTTGAGCGATGGTGGGATATGTCAATACCGACTTCTTTCATAACCTCTATGGCGAGCTTGTGGACGTAGCCCGCCGGTTGTGAGCCTGCAGAGTAAACTTCTACGTCTTTGCCCATCTCCCTGGCGAAGTGTCTCGCAAAACCCTCCGCTATCTGGCTCCTCGCCGAGTTCCCCGTGCATATGAAGGCTATCTTCATAGCTTGATACCTCTCGTGATGGACTCTATCTTTATCACCATGGAACTTGAGAAGGTGAGGAAATTTTACTACGCCCTTTCCGACGAGGTGAGATTGACGATAATATCCCTGCTCTCTAAGAAGGGTGAGCTCTGCGTGTGCGAACTCCAGTCCTTCTTCGGCATATCCCAACCTAACCTGTCCTTTCATTTGAGGGTTCTCAAGGAGGCTAACCTCGTAAAAACTCAGAGGAGGGGGAAGTGGGTGTATTACAGACTGAACGAAGACAACGAGCTCCTGAAAACAAACCTGAACTTCATAAGCTCTCTTGAGCTTGAGGTTCCACAGGAGACCGCCTGCGAGCTTTCTTGACTACAATCATATAAAAAATTTTTTATATGAGTATATAATTAAACACTGAAGGAGGTTGTCATGAAGAAGGTTCAGGTCATAAGCGCGTCAAACTGCAAGAACTGCGAGATTCTCTACGATGTGGTCTCAAAGATCGTGGAGGCTAAGGGTATTGATGCGAAGGTCGAGAAGGTCCTTGACGTAAAAGAGGTGGTAAAGTTCGGTGTTATGACCACGCCCCTGCTCGTCGTGGACGGAGAGCTCAAGCACGCCGGGACTCCCCTGCCTTCTCCTCAGGAGATTGAGGAAATGATAGGTGGATAAGAGATGTTCTGGATTTACGAAAGGCTCGCCGACCTTATTGTCCACGATCTCCTGAACCTTCGGCAGGGTGAAAGGCTTGCAAAGGCTCTTCACTTCTTCATATACGACACCCTGAAGATATTTACCCTTCTCTTTCTCGTGATATTCTTTATGTCCCTTGTAAGGAGCTACTTCCCTTTAGAAAGGACGAGGAGGATAATCTCCCGGCATAAGAAGCTCGCCCTTCCCCTTTCGGCTTTCCTCGGTGTCCTGACGCCCTTCTGTTCATGCTCAGCCGTCCCAATGTTCATAGGCTTCGTGGAGGCGGGCATCCCCTTAGAGGCGACCTTCACCTTTCTCGTAGCCTCCCCGACGGTGAACGAGATGGCTTTGGGACTCCTGCTCTCCCTCTTCGGTTTTAAGGTGGCTCTCCTCTACGTGGGTCTGGGTATAACGGTCGCTATGGTCTCCGGATACCTCATAGGGAAGGCAAATCCGAGGAGCCTTATAGAGGACTATGTCTTTCAGGTTCAGATGGGTGAGAGCGAGGTAAAGGAGATAAGCTTTAAGGATAGACTCAGACTCTCCCTTGAGAGCGTTAGGGAGATAGTGGGTAAGGTCTGGATATACATACTCATAGCTATAGGGATAGGTGGGTTTATCCACGGATACGTTCCCCAGGACCTGATTGAGAAGGTGGCTAAGGCTTCGGGTATATTCGGAGTCCCCCTCGCGGTGGTTATGGGAATTCCTCTTTACTCCAACGCTGCAGGCGTCCTTCCGGTAGTCCAGCCCCTCATAGATAAAGGAGTTCCCATAGGGACAGCCTTAGCTTTCATGATGTCGGTTACCGCCCTCTCCCTGCCTGAGTTCCTGATATTGAAGCAGATAATGAAGGTAAAGCTTATAGCTATATTCGCAGGTGTCGTCGGAACGTCCATAATCGTAGCCGGCTACATATTCAATCTCGTTCTCTAATATACTCTTCTCTATGAAGGTTAAGTTTCTGAGGTCCACCGTAAGGGACTTCCCCCCTGCGGACAAGCCGGAGGTCGTCTTCGTGGGTCGCTCCAACGTGGGGAAGTCCTCCCTTATAAATATGATCACGGGAAAGAATATAGCCCGCGTGAGCAAAGAGCCGGGAAGGACGAGGATGATCAACTACTTCCTCCTTGAGGACAAAGTCTATCTCGTGGACGTTCCCGGCTACGGCTTTGCGAGGGTTCCCAAGGAGGAGCAGGAAAAGTGGAAGAGGATGATGGAAAACTACTTCCAGGAGAGGAAGGATAACATAAAGATGGTCTTCGTTCTGATAGATGCGGTTGTCGGAGTCCAGAGGCTTGACGAGCAGATGTTAGAGTGGCTCCAGTATTTAGGAATACCCTTTACCGTCGTTCTCACAAAGACAGACAAGGCTAAGCAGAGGGAGCTATCAAGGACTCTAAAGGAGGTAAGAAGATTCGTGGGAGAGGGAGCCATAGTTTTGAGCTCGGCGAAGGAGGGGAAGGGTAGGAAGGAGATCCTTTCCCGTATTCTCTGAGGGTTTATAATAAAATACTTACGTTTCTCTGGAGGAAGAGGAATTGGCAAAGGTCAGAGGTCTCAAGTGTAGAGAGTGCGGAAGGGATTATCCCGTTGAACCTATACACGTCTGTGAGTTCTGCTTCGGTCCCTTAGAGGTGGTTTACGACTACGATGAGATAAAGAAGAATATATCAAGGGAGAAGATAGAGAAGGGTCCTAAAAGTCTGTGGAGGTACGTTGACCTCCTCCCGGTTGAAAATCCCACCGTAGGACTCACCGCGGGCTTCACACCCCTGAAGAAGGCGGAGAAGTTGGGAGAAGTCTTGGGACTCAGGAACCTCTACATAAAGGACGACTCGGTGAACCATCCCACCCTCTCCTTTAAAGACAGAGTTGTGTCCGTTGCCATCTCAAAAGCTAAGGAGTTCGGCTTTGACACCGCAGCCTGTGCCTCAACGGGAAACTTGGCAAACTCGGTGGCGGCGCACTGTGCTCAAGCTGGACTTAACTGCTACGTCTTCATACCGGCGAACTTGGAGACCCAGAAGATCTTCGGCAGTCTCGTCTTCAACCCCACCGTCGTTGCGGTGGAGGGAACCTACGACGATGTGAACAGGCTCTGTTCGGAGATAGCCAACGATCAGGGATGGGCTTTTGTAAACATAAACATAAGACCCTACTACGCGGAAGGTTCAAAGACCCTCGCCTTTGAGGTGGTGGAACAGCTCGGTTGGAGGGCTCCCGATGCGGTCGTGGCTCCCGCAGCCTCCGGATCCCTTTACACGAAGATATGGAAGGGACTTAAGGAGATGAAGGAGGTGGGGCTCATAGACTCGGTAAACACGAGGATGTACGGAGCGCAGGCGGAAGGGTGCTCTCCCATAGCTCAGGCCTGGAAGGAAGGGAGGGACTTTATAAAACCTGTCAGACCCAACACCATAGCCAAATCCATAGCTATCGGAAACCCCGCGGACGGGATCTACGCCCTCCAGACCACCAGGGAGAGCGGAGGAGACTGGGAGACCGCTACCGACGAGGAGATAGTAGAGGGTATGAAGCTCCTCGCCGAGACGGAAGGTATATTCACCGAAACGGCGGGCGGGACGACCGTAGTGGTTCTCAAAAAGCTCGCCCAGAGGGGCGCCTTCGATCCCGACGAGGTGGTGGTAGCCTACATAACGGGCAACGGATACAAGACCCTTGAGGTTCTCGACGGGCATCTTTCCGAGCCTGTGAGGATACAGGCGACGTTGAAGGACTTCAAGGAGAAGGTTCTCGCAAGAGTTTAGGAGGTAGGAAGATGGCTATAATAGTCAGAGTTCCCACTCCCCTCAGGAGGCTCACCGACGGACAGGGAGAGGTGGAGGTAGAGGCAAGGACTATTAAGGAGGCTATCGAGAAGCTTGAGGAGCAGTATCCCGGCTTTAGGGAGCGTCTCCTTGACGAAAACGGAGAACTGAGGAGGTTCGTGAACCTATACCTGAACGACGAGGACATAAGGTTTTTGAAGGGTGTAGATACGGAGCTCAAGGACGGGGACGTTCTCTCCATAGTTCCGGCGATTGCGGGAGGAAGATAGAGCTTACTTCTTAGGGTGCTCCGGCTACTTCTACTGGGGCTGGAAGGGAAAGTTTTACCCGAAAGATCTCCAGCCCGAGGGTTGGCTCTCATACTACTCCAAGTTCTTCAACACGGTCGAAATAAACTCCACCTTCTACAACTTCCCTAAGGTGTCCAATCTGAGGAGGTTTTACAGGGAGACACCTGAGAACTTCCTTATCTCTGTCAAGGTGAACAGATCCATAACCCACATGAAGAAATTCAGGGATACGGAAGGTATGGTAAAGGACTTCTACGAAGTGGTGAAGGAAGGACTGAGGGAAAAGCTCGGATGTATCCTCTTTCAGCTTCCCCCCTCCTTCAGATACTCGGAGGAGAACCTTGAGAGGGTTTTATCCCATATGGATAAGGGTTTTAAGAACGTTATTGAGTTCAGGCATAAAAGCTGGTGGAGAAAAGAGGTTTACGAAAGGCTGAAAGAGGAAGGGGTGATTTTCTGCTCCGTCAGTTCTCCCAACCTACCAGAGGATCTTGTAGAGACCTCAGATGTGGTTTACATTCGCTTCCACGGAAAGGAGGGCTGGTACAGGTACAACTACTCGGAAGGAGAGCTGAGGGAATGGGCAGAGAGAATAAAAGGCTCTTCGGCTAAGGAGGTCTTCGCTTACTTCAACAACGACTATAACGCTTACGCCCCTTACAACTGCCTTAAATTGATGGAACTCTTGAACGTTAAACCATACCGGGAGGTATCTTGAAGGGAACGTTCATGAGGGGGTTTTCCTCTTCCTCCTGAGGAAAGACCGCGTAAACTCCGAAGCAGTACTTACCGATTTCCACGACCCTTCCCACCCGAACGCCTGAGTCGTCAAGGATAAGTCCCACTTCCCACTCGGATAGGACCTCCTCCGGAGGAGGTCCCTTGTCCCTCTCCTCCTTCTTCCAGTCTATTACCGCGAGGTAGGCGAAGGGCTTTGCAACTCTCTTCAGCTCTTCTACAAAGGCTTTCGGATCCTCAAGCTCGTGGAAGGTGAACGCCATAAATACGAAGTCCACCGAGTTATCTGGTAGAGGTATCCTGTTCTCCTCCGACTTCAGAACCTCAACGTTCTTGAGACCTTCCCTTTCGACCTTCTCCTTAGCTCTCCTTACCATCTCCTCCTGAACGTCTATCGCGTAAACTTTCCCCTTCTCACCGACAAGTTTGGAGAGGTAGGGAAGATAAAAGCCCGGTCCAGTGCCCACATCAAGAACCACCATCCCCTCCCTTATACCGAACTCTCTCAGGGTCTTCTCCGGATCGAAGAGCTCAAGTCTTGAAGGGTCTTCGAGCTTGTGGACATCTTCGGGATTGAACTTGTGAGCCATCTTTACCTCCTACGGGAGGAGATAATACACCAATTATCCCTTCGCTTCTCTGACCTCGACCAGTATATCTCCGTAGGGCTCCTCCTGATGGAGATCAACCTTCCCCTCGTAGTACAGGTACATCAGAGCCATAAATTGGGGGACGAAGTTCACCCTGTCGAGGAAGGTAAAGAACTCTATCCTCTTCCCTACGTCCATGTTTTTGAAGAACTCCCACATCTCCTTAAGGACGTCCTCGAACCTCGATATGTGAAGGGGGATAACCTTGCCCCTTTTCCTTCTCCTTCCTCTTCCATTCCCGTTCCTCTTAAAAACCTTCCTGACCTTCTCGAGGTTGTCGGCGAGATTTTCCTCTACCTCCTTGCTCTCCTCTTCAAACATCTCCACGATCTCTTCGAGGGTGTAGTCCCTCCTCTCCCTTGGCTTTCTCTCCGGCTTAGGAAAGATCACCTCTACCTTCTTCCTCAGTAGAAATGAGGCGGCGACGACCGCTCTTGCAGGAACCCTGAGATCGAGGGTTTCCCTCCTCCTGAGCTCTTCGATGTACAGGTTTGCGAGCTCGACGATGTCCACCTTCCAGGGGTCGAGCTTTCCCTCCTCTATGAGAGGAACAACGAGGGCGAAGGGATGGTCTTCTTCGAAAACGAAGCTCTTCATCATCACCTCCCCTTAATTTCTTCGGCTCTTTTTGAGTACTTTAAAGTTCTCAGCTCCATGGCAGCCTCCTCGGGGGCTACGCTGACTATCACGTTCTCGGTCTCGAGCTCAAAACCTCCGAAGACGGACACCCTCGGGAGGATCCTTATGTAGTAGTGGTAGTCCATATCCCAGGGCGGAGCGGACTGTAGGGTGATGTTGTAGGGCATGTGATCTCCAAGGTAAGATTTCAACGTCTCCACCGACCTCCTCAGAACCTCCGCGAGTTCCTCGAAGCGGGTCTCGAATATAAAGGAACTGATCTTCTCCTTCGGAACTATCCAGAGCTCGTAGGGAACGATCGGGGCGAAGGCGAGAATTACGACGAAGTTCTTTGAAACCTCAAGAACCCTCTCCTGTAAGTTCAGCTCCTGTTCCAGGAAGTCCCCGAGGACATCCCTGTTCTCCTTCTCGTACCTCTCCTTTTCTTTGAGGAACCTTCGGGGATAGAAGGGGAGGGCGAGAACCTGTGAGTGAGGGTGGGGTATGGAGGCTCCTGCGGAACTCCCCCTGTTGCGAAAAACGGCAACGTACTTTATCCCATCCTGGTTGTAGTAGTGGACGAGCCTCTCCTTGTAGGTCCAGAGGACTTTGTCTAAATGGGGTATCCGTTCGAGATCGTCCCCGTGGTTGGGCGAGTCTACTATAACGTCGTGCATGTGGGGTATGGCGGGGAACTTGTTTGGAATCACCCTGACTATCCATCCGGAATCTCCCTCCACCCTAAGGTCCTCTCTCGGAGTGAGAGCCTCGTTCCCGGGACAGAAGGGACACTGAAAGGGCTCCTCCTCCACCACCTCCTTTATAAAATGGGGTCTCCTGCTTCTGACCGACGCTATTATGCATCTCTCACCTGTTAGGGGATCCTCGCGGATAAAGAAACCCATGGCTATATTTTATATTCGGAGAGAAGCCAGTAGAGTACAGGTGAGGCAAAGAGTAGGGCGTCGAATCTGTCCACAAACCCCCCGTGCTCCCCTAAGATGTTGGAGAAATCCTTAATCCCCAGTTGTCTTTTTATAAAGCTCTTGAAGTAGTCCCCGAAGACGCCAGCCAATAGGAAGAAGAGGGCTACCAGAAAGGAGGGAGCAAGGGGAAGGGGTGAGAGGAGAGAAAAGACCATAACCCCGGCAAACATACCGCCGAGAAACCCCTCAACCGTCTTCTTGGGCGAGAGCTTAGGAAATAAGGGAGTCCTCCCGAAGTTTTTCCCTACGTAGTAGGCAAAGATGTCGTTGGCCCAGACGGAGAGGAGGAGTATCAGGAGAACATAGGTGCTCTTTTCCTTCAGGTATATAAGGAAAGAGGTAAAGAATCCTGTGTAGAAGAGGATGAAGAGGGACCTCAAAAAGGAGTCGAGATCCCACTTCCTGTAGCCGTAAGCTAAAGAGATCAGAGATACGTATATTCCGCCAAGGGGAGGACTTAAGTAGAAGAGGAGCGGGGAGAAAAGGGCTGCGGGGAACACATCTTTAACTCCAAGGTGCTCGGATAGTTCCCATGCCATCAGTAGAGAGAGAAGAGCTATAACGAGAACAAAGAGAGGGAGCGGAAGCAATAGGGAAAGGAGGGATACCCCTCCTATCAGTATTCCGTAGAGCTCTCTACTCATCGAGGACTCTTCCGAACTTCCTCTTCCTCCTCGAGAAGTCCTCTATCGCCTTTATAAGCTCCTCCTTAGTGAACTCCGGCCAGCAGAGATCGGTGAAGTATAGCTCTGTATACGCCAGGTGCCATAGGAGGAAGTTCGATATCCTCTTCTCTCCGGCAGTTCTTATCAGGAGATCGGGGTCGGGAACGTCTCTTAAATCGAGGAAGTAGGAGAAGGTGTCCTCATCAACGTTGTCCACCTCTAACTTGATGAGCTTGTTCACAGCCCTCAGGATGTCGTCCCTTCCGCCGTAGTCGATAGCTAAGATAACGGTTATACTTTCGTTGCCTTCCGTATACCTCTCGAGCTCGTCCATCAGGCGTCTTAGATCCTTGCCAACCCTATCTCTTCTTCCTATAAACCTGAGCCTGACACCGAGATCCATAAGATCCTGCTTCTTGTTCGAGAGGTAGTCTCTCACCAGGTCGAAGAGCATACTTACCTCTTCCCGTGGTCTATTCCAGTTCTCTGTAGAGAAGGCGAATAGGGTGAGGTACTTAACCCCGAGTTCCGTGCAGGCTTTAACGATCTCCTCCGCCACCTCCGCACCCCTGTAATGCCCCATTATCCTCGGCATACCCTGGCGACGCGCCCAGCGCCCGTTCCCGTCCATTATTATCGCTATATGCTTCGGTATCTTAAGGTCTTCCATCACTCTCCCATCAGAAGCTTCTGCTCGCGAGCTCTCACCGCGGCGTCGGAAGTTGGAAACTTCTCCAATAGTATGGAGTAGTATTTATTAGCCTCCTCTAGGTTTCCCCTGTCCATGTAGATCTTCATCAGCTGTAGGTAAGCGTCGGGAAGCTTATTGCAGTCCGGGAGCCTGCCGCTCTCACACTTATCCACGAGGCTCTTGTAAACCGATTCTGCCCTCTGACTGTCTCCAAGCTCCTGATATATCCTCCCTATCCAGAAGAAGGCGTTGTCGGTGTACTTGTTCTCCGGAAAACGTTTTATGAAATCGAGGAAGGCGTCCCTTGCCTCGTAGAGCTTCTTGAGACTGTACAGCTCTATCGCCTTCTTGTAGGCGGTTTCGGCGTCCTCTTCGGGCTTGGGCTCCTCAATCGGTTTTTCCTCAGGCTTCAGCTCTGCCCCCGGAACGGGGATCCTTTCGGGAGTGTAGATTCTTGCTTCTTTCTTACTCCCTTTAACGGGAGTCTCGGCGGAAGGAGTAGCTCTACCCATCCCAAGCTTTAACTTCTCAAGCTCGAGCCTAAGCTCCGATATTAGCTCTGTGAGCCTGTCTATCCTTTGGTTTGTCTTCTCTATATCCTTCTCAAGATCGTTCTGCTTCTGCTCGAGTCTCGTTAGCTTTATCTCGACCTCGGAAACCCTTTCAGACACCCTCTCCTGGGCTACAGGGGCGCAGGCTAAGAGAGGGAGTGCGAAAATAAGCGGGAGAAGAACTCTCATTCCTCCTCTTCCTCCTTATAAAAATAATACTCTCTGTAAGGTATCCTATGCTTGAAGTAATAGAAGTAGTAGAGTCTTCCGGTCTCCTTATCTCTCGCTACCCTAACCAGTATCCCGTAGTTATCTGTGACCTGCTGGAGGTAGGTAAACTCTTGATCGGTCTTCTTAAAGTGTTCCTTTACCTTGTCCTTTATCTCCTCCTTTATATCTTTGACGAGCCTGTAGAGGTTCACGTCTTTCCTTAACTCCTCCTCGGTAAAGAACTTTCCCTTTATCTTCTCTATCTGATGCTCATGTATCATGCTTCCCTCCCTGTCAATACGAACTACTATTATATACATGATGAAGGACTTTACGATAATAGCCGGTCCCTGCGCAATCGAGAGTGAGGACCTCCTTCTAAGGGTAGGGGAGAAGATAAAAGAACTCTCAGAGAGGTTTCCTAACGTGGACTTCATCTTCAAATCTTCCTTCGATAAGGCTAACAGATCCTCCATAAACTCCTTCCGCGGGCACGGGATAGATTACGGTCTGAGAGCGCTCAGCAGGGTTAAGGAGGAGTTCGGTCTTAAGATTACTACCGATATACACGAGAGCTGGCAGGCGGAACCCGTCGGAGAAGTTGTGGATCTCATTCAGATACCCGCATTCCTGTGCAGACAGACAGATCTCTTAATCGCAGCTGCAAAAACTGGAAAGCCGGTGAACGTGAAAAAAGGGCAGTTCCTCGCCCCATGGGATACGAAGAACATAGTGGAGAAGCTCAAAGCGGGAGGAGCCGAGGATATATACCTGACCGAGAGGGGTGTTTCCTTCGGATACAACAACCTCGTGGTGGATTTCAGAAGTCTTCCCATAATGTCCCAGTATGCAAAGGTTATATTCGACGCTACCCACAGCGTTCAGCTCCCGGGAGGTATGGGAAACAGGTCAGGGGGACAGAGGGAGTTCGCCTTTCCCCTTATGAGAGCTGCCGTTGCCGTTGGGTGCGACGGTGTATTCATGGAGACCCATCCTGATCCCGACAGGGCACTCTCCGACGGACCAAACCAGATACCCCTGAAGTATCTGGACTTCATAGTCAAGGCGATCTTAGAGATAAGAGAGGTTGCGGAGAAGTATAGAAGGGTGCCTGTAGTATGACTCGATATATATTCAATCCTTGAGATGAATAGCTTTCACCTGTCGGTAAACTTCGTGGATGTGGTCGATCCGATTCAGATAAGCAGGGAAGGGTGGGAGAGGCTCCTTTCGAGTCCGAGGGAGTTCAAGATATACCTCGACAAGTACCTGTGGCTCGCCGGTCAAACGAGGAGGGAGAGACTCATCCTTTCAGGTATAAGGCTTATGCCCTTCGGTCTCGGCAGGGAGCCCATCCTGATATCCCTGTGGAAAAGCGAGTATATAGGCTTCTACGAGATAGAAGATCTTCTAAGGAAAGAAGGACCCAGAGCACTCCTTAAGGTCGTGGGTAATATACCCGAAAGAGTCGAGTTTGGTCAGAGGGAGTTCAGATATCTTTTGGTTCCTCCAGCGGAGGAGTTTACGAGGCTAACTTCGTGGGTTTTCAAACTGGGTAGGAAAGCTCCGGAGATCTTTGGGTGGCCCCAGATAGAACACCCTCCTCCAGAACAGGTGGAGAGGATAGTAAAGAAGATGGAGCTCGAAGGGATACGTCAACCCGAGAAGTACAAGCCCCACCCCAGCTACAGACCCACCAAACTCTCCTTCTTTCTGAAACTCTTTATCGTTGTATGGAGAAACGCCCTTCTGAAGGCTTACGGACTTAGCATAAAGAGGGAAGGAGAGAGACTCGTTTACTATGCAAGTCCGGAGACTGCGGAGGATCTTCCTCTTCCTGAACCCCAGAAGGTCATAGAGGGTATAGAGTTCGGGAGCATAGGTAGCGGGGGGGTGGACAGGACCTTGGAGGAAGAGTGCGTCGAGCTCCTCTTTAATCTCGGGGTATGGTGACTATATTTTATGGGAAGGAGGGTTTTATCATGGAAGAGAAGCCCAAGATAGAGCCTGCAGTTCCCGTTGAGCCTGTTGATCCCGATGTTCACCCCGAGTGGGAGCCGAGACGTCTCTGCCCCGATCAGAAGATAGATCATACAGTTCCCGACGAACCCACTGAGCCCTGATGGATTAAAATAGAACACATGTACTCCCTGCGGATGGCTGAGTCCGTTACCGAGGGTCACCCCGACAAGGTGGCGGACCAGATAGCCGATGCCCTCTTAGACGAGTTCCTCAGGAAAGACAGGTTCAGCAAGGTCTCCCTGGAGATCCTCGTCACCACCGGTCTCGTTATGGTAGGGGGAGAGCTATCTACCGAGAGCTACGTGGATATTCCCAAAGTTGTTAGAGGTGTGGTTAAGGACATAGGATACACCAAGCCGGAGCTTGGCTTCGACGCAGATACCTGCGCCGTGGTAACCTCCATAGACGAGCAGAGTCCTGAGATAGCCCTCGGAGTTTCCTCCGAAGGTGCGGGAGACACGGCGATAGTGGTCGGCTACGCGGTAAAGGAAGCTCCCAATCTCATGCCCTGGCCGATAACCATAGCTCACAGGATAACGAGAAGGATAGCGGATCTTAGAAAGACCGGTAGGTTCCCCTTTCTGAGACCCGATGGAAAGGTTCTCGTCAGCATGATATACGAGGACGGAAAACCCCAGTTCGTAAAGGATATAGTGGCTTACGTCCACCACGATCCGGATATATCCCTTCAGAACCTTAGGGAGCTCGTCGTTGAGGAGGTGATAAGGAAGGAAGTTCCCCAAGAGCTCCTGAAAGAAGAGACCAACATAAAGGTGAACCCGACGGGTAGGTTCGTCATAGGGGGTCCCGTGGCGGATACCGGACTCACGGGAAGGAAGATAGTCTCCGACGCTTACGGAGATATAGGTTTTTCCGGGGGGAGCGCCTTTTCAGGGAAGGATCCCACAAAGACCGACAGGTCGGGATCCTATATGGCGAGGATGATAGCAAAGCACATAGTCGCCGCAGGGCTTGCCGAGAGATGTGTCGTTCAGATAGGCTACGCCTTCGGTCTGACGGAGCCCGTTGCCTTCGATATAGAAACCTTCGGCACAGAGAAGATAGAGAAGGAAAGGATAGAGGAAATAGTCCTAAAGGTATTCCCCATAAGACCCTCGGACATAATAGAATTTTTGGATCTTAGGAGACCCATATACAGGGATACCGCCTGTTACGGGCACTTCGGAAGGGAGAGGTTTCCCTGGGAGAGGCTCGATTACTTAGAGAAGCTCCAGGAACTCCTTTAGGGTCGTCAGGTTGTAGTCTGTGGCAGTTGTAAAAACCCTGACGTCCTCCTCATCAAAAATGACCACCACCTTTTTGTAGCCCTCGGAAAAGGCGTAGTCTATCGAGTGCTTGTAGGCTCTCCTGACTATGTCCCTCCCGACCTTGTAGCCTTTAGACCTCAGTAGGGAAGCTATCTTGAAGCCATACTTCTTCCCCTCAGTCAGATCGACTACGAAGTAGTCCTTTTTCTCTTTTTCGGATTTGAGGAATCCGAGGAGTTGATCTACGTATATACCACCTCCCGTTGCGGGGAAACTTTCCCCGTAGAGTTCCGAAAGGGAATCGTACCTTCCACCTCCCGCTATCGGAAATCCGAGGTCGGGATGGAATACCTCAAAGACAACGCCGGTGTAGTAGGGAAACTCCCTAACCTCTGAAAGATCGTAAGTGTAGCACACACCCGCTTCCTCGAGTAGTTCTCCAAGCCTGAGGAGTTCCTCCTTCTCCCTTTTCAAACCTAAATCTTCGAGCGCGTTCAGAACCTCCCTACCCCCCTGAAGGAGAGGGAGCTCGGAAAATTTATCCCTTCCCAAGAGCTCTCCGATTACCGTTAGGTTCTTCTCCCTGAAGGCTTCCCTCAGAACTTCTCTCTGTTCTTCCGCGACCTTTGAAAGGAGATGCTTGACTATCCCTACGTGCCCTATACTGACGGTTGTATTTTTGATACCTAAGGATCTCAGGTATTCATGGATCGCCGATATAACCTCCGCATCACCCTCTATCTCCCTGACCCCTATGAGCTCCACACCTACCTGAAACCTCTCGTAGGTGTCCCCCTCGGTCGAGAAGAGGGTTCCAAAGTAGTAAACCCTCAAAGGGTAGTGCCATACCTTGAAGAAGCTCACGCTCCTTACCACCTGAGCGGTGAAGTCTGCCCTCAGAGCTATTAGGTTCTCACCCTCCTTAAAGGTGATGACCTCCCTGACCCTCTCTCCGAGAGCCTCCCTGTGAACCTCGTAGTGATCGAAGGCGGGAAGCTTCAGGTAGTTGTATCCCCACCTCTCGAAGATCTCGACAGCTTTATTAATGAAGCTCTTTAGGAGATTAGACTCTTCGAAGGTGAGTATCCTCTCGAAGGGGAGTATGGACTTTTTCATTCCTTGTCACCCACGACGTACCAGACCCGAACGCCGATAGAAACGTGAGCGTTTCTCTGCCAGAGAGTCTCAACGTTTATGACCTTTACTTTATTTAATTTTATCCACTGGTTTACCTGCTCCTCTAAGAGCTGTTCCATGCTCTCGTCTCTGAAAGGGGCGAGCTTCCTGTGAAAGTCCTTGAACCTTATCTCCATCAGGTTATCTCCTCTTCGGAAACAGAGACCACTACACGAGCGGGTCTTATCACCTTATCGTGGAGTCTGTATCCCTTCTGAACTACTCTAACCACGGTATTGGGTGGATGCTCCGAGCTGGGTATGGTCTCCACAGCCTCGGCGAGGTAGGGATCGAACTCCTTCCCCTCTATCTCTATCTCCCTTATCTCGTACTTCTCTAAGATCCTTCTCAGCTCGGAGGCTATCATCTCAACTCCCTTTAGGAGTGAGTCGAAGTCCCTTGTAGCGGTTGCAGCCTCCAGAGCCCTCTCAAAGTTGTCAAGAACGTTCAGAAGATCCAGAGCCAACTTCTCGTAGCCGTACTTTCTCTGTTCCTCGAGATCCCTCCTGTAGCGCTCCTTCATGTACTCGAGCTCTCTCTGGAGGTCGGCAGCTCTGACGTTGGCGCTCTTGGCGACGTTTTCAAGCTTTCTGACCTTCTCCTCGAGCTCTTTCACTCTGTTCTGAAGCTCCTCTACTTCCTTCTCCTCCTTCTGGAGTTCTTCCTTGACCTCCTCGAGCTCTTCCTTTATCTCCTCTTTCTTCTCCATCTTCAACCTCCAGTATTTAAAATTATAAGATCTATGGAGTACCTCGGGCTCTGTACCGATCTTTACGAACTCACGATGGCCCAGAGTTATCTCGAGCACGGGAAGACGGGCGATGCCGTCTTTAGCTTGTTCGTGAGAAAACTGCCCGAAGAGAGGAACTTCCTCATCTCCTGCGGACTGGAGACTCTCGTAGAGTACATAGAGAGGTTCAGATTTTCCGACGAAGAGCTCAGGTATCTTAAGAGCCTCGGAAGGTTCTCCGACAGCTTCCTCGATTATCTCAGGGAGTACGAGTTCAGGGGTAAGATCTACGCCATACCCGAAGGTAGGGTGGTCTTCCAGAACGAGCCGATAGTTCAGGTTGAGGGATCCCTCCCTGAGGTTCAGATATTGGAGACGCTCGTGATAAACGTTATCCACTTCCAGACGGTCATAGCCTCGAAGGCTATAAGGAGCCATCTCGTCTCGAAGGGTGCGAGCCTTGTGGATTTTGGCTTCAGGAGAGCCCACGGCCTTGAGGCAGGTATATACGCGGCGAGAGCCTCTTACATAGCCGGCTTTGCGGGAACTTCCAACCTCGAAGCGGGAAGGAGGTTCGACATACCTGCCTTCGGAACGGTAGCCCACTCTTACATCATGGTCTTCGACAGAGAGGAAGACGCCTTCAGAGCCTTTGCCGAGAGCTTTCCCAAGAACGCCGTCTTACTGCTGGACACCTATGACACCATAGAGGCGGCTAAGAAGACCGTCCAGCTCGCAAAGGAAGGCGTTCCCGTTATTGGGGTGAGGCTCGACAGCGGAGACATAGAGAAGCTATCCAAAGAGGTAAGGAAAATCCTTGACGAGGGAGGACTCAAGAACGTGAGGATAATAGTGAGCGGGGGTGTGGACGAGTACAGGATAGAGGAGTGGATGTCCAAGGGGTGTCCGATAGACGCCTTCGGCGTGGGAACGAAGTTTATAACCTCCGCCGACGCTCCTTACTTAGACATGGCTTACAAGCTCGTTGAGTACGAAGGGAAGCCAAAACACAAGACGAGCCCTGGAAAGGTAACCTTTCCTTACAAGAGACAGGTCTACAGATTTTACAAGGACAGGAAGATGGATCACGACAGGGTGGTCAGATACGGAGAGGAGAGGGAAGGGGAAAATCTCGTTAGACTGGTCGTAGAGAGAGGAAGCCTCAAGGAGAAGCTACCCCCTCTCAAGGAGATAAGGGACAGGTTGATGGAGGACATTGAAAGACTACCCGACAGGCTCAAGTCTTTAGAAAAGGGGGAGTATGAGGTTATCATAGAATAGTAGTGCCCGTAGCTCAGATGGATAGAGCACGGGGCTCCGGACCCCGGGGTCGCGGGTTCAAGTCCCGCCGGGCACGCGAAAGAGAGATGTTACTGCTTGAGGAGATCGAGAGAAGGCTTCTTGAGGAATTAAACCCGAAAGTCCGCCTCGTCTTAGAGGCAGGAAGGTATCTGATAGAGGGGGGAGGCAAGAGGCTCAGACCCCTACTCACGATGCTCTCCTGCGGGATGTGCGGTGAGGATCCGGAGAGAGCGCTACCCTTGGGGGTTGGTCTCGAATATATCCACGCCGCTTCCCTCCTCCACGACGACGTTGTGGACGGAGCCGGTAAGAGGAGGGGAAGGGAAACTGCCAACCTTGTCTTCGGGAACGAGGTAGCCGTCCTTACGGGAGACTACATGTACGCCAAAGCCCTACACCTGTTTTCGACTTACGGAAACATGGAAATGATAAGGCTCGTAAGCGGTGTGGTTATGGATATGGCTGAAGCTCAGGTTCTTGAGCTCAGTAAGGTGGGGGAACTTATCTCCGAGGAGGAGTATTTCCAGATAATAGATGGGAAGACGGGTGTTCTGTTCGGTGCCTGCACTGCCGTAGGCGGTATGGCAGGGGGCTGTTTAGATAAGGAAAAGCTCTACGAGGCGGGTCTAAGGCTCGGTAGAGCCTTTCAGCTGATAGACGATCTCCTGGACTATGCGGGAGATCCCCAAAAGACAGGAAAGCCCGTGGGGAACGATCTGAGGGAAGGTAAGGCTACCTACCCCCTTCTGTCCGTACTTTCTACGCTCGAAAGGAGAGAGGTGGAGGAGATTCTCAGAAAACCAGATCCCGATCTTGAGGAGATAGAGAGTTTGAGGAGAAAGGTCCTTGAGCTCGGAGGAGGGGAAAGAACAAAAGAGAGAGCCTTAGAGGAGTTAAAGAGAGCTAAGGAAATCATCTCAGAATTTCCCGAGAACGACTACAGGGAAGAGATACTCAGGATAATGGATTTCGTCATAGAGAGAGAACTCTGATAAGGATAAAGCTCACGTTGTCATTTCCGCCCCTGAGGGCTTTGGAGAGAAGGCATCTTCCCACCTCATCGACCTCGAGACGTAGGCAATCTTCTATTTCCAAAGAGGAGAGCTCGTCCCACAGTCCGTCGGAGCAGAGAAGGTAGGTATCCCCTTCGGAGAGCTCCTCTGTTCGAATGAAAATATCGAAGTCCTCAGAGATGCCGCCGAGTATTGCTGAGGTCAGGACATTCCTCATAGGGTGGAACCTTATCTCCTCCTCGTCTATGTACCCGCTCTCGTAGAGTTCGTAGGCTTCGGTGTGATCCCTCGTTAGCCTCTCGAGGCTCTCTCTGAATCTGTAAACCCTGCAGTCTCCGACGTTGAATATAAGCGCATTTCCTTCAAAAAGGGAGATACCGGCGATTGCGGTTCCCATGCTGTAGCATCTTCCTTTCTCGAGCACGTACCTGTCGAGATGTTTCTTGGCTCCTTGGAGTAGTTCTCTCAACTCACCTTCCGAGCGGGGACACTTATTCCTCAAATACTCTAAGGCCAAACGGCTCGCCACCTCTCCGCAGGGCATCCCTCCCATTCCGTCGGCTACGGCGAAGAGGAAACAAACCTTCTCTACTGATAGGGTCTGGGGAATATTCATGGATACTTCTGAGGTCACGCTGTCATCAACAAGAAGGGCGTCCTCGTTCTTATCCCTTACCCTCCCTATGTTGGTGGCGTAGCTTACTTCTAACCTCACCTCTGTAGCTCAAAGAGTCTGACTACGATTATGTTTTTAAGTTTCTCAAACTGCTCGGGTGTAAGAGTGTTCTTCAGAAAGCTCACCGTTTTCGCGTTGATCATGGACATCTCCATCTTCACCAAGGCTATGTCGGAGAGTACCTCTTTTATCTCCTTCTCCTCAGCTCCCTCTAACATCATCATCTTCGCCTTTCTCATGAGGTAATCGAGTATCTTTTTATTCCTTTCTATCTCCCTTTCGTTCTCCTTCACGAACTCCTTTATGCTCTCCATCTGTTTGTCATCTATACCTAAGTCGTCGGCGTACTTGAATACGAAGGGCAGTAGGAAGACCCTCTCCACGAGGAAGTACCTGTTGTAGGAGATATCTTCGGCAAGTAAAGGTAAGCTCAGGAGAAGCAAAAGAAGAAATCTTCTTATCATGCTCGTAGAATATTATAGGTCATGAATATCACCGAGTTCTTAATTCCCGCGATAGATATAAAAGAGGGAAAGGTCGTGAGACTCTACAGGGGCGAGTTCGAGAGTGTCAAGATCTATCCCTTTACACCGGAGGAAATAGCTGAAAAGTTAGGTGAGAAGGGTTTTAAAAGGATCCACATCGTAGATCTGGATGGAGCGGAGGTAGGCAAGCCGAAGAACCTTGAACATATCAGGAGGATCAGGAAGTCCTTCGAAGGGGAGATAGAGGTCGGAGGCGGTGTAAGGAGCTACGAGGTGGCCAAGACCCTCTTGGAGGAAGGTATAGACTACATCGTGGTTGGAACTCTTGCCATAAAGAGACCCGAAGAGCTTGAAAGGATACTCAAGGACTACCCTGGCAGGGTGATACTATCCATAGATTCCAAGAGGGGCAGGGTGGCGATAGGAGGATGGAAGGAGGACAGCAGTTTAACACCAGAGACGCTCGCCAGGATATACGATGAGAAACCAATATGGGGATACCTCTACACGATAATAGAGAGGGATGGAAGCCTCGAGGGTGTGGATCCCAGACCCTACAAGAGGATAGTTGAGGTTACGAAGAAGCCCGTTTTGGCTTCGGGAGGTGTCTCCTCCTTGGAAGACCTTAAAAAACTCTATGGGATAGTTAGTGGTGTAGTTGTGGGGAAAGCTATCTACGAAGGGAAGATACCCATCCTTGACTTTCAAACCTCTTAATCATAAATTAGAAATTATGAATATTCTAAAACTCTTATCCGCTTTCGTTGTCCTGTTCGCCTTTACCTTTGGAGACGAGATAGATCCAAAGGTTCTAAAGAAAGGATACGAGGTTTATAAGAACAACTGCTCTATCTGCCACATGGAGAACGCTTCCCTTTTGGAGTTCCTAAAGGCGAGATTGAACGTCCTTTCGGGGAAGAGGCCGGAGAACATAGACGCCCCCCCGATGAACCTCGTATCGGCGAGGATAAAGGAGTTCTACCCTTCGGAGATCGAGTTCGTAGAGTTCGTCAAGGAGTACATCACCCATCCCTCTAAGGATAAGGGTGTTTGCAAGCCGGCAGCTTACATATTCTTTGGAACCATGCCTCCGATAGGTCAGGGGCTGAGCGAGGATGAGAAGGAGGCCGTGGCAGTGTGGCTCTATTACAGATACAGCGATGACTGGCAGGAGCTTTTCAAAAAGGTAAAGGATCTCGAAAAGAAGAAAAAGGCAGAACTAAAAGAGGGAGGCCATTCCTGAGCTCCCGTAGAGCCTTATCCTCCTCTTTACTATCTCTTTGACCTCTTCCATAGCGGGTTTAAGGAACTTCCTCGGATCGATGTTTCCTCTCTCCTCTGCAATCAACCTTCTGAGAGTGGCGGTGAAGGCTAACCTGAGATCTGTGTCGGTGTTTATCTTGTTTATTCCGAAGCTCACGGCTTTCCTTATATCCTCGTCGGGAACTCCCTTCGCACCTTTTATCTCTCCGCCGTACCTGTTTATCTCCGCTACGTACTCGTAGTAAACACCAGAAGCCCCGTGGAGGACTAAAGGAAGGTTCGTCAGCTCCTTTACCTCCTTCAACCTCTCGAAATCGAGCTTAGCCTCTCCCTTGAACTTGAAGGCTCCGTGAGCGGTTCCTATCGCCGGAGCGAGGGCATCTATACCAGTTCGAAGGGAAAACTCCTTTGCCTGATCAGGATCTACGAGAACCTCTTCCACACTTTCGATCCCGTCCTCGACGCCGACGAGCTTTCCCAACTCCGCTTCAACTGAAATGCCTAAAGGCGCACACAGGGAGACGACTCTTTTCGTTACTTCAAGGTTCTCCTCGTAAGGTCTGTCCGAGTAATCGATCATCACGGAGGTGTAGCCGTGCCTTATAGCCTTCAGGATAGTTTCTACGTGTTTTCCGTGGTCGAGGTGAAGGGCGAAGGGTATCCTGTAGGAGTCTTTGACGGCGTAAACCATACCGGCTAAATACTCTATCCCCGCATACCTGATGGCGCTCTCCGTTGTCTGGACGAAGACGGGAGCCTCCTCTTCCTCCGCAGCCTCGAGTATGGCTTTGAGAAACTCCATGTTGTTGAAGTTGAAGGCTCCTATGGCGAAGGAGTGCTCGTTCGCCTTTTCGAAGAGGAGCTTTCCCGATACGAGGGGCATGTTCTTATTTTAACTTCGTTTATCCTAAGAACTATGAAGAGGGCCGTTGTCATCTTCGGTCTCTCAGGATCGGGGAAGTCGTTCCTCGCAAGAATACTGAATGAAGAGTTTGGCTATGCATGGGTCAGGAGCGATGTGGTGAGAAAGGAGCTCGCAGGGCTGAGACCGGAGCAGGTGGCTAAGTCTGAGTTCGGGAAGGGAATCTACACGGAGGAGATGACGAGGAGGGTTTACGAGGAGATGGTTAAGAGAGCCGAGGAACTTGTGAGAAAAGGTAAGAGGGTCGTTTTGGACGCTACCTTCTTAAAAAGGTGGCAGAGGGAACTCGTCAAGAGCAGGCTAAGGGAAGCCCTCTTTATACTTGCAACCGCATCGGAAGAGGAGATAAGGAGAAGGTTGTCGAAGAGGAAGGACGTGTCCGATGCAGACTTCGCCATATACCTGAAGCAGAGGGAAGTCTTTGAACCCCCAAAAGAGGTCGATTATGTTGAGGTAAACACCGAAAGGAGCGAAGAGGAGCTGAGGTCAATCCTGAAGGATCTCGTCGATAATTAGATCCGCCGCCTTCGGGCTGGCAAACTTTCCTATCCCCACTGCCATGCTATCTGTGCTTTGGAGAGCTTTATCTATCAGGGCAAGAACCTTTTGAGGACTCGTATCCTCCTGTCGGAGGACAAAGGCTCCCCCGAGATCCTCTATCTCCTTGGCGTTGTAGTACTGGTGATCACCCGCCGCGTAGGGGTAGGGTATGAATATAGCAGGTATACGGAATATAGAGAGCTCGGAGATGGTACCAGCCCCAGAACGGCATACGGCAACGTCGGAAGCTGAGTATATGAGCCCCATGTCCGTTCTGAAGGGAAAGACTTTAAGGTTCTCGATACCTCTGGACATTTCCAGAACTCTCTCGTGATCCCTTTCGCCAGAGAGAAGAAGTATCTGAAGTTCGGAAGCCTTAGCTACCTCAACGGCGAGGCTGTTCAAGAACTTAGCTCCCTGACTACCTCCCATGAAGAGTACAAGGGGCTTATCGGGATCTGCCCCGATGGCCTCCTTTGCGTTTCCCCTTTCCATCCTAAAGTTCAGGAGATCCCTCCTTACGGGAAGTCCTGTCTTTACAACCTTTTTTCCTTTAAAGAACCTTCTCGTGTACTCAAAGGTTATGAAGGCCTTTTTTGAAAAGGCGAAGAGAGTCCTGTTGGTCATGCTCGGAACGGAGTTCTGTTCGTGAATATATAGAGGTTCCCTCCTTATCAGAGTGAAGACTCCGACCGGAACGCTCACGTAGCCACCGAAGATCAGAGACCTGAAATCCCCCTCAACACTTCTCCTCAACTCCGATATGCCCCCGAAGAAGCTTCTTAAAGCCCTCAATCTTTCCTTCAAAGTTACCCCTCTGAGAGGGTAGGTCTCTAAGAAAAGCTTTTCCCCGGGGATCTCCCCCTCGAGCTTTCTCTCTATACCTCTGGTGGCTCCAACGTAGAGGGTCTCAACCTTCCTCTCCTTCGCCTTCTTCAATATCTCGAGGGCGGGGAAGAAGTGTCCGCCCGTCCCGCCCCCCGACACGATGAGTCTCATCGCATAAATTCTAATGGAGGAGGTAAGGAAGATGATGAGGCTGTTTTACGCCCTTCTCATACACATTTCTCTCTCCTTAGCTACTCCGGAGGGTAAGATCCTTTTCGAGAACAACTGCCTCAGATGTCATAGGGAAGGAAGCCTGAAACCTGTGAGCTTCCTCAAGAAAAAATTTAAGGGTAATCCCGAAGGTATAGTCGAGATGGCGAAGAGATGTCCCTGGGGTAAAGGGTTGTCGAACATGGAGATAAAACTCATAGCGGAATGGCTCTCGAAGTAGATCAAGCTTCTCTGCGGGGAAAGAGGATCTTCCTCTCACCCAGGCGATATAAGTTCCTGTGAGCAGGCTCAATTTTCTCGGGAATTCCCTCCACACCGAGCATCGAGAAAGCTTCCTTCATCTTGTTGGGCATGAAGGGATAGAGGAGGTAGGTCAGAACGAAGAGCCCGTCCACCAGAGTGTAGAGGACATCATTAAGGCTCTCGTCTCCCTTCTTATGGAGCTCCCATGGTGCCTTCTCATCAACGAACTTGTTCAGGAAGGAGCTTAGCCTGAGAACCTCCTCTAAAGCCCTGTAGAAGTTCACCTCCTTCATGAAGCTCTCGTAATTCCTTATCACGTCCGATGCTAAGTTTACGTAAGCCCCTTCCGCCTTTCCGCTCACCTCTCCTTTGAGATACTTCTGGCTCATGGAGATAACTCTGCTGTAAAGGTTTCCTATCTCGTTGGCAAGCTCTCCGTTTATCCTGTTGAGTACGGCTTCCTTTGAGAAGTCCCCGTCCTGACCGAAGGGAACCTCCCTCAGGAGGAAGTATCTGACCTCGTCGAGTCCATACTCCTCTACCACCTGATAGGGATCTATCACGTTTCCGAGGGACTTGGACATCTTCTTCCCCTCAACTGTCCACCATCCGTGAGCGAAGATACTCTCCGGAATGTCGTAGCCGACGGACATCAGGAATGCGGGCCAATAGACCGCGTGGAATCTAAGGATGTCCTTACCCACTATATGAAGGTCAGCGGGCCAGTAGTAGTCCCTCTTCCTGCCTAAGGCGGAGAGGTAGTTGAAAAGGGCGTCGAACCAGACGTATATGGTGTGTTCGGGATCGAAGGGAACCTCTATCCCCCACCTTACCCTGCTCCTCGGTCTCGTAACCGAGAGGTCCTTAAGGCCCTGCTTCACGAAGGAGAGGATCTCGTTCCTCCTGTAGTCGGGCTTTATAAAGCTGGAATAGCTCTCGTAAAGCTTTAAGAGCTTATCCTGATAGGCGCTCAGTCTGAAGAAGTAGGAGGGTTCCCTTATGTACTCGCAGGGCTTCAGATGGATGGGGCATGCATTTCCCTCCGCGAGCTCCGCCTCCGTTTTAAACTCCTCACAACCCACACAGTACCATCCTTCATACTCGCCGAGGTATATGTCCCCGTTCTCGTAGCTCTTCTGAAAGACCTCCTTAACGAACTCTACGTGCTCTGGATCCGTGGTCCTTATGAACTTGGTGTACTCTATTCCGAGGAACTCCCATAGCCTCTTGAAGTTCTCGGAGTTTCTGTCGGCAAGCTCCTTAGGGGATACACCCTTCTCCTCCGCCGACTTCTGGATCTTGAGTCCGTGCTCGTCCGTCCCGGTGAGGAAGAAGACGTCGTAATCCCTGATCCTGTAGAACCTCGCTATTGTATCCGCCGCTACGGTTGTGTAGGCATGACCTATGTGGGGAACGTCGTTCACGTAGTATATGGGAGTCGTTACGTAGAACTTGCTCATGGGTATAGATTATATAGGATGGCGGATCTGATAATGATGTGGGGGGAGCTTGGCGGTGAGTCCTTCCTCCCCGAAAAGGTCTTCTGGCTCCTCAGCAAACCCCACCCCCACTGGGTAGAGACCACGAGGGACAATCTCAAGCTCGACTTCAAGGAGAGCGGCTTCCGGCAGTTCGTGGACACCTCTTCGAGGTACATAGTCACCGATGCCATGCTCATGTTCGGACTTCAGTTCTCGAGGAACACGGAGAAGCTAATCGAGACCCTCAACCCAGTACGCCTTATGGTGAGGATGAAGCCGGGGAGTTACCTTGGGATGAGCCACCACTTCTTAGGAGCACCCTTCGAAATAGAGCAGGACGACGTTCTGAGGGAATTCCTCAACTCGGCGAGGAGCATCTTAGAGGAGGAAGGCTTCGGGAGGGACGTTGTTGTAATATCCTTTAACCCCTTCCTTGAAGACGTTATAGTGGATAACCTTTCGAGGATAAAGGATCTCAACTACAAGTTCATGAGCTCCCTCTAAAAGGTGTCCGCTATGTCGAGTATTATCCTGTCATAGAACCTGACCACCGACTCCGGAGCAAGGCATTTGAGGGGTATAACCTGAACCATGGCTATCCCATCGAGCATCATACCGAGTCTGTAAGCGGCCGCCTGGGATAGGTCTATTATCCTCCCGTCCACGTAAGGTCCTCTGTCGTTTATCCTGACAATAACCACCCTTCCGTTCTCCTCGTTCCTGACGAGGACGTAGGTTCCGAGGGGAAGGGTCCTCGAGGCTGCGGTCAACTTAAATAGATCGTATATCTCGCCGTTGGCGGTCTTCCTTCCGTGGAACCTTCCACCGTACCAGGAGGCTACACCCCTCTCTACCCTGCACCTTTTCTTTACCTTTATACCGGGCGCCACCTCCCTGTACTCCTCATTAAGAAGCTCGGAGAGCATCCTCCTAAACTCCTTGAACTCGATGGGAGTTCTCCCCTCACCCTTTATCCTGAATTCGAACCTGAAATTTTCGCTCGAGAGAGCCAAACCTGCCACAAGAAGCATTAATAGTATTGTTCTACTCATGCCTCCAAGGGATAGTGGTAGGGTCTTATCTCCACCTCGCCCTGAGGTAGCTTAACAGGTCCCTTAACGAGCCTGTCCATAAGCTCTAACTTTCCCTCCAAGGTAGAGGTGTCTACACCGTATATCTTCCCAAGATCCTCTAAGTCGGGCGCTTCTCCTATCTTCTTGGCTATCTCCCTCGAGATCACGTAAGCCCTGCTGTCCACCTCGGGGAAGAGATCCTTTATGTAGGTGAGAACCTCGCTCGAGTAGACGACCACCCTCCTGTACCTCATCATCCTCTGGATCATCTCCTCCAAGTGGAGTTGATCGTGCTTGGAGATCCCTTCCTCCGTCTTTATCCCCGCTATGAGCTTCCCATCCTCGAACTGTGCGTGGTAAATTACGTAGGACTCTGGAACTGGCTCCCAACCCGTCTCCATCGCCGCCGTCAGGAAGGCTCCTACAGCTTCCTCTTTGGAAGGGAATATCGAGGTGAGCTTTTCGAACTCCTCATCGGGAACCTCTAAGAAAATTATGTACTCACCCTCATTCACCTTTTCCGAGCTGAGCTTTACGGGTAGCTCTCCCCAGTTCTCTATGAGGGAGTACTTCTCCGGGTAAGCCTCCTTCAAGAATTTATTTAAGTCCTTAATAGGTTTCTCCGAATGAACGAGCGTTTGAAGTTTCATCCTTTCCTCCAGATTTAAAATATATCCGAATATGATACAGAAATTCTTAGGGGAAACCCTCACCTCCTTGAGGCTCTTCCTCGTGGACGTTGGGGAGAACCTTAGGGAGGAGATCCTTTACCTCTCGATATTCAGCCTATCCTACCTGGCCATTGTAGCCCTCCTGAAGATGCTGCTTCACGGTAGGGACAAACGCATCCTGCTAATAACTAAGCTGGGAATCCTCCTGTTAGGCTACGCTCTAATCCATTTCATGTCCTTAAGGAAAACCGACGTAGACCTGCTACAGGTTTTCTTAGTAATCATCTACATGGACGTACTGCTCACTCTCTTTAAAGCCCTCGGTATGTTCTTAAGGTTGGGCAGATTCTCCTCAGCCTTGGGAAGGTTGTTGATCGTTTTGAGCGGTGTATTCCTTTTTTTTCAGAACCTATCACCTCCCCGGACGCTACCAGTGTATATCGTCGGTTTTAAACTGACCGTTGCCCTGCTTCTAACTGTTATTCTGATGAAGCTCTATTCGGCCTTAATCGACAGGACAGAGAAGCCCATAGTAAAGCGATTCCTTAGACGTGCCAGACCTTTCCTTCTGGTGCTTTACCTCGCTTTGACCCTTGCCTGGGTCTTCGGAGCGGTGAAGCTCTCCCAGACCTTCCTTATAAAGCTCTCCGCCCTGATAGGTACTCTCATAGCCTTCATAATGGTGCAGGTTTACACTCTTTCTAAACTCGAGGCTCTGCTGGGTGAAGACTTTAAACCTCTCAGAGAAGATCTGAGAAGGTTCCTGAGCCTGATACTCCTCTTCGTCCTCTACAGGGGTCTCGACATCCTCTTTAACCTTGATCCTATCCTGAACCTATTGAGGGAAATCCATCTGATAAATACGGAGCTCGTTAAGATCTCCGCCCTATCCATATTAGAGAGCCTATACGTCTTCTTCTTACTTTGGTATCTGACCGCCATCGTGAAGGATGGAGTGTATACCTACTACATAAAGGGGAATAGGGAAATAGAGGCGGGTTCCTTCAGGGCTCTGGTCTCCAACCTCGGTATCCTCCTCGCGGTGATCGTTGCGCTGATGAACTTGGGGCTCACTTGGAAGGTCATGGTTCCCGTTGCAGGAGCTCTGGGTATAGGTCTCGGCTTCGGTCTTCAGACTATATTCAACAACTATATCAGCGGATTTATTCTCTTGCTTAGCAAGAACATAAAGGTGGGAGATCTCGTGGAGATAGAGGGGAGCGTCGGGGAGACCCTCGGGAGGACGGCGGGGACCATATTCGGGAAGGTGGTGAACATAAACGTCCTGACGACCGTGATAAGAACCAACGACAACTTCGAGATAGCGATCCCCAACTCCGAGTTTATATCGGGGAGGATAGTGAACTACTCCCTGTCCGATCCCTACATAAGGGTGAGGATCCCCTTCGGAGTCTCCTATTCCTCCGATCCCAAGAAGGTGAAGGAGGTTCTCCTGAGGGTCGCTAAGGAGTCCGATCTCGTTCTTAAAGAGCCCCCTCCGAACGTCTGGTTCTACGAGATGGGGGACAGTGCTCTTATTTTCTACCTTCTCGTGTGGGTAGATATAAGGAAGTTCTGGAGGATGAAGGCTCTCAGGAGTGAGCTTTACTTTAGAGCTTGGGAGGAACTGAAGAAGGAGGGTATAGAGGTACCATTCCCTCAAAGAGACGTCTGGTTCAAGAACAAGCTTAGGATAGAGATCGATGAGAGAGGATTTCCTGAAAGAAGCCCTGGAGGAGGCAAGGAGAGCCCTTGAGCTTGGTGAAGTTCCCGTTGGGTGCGTTGTGGTTAAAGGAGATAGAATAATCTCGAGAGCCCACAACCTCGTTGAGACCTTGAAGGATCCTACTGCTCACGCCGAGATACTGGCCATCAGGGGGGCTTCCAAGGAACTGGGAGACTGGAGATTGAGAGACTGCTCCGTTTACGTAACCTTAGAGCCCTGTGTGATGTGCTCTTACGCCCTCGTCCTTGCGAGGGTTAAGGAGGTCGTCTTCGGTGCCCTCGATGAAAAACACGGCGGGGTCATGAGCCTTTACAACCTCCTTGACGATCCAAGGTTCAACCACAGGGTGAGGTGGATCTATCACCCCTTGGAGGAGTGCGGTAAATTATTAAGGGACTTCTTCAGAGAGAGAAGATGGTAGTGGGCGTCCTTCTTGTAGAGCTCTACTTTCCAGGTGCCAACTCCCTGAAGAGCAAGAGAAGGGAGCTGAGATCCATAAGGGACAGGATAAGGAGCAACTTCAACGTCTCCGTTTCAGAGGTGGACAATCAGGATCTCTGGCAGAGAGGGAGCTTAGGTATAGCGGTTGCCGGGAGTGACGTGGTTCCGGTTCAGGAACTCCTGGACAAGATAGGAGACTTCCTACAGAGAAACTGGGCTCATCTGCTCTTAGACCTCAGAAGTGAGATAATCAAGGTCTTATAATTTCTCTATGGGAATGGTGCTTGAGGTTCTGCCCGTCGGTCCCCTCTCGGTGAATTGCTCCGTGGTTGCGGATGAAAGAACAGGAAAGGCGATAATCGTCGATCCGGGAGCGGAGGCGGAGAAGATAATAGAGGTAGCAGAAAACTTCGAGGTGATCGCCATCGTAAACACCCACGGGCACATAGATCACGTGGGACAGGTGAGGAGGGTGAAGGAGCACTTTGGAGTCCCCTTTTACCTTCATCCCGAGGATGTTTATCTGATAGAGGACGAGATATGGGAAGGGTTTGCGAGCTACATAAAGGCTGAGCCCTGCCCACCTCCCGATAAGTACCTCGAGGACAATATGGAGATCTCAGTCGGAGACCTGAAGGTCAAGGTTATCCACACGCCGGGGCACACTCCAGGACTCTGCTGTCTTTACATAGAGGAGGAGAGAGTTCTCATAGCTGGGGATCTTCTGTTCAAGGGAAGCGTGGGGAGATGGGATCTGCCCGGCGGAGATCCCCAGAAGCTGAAGGAGTCCCTCAGGAAGGTGTTTACCGGGCTTCCCGATGATACCATAGTTGTCTGCGGGCACTACGAGGAGACTACAATAGGTCACGAGAGGCAGTTCAACCCCTACCTCCACGGGGGACTGCTATGAAGGAGGTGGTGAGGGTAGAGAACCTGTCCAAAGAGATAGAGGGAAGGAAGATCCTGAAGAACGTTTCCTTCGACGTGAGGGAGAAGGAGATCTTTTCCATAATAGGCGGGAGCGGGAGCGGGAAGACCTCCATCACGAAACATATAGTGGGTCTGTGGAAGCCTACATCGGGCAGGGTTAGGGTATTCGGTAAGGACGTGGCGAGCCTATCCCAAGCGGAACTTGACGAACTTAGAAAGGACATAGGCTACGTATTTCAGGAGGGGGCTCTCTTCGACAGCTTGAGGGTCTGGGAGAACGTGGGGTTTTACTTCTTAGAACACACCAACATGAGCAGGCGAGAAATAAGGGAGATAGCCCTGGAGAAGCTCAGACTTGTGGATCTCGACGAGGACGTTCTCGACCTTATGCCTTCGGAGCTTTCGGGAGGTATGAGGAAGAGGGTTTCCATAGCGAGGGCGATAGCCACAAATCCGAAGCTCATAATCTACGATGAGCCCACCTCGGGACTGGACCCTATCACGAGTAGGGTTATAGATAGGCTTATTCTACAGCTCAGGGAGAGAACGGGAACCACGGCGATAGTCGTAACCCACGATATGGTCTCGGCCTTTACGATCTCCGATAGGCTCCTTGTGCTCAAAAAAGGTGAGGTGGTTGCTATCGGCGGACCCGAGGAGGTCATAAACTCACCCGATCCCTTCATTCAGGAGTTCATAGGTAGCATGAAGGAGTGTTTAGTCCACCAGAACCCTAAATTTGCTGAGAGCTAATAGACCTGACTATACCGCAATTACTCCTCCAGCCTGTAAACAACAGGAATAACGACCACCACATCCTTAGAGGGCCTGGGGAAGTCCTTCGAGGCAAGCTTTATAACTTCCAGAGCGTTTTTATCCAGTACTTCAAATCCTGAACTCTTCTCTACGTCCGCCTCCCTTACCTCGCCCTCATGAGTCAGAACGAACCTCACCACAACGGTTCCCTCCCATCCCATCCTCCTCGCGATTACGGGATACGACAGATAGCTCTGAACTATCTCCCTTATCTTGTCGAGATTTTCCTCTTTATACTCCTCTCCGTAGCTCTCTTCCTCTTCAACATCTTCGTCTCCAATTCTTACAGGGAAGCCCTCTGGAAGGGAGTGAGATGGCAATGACTCTGATTTCTTGGCAACGGGCTCCGCCGGCTTTTCCAAAGTTCCCTTAGTCTCTGAGGATGTATCCCGGATATTTTCTTTTTCAATCTTTCTCTCCTCCTTCTTTGCTATATACTCAGCTTTTCCCTTCTGAGCAACAACCTTCTTCACAGGATCCTTTCTACTCACAGGCTTTTTGGACTTCTTTATAAGCTTTCTCTTAGCTCTTTTGAGCTTTCGAACGTTCTTTGCCTTAGTTGTTTTCTTAACCTTTTGTCTAACCTCCTTTTTCTTTATCTTTACAAAAGATATATCTATCCTGATATGCTCGCCCTTATAACTCCTCACCACCGGTTGAAACTCCACAAAGGCAAATATTAACAACGAGTGAAGCAAAATAGAGAGAATGAAAGCACGCACAAAACTCATTCCTTCCTCACCAGCATGCTCACGTTTTTAAAACCAAGTCCGTTCAGAACATCCATAACCTGAACGAAGCTCTCTATGCGAGCTCCTTTATCCGCTCTGAGATTAACAGGTGTGTTTCTGCCAACGGATCTGAGTTCCTCCCTGAGCTGTGCCAAGTGGACCTCCCTGCTTTCCAAGAAAATTCTTCCGTTCTCTTTTATGGTTATATCGATCGCGTGGTAAGTCTTCCTCTCCTCACCGCTCTTAGCGGAGGGAAGGTTCACGGGAATCTCTCCTTGAACAATGAAGGTCGCGGTCGTTAGAACTATCGTCAGCAGGACGAGCATTATGTCTACAAGTGGTATGACGTTGATATAATCAAACTCTCTCTCTTCCATTCTCCGCCTCCCAAAGAGCTAAGAGAACCTTCACCTTTCTCAGGAGCAGATTGTAAAAGACCACCGAGGGGATGGCGACTAAGAGACCCACAGCGGTAGCCTTAAGAGCGAGAGCAAGACCGACCATTATCTCCTTCGTATTTACGAAACCCTGAGAGCCTATCGTGTAAAAGGTGAGCATAATTCCCAGAACGGTTCCGAGGAGTCCGACGTAGGGAGCATTGGAGCCTATCGTGGCTATTACGTGGAGTCCTCTCGTGAGCTGAACTTCAAGCTCCTGCTTTGTCGCAAACTCCTGTAGCTTGACGCTTCTGAAGAACCACCATCTCTCGATAGCGATAGCCACCGAGACAACGCTCATGAGCAAAAGCATGCCTATAACACCGTAATCAACGAGCTCCTTTATACCCTCCATATTGTTAATTTTATGATAAATTTCACGTTAATTTCATGTTATAATTAACACAAATTTAACAGGGAGGTAGAGATATGAGAAAGACCCTCGTGCTGCTGACAGCTCCCCTGTCAATTTCCTTTGCTCAGGAACTCGTCCTTGAAAAGGTAGAGGTGAAGGCAAAGAAGGAGGTTCTAACCCAGCAGGAGGTTCGTGAAAGCTTTGCCAAGGACCCGGGAGAGGCTCTGTCCAAGATGGAAGGCGTATGGAAGCTCAGGAAGGGAGGTATAGCCAACGACGTGATAATAAGGGGATTTTCGGGAAGGAATCTGAACGTTCTCTTTGACGGAGCAAGGATCTACAACGCCTGCCCTAACAGGATGGATCCGCCCATATTCCACATAGACTTCGCCGAGGTGGAGAGCATAGAGGTCATAAAGGGAGCCTTTGATGTTAGGAACTACGGAAGCCTTGGAGGAACGGTAAACGTTAGGACTATGAAGCCCAAGAGGGGATTCCACGGAAAGTTCAACGTGGGTGTAGGTTCCTTCTCTTACTTCAATCCCTCCTTTAACCTATCCTACGCCACGGATAAGGTTTACGGGCTTGCAGGATACTCATACAGATACTCAAAACCCTACAAGACAGGAGAGGGGAAGAGGTTTACGGAGTATCCTACGGGGATGAACGCTTACAAGGACTCCGAGAAGAATTCGACCGCCTTCAGCATAAACACCGCCTGGGCAAAGTTTGGCTTTAAGCTCTCCAAGGATTCAGCGATAGAACTCTCCTACACAGCTCAGAGGGCAAGAGACGTTCTATATCCATATCTGATGATGGACTCGCCTAAGGACGACGCAGACAGACTCAACCTAAAACTTAAGTGGGCTTCACTCAAGGTTACGGCCTATTACTCCAACGTTGACCATCTCATGAACAACTCGAAGAGAGTCAATTCCACCTTTATGGAGACCGACGCCAAGTCTAAAATTTATGGAACGAGGGTGGAGTATGAGCTTAAGAACTTTACGGTCGGGCTGGAAGCATTCGTATGGAACTGGAAAGCTAAGACGAAGATGGGTATGATGGCACCCCAGAACACCATACCAGATGTGGATACCACAGACCTTGGAGTGTTCGGAGAGTATAGAAAGAAGGTAGGTGAGAATCTAAAGTTCGTTGCGGGACTAAGGATAGACACGACTGAAACCAAAGCAGATAAAAGTAAAGCAAACACCGATCTTTACTACGCTTACCACGACACACGCGACACCTCCGAAAGGGATACCTACCCCTCTGGAAACGCCCAGCTCTTTTACTCTTTGAACAAAGAAGTGGAACTATTCGCTGGTGTCGGCTACTCCGTCAGGGTTCCCGACGCTCAGGAGAGATACTTTGCCCTTGACAGAATGATGAGTCAGCCCGACTGGGTTGGAAATCCAAAGCTCAAACCCTCAAAGAACACGGAGATAGACGTAGGAGTTAAAGTAAAGAGTCCGAAACTGAACCTTCGCGTCACGCTCTTTTACAGCTTCGTTAAAGACTACATAACTGTTTACGACCAAAGAGAGATACACGATATAGTCTCCGGGGACAGAGCCCGTTCCTACACTAACGTTGACGCCCAGCTTTACGGCGGTGAAGCGAAGGCCACCCTCGCTATTACGGAAACCCTCTTCCTCGACGGAGGATTATCTTATGTGAGAGGCAAAAAGGATACCGATCCGGCTAAGGGAATAACCGACGAAGACATAGCCGAGATACCTCCTCTCAAAGGAAGGCTCGCCCTTAGATACGACACGGGAGTTTACTTTGGCGAGATTGAAACCGTGGCTCAGGCTACTCAGGATAAGGTTGACAGCGACCTCGGAGAAACCAAAACCTCGGGATGGGCTATCGTGAATCTGAAAGCAGGAGGCGAGTACAAGAACCTCCGCTTAACCGCAGGAGTGGAAAATCTATTCGATAAGTTCTACTACGAGCACCTCTCCTACCTGAGGGATCCTTTCTCTACAGGAACCAAAGTTCCCGAGCCGGGAAGGAGCTTCTATCTGAACGTGAGCTATCGGTTTTAGATCGATGTTAAAAATACCGCCCCTTGGGCGGTCCCCTTCTATATTAGAACTGTAAGATTTACCCTTAGCTAACTTACCGAATATAGGGAAGCCCGGTGAGTGTAAAATTTCCCTTCAAGATCGGGAAGAATGGGAAAGGTAGCTCTGATAACGGGAACAAGGAGGATAGGTCAGAGGATAGCCCTTGAGCTTCTTGAAAACGGCTACGACCTGTCCGTTGTTTATAGAAGCTCAGAGAGTTCTGTTAAGGTGATCTCAGAGGAAGGAAAGAAGAGAGGAAGAAAGGTTCTGCTTATAAGGGAGGATCTGAGCGATCCGGAGAGCTACAAAAGGATAATAGAGGAAACGGTGGAAGTTCTGGAAAGGATAGACGCCTTCCTCCATCTCGCCTCTCCCTACAACAGAACTCCAATAGAGGGATTGAATAGAGAAGAGCTCTACGAACACTTTATTCCGATCGCAGAAGCCTTCCTGTTTCTTTCCAAGCTCTCTTACAGGGAGATGATGAAAAACAAAGGAGAGGTCAAGGGCAGGATAGTAGCCTTCGGAGACTGGGCGGTCGAGCACACACCCTACAGGGGGTACTCCGCCTACTTCATAGCCAAGGGAGCTCTGCACACCGCCGTGAAGGTTCTCGCAAAGGAGTTCGCTCCTCATGTCCTCGTGAACTGCGTAGCACCGGGACCTGTTATTAGACCGGAGGACATGGATCCAGACTCCTGGAGGAGAATACTTAGCAGAACTCCCCTGAAGAGGGAGGTTTCTTTAGAGGACATAGCCTCTCTTACTCTCTTCTTCTTGAAAACTGAGAGCGTAACGGGAGAGATAGTTAAGGTAGATTCGGGAAGACACATAGCGGGATCCGGGCTCGGGAGCGTGGAAGGGTGAGAAGGATAGCCGTTCTATACAGCTCCGGCGTGGAGAGCGCCTCTCTGACGGTTTACTACTTGGAGAGGGGTTTTCTCATCTATCCTCTCTACGTCCGCTCAGGGCTTCCGTGGGAAAAGGTGGAAAGAAAGTGGGCTATGAGGCTCTGGTCCTATCTGAGGAGGAAGTACAGGAGGATAGCTCCTTTTAAAACTCTCTTCGTCAGAGGACTCAGACCGGGGGGAGGTATAGAGATACCCCTGCGCAACCTCGTCCTCGGAACCGTAACCGCCTTAGAGTCTTTCAGGAAGGATATAAGAGCCTTGGCGGTAGGGAGTCTCGGCATATACCCTTTCCCCGACAACAACAGGGAGTACTTCGACAAACTTGAAGAGCTCATAAGGAAGGGGGCGAAGGGAGAGTTCAGGATAGAAACTCCCTTCATGGGTTTGGAGAAGTGGGAGGTGATAAAAAAGTTTTACGGAAGGCTTAGGTACGATCTTACCTTCTCCTGCGTAAGACCTGTAGGGGAACTCCACTGCGGGAGGTGCGAGAAGTGTCTCGAAAGAAAGGAAGGTTTTAAACTCGCCGGTGTAGAAGATCCTACTGCTTACTACTTTTGAGAGCCTCCTGTATCTTCCTCTCCATTAGATCCTTGTAGTAAAGCTTTTCCTTCTTCAACTTCTCTATCTCAAGCTCGAGGTCGTGGGTCATCGGATGGTGCCTCTCTAACTTTGCTATATCCTTATCGAGCTCATCGTGCTTGTCCTTCCACTCCCTGAACTGAGGATCTTCCTCGTAGAGCCTCTTTATAACCTCTTCTCTGTTCATATCACGTCTCCCTTCCTCGGTCTGAATAATATTAAACCACATAAGGATATTAGGTAGCCGAGGGTGAGAACGGAGAGGTTGCCGGCGAAGATGTAGAAGAGAAAGCCTATCCCGAAGGGTATGCAGATAAGAACGTAGCTCCAGAAGTACCGCCTGACGGCGGTGTAACTCCAGTACTCCTCCGACATCCTGACGGGAAGCATCTTCTTTCTCACCAAGAAAGATACGAGGTAGGCGATCGCTCCGGTGGTTATCTGGATCGTGTAGGTGTAAAGAACGAGCTTGGGTGAGACCGGAAGGGAAAAGAACTTATAAAGCAGAAGACTGACCAGGAAAAGGACGGTAATGGATATTACGAAGGCTAAGTTAAACTGCTTCGCTCTCTTTATAAAGAGCTCACCTTTATCCTGTGGGGTTCTCTGAGCCATACAAACTCTTCCCTTCTGGGACCGGTGGAGAGCATTATAACAGGCACTCCGACGAACTCCTCAACGAACCTGATGTAAGCTATCGCGTTGGGAGGAAGATCCTTTATATCCTTCGCTCCCTTGGTGTCCTTGAGCCATCCCTTCAGAGTTCTGTATATAGGCCTGCAGTTTTCTAAAACTTTCAGGGAGGCGGGGAAGTGCTCTATCTTCTCTCCCTCGTACTCGTAGGCCACACAGACCTTTATCTCCTCAAAGCTATCGAGGACGTCCAACTTGGTCAGTATAAGTCCGTCGAATCCGTTCACGTCCACCGCGTACTTCAGAGCCACAAGATCGAGCCATCCGCACCTTCTCGGTCTTCCTGTTGTGGAGCCGTACTCTCCGCCTAAATCCCTCAGACGATCGCCCTCCTCGCCCCTAAGCTCCGTCGGGAAGGGACCTCCCCCCACACGTGTAGTGTAAGCCTTAGCCACTCCCAAGAGGTAAGCGTCGGAGAAGAACTTAGGCGATAGCCCCGTCCCGTTGGAGAGTCCGAGCGCGGAGGAGTTGGATGAGGTAACGTAGGGGTAGGTTCCCATATCGACGTCAAGCATAGTTCCCTGAGCACCTTCGAAAAGCATGCTCTTATCGAACCTCAAAAGTAGCTGGGAAACGTCGGTAATATGTTCTTTATACTTCTCGTAGAGTCTCAACGTTTCCTCAAAGATCTGATCCACGTCGAGGTCGTGGTTTTCACAGAAGACCTTCTCACAGATATCCTTAACGAAGGCTACGTTCTCCTCTATCAGAGAGTAGAGTCTCCTCTCGTCGTCGAGGTCAGCGAGCCTGACCCCTTTTCTTCCGAACTTGAACATATAAGCGGGTCCTATCCCCCTCAGTGTCGTCCCTATTCCCCTCTGTCTTTCAAAGAGCCTGTCAAGGAGCTTGTGGTAAGGCATGACAAGATGGGCTCTGTCGCTTATGAAGAGCCGCCCCTCGTAGGGTATTCCCCTATCCCTTAGATTTTCGAGTTCTTCGTCGAGAACCTCGAGATCTACTACCATACCTTGGGCTATCACACCTATGACGTGGGTGTGGAGTATCCCCGTAGGGAGGAGGTGAAGGATGAACTTCTCGCCGTTCACTATAACCGTGTGTCCTGCGTTACTGCCTCCCTGATACCTTACGGTGACCTCGTAGTTTTCTGACAGGAGATCTACTATCTTACCCTTTCCTTCGTCACCCCACTGGGCACCGAGGATAACCAGCTTTCTGTCCATAGAAGTGCTCCGAACTTCTAATTGTATAATATGGAGCGGAAAGATGCACAGGGATAAGAGCTTCTATCTAATCCAAAGCGTTGACTACGCCCTAAAGATCCTCTTCATGGTTGAGAAGGAGCCAAGGAGTGTTCAGGAGATAGTAAAGGAGACGGGTCTAAAACCCGAGAGGGTGGAAAGGATCCTGGAAATATTCGTCGATAGAGAATGGCTCAGCTACCACGAGGAGTCGGGAAAGTACATGCTCGGCGTAAAGTGTTTCGAGCTCGAGAGAGCTTACTTCCACCACCTCGATATAAGAAACCTCGCCAGACCTATCCTTAGAGACGTGGTGGAGAGGATAAGGGAAAACGCCTACCTGACTACGAGGATAGGCTACGAGGTCCTTTACATAGAGAAGCAGGAGGTAGAGAAGGAGGTAGGTATACTCTCGAGGTTCGGCAGGGTTCTCCCTATGTACGCCTCAGCCTCAGGAAAGATATTTTTGGCTTACTTCGACGAGAGGGAGGTTGAGGATTACTTCAAGAAGGTGAGGTGGATAAGGTACACGGAGAGGACGAAAACCCCCGAGGAGGTTAAGGAGGAGCTACCGCTCATAAAGGAGAGGGGGTTTTCCGTGAACCTTGGAGAGTACGAGGAGGATGTGGTGAGTATTGCCGCTCCTGTGTTCGACTACGCTGGAAAGGTAAACTACACGATAAGCGTGGTCGCTCCGGCTTACAGAGTTCCCAAAGAGCTTCTGGTGAGCAAGTTTAAGGATACGATAGTGGAGGCGGCTAAAGAGCTTTCCAAAAGGCTTGGCAAGATCTAATCCCAGTATCCGAGTTTCAGAGATATATCTAAGGCTGCATCTTCGAGGATCGGTTTTACTTCCTTGTCTATAACACCTACGGGCATCCTGTAGAGAGGTGCGAGGACTTCCACGGCACCTATCGGTCTTCCCTTGTAATCCCTTATTACGCAGGCACCTCCAGATATCCCTATCTTCTCATCGTGCTCATGGTCGAAGACGAATCCTGCCTCTCCCCTGAGGGCTCTCTTAATAGCCTTGGCAGAGGAGACGGAACTGTTTATGCCATATCTCCTCCCAAGTCTCGTCTTCACCTTAACTGGCTTTATGGTTTCCTCCGAAGCGACGTATATAACGAACTGCTGCTTCTCATCGAGCATGGCGAGATTAACGGTCTCCCCCAACCTGAACCTTATGTTCTTGAGAACCGGTGTCGATAGCTTTGTGAGCGGATGCTTGTGAATAAAGCCGTATCCGAGGATAACACAACCGGTCGAGAGCTTGTACTTATCCGTTTCATCCTCCTTCTCCACAAGCCTATGCTCCTCAAGGGCGACGAGTATTCTGAAGACGTTGTTCTTGTTAAGGTTGAGATCATTGCTTATTTCCGTAACTCCCGCAGCTCCCTTTTCCATCATGTAGTCGAGAACGTCGAGGGTCTTATGGAGTGCCTTCATGGAACCTCTATTTTACCACTCTAACAGACCTAAAACATCGTTTTAAAAAATCTTGACATAGGAAAGGAAGCCACATAAAATTTTTACACCTTTTCAGGAGGAAAGCATGCAGGTGATAAGAGAGGAGAACGTCTACCCATGGGAAGGAAAGGCGAGGATTCCCGAGGACGGAGAGTTCATAAAGCTCAATCCTGATAAGACCATAAGCGTTCCCGACAAACCCATAATCCCGTATATCGAAGGAGACGGAATAGGACCTGAGATAACGCCCGCCATGATACGTGTGGTGAACGCCGCCGTTGAGAAAACTTACGGCGGAAGCAGAAAAATAATGTGGGTAGAGGCTCTTGCCGGGGATAAAGCGGAGGAGAAAACGGGTGAGAGACTTCCTAAAGAAACCCTCGACGTTTTAAAGGAAGCTGTTGTAAGCATAAAGGGACCCCTCGGAACTCCCGTGGGTAAAGGAGTCAGATCTATAAACTCCGCTCTGAGGCGTGCCTTTGACTTCTACTCCGCGGTACGTCCCGTTTACTGGATGGGACAGCCCACTCCTATACCCGAACCTGAAAGGGTTGACGTGGTCGTCTTCAGAGAGAACACCGACGACGTTTACGCAGGCATTGAGTTCTTTTCGGGAACCGAAGAGGCTAAGAAAGCAAGAGAGTTCCTTATAAAAGAGATGGGAGCGAAGGAGGAAGGCTTTCCCGAAGATGTGGGTATAACGGTAAAGCCCATGAGCGAGTTCAAGACCAAGAGACACGTGAGGAAGGCTCTCAGATACGCTCTCGAGAACGGAAGGAAGAACGTCGCCGTGATAGGAAAGGGGAACATAATGAAGGCTACCGAAGGAGCTTTTATAAACTGGGCGTTCGAGGTTGCTGAAGAACCGGAGTTTAAGGACAGGGTGGTAACGGATCAGGAAGCAGAGCCGGGAGAGGGACAGGTCAAGCTCACAAAGGTCATAACCGACCAGATGCTCATGCAACTCGTCCTTAGACCAGATGCCTGGGACGTGGTAATAGCTCAGAACCTGAATGGAGACTATGTTTCCGATCTTGCTGCAGCGCTGATAGGAGGTCCTGGCTTTGTTCCCTCCGGAAACATAGGGGACGGATACGCGCTCTTCGAGAGCACCCATGGGACCGCCTGGGACATCGCCGGTAAGGGAATAGCCAACCCTCTCTCCATAACCCTCTCCGGTGCCATGATGTTAGAGTACCTCGGCTGGAAGGAAGCTGCCCAGAAGATCTATGATGCGGTGAGGAGAACCTTCGAGGACAGAGTGGGAACCCCCGATATAGCGGCAGGTTTCAGAAAGAGGGGGGAGGAGGCAAAAGAGGTTTCCACCACAGAGTACGCCGAGGAGATAATTAAGAGGATGTAAATTATGGTTATGGGTGTGGCTACTCCTAAGAAGCTATCTCCGGAGGAGAGGAAGAGGCTTTTGAAAGTCTTAGTCTATGAGAGGACTAAGTCGGGGAAGGTTATCTATTACAGAGACTATAAAAAAGTCCTTAAGGGGGAGAAGTCACCGGAGGAGGTTATGGGAAGCGGTGAACTGCAGTCTATACTCCTTGCGCTGTTGATTTCTTTCCTGAAGCTTAACCTCGGAAAGGACTTCATAATTTCTGGTGGAGAACTCGGTTTCTTCATCGGTCCTAAGAGATACAGAAGCTTGGATATAGCTATATTTAAAAAGAGCGACCTGACTCAACCTTCGGATAAGTACACACGGATACCACCTTTAGTGGTTATAGAGATAGACACTAAGGCGGATCTATCAAAATATGGAAGCTTTGAAGAGTATATGCTTGAAAAAACGCAGGAACTTCTGGACGCAGGAGTGGAGAAGGTCATCTGGTTCATAACGAGGGTTAAAAAGGTAATGGTCGCTGAAAAGGGTAAAGACTGGATAACTAAGGACTGGGACTCTGATATAGAGGTTCTAAAAGGTGTGAAGTTGAACCTTTATAAACTCCTCAAAGAGGAAGGAATAAAAATCTGAAGGAGGTCTTGGATGAAAATTAAGGTCAAGCAGAAGGAAGACTTTCACTTCGTAGGTGTAGGTCCTGCAGGGAGAGAGGTTCCCATCGATGCAGCCGATTACGTCGGCGGGAAAGGAAGAGGTATAAGACCGCCGGAACTCCTCTTCCACTCAATAGCGGGGTGTGTGGGAATTCATCTCTACGAGGCTCTACACAAGGAAGGAAAGCACGTTGAAGATATTGAGATAGAGACTGACGCCGACAGGAAGACGGAAGGCTATCCGAAGGTCTTCCTTAAGATATATCTGAACGTGAAGGTAAAGGGAAACGTAAGCGAGGAGGACGTTAAGAAGGCTTTAGATAAAACTATCTACGATCCGGGAACTTGTTCCATAGCTTACATGATCAATAAGGTTGCGCCTATTGAATATAAGATAGAGCTTGTTTAAGGTGGAGCTATGGTAAAGACGGCGGAGAAGAGGAAGCTTTCTAAGGAGGAGAGAAGGAACCTCCTGAAGATACTAACCTACGAAAAGGTAAACGGAAAACCTATCTACTACAGAGGCTACGAAAAGGTTCTAAAAGGTGAACTCCCGCCTAAGGCTGTCATGGGAAGTAGTGATCTACGGGCTTACATAGTTGCGGTTTTGGTAGCCTATCTCTTCTCAAAGCTTGATGAGAGCAAGTACATAGTTACAACCAACGAGATAGGCTTTTTCACATCGGAAGATAGCTTCAGGCTTTTAGATATTGCGGTATTTGAAAGGAAAAACTTTAAGTCCAGTGGAAGTTACACGAAAATACCTCCGAAGGTAGTTATAGAGATTGACACAAAGGCGGACTTAGGAAACTACGCCTCCGCAGAAGATTACGCCCTTGAAAAGACGCAGGATCTACTAAATGCAGGGGTTGAGAAGGTTGTATGGATCTTTACCAAACCTAAGAAAGTAATGGTTGCGGAAAAGGGGAAGAGGCAGTGGATAGTTCAGAACTGGGACGATGAGGTTGAAATTATGAAGGGAATAAAGTTGAATATTGAAGAACTTCTGAGCAAACACTCTACGGAGGTATCTGATGTTTAAAAAGCTCCTTGTAGCCAACAGAGGAGAGATAGCCTGCAGGATAATCAGAGCTGCCAAAGAGCTTGGAATACAGACGGTAGCCATATACAACGAGATAGAGTCAACGGCACGCCACGTGAAGATGGCGGACGAAGCCTACATGATAGGGGTGGATCCGCTGGACACTTACCTCAACAAGCAGAGGATAATAGACCTCGCTTTGGAGGTTGGTGCCGACGCCATACACCCCGGATACGGGTTCTTAGCTGAAAACGCCGAGTTTGCAAGGATGTGTGAGGAAGCGGGGATAACCTTTGTGGGTCCTCCGTGGCAGGTCATAGAGCTGATGGGTGATAAGGCGCGTTCCAAGGAGGTTATGAAGAAGGCGGGAGTCCCGGTAGTCCCCGGTTCGGACGGAGTCCTTAAAGACGTGGAAGAGGCTAAGGCTCTTGCGAAGGAGATAGGTTATCCTGTTCTTTTAAAGGCTACCGCAGGCGGTGGGGGAAGGGGAATAAGGATATGTAGGAACGAGGAGGAGCTGGTAAAGAACTACGAGAGCGCTCAGAGCGAAGCTCAGAAAGCCTTCGGATGCGGAGACCTTCTCTTAGAGAAATTTATAGAGAACCCTAAGCACATAGAGTTTCAGGTTCTCGGGGACAAGTACGGAAACGTCATACACCTCGGAGAGAGGGACTGCTCCATCCAGAGGAGGAACCAGAAGCTGGTTGAGATAGCTCCCTCTCTACTTCTGACTCCCGAAAAGAGGGAGTACTACGGGAACATCGTGGCGAAGGCTGCCAAAGAGATAGGCTACTACAACGCCGGAACGATGGAGTTTATAGCCGACCAGGAAGGTAACCTTTACTTCATAGAGATGAATACCCGTATCCAGGTAGAGCACCCCGTTACCGAGATGGTTACGGGAATTGACATCGTAAAGTGGCAACTAAGGATTGCCGCCGGAGAAAAGCTGAAGTACAAGCAGGAGGACGTTGAGTTCAAGGGGTACTCCATAGAATGCAGGATAAACGCCGAAGATCCCAAAAACAACTTCGCTCCTTCTGTGGGTATGATAGAGAGGTACTACGTCCCCGGCGGGTTCGGCATAAGGGTGGAGCACGCTGCATCGCGAGGATTTGAGGTAACGCCCTACTACGACTCCATGATAGCCAAGCTTATAGTCTGGGCGCCCGAATGGGAGATAGCGGTGGACAGGATGAAGGCGGCCTTAGAGACATACGAAATAACGGGTGTAAAAACAACCATACCTCTCCTAATAGAGATAATGAAGGAGCCTGACTTCAGAGCTGGAAAGTTCACCACGAAGTATTTAGAGGAGCATCCTCAGGTCTTCGATTACAAGGAGCACAGGGATAAGGAGGACTTCGTTGCCTTCCTCTCGGCTGTAATAGCCTCTTACCATGGACTTTAAAAATTTAAGGAGGTGGTTTGATGATTGAGGTTGTAGAGGAAATCAGAGAGAAGATGAAGGAATTCGAGAAGAAGGGGGTTAAGAAGAAAATACATATATCCGACCTAACACCGAGGGACGGACAGCAGTGTAAGCTTGCAACGAGAGTGAGAACGGACGACCTGCTGCCCCTCTGTGAGAAACTCGACAAATGCGGTTTCTACGCCGTTGAGGTCTGGGGAGGAGCAACCTACGACGTCTGCCTCAGATACCTGAAGGAAGATCCGTGGGAGAGGCTCAGAAGGATAAAGGAGGTGATGCCCAACACCAAGCTCCAGATGCTCTTCAGGGGACAGAATATAGTGGGATACAGACCCCGTTCCGACAAGACCGTTAAGAAGTTCGTTGAGAAGGCTATAAAGAACGGGATAACCGTATTTAGGGTCTTCGACTCCCTGAACGACAACAGGAACATAGAGGTGGCGGTCAAAGCCATTAAGGAGTTCGGCGGTGAGGTTCACGCAGAGATAAGCTATACCCGTTCCCCTGTCCACACCTACGAGAGGTGGATGGAGTATGCGAGGGAGCTCGCCGAGATGGAACCCGACTGGATATCCTTCAAGGACGCTACGGGAATAATGCCTCCCTTCGAGTGCTACCAGATCATAAAGGGAATAAAGGAGGCCACCGAAGGTAAGATACCTGTTCTCCTCCACAACCATGACATGAGCGGTATGGCTACCATCAACCACATGATGGCGGTTCTTGCGGGTGTGGATATGCTCGACACCGTTCTCTCCCCCTTAGCCTTCGGATCCTCCCACCCCGCTACAGAGACCATAGTTGCCGCCCTTCAGGATACACCCTTTGACACGGGGCTCGACCTTGCCAAGATAGCGGAAGCGGCAGAAGAAGCCAAGAAGATAAAGAAGAAGTACAAGAAGTACGAGACCGAGTACGCGGGCGTGAACGCTCAGGTTCTTATCCACAAGATACCCGGCGGAATGATATCCAACATGGTCGCCCAGCTCATGGAGGCGAACGCTCTGGACAAAATAGAGGAGGCTCTCGCCGAGGTTCCCAACGTCGAAAAGGATCTCGGCTATCCTCCGCTCCTCACACCTTCCTCTCAGATCGTCGGAGTTCAGGCGGTTCTCAACGTCATAACGGGAGAGAGGTATAAGACCATAACCAAAGAGGTCAGGGACTACGTAGAAGGAAAGTACGGAAAGCCACCGGGACCCCTCTCCAAGGAGCTCGTAGAGAAGATCTTAGGACCCGGAAAGGAGCCCGACTTCTCCATAAGACCGGGAGACCTCGCCGACCAGCAGGAGTGGGATAAGGCGGAGGAAGAGCTCAGGAAACTCCTCGGCAGAGATCCGACGGACGAGGAGATACTCCTCTACATCCTCTTCCCCATGCAGGCTAAGGAGTTTCTCACCCTAAGGGAGAAGGGAGAGCTTCACCCCGAACCCGTGGAGGAGCTTCCTGAAATCGCGGAAACGGAAGCAGGAAAGGTCGTCGGTGCCGCACCGGTGGAGTTCGAAGTTGTTTATCACGGTGATAAGTTTAAGGTAAAGGTTGAAGGAGTATCCCTCGAGGAAGAGCCCGGAAAGCCGAGGAAGTACTACGTCAGAGTTGATGGAAGACTCGAAGAGATTCAGCTCTTCCCTCAAAAGGAAGCTATCCCAGCTCAGGGTGGAACCGCAACCACAACCGCCGCCGTAGCTGAAGGTGGTATCCCGAAAGCAACGGAACCCGGGGACGTTACACCTCCCATGCCCGGAAAGGTGGCGAAGATCCTCGTTGAGGAGGGTCAACCCGTTGAGCAGGGTCAGACTGTGGCAATAGTGGAAGCTATGAAGATGGAGAACGAGATCCACGCACCAATAGACGGGATAGTTAAGCAGATCTTCGCCAAGGTGGGCGATCAGGTAAACCCCGACGAAGCTATACTAAGAATAGTTCCCCACAAAGAAGACAACAGCTATCAGTAATTTGGAGGAGTACATAGTTAGAAGCCCCGAGGAGATGGAAGACCTCGGGGTGTCCCTTGCAAAAAGGCTCAGAGGTAAGGAGGTTATCTGCCTCAAAGGTGAGCTGGGAGCTGGCAAAACAACCTTTGTAAAGGGACTCGCAAGAGGTTTGGGTATAAAGGAAGGATTTCAAGTAAGGAGTCCAACCTTCACTATAGTGAATGAATATCCCACTGAAAAGGGGAGGTTGATACATATTGACCTTTACCGAGCGAGAGACTTTGACTGGAGTGAGTTTGTAGGTGAAGGCGTGGTGGTGGTGGAATGGGGTAATGGAGAGAATTGTGATCTCTTGGTAAACATAGAGATAACAGGAGAATACGAAAGGGTGGTAAAGATATTCAAGAGGACATCCAGCCCCTGAAGCGCTCTATCATACCCTCCTTCCTTTCGACTCCTTCCTCTCCCAGCTCTCTGGCGAGTTTTTCTATCAACTTCCTTTGCTTTCCGCTCAGGTTTTTAGGAACTTCTATCCTGAAGTTTATTATTAGGTTACCCCTACTCCCGTTATGAGGGAAGCCTTTTCCCGGAATAGTCTTGGTTGAACCACACTCTGTTCCTGGTTGGACAAAGATCTCCATCTCCTCACCTTCCAAGGTTGGCACCTTTGTCGTTCCTCCGAGAACGGCGAGAGGGTAGCTTATGAGTTTCTCCATTATGAGATCGTTGTTCACCTTTTTAAATATCGGGTGTTCTTTGAGAAAGACTCTGAGGTAGAGATCTCCGGGTTTTCCGCCATTTATCCCGAAGTGTCCCTTTTCGGGAACTTTTAGGACATCTCCCTCATCGGTCTCAGGGGGAACGTTAACCTTTATCTTCGCGTGGGTCGTTACCCTTCCTCTTCCGAAACAGGTAGGACACGGATTCTTAATTATGAATCCTTTTCCTCTGCACACGGAACAGGGTCTTGGAAAGCTAAATATACCGCTTACCCTCCTTCCCTTTCCCTCACAGGCGTGGCACACCACTGTCTCCGCCTTCCCCCTTACACCCTTCCCTTCGCAGTCCGGACAATCTATCCACCTTTCGTATTCAATCTCTTTCTCTGTTCCGAAGGCAGCTTCTTCTAAGGATAAGTAAAGCTTGAGCCTTATGTCCTGTCCCTTCTTAGGTCTTTTGGCTTTCTCCCTCTCTCCCTTGATTATGCTCTCTATAAACTCCTGAATGTACTCCATAAAGTCTCTGAACTTGCTCTCATCCCCGCTCCTGAGTATCCTGTCGTACTCTTCCCTCTTCTCATCGTCCGAGAGAACATGGTAAGCCTCGTTTATTTCCTTGAATTTATCTTCAGCCTCTGGGTCTGGATTTCTGTCCGGGTGGTAAAGACGGGCAAGCCTTCGGTATGCCTTCTTTATCTCCTCCTTGGAGGCATTCTTTTCAACGCCGAGGATCTTGTAGTAATCCTTTATAGCCGATCTCATTTTCTATATCTTAAGACAAAAGATACCTGCTGTCAGTTGGGAAAGGCGGACTTCTCTCTTTCCTTAGGGCATTGCAAGAGGTCCGATTGAAATCCTTGATTTTCAAGGGGGACAAAGTGAGAATTGTTCTCAATTAAACTTGACGTCGGGATTTTGCAGAAATATCAATGAGTTTCTGATTTAGACTGTCCCCAAGGGTTTGAGCTAATTTTTTTTGCCTATTCCCTTGCCAAGGAGCCGTGAGGGCTATCTCGACCCCACCCTTACTTACACAAGAATTTAAGCAGATATACCGAAAATTCAAATATGATCTTCGTCAGTCTGAAAAATTTTGAAGAAGTATCAAAGATTTACATGCTTACAACTTTTAGCATGGCTCTGTGGAGGATGAGGGGATCATAAACTCCAAAGTCATTGAAGAACTTACCCTCTCCGCCGGTGATGTAAACAGGAAGTTCTTTCTTAAACTCCTCAGACCATCTCTTTGTGGTTTGCTCTATAAAGGTTCTGCTCTCCAAGTAGGGTCCAGCTAAAAGGCATTCTTTTGTGCTCCTGCCGATAAGCCTGTCTATGGGTTCAGGCTCTAAACTTGGAAGCCCCTCTGCTCTTTCCGAAAGGACCCTTAACTTCAGTCCGAGTCCGGCGGTTATGAACCCTCCTTTAAAAACTCCACTTATAAGGAGATCTACCACGAGAGCGGTTCCAGCCATCACAAGCACAGCATTTCGGGAGTGAAATTCTTTCACTCCGTAAGCGAAGAGAACCCTGTCCACACCGAGACTTTCCGGAGTATCGTAATCTACCTCTATCGGTATGTCTTTGATTTCCAAAAATCTGATTTTATTTCTAAAAAGACTCCTTAATTTGTCATTCAGACTCTTTCTTACGGAGGACACGAGAACGAGGTCATAGTCTCCAGGGAGCTTTTCTATCTCCGAGTGAGGGAATCTTCCTAAATGTCTTATTTCCTTTCCTTCAAAGAGGCATGCATCAACAGTTGTGTTCCCAACGTCGAGAGTAAGAACTCTCATACCCAGTGCACACCCTTATCTTCCGCTCTCAAGAGAAGAACTTTAGCCTCGACTCCTTCCCGCGCAAAGGCATTTTTCATAGCCTCTCCCACTTTTTCCTTTCCATCCACTGAGGATACCGCACATACCGTTGGTCCCGCACCGCTCAGGAAAACGGCGTAAGCTCCGGAGGAGTAACCTGCCTCAAGGGCTTTATCGAAACCCCTTATCAACTTCGCTCTGTGAGGCTGATGAAGCCTATCCTCTACTGCAACCTTAAGGAGTTCGTATCTTCCCGTGAGAAGGGCGGAAACTAAAAGACTCGCTCTCTGAATGTTGAAGACCGCATCCTTCAAAGAAATTTCTCTCTTTATCACCCTTCTCGCTTTCTCGGTAGATAGCTCAAAGTCGGGAACCGCGAAAACGAGGGAGAGACCTTCCGGGAACACCATCTTGTTGTAAACGAGACCCCCGTTCTGGACGCAGATCACGAACCCGCCCACAAAGGCAGGAAGGAGGTTATCGGGATGGGGCTCAAACTCAAAGGCTACCCTGAGCTTATCCTCAAGGCTCACCTTAAGGCTGTGAATTCTTACGCACGCCTCTATCCCACCCACTATTGCTGTGGCGGAGGAGCCGAGACCCCTCGCCGTCGGAACCCTGTTGATCTGCCTGAGTTTAAAGGGCTTTACGGGAACCCCGAAAACCTCACAGGCTCTTTTATAGACTCTTATCACGAGGTTGTTTTCGTCCTTTGGTAGATCCTTTCCTTCTCCTTCTATCTCCACGCCGAAGGCGTCGCCCTCCTGAAACTCAAAGGTGTTGTATAAGTTGAGGGCTAAGCCGAAGGTGTCAAAACCCGATCCGAAGTTGGTGGTGGTAGCGGGAACGAGGAGCTTCATGGGAATATTATGACCTAATCCATAGAGGGCTTGCATATCCGCCGATATCTTATAGATTGAATAACCTGAAGGAGGTTAAGGAATGGGAATGCCTACGAGGGAAGAGATTGAAAAGGTTCTGGACGAGATAAGACCCGCTCTGAGGTTTGACGGCGGGGACGTTGAGCTGGTGGACGTTCAGGAGGACGGAACGGTTCTGGTCAGACTGGTGGGAGCCTGCTCCGGATGTGGTATGTCCGTCCTCACACTCAAAGCCGGGATTGAGAGGGCTCTGAAGCAAAAGTTCCCCGAGATAAAGGAAGTGAAGGACGTCAATATGGACGTCCCGATGTCCTTCGGGCTCTGAAGCTCTTTTCGTAAACTACACGGACTCCGAGATCCTTCAGGAAGTCTATAAACTCCCTGTATCTCCAGATCCTGTTATCGCATATAACTATCGTTCCGGAGTCCGTCTTCTGCCTCATAAGCCTTCCAACCCCCTGACGGAACTTTATAAAAGCTTTCCTTCTCTGATACTCAAAGGGATCCTCCCCGATGCTTTTTAAATACCTTATCCTGTGATAGGTTACGGGATCCTCGGGACTATCGAAGGGTAGCTTTGACATGAGTATTCCCTTCTCTCCCCTCACGTCTATCCCCGTCCAGAGGCTATCAAGACCGATGAGAACCCTTATCCTCCCATCTCTGAGAGACTCTACAAGTCTGTTCAGGCTGTCCTCCCCTTGTTTTGCCACCTCCCCGTTGGAGCTAAAGAGCTTCAGATGAGACCTGTTGGTCAGGAGGACGAGAACCTTGTCGTGGACGCTCCTTATGTCCTCGAAGCTCTCCTTTAACCTCTCCTCCCAATTCTCCCTCTTGGGGTTGGTGTTTTGGATCAGGAAGGTTACCCTGCTGTAGTCAAAGTTCTTACTGAGCCTGTGGAAGTCCCCCTCTATACCCGTTGTGAACCTCAGATCTTCCGGATCTACGGTGGCGGAGGTGAGTATGACACCCCTGTAAGCTTCCGTATCCACGACTCCCTTCGGGAACACGGGAAAGATCTCAAGTCTGTAGTTGAAGGTCTGGAGCTTCTTGCTCCACTTCCTCGACACCTTGTATCCGAACTCCGAGTCCTCACTCTGAGCTACCCTGAGGAAGGTGCTTAGCTTCTGGAGTTTTCTCTCCAAGTATTCAACCTTCTTCACCCTCTCGATCAGCCTCTTCTCTTCCTCTTCCGGCTCATCGTATCCAGCCTTGAACCTCTCAAGATCCTCTGGAGGTAAAAGAAAAGTCCTCTCAAGGTAAGCCTTCAGGCGGAAGCTGATCATCAACCTGTTCTCTAAGAAATCAAGAACCTCCTCTCTTAGCTTCTCCCTTATCTCTTTGTAAGAGTTCCTCAGAGGTTCGGCGATACTCTCCTTTAACTCTTCCGCATAGGGTGCCAAACTTTCAAGGGGGATCTCTTCGGACTCTTCCTTGAAGAGCTTTTCAAAGTTCCTCCTGAAGAACTCTTCGGGTTCAATCCTTATCTCCTTTTCCAAGAGCTTCTCCATAGATCCCACGACTTCCCTTACCCAGTAGAGAGATAAACCTCCGGTGGTGGCTAAGGTGAGGTAGCGGTCAAGCTCGTGAGCTTCGTCTATGACGAGAATCCTGCCCTCCGTCTCCTCAAACTCTTTGAGTGCCAGAAGAGCATGGTTCACAACGAGGATGTCGGCGCTCCTTTCCCTCCTCTTTACCTTTTCCCAGTAGTAGCACTCCGATCTGTAGGGGCAGACCTCCCTGTAGGCAGAGGTGCAGTAGTCCTCGTCCACGTTGATCTTTCCGAGAACCTCTGGACTCACGGAAGTGAGTGTTAAATCTCCCTCCCACTCCGTTTCCATAAGCTCGGGGATATCTCCCTTCTCCTCCTCGGAGAGATTTTCTTTTCTGAATCTATCGAGGCAGAGGTAGTTGGCTTTTCCTTTCAGGACTGCGTAGTTCACGTCTTTGCCCGTGAGAGTCTTGCAATGTCCCGTAAGGAACTCTATATCTCTCTTGAGCTGATCCTGAAGTATCTTTGTCCCTGTAGAGATTATTGCTCTCCGACCGGAGGTTATAAGAGGTATAAGGTAGGCGAAGGTCTTACCCGTTCCCGTAGGTGCTTCTATAAGTCTAACGCCCCCCTCCTCCACCACCTCCTGAACAAGCCTTATCATCTCCTCCTGAGACTCTCTCCTCTCGAAACCCCTGTTGAGGAGATAGCTATAAAATGAAAAGGCGTCCATCAGAGAACTTTAATGTAACCGAAGCCTTTCTGTTGGAGTCTCCCTATTGAAGCGACACCCGAAGGTACTATCTTAACGAAATCAAAGAAATTCTCGTATTTCAACTTCAATCCTTTAATCGTGAAGTCACATATGTAGTATTCAACCTCGAACTGGGCAAGGTAAGCAAGTCGCTCTTCCGCACGTTTCAGATCTACCTTCTCCTTTTCCCACTTCGTTCCCTTGTGAGTCTTCATGAAGAACTTTACCCCCACCCCGTTTGCTACGAGGATTATCTTCACTCTGAAGGGATCAAAGTCGTTCGCCGCGAGGTGATTTCTTATGTTGGTGAGCATCGCGTGGAATCTGCTCTCCTGTGGAAAGTCACAGTGATAAATAACCGCATCTTCCGTTTCCTTCTCAGGAAGGTCATCGAGATTTAGCCTTGGCAACTGGATCTTCTTCTCTTGAGCAAAGACCTGCCTCCCCAACAGAGGCACAGATACAGCAAAGGTGGCTCCCAGTTTGAAAAAGTCCCTTCTGTCCATGACACACCCCCTTCTTACCTAATAATTTATAGTTTTGATGATACCTAAAAAAGTTCTTTAATCATAATTCTTATTTATAGGGTTTTCGCAGTAGAGCGGAGGTTCCAGGGCTCCGGAGTCGTGGTTTACAACTTGCCAACACCTTCGATAATAAAGCGGTCAGGAGAGGAAGATATAAGACTGACCGCTCGTTAGCTCTTAAAAGAAAAAAAGAGGGAGGGCGAGCCGGAGAGGGGAGCTTCAGCAGCTTTCGCAGCCGGCGAACTTCTTCTTAGCCTCTATAGCTTTCTTTGCAGTTTCTGGATCGTAGGCTTTACCCTGCCAGAGCATCGTGTAGGCTATCTCCTCGTTCCCGTTTTCGCAGAGCTCTAAGACCCTCTCAAAGAGCCTCTGGAACTCAGGGCTCTGGTGGGACTTCTCGTGCTGCTCGAAGGATGTCCAGAAGGTAACTATGAGAGCCTCCTTGTCTTTGAGAGGGGATACCTCCTTGTCCTCTACCGTGGAACCCTCTTTGGAAATCATCCCTGCGTTCATGAGGACAAAGCCACCTATGAAGCCGTCTATGGAGTGGAAGGTCTTAACGTGCTCACAGAGCTCGGCGACTCGCTCTTCCAAATCCTCAACGGTATACTCGGGCTTTAAGATCACCCTGTTTATGGTAACCACCCCGTCGGGTGGAAATTCCCTTATCAGCGCCATGACTACTCACCTCCTCGGTTCATAAGGGTATTCTAATATTCTTATATTTCTATGACCTCTGTCAGCAGGCGGGAACTGATATAATTAAACCTATGAGCTTCCTCGTCTTTGTTAGTATGACGCCTTTAGGAAAGGGCGAGAGTGTTAGCAAGTACGTTGCTAAGGTAGTTGACATTATAGATCGTTCTGGTCTTCCCTACGTACTCACCCCCATGGGAACGATAGTTGAAGGGGAGGACTGGGATGAGGTTATGAGCGTTTTAAAGCAAGGCTTCGAGGAGTTAAAGAAGGAGTGCCCAAGGATATCGATAACGATGAAGATAGACTATCGGGAAGGGAAGTCGGGAAGGATAAAGAGCAAGGTAGAGTCGGTTCAAGAGAAGATAGGCAGGGATATAAAGACGCTCAAAGGCTAACCTTCAGTCCAAATATAAGTAGCTGGTGCAGGACTATGCCTAAGGCTATCAAATAGTAGGCTTGAGTGTGTGTTTTACAAAACCTTAAAGTTCCAAAGAAGGAAAGCAGGAAGAGGGGAAGTATGCTCAGACTGTTGGCAAGGTTCAGGATCCTCTCCTTTTCTATCTTCTTTTTGCGTAGCTCCTCGGAGAAAAACTCTTCCGTATCGAGCCAGTACTTCTCAAACTCCATCAAGAAGTACTTCCCTTTTTCCTTAGTTAAAAGGGATCCGTTGGAGAAGACGAACCTACCCCTACCCTCGTACTTCGCACTGTGGGCTATTATGTTTGTGTTCCTGTATTTGAGGAAGAGATTCCTCAGTTCTTCCCCCCTCCTGTCATCCACGTACACGACCACCCCGCCCGTATCTAAAAAGGTCTTCTCCGGCAAGTTTTCAAATATCCTGTCCTTGTACTGAATCAAGAGTCCCCTCCTTGCGAAGGAGATGTGTTCCTCGAACATAAAGAAGGACAGTCCAAAGGAGAGTAGCAGGAAGATAACAACTGGCAAGAGGAATATTCTGAAGAGTTCGGAAGGCGATCTTTGAAAGGAGTAGAGAACATGGAGGAGTTTCTTCTCTTTTAGCTCATAAACGGCGAGCACCGTAGCAACGATGAGACCGTCCGGAATAAAGAAGAAGCCATAGTAAGCAAACCATATCAGGAAGAAGGGAAGGGAGCTCGAAGGAGGAAGTCCGAAGAGAATGAAACCGAACCTGAATATCTGGATCATCAGGAGTATAAAGGCTAAAAGTAGGGCGGTCAGGTAGGTCGTCTTGGTGATCCTCCAGAGTATTAATGTCTTTAGCATCCAATTAATATCGTATAATACTCTCCGTGAAAGTCCTTGTGATAGGAAACGGAGGAAGGGAGCACGCCTTAGTTTGGAAGTTGAGCCAGAGTCCCCTTGTAAAGGAGATCTACGCTGCGAAAGGTAATGCAGGTATATGGAAGTTAGCTAAGAAGGTGGATATATCTCCGACCGCCGTGGAGGAGCTGGCAGAGTTTGCAGAGAAAGAAGGTATAGACTTTACGGTCGTTGGACCGGAGGCTCCCCTTGTAGAGGGGATAGTAGACGAGTTTGAAAAGAGAGGGCTGAAAATATTCGGTCCTTCAAAGGTAGCTTCCCAGTTGGAAGGTAGCAAGGCTTTTGCAAAGCGTTTTATGGAAAAGTACGAGGTTCCAACCGCGCACTACGAGGTGTTTGAGGACTTCGACAGAGCTGTCAGGTACGTGAAGGATGTCGGGGCTCCGATAGTTATAAAAGCGGACGGGCTTGCTGCGGGGAAGGGTGCAGTCGTCTGCTTCTCAGAAGATCATGCCATTCAAACGTTAGAGAACTTTATGAAGAAGGAGGCTCTCGGCGGTGCAGGGAAAAGGGTGGTTGTAGAGGAGTTCCTCGAAGGCGAGGAGGCTTCTTACATAGTTATGGTAAACGGAAACAGGTATGTTCCCTTACCCACCTCTCAGGATCACAAGAGGCTCTTGGACGGGGATAAGGGACCCAACACGGGTGGTATGGGGGCTTACTCCCCCACACCGGTTATAAACGAAGAGATGGAGGAGAGGATTAAAAGGGAGGTCATAGAGAGAACGCTCAAGGGGCTAAAGGAGGAAAGTATCTACTTCAGAGGCTTTCTCTACGCTGGTCTTATGATCACATCCGATGGTCCGAAGGTTTTAGAGTTCAACGTTAGGCTCGGAGATCCAGAGGCACAACCCATACTCATGAGGGTGAAGGGGGACTTTTTGAAAACCCTTCTTGACTTTTGCGAGGATAAAGAGGTTAGTGTTGAGGAGGATCCCCGTTGGGCTCTCGACGTGGTCATAGCCTCGAGAGGATATCCGGAGAATCCGGAAAAAGGGAAGGTTATAGAAGGACTTGAGGAGGCGGAGAGGATGGAGGACGTAGTGATTTTCCACGCGGGAACGACCCTTAAAGACGGGAAGGTTGTAACTAACGGGGGTAGGGTTCTCAACATTTGCGCCTACGGAAAGGATCTCAGTGAGGCTAAGGAGAGAGCTTACGAAGCGGTTTCGAAGATACACTTCGAGGGTATGCACTACAGGGAAGACATAGGAGATAAAGCCTTCAAGTATCTTGATTGAGTATCCTTCTTTCGTAGATCTTAAACAGAGAAAAGAGTGTGGTGAATATTATCGGACCGAGGAAGAGACCTATAAAACCAAACTTGAGTAGGCCTCCTATGGTGGCGAAGAAAAGGACCACGTAAGGCATCTGGATACCCTGCTTTATTATCAGAGGTCTGATGAAGTTATCCATGCTTGAGATGAGCAACATTCCCCAAAAACCCAAGAACACCGCCTCTCCGAGACCTATGTTGAAGAATGTGTAAACAGCGAGGGGAAACCAGACCGCCGAGGCTCCGAAGGGTGGTATGAAAGCTGCAAAGAAGGTCAGGACGCTCCAAAGTAAGGCGAACTTCAGACCCACTATCGAGTAAGCTATGAAGCCGAGGAAAGCCTGGATCGCAGCGGTTCCCACAGAACCGTAAACTACAGCAAGGACCGTTTTATATATAGTCCCCAGCACGCTCTCGAGATCTTCATGATCCATAGGAATGAGCCTCTCAATTCTTCTAAGTATTCCCGGTCCGTCCTTCAGGATGAAGAAGAAGGTTATCAGGAAGACGAATATGTAGAAGACGTTCTTGCCCGCAAGGAAGGCGAACTGACCGAGCTTATCTCCGAGGAACTTCAGCAGTCTGTTCAAAGACTCTGCAAGAATCTTCCTGACTTCCTCTCTCTGAAGGAACTCCATCACGGGAGTTAGCCTTTCTCCGTATTCTTTTACCAGCGGAATCCCCCTTAAAGAATGCATTATCTCCGTGTAGCTATGTCCCTGTATATATACAAGGACTCTTTGGGTGAGATCTACCATCTGCTGTATAACGAGAACACTTATTACACTGAGGGGAACTATTATAAGGAGGAGGACTAAGAAGGTCATTAAAAAGGCAGAGATCGTCCTGCTCTTCAGAAGTTTCACAACATAGTTATACGGAGGATAGAGAACTATACCTATTACGATAGCCCAGAGGATAGGAATACTAAAGGGTAGTAGTATCATAAGGGAGGTGAATATGAAGAAAAGAACGAGGGCTATAAAGAAGTAGAAGTAAATTTTTTCCCTATCCATAATCTTATTAATCTTTTATTATTTTAAGGGTAACCGGGAGGTAACCGAGAGAGAGTATCTTTACATAGAAATGGTTACGTTGCTGGCTACACTGCTTACAGCTTTAGCGCTTACCGCCTTTGGACAGAACCATGAGGTAGAGATACTTAGGCTTATAGAAGAGGTAAAGAAGGCTCCCCCATCGGAGAGGTACAAGATAATGAACGAACTAAAGATCAAACTCAGGGAGATGAGCAGAAGGGAAAGAGAAGAGATGATAAGAGAGGTGTACGAGAAACTTAAGGGAGGGGAGATGTTCGAGAAAGGAGAGCACTTTGAGGAAAAATACGAAGAGCATGAGAAGTACGAACAAAAGGAAAAGTATGAGCAGGAATTTGAAGATAAATTTGAGAGGGATGTTGAAAAGGAAGAGCACAAGTTCGAAAGCAGGGAAGGAAAGGAGCATATGGAGGAAAAAGAAGATTAGGATAGAGTAGCGGGGTATGAAAAGAGCTTTCTTACTCGCAGTGCTCGTTCTTCAGGGGGTGGTTTTTGCCTTTAAGGATTCGGATCTCGACGGTGTGGAGGACAGTGTAGACAGGTGCCCCAACACCCCTATTCTCGAGCTTGTGGACAGTACGGGTTGTCCACTAAGGAAGGGAAGGTTTTACCTGAAGATCGGTGGCGGTTTTCTAAAGGAAGGTTCGCGAGAAACCCTTTACTCGACCGCTTCGGTAGCTTATTCCTATAAGTCCGTGTATCTTTCACTAACAGGTAGATACTACATATACGACAGCAGGAGAGATCCCGATCTTGGGGACACGACCCTCTTTGCAGGCTACTCAAAATTCTTAGGAGAAAGGCTACACCTCTTCCCGGGTCTAAGGATAAGCCTACCAACTGGCAGCAAGAGCTATAGCTCTGACGGTGTAGATCTCACGCCTTCTGTAGTTGTCGATCTGTTCTTTGACAGGTTCGACCTCTTTCTTTACTCAGGATACACCTTTAGAGGTAACTCTAACTTTAAAGACACCTTCTCTCTTTCGCTGGGTGGGGGCTACAACTTAACCGAAGATCTGTACACGAGCCTATCTTACGATGTTTACGAGTCCCCTGTGCGCTCCGGAACAAACCGCTACATATCTCTATTTACACTGTATGACATTTCTTACTACTACTATCTGACATTGACCTACAGCAGAGGTATAAATAAGGAGGCTACCGACCATACCGTTACTATAAGGCTCGGTATTAGATTTTAGGTATGGGATACAGGGTTTTGCTCGTAGAGGACGACAGGCTCTTGGCGGAGAGTCTGAAGAAGTACTTAGAGCTCAACGGTTTTGAGGTAGAGCTCGCCCACAGTTTCTCCGAAGCGACTGACGTTCTTGAAAGAAAACGCTTTGATATTTACGTTCTCGATGTAAATCTTGGAGACGGTGATGGGATAGAACTTTTGGAAGACCTGCGCAATTTCAAAGACGATACTCCTACGATCTTTATAAGTGCATTGAGGGATATAAGAACCTTAACGAGGGGATTTAATGCCGGCGCGGAAGACTACCTTAAAAAGCCCTTCGACCCTGAGGAGCTCGTGGTCCGCATAAAAGCACGACTAAGAAGAAACGAAGAAGAGCTGAAATACGGGGACATCGTATATCGGGAGGGAAGGTTTTTCAAAAACGGAAAGGAGATAGAGCTCGGGGAAGTTCAGAGGAACATACTCCACAAGCTTTTGAGAAACAGGGGGAGGGTAGTAACTAAGGAGGAGCTCTACGATTACATGATAAATCCCTCTCCTCTCGCTCTGAGGGTTACCATAAACAAACTGAAGAAGAAAACCGGCATAGATATAAAGTCCGTAAGAGGTCTGGGGTACACCGTTGATTAAGAATTTATTGCCTAAGACCTCCTACGAAAGGGAATCCCTGGTAAAAGCTTTTCTGCTCTTCTTTTTGACAATTGAGTTATTCTTAGGAGCAATTTTCCTCTTACTCTACAGGATAGAGACCATAGGTCTTAAGGAAAAGATATTCTTGGAGATGAAGAACTACAGTTACACCTTTCAGGGAGAGAAGTTTGATATAAAGGTTGTATCAGCAAAGATCTACGATAACAGGTTCTATGAACTTATCGAGACCGTCTACGGTCCCAGCATAATGATCCCCGTTCCAGGCTCCAAGGAAGATGCCCTACTTATCTATTATCCGTGGGACAAATTCAAAGCTGACAGGAATGCCATTATTACTAAAACCCTGCTTATGTTTTCCCTATCCTCCTTGTTTGCCATTTTTACATCTTTTGCCTTTGCTCTTTACTCACTCAATCCCCTTCGAAAAGCTCTTACCATGCTGGAAGAGGTTACCAGGGACATTATCCACGACCTAAACACCCCCATAATGACCTTAAAGGTGAACCTGAAGCTCCTGAAGAAGGGAACAGCCTCGGAAGAAGTAGAGAGGGCTGAGTTAGCCCTTAAACAGCTTGAGAACCTGAAAGACAACCTGTCTCCTCTCCTGAAAAGAGCTGAGCTAAAAACGGAGGAAGTGGATTTAGGGAGGATAGTTGAGGAAGAAATCGATCAAATACTGAGGGTATTCCCTGATATAAAGGTTGAGAAGAAAATAAATAGCATCAAGATAAAAGCCGACCCTGAGGCGGTGAGACGTATAGTAGGAAACTTAATAGTGAACGCCTTCAAGCACAACAGAGGGAACTGGGTGAGGATAGAGCTAAGCGACAAATATTTAAAAGTAGAAAATCCTTCTAAGGAGATAAAGGAGCCTAAAAGGCTCTTCGAAAGATATTACAGGGAGTCAAATAGAGGTCTCGGGCTGGGACTATCGATAGTGAAAAAGCTCTCCGATGAGCTCGGCTGGAAGGTAAATCTTGGATATCAGGACGGTATTTTTAAAGTAGAGGTAACCTTTAAGTAACCTTCCGGTATTATCCTACACCCCCAATTTTGGCTCAGGAGGTAGTTAGCATGAATAGAAGGGAGTTTCTAAGGTTCGCCGGACTCGGTGTCGGCGTGTTATACACCGGTGCGTGGCTCAGCTCTTGTGGAGGAGGCGGTATGGGCGGTAATCCCATAACTGTCTCAAAGAGTCTGCTATATATACCAAACGACAACACTAACCTTCTGGGATACATGTATCTTTCGGACAATGATCCCTTTACACTGACCGCGAGAACAATCGGCTACGAGTTCCTTTCGGGAAAGTCCACTTCTGTTTTTGCTTATGAGGTCAATTACAACAACAGAACGTATTACAACCCCATCATAGTTCTCAGGAAAGAACAGAGTATGAACGTAAGCTTCTCTAACCAGATAGGTGAGGACTCCATAATCCACTGGCACGGTTTCAGGGCGGACTGGCTCAAGGACGGACACCCTTACTATGCGGTTGGAAATGGAGAATCTTATGACTACGGTTCTATATCCATAATAGACCGTTCCGGGACTTACTTCTACCATCCCCACCCTCACGGGAGAACAGGATATCAGGTCTATAAGGGTCTGGCGGGAATGATAGTAATAGAGGACACCGACGAGGACAACTTAAAGCAGGCTCTTGATCTTCAATACGGAATAACCGATATCCCCCTCATAATACAGGATAAGACCTTTGACTCAAACGGAAACCTCGTTTACAACCCTATGGGAATGAACGGACACACGGGCTTTTGGGGCGAGAACGTCCTCGTGAACTGGACCTTGAACCCATACATGGAGGTGGAGAGGAGGATCTACAGGTTCAGAATTCTGAACGGCTCCAACGCAAGACCTTACAGGCTCGTCCTCCTTAGAGGCAGTCAGAGGATGCGCTTCTGGGTTATAGGCGTAGAGGGCGGTCTCTTAGATAAACCTTACGAAGTTTATGAGATACTCATAGCTCCCGGCGAGAGGATAGACATTCTCGTTGACTTCAGAGACGCGAATGAGGGGGACGTCCTCAGACTCTATAGCCTTCAGCACAACCTCGTAGGCATGAACGGTGGAGGAGGGGGAATGATGGGCGGAATGATGAACCTTATAAACAGGGAGTTTGAGGTGCTTGAGTTCAGGGTGGTTAGGGATTCTACTTACGATAAAGGTATTCCTTCCGAGCTTTCTGCTTTGGGTTCAGTTCCCGCAGCTACGAAGTCCGAGAACATAACCCTCGACATGTCTGGAGGGGTGTTTACCATAAACGGACTTACGTGGGTAAATCAGGGCAATGTAAGTAATCCTTACAATTACGGCTTCAACTACTCAAACGGAGACGTCGTAGAGTTCACCATTACCAACAACACGGGCATGTATCACCCGATGCACTTCCACGGCTTTCAGTTCAGAGTAACCTACAGGAGTTCAGGAGGTCTGAGAGCCACAGATATGGGATGGAAGGATACGGTAATAGTCGGACCCGGTGAAACGGTTAAAGTGGTAATAGATATGTCCCATACCTTCTCCCAAACCCAGTGGTATCTCCTCCACTGCCACATCCTTGAGCACCACGATGCGGGCATGATGGTTCAGTATTCCGTTGGTGCTTGAAAGGTAACGGAAAGGTAACCTGCAGGTGTTAAGTTAATCCCATAAATTGATAAAGGAGGTGATAGCTATGAAAAAGGTAATGCTCTTAGGAGCCTTATTCGGAGCGGGAGCGGTGTTTTACAGCTGTGGTGGAGGAGGCGGAACCACTTCTCAAACGGATTCTTCAACTGTAGCTCTGTACTTCACCGACGACGCCAGCATGTACCCTGTCGTGGAGGTTACAGTTCATGAAGTTAATCTATGTAAAGACCCTAAATGTTCTAACAAGGTTAACCTGTTTGCGGACGGGCAGGGTATAACGATCAACCTTAGTGAACTAAGTGGAGTCCTCCAGTACATAGACAGTGCCAACATCCCGCAGGGTGAATATTCCAGACTGGAAATAATCCTTTCCAAGAATGCAGTAATATGCGACTCATCGGGACAATGCCACAGCGCGGTATTTGCAGAAATGGATGAAAATCCTTCAAAGCCGAACGTAGTCAACTGTCCTCAAGATCTCACAGATCAGGAAGGCAATCAGCTTTGTTACATAAGATACAACGGAACTATAAATCCTGAAGCTCAGAACAAGTTGGTTGTGGACTTTGATCTGAAGGAGTTTGATGTTGACACCTCAACAACACCTTGGCGGATTACGGAGGTTAAGGTTTATCCAGTCACTCCTGAACCAACTTCAACCTACGAGATGTATGCGATAGTTGAGAGCGTGGACGGAAATAGCATAAACGTATCGTGGGCTGGCTCTACGTACACTGTAACACCTGCAGACAATTTTGTGTGCGAGATGGGAGATATAGAGTATCAAGGTCAAAGCTGTATGGAAAACCTCATGCAGGGAATGTGCGTAGAGTTGAAAGTTATCCAAGATCCTTCTACAACCGCGGAGCTTACTGTGGTAGAGCTTGAGACTGAAGATATGAAGGACTGCGGAAACGGTGGAAAGGAAATGGATGGACATGAAGAGGAGGGTAAGAAAAAATATCGAGAGAGAAAGGGTATCGTTGAAATCTTGGAAAATAACCAGATAACTGTCGGAGACGAAACTTTCACAATAACCGATGACACCATATGTGAGATAAACGAAGTTTACTATCGCGGGCAAGACTGCATAAACAACTTACAAAACGGAATGTTCGTGGAGGTAGAAGTGGATGCCAACGGCAATGTGTTAGAGCTTGAGGTTGAAGAGTACATGGATATGGACGATGATAGCAGACACGAAGATGAAGAATAAATAACTCCCCGCTACCTACCCCTCCCTGCTCTCTTTCTCTTTTTCTTCTTTTATAATCTCTAACATGCTGAGGATAAGAAAGAGGGCTTTAGATAAGATACTTGCTCAGGCGGAAAAGGACTATCCCTATGAAACGTGTGGTTTGCTCTTGGGGAAGATAGAAAGGGATGTTAGAACGGTCTTCGGAGCTTACGAGACACCCAACGCAAATCCGGACAGGAAAAACGATCGCTACGAGATAGACCCAAAGGACTACATGAAAGCTGAGGACAAGGCAAGGGAGTTCGGTTTGGAGATAGTCGGAGTTTACCACTCTCACCCCGATCACCCCGATAGACCTTCCCAGTTCGACGAAGAGAGAGCCTTCGAAGGCTTTTCATACATAATCGTTTCAGTCCAGAAAGGAAAGGCGGTATCCTACAGGAGCTGGGAACTTGTAGATGGTAAGTTCAGGGAGGAACCCGTAGAGGTGTTCGGAGTTTGATGGAAGAAGGGTTTTACATAGTGAGGTTTGGTCTTTGCATACACTAAGGATAAAGTTATCCAGTAAACCTGCATAATGGGTATAAAGGAAACCGCAAAGGCTTTAGCGAGTTTGGGCTTCGGTGAGATATACTTGAGGGAGAGTGTAAGAAAAGGGTCCGAGGAGAAGAAAGATTTGGACAAAGGAAAACTGCTCGAAGAGCATTTCAACTCTTTCAAGAACTGCACCAAGTGTCCTTTACACAAGAGCAGAACCCAGGTAGTCTTTGGAGATGGCAATCCTGACTCACCGGTAGTATTCGTAGGTGAGGCTCCGGGGGAGGATGAGGACAGACAGGGAAGACCTTTCGTAGGGAGGGCAGGGAAGTATTTGAACACAAAGATAGAGGAAGTTCTCGGTTTAAAAAGGGAAGAGGTTTACATTACCAACGTCTGCAAGTGCAGACCTCCCGGAAACAGGAAGCCTACATCCTCCGAAATATCCGCCTGCTTTCCATATTTGAAGAAGGAGATAGAGATAATAAGACCGAAGGTTATATGCTGTCTCGGAGCTACGGCGGGAGAAGGGATACTTGGGAAGAAGCTTTCTATAACTAAGGTGAGAGGAAACGTCTATCCTTATCCCTATAACCCAAAGATAAAGGTTTTGCTTACCTACCACCCCGCCTACATACTCAGGAACCCCTCCGCCGACGTAGAATTTGTGGAAGATTTAGAGAAATTAAAAGAACTTATCGGGCTGTGAGGAGTTCGTTCATTATTATCCTTCTTATAAGCGTTTGACTTCCCAGCCTCTTCCTGAGCGCATTCTCCAAGTGTTTTATAGGGAGGAGGTTGTGAGGTGCTCTGTTCTCTGCAAACTCGGTGGAAGCGAACTTGGGGATGAGCCACGCCGTCAGGTCTGCAAGCTCCTTAGCCTTTTTTACACCTATACCTATGGGAACCTCGAGCCGTGCTATCCCGCTTATACCTTCATGTTCGCTTATCTTCACGTACCAGGTAAGCTTGTCGAAGCTCTTCACCCCGCTTCCCTCCATGGTGGGCTGGGAGTGGATCAGAACGAGGGGGGTCCTCTGGCCAAGCCGAAGCTCTCTAAGTATACCCATCCTCTCATGTGGAATATAAAGACGCTTGTGCTTTTTAATGTAACCTATAAAAGGGAGCTCCTTTACCTTCGCGCTGTAGTGAACCGTTCCATCGGTAAGCATAAGGGTGGGCTTTACCTTTCTATAAACAGATTCCGCCACGTCAGATTCCATCTTAGCCATCACTTCGTTAACGAAGGGTGATATCTCCTTATCGGTACTTTCAACGAAGAACTCTAACTTGCTTTCTCCGAAACTAAAGGATATCGAACCGCTGAGATCTATGCCCTTTCTGATGAAAAAGAACCTTCTTATCCTAAAATCCAAGTAGGATTCGGAAGCAGGATTGGTCTTTCCGTAATTCATCAAAAGGGCGCCCGCACCTATGGAGACGAAAGCCCCCTCAGAAATACCTATCTCCTCATCCTCGATGTATACAAGGTTTTCCGTTCTTCTTACTCCATCTACAAAAATGACGCTTATATTCCTTTTCCCCTTCCCATCGATTGGTCTCCAGTTCCCCGTCTCTATATCGGGATTCCCTATTTCCTCAGACTCCTCGATAGGTTGATCGTCCACTTCCAAAATCTTCCATGTATCGAAAGAGAACCTATACTTTCCCAAGAGCGGCATTCTCTACCTCTCTGTACTTCTTCCAGAGAGCTTTCTTTAACTCCTCAAGACCCTCACCCGTCACGGCGGATACGGCGTAAAACTCGTAGCCCCGGCTTTCGAAGTAGCTCCTCAGTTTATCGAGGAGGCTTTTATCCGAGAGAACGTCTATCTTGTTGGCCACAACTATCTGAGGTTTCTTGGCAAGCTCCTGGGAGTAAAGTTCGAGCTCCCTGTTCACGAGCTCAAAAGCCTCAACCGGATCCCTCTCCCTGCCGTCGGAAACGTCTATAAGGTGGAGAAGCAGCTTGGTTCTCTCAATGTGCCTTAGGAACTCGTGTCCGAGCCCCGCCCCTCTGTGGGCATTCTCTATGAGTCCGGGTATGTCGGCTAAGACGAGTCTCCTCTCCTCATCCAGCTCCATCACCCCCAAGTTGGGAGTTATTGTGGTGAAAGGATAGTCCGCTATCTTGGGCCTTGCCTTCGTGAGCTTAGAAAGGAGAGTAGATTTTCCGGCATTGGGAAGACCTACGATACCTACATCCGCTATGAGCTTTAGCTCAAGGATTATCCATCTCTCCTCTCCCTCCTCTCCGGGTTCCGCATACCTCGGAGCCTGATTCGTCGGTGTAGCGAAGTGGGCGTTGCCCCTTCCTCCCCTTCCTCCTTTAGCCACGACGCACCTCTGACCCTCCTCGACAAGATCACAGAGTATCTCTCCTGTTTCAGCATCCCTGACGACGGTCCCCACGGGAACGTAGACTACCAGATCCTCTCCATCCTTCCCCTTCTGGTTCTTTCCCTTGCCGTGTTCCCCATTCTGAGCCTTAAAGTGCTTCTTGTACTTAAAATCAAGTAGGGTATGCTTGCTCTTGGTTGCCACAAGGATAACGCCTCCGCCTTTACCTCCGTCACCTCCTGCGGGACCGCCTCTCGGTCTGTACTTCTCCCTCAAAAAGGCTACCGCTCCGTTTCCTCCCCTTCCGCCTTTAACGTAAATCTTGACCCTATCTAAAAATAAATTACGCATCCTTCTATTGGAAGATAGTAACCTATTGTTCGTTATCAAGCTGACGATAAAGAAAACTTCACCGAAATACTCTATAGGCTCGTACATAACCGATAAGAAAAAGACGGTTTAGGGTAAGAACAGCGAGGCAAAGGGTAGGAAGGAAATCTATGTGGTCAACCTTTACTAACGGCTTGAGAAGGATAGTAGTGAAACGCTCCCAAACTCGAAGCTGTCGTATAAAACCTCCACAGCTTCCTCTGGATATAGAGAACCTAAAAAGTAAAAGAGAGGTACCAAATGTTCCTCAGTAGGGTGGGCAAGCCTACCGAGCTCGTCCCTGTAGTTTAGAAGTGAGTTTATGTCTTTCTTTAGGACCCACTTCTTTAAAAACCCCTTGAACCTCACAGCCCATTCGGGCGGCTCCCCCGGATTTAGAATAGCGTCCCTTAAGTTATGAACCGCTCCTCCGCTTGATATTATCAGAACCCTGTCCCTGAACTTTCTCAGCCTTTCCCCGACCTCAAAGTGCTCTTTTAGAGACCTTCCCACGTCCAAGCTCATCTGGGTTACAGAGATGTCAGCCTTGGGGAATAGGTGCCAGAGAAGGGTCCACGCTCCGTGGTCAAGACCCCTACCCTTTACACATCTACCTCCTACTTCCTGGGCTATCTCGCCGGCGAGTTTTGGATTTCCTGACGCAGGATACTCCAGATCGTAAAGTTCCTTTGAAAAGCCATAAAAGTCATGGATAGTTTTCATCTTTTCTGAACACTCTAAGTAAATGCCCTTTGTTAGCCAGTGGGCGGATACGACGACAATGAGCTCAGGTTTGAGCTCCTTTAACCTCTGACCTATATCTCCCAAGGTGGTAGCCCACGCTCCCTTATCCAGAACAAGAGCAGGGGATCCGTGAGAGAAGAAGAAAGAGGGAAGCCTCACGGAAAGATCTCTACTCTTCCGTTCTCGCCGTAGATATAGAGTTTGCCGTCTTCCTCGTCCCGCGTCCTTTTATGGGAACCATCGCAGAAGGGTTGATCCTTAGAGAGCCCACACCTGCATATCCAGAAGGTCTCACCCCCCGTCTCAAGCTTGTAAGGTTCCTTCTCAGTACATTTGATAAGTCTTGCCATGGCTCACCTCCTTGCCCTTTTTAGGGAAATCTTAGGGATATACAGAATTTCTGTCAAGAACTGAATTTTTTGTAATATACTATCCTTATGGAAACTAAAGGTTCTCCGGTGAAACTTAACGGTAAGGAGTACCACTGTCCCGTTGAGCTCGTTATAGACCTGATAAGCGGGAAGTGGAAGCTCCTGATACTGAGAGAACTTATGTTCGGCACGAGGAGATTCTCCCAGCTCCAGAGGGCAATACCCGGAATTACTCAAAAGATGCTTACCAAGCAATTGAGGGAGCTCGAGAGGGCGGGTTTGGTTAGCAGAAGAGTTTATCCGGAAGTTCCGCCCAGAGTGGAGTACAACCTTACTGAGCTTGGAAAAAGCCTAAAGGAGATATTCGATGCTATGCACAGGTGGGGCGAGAGGTATATGGAGAAACTTACCTCATCTTCAGAACAGCTCTGAACTTAGGCTTGCCTTCCCTGACCATATCGAGCACCTCGTTAACACGTTCGAAGGGATAGACCTCGACCATGGGCTTTATCCCAAAATCCGCGGAAAACCGTAGGGTCTCCCTCAGGAGCTTCCTTCCTCCAACCGCCGAACCTGTTACAACTATCCTCTTGGTTATGAGGTCGAAAGGCATAACCTGTATAGGTTCCTGGGCTGCCCCAACCACCGAGAGTCTTCCCCTCGGTGCAAGCCCGCCAAGCAGGGGCTGGATAGCCTTCACGTCGAAGACCGTTGTGAGTATGACGTTAGCTCCTCCGAGTTTGCTTAGCTCCTCCGCAGGATCCTGGTTCCTGGTTGAGATGAAGTGGTCAGCGCCGAGCTCCTTTGCGAGAGCTTCCTTATCTGGACTATGGCTTATAGCAACCACCCTCGCCCCCATAGCCTTTGCGTACTGAACTGCCAGATGTCCGAGACCACCCAAACCCTGGACGGCAACGAGTTCATCGGGTTTTATATTCAGATGCTTAAGAGCTGCGTAAACGGTGACCCCCGCGCAGAATAGTGGTGCGGCGTGGACGAGGTCGAGTTCGTCGGGTATCTTGGTAACGAACCTTCCGGGTGCTTTCATATACTCGGCGTATCCGCCCTGACGTGTTATGCCGGTTATCTCATGGTCGGGGCAGAGGGGCTCATCACCCTCGACACAGTAGTCACAAACCTCGCAAGATCTATATATCCAGGGCATACCTACCTTGTCGCCCTCCTTTACCCAAGTTACGTTCTTTCCGACTTTTACAGCTACGCCAGCCACTTCATGTCCCGGAACTGTTGGGTAATTGACCCAGTCTGCCCAGTCCCCATCAACTATATGGATATCGCTGTGGCAGACTCCGCAGTAATGAATCTCTATGAGAACCTCATCATCACCTATCTCCGGAATCTCACAATCTTCAAATACGAGAGGTTTTTTGGGCTCTTTACATACAGCTACCTTCACCCTTTACCTCCCCGAGCATTATAAATTGAACTTCTCTTCGATCTCTCTAACCTTTCTTTCTAAAAGTTCTGAAAGCCCCCTAAGCTCGTTCAGAAGAGCTCTGTATTCCCTCTTCTTTTTAAAGAGTTCCCTCTCAAGCTCCTGCTCCTTTTGATAGAGCTCGAACTCCTCAGCCTTAACCTTGTCGTACTCCTCCCTCAGGCTGTATATTTCATCGCTCAGCTCAAAGGCTCTTTTGGAGAGCTTCTCCCTCTCTTCAATCAGTCTCTCGTACTCCCTCGGTGAGTCGGCTTTCCTGAGATACTTGTCCTGATAGAAGAGCTTTTGCTTCAGTTCCGTAAACTCGTGCTCTTTGCGCCTTATTTGATGAGCTATCTTGAGAGCCTCCATCTCCCTCTCCGATAGCTCGCTCCTCACCTTTTGAAGCTCCGTTTCGATCCTCGTTATCTCCTTAGGTATATCCTTCAGAACCTCCTCGACCTTCGCTATCCTCTCCCTCAACTTCTCTATCTCTCCCGAGATCACCTTTAACTCCTCCATAGGGAATATTTTATCAGTGATGGTATTCCTTCTAATAGTGGTGCTCGTGGGGATCTCCTCCGGGATCGAGGTAAAGCTTGTAGAAGCCTTCCCCGGTCTGAGGTTTGAGAAGCCCATCTTCCTGCTGGAGTCTCCTCTTCAAGAGGGCAGGTTTTACATACTCGAACAGAGAGGCGTCGTAAAGACCGTGAAGGGAAAGGAGGTGGAGATCTTTCTCGATCTGAGGGACAGGGTGGTGGACGGCGGTGAGATGGGACTCCTCGGCATGGTGTTCGATCCCAAGAGAAAGGACCTTTTCTACGTCTATTATACGGACAGGGAGATGAACTCTGTGGTCTCGAGGTTCAGAATGAAGAACACGATAAGAGCGGAGAGAAACTCCGAGATGGTGATCCTGAAGGTAAAGCAACCCTTTTCCAACCACAACGGAGGTATGATAGCCTTCGGTCCTGACGGATACCTCTACATAGCACTCGGAGACGGTGGTTCAGCCGGAGATCCTTATAACAACGCTCAGAACACCAACACCCTCCTCGGCTCTATCCTTAGGATAGACGTAAGCAAAGAACCTTACGGGATACCTCCCGATAATCCCTTCGTAAAGGGAGGCGGGCAGAAGGAGATATACGCCTGGGGCTTCAGAAATCCGTGGAGGTTTAGCTTCGACAGAGAAACCGGAGAGCTCTGGGTCGGCGATGTGGGACAGAACAGGTGGGAAGAGATAAACGTGGTAGAGAGAGGGGGTAACTACGGATGGAGGTGTTACGAGGGCTTTGCTCCCTTCAATTTAGAAGGTTGTGGTCCCAAGGAGAATTACAGGTTCCCCGTGCACGTATATCCTTTAGAAGATGGGAACTGCGCCGTAATAGGCGGATACGCTTACAGAGGGCAGGTAGAAGCTTTGAAAGGCTGGTACATCTTCGGGGACTACTGCTCTGGAAGGATCTGGGCTTTGAGGGAAAAGAAGGTCAGGCTTCTATTGGATACAGAACTGAATATCTCCTCTTTTGCCGAGGACAACGAAGGAAACCTGTACGTGATAGATCATGGAGGTAAAATCTACCTTCTCTCCGACTGAATTATAAGGACAGGATGGGGCTGTAGGGTCCCGTTAACGTAGCTTCCCTCGGGAAGGAGAACCTTCTTTACCCTTCCGTTTATCGGAGACCTTATCTCGGTGTAGGAGATGAGGGTTTCAACTCTCATGAGCTCCCCTTCCACCTGCTCGATCTGAGCCTTCAACGATTCGTATTCAGACTTCTTTACCTCAAGCCTACTCTCGGCGAGTAAGTCCCTGTTGAAGAGCTCCTCAAGTCTCCTGTAGTCCTTCTCTACCTTCCAGAGTCTCGCCCATATCTCCTTCTTTCTGCCTAAAAGCCTTTTCCTCTCCGCTTCGTAGAGGGAGGGATCTATCTTCATCAGAAGATCTCCCTTCTTTACCCTCTGACCTTCTCTCACGTAAACCTTCTCCACCTTTCCCTTGACTATAGCGTAAACCTTCACTTCCACTCCGAAAGCGCTAAGAACAAGTCCAAGGAGAACTATCAGATACTTCATAACTCTTCCACCTTTTCGATAAAGAAGGGTATTTTTTCCTTCAGAACGAGGAGAGGATCCTTCCCCATGAGATCATACAGCCTCATCAGAAAGAGAATTATATTGAACTTGGCTCTCATTACCCTCCTCTCAGCCTCCGTTTTTGTGGACATGGCGTATCCCAAATCGAAGGCGAGCTCGAGCTCGTAGTTGGAACGGGAGAGATCGAGGTTTTCCTGAGCCCATCTGTCGTAAGCCACCGCGTCCTGATACTCAGATACGAGCTTCTCCCACTCGTAGGGAGCGCTCAGTATGTCCCTCCTGATTTGCTCCTCTATGTCCTTCCTCTCTATCTCCACAGCCCTTTTGAGATCGAGAAAGCTCATCTCCCTGAAAAAGGAAGCCCTTCCATCGAAGAGGGGAACCCTCAAAACTACATTGCCCTCGCTCCTGAACTTATCGAAGTGTTCGTATCTGTTCTTTACATCCAAGTAGGCGTAAAGTTCAGGATAGAGTATCCTCTTCTGCTCCTTCGCCTTCTGTTCGAAGTAAGCTATCTCCAAACTCTTAGTCCTCAGAAGGTAGTTATTTCTGTAATTCTTGAGTAGATACTCCACGTCTATCGTTTTATCTTCTGGAACTTCAAACTCTAAGAGGGATTGGTAGTTTACCTCAAGGGGCTTGTCCACGGGAACACCGATGAACCTCTTTATCTCGTAGAGTGTCCTGTTGTAGTCCCTCTGGGCACGCATGAGCTCGGCTCTGAACCTCCTGTATGTGGACTCCCACTCGGCAACCCTTACGCGATCAGAGAGTCCTTCGTTCAACCGCTCCCTCTCCCTGTCAAACCTCACGTAGGCCACAGCCATCTCCTCCCTCCTCACCTCTGCGAGCTTCTCTGCGAGGGCAAGATCCATAAACAGCTCTGCGACCTTTATCTTCACCTGCCTCTCGAACTCTTTAAGCAGTTCCCTCTTTATCTGAGTGCTTATCTCGGCAGACCTTATCCTCGCGAGCCTGTTCCCGAAGTCAAGGAGTAAGACCTGACCGAAGAAGTTGAATCCGTCCTTGTCTATAAAGAGGTCTATTTTCGGAGAGAACCTTTCCCACTTCTCAGCTCTGTAGATGTCCTCGAGGGAAGCTATCTCCTTCTTTATCCTCCCTAGCTCTCTATTCTTCTCGAGAGCGACCTTTACCGCCTTCTCTACGTCCAAGACCTCAACGGAGAAGGAGAACGAAATTATGAGGAGAAGGATGAAGAGCCTCATTTCTTCATCTTCTTCCTCTCTTCCCTAATGAACCTGTAAAGACTCTTGTTCTTGTAATGCCCCTCCACTATGTACCTCCCTATAAGGAGCCAGTCCTCTGGGGGTATGTATCCCACCATCTTAACTATCTGCTTCCCGTTGTGATCTACGAAGAGGAAGACGGGCGTTGCCCTCACCCTGTGCTTGTGAGCGAACTCCTTTTCAGTCATCTCCTTCCCGTCGAAGTCCACTACGGGATTAGCTCCTTTTATATCTATCAAGACCATGTAGAAGTGCTTTGTGAAGTACTCCTTAACTCTCGGATCCTGAAAAGTTACCCTGTACATCTTGTCGCAGAAGGGGCAACCCTCCTGATGGAACATGATAAAGAGGTATTTACCTTCCTCCTTAGCTTCCTCTAAATCCTCTTTAAGGTTCAGAAAAGAGAGCTTTACGAAGGGAACCTCAACGTTGGGAAGGGAAAATACAAAGGTGAAGAGGAAGAGAACGATCGTTAGGTATTTGAGTTTCATGGCAATAAATTTACCCCAGCCATCTTTTAAGTGCAAGTGTGGTAATATTTTTAAAACACCGTTTCTGGAGAGGTAGGAGATGGCGGAGAAGAAGTGGAGAACGGCTATAACCCAACACGTGGACCACGAGACCTACATAAGGGGTTACAGGCTCCTCGATCTCGTCGGTAACCTCAGCTTCGCTCAGGCTATATACCTTCTGCTCAAGGGAGAGCTTCCAAACGAAGCGGAGTCCAAGATGATGGAAGCGATCTTCGTCTCTGTCATAGACCACGGAATAGCTCCCCCCTCTGTCATAGCAGCAAGGGCTGTGGCGAGCGGAGGAAACTCCCTGAACGTCGGTGTTGCGGCGGGAGTTATGGCTTTCGGTTCGGCTCACGGCGGAGCTTTAGAAGATGCGATGAAGTTCATGCAGGAAGGAGTTGCGAGCGGAAGATCCGTTGAGGAGATAGTCTCCGAATACCTCTCCCAGAAGAAACCTATTCCCGGCTTCGGACACAGGTACTACAAGGAGTTCGATCCAAGAACGAAGAGGCTCATGGAACTTGCCAAGCTCTACGGCTTTTACGGGAAACACTGCGAGTTCGCCGAGAAGGTAGAGGAGGAGATATTCAAGCAGAAGGGGAAGAGGATAGTTTTAAATGTTGATGGGGCGATCGCGGCTGTCGTTTCCGAGATGGGCTTCGACTGGAGGCTTGGCAAGGGCTTCTTTATAATAGGAAGGGTCCCAGGGCTCGTCGCTCACGTTTACGAGGAACTCACCACCGAAAGACCCTTTTCCAAAAGGCTCAACGAAGCTGAGGAGACCGAGTACACAGGGGTTCCTCCGAGAGAACTCCCACCGGAGCTTAAGAAGGTATGAGCAAGAACATAGCCTACGGTCTGGGAATACTCCTTGTCGCTCTAATGCTCTACCTTACCCTCTTTACAAGCCCGGAGCACACGACTTCAGGTCTTTCTAAGGGTAAACCGGCACCCGACTTTACATTAAGGACCTTAGACGGCAAAAAGGTGAGCCTCTCCGAACTGAAAGGGAAAGTTGTCCTCGTTAACTTTTGGGCTACGTGGTGCCCTCCCTGTAGAGAGGAGATGCCCCTGTTCGAAAAGGTTTACAAGAAGTATAAGGACAAGGGATTTGAAATACTCGCGGTTAGCACGGACAGCTCGGTGGAACCCGTAAAGAAGTTCGTTGAAGAGTTCAACGTTTCTTTCCCTGTGCTTCTCGACGACGGAAAGGTATCCAGCCTCTACTCCATTCAGGGGCTTCCCACCTCCTTCCTCATAGATAGGGAGGGTAAGGTAGTCAAAGTCAGGCTGGGTAAGTATAAGGAGATCGAAAGGGATCTTAAGGAAATTTTATAGAAGATTTACTATCTGCTTATAGTTCTCGAATAATTTTGTGTGTAAAATAAGGTTTTAAAAAAATAGGAGGTTCTGGAATGGCTCATGAGGTTGCTCACCACCACGGAGAGCATGAGGTAAGCGTCTGGCCTCTACCGGTAGGTGTCGCCATCCTCCTGGCACCCATATCCATCACCGCTTACTTTGCGTGGCACAATCCCATGCTCGCACTCGTTCTTGGGGGGATAGCTGTAGTCCTCGCTGTAATAGGTATGGCGGGATGGGCTAACGAGTTCTTCACCGTGGGACACGACGAGGGATACGGAACCCTCGCCATCTACCTTTTCATAATTTCGGAGATCATAATCTTCGGAACGGTATTTGCCGCCTTCTGGACCGCAAGGGCAATTCACTCCGAGCAGTGGGTGAGCCAGTGGATACCTGAGGCTATGAACCTTAAGATGCCCATTATCTTAACCCTAATCCTGTGGGCGTCGAGCTTTACCATATGGAAGGCTGAAGAGTCGATGCACCACAACGAGAGGAACAAAGCGGTTGGCTTCATACTCGCAACGATGTTCTTAGGTCTCCTGTTTACCGTTCTGCACGTTATGGAGTGGAGACATCTCTGGCACGAGGGCTTTACCATAAGCTCCAACATGTACGGAACCGGCTTCTACACCCTTACAGGAATACACACCTCCCACGTTATAGTCGGTCTTATAATGCAGGCTTACGTCCTCATGTTCACTCTTGCCGGTAAGATAACTCCTGATAAGATGACCATATTTAGGACGACGAGCGCATACTGGCACTTCGTTGACGTTATGTGGCTATTGGTTGCAAGCACCGCTTACGTTGTCGGCGGTCTGAAGATATAAGACAGGAGGTGCTCAAGGATGAAGAAGCTCTTAGGACTTCTCTTAATAAGCAGTCTTTCCTTTGCTGAAGAGGTTTCCGCTCAGGTCTTGGCGAGACCTTACGATCTGTGGGACATCATGTACAAGATATGGCTCGTCATAACGGTGGTAATATACGCTGTTGTTGCTATACCTGCCGTTTACTTCATGATCAAGTACAGGTTTAAGCCCGGTGAGAGAGAGGTCGGAGATCAGGAGCACGAGGGCCACTGGGGACTGGAAGCTCTTTGGACTATAGTTCCTCTGATAATTGTTCTCTACCTTGCAACCCATGGCTTCGCCCTCTTTACCCAGATGAGGAAACCACCGGAGAACGCGATGGAACTCAAGGTTACCGCCTTCGCCTGGGGTTGGATGTTCCAGTATCCCAACGGCAAGATGGTTGTTGCCTCCGCCATAAGGGACACTGAAGACAAGAAGTGCAAGCCTGAGGAGTGTTATGGTGTAGATGGAGCCCTCCAGCAGTACGTTTATATACCGGCTGGTGTTCCTATAAAAGCTGTTCTCACCTCCCAGGACGTCATACACTCCTTCTACGTTCAGCCTGCCGGTGTTACACAGGACATGGTTCCCGGAAGAACAACCTACACCTGGTTCCAGATCAACAAGCCCGGAGAGTACTGGGTATTCTGCAGGGAGTACTGCGGACAGTGGCACTCGAGGATGTTCGCAAAGCTGAAGGTTGTTCCTAAGGAAGAGTTTGAAAAGTGGCTCAAGGGAGAAGTCGCTGACCTCAATCATAATAAAGGAGAGTTAGAAGTTGCTAACATCGAAGAGAAGAAGGCTCAGGAGGTAGTGAGATGAGAGAGGCTCTGCCTGCACACAAACCTTGGTTCGCCGCTTCCCTCTGGGAGTGGATCTTTACAACGGACCACAAGAAGATAGGGATAATGTACGGGGTCACCTCTACGGTGTTCTTCATAGTCGCGGGTCTTATGGCTCTCGGAATGAGACTCGAGCTCTACAACCCCGGAGGTCAGTACATAAAGCCTGAGACCTACAACTGGTTTCTGACTGTTCACGGGGCTGTAATACTCCTCTGGTGGGCGATAGGTGTGTGGGCTTCTTTCGCCAACTTCCTTATACCTCTCATGATCGGAGCGAGGGACGTCGCCTTCCCGAGATTGAACGCCTTAGGTTACTGGATGTTCTTCGCCGCAAGCGTTATAGCCCTGCTCACCTTCATCCCCGGAAACCAGATAATGACGATGTGGACTGGATACCCTCCCCTCGCTACCATGGAAGGTATAGGCTTCGCAGGAACGACCGCTCTCTTCGTTTTCATCTGGCACCTGACTGGATTCGCCTCTATAGCCGGTGCGGTCAACTTCATAACTACCGTTATAAGGATGAGACAGCCCGGTATAGGCTTCTTTAATCTCAACCTCTTCATCCACGGAATAATGGCCGCAAACGTCATACAGCTACTCGGTGTTCCTTCAGTAGCCGGTGCTGTTACCATGCTCTTCCTCGACACCTATCTGAAAACGAGCTTCTTCGATCCGTCGAGGGGTGGTGATCCAGTTCTATATCAGAACCTCTTCTGGTTCTACTCCCACCCGGCAGTTTACGTTATGGTTCTCCCCGCCTTTGGAATAATCTCTGAGGTGGTGTCCACCTTTGCGAGGAAGCCGATCTTCGGATACAGATCGATGGCGATTGCTATCTGGGCAATTGCCCTCGTTGGTTTCATGGTTTGGACCCACCACATGTTCGTATCCGGTATACCCGACTGGGTCAAGATCCTCATGTCCTATACGACACTGCTTATAGCCGTTCCCACCGGTATTAAGATATTCAACTGGGTAGCTACCCTCTACAGGGCGGCTATTGTTTATAAGACTCCCATGCTCTACGCCCTCGGAGCAATACTTATGTTCCTCATCGGTGGTCTCACCGGTATCCCCCTTGGGATCCCCGCCTTCGATATAGCGGTTCATGACTCCTACTTCGTCGTCGGACACTTCCACTACGTCCTCGGAATGGCGGTTACACTCTCAGCCTTTGCAGGGTTCTTCTACTGGTGGCCCAAGGTTACGGGTAAGATGTATCCCGAAGGTCTTGGGAAGCTCTCCTTCTGGGTTGTCCTCATAGGCTCTAACCTCCTCTACTTCCCTCAGCTCATCATAGGTCTCATGGGAATGCCCAGAAGGTACTTCGACTACCCCGCCATACCAGAATGGATAACACTCCACCACCTCCAGACCTACGGAGCCTTTATCTTAGCCTTCGGAATACTCCTCGCCATCGTTGCCCTTGTAAAGGGCGCTCTGAGCGGTGAGAAGGCTCCGGCCAATCCCTGGATGAGCAACTCCCTCGAGTGGAGACTCCCTTCACCACCTCCCCCTCACAACTTCGACGAACCCCCTAAGGTGGAAGAGGACTACTGTCCCCACGGCTACTGCAAGTTCTGAGCATCTGGGGGAGCCCCTGCTCCCCCTTTCCGTTTATAATACTTCCCTATGGAAGAAGCCAAGAAAGATTGGGGTAAGATACTTGTAGGCCTTGCCGTAGCAGGAATAGCTCTCCTCTCTTTCCTGTTCACCGTCTATCAGTACGTAAAACACCCTGAAAACAGAGCCCATTTCATAAAGAAGCTGGAGAACATAAGGAACGAACCGCCTTTCCCAGTACCGAAAAAGAAAGGAGAGTGAAGATGGGAAGAACGTTCCTACTTCTCGCCCTTATCTTTACTTACATCCTAATGGTCTTCGGAGGCATAGTTACCTCCACGGGATCGGGGCTCGGATGCCCGGACTGGCCCCTCTGCCACGGACAACTTCTTCCTTTCCAGCTTAAGGAGGAAATCCCAACCCCTCCCGCTCCGATGGTGGTGGAGACAAAGCTCCAGCCGTGGATCGAGCAGACCCACAGGATATTAGGAGGCATAGCGGGGCTTCTCATGCTCGCTTCCCTTGTGGCTATATGGAGAAACTACGTAGGATTCCCGCGGAAGGCGATGGTCTGGATATTCGTGTTTCTCATTCTCGAAGCCCTTCTCGGAATGAGAGTCGTCCTCACGGAGGCACCTCTCCTGAAAGAGTTCCTCCACTACGTTTACACCACGTCCCACCTCATCCTTTCGGTTCTCATCCTTTCGGGACTCACCTTCGCTTATTACTCCATCAAGGAAGGTAGAAGGGAAATGTCACCGATCCCCTTCTCGGAAGCTCTATACCTACTCGTGATGTTCCAGATCTTAGTTGGTATACTCGTCAGATACGTAAAAGCAGCGGATTACAACATCTTCATATACTTCTTTCACATAACCTACGCGATGGGGCTGATAATCTTCTCCCTTTATCTACTTCTCAAGCAACTCGACCGCTACACCCTAACCACCTTCGTTCTCATAACTGCTCAGGTAATCGCTGGTGTGGCTACCGTAATATCCAAGCTCTACCTTCCCATACTCTTCTTCCATATAGCCATAGGCTTCCTGCTTGTTATATGGGTTTCTTACATGGTGGCTCCTGAGATTTTAAAGGGTAAAATGGTAAGGAGACTTTCGGAGAGTGCGGAAGAGGTAAAGGCATGGTAGAGAAAACTATGTCCTACACGTCCACTCTAAAAGAATACCTGATTCTCACCAAGCCCGGGATAGTTACCCTCGTTTTGATAACTACGCTCGGAGGGTTCTACATAGGCTCTAAAGGGGTTCTCGACCCGTGGATAGTCTTCTGGACACTCTTGGGAACTGGTCTTGCGGCGGCTGGTTCTGCCGTTCTCAACATGGTTCTCGACAGGGACATAGACAGCCTGATGGAAAGAACGTCGGAAAGACCCCTCCCCCGCGGAGCGGTAAATCCAAAGACAGCTCTCGTCTTCGGTCTTAGTCTCGTGATAATTTCCTTCCTCATCCTTTACTACTTTGTCAGTCTGACGACGGCTATCCTTGCGATGGTTGCCTCATTCTCTTACGTGGTCCTCTACACCGTTCTCCTAAAGAGGAGGACGCCGATAGCGACGGAGATAGGTGGTATATCGGGAGCCCTTCCACCCGTGATAGGCTACGTTGCAGGAGCTGGAGAGCTCGATCTTAAGGCTATGGTCCTATTCCTCATAATGTTCATGTGGCAACCCCCCCACTTCTGGGTTCTCGCTCTCAAATATAGGGACGATTACGCCAAAGCCGGCATTCCTACGCTTCCCGTCTCGAGAGGGGTCTTCATAACTAAGATCAAGACCCTCGTTTACACCGTCTCACTCCTGCCCCTCAGCCTTATACCTTACGCCATAGGTATGACGGGAAAGATCTACTTTATGACAGCCCTTGTAATGAGCGCCCTTTACACAGTTTACACTCTTAAGTTCCTCTTCTCTAAGAAAGAGGAGAGTATGAAGCTATTTTTCTTCTCAATCATCTACCTCGCGGTCCTCTTCACGGTCATGATAGTGGATCTGGTCAAGACCTAATGAGAGCCTGGTTTTACCTCTTTATAGTCTCCATCGGTTCAGGGGGGTTCTTCGCTCTGCTCGTCGCTCTCGCCAGAACTCCCGGAATATCCGACCTTTTACCTCCCAACTTCTTCTATCATTGGCTCATAGGACACGTCGATCTCGCCCTGATATTCGGCTTCCTCTCTTTCCTAATATTTCTCTGGCACAGGATCTTTTCAGAGGAAGGAAAGCTCCACGAAGCTATCTTTTCTTACGTGGGAGCCTTTCTAATTTTCATATCAGCCCTCCTCGGACTCGGAAAACCTGTTCACAACAACTACATACCTACAGTGGTTCATCCCCTTTTCTTTACAGGTGTAGCTTTCTTCTTCTTCGGCTTCTTCCTGACATCTTTAAGGTTTTTAAAGATAGCCCTGAGTAAACTTATGTCCGAAGACCCGGTCGAAGGCTTCCTCTCCGTCTCCGTGATTCTATCCTCTCTCCTTCCTGTAACCTTAGTAGTCTCCTACCTGAAGACGCCCCACCTCGAGGAGATATACCTCTACTTCGAAAGGCTCTACTGGCTACCTGGGCACATTCACCAGTTCATAAACGCCACCCTTCTTCTCTCCTCATGGTCCCTTATAGCCAAGCTCTCTTCCGGCAAAAGCCCGATATCTTTCAGGCTGATCAACCTCTGGCTCCTCCTATTTCCTATTAGCTACTTCATTCTCCAGGTATTCGTCGATAACAGCATATCGGAGGGAATCAAAAGGGTTACCACTCTCGGCTACGCTGTGGGGATAGGACTCCCAACTCTCCTCTACGCAGGATACCTACTCCTAAGGTTTTCCTTCAGGAAGGATTTCCTTTCCAACGTCCTTGGTCTCAGCATACTTATATACGTTCTCGGTGCCCTGATGGGTTACCTGATAGCAGGCTCGGACCTCAGGATCCCTGCTCACTACCATGGTGTAATAGCAAGCATACTCATATCTTTGATGGTTTTGACCTATCACTTTTTAAAGGAGATGGGCTTTGTAAAGGAGCTACCTAAGGTAGTGAAGATCCAGCCCTTCCTCTACGGGACAGGCATGCTCCTGTTCGTCTTAGGGCTCTTCTGGGCCGGAGTTTACGGAGCTCCAAGGAAGACCTACGGGACGGGTTACATAGAGAACTTAGAGGTTTACCTTTTTATGCTCATCATGGGTCTTGGCTCGATACTGTCCGTCCTCGGGGGTATAATTTTCGTCGGGTATATTTTATACTCTATAGTCGGGAGCCATGGGTCTTCAGGAGAGAAGGAAGCACAGCAGGAGGGTTAATCTGGTAATAGCTATAATGCTTGCTGTTTTCGCTCTCCTTACATACATAATGACCTTTGTTATAGTTCACCTCTGGAGGAATCAATGAGCTATGAACTGCTTACAGCCCTGAGCCTTTTAACTATAGGGGCGAGCGGGCTTCTCATAGTGACAGGGCTCTTTCTTATAAAGACCGGTAGGAGAGAGCTTCACAAGAGAGCTATGCTCTCCGCCTCCTTTCTCGCCCTTCTTTTCCTTATCTTTTATCTTATAAAGTACTTCTCCTATCCTCCCAAGCCTTACGAGGGTCCCTACAAGGGCCTTTACCTATTTGTCGTTATATCCCACTCTATCCTCGCCACAATTAACCTCCCCTTGGCAGTAGTTACGGTCTATATGGGACTCAGAGGGAAGTTTGATAAGCACAGGAAGATAGCACCGATAACCGCCGCGGTCTGGATATACGTTGCCGTGACGGGTTGGCTCGTTTTCGCCTTTCTCAAGATAGGAGGACAAGCTTAAACTGTTATCATAGAAATCTAAAAGGAGGTTAAGATGATCGGAAAGTTCATGGCTCTGACACTTATAGCCTTTATATCCATCACCCTTGCTCAGGTGAAGTTCGCCTGTGTGGACACCAACAGGATACTCCAGGAGTCTAAGCTGGTAGCTCAGGCTCAAAGCGAGTTGAGGGGAAAGTTGATAGAGTATCAGACACAGCTCAGCGAGAAAGAGAAGAAGCTCGAGGAACTTAAGAAGCAGATAGAAAGCAAGGCTGTTTCCCAAAAGGTCAAGGAGGAAAAGATAAAGGAGTATCAGAAGATAGAGTCAGAGGCAAGGCAGGTTCAGGAGAAGGCTCAGAAGGAGCTGGGTGAGATGAAGCAGAGATTGGAGACGATGGTCTTCAACAGGGTGAAGGAGGCTGCCGAGAAGCTCGCCAAGGAGAAGGGTTACACGGGGGTTATGGACTGCGGAGTGTTCATATATAAAGATCCTGATATCGACATAACCACGGAGGTCATCCAGCTCGTGGACAAGAGCGTTCAGAAGAAATGAGACTGGGGGAACTCGCTCGGCTCGTCGGAGGGGCTCTAAAGGGCGATCCTGATCTCGAAATCGTAGGGATCTCCTCCTCCCAGAATCCCAGAGAGAAAACCGTCGTCTTTTGTCAATCGGAGAGAGACGTTGAGCTGGCGAAGAAGGGTAATCCCTCAGTCCTCGTGGTGAGCTCAGAGGTGGACTTCCCCAATTACGTGAGAGTCGAGAACGTCCGCTACGCCCTTGCCCTCTTCTTAGAGAACTACTATCCCGAAGAACATCCCTCGGGAATCTCAGATAAGGCAGTTGTTGGAAAGAACGTGAAGATCGGTAAGGAGGTTTACGTAGCTCCCTTTGCCGTTATAGGAGATGATGTCGTTCTCGAGGACGGAGTGAAGGTTTATCCCTTCTCTTACGTGGGACAGGGCTCCTTTGTCGGAGAAGGGAGCGTGATCTTCAGCGGAGTCCATATCTATCCGAGGACCGTAATAGGAAAGGGTGTAAGGATCCACAGCGGGGCGGTTATAGGGGCGGACGGCTTCGGCTACTACGTAGGTAAGGAGGGGATAAAGAAGCTCAACCACATCGGGAACGTGATAGTAGAAGACTTTGTTGAGATAGGGGCAAACACGACGATAGACAGGGCACTGATAGACAGCACGAGGGTGGGGAGGTTTACGAAGGTTGATAATCTCGTTATGATCGCCCATAATTGTGATATAGGAGAGGGGAACATAATAGTGAGTCAGGTGGGGATCTCGGGAAGTGTGAAAACGGGAAGGAACGTCATCCTCGCGGGTCAGGTGGGGGTGGCGGATCACATAACCATAGGGGATAACGTGACCGTTACCGCAAAGTCGGGTGTGTCTAAGGATTTAGAGTCCGGCAAGGTTTACGGTGCAAACCTTCCTGCGATAGAGTGGAGCAGGTGGAAGAGGATCTACGCCACTCTCCTGAAACTCCCTGAGCTTATCAAGAAGCTGAGATGAAGGCTTACATAGAGAAGCTCGTCGTAGAGGGCTTTAAGTCCTACGGAAAGGAGAGGAGGGAGATACCCTTAGGTCCGGGCTTCATTTCCATAGTAGGACCCAACGGTGCGGGGAAGTCCAACATAGGGGACGCCGTATCCTTCGCCTTAGGGATAGCCACGACCAAAACTCTGAGGGCTAAGAACCTCTCCTATCTTATCTTCTCGAGGGACGGAGAGAAAGCTCCCCACGCCTACGTTGAGGTTCACTTCAAGAACGAGGGAGCCTTTCCGACGGAGGAGGAGAGGATAGTAGTCTCGAGGAGGGTTACACAGGACGGGCGGAGTGTTTTCAAGGTGAACGGAACTACGGTTAGGGAGAGGGATCTTAAGGACTTCCTCTCCAAGGCGGGTATATACGAGAACGGCTACAACGTGGTTCTTCAGGGGGACATCATCAAGTTCCTCAAGATGACTCCCGTTGAGAGGAGGAAGGTAATAGAGGACATCGCCGGGATAAGCGAGTACGAGACCAAGAAGCAGAAGGCTATAAACGACCTCATGGAGGTGGACATAAAGATAAGGGAGCTCAAGCTCCTCTTGGAGGAGATAAGAATTCAGCTCGACCGCCTGAAGGAGGAGAAGGAGAAGTTAGAGAAGTTCAGGGAACTCCAGAGGAGGAAGAGGGAGACGGAGATAGCGATACTCTCTAAGGAGATAAAGAAGTATAGATCGGAGGAGGAAAAGCTCGCAGGCGAGCTCAGCATACTGAGAGACAAACTTGAGGAGGTTAAGAGGGCTATCGCGGAGAGGGAGGAGGAACTCTCTAAGAAGGAAGAACGCCACAGGGAACTGAGCGAGAAGCTCCTTCCCTACAGGGAGAGGATAGGTAAGATCTCCTCCGACATAGAGCACGTAGAGAAGGAGATAGACTCCAAGGAGAGAAGGAAAAAGGACATACTCTTGGAACAGGAGAAGGAGGAGAAGGCTTTAGAGTACCTTCTCAAAGACCTTGAAAATCTTAAGGAGGAGCTTGAAACTCTCAGGGCGGAGCTTGAGCTAAAGGAGAGGGAGTTTGAAGAAGTCAAAGCTCTTGAGGGGAAGGTCTATGAGGAACTCAGGAAGCTCGACGACCAGCTCAAGGTTTCCATAGAGGAGGCTCAGAAAACCGAAGAGAGGGAGAGACAGCTAAAGGAGCTCATAGAGAAGAAGAAGGAGGAGGAGAACTCCCTCAGAGTTAAGTTGAGGGAGCTTGAGGTCAAGATAGAGAGAACCTTGGAGGACATAAAGAGACTTGAGGAAGAGAAAGAGGAGACCAAGAAGAGGATAGAGGAGTCCTTCTCGGAGGTGGAGAAGTACAGGAGGATGAGGGCGGTAGAGCAGGAGACACTCAGACAGGAAAAGGAGTATCTGAAAAAGACCGAGGAGGAACTTAAAGAGATAAGGAAGAAGATAGAGGAGGTTATAAAGGCTAAGGCTTACGTGGAGGGAAAGCTCGCAAGCGTGGAGCCTGCGGAGGTGCTCTTTGAGGGGATAGAGGGAGTTTACGGGACGGTGGGGGATCTCATAAGCGTAAAGGATCCGGAGCACATAAGGGCGGTTGAGGTCGCAGGAGGGGCGAGGCTCAGATACGTGGTGGTTGAGAACGAGGACGTCGCCAAGAGGTGCATAGATTACCTCAGGGAAAAGAACCTCGGAAGGATGAGCTTTATACCTTTAAACAGGATCAGGGCGGACGGGAACCTCCCTCCCTATCCCAGAACGAGAGGAGCGGTGGACTTCGCCATAAACCTCGTGGAGTACGATAAGAAGTTTGAGAGGGCGATAAGGTTCGCCTTCGGGGACACGCTCATAGTAGAGGACTTCGAGTCCGCAAAGAGGATAGGGATAGACTCTTACAGGATGGTTACTTTGGAGGGAGAGCTCTTTGAAAAGAGCGGGGTCATAACGGGAGGTAGCCAGCGGAGCGGTGGAGAGCTCGGAAGGAAGTTCTACGAGGAGGAGAGAAGGAAGTTGGACTTGGAGGAGCAGGAGCTCAGAGAGAGAGAGCAGGACATTATCATAAAACTGAGGGCTCTCAGGAGCGAGATAGCGGAGAAGGAGGGGGTTCTGAAGGTTCTTGAGAAAAAACTCTCCGAGTTTGAAGAGCTCTCAAAGGAGGGGGATAAGAAGATCCAGGAGTTTGACGAGAAGATAAGGAAGGCTCAGGAGTACGTGGAGATACTGAAGGAGGAGCAAACCAAGGCGGAGGAGCAGATCAGAAAGCTCAGGGAGGACATAGAGTACAGCGAGGAGAAGCTAAGGAACTTGAGCCTCAAAAGACAGGACATAATCAACTACTACCGTTCTTCGGGCATAGAGGAGAAGCGTCAGGAGTACGAGAAGATAAAGAGGAGGGCGGAGATAAAGAGAGAGGAGCTCGAAAAAGCCAAGATCCTCTTCAAGGACAAGGAGTCGGAGATAAGATCCATAGAGGAGGAGATAAGGAGGAAGCAGGGACACATAGAGAGTCTCAAAGAGGAGAAGGAAAGCCTCGAGAGAGAAATCGAGGAACTCAAGGGGAGGAGAGATGAGCTCGAGAACAGGGTGAAGGACATCGAGGCTCAGGTCTATCAGCTTTACAAGGAGAAGGACAGGCTCGAGGAGGAGATAAGAGATCTTCAGGCTCAGCTCGGAAGGCTCAGGTTCGAGGAGGACGATCTGAGATCTAAAACGGAAGATTTGAGCACGAATCTGAGCAGGGTTCAGCAGAAGCTTGCAGACCTTGAGCAGAGACTATCGGAGATAGGCTTTGAAGGGGAGCTCCCGGAGGTGAAGGAGGGGATAACCAAGCTCAAGGAGACCCTCTTTAGACTTGAAAGGGAACTCCAGCACCTCGGGAACGTGAACCTGAGAGCGGACGAGGACTACGAGGAGGAGCTCAATCGCTATAAAGATTACGAAGAGAAGCACAGGAAGCTACAGGAGGAAAGAAAGGCAATCAAGGAGATGATAGAAGAGATAGAGACAAAGAAGCTAAAAGCTTTCATGGAAGCCTTTGAGAACATAAATAAGAACTTAAGAAGGATCTTCTCCTTCCTCTCTCCCGGCGGTAAGGCTCAGATGATCATTGAGAACGAGATAGATCCCTTCAGCGGAGGGGTGAACCTTGTGGTGAAGCCGAGGGGTAAGGACGTCCAGTACCTTGAAGCCATGTCGGGCGGAGAGAAGACCTTGGCGGCGCTCTCGCTCATATTCGCCATTCAGGAGTACAAACCCTCACCCTTCTACTACTTCGATGAGGTAGATGCTCACTTGGACGAGGCTAACGCGAGGAAGGTCGGTGAACTCATAAAGGAGAAATCTAAGGAGGCTCAGTTTATCGTGGTAACGCTGAGAGAGGTTCTGGCAAGCTTTGCGGACAAACTGATCGGTGTATCCGCGAGGGGAGGTATATCGAGGGTCTTTCCGGTTGAGAACCTCTCGAGCGTCCTGAGGGAGGAAAAGGAGGTCTCCTGAACTTATATTTAAGTAGATGCACAAAAAGAACAAGGAACTGGCACGGATCTTCGAGAAGATTGCTGATATCCTTGAGTTTCTCGGGGACAACCCCTACAGGATAGGATCTTACAGGAGGGCAGCTAACCTCATATCCGAACTTCCTGAGGATATAGAGGAACTCTACCGAACCGGCAAGCTCGCGAGACTGCCCGGAATAGGCTCTTCAACCATGCTCAAGATAGAGGAGTTTCTGAGAACGGGAACGGTAAAGAAGTACGAGGATCTCAGGAAGAGGGTTCCCGAAGATCTCCTTGAACTGATGGACGTTCCGGGAGTGGGTCCGAGGACTCTCAGGGTCGCTTACGACAAGCTCGGTGTTAGGACGAAGGAGGACTTCATAAAGGTTCTCAGGGACGGGTCCCTTGCTAAACTCCCTGGCTTCGGGCCTAAGAAGGTGGAGAACATCCTCAAAGGCATAGAGCTTTGGAAGAGCGCTCAGGAGAGGATCTCCCTGATAGAGGCATACCCCATGGCGGAGGACGTCATCGAGTATCTGAAGAGGGAGAAGAGCATAAGGGAGATATCGGTGGCGGGTAGTGTAAGGAGGATGAAGGAGACTATCGGGGATATAGACATACTTGTTGCGGCAGAGAGAAATAATTGGAGAAAGATCCACGATCACTTTGTTAAGTATCCTGACGTGGAAAAGGTGCTCGCTAAGGGTGAGACCAAGTCGAGCATAGTTCTTAAGAACGGTAGGCAGGTAGACTTGAGAACAGTGGAGCCCATAAGCTGGGGTGCTGCCCTTCAGTATTTTACGGGGTCGAAGGAACACAACATAAGGGTGAGGGACATAGCGAAGGAGAAAGGTCTTAAAGTGAACGAGTACGGCGTGTTCAGAGCTGACACGGACGAGAGGCTCGGAGGAGAGACGGAAGAAGAAGTCTATAGTCTAGTGGGTATGCAGTGGATTCCTCCCGAGCTAAGGGAGAACTGGGGTGAGATAGAGCTCGCCTTGGAGAATAGGTTGCCTAAGCTCGTGGAGCTTAAAGATATAAAGGGAGACTTCCACATGCACACCAACTGGAGCGACGGTATCAGTCCTATAGAGGAGGTGGTCGAGAGTGCCTACAGGCTCGGATATCAGTACATAGTCATCGGAGATCACTCCCAGAGCGCAAGGGTAGCCAACGGACTCACACCGGAGAGGTACAGGGAGCAGTGGAGGATAATAGAGAAGCTCAACGAGATATACAACCCGAAGGGACTTTACATACTGAAGGGGTGCGAGGTGGACATACTCCCCAACGGATCCCTCGACCTTCCCGATGACCTCTTAGAGGGGTTTGACTTCGTCGTCGCCTCGATTCACTCGAGGTTCAATCAGGACAACACCTACCGGATACTCAAAGCGATGGAGAATCCCTACGTTAACCTGATCGGACATCCAACTGGAAGGGCTTACGGTCAGAGGGAGGGCTACCCTCTGGATATGGATAAGGTTATAGAGCAGGCGAAGGAGACCGGAACCGCTCTCGAGATAAACACCTTCAGGATAGACCTATCTCCGGACAACATAAGGAGGTGTGTGGAGGAGGGGGTAATGATGGCTATAGTGACCGACGCTCACTCGGCAGCACATCTGTCATACATAAAGATAGGTGTAGGTATAGCGAGGAGGGGATGGGCTACACCGGAGTTTATACTGAACACGAGGGATCTGAATGGTGTGAGGGAGTTCGTAAGAGCGAAGAGGAAAAAGATGGCAAGAACCTAATGGCTTGTGCAGACGGAGCAGACGTCAAAGCTTCTGAGAACTACATGAGCCTTAAGTTCCGAGTCCAATCCAACTATAGCCTTCTCGGCAACTCCGAGGTTTTTGTGATCCCGGGGTCCGAGGTTCCATACGGTCGGGGTTATTATGTCGTACTTTCTTATCCTTCCTCTCTCCACCTCGATCCTGTGTATCAAGGTTCCCCTCGCCGCCTCCACTATACCAATACCTTCCCCACTCAGATCAGAGATTTCCTCGGAAGGTTTTATCCAGGATGGCTCTCCGAGATCTATCTCCTTCAGGATCTCTTTCATACCGAGTAGCAGGCGGTAAGCTTCCTCCATCCTCGCTATAACCCTGACCATAGCCGAATCTTTGTAGCTCCTGTATAGCTCCCTTATTACCCCATTTCCCGATACCAGCTGTCTTCCTAAGGGACCAGTTTCGTAGGGAAGTCCGTTATACCTGACCGCTTTAGCCCATGTATAGCCCTTTCCGGAAAAAAAGGAGAAGTCTTCCAGCTCCCTAACCTTTGACGGATTGAATCTGCATATCCTCCTCGAGTAAGTTCCCCCCGTGAAACAGGGTTCTACCCTTCCGCCGGCGACGAACCTGCCGTAACTCCTTCCCTCCCTGTCCAAGCCCAGGGATAAAGATAGTTCTACGAACCTTCCGATATCCCCTCCGACGTTCTTGATGTAAGCCTTAGGATCAGTCCTTCCCGGAAAAGAGAAGACCTCCTTCTCGAAGAACTCGATCAACCTATCCACCAAGCTTAAAGAGGTGTTTATCTCGTACCCTGTGGGATCGGAGGTAACCCCTCCAGGTATGGCGTAGGAGGTGTGGGGCCACTGACCTCCGAAGAGGGCTATTATCTTTACCGCAAGGTTGCTCATCGAGAGGGCTTCCCGCCATCTTTTACCCCTCAACGGCTCGTAGAGCTCCTTCAGCGAAGGTTCGACTACGAGGAAGTCCGGCATAAGGTAAAGATAGAACCACTTTATATGGTTCTGGACGATCTCTGAAAACAGGGTTAGAGTTCTGAGCTTCTCCGCTTTGTCGCTCAACTTAATCTCAATTCCAGATCGTCTATAAATGTCCTCTATAGCTCTCACGGCTGCCATCAGATGGGCGTGACCGCATATCCCGCAGACCCTGGGAGCTATTACAAGTGCGTCCATTACTGGCTTTCCCTCAAGTACCCGCTCGAACCCTCTGTAATGAGGAGCTACAACGTAGGCATCCGCTATAACTCCATCCTTCCAGTGGAGTCTGAGCTCCACCTCACCTTCAACCCTGTTCAGAACCTTTCTCGTTATCCTCATCGATCAATTTTCCCTTCAATCTCTCGGGAGCGAAGGTCTTGGCTATACCGGATAGGAGTATGTAACCTCTATTCGAAACACCTATGGGGAGTTCCTCCGGCACACCCATGGCGTGCTTGGTCTCGAAGAGGTTTTCCCTCGGAAAGTCGTACTCGGTACACCCAAAACAGGGAACCCCGGCTCTCGTTTTGGAACTTACCCAGTTCCAGAGTATCCTGTTGCAGGAGGAGTGGGTCATGGGTCCCCTGCATCCCAAGTAGTAAAAGAGGCAACCTTCCTTCCTACCGAACTCTTCGGCTTCCACCTTCCACTCGAAGTATTCGTTTCTTATACATCCATGATGGGTCAGGTAAGAGTAGAGCTCCTTAGGTCTGCCGAAATCGTCGAGAGGCATATCCCTGCCGTTCTTTATGGACAGGAGAACGTAAGCTATCCAGGAAGGATGGGTAGGACACCCCGATAGATTTATTACAGGATAGCCAGATCTGCTCCTGAAGCTCTCCCCGAGGAGGCCTCCCCTATTCTTAAATCTGTATTGAAGACCGGTTATTTTCGAATCATAAAGGGCTGGGATGTTCCCGAAAACGGCACAGTTACCTACAGCCACCACAAACTCGGCTCTCGAAGCGAGCTCTCTAACCGTTCCCGACATATCCGGTCCTACGGCACCTTCGAAGATAAAGACGTCGAGTTTTTCACCCTCTAAAACCCTCCTCACCACCTCCTCCCTGCCCGCCTCCCGGCTGAGGACAGGATGAAAAAGGACGTTGAAGCCCTTGAGTATTTCCTCCACCGGAGGATCCTCCGCGCATAGAAAGGACTGGGTGTTTCCGCTGCAGGCGAGACCTTGGAGCCACAGGAGGTTCATGATACCTTAAATATTATGTCCTGCCTCGTAAATTACAAAACCGCTGAGAAGCCCCTTCCCTTCGATGATCTTCTCGTTGAGGTAGGTTTTGGGAGGGGAGACTTCATAGTTAGACTGGCGAAGGAAAACCCGGACAGAACGATCTTCGGAATAGAGATCTCCGGAATATCGGTTGAGAAGCTGGTCAGGAGAGTCAAGAGAGAGAATCTGAAGAACGTTTACTGCACCAGGATAGACGCCTACTGGGGCTTTTACCTACTCTTCAGAGACGGTTCCGTCGAGCGGGTCTACATGAACTATCCTGATCCCTGGTTCAAAAAGAGGCACGTGAAGAGAAGGCTCACACGAAGGGAGAACCTATACGTGTTTGCAAAGAAGCTTAAGGAAGGAGGGGAGATCGTTATAAGAACCGACCACTATCCCTTCGTTGAGTACACATTGGAGGAGGCGGAGTATCTTCAGTCCTTCAGCTCGGGGCTGAGGAGCTTGAAGGTGGACGAGCCCTTGACCAAGTATGAGAGGAAGTGGCTCTCGATGGGAAAGGAGTTATACGAGCTGACTCTCAAAAAGGTAAGGGATCCTAAACCGCTAAGGATACCGGAGATAAAGGAGGTGAAGGAGTTGTTTCCTGTAAAGATAAAGGATAAGCCAGATTTGGAGAAGTTGAGAAACCTTGAGGTCAGGCTCGCTGAGGAGGTTTATCTTAAGCTCTTTGATGCTTACGAGGGCGATAAGGGTATCCTCCTGGAAGTTCTTCTCTCCGAGGAGGGCTTCGTCCAAAAGTTCTACCTTATTTTCCGCGAGAAGGGAGGTGGATGGATCTTGGATGTGTCACCCTTCAGTCAGGTTCTCAGGACAGAGAACTTACAGAAGGTTATAGAGTTCGTGGCTAAGGAGTGTGTCAAACGATAATCTCGCTTATCCCCTCGCACTTCATCATCTTGGAGAAGACTGTGCTAATTATGTAATCTGCGAGTTTAATTATTTCTGTTTGAAGCTTATGGGCTACGAAGAGCCCATCCTTCGGAACCTTCTTCAATACGTAATCCTCAAGATTCTCACCGTTTATGTCTATAGTTTCCTTCTTGGATATCCACCCCTTCTTATATCTGAATTGAGCGTTGTAGTTCACTCTATGGGCGCCTCCGAGGGGTATATTCCATAGTATGACGGGGTAAACGGTAAGGTTTAGCTGTATACCGAGAATATTTATATATCTGTATACCTTGACCCAATTTACCATACACCTGTCTTTTTCACATTCTTCTATCAAATGGTAGTGTTGATCGAAGGCAAAGTGGTGTTCGAGGATACACATAAACCTCTTCTCGTTCCTGCCGAGCCACCTCTTCAATCTCTCTACATCTTCGTTTTGAATTGGTTTAAGGTTGGACATGAACTGACTTATTTTGAAAGAGAATTCCTCTATCTGCTCCATAGAACCGCCCCTATTTAATTATCTTTCAGCTGTTTAAAAAATACAACCCCTTCCCCTTTATACCTTTATAACATTTAAATATATCAATATATTCTAATAACCGAGAGTCTTTCTCGTAAGGATTTCCCGTACCGTCTTCTCTATACCTTCAGCGTCTATACCCACCATGTTCCTTAGTAAGTTCTGGTTTCCGTGCTCTACGAACCTGTCGGGGACACCGAGATTCACCACACTCTTCGTTACTCCCTTCCTTGAGAGGAATTCCAACACACCGGAGCCGAAGCCACCCGTAACCACGTTGTCCTCAACGGTAACTATAACCTCGTATTTGGAGGAAATTCTAAGAAGCATATCCTCGTCCATAGGCTTCACGAACCTCGCGTTCACCACACCTATTCTTATCCCGTCCTTGTAGAGCCTTTCCGCAGCCTTGAGTGCCTGATATACAGGGTATCCAACGGCGAGAACGACCACCTCCTCACCCTCTAAGAGTTCCTCCCAGCTACCTATCTTGATCTCCTCGAAGCCCTCCGTTGGAACTCCGTAGGCGGCACCCCGCGGGTATCTGAGGGCGAAGGGTCTTCCACTCCTTATGGCAGTGTAAAGGAGGTTCCTGAGCTCCTGCTCGTCCTTTGGAGCGGAAACAATCATGTTGGGAACGCATCTTAGGTAGGAAAGATCGAAAACTCCGTGATGGGTAGGTCCGTCGTCTCCTACGAGACCACCTCTGTCTATCGCAAAGGTGACAGGAAGGTTCTGGAGGGCTATATCGTGGATCACCTGATCGTAGGCTCTTTGGAGAAAGGTAGAGTAATAGGCGGCGACCGGCTTAAGACCTTCACAGGCGAGTCCTGCGGCGAAGGTGGCGGCGTGTTGCTCCGCTATACCAACGTCGAAGAAGCGTTCGGGGAATCTCTTGGAGAACTCCAAGAGACCCGAGCCCTCTCTCATGGCAGGCGTGATCACCACTATGCTTTCGTCCTCCTCGGCGAGCTCCACTATAGCCTTTCCAAAGACGGAGGTCCAAGTCGGAGGCGAGGGCTTCTTTATTATCTCTCCGGACTCTACCTTATAGGGGGCTACCCCGTGCCACTTTACGGGATCCTCTTCAGCAGGTCTGTAACCCTTCCCTTTCTTCGTGACGATGTGGAGAAGTACGGGACCCTCTATCTCCTTCACGTTTTCGAGGGTCTTCTCCAAAGCGGGTAAATTGTGCCCGTCTATAACGCCTATGTAGTTGAACCCGAGTTCCTCGAATATCACCCCGGGCGAGATGAGACCCTTTAGGAACTCCTCGGTAAGCTTCATGAATCTGAGGGGCCTCTCTCCGAGGTGTTTGAGCAGTCTTTTTATCTTCTGCCTCGATTCCTGAACGAAGTGCCCGCTAATTATCCTGTTGAGGTAGGTGGAGATCGCTCCCACATTGGGAGATATGGACATCTCGTTGTCGTTGAGTATTACAATGAACCTGTTCGGTCTCAGATGTCCGGCGTTATTGAGGGCTTCAAAAGCCATGCCTGCGGTCATCGCCCCGTCGCCTATCACCGTAACCACAAAGCTGTCGTCTCCTTTCAGATCCTTCGCTATCCTGAAGCCAAGGGCTGCCGAGATGGAGGTCGAGCTGTGCCCCGCTCCGAAGGCATCGTAGGGACTTTCCTCCCTTCTGAGGAAGCCCGCTATCCCACCGTACTGTCTCAGTGTTGGAAACTCCTCCTTCCTGTCGGTCAGTATCTTCCAGGGGTAGCCCTGATGCCCTATGTCCCAGACTACCGTATCCTTAGGGGGGTCGAATACCCTCAGGAGGGCGATGGTCAGTTCCACGACGCCGAGACCGGGACCGACGTGTCCTCCGTTCTTGGAGGTTACCTGAATTATGTAATCCCTGACCTCGGAGGCGAGCTTCTCGAGATCTTCGTAGGATAGATCCTTAAGATCCTGCGGACCGTCGTAGTCCTTGAGTATCTCGTACTTCTCGAGCATAAGCTAAATTTTATTTCCCCTCAGAAGAAAATCAATCTGAGGAGCCATCCGAATATGAGAACTGCCACCGAGAGACCGAGTCCTATTACGGAGAAGGCTATCCCTATCTTTCTGCTAAGCTCCCTCTGCTTTATCCAGAGGAAGAGGAAGGTAACTAAGGTGTAGACGGCTACCGATATGCCGAGCCACTTGTGAGGGAAGAGGAATATGAAGGGAGCCTTCTGCTGAACGTACTGGGTTCCCGCCACAGTAAGACCCGTCAGAACCGCTAAGATCGAAAATATGGAGGATATGGCGTGGTTCGTAAGGGCATAGTAAAAAACAAAGCTTGATCTGTTCAGGACGGTGAAGTATAGCAGATAGGCAAGATAGGATGATATCAGAGCTCCTACGGTGAAGTATATGACAAGGGGATGATAGTTCATATTTACTACCTCCTCACGCTCGCCTCAAACTCTATTATATCCTCGTATAGGATCTTTAGAATATCCTTATAATCCTCCTTACCCTCCTCCACGCTGTCCATCAGGCTCTCGAGCCTACGCGTGAACTCCTCCGAGAGGAAGGGCATGATCTTCTCCTGTCTCTGGAGGAACTCGTAAACCTCCTTCCCAAGCTTGGTGGGTATCAGGTAGCCGTTCCTCTCTATCACGTAACCTCTCTCTAAAAGCTTTTCTACTGTTGAGGCGTAGGTGGAGGGTCTCCCTATGCCCCTTCTCTTCATCTCCTGAACGAGGCTGCCCTGGGTGAAGAGGTAGGCGGAGGGGACCTCTCTGAGCTCCTTCCTCTTCGCAACATCTACGGATCCCTCTAAATCGGGATGGAACTCTATGGGATAAAGGAGTGTGAAGCCCTCCTCGACCACCTCAGTCCTGAGTTCGAGCTCTGAGTGTATCTCAAGAACCTTTACTTTAACTCTCTTCACCTTCACTTTGGCGGGCTTCATCTGGGAAGCTATGAAGCGTCTGAAGATAAGGTCGTATAGGGAGACATGATCCCTGCCTATATCCTGAACCTGCCCGGAGAGGGCTATTGAACGCAACTCTTCTGAGTCAACGGGTTTTGTAGGCCTTATACACTCGTGGGCTCCCTCGCTTCCCCACCTCCTTCCCTGAAATAGATCCCTCGAAAACTCCTCACCTATAAACTCCCTTGCAAGGGAGATGCCCGCATCGGAAACCCTCGTGGAGTCCGTTCTGTGATACGTTATAAAACCTTTCTCAAAGAGATCCTGGGCGAGATCCATCGTCTTCTTGACACCGAACCTGAACCTGTCGGAAGCTTCCTTTAGGAGCGTGTCGGTCGTGAAGGGAGGTAAGGGATTGATCTCCTCCTCCCTTTCCTCTAAAGTTTCAACCTCTATACTATCGAGCCTATCGTAAAACTCCTTAGCTTCCTTCTTCGAGGGAAACTCAAACTCTAACCTGAGCCACCTTCCGTTCTCCTTAAAGGTTATGTAAACGACCTGCCTCTTTTTCCTGTACTCCTTCTCCCTCTCTATTATCCATCCCAGAACGGGTATCTGAACCCTGCCCCCGGAGAGCCAAGACTTCTGAAAGGTGGACTGGAGTATCCTTGAGACCTCAAAGCCGATCCACCTGTCGGAAACCCTCCTCACCACCTGAGCCTTAACAAGGTTCTCGCTGATATCCCTCGGATTCTCCAGAGCGCTGTTTATAGCCCTCTTTGTGACCTCGTGGAACTCTATCCTGCTTATGTCCCTGACGAAGGGTTTGAGGATCGCCTCGACGTCCCATCCTATCTTTTCCCCCTCCGTGTCGGGATCGGTGGCTATGTAAGCCCTGTCTACCTCCTGAGCTATCTCCCTAAGACCCTTAATCGTGGAAATCTTGCTCTCGAGAGGTTCGTAAACAGGAACGAAGTCCCCGTTATTTATGAAAACACCGTGGAAACCTCCTTCCTTAGCGAGGTCGAGAATGTGTCCCAGGGTGGAGGTAATCATGAGGTATAAATCTCCCGCCGTTATTTCCAAAACCTCGAACTCCCCGAACCTCCTTGTGACAGGTTTCCCGAAGAAGTTGGCTATCGTCCTCGCCTTGTTGGGGGATTCCACCACTATGAGGACTGGTCTTATATGTTCCTTCCTCTTTATCCTTGCCCTGCCCTCCATTATCTCCCTTACCCTCTTCCTGTCCTCATCTATCTCCCTAAGGAGATCCTTCAGATCGAGTCTATCCGCCCTGTGGAACTTAACGTCCTCGTCGAACCATCTCACCTTTCTGAGAAGGTTGTTGAAGGCTCTCCTGTCATCGACGAGGATGTAACTGAGTCCTTTCGTTATCCCCCCCGCGTACATCCTCGAGGTTCTTCCCGAAGCCTGAAGGTATCCCGTGACGTCCGCCACGACTATGGTGTACCCCTGCTCTGACTTCCTCAGTGTTATCTCCTCCGATCTCTCAATAAGATCCCTAACCTTCTCAGAGGTCAGGAACTCCCCTATCCTCTCCCTGAGTTCTCCTACCCTTCTCTTAAGATCGGGCGTCCTCTCTATGAACTCCTCGCTTACGAAGGAATACCTGCGAAGGGTCTGGATCCAACCGTCCACCTCCCTTATCTTCTCTCTTAGCTCCTTAGCCACCGCAGGTCTGAGAGAGAGAAGCGCCCAGAGAAGGTGGGATACGCTCGTCTCCACGTTTAAGGAGACGGTTATCTTCGGGACTCCGTAGAAGAGAGCGTACCTGACCACGTGGGGAAGATCCAAGCCCCTCACGAGGGGGTTCCTGTAGGAGGAGATACCGACGAGAACGTCCACCTCTCCCTTCTCGAACTCCGAGAAGTCCTTTATCTCCTCGTAGGACTTTGCCCTTATGCCTCCCTTCCTCAAGGTTTCGACTACCCTGTCCACCTCCTCCTTACCGAGGTCGGAGGAGACGAATACGAGACCGCCCTTTCCGAGCTCCCTCACCCTTTCAAAAAGGAGCTTAGAAGGATCTCCCTCCTCGTAAACGTCCGTTACGTTTCTGAGATAGACCGTCGGTCTGCCCACCTCGAAGCCTAAGAGTTCTCTGAAGAGCTTTATCCTGCTCGATCTCGGATTTCCCGTAGCCGACGAGACGACTATAACCCCCCTTGCCTTCGACTGAAGGGAAGATACCTCCTGTGAAAGCTTTCTTATGTCTTCCCAGTCCTCCTTACTCTTGTTCCTCTTCTCCTTCAGTTTTATGAGCTCGTAAGCCCTTTCCACATCCTCTTCCGAGAAGCCGAGGAGGTAGAGGACCTTGTCTATGTTCTTAGCAGTCTTCAGGAAGGAGTCCACGTCGTCAACGAAGATAAAGTCGATCTCACGGGGAACTATCTCGTAGTTCTTGTAGAGAAACATAGAGGTGGTAACGAGAACCTTAAAGTCTCCATCCCTCAATCTCTCTTTTACCCTCTTCCTCCCCTTCTCCGTTGTCTCTCCCGCGACGAGGAGGTCCTCTTCTGGAACGCCGACCTCGAGCAACCTCTCCCTCACCTGGTTAAGGAGAAGCTTTGTGGGAAGGATTATATAGCTCCTCTTCCCCTCTCGAGCCAAAAAGGATGCGGTTATTATCCCGAAGGTTGTCTTACCTACCCCCGTGGGGGCGAGGAGGGCGAAGCTCCTTCCCAAGAATACCTTCTTTGCCCAGGATCTCTGAAGGCTCCAGGGATCGCTCCCTATCTTCTCTTTGAAGAGCCTCTCCCACTGCTTTACCTCTTCTTCGACGTCGCAGATCTTCCTTAAGTTCCCTTCCTCTATAACGGAGCAGAGCCTCTTCCTATCGACCTCTTCCGGCAGGCAGACCTCGCAGGGGAGACCGCTGTATAGCCTCTCGGAACTTATCTCTCCCCCGCAGTTAGGGCACAGACCTTCAAACAGTGCAGGGATCATAGCCTATTAATTTTAGCGGTAATTCCTTCGAGCTTTTCAAGAAAGGGGATAATTGATTTATCATTATATTCTTATAGAGTTCCGGAGGTGCAGGATGGAAACCGATCTCGTCATAATCGGAGCAGGGAGCGGCGGATACGAAGCAGGTATATACGCCTACAGGAGGGGAATGAGGACGGTTCTCGTGGAACTCACGCCTGAGACCGTGGGTGGGAACTGCCTCAACAAGGGATGTATCCCCTCCAAGTATATGAGGCACGGGGCTTACCTTCTGGATAAGTTCGAGAAGATGGAGCGCTGGGGAATTGTGCCCAAAGGTTACGATCTTGATTACAGAAAGCTGATGGAGGGCAGAACGGACGTCGTTGTTACCATAAGGGAGAACTTCAAGAAGTTTGCTCAGCAGATAAACCTGCCGATAATTTATGGAAAGGGTGTTATAAAGGACGCCAACACAGTCTTCGTCGAAGGGGCTGAGGAGGAGATAAAGACCAAGTTCATACTCGTGGCTACAGGTTCGAGGCCGGTGGGAGTTGGAGATCTCATTCCCGACGGAAGATACGTGGTGGACACAGACCAGATCTGGAACATAGACTTTATACCCAAGAAACTGCTTATAGTGGGGGGAGGAGCGGTAGGCGTCGAGTTCGCTTACATATTCAACAAGTACGGCTCTGAGGTTATCCTCGTCGAGCTTCAGAGGAGGATACTTCCCGTCGATGACATACCCGAGGACTCGGCGAGGTACTTAGGAAGGAAACTCAAGCAACTGGGAGTTGATATAAGAACCAAAACTACGGTGGAGAGCTGGGAAAAAACTTCTGAAGGAATTAAAGCTAAGCTCTCCGACGGAACTGAGGTAGAGGCTGACTTCATTCTCCTCGCGGTCGGCAGGAGACCCAACACGGAAGGGATAGGCTTGGAAGAAATAGGCGTGGAAAAGGACGAGAAAGGCTTTATAAAGGTGAACGAGTTCTCCCAGACGAGCGTCCCCAACATCTACGCCTGCGGCGACGTGACCTCTCCCCTGATGCTCGCCCACAAGGCTATGTACGAAGGGAAGATAGCGGTGAACCACATGTTCGGTGGAATGGACTGGAAGAGAGACGACAGGATAGTCCCGAAGATCATCTACTCCGCCTTTGAGGTGGCGAGTGTGGGTCTCACGGAGGATCAGGCGGAGGACGAGGGTTACGAAGTTAAGGTGGGCGTTACCTCCTTTGTCACGAACCCGAAGGCTATGGACGATGGGGAGAACGAGGGCTTTGTAAGGGTGGTTGCGGACGAGGAGAGCGGTGAAATCTTAGGATGCCACATAGTGGGTCCGAACGCGGGAGAGCTTATCCATCAGGTAGTTCACATGATGAGAGATCATAAGACTGTGGAGTTTGCCTCCAAGACTATGTACTCCCACCCCTCACTTTCGGAAGCGATAGGACAGAGCTCTTCCGAGATACACTACGGACCTATAACCTGGGTAAAAAGGTAATTCCTTACAAAATCAATCAGCCCGTTCACCTTCAAATCAAAGTCGAGGGCGTAGAGGTTCTCCGATGGTGGGAGCTTGACCATATCCTTAGGAGTTGTAATGTAAAGTTCCCCCCTCCTCAGACTAAAATCTTTGTAGTCGTAGTGATCCGGAAAGTTGTGTCTTTCCTTAAGCTTAAAACCTAACTTCTCAAGAACCTTAAAGAACTGCTCATTGCTACCGAGGCCCGCAAAGGCTATGATCTCTTTACCCCTTAACTCTTCAACAGGGATCCTTTCGAAGTTGTTGTTTAAAAGATACCTGAACTCCCTGAACATCTTAAAGACAGGCTTTCCTTCAAAGGAAAACTCGAAAGGCTCCACCTCCTGATAAGAGAGAACTATAGCGTCTGCTCTCCTCAAGTTCTCAATGGGTTCCCTCAAAAGACCTGCCGGGAGCAGTTTGTCGGCAAGATCTCTCTTCCTGATCAGAACTATGTCCAAATCCCTGTGTAGCTTCCTGTGCTGGAAGCCATCGTCGAGGACAATAAGCTCCGCTCCGAGATCTTTCACCGCAAAGAGGCCACCCCTGTACCTATCCTCAGAGGCGATAACGGAGACCCCCGGTAGCAACTTAGCGAGAAGGTAAGCCTCGTCTCCCGCAGACCAGACATCGGTCTTTAGTTCTCCCCACTCTGAAACCACGAGGAGACCTTTGCTTTTTCTCTTGTATCCCCTCAGAAGAATTACTACACGAAGGGTCCTTCCAAGCTCCTGAGCTAAAAGCCTGACAAGGGAGGTCTTCCCCGAACCCCCCGCGGACACGTTTCCCACAGATACGACGGGAACCGGGAGTTTCTTAGGCTTGAGAATTCTTCTGTCGTATAGAGAGTTCCTGAGAGAAACAGCTGTGCCGTAGATAAGGGAGAGAAGGTAGAGCATTAACACCTTAAAATATTAGCACCATGGAAAGGGACAAACTCAAGAGGATGATCAGAGAGCGTTCCCTCAAGGTAGCCGACGAACCGATTTTCAAGCTCTCATCTGGAAAGATGAGCAGGTATTACGTGGACCTAAAGCAGATAACATTTGATCCGGAGGGTGCGTATTTAGTGGGAAAGCTGATGTACGAGCTTGTAAGGGAATTCAATCCCGATGGTGTTGGGGGTCTAACCCTCGGAGCTGACCCGATAGCCTACGCTGTCTCCTTCGTCTCTTACATGGACGGAAATCCCATAAAGCCCTTCGTGGTGAGGAAGGAGCCCAAGGGGCACGGCATGGGAAGGCAGATAGAGGGGCTCGTTAAAGATGGTGATAGGGTAGCGGTTGTGGAGGACGTGGTAACGACCGCAGGTTCTTCCTTAAAGGCTGTCAGAGCCTGCAGGGAAGCTGGGCTTGAGGTTATAGGCGTCTTTACCATAGTGGACAGGGAGGAGGGAGGTAAGGAAAACATAGAAGCTGAAGGGCTTGCCCTTTACTCGCTCTTCAAGCTTTCGGAATTGCTTTAAGTCATCCAAGCAGAAGGTATTATTGCCTTACCTTATACTACTCCCATGACCGGCATACTCCTTGCCCTCCTCTCAGCCTTCTTCTGGGCAACCAACGACATATTCAACAAAAAGAGCATACTCAGGGGATACAACGAGAACTTCGTCCTTTGGATACGCTTTCCCGTAGGAACTTTCCTCCTGTTTCCACTTGGGATTTACTTCTGGGACATGAACTTTACCGTTCTCTGGACAACCTTTATCTGGCTTCCTTCGGAGGTGGTCGCCTCAGTCCTCTTCATAAAGGGGATAAAACACGCACCGCTCTCGGTAGGTATGCCTTTCTTCGCCTTCATGCCTCTCTTCTCCGCCCTCTTTGGCTTCCTGTTTTTAGGGGAGAGGATAAGTGCCCTGGGCTTCTTAGGAATTCTCCTAATACTCAGCGGTTCCTTCATTATAACTGGAGGTTCGGTCCTCAGCTTCCTGCGCCTGAACAGGGGAAGCCTTTACATGCTCGGCTCCGCCCTGCTCTTCGGTTTTAACATTGTGATAGGAAAGTTTGCTATAATCCACAGCAATCCTTACTTTTTCGCCTGGTATTACTGTCTCATTATGAGCCTCGGACTCGTGCCCTTCACAGGTTTTAGGGAAGTCCTCTCCTTGAAGAATTACAGAAATTCTCTAAACATCCCCATGGGAGTTTTCTTCTCCCTCGGTATGGTAACTTACACCGCCGCCCTAACCTTCACCTACACTTCCTACGTAGCCTCAATAGAGAGGCTCGCTATAATTCTGGACGTGATATACGGAAAGCTTTTCTTTGGAGAGGAGATAAAGAGGAGCTTCTGGGGAGCTCTTTTGATGGTATTAGGAGCTATGCTCCTGAGTTTTTAGATACTCGTTCTTATACCTCACGTAGTTCTCAGCCGACTCTTCTATAAGCTTTATCTCTTCCTCCTTTAAATCCCTAATTATCTTTGCCGGAACGCCCGCTACGAGAACACCAGAAGGGATCTTTTTGTTGGGAGTTATCAAAGCCCCCGCTCCCACAAGGACGTAGTCCTCTATCTCCACCCCGTCCATTACTATCGCCCCCATCCCAACGAGTATGTTGTTTCCGAGAGTACACCCGTGCAGTATTACCCTGTGCCCGACGGTAACGTTGTCCCCGATTATCGTGGGATAGGTGTCATGAGTAACGTGAACCACCGAGTTGTCCTGAATGTTCGTCCTCTTGCCTATCCTTATGTAGTTCACATCTCCCCTTACAACGCTCCCGAACCAGACACTGGAGTCTTCACCTATCTCAACGTCCCCTATTACGTAAACATTCTCGGAGAGGTAAACGGAGGGGTGGATCTTTGGAAATACACCTTTGTAAGGCTGTACAATAGCCATCGGATTAAATTATAACCATGCCTGCGGTTGAACATCTGTGGCTCGAGGCTATCTTTGACGCTCGAAAGGCTGAGGAGTTAAAGAAAGAAAACCTTCAGGAGTTTATAAGAGCGGCGTCTTGGTATAAAACCTTCAAGAACGAGATCTCTATCTACGGGATAAAGAACGAAGTGCTTGAGAATTTCTTAAAATCCTGTGGGAGGGATCTAAGGGTGAATAAGGAGGATTTGAAGAGAAATCTGAGAAAATACAGGGAAGCCCTTTACTATGAGGCAAATATACGAAAAGCTCGCTGAAGAGCTGTCCCGCAGGGGTCTAAAGGCGAGGATAATAGCAGTTGGTAGAAGTGCCTTGGAACTATACGGTATCGAGTCCGAATATACGCAAGACATAGACTTTGAACTTGTGGCGGACGAAAGAACATGGGAAGAGATAGACGAGATTATTGGAGAACTCGGCATTAGGGCAGACTACGGTGAGGATTTCGACCGCTGGAGTGTTGTCCCTATGCCTGAGGGCTACCGAAAGAGGGTAAATTGTGTTATAAAGCGGGGAGAGGTGGAGGTTTGTGTGCTCGATCCTGTAGACTACGTGATCGCAAAGATGCGAAGGGGAACAGAGGAAGATGAAAGAGACGCGATTGCTGTGATAAGAAAGTTCAATTTAAAAAGGGAGGAGATAGAAAAAAGTCTTGAACTAATCAGACCGATTAGAGATGTTGAGTTTTTCCTTTTTAAGAAACGGATGGAGAGGTTCTTCTCACGTGTTTTCTTATCCAGAGAATAGCACTTATCCCCATGGCTATTAGGGTGAGGAAAGCGGCTAAGGGAAGAGCCAATTTCTCGTTGACCCTTATAAGAGTGTCCCAGAAGAAGAGGAAGAGAAGATAAAATCCGTATAAGACAAATATAAAGGAAACAACCTGCCAGAGCTTCCTGAGAAACTGCATGAGAGTATTATACTACCTGCTCAACTCCCTTCTGTAAAAGAGTCTGTAGACGTTGTATACGCCGACCATAACCCCGAGCAGTATGAAGGTAATGGTCCAAGATACGCTCCCCCCTCTATACTTCCCGTCGAGCCACCATCCGATGTAGGCTCCGAGGACAACAGGAAGGAGGAACACAACTCCCACGCTTCCCACGTAGGCGAGGGTCTGCCATATATTTCTCTCCTCCTTTTCTTCGAGCTTCCTGATTTTCTCCTTTATTTCCCTGAAAAAGTCCATTAAACCCTCTCCACCTCCACTATCTTCTTCAGGATCATCCTCTCCAAGTTTTCTATACTCCTCCTGAACTCCTTTTCCTTTACGTCTATGCTCTCTGCCTTTCTCTCGAGCTCTTTTCTGAGATCCTCAAGGGTCTTTCCAGAAACGATTATTCTCGACAGGAGAACCACCCTCTTTCCATCTACTCTTAAAAAGCCGTGATCGTAGGCGAAGTGCTTCTTCTCACCTCTTTCGTTGAGGAAGTAACCCACAGACCTTGGGAGAGTGGTCAGGAATCCCCCGTGACCCGGGTATATACTGAGGCTGCCGAGCGTATCCTCGAGAGAGAGAAAGCTCACCCTGTAAGATTCCCTCAGTTCCGGAGTTACGAGTTCAAGCTCCAAGAGCCTCATCTATTCCCCCTATCATGTAGAACCTTGCCTCGTCCACCTCGTCGTACCTGCCTTCAATTATCTCCCTGCATCCCCTTATCGTTTCCCTCAGGGGAACATGACTTCCCCTCTTTCCCGTGAAGGCTTCTGTAGTGTAAAAGGGCTGGGTCAAAAATCTCTCGAGCTTTCTCGCCCTCTGGACTATGAGCCTGTCCTCCTTCGAGAGCTCCTCTATACCGAGCATGTTTATTATGTCCTCGAGATCCCTGTATCTTTGAAGGTGATACCTAACCTCGTTTGCCACATCGTAGTGTTCCTTGCCTACAATCGAAGGATCCAAAACCTTGGTCCTCGACTCGAGGGGATCGATCGCAGGGTAAAAGCCCTTGGAAGCCCTCTCTCTCGAAAGGATCACTATGCTATCCAGATGAGGAAAGGTGCTCGAAGGAGCTGGATCGGTGATGTCGTCCGCGGGGACGTAAATCGCCTGAACGGAGGTAATAGAACCCCTCTTGGTGGAAGTTATCCTCTCCTCCACCATAGCTATCTCTTCCTTAAGTGTAGGCTGGTAGCCTGCCCGCGCAGGAAGATTGCCTAAGAGTGTGGAGACCTCCATGCCCGCCTGAGCGTACCTGAATATGTTGTCTATAAGTAGTAAGACGTCCATGCCTTTCTGGTCCCTAAAGAACTCCGCTATCGTGAGAGCGGGAAATATGGTCCTTGCCCTTATTCCGGGAGGTTCGTTCATCTGCCCCAAGACTATAGCGGTTCTGTCCAGAACCCCCATCCTACTTAGCTCGTGCCAGAGCTCATGAGCCTCCCTGATCCTCTCGCCCACCCCCGCAAAGACGGAAATTCCCCTGTGAACCTTTATCACCTTGTATATGAACTCTGTCAAAAGAACTGTCTTTCCTACACCCGCGCCTCCGAATAGTCCAACCTTACCGCCCTTCACGAAGGGAACGAGGAGATCGACTATCTTTATACCAGTCTCCATTATCTCTCTCTTTTCACTCTCTTCAGTAACCCTCGGAGAGGGTCTGTAAACTTCGAGCTCCTTTTCCGCCTCTATATCCCCCAGCCCGTCTATAGGCTCTCCGAAGGCGTTCAGTGTTCTTCCAAGGACTCCCTCTCCCACCTTTACCGTCAGAAATCTTCCCGTTCTCCTCACCCTCATCTCCTTTGAGATCCCTATCGTCTTCCCCAAGACGAGACAGGAGACCACGCCACCTTCTTTAATCTTCTCCACTTCGAGCCTCGTCCCCGTCTCCTCTATCAGTAGTATCTCCTTCAGGGAGGGTATATCCCCGTCCTCGAAGAGGACATCGACCACGCTCTCCTTAATAGAGAGGATCTTTCCGCTCATCCCTCGCTCAGCTCCCTGTAGGCTGTGAGTATCTCCTCTATCTCGGAGGTTATCTCCTCCTGTCTGAGGTAGTTTCTCTCTATCTGGAGTTCGCCTATCGTTTTATCTATGGATCGGGAGGCGTTGTTCATATTCATCAGCCTGACACCGTTCTCGGACAGGAAGGACTCCAAGTAAGCTCTGTAAAGGTTGGAGTAGAGGTACTCCACAACAAGTCCTGAGAGTATCTCCTCAGGAGGCATATCCGTTATGGGCGGGAAGGTGTAGATTTCCTCCCTCTTCACCTCGAAGGGTATGACTTTCCTAAGTCTCGGAGTGTAACTCCCTATCCCCCTGAACTCGTTGTAGGCGAGGTAGATCTCCCCTATGCTTCCACCAAGGTACATATCAGCTATCAGCTCTATGAGCTCGCTGGCCTGGGTGTATATGGATTCGTAGCTCACCGGAGCGGAGAGAACCTTGAGAACCCTCTCTTGAATAACGTCCCCGAGCTTCTTACCTACGAGGACGAGGTGTACCCCGTCGTCCCCTTCGAACCTCTCTTTAATGAAATCCCCTATCCTCTCGTTGAAGAGACCGCACAGCCCCTGATCCGAGCCATAAACGACTATCAACTTCTCCTCACCTTCAAAGGAGAACCTCACCTCGGGGAAGTGGGAAAGGATAGTTTTTATGCTGAGGGTTATCTCCCCCTCATACTCTCTAAGGTTGTCTATCAGTAGATGTGACCTCTGAACGTTCATCGAGGCGATAGACTTCATCGAGAGAACTATCTTTCCTATCTCCTGAAACTTCCTTATCCTCTCCTCTATCTCCTTTGTCGATTTCATTCCCCGAAGCTCCTTATCCTACTCCTTATATCATCTGTCAGGATCTTCGTCTTCCTTATAGCCTCCAGCAGATCGGGATCTTCCCTTCTCATCCTCTCAAGAATTCTGTCAGCCACCTCGTTCACCTCCTTCTCTGGAGTCTCGTCGAAGAAGCCCTCGTTCAGGAGGAAGAAGATGACCACCAGTTCCTCCATCTGGTAGTGCCTGTGCTTTTCCTGTTTGAGGAGTTCCCTTAGCCTCTTCCCCCTCCTTATTATCCGCGCCGTCTCTCCAAAGACCTTTACCCCCAACTTTGTAAATATCTCTACCTCCAAGAACTGAGCGTAGTAAAGCCTCAGGGACTCGGAGACCTCCTTCAGAGCGGGAACCTGTGCCTTACCACCTATTCGCGAGACAGACTTCCCCACGTCCACCGCCGGTCTCTGGTTCACGTTGAAGAGGGCGCTGTCTAAATATATCTGACCGTCGGTTATGGATATGAGATTGGTAGGTATGTAGGAGGCTATCCTCCCCGCCTGGGTCTCCACTATGGGAAGAGCTGTGAGAGATCCTCCCTCCTTCAGCTTACAGGCTCTCTCTAAGAGTCTCGAGTGGATGTAGAAGATGTCTCCCGGGAAGGCTTCCCTGCCGGGGGGTCTCTTGAGCAGAAGGGATAGGGACTGATAGGCGTAGGCGTGCTTAGTAAGGTCGTCGTAAACTATGAGGACGTCCTTTCCCTTATCTAAGAAGTACTCGGCAATAGCCGTTCCCGCATAGGGAGCGAGGAACTGAAGACCCGCAAACTCGTCGGAGGTCGCCGCAACTATAACTGTGTAGTCCATAGCCCTGTGATCCTTTAGAGTTGTTATGACATCTATTAGGGACTGCTTCCTCTGGCCGACAGAGACGTAAACGCAGATAACCTCTTTGTTCCTCTGGTTGATTATCGTATCCACAGCGATGGAAGTTTTACCGGTAGAAGGGTCTCCGAGGATCAATTCCCTCTGACCTTTACCTATGGGGAACATGGTGTCTATGACCTTTATGCCCGTGTAGAGCTGTTCTCTCACGAAGTCCCTCTCGAAGAGGGAAGGTGCATCCCTTTCCAGCGGATACTCTGCCTTCTCCCTGATCCGACCTCCTCCGTCTAAGGGTCTTCCGAGGGGATCTATAACCCTACCCAAAACCTCATCGGACACGGGAACTGAGGCGACCACCTGCGTCCTGTAGACAGGAATCCCCGTTTCTAAGCGCTCCCTGTCGAGGAGCATGGCGGTAAGTCCCTCCCCATCTATGTCTATTACTATGCCCCTCAGATCGTTGGCGAACCTGAGAACCTCGTAAAACATTGCCCCCGGCAAACCGGATATCCTCGCGAGACCCTCCTCAACGGAGAGGACAATTCCCTGCTCAAGGATAAGAGGTTTTAGCTCGAAACCCTCGACGCTCTCCTTTAGAGCCTTCTTGAAGCCCTCCAATTCCTTCCTAAGACTCAAGGCTTCTCAACCTCTCCTCCAAAACCTGAAGCTGTCCTTCCAGGGAGGAATCTATGAACTTCGAGGCTAAGTGAAGCCTCACCCCGGCTATAAGATCCTTCCGGACGGCGGTCCTTATATCCACCTCAACGCCGAAGTTCTCCTTTATCAAACCCCTCACCTTCTCCAGATCCTCGGCGGAAAGGGGATAGGCGCTCTCAATCAAAACGCTTCTCTGACGGACGATTTCCTCCTTAAGCCCCTCCTCCTTTATCTCCTTCAGAGTTTCTAAGGCGATTTCGAGGAGTTTCCTGTGGAGATGTTCGTCAGCCATCTGAGAGAGTATCTTCGAGGAGAAAGAGAGGGAGAGCTTTATAGCCTCTTCCTTCAGTTCCCTGAGAACCTGTCTCCTCTCCTCCTCCAAGCTCTCCAAAAACTTCTTTCTCTCAGCGTCGAGCTCCTCCCTCATACGACTGTAAAGCTTTTCCTTCTCCTCCTCAACCTCCTTGGCTATCTCCGCGAGCTTCTGTTTCTTCCTTTCTTCAAGCTCCTGTGAGAGCCTCTCGTACTCCCTTCTTATCTCCTCAGCCCTTTTCTCCGCCTCCTCCGCCTCCCTTATCCTGCTGTCTATGAACTCCTTCCTCTTCTTCAGGACAGAAATGACTGGGTTGTAGAGGAGCTTTTTGAGTATCCAGAGAAGGACGAAGAAGTTTATTATCTCGAAGATGTAAGTAAGAAAGTTGAACTTCATTTTGTAAAGAGATGAATGAAAGGATTGGCGAAGAGGATTATAAGGGCTATGACGAGGGAGTATATGGCGACCGACTCGACTATCGCCGCACCTATAAAGAAGAGCCTTATGATGGTGTTAGCCTGCTCGGGCTGGCGCGCCACCGACTCTATAGCCTTCGTGAGAGCCTCTCCCTCTCCCCTCGAGGGCATCATTCCTCCTATCGCTATGGTTAAACCCGCGGTGAAGATCGAAACCGCTGCCACGAGTGCGAGAGGATCCATACCCTACCTCCTTCTACTATTTTAAAGCTCGTACCAGTCCTCCTTAACGGGAGGGAGTCTTTTCCTTATCTCTTCAACCTCCAAGCCGGCGACTATGTAAGCCAATGTCAGGATCCCGAAGAGGTAAGCCTGTATCACGTCCCCCAAGACGTTGAAGAGCATCATGGGAACGGGAACGAGGAGCCCCGTGAGCAGGACGAGGATAGCTATTATCAGATCCCAGCCGAGCATATTCCCGAAGAGCCTGAAGGTCAGAGAGAGTATTCTGCCGAACTCACCGAGGACGTTGAGAGGGAAGAGGATGAAGAAGGGCTCGAAGTACCTTTTGAAGTAAGCTGTGCCGTGAAATTTAACGCCGTAAAAGAATATGGAGAAGAAGGTTATGGTCGAGAGCCCCGCTACCGCCGAGATGTCCCTCGTGGGAGTGTGAAAGGGAGGGATCATACCTATTAGGTTGGAGAAGGCGACGAAGATCCATATAGTAGCTATGAAGCTGAAGAAGGGAGAAACAGGCATCCTCGTGAAGTCCCTTATCTGCTTAGCCATAGCTATCAGAAGGTTCTCTATCAGTACCTGCCTGTAAGAAGGATTTTTGACCTTCAGGTTCCTCGTCAGTATAAGGGAGAGGAGGATAACCATCCCCATAGCAACCCAGGTGGTGAGGAGAACGTCGGTCACTACGAGGTGGATCTGATAGCTTCCTACCTTTATGTATCCGAGGTCAAAGACCTCCCTCGTGAATACCTCCTCAACTCCCATCCCTTGAGCCAATTCTAAGTAGGATGAGGGAGTAAGTCAAGCGGGATAGGTAAAAGCCGGGCAGAAACAGGATGGAAGCCTTCCCGAAGGTTAGCACGGTGAATAAGGCTATCAGAGAGAGGAAGAGGAACCTGAAGCGGAAGCGGAGATCCCTCTCCCTTTTAAGGATCGCTCTTCTCGCGCTCAGAAAGAGATGGTGGAAGAAGAGGAGTCCTGAGAAGAAGCCTATGAGGAAGGAGAGGACAAAGGCATTCATTTCACCTTTATCTCACCGGCCTTCTCCAAGGCGAACTTCGAGAAGACAGGACCTATAAACTCGTGTATTGCGGTGGCTCCTATCACGACGTTCACGAGAAGGCTTCCCATGTCCCTGAACTCCGGGCTCTGGTAGGTCAGGAGGGCAAGACCTATCACTATACCTCCTTGAGGGAAGAGGGCGAAGGCTAAGTACTTCTTGACCTGTTTCGGAGCGCCGGATAGATGCCCTCCTACGTAAACTCCCGCGAACTTCCCCGCGAACCTGCTGAGGATGTAGAGGACAACCACGGGGAAGTGTTGAATGAGAACCTTCAGATCCAAGAAGGCGGAACCTATCACGAAGAAGGCGGTAAAGATCACGTCCTCTATGTAGTTCTCCAGAGGCTCTTTGAACTTGTCGTTCTCCCTGTCAACGTTCACCAAGGTTATCCCCGCGGTCATGGTAGAGAGGAGTTCGTCAAAGCCGAAGACCTTAGCCAATGCGAAGGTGGTGAATAGAACACCGATGGTTACGGTAACTATCTCCTTCCTCTCAAGGGCGAACTTCCCCAAGAGGTGCATGCCGTAACCCGCAAGAAAACCTAAGAAGAGGGCTCCGAGGATCTCCTTGCCTATCTCCGCTCCGATCGCGGTGAGGCTAAGATCCCCTCCCATGAGGGCTAAGCTCAGGGAGAAGCCGAGGACAAAGTTTATTATTCCCGTGGCGTCGTCCAAGGCGGCAACTCCCAGAACCGAGGTCGTTAGAACTCCCTTCGCTCTGTACTCGTGGATCACCGCGAGGGTCGCGGCGGGATCGGTGGGTGAGCCTAAGGCACCGAAGAGGAGGGCAAGAGCCAAGGCGGTCGGAAGAGTAAGATCCTGAGTAAGAAGAGTGTAGGAGAGCATGGCTACCACGACGAAGAGGAAGGCGAGTTCCGCCTCACCGAGGGTTATCAGGAGGATAGCCTTTCCGAGCTTCTTCAGTTTCTCAAGGGCGAGGCTCGAACCTATCAGGAAGGTTATGACCGATAGGCTCGCGTGGGTAACTATATCGGAACGCTCAAGGAAGTTCCTGTCTATAATCCCTAAGAGGGAAGGGCTCATCACTATTCCCGCCACTATGTATCCGCTTACGCGAGGGAGTTTTAGAAGGTTGGCGAGATTCCCGAAGAGGTAGCCGACGATGAGGATTACTCCTATCTCTAAGAGGGCTCCTCCCCTCTGGATTATCTCCTCCACGAGAGAGATTATATCAGTTCACCGAGAGGAGCCTCTTGAGCTGGTTTTCCACCACAAAGGAGAAGGCGGATGGTAACTTAGAGATGTCCTCAACGCTTATTCCTGTCCTGTCGAAGTACTCCTTCACCATCCTCGTAGCCTCCCCCACTCCCACGCCGACTATAGGAAACTTCTGCTTCATCTGAAGGATAAAGCTCTTTAAGTTCTCTCCCCTCAGTCCTCTCGTCGGCTCTCCGTCGGTAAAGAGTATAAGTATCCCCTTCCTGTGGCTCTTTTTGACGAAGATCTCAAGACTTTCCAAGCCTATGCTCACCGCTTTTCCGAGATCCGTTCCTCCTCCCACCTGAGCTGGTAGCTCCATTATCTTGGACTTGGCGGATCTGTAATCCTCTTCATAACCTTTGAGTTCATAGACGTTCTCGTTGAAGACCTTTATAGAGAAGGGCATACCGAGTCTGTCCAGAACCTCCGAAACCAAGAGGAGGGATCTGACCGCGTTCAGGATCTTCTCCTCCTTCTTCATTGAGGCGGAGACGTCTATCAGAAGTTCAAAGGCGAGCTCCTTCCTCTCCGGAATCTCCCTCCTCGTGTATATCTTCCCCCTCCTTATAGGAACCTCGGTGGGTATCCTCTTGAAGTTCAATCGCTTCCCCTTGAGGTAGCTTCCTCCCCACTTCTCCTCCTCTTGAGGAAGGAGGTTATCGAACTTCCTTCTGAAGTGTTCAACGTAGGGAAGGACGCTCCTCATCATGGCTCTGTATCTTCTGAACTCTTCCTCGGTGAGTCCGTGTTCCTTCTTGAACTTCCTATCCGTCTCGCTGAGCTCTTCCTCCTGAAGTTCCTGCTTCTTCAGAGAGTTGGAGGCTCCCCCTTCCTCTTCCCACCCCTTAAAGAGAAAGCTCAGGAAACCCCTGTGCTCTATGTCCACCTCTAAGGTTTTGGGCAGGAAGTTCCACAAGAAGGCTACGTCCTTCTCCAACATGTCGAGGTAGCTCATCTGCTTTATGTAGTCCCTCATCCAGTCAGGAAGGGAGGAGAGGGCTTTGAGGATCTCCTTCCTCTCAACCTCCGGTATGTCCGCCGAACTCTTATCCTTCAGCTCGTAGATAACTTCCCTGAGACCTTCGGGGAGCTTCTTCAAAACGTCGGTCATTATCCTTCCCCGATGGGCGTCCTCCCTTCTCTTTCCCCTCGCCTCTTCTAAGAGGAGGTCTACGTAGTTCATCTCCCTCGCTTCATCTACCAGAACCCTGAACTTTGTCCAGAGTTCCTCCATAAGTATGTCGTAGGCGGTCTGGTGATCCTTCTCCCTTATGTACTCGTAAAAGCTCCTTTCCATGCTGTCGGTGTAGTGCTTGACCTCCTGAGAGTAGGGAACCTCCTCGTCGAGCCACCGGTATATGAGCGAGAGGGCGAGCTGGTGGTGGGGGTATATAGGATTTAAAGAGAACAGGATCTCCCTGAGCCTCCCCTTGAGTCCGAATATGGCGGAGGGTATCTCCTCGGTGATCCTCTCGTCCGCCTTTAGAGTTTCAAGAACCGAGAAGAGGACTAAGAAGGAGGTGGGAACGTAGCCCGCTCTGAAGACCTCCCTCTGACCGAGCCTCCAGTGGGGGAAGTGGGTGCTCAGGAGGTAGCTTATCTCATGACGAATGGAGTTGAGAGCGTAGTCGTCCGTTCTCCTGAGGAAGTCCACCACGTTGAAGACCACACCCTTGGGTCTCATGACTCCCGGCGGGACCTCCTCCACCTCCCCCCTCGCCCACATCTCCAGGAGAGGAAGATACTTGGGATCCCAACCCGCACCCCATCCTTCGTAGGAGGGTTGAACCTCTATATCGAATTCGTCCTCTAAAACGTTGGCGAGGATCCTCCACCTTTCCTTCATAGGTCTTTAAATTACCGCCGGAGGCGGTCCTTTCCATGCTATTCCTCAATCTTTTTAACCTTCATCTTCTTATAGACTTGCTTTATTCCAGTGTCGAACTCCTTATCCGGTCTGTACCTCATAAACCGGACGAACTCGAACCAGCTTCTCTCCATAAGGATGTAGGTTACACCGAGGGCTATCAAAAGAACAGCGTATCCGATAAGATCGGTGTAAGTAAACCTGTGCTCGAACATCGCTATGACTATCTCTCTGACAACGAAGACGATACCCGCCTCCAACATCTGCCTTTTCCTTATCCTCTTGTATTCGATGACGTCGAGGAAGACCCTGAATAGCTCTATCAGAACGAAGAAGTTGAGAATGTTCTTTATAAGAAGCTTGAAAGCCTGCTCGTGCTCGAGTTTTAAATGCCCCTCTACTATATGAGCTGTAAAAAGCCTGAGGTCGTAGAGGATTATGAATATAGCCGCTATTAAGGTCAGGATTATTATAGGAACGGTCAGTATCACAAGCAGGTTTACGAACTTGTTGTAAAAGTTGAGAGCCTTCTTCGAGAACCTGTCTGAGAACAGAAACTTCATAGGTAAATTTTATTACCTTTGCCATATGGAAGGCTTCTCTAAGGTCTTTAAGAACCTCATATACATGATCGAGAACGGTAGGCTCCTGAGAACCATGAAGTGGGTACACTCCGTAAGTGTAGGGGTAAGGGACTATAGAAATTACAGGGAAGAAGGGGAGATAGACCTGACCGGGAGCAGATCGAGGTAGGCTAAGAAGGGTAAGGTACAGGGGTGAGCCGAGCATCGAGGGGATATACAGGCTAACGGGTGTAGAAAACGACGGGAAGAGGATCCCCTTCTTGAGAAGGACGGAGGTTTATCTAAAGAGCAACGCCTTCGGCGTTATTACGGAGAGAGTGAAGTTTCACGAGCTTATCATCGAATCGGAGCTCTGGAGGACTGTGGACGAGCACGAGTTCGTTCCCTTCACTCCGCGCAGCAGGAGAGCTTAGAAACGTCCTTTTTAAAGGTCTGGGCACAGAGCTTTATAGACTCGGAAAGAGTAGGATAGACGTCTACCGTCTGTATAACTTCGTCGAGGGTCACTCCGTACTTCACGAGGAGCACAGCCTTGTGAATGAGCTCAGCTCCATGGGGTGCCAGTATGTGAACTCCGAGTATCTTCTCACTCTCCCTCTCCACTATCATCTTGATCAAGCCCTCCGTTCTGAAACTCAGAGCAGCTCTGGGAACCTTCGAAAACTCCAGGATCCTCACGTCCACATCGATACCCTTCTCCTTAGCATCCCTCTCCTTCAACCCCACACCTGCGAGTTCTGGATCCGTGAATATGGCGTGGGGGACCGAGAGGTAGTCCATTTTCCTCCTGTTTCCCAGAAGAGCGTTTTCCGCCGCTATACCCCCTTCCATTGCGGCAACGGTAACGAGCATCATCTTTCCCGCACAGTCGCCCGCGGCGTAGATGTTCGGATTGGAAGTCTGCATAAACTCGTTCGTCTCTACGAAGCCCCTCGAGTCCGTCCTGACACCAATCACCTCTAAGCCTATGTCCCTCGTGTTCGGAGTCCTGCCGGTAGCCACCAAGAGGTCGGTACCCCTTATAACCTTCCTCTCGCCCTTATGTTCCACCTCAAGAACTATCTCATCTCCCTCCTCTTTGACCTCGGAAACGGTTGCATCCGTAAGTATGCTCATACCTTCTTTTTCAAGAAGTTCCCTGAGTCTCGTTCTCAGTTCAGGTTCCTCTCCCATGGCTATCTCAGGGAGAGCCTCTACTATAGTCACATCGCTTCCCATTCTCAGGAAAGCCTGCCCGAGCTCGAGACCTATCGCGCCTCCCCCGATAACTATCAAATGCTCTGGGACATGGTCTATGTTGAATATATCGTCGCTCGTGTAGTATCTGACCTTGTGGAGGTTCTTGATAGGGGGTATCCCAGGTCTCGATCCCGTAGTTATCACAGCCTTTCCGAAACTTACCTCCTCCTTGCCTACTAAAGCCTTTCCTTCCCCGAGAAACCTCCCCCTGCAGTCCCTGTAATCTATCTGCGGATAAGCGTCCAGGACGTTCCAGTACTTCTCCTTCCTGAGCTCCTCTAAGAGCTCCTCCTTAGCCTCTATCACTTTCTTTATATCTATCCTTCCCTCCTCGAGCTCCACACCGGGAAAGGGGTTCTTAATCGGTGTGTAAAAGGTGTTGGCTACGTCTATAAGATACTTGGATGGTATACAGCCCCTGTTCAGGCACGTTCCACCTATTATGTTGTCCTCTGTTATCAGAACCTTTGCCCCTAAGTCCGAAGCCTTTATAGCGGCAGCAAATCCGGCGGAACCTCCTCCGAGGATAAAGAGGTCATAGATACCCTCCTTTGGAATGTAAACCTCGGGAGACTCCCTTATCTCCTCCGCCCCGTAGCCCGATCTCCTGACAGCCTCTATAAGCTCATCAACAGAAACCTCATCTTCCGTCTCAATCTCGGCGTAGCCCTGGGGGAAGTAAACCTTCGCCTCCTTCACACCTTCGACATTTTCCAAAGCTCTCTTGACTGTCTGAGCGCAGTGCTCGCAGGTCATACCGGTTATCTTCAGCCTTATCATGATCCACCTCCCTAAAACTCGGCTTCGCCTATGATCTTCCCCTTGTAGTTCCCGGCGTTAGAAATAGCTCTTAGCACGCTCTCCTCCTTCACGTAGTCCTCGGTCACCACGACCGCTATACGGTTCTTCAGGGAAGTCTTGACCCACTTGACGCCTTTCACCTGAGAGATAGCCTTTTTAACCGCTATGGTGCACATCTCACAGGTCATGCCTTCGACGTCGATCACGAGAACCTTCTCTGCAAAGGTAAAACCTACAAGGACGAATAGAGACAGAAGCAACTTCCTCATAGCTCTAACCTCCGTAAATTTTCGTAAGAACGTAAGGGTAGAAGGTGGCAAAGACCAGAAGAACGAGGGCAGTCCACGTTATTCCCTTGCTCAGCTTTCTCGTCCAGCTCGGCTCCTCACAGGCACACTCAACTGCCGGTTTCTTGAAGATCTTCTCCTTTATCCAGCTCTTGAGGTAGAGGTTGTGGAGGGAGTAGCCGATGGCTATATATCCTACCGCTAAGAAGTACCACCTGTAAGGTTCCAGAGACTGGAGGAAACCGAGCCCTCCTGCGGATACGCCGAAGACCACGAAGAGGGTCGGAGCTATACAACAGGAGGCTGCAAAAAGCGATGCGATAGTTCCAACGATGCTTCCGATAGCCTCCCTCATATCAGCAACCTCCCTTTATCAGCTTCTTAACCGCATCTAAAAAATCCTCCAAAGCCTTTAGGTCTCCCGCTTCAACACTCGGCTTCACGCAGGACTGAACGTGATCCTCAAGGAGCTTCACGGCAACACCGCCAAGCGCGGACTTGACCGCCGAGATCTGGATCAGGATCTCATCACAGCTTCTCCTCTCCTCTATCATTCTTCTCAGACCTCTCACCTGACCCTCGATCCTCGAGAGTCTCCCTATCAGCTCTTTTGCGCTCTCCTCAGAGAGATAGACGTCACACTTTTCCATAACACACCTCCTTAACCACAGCAGAAGTCTTTACCAAAGACACCCTCGTAAGGCTCCTTGCCTTCGAGCCTTCTAAGGTAGTAATCCGGTTTTCTCCTGAACTCCTCCCGGCAGTGGGGACACCTGCAGAAGAGGATCTCTTCTCCCTCCCACTCAAACTTTACTCCCATACTTTTAGGTTTCTCTGCAAGACAGACAGGACAGACAAAGATATCCTTCCACTCGGCGAGGTATCTACTTGGATCTCTGAGAAACATATCCATACACTCCTTACAGCAGAAGTAGAGTTCCCTCCCGTCCACCACCTTGGAGGGAGCCCTGTCGATGGAAATTCCCAGCCTTATGAGAGAACAACCGCAGGTGGGACATACGTAACCTCTCATACCTATACCCCCTATAGGTATATCTTGGGAGTTCCCCTCCCTCCTGTCAAGTCTGAAAGGTTAAAATTTCCTTTCATGAACTACAGAACGGTTGCCGACATCTTCTCCCAGATAGGGAGGATCTACGACAGGTTCCTTGGCTTAGCTACAGCCGGACAGATCCACACATGGCAAAGGGATCTCATAGACACTCTCGGGAAGGAAGGAAACTGGCTCGACATAGGAACTGGAACGGGAGAGATACTCAAAAAACTCGGAGACGACTACAAAGGGCTCAGGATAGGTATAGACCCAGCTTTGGGGATGTTAGAAGTTGCTAAGGGAAAGTGTCCCGGATGCCACTTTGTAGTAGCCCTGGGCGAGAGTCTTCCCTTCAAGGAGAGTATTTTCTCGAGAATATCTCTCTCCTTGGTGTTCAGACACCTGCAGGATAGGGAGGCTTTTTTAGAAGAGGCGAATAGAGTCCTGAAGCCTGAGGGTAGGATAGGGATAATAGATATAGGAAAGTTCCGGGGAACGGGGATGATCCTATTTTTTATGAAAACTCTCCTCCTGCCCTTCGGACTTCTTATCTTTGGAAGAGAGAAGTGGAACTTCTTCATCCACTCTGTAGAAGAGAGCCTGAGCACCGACGAGGTTATAGAGCTCCTCTCAAAACACGGCTTTCAGGTACAGACGGTGGAGAAGAGATTTTTCAAGGCGGTTTACATAATGACAGCGGTCAAAACTGCCTGATGAACCTTATATCGTTCTCGTAGAAGAGCTTTATGTTGTCTATCCCGAAGAGGAGCATCGCGAGCCTCTCAACGCCCATACCGAAGGCGAAGCCCTGATATAGATCTGTGTCTATTCCACAGTTCTCAAGAACTTGGGGGTGGACCATACCGCATCCCATCACCTCGAGCCAGCCTGTCTCCTTGCAAACCCTGCACCCCTCCTGATTGCATATCACACAACCTATATCTACCTCCGCGGAAGGCTCGGTGAAGGGGAAGTAGGAGGTTCTGAATCTCACCGGGAGATCCGTCTGGAAGAACTCCCTCAGGAACTCCTCTATAACGTACTTCATGTGCCTGAAGTTGGCGTACTCGTTCACCACGAGACCCTCAACCTGATGGAACATGGGTGAGTGGGTGGGGTCGTCGTCCCTCCTGTAAACCTTTCCCGGAGCTATCATCTGTATGGGAGGTTTCTGCTTGAGCATGGTCCTGATCTGAACCGGAGAGGTGTGGGTTCTGAGAAGGTAGCCGGGTCTGTTCACGTAGAAGGTGTCCTGCATCTCCCTAGCAGGATGATCGGGAGGGATGTTCAGCTTATCGAAGTTGTAGTCTTCGAGCTCTACCTCGGGTCCCTCCTCGACGGTAAAGCCTATTCCCCTGAAGATCGTAACTATTCTCTCCAAGGTTATAGTGATCGGATGAAGATGTCCGACGGTGTTGCTAAGGGGAACGGTGAGATCCTTCCACTCACCAGCGAGCTTCTTCTCGAGCTCCTTTCTCTCTAACTCCCTCTCCTTACTGGACAGCGTCTCTTCCAGAAGCTCCTTTATCTCGTTTACCTTTCTCCCATAATCTCTCCTTTCCTCAGGGGGTATTTCTCTTATCCTCTTGAGAGCCTCGGTTATAAATCCCTTCCTTCCCAGATACTTGGAGCGAACCTCTTGAAGTTCTCTGAGATCTTTCGCAGAATTTATCTCTCTGAGAGCCTCTGCCTTTAATGCCTCAAGGTCGCTCATATCAGGCGAGGGCAGACTTAGCCTTTTCTACTATTTGGGAGAAGGCTTCTGGATCTCTCACCGCCATGTCGGCGAGAACCTTTCTGTCGAGCTCTATCCCCGCCTTTTTAAGACCGTTCATGAACCTGCTGTAGGAGAGTCCGTAGGGTCTCACGGCGGCGTTTATCCTCGCAATCCATAACCTCCTGAACTCCCTCTTCCTCAGTCTCCTATCCCTGTACTCGTAGTAGAGGGCTCTCATTACCGCTTCCTTAGCCCTCCTGTAAGAGGTGTGTCTCATTCCCCTGTAGCCCTTGGCGAGCTTCAGTATCTTCTTTTTGTGCTTCCTCGAAGAGGGTCCTTTGACTCTCATCTCCTTTCCTCCTTGAACTGAGCAGAGTATTTTAACACATTTTATGAGATCGTCCTCCTTGAAGGAGTCTCACTCCGAATGTAGAATTAAGCTAAAACAGGAGGTAGAGTATGGAAGGAGTTTCCGAGGAGATAAGAAGCTACGCTGAAGAGAAGGTAGAGAGAGCGAGGAACGTTCTTAGGGCTCTCATGTCTCTGAAAACCGATGTAAAGAACAGAACCCTCTTGAGAGCTGCAGAGCTCCTCGACGAGAGAAGGGATTACATAAAGGAAGAAAACAAAAAGGACATAGAGTACGCAAAGGAGATCGGGCTCAAGCCCGCCGTCATAGACAGGCTCGTCCTCAACGACAAGAGGATAGACGGAATGATAAAAGTTCTCAGGGACGTGGCGAGCCTTCCTGACCCGGTGGGTGAAGTGATAAAGATGTGGAACCTTCCCAACGGACTGAAGGTGGGGAGGATGAGGGTCCCCTTAGGAGTGATATTTATCGTTTACGAGTCGAGACCCAACGTAACCGTAGAAGCTGCTTCCCTCTGTATGAAGTCTTCCAACGCGGTCGTCCTCAGGGGCGGTAAGGAGGCGGTGAATTCTAACAGAGCCCTCGTTGAGATCCTCAAGGAAGCCTGCAGGGAAACGGGGTTTCCGGAGGAGGCGATCCAGTTCATAGACAGGACAGAGAGGGAGATAGTGTGGGAGATCCTGAAGATGGAGGGAAAGGTGGACGTGGCTATTCCGAGGGGAGGAGAGAGCCTCATCAGGGCGGTTGCGGAGCACGCGAAGGTTCCCGTTATAAAGCACTACAAGGGCGTGTGCAACATATACGTGGACGACAGAGCTGACCTTGAAAAGGCTTACGACATCGTTTATAACGCCAAGGTTCAGAGACCTTCGGTCTGCAACGCTATAGAAAACCTCGTGATAAACAGGAAGATCCTGGAAGAGTTTTTCCCGAAGATGGCTTACTATCTTGGAAAGGCAGGTGTGGAGCTCAGGTGCGACGAGGAGAGCCTTGAGATTATAAAGTCGGATCCCCAGCTTTCCTTCGTGAAGGCTATCCCCGCAACGGAGGAGGATTACTACGAGGAGTTCTTGGATCTCATCCTCGCGGTTAAGGTTGTCGAAGACGTGGACGAAGCGATAGCCTTCATAGAGAAGTACGGCTCGAAACACTCGGACGGGATAATTACTGAGGACTACTCGAGGGCTATGAAGTTTCTCAGAGAGGTGGACTCGGCGGCCGTTTACGTGAACGCTTCCACGAGGTTCACCGACGGGAATGAGTTCGGATTGGGAGCGGAGATGGGCATATCCACCGACAAGATCCACGCGAGGGGTCCGATGGCTTTAGAGGAGCTCACGATCCCGAAGTTCATAATCTTAGGTGAGGGTCAGATCAGAGACAACTTCGGTGTTCCGGAAGAGTTTAAGAGATGATGCTGAGACAGGACCTCAGATTAAAGGTAAAACTCAACCTAAACCTCCTTCTTAAAAATCAGGTAGAGATACTCCTCTATCCCGTTCAGGAACTCGAGCAGATCCTTAAGGAAGAGAAGGAGTCTAACCCTTTCTTGGAGGAGATCGTTATTTCGGAAAAGGCAAGGACTCTCTTTGAAGAGAGAAAGGTCCCCGAACCAAGCTACAAACCTCATTCCTTGGACACCCTAATGAAGAATCTGAGGGCTGAGTTGGAAGGTGTCGATCTGGACATAGCCCTGCACCTTCTCTCGGAGATAGACGAAAGAGGGTTCTACCGTGGGGACACAGGCAATGTGGCAGATAGGTTCGGAGTGTCGGAGGAGTATGTCGAGGACATAAGGAGATTCATAACGGAGCTCGAACCGATCGGGATATGCTCGAAGGATATAAGAGAGTTCTTCGAAGTTCAGGTGAGGGATCTATATCCGGAGGAACCTGAACTCCTGAAGGAACTGGAGAGGGCTCTCGAAGGTAGGAGCATAAGCGAAGAGGCGCGCCTGAAGCTTTCCCATCTTAGAACATCACCTATAGAGGAAGAAATCCCCATATCTAAGGTTTCGAAGGTGGACGCTGTCATAGAGCTTGACGATGGAGAGCTCGTTGGATACGTTTACGAGGAACTGATAGATATAAAGCCGAGCAGGTCCTACTTCGAATTAGCAAAGAAGGTGAAGGGGGAAGCCAGAGAGTTTCTGAAGGAGTACATGGAGAGGTTTGAAAACTTCAGAAAGATTCTCTCCATAAGGAGAGAAAACCTTAAGAAGATACTCGACGAGATAATAGAGGTTCAGGCTGAGTTTCTCAAAGGGGAGGGAAGCCTCAAAACCCTAATGGTAAAGGATGTAGCCAGAAAGCTTGAAATAAGCGAATCAACGGTAAGCAGGTTGATAAACTCCAAGTACGTCAAGACCCCACAGGGAACCTACCCCTTCAGGTTCTTCTTCGTGAGGGAAACGGCAGGTGGAGTTTCCCAGGAGGAGCTTATGAGGAAGATAAAGGAAATCGTCGGAAAGGAGGACAGAAGAAAACCTTTAAGCGATGACGAGATAGCAAGGCTCCTGAAGAGCATGGGCTACAGCGTGGCGAGGAGAACGGTAACCAAGTACAGGGAGATGCTGGGGATCCCCCCGTCGAGGGAGAGGAGAGAGAAGTGAGATTATACTCTTCAGTACATCAGGAAAAGCTGAATCTTAAACCTGTCTTTACAGGCGCCTTAGGTGTAGTTGCATTCTTCTTGTTCGGAGTTTACTTTCTACAAAAGAGGAGGAAAGGATGAGTCCTGAGCTTGTTGTATTGTTATTTACGTTTACCCTTCTGCTTATGGGATTATTCTCGGCCTTCCTCACAGAGCCATACGAAAAAGAAAAAAGTGTCAGATAAGTGAGATGAAACTAAAAGAGGTTCAAAAGCTCATAACACAGAAGGATCTCGACGCCTTCCTCTTCTCCTCTCAGGCTAACGTTTTCTACCTGTCCGGTTTCAGATCCACCCACGCCTACGTTATACTGACTCCCAACTCGAAGCACCTTCTCACGGATGGAAGATATTACGAGAGGGCCAAGGAGGAACTAAAGGGCTGGGACGTTGTTCTTATAGAGGGCAGAGCTCTGAGGTTTATCAAGAGGTTCCTAAGAGACTTAGGAGTCAAAAGGGTAGGCTACGAGAGCGACCGAGTCAGCTGTGAATTCAGAAAGGCACTCAGAAGCACAAGGATAAAGTGGGTAGGTTTCTCAGGATTCTTAAAAGATATCAGGGTTGTGAAAACCAAAAGAGAGATAGACGTAATGAAAGAAGGTGTAAAGAGGAGCGATCGAATATACAGGGAACTGCTCGAGTTCGTGAGACCGGGGCTTACGGAGTTAGAAGTTAGGGGCTTCATAGTTAGCAGGATCTTCGAGAACGGTTCCACGGGGGAGAGCTTTCCTGCCATAGTTGCTTCGGGTAAAGCATCCGCGGTGCCTCACTGGGAGACCTCAAACAATAAGATAGAGGCTAACTCTCCGCTCCTCATAGACATGGGGCTCATGTGGAAGGGCTACTGCACCGACTTTACCAGGACAATTTACATAGGTAAGCCTACCGAAGAGTTCGTAAAGGTATACAACATAGTCCGGGACGCACACCTCTTCGCCTTGGATAAGGTGAGAGTAGGAAACAAGATAGGAGATGTGGACAGGGAGGCGAGGAATTATATCAAGAAGAAGAGGCTCGGCAAGTACTTCAACCACTCCACCGGGCACGGGATAGGTATTGAGATCCACGAGTACCCGAGGGTTTACTACAAGGGGGAAGACGCGGAGAGGGTTATAGAGGAGGGTATGGTCTTCACCGTTGAGCCAGGGATCTACCTGCCGGGAAAGTTCGGCGTGAGGTTGGAGAATATCGTTGCGGTTATAGACGGAAGGGGAGAACCTCTCTCCGAAATAGATCTGGAGCTCGTAACCTTATGAGAAGAGGTCTCGTCGTAGATAGGGAGGCGCAACTCATAGGTGTTTACGTCTTTGAAGAGGATAGGGTTTTAAGAGGTATTCCGAGGGGAAAGGTCAAAGCTAAGACGAGGATTTACGCTGGCGACTACGTCTGGGGGAATATAGTGGACGAGAACACCTTTGCCATAGAGAGGGTGGAGGAGAGGAGGAACGTCCTAATAAGACCTCCCATAGCTAACGTCGACAGGGTTATATGCGTCATGACCATCAGGAATCCGGACTTCGATAACTACCTCCTCGACTCTTTGCTCGTTGTGTATGACCACGTCGGGTGCGATCCTGTGATAGTCTTCAACAAGGTGGATCTGTTGGACGAGGAAGGGAAGAAGGAGCTTGAGGGTTGGAGAGACATATACCTGGAAGCGGGTTACGACGTGGTTCTGGTGAGCGCTAAGACAGGAGAAGGACTCGAGAAGATAAAGGATCTCGTGGAAGGTAGGATATGTATCCTCGCGGGACCTTCCGGAGTTGGTAAGAGCTCTATTCTTAAAGAGCTGACTGGAGAAGAACTGAGGACGGGCGAGGTGAGTGAGAGAACGGGAAGGGGAAGACATACCACCACGGGTGTTAGACTTCTTCCCTTTGGGAGAGGTTCTTTTATAGGAGACACCCCCGGATTCTCGAGGGTGGAACCTCTCCAGTTCGTAAGGAGGAGGGATATAAGGAACTACTTCAGGGAGTTCCTGAGGTACGAGTGCCGGTTTCCCGACTGCACCCACACGAGGGAGCCGGGCTGTGAAGTAAAGGAAGCGGTTAAAAGGGGAGAGGTAAGTTGTGAAAGATATAAGAGCTACCTTAAGATGATCAAGGAATTTATAGAGGAGCTGAGAGAGATGTGTGGTGAGTCCGATGATAAAGGCTACACCTAAATCTGAGATATTTTCTCTCATCTCGCTTCTTAAAGACAGGGGCTATAGAGTAATCGGTCCGGTGTTCAGAGACGGTGTTGTCCTTTTCGAGGAATTAGAAAATCCGGAGGACCTCGCCGTGGGAGTGGTAGAGGAGCAGGAGGAGGGGAAGTATAGAGCCTTTAAGGTCGAAGGTGATGGGAGATTTTTCGGTTATACCCACGGACCAAACTCTCTCAAGCACTTCCTTCATCCTACGAATCGGAAGCTCCTTAAGATAAAACCAGACCTGTCTCAGGAGATAGAGCTCGAAGAGGAGAGATACGCTTTCATCGGCGTCAGGGGATGCGATCTAAGAGCCCTTTACATCCTTGACAATGTTTTCATAAACAAAAATCCTCATCCCGACGTCCACTACAGAGCTCTCAGAGAGAAGGTCTTCATAGTTGCCATAAACTGTACGAGTCCTGCGGACACCTGCTTCTGCACCTCGATGGGAACGGGTCCCTACGTAGAGGAGGGTTTTGACATAGCCTTAACCGAGCTGAAGGACGGTTTCCTCGCGAGGAGCGGGAGTGAAAGAGGGAAGGAACTACTGAACAGGTTGAAGGGAAGGGAGCCAAGGGAAGAGGATCTCAAAGAGGAAAGGAAGCTTATAGGGGAGGCTGAGGATAGGATAAAGAGGAGAGTTAATACCGAAGGACTGCCTCAGAAGCTTCTTGAGAGGCTCGAAGATCCTGCGTGGGAAGAGGTGGCGAGAAGGTGCCTCGCCTGCGGGAGCTGCACGATGGTGTGTCCCACCTGCTTCTGCTACGAGGTTATAGATGATATAGAGATGGACGGCTCCGAGTCCTCGAGAATTAGGAGGTGGGACGTCTGCTTTCGAACCGAGTTCTCCGCAATTCACGGAGTTCCCATAAGAGCGAGCGTAAAGGCGAAATATAGACAGTGGCTAATGCACAAGTTCTCTTACTGGGTGGGGCAGTTCGGGGAGTTTGGGTGTGTGGGGTGCGGGAGGTGTATAGCTTGGTGTCCGGTAGGTATAGACATAACGGAGGAGGTGAGGAGGGTTGTCGGCGATTGAAGCTCCTTTCAAACTTAGGAAAGCCGTTATAAGGAAGGTTATTGTCGAGAACGAGAACACAAGAAGGTTTCTCTTGGAGGTGGAAGATTTCCCTCCCTTTAAAACGGGGCAGTTCAACATGCTTTACGTTTTCGGACAGGGGGAGGTTCCTATATCTATTAGTTCCATAAGACAGGATCTCTTGGAGCACACGGTAAGGCTCGTCGGAGAGGTTACGGAAGATCTATTCAAGCTCGAAGAGGGGGACGTAATAGGCGTGAGGGGTCCCTACGGATCCCACTTCCCGGTGGAGGAGTATAAAGGATACGATATCGTTCTTGTGGCGGGAGGTCTCGGTCTTGCGGACATAAAACCGGTGGTGGAGCTTATCTTGGAAAGGAGGGAAGATTACGGAGAGGTTTACCTCCTTGTAGGAGCGAAGACACCTTCCGGTCTTCTATACAGGGACAATTACGAGAAGTGGAGGGAGAAGGTTAAACTGCTCCTTACGGTGGACAGACCCGATGAAAACTGGATAGGTCACGTGGGTGTTGTTACGGAGCTCTTTAAGTTCGTTAAGGTAGATCCGGAAAGGAGCGTCAGTATGATGTGTGGACCTGAGATCATGATGTACTTTACGGTTAAGAAGTTGCTCGAGCTGGGTTTTGAGAAAGAGAACGTATACCTTTCGATGGAGAGACACATGAAGTGTGCCGTAGGAACCTGCGGACACTGTCAGTTCGGATATACCTTCGTATGTAAGGAGGGTCCAATTTTCAGATACTCAACGATTGAACCCATCTTCGGGGTCAGAGAGCTCTGAGATCTCTATCGTGTGAGATGCGCAGGATATACAGGGATCGAAGGTTCTTATCGTTCTCTCGCTCAGACTTAACATATCCTCGTTCTTTAAAGTCTTGAGAGTTTCCAAAACCGTCCTCTCCACTATCCCCTGGTTCTGGGAGGTCGGCGGTATTATATTGGCTTCGAGAACTTTACCCTCAGAGTTTACCCTGTACCTGTGGTAGAGGATACCCCTCGGAGCCTCCGTAACACCCACACCCTCCCCTTCCTTAGGCTTCCAATCAACGTAGTGCTCCTTAAGATAAACCCTTTCTAAGAGTCTCTTTGTCTCCTTCAGGGAGTAAAGTATCTCCGCAACCCTCACTACTATGCTCTTAAAGGGATTCTTAGGTGGTTCCCCTACCTTCTCCTTTATTTCTTTTGGTAGGAGATGGAAGTTGTTCCTGAACCTCGCCATCGCTCCCACGAGGTAGAAGCTTCCTTCCCTTATCTTTGAATAGAGAGCGGTAGAGTGGGTAAGCTGATACTCCTCGAACTTACTCTCGAATTCACTCTTCTCTACACTCCAACCCTTAGAGGAAACTATCTTCCCCTCCGTGTAGGGGTAAAGGTCCGTTCCTCCAAGAGATATAAACTCGTAGTCGATATCCACCGAAGGGAAATCTAAGGAGAGAACGAGATCGAAGGCTTCCTCCGCCAAGGGTATTGATCCCTCGACAAGATCTATGATCTCCTCTACCCTGTTCTCAGAGGGGAGTTTGTAGAAGCCTCCCACTCTGAGGTTGACGGGGTGGATGTGCCTACCTCCGAGGATCTCTAATATCTTGTTTCCCGTTGCTCTCAGGCGAAGACCCATCTCGAGGATATCTTTGGGAAGTCCGAGGAAGCTATCCTTTCCGTAGAAATCGGGAAGGTGAAGAAAGAAGACGTGGGCGGAGTGGCTCGATATCCACTCCCCGCAGTAAATCACCCTCCTGAGATCCCTGATGTGATCGGGAACTGTTACCTCGAAGATGCTTTCAAAAGCCTCAAGGGCGCTCATCTGATAGGCTATGGGACAGAGACCGCAAATTCTGGCAACGGTGTCGATAACCTGATCCGGTGTTTTTCCAACGAGAAGTTTTTCGAAGAAGCGGGGGGGTTCGAATATCTCAAGTCTCACGTCCTTTATTTTGCCGTTCTCGGTAAATAGCTTTACCCTTCCGAGACCTTCTACCCTCGTAAGAGGATCTATCCTCAGCTCATCCAACCCTACCCTCCAGAAACTTCCTGAACTCCTCGGCATAGGCGTTTTCGTTCTCAAAAAGTAGCCTTATATCCTCATCACTCAAACCCATATTCCTGAACCAGCTGACGAGTGAGGAAATGTTAGGATCTTTACAGGGACCGAAGCATCCATAGCACCCCCTCCTGAAGGAAGGACAGATAGCTCCGCAACCGGATTTTACAACCGGCCCGAGACATGGAATCCCGTAAGCGTCCATGACACAGACGTTCCCTCTGAGCTTACACTCCATGCAAAGAGGATAATCGGGTATCATCGGTCTCTTATTGAAGAGATACGCCTTTATGAAGTTCTCCAAGATCGCTGGATTTATAGGACACCCGAAGATCTCGTAATCCACATTTACGTGCTCCTTTATCGCCGTGGACTTCCCCAAAGTCTCTATGAACTCAGGATGGGGATACACCGATCTGAACTCCTCGAACCTTCCGAAATTTCTCAGAGCCTGAATACCTCCCGAAGTAGCACATGCTCCTATCGTAACAAGGACCCTGGACTTCTCCCTAACCTCCTTTATAAAATCCTCTTCTCCCTTAGTTGATATAGATCCTTCCACAAAGGCTATGTCCACTTCTTCTAAATCCCTCTTAGTCTTTCCCAAAAGCCAGTACCTGACCTCGCAGAACTTCCAGAAAGACGGTAGATCTAAAATTATGGCCTGACATCCGTCACAGGAAGAGAACTTAAATATACCCACCTTTGGTTTCATCAATCCCCCTGTTTAAAGTTTAACTCCGTTTCAAGAGAATTCACCAAATTCGGTGGAAATTTGTTAATATAATCGCAATTATGTTATAACACTACAATGTAATACAAAATCTATAAACATTGTTATAGTAACTATTTGTGATGGAAGGGCTCTAAAGGTTAAGTAATACAAAAATTGTGTTAAAATTCCTACCCATGAAGGGGGTTATATCTCTCAGGATAGAACCCTCCCTCCTTGAGGAGCTTGACAGGGTTGCCCGGGAGGAAGGAAAGTCGAGAACAGGAATAATAAAGGAGGCAGTAAGATACTATCTCCAGCATATTCATCGTAAGAATAGTTCGGAAGGTTTTGTTCCTTTTTTAGAGTTCAAGAGAACCAACGACGAACTCAAGGAGTCCCTCAGGAGGATAGCCGAGCTTGAGGCGGAGGTTGCCAAACTTAGCAAGGAGAACGAAGCATTGAGAGAGGAGTTGAAGAGGACTAAAAAGAGGAGATGGATATTTTAGTGTTTCCTTCCCACGTAAGTTGTTATATTGGCAACTTCGCAGTAGTAGATGAGTTCCAGACCTTTAAAGCTATCCAGGAGTTCTCCCCTCCTCAGCAGGTATGATGGATTGAACTCTGGGTTTACTCCAAGGTGTTCTTGGTTATAAGTCTCAAAGATAAGAAGTCCCCCCCTCTTCAATGTCCTTAGTATTTTCGGAAATATCCTCCTCTCTAAAAAGTAGAAGTTTATTAAGAGGTCGTAGGTTTCCGGCTTGAAGGAAAACTTGGTCGCCTCGCAAATCTTGAAGTTCACCCTGACGCCTTCCTCTTTTGCTTTCCTCCTCGCTCTCTTTACGGCAACGTCCGATATGTCAAAGGCGTCAACCTTAAAACCTTTCTTCGCCAGAAATATCGAAGTTTCCCCAGTTCCACAGGCAACGTCCAAGGCTCTGCCTGAGGAGGCGAGGTGATAGAAGCGGACGAGGGTAGTGTGAAGGACAGACTCCCTACCTGCTCTGTACCTCTCGTTCCACCTTATTCGATCTTCAATCACCCTTGAACTCACAGGTGTCGGGGTCTATCGTGGAGTAGAGGGGTTGAACCCTTCCTTCCGGCGTTGAGTCTTCGAAGTCCCTCTCAACTCCGAGCTCCTCTATGCAGTTCACGAGATCGTGATAGAACTCTGCGACCTTTACGAGTCCAGTCTTCTTCCCCACCTCGTTGAAGAGTCTTATCTTGTCCGTTGCCTTACCCTTACCCCTCTCGACTATAGCTCCAGCATGACCAAAGGAAACTCCCTCCAAGCTCTCTTGAAATCTACCGGCTACAAAAGCAGCAACCGGTATGTTCCACTTACCCTCTTCGTATAGCCTCAGTATGGTCTCCGCAGCTTGCTCCTCGTAAGTTCCTCCTACCTCTCCCTGAATAATCACGCCCTTAACGTTGGGGTCGTCCTTTATCTCCTCGAGAACGTCTGCAAAGGTGGTGCAGGATATAATATCTCCGCCAAGGGCTAAAGCCATATAAACACCCCAGCCCCTGCGCATGAACATCTCAGCGGTCGTAGTGGTAAGACCTCCCGATTTGGAGAGTATTACGAGCCCTCCGTCTCTGTAAGCTATCGAGGGGTTCTTACCACCTATGGCTCCTATCCTCGCAGGTATTCTCGGAACTATACATCCGAGGGAGGTGGGACCGACTATCGTAACCCCCCTCTCCTTGGCGTAGTGGTAGAAGTAAACGGTGTCTCTTATGGGAACGTGCTCAGTGATTATGTATATAACCTTTATGCCGGCATCCACGAGCTCTATCACCGCGTCCCTGACTGAAGCGGGAGGAACGTATATGAGTCCCGTGTTAACATCCTTACCTTCGGGGGACTCAAGCGCCTCCTTAACGGTGTTGAAAACGGGAACTCCCGCCACCTCCTGTCCACCCTTTCCGGGAGTTACACCCACCTTTATTATCCCAGGATAGAGTGCTTCCGTCTCTGCTACAACCTGAGAGGCTTCCCTTCCAGTTATACCTATGACTATCACTCTGGTTCTGTCGTTGAGATACTTGGTACCTACGTTCCAGTTTCTTTCCATCGATCTCCTCCTGAAGTATAAAACGATATTTTAAAGGTTTTCCTCTCTGTAAATCAAGCGGGCTCCAAACAGAAGGGCGAGAAAGATAAGATTCATCCAAAGTAGAAATACAACGACCGAGCTAAGGGATCCGTAAAGTATGTTTCCCTTGAAGATCTTTGCCAAGTAAAAGCTGAAGACAAACTGCATTATGTATAGGAGCGTGGCTACGATAAAGGAAGAGAGAAGAAGGGAGAATAGATTTTTCTTCACTTTAAGAAAGCTCAGGTAGAGCAGGAATACTGTTACAGTTCCCGGTAGTATATAGAAGACCTCTATAAGAAGAGCAAAGCCCTTGGGTAGAATAAATTTAAGATACACACTCAGGAAAAAGGAAAGAGAGATAAGCGCAACCACACCCAGCAGGAAGACGGGCATGAAGACCCAGTAGAAAACCTCTCTCTTTTCTCCCATCTTACCCTCAGAAACTAAGGAGAAAGCTCTACCTATATGCTTCACGAATCCAACCGAAAAGAAGTAGGAGAGCAGAAGGGCTAAGGCGGAGGTCTCCTTACTTCTCCTCTGAACCTCTAAGATCTCGTGAACTATCTTGAGAGTATACTGGGGAAAAATCCTATCGGTTATCTCCCCTATCTTTCTCGGATCCATGGCAGGAAGCAGGCTCAGAAGGTTCACGAGAACTATCGTAAGCGGTGCAAGGGACAGAAGGAAGTGATAGGTAAGAGCTCCCGAATGATAGGTGTATCCTCCCCTTAAAATGTCGCCTGCTGTCAGGAGGAACGCTTTAAGAAATTTTTTAAACCGGTTCATCTATCTCATACTCCACCAAGCTGCCGTCAAAGGCTTCAAAGACGAACTTATTTTCCTGACGCTCCCTTATGTAGTTCGGGAGCAAAGGAACTTTCCCCTTCCCTCCGGGTAGGTCCACGGCGTAGGTAGGTATACCCATTCCCGATATCCTCCCTCTCAGATACCTCATAATCTCCAGCCCCTTATCCACTGTAGTTCTGAAGTGAAGGGCTCCCTTTATAGGATCACAGTGGAAGAGATACTGGGGCTTAATCTTTATCCTTAGAAGTTTCCTGAAGAGCTCGAGCATGGTTTCGGGATCGTCGTTCACCCCCTTTAGAAGAACAGTCTGATTGTTCACCGGTATGCCCCTTCTCAGGAGTTTATCCACAGCCTCCTCCGATAGCTCGGTTATCTCCTTCGGATGGTTGAAGTGGGTGTTTATCCATATCGGAGAATACCTTTCAAGTATATCGAGCAGTTCTTCATCGAAAAACCTCTGGGGTGCCAAGACAGGAAGACGAGTTCCGAACCTTATTATCTCGACGTGTCTTATCTCTCTCAACCTCTTAAGTATATACTTTATCTTCCCGTTGCTCAGACTCAGGGGTTCCCCCCCAGAGATCAGGACGTCCCTTATCTCTTCGTGCTTTTCTATATAATCGATCATCCTGTCTATTTCCTCCTTCGTCCTTGCCCTCTCCCCCTGAGAGAATATCCTCTTCCTCATGCAGTGCCGGCAGTATACTGCGCAGAAGGTAGTTACAGTGATGAGAACCCTGTCGGGGTACCTGTGGGTTAGTCCGGGGATCTCACCTTCCTCCTTCAAAGCGTCAGGCTCTCCCTTACTCTGAACCTTCTCATCCACCTCCACTACTCTGGGCACAGCCTGAAGCCTTATTGGATCGTCAGAATCTTTGGGATCTACGAGAGAAAGGTAGTAGGGCGTTATGGCGAGGGGGTAAATCCCTTCTGTCCTTTTGATACCCTCAACCTCCTCGCGGGTCAGATCAATAAACCTACGGAGCTCCTCGAGCGTCTTTATGCGATTCCTAATCTGCCAGCTGTAATCGCGCCACTCTTCCTTACTTACGTTGAAAGATATCATAAGAACATTTTAAGAAAGAGGGGCTGGCGGAAACCAACCCCCGTGCTGCCGAAGCTCCCCTCCCGTTGCGCTTATAAAAAATAAAACGCTGTTTTGTTTAAAATTTGCTCACACACTTTTCGGTATTATGATCTAAATCATACTTTCCGGTTGCAGGCTTCAACAACGCTTGAAGACCTATAATAATAAAGTTATGGAAATCCAACTCCTCATAGTTCTTATCATCGCCTTTGTGGTTCTCGGTCCTGAGAGGATGATGGACCTTGCTTACAAACTCGGGGAGGCTATGAGGAAGGTGAGGGAGATTTGGGACGAGGTAAGAATGCAGGCTTACATGGAGGAGATAAACAGGAAGGTTATGGAGCAGGAGAAAGAACTTGATGAGAGAACGGAGGACGAAACCTCCGATTATGAAGAGCCTGACGAACCTCTCCCCGACATAGAGACCGAAGATTATAATGAACTCTACCCAGAAGAGGAGGAAGAAGAGAAGGATGAGCACGGAGAACAACCAACTCCCGACGATGCCCCTGACAGAACACCTGAGGGAACTCAGAACAAGACTGATTAGATCCATAATAGCCTTTCTGATAGCGGCGGGAGCTTCCTTTTACTTTGCCAAGTATGTCTTCGAGTTCTTGAAAGAGCCAGTTATGAAGTCTTACCCCGACGTGGAGTTGATAACCCTATCCCCTACGGAGCCCCTATTTATCCTCATAAAGATATCTTTAACTGTCGGTTTGATACTCGCCTCCCCGGTCATACTCTTCGAGATCTGGAGGTTCGTAGAACCTGCCCTCTACCCCAACGAGAAGAGGATGTTTATTCCTTTGCTTTTATCCTCCATACTCCTCTTCGTTATGGGAGGGACCTTCGCCTACCTCGTCGTCCTTCCTATGGCTCTCAAGTTCCTTCTCGGTCTCGGCTTCTCTCAGCTCGCGGCTACTCCCTACCTCTCGGTGAACCTCTACATCAGCTTCGTCCTTAAGATGCTCATAGCCTTCGGGATAGCCTTCGAGATGCCCATATTCCTCTACATGCTTCAGAGGGCAGGTCTGGTTACAGAGGCTCAGCTCAAGAGGTTCAGGAGGTACTTTATAGTAGTCGCTTTCCTTGTGGGCGCCCTTATAGCTCCCGATGTTGCAACTCAGGTTCTCATGGCCATTCCCTTGCTTGTCCTGTACGAGGTCTCCATACTCCTCGGCAAGCTTGCAAGGAAAAAGTCTGAAGAGAAATCCATCGTTGAGGTGAAAGAGGAGTGAGATACAAGAAGTTCGGGGATATGGAGTTCTCCGAGATAGGTATTGGAACTTACTTGGGAGAGCTCGATGAAGAGACAGACAGAAGGTACTTCGAGACGATAAAGCTCGGAATGGAGCTTGGCGTGAACGTTGTGGATACAGCTATAAACTACCGCTACATGAAGAGCGAGAGGATCGTAGGCAGGGTCCTTGAGGAGATCGGAAGAGAAAGGTCTATAGTCTCAACCAAGGGGGGGTACATCCCCTTCGATGCAGACTCCCAGGAGGATCCAAAGGTCTTCTTCGAGGAGAACTTCCTCAAGACGGGAACAGTGGATCCCAACGAGATGACACCTCAGGGGCACTACTTAGGAGGGAAGTTCATAGACTGGTGTTTCGAGAAGAGCTTGGAGAACTTAAAGACTGACTACATAGACGTTTACTTCATCCACAACCCCGAGGAACAGCTCCTCTTTACCGAAAAGGATAGGTTCTATGATAAGCTCAGGGAGTGCTTCGAGGTCTTAGAGGGAAAAGTAAAGGAAGGGAAGCTCAAGTATTACGGACTCGCAACGTGGCATGGCTTCAGGATCCCCGAGGGGGCAAGGCAGTATCTGAACCTGTCGGAAATTCTTAACTTAGCCGAGGAGGTGGGAGGCAAGGATCATAGGTTCCGATTCCTTCAGCTCCCCTACAACCTTGGGATGCACGAAGCCTTCTCCCTGAAGAATCAGACCGTGGACGGAAAGAAGGTATCCACCCTCGAAGCCTGCATTAAGTTTGGTATCTACGTTTACACGAGTGCCTCCCTCTATCAGGGGAACGTCATAGGGAGGATACCCCAGAGCCTTAAAGAGAGGTTCGGTTTGGAAAAGGACGTGCACGTTGCCCTTCAGTTCGTAAGGAGTACGCCGGGTGTGGGGACTGCACTCGTTGGTATGAGCAGACCTGAGCACCTCAGGGAGAATCTGGAGATTGAGAGATACGAACCTCTCGGTGAGGAGGAATTTTTATCGCTCTTCAAATAACTTCCAATTTCAGGACTAAGTGTATGATAGTCAGGTATCTTTACGCCGGCGTCTTTGGAGAGACCCTTTTCAGAATATAAAAAGCTATGGAGGGGATAAATATAAAGACATTTCTGAAAAAGATAGAAAGAACGGACAGATCCCTCCTGAAGCTCCTCACCCACTTCAGGGTAGATCAGAGGGATAGCAGGATACTGCTTATAACGGAAAGCCCTGAGCTGAAGGAGAAGATGGAGCTGCTTTTAAGGGAGAAGTTGAAGAGCGGCCTCGAGAATGTTGAAATCCTTTTAGAAGGAGAAGAACGCATTAAGGAGGAGAAAAGGGATAGGGTTGAAGGGCTCAATCCGAGGTTCACCTTCGAGAACTTCGTCGTTGGGGAGGGGAACAGATTAGCCTATGAGGTGTCCGTAGAGGTAGCGCAAAATCCCGGGAAACTTTACAATCCTCTCTTCATATACGGCTCGGTGGGACTCGGAAAGACCCATCTTCTTCAGGCGATAGGAAACTACTGTGCCGAACGGGGGCTCAGCGTGGTTTACAGATCTGCCAACGACTTCTCCGAGGAGATGGTCGAGGCTATAAAGACTGGTAAGACGAGGGAGTTCAGGGAAAGATACCGAAACATCAACCTCCTTCTGCTCGACGACATTCAGTTTCTTTCAGGGAAAGTAAGAACCCAGATAGAGTTCTTCAACATCTTCAATCACATGTACCTCGCCGAGAAGCAGATAGTCCTCGCCTCTGACAGACACCCGAGGGAGTTAAGAGACGTTTCCGACAGGCTCATCAGCAGGTTCGAAGGGGGAGTCGTGGTCGAGGTCTGTATGGATGAGATAACGAAGTTAGAGATCATAAAGAGGAAACTCCAGGAGCTCAAACTTGAGGTTCAGGACAGGATAGTGGAGAGCATACTCAGGAACACCGCCGACAACGTCAGGGATATAGAGGGAACCATAAGGGGAATAAAGCTAAAAGGTGTTGACCATTTGAAGACAAAGGAGAGAGGGACGAGCGACTTAGAGAAGATAAAGCTTTATACCGCTCTCCACTTTGGAGTCAAGGTGGAGGATCTCCTCGGGGTTTCGAGATCGAAGAAGATAAACAGGGCGAGGCAGATAGCAATGTACCTGTGCAGGAAGCTGACGGGCGCTTCTCTGATAGAGATAGCGAGAGCTTTCAACAGGAAGGATCACTCTACGGTAATACACGGGATAAGGAAGGTAGAAGAGGAGAGGAAGAGGGACAGGAAGCTCAACCAGATAGTGAGCTTCTTAGAGAAGCATATAGGGGACAGGCTCTAATCCATGTCCTCCTTTTCCATGACCTGATCCTTCTCCAATCTCTGCTCCTCAACGTCGTAAAACCTGTTCTCCAACTTCTTTAGAACCTTGGGTAGCGTCGTGTACTCCATCTCCTCCGCCGGTAGCCTGTGGGGTTCGAATATACCCTGTCTCCTGAGGATATCCGCCATCGTCTGTGCTGTCTCCCTCGCCTTATCGAAGGCTGGGTCTCTGAACATATCCGTTGGACCTATGAGTTTGCCCTCCGCTATCTGGTATCCCGCGGCTATTACCCTCGGAGGTCCGTCGAACCTTGAGGGTCTCGCATCTTCAAAGGACACGGGCATAAGGGGTCCGTTGTGGGAACCCCTCATCCAGCCTTCCACTATCCAGGGTCTCGCGAAGGGCTCGAGTATCTCACCCACCGCGGGGAAACCACTCTGTGCCCTCACTATCATAACGGGGTCATCCTTACCCACATACTGCCCCGCCATGAGCGAGAGTCTCTGGGTGGAAGCGGTCGCACCTATCTCTCCGTCATAGTTCCTATAAACGTTTTTGACCACGTACTTCCCGACAGATCCTATGAGGGCGAGGAGATCGTAAACCTCCGCGGGCGTGTTGAGCTTCACCGCCTTACCCGTGTAAACGTCGAGAACCTCGAAGGTGAATCCGTCGTGCATCTTCGGGTCTATAACGAGTCCCGCCGTGTTCATAGGGTCGGCGAACATCTCGTAGAGGGGTAGGTTCCAGGCGCTCGGGGAAGTTTTGTCCGCAAAAAAGACGATCACAGGCTCGGAAGGTCTCTCCTCGAACTCCATTTCCGCCACGCCGGGTCCTAAACCCTTGACATTACCGCTGAAGGCATCGGTGAGAAGATCCTGTCCCGCTCCGTAGAGTTTTAACCTTTTCGCCACCTCCGTTCCCTTCTCGAAGGCGTTCCAAGCTATCCCGTGGACGAGCTCGCTGTCCACCCCGTGGGTGTGGGTCATTACTATCGCTATATCGTCTCCGCAGGTGAGTATGCTCGAGTCTATAAGATTTCCCTTCTTTACCTCGTTCTCCACCACCTCCTTAACGGTGCCAACGACCTCGGGGTGTGTGTCCGAGTGACCAACGTAACCACCTATATCTGCCTTTATCACGCTCAGGGTTATCTTCATGATTGAGCCTCCTCCGTTGTTCTTTTGAATTTAGAATGATTATATCACATGAACAGGGGCGTGAAATTCTCCCTAACCCTTATAGCTCTGCTATTCCTTTCTGCCATCTTTGCAGATTTTATAGCTCCCTACCCCTACGACCTTCAGAACAGACAGAAACCCTACCACCCTCCCACACAGATCCACTTCGTGAAGGACGGAAAGCTCGTATTTCCCTATGTAAACCTGTACGAACTAAAGGATCCCCTCTTCAAGGTTTACGAAGAAAATAGAAGCGTCTCCTGTAAGTTAAGGTTTTTCACAAAAACGGAGTTCGGCTTTAAACTTATCGGCGTAGATCCTCCCTGCAGGCTCTACCTTCTCGGTGGGGACAAGCTCGGGAGGGACGTCTTCTCAAGACTCCTTTACGGAGCCCGTTACTCTCTTGGGGTTGGAATTATCGGAACCTTCGTTACCTTCTTCATAGGAGCGATAGCTGGAGGCATATCTGGTTACTTCGGTGGTAAGGTAGACACCCTCACGATGAGGCTCGTGGAGATCCTGATGTCTATACCCACCTTCTACCTCCTCCTATCCCTGAGGGCGGTCTTTCCCTTAGAACTCTCGAGCGGTGAGATCTTCCTAATGATAGTTTTCATACTCTCCTTCTTGGGGTGGGCTGGTCTCGCGAGGGTGGTAAGGGGTATGGTTCTTTCCATAAGGGAGAGGGAGTTCGTTCTTGCTGCAAAAACTTATGGAGCCGGAACCTTCAGGATATTGAGGAAGCACATTCTGCCCAACACATACTACTACCTCATCGTCTCCGCAACCCTATCTATACCTGCCTACATACTCGGTGAAGCTGCGCTGAGCCTGCTGGGTCTTGGTATTCAGGAACCGGAGCCGAGCTGGGGCAATATGCTCTCGGAGGTCAGGAACACTAACGTTCTCGCGTCCTTCCCATGGATGCTCTCCCCCGGAATGGCGATATTCCTGACGATATTAGCCTTCAACATCTTAGGTGATAACCTTCTCAAGAAAAGATGAAGGTAAAGATAAATAGATCCGGAAGCATCTTCATAGGCGCTACGATCTTCTTAGGAGTTGCTGCCGCCAACACAGGAAACAATCTCCTCTACATAGTGGTCTCCTCTATGCTCGCGATGATGCTTATTTCTGGTATTTCCTCTATACTGAACATTAAAGGTATAGAGGTAAGATTGATCCCTCCTCCGGAGGTCTATGCTGGGAGCAAGTCATCCTTCAGGGTTATAGTAAGGAAGAGGTTTTCTTTACCCTCTTTTCTGGTCAAGATTTCATCGGTTGTAGATGAGATTATCTTTCCCCTGATCGATGCAAAATGGAGAGAGAATAAATTAGATTTTCTATTCTTAAAAAGGGGTAGAGTGGATAAAGTTTCCATCAACTTAAGTTCTGACTTCCCCCTCGGTATGTTTGTACGATTCGTAGAAGTAGAGCTCAACCTGAGCTTCGTAGTCTTTCCAAAACCGATACCGGCGAATTTTGTCCTGGACAGCTCTGAGAAGGAAGATAGAGGAATAGCTGACAGAGCCGTAATAAAGGGCTACGAAGAAGTAAAAAGCATAAGGAAGTATGCGGGAGAACCGATGAAATTGGTTCACTGGAAAGTGAGCGCGAAGAAAGGGAAGCTTATGGTAAAGGAGATGGTTGAAGAAGAGGAGAGGTCGGTAGTCCTATCTTTGGACATGGTCGACGGTGATATAGAAACCAGACTCTCAAAACTCACCTTCATGGTCTTAAGACTGATGGATGAAGGTTGTTCAGTTGGATTGAAATTAAAGGATAGAGAAATCCCCCCAGGTAGGGGGGACCATCATAAACGCTTACTCCTTAGGGAGCTTGCCCTTTACTGACCGTTGAGGATCACAACGTTCTTGGCTCTGGGACCTTTTACGTCCTCTTCTATCTCGAACTCAACCCTCTGCCCCTGCTCGAGAGTCTTGAAGCCCTCCTTCTGGATAGCGGTAAAGTGGACGAAAACGTCGCCCTGATTGTCGTCACGGGTTATGAACCCGTATCCCTTGTCCTTGCTGAACCATTTGACTGTGCCTGTGAGACCCATGGAACTAAAACCTCCTAAAAATTTCTGTGAACTTCGGAAAGCGAAAGGGTTAGGCGCCCTCCCCTCTCAGCAATCCTGAAGTTCGCCCATTAATATAGCTCCTGAAGACATCCAAGTCAAGAACTTTATTCGACTCCGAGCTTCTCCCTTATAAACCTCGCCGCCCTGACTACGGCGTCCTTTGCGGCAAGGTCATCTGCGAACTTCCTGTTGTTTCCATTCCTGAAGTCAAAGCCTCTTCCCACACCAGGATAAACAACTATGTATGCTTCCCTTCCTTTGGACTTTAGGTAGTCGATAGCCATAAGAGCAGGTCTGAGCCTTTGGTATTGCTCATCCCTTCCTACAAAGAACATTACGGGGACTTCTATCTTCTCCACATCCTCGTGGTACCTGTAAACCTGCATCGGTTCCGGTCTGTTGGGATCCTGAAGGTGGGGATAGTATCCCACGAAGCAGGCTATATCCTTCTTCTGTCTGTTTTTAGCCACGAGAAGCCTGAGGGAGTAGAAACCTCCCCTCGTAAGACCGTAAACGCACACCTTCTTTGGCTCTATATCTTTCCTCGAAAGGGCGTAGTCAAGAACAACGTTGGCGTCATCCTCAACCGCAGGATCGTGGTATATGGGAAAACGCTCTATGAACCTTCCCGTATAGAGGTCTGGAGCCACCACCACGAACCCTCTCGCCGCGAGACGCTTGACGTGGAGCTGGAAGAGGTCATCGAGCCCCCTCCTTCCATGGAGAAATAAAACACCGGGGAACTTCCCTTCCTTCTGCGGTCTTGCCACCATAACTGGAATCTCGACGTCCCCGTTCGCTACCGTTACCCACTCTACCTTAACCTTGTAGTTCCTCGGAGGTTCTATGTAGCCCTCGTTCCACCATCTCTCGTCCCACCACCAGGCTTTGTTACCCCTTTCGTCGAGCTTCCTGATCATGTTCTCGATAAACTCGTCCGCGAAGGAGAAGCTGAAGATCATAAGAAGCGGTAAGATAAACCATCTCATAGCTCGCCCTCCTCTTAGGTTTACGTAATAAAATAAATGCCTCATGTTCGAGTTCCAAGTCCTAAGCCAAGACGGAAAGGCTCGGAGGGGAAGGTTGAGAACACCCCACGGGGTTATAGAGACCCCCGTCTTCATGCCCGTGGGAACTCAGGGGACTGTAAAGGCTATGATCCACAGGCTCTTGGAGGAGCTCGGAGCTCAGATAATCTTAGGAAACACATACCATCTCTACCTCAGACCAGGGGTAGAGGTGATAAAGGAAGCAGGGAGTCTTCACGAGTTCATATCGTGGAACAAACCTATACTCACCGATAGCGGTGGTTATCAGGTCTTCTCCTTGGGGCAGGGGAGGTTCGGAGACAGGAAGTCTAAGGTTAGGGTTCTCGAGGAAGGGGTGGAGTTCAGGGATCATCTCGCGGGAGATCTCCACTTCTTCACACCCGAGAGGGTCGTAGAGATACAGGAGATCTTTGGCTCGGACATAATCATGCCCTTGGACGAGTGCGTCGAGTATCCGATAGATAAAAGCTACGCAAAGGAAGCTCTTGAGAGAACGCTCCGGTGGCTCGATAGGAGCATCAGAGCTAAGAAGAGGGAAGATCAGGCTCTCTTTGGCATTGTTCAGGGTGCTTTCTTCAAAGATCTGAGGATAGAGGCGGCTCTGAGGACAATCGAAAGGAACCTCTTCGGGTACGCGATAGGAGGTCTCTCGGTGGGGGAGCCGAAGGACATCATGTACGAGATGACGGAGCTCGTCTGCGATCATTTGCCTGTAGATAGACCCAGATACCTGATGGGCGTGGGCAAGCCCGAGGACATACTGAACGCCGTGGCGGTAGGGGTGGACATGTTCGACTGCGTGGTGCCGACGAGGAACGCCAGAACGGGGACCCTCTACACCTCGAGGGGCGTGGTGAATATAAGACATGAGAAGTACAAAAAGGATTTCTCACCCTTGGATCCCGAGTGCGACTGTTATACCTGCCAGAACTTCTCGAAAGCGTATCTGAGACACCTCTTCATTGCCGAAGAGATAAGCTCCTACGTTCTCAACACTATACACAACCTGCGTTTCTACCTGAGGATGATGGAGGAGATAAGGAATAGCATAGAGAAGAGAAGGTTTAGCGAATACAAGAAAGGTATGATTGAAAGGGTAAGCCAGAAGCTATGAAACAACTATGTTCAGGAGCCTGTTCTTGACGTAGATGACCTTTTTGATCTCCTTTCCCTCTAAGTGCTTCCTTATCCTCTCGTCCGACAGGGCTACTTCCTTTACCTTCTCCTCTTCCGCTCCGAAGGGAACCTTTATCCTTCCCCTCAACTTTCCGTTTATCTGAACGGGTATCTCCACCTCCTCGACCTTCAGGGCTTCCGGATCTACCTCGGGCAGGTTCTTTGTAACTATCAGTCCCTCACCCCCTATCCTGTGCCAGAGTTCCTCGCAGATGTGGGGTGTTATGGGAGAGAGGAGTAGCAGGAGAACCTCGACACCTTCCCTGAGAACTTTCAGATCTATGTCGCTCTTAACCTCAAAGGAGCTAAGCTCGTTAAGGAGCTTCATTATTTTGGCTATCGCCGTGTTCAGCTGGTACCTCTTTTCCATGTCAATCATGTAGTCCCTTATCGTTTCGTGGATCAGTCTCCTCAGCTCCTTTGCCCTTCCCTCCGCCTTTCTGACCTCATCCCGCGTGTACCGTATATCCCTTATACTCTTCTCTATCCCCGTCACGAAGTTCCAGAGCCTGCTTAGGAACCTGTAAGCTCCCTGAATTCCTTCGTCTGTCCACTCGAAGTCCTGCTCTGGAGGGGCGGCAAAGAGTATGTAAAGCCTCACCGTATCCGCACCGTACTTTTCTACCGCCTCTTCGGGGTCCACCACGTTCCCCTTCGACTTGGACATCTTCGCCGACTCACCGATCTCACCCTCAAGCCTCTTCAACAACTCGTCGTCTTTAATCCCGAGCTTCTCTAAGAGAAGGGCTATGTTATCTCCCACGGAGATCTGATTCTCTCTAAGGAAGTCTCTGATCTTCATCGAGGATAAAATTATACGCCATGAGAAGGTCGATAATAGTCCCCGCACGCCTCTCCTCCACAAGATTAAAGAAGAAGCCTCTCAGGCGGATTCTCGGCAAACCCCTGATCCGCTGGGTATTGGAAGGTTGTTTAAAGACGGGAGAGAGGGTAATACTGGCAACGGACAGCGAAGAGATTGCCAAGGTAGTAGCGGATATGGACGTTGAGATATTCCTGACCCCTTCCGACATACCCTCGGGAACGGACAGGGTTGCATACGTTGTCGAGAGAATGGAAGTCGATCTTATCCTTAACTATCAGGGAGATGAACCCTTCGTATATCCTGAGGACGTTGAGAGGATCTTCAAAGCCTTGGAGGAGGGAGAGGAAGCGGTTACCTTGGCGGTTAAGGATAAAAACGCTTACGGAAAGAGTTCCGACGTGAAGGTAGTTTTAAACAGGGACGGCTACGCCCTTTACTTCTCAAGATCTCCCATACCCTACTTCAGGGAGGAAACGGATAGCCTGTATCCCCTCAAGCACGTAGGGATATACGGCTTTAGGAGGGAAGCTCTGATGAGGTTCGTGTCCATGAAAAGGAGTGCCCTTGAAATAATCGAGGGACTCGAGCAGCTCAGGCTCTTAGAAAACGGACACAGGATAAAGGTCCTCCTGACAGAGAACTTATACCACGGAGTCGATACGGAAGAGGATCTCAGGATAGTGGAGAGGGTTCTCAGGGAGAGAGGAAGCGGAGAATATCGTCCTTAAAAAGTACTCCAAAGAAACACCCGAGGGAGAGGAAGGGACCGAAAGGAATAACAAACTGGACGTTCCTGTATCTGACAATAGAAGGGAGGGCGAAGAGGAGACCTACCACACTCCCGAGAAAGAGCGAGGCTAATACACCGTAAATCCCTGTTACTGAACCGATGAAAGTGAGAAGTTTCACGTCCCCGAAACCGAGACCTTCCATCTTCCTGATCTTGACATAGTAAAGGTAAATCCCCAAAGGTACGAGGAAGCCTACGACAGCTCCCGCAACGCTCCTGATAGGATCGATCTCTTCCCTGAAGAGGGAGCTCCCTATACCCAGCACTATCCCCGGTAGAGTTATGACATCGGGAATTATGAAGAACTTAAGATCTATCAGCGAGGCAACGAGGAGGGCTGAGAAGAAGAAGTAGTAAACGAAGGCATCAACTGAAGATCCCCACTTAACGTAGGAGAGAAGGGCAAGGATTCCGGAGGTGAGTTCTACGAGGGGATACTGAAGGCTTATCCTCGCACCGCAGTCTCTGCACCTTCCCCTCAATATCAGGTAGGAGATGAGGGGAATGTTGTCGTACCACCTTATCCTGCTCCCGCAGTGAGGACACCTGGACCTTTGGAAGGTTACCGAAATGTTCCTCGGAAGTCTGTATATCAAAACGTTGTAGAAACTGCCAAAGGCAAGACCGACTACAAATACGAAAAGATAATCCATCAGGCGGTCTCTTCCTGAACTTCTTCCTTAGTTTTGAAGAACCGGCTCATGTCGAGGACGAAGGCGCTCGCCACGAAGACCGAGGAGAAGGTTCCCACAACTATGCCTACAACGAAGGCGAACATTATGTTGGAGAGGGCGTAACCTCCGAGTATAAATAGGGTCAAGGCTGTTGCAAAGGTGGTAAGAGAGGTCATTATAGTCCTCGAGAGGGTTTGGTTTATGGAAAGATCCATAACCTCTTCAAGTGGTAGTGTTTTTCTAACCCTCAGATTTTCCCTTATCCTGTCGAATATAACAACCGTGTCGGCGACAGAGTAGCCTGCGACTATCAGGAGGGCTGAGACGACCTCGAGGTTCACCTCCCTGTAGGTCAGTGAATAGGCTCCGACGACGATGAGGACGTCGTGGATTAAAGCAAGGAGCGCTCCCACACCCCAGATAGGCTTGAACCTGAAGGCGAGGTAAACCAGAATACCGCCGAGGGCGGTCAGTATGGCTAAGATCGCCTTTCTCCTTAGCTCCTCGCTGATAACTCCCCCTATCCTCTCCTCCCTGATGAGCTCGTACTTACCGAGCTTTTCCAAAGACTTCCTCAACTCTGCAGACTTCTCAGCCTCTCTGACCTTAACTATGTAGGTTCCCTCCCTCGTCTCCTGAACGAGGAAGGACTCAAAGCCTGCCTCTTTGAGAGCTTTCCTCAGGTCCCTTATATCGACCTTCTTCTCGAACCTAAGCTCTACGACCTTACCGCCGGTGAAGTCCAGACCGAGGTTAAGTCCCTTGGTAAAGAGCAGAAAGAGGCTTCCGAAAACTAAGAGGAGGGATACGACGTAGGATACGAACCTGAAGCGTAAGAAGCGAAACCTGTATTCCATAGCTCACATAAGGCGACAGCTCGTGTTTATGAGACCGAAGTTCCCTCCCTTCTTCCTGTAGAGAATTCTGAGGTGTCCCGTCTCTATGTCCACAAAGGGAAGGAAGAAGGCTCCCGACTCCTCGAGCTCAAACATAGCGTCCTCAACGCTCATAGGCTTTTCTACCGCAAGATCCTCCTCCACTATAAGGGGCTTTTCCCTCTCCTCCGGAGGCAGGGGTTCGGGGGTGTGCATCTGCTCCTTTATCTTCGCCGATACCCTCCTCTGTTCTATCCTCCTCTGCTTTAGCTTTATCAGCTGTCTCTCTATCTCGTCGAGCACCTGATCTAAGGCGGTGAAGACGTCTACGTCCTCCTCCCACGCGTGGATAGAGCCGTGGGGAACGTTCTTCAGATACATGTGCATATCGACCCTGTAAACTATAGGCTTGCTGTCACCCGCGTAGTCCTTGTGTCTCGAACGCACCGCCGAGATGGAAACTATCACCTCGACCTGATCCTCTCCTGCTTCCTTGAGATACCTCGAGAACCTCTTGAGCTTTCCTTCGATGAAGCTCTTCATCGCGTCGGTTATCTGAACGTCCACGCCCCTGAACTCTATGTTCATCCTTCTACCTCCGTTCTGTTCTATCTATTTTAGCGGATTGCCTCTATCCTATGAGAGGGGTTCTCCAAGAGCCTCCCCGGTCTTACCCCCGGATTGAAGGGCTGGGTCTCTTCAAAGGAGGAAGGTATGTAGATCACATCGTCCGCTATGTTCTCGCTGATCTTAACCCTTAGCTTAACTCCCCTTATATCAAGTTCATCCCCAACTCCCATCTTCCGTGCGGTTTTTCTGTTCATATAAGCAAATTGTTCCCTCTCAAGCTCGTGGGTCCAGACGTTCCAGTGTCCGACCTCGTCCACGAGGTAGTTGTCGCAGAGGAGATACACTCCTTCATACTCAACAGGAACGATCTCGAACTTACCTTCCCACTCCTCGATAGGCGGAAGATCTATGTCCACACCACCTTCGGACTCCCTCAGGTTCCTAATATCCACGTCCACTTCAGAAAGAAGTTTCTCAAACTCTCCCTTTACCCCCAAACTCCTTTCAATAAGCTCGTTCAGGGCTATAGACTCCTCCCTTTTCCCTATCGTCTGAGGAGAATAGGCGATAAAGCCGAAGCCGTTCTTGAAGTTTATAAACTCCCTCTCGGTGAATAGTGCAGACGGGATCACGAAGCGTGAGTGGTTTGCGGTCAGGTTCGGAAAGGGGGTAAGAGTAAAGGAGTTCTTTTTTTCAAGGATCCTTAGCTCCTCCTCCGAAAGGTAGAGAGCGGGGTTTCCCGTCAGGATCAGGTTGTCGAAGGAGTGTACGTCTTCAAGGAAGTCTCCGAGCTCTTTTACTTCGAAAGGGGACACGTTCCCCACGATCGAGTAATTCACCCTAACCTTTCTTCTAATTCTCCTAAGAGCTTCAGGAACGTTTCCTCTCCAGGGTGATCTTAGTAAAGTTTCTCCGATTAAAAGGAGTGACTCCTTGACCAGAGATATAGCCTTTGCGATCTTTTCTACCTTATTCTTAAACAGGTATTCTTTCTCCTTTCCTTCCAGGAAGTCCGCAAGCTCCTGAAGGAAGCGAACAACGAGGGGAGGTTTCACCAGCAGTCTTTCGGTTGCCTTTGCGGACGTGGTGGCGTATCTCGATGATACGGAGAGTATGTAGGCAGACCTTTCAAAGGCGTCCACGAGCCAGCGGGTAGCCATAACCTCCGAAAAGACCGGATCGCACTCCAAGGCGACGATAACCTTCTGTTCCCTCCACTCCTGGGGTCTCAGTGTGGAAGCTCGGAAAGGCAAGTAGATCGAGTCCGAATAAACATAATCCGTAAACTTCCTCGCCGTCGCGTAATCTTTGAGATCCGTTATCCTGTCAAGGAAGATTGCGGTTTTCCCTTTCAGATCTCTGATCTCCTTAAAGACCTCCTCCAAGCCTATCTCTCTGAAGTCCTCACCTTCCTTCCTGAGAGCTTTCGACATTCTCAGGGGATTGTCCCTCGCCTCCTGAATTAGAGCCAGCCCTTTGCTACAGAGACTCCCTATCCCGTTGGGGTCGTGGGGATGACCGTATAGGTCTGCTATCTCACCCCCCCTCAGGTAAAGGATGTATCCACAGGAGCAACCACAACCTACACAGACGCCACACCTTACCTCGTCGAAGTCCTTTACTGTGAGGGGGACGTTGGTAGGTCTGAGGCTCACTTCTTAAATACCTCTTCCTTTATCTCCTCCTCCCTTCCAAAAACGCCCATGATGTGGTAGCCGTTATCCACGTGGACAACCTCACCCGTTATCCCCCTCGACCAGTCGCTACAGAGGAAGACTGCAGTATCTCCAACGTCCTCTATAGTTATAGGCTTACCGAAGGGGTTCACCTTAGTGGTGTGTTCCATCAGGAGATGAAACCCTGTGATACTGTAAGCCGCGAGGGTCTTCACCGGTCCGGCGGAGATGGCGTTTATCCTGTGACCGTGCTTCGCTATATCGTAGGCTAAGTACCTGACCGTGCTCTCTAAAGCCGCCTTTGCTATACCCATAACGTTATAGTGGGGGACAACCTTCTCCGCCCCGTAGTAAGAGAGGGTAATTATCGTGCCGTTCCTTCCCTCCATCAGAGGCAGGAGCTCTCTCGTCATAGCTATCAGTGAGTAAACGGATATGTCCATCGCCACCTTGAAACCTTCCCTTGAAGTGTCTATCACACCCCCCTTGAACTCCTCCTTGGGGGCGTAGGCGACCGAATGAACGAGTATATCGAGAGTTCCCCACCTCTCGCTAAGGAAATCCTTGAGAGCCGTTATGTCCTCGTCTAAAGAGACGTCGCATTTGAAGACTAAATCGCTTCCGAACTCCCTCGCTATCTCCTCAACCCTCTTCTTAAGTTTCTCGGTCGCGTAGGTGAAGGCGAGCTCAGCCCCCTCTCTGTAAAAGGATTTGGCTATGCCGTAGGCTATGCTCCTCTCGTTGGCAACTCCAGTGATGAGAGCTTTCTTCCCCTCTAAAAGACCCATTCAGAACCTCCTGACTGGATTTAGATCAAGAACCTTTGAGAATCTCCAAAGCTTCCTCCACCGTTCCCCCCTCGTGGACTATCTTCGCCATAGCCCTGACCATGAGTGCGGGATCCTTAGCCTGGAATATATTCCTTCCTATGGACAGACCGGAAGCTCCTGCCTTTATAGCTCCGTAAACCATCTCAAGAACGTCCCTCTCAGATTTCATCTTTGGACCGCCAGCTATAACGACGGGTATAGGTGATCCTTCCGTCGCCATCCTGAAGCTCTCGGGATCACCAGAGTAGGGAACCTTAACTATATCGGCTCCGAGTTCAGCTCCTATCCTCGCACAGTGGGCCACCACCTTTGGATCGTACTGGTTCTCTATCTTAGGACCCCTTCCGTAAACCATGGCGAGCAGGGGTATCTGCCACTCCTCACAGGCTCTCGAGACTATACCGAAGTCTCTGAGCATCTCCCTCTCCATCTCTGCACCTATGTTTACGTGGATCGAGACCGCGTCAGCTCCAAGTCTTATCGCCTCCTCTACGGAACAGACAAGAACTTTGTCATTCTTAGAGGGTGAGAGATCGGTCGATGCGGAGAGGTGAACTATGAGACCTATATCCCTTCCTCCTCCCCTGTGTCCAGCTCTTACCATTCCCTTGTGGAGGACTACCGCATTTGCACCTCCTTCCGCAACTCTGTCCACCGCTTTTTTAATGTCAGCTATTCCTTCTATAGGACCGGAGCTAACCCCGTGATCCATGGGGACTATGATCGTCCTCTTTGTACTTCTGTTCATTATCCTCTCAAGCCTTACCGCCTTTCCGATACCCATCTCTCAACCTCCTCGGAAGCTAAAGCTTATCTCTCCCACCTGAACCTCCTGATCCTCCACCTTCTCGAACCTTATACCCCTCACGTAAGCCAAGAGGATACTATCTATATTAACATTTCCGCTCCTCTGAAGCAGGAGAGCCCTTATCACCTTTCCGTCAGGGGAGACCCATATCCTCACCCTGACCCTGCTCGGAAACTCGGTGGTGATCAGTTCTGGGGCGGGAGGAGTATAGACTATCTTCCGTGTCCCTCCTTTTATACGAACCTCCTTGCCAGTCACGACTGCAGAGAGTGTCCCAACCTCCTTCTTAGTATCCTTTTCCCTCTTCCTTAGCCTGCTCTCTATCTTTTTCTCCAGCTCTGCAAGAACTGAAACGTCCTCCTCCTTCTGAACAGGAACCTTGACGTCCCCCTTCTTCAGGGGTGCGCTCACTCCCGCTCCTACTCTTCTTTTCTTAGAAACTCCCTCAGCCTTCTTAGACACTGTTTTCTTAGCCCTCGATTCAGCCCTAACAACAGATTTAGGCTTTTTTGGCTTCTTCTTAACGGCGATCTCCTTTATCTCTACCTTAAGAGGATAGATTTCGGGGACCTCTTTGACCTTAACGATGAAAACGGTGGTGAGAAAGGTAAAGAGGATAAGGTTTATTAGTATGGAAGCAGTCCAGAAAAGGAGTTCCTCTCCGATAGACTTGAGCATCCCTTTAGCCTTTTCTTTCCCTCAGAATGTCGAGTCGGTAATTTGTGCGCTTTCTAACCATGCTTATAATATAGCACGTCATGGAGTTTGCGATAGTAGGCGGAGGTAGGTGGGGGACGGCTCTCGGGATACATTTAGCAAGAAAGAAACACCGTGTTCTTATCTACGATATAAACCCGGGGGTAGTAAATAAGCTTAATAGGAAGGAAAGTCCATACTTCGAGGGTGTAGAGATACCCGAAGGTATAAAAGCTACTACCGATCTGAAGGAAGTAGAAGATTTTAAAGACATCATCTGTGCCCTTCCCACCCAGACTGTCAGGGAAGTCTTTTCAAAACTCAACCTTAAAGGCAAGCGGGTCATAAACGCCTCGAAGGGACTGGAGGTAGGAACCTTTAAAAGGGTGAGCGAGATAATCAAGGAGACAAATCCCGATGTGGATGTCTTCGCCCTCTCGGGTCCCTCCTTTGCGGAGGAAGTTTCTAAGGGTCTTCCGACCGCTGTGGTTCTTGCCCACAACGGGAGCGAGGAGTCTGCAAAAGAACTCCAGAAAGTTATAAACTCAGAAAACTTCAGGGTTTATATAAACGACGACATAGTAGGAGTTGAGCTTGGAGGAGCTCTTAAGAACGTTATAGCCATAGCCTGCGGTGTCTCCGACGGCCTCGGATTCGGCTACAATGCGAGAGCTGCCCTTATAACGAGGGGTCTTGTAGAGATTACGAGGATAGGGGTGAGGCTCGGAGCTAAGAAGGAGACTTTCTTCGGTCTCTCCGGCGCCGGAGACCTGATCCTTACAGCCACTTCAGACCTCTCGAGGAACAGGACCTTCGGTCTGCTTCTTGGAAGAGGATATACGCCTGACGAGGCTCTTGCGAGGATAGGTCAGGTGGTCGAGGGTGTTAAGACAGTCGAGGCTCTGAAAGAGCTCGTGGACAGGGAAAACATCTACGCCCCCATCACCGAGGCGGTTTACAGGGTTGTGATCCTTCGGGAGGATCTTCGTAAGGTTCTAAAGGAGATGCTTCTGCGTGTTCCCCGTGAGGAGTTTCTTCTATAAGCTCCCCGTAGTAGAAATACTCACCGCAACCCTCACACCTCCAGATCCCCCCACCGCAACACTCTATTATCTCAAGCAGGTAACCGCACTTGGGACATCTCTCCATCACCCTATACCCAATTTATCCCACAGCTCGTCTATCTTCCTCTTCACCTCCGGACTCATCCTGATGACCTCGGGCCATTCCCTCGTGTAGCCCTCCTCTTTCCACTTGGTTGTCGCGTCCACTATCATCTTGCCTCCGAATCCAACCTCGTTCGTAGCGTGGTCGAGGACGTCTATCGGACCCTTCAGAATTAGCACATCCCTCGCTGGATCCACGTTGTTCCCCCAAGCCCAGAGGACCTCTCCAATATCCTGCACGTTTATCCAGTCGTCGAAGACCACTATATGCTTTTCCAAAGACATGAGTCCAAGACCGAGGAGAGCGTAAGCTACCTTGAAGGCGTGTCCGGGAAAACGCTTCTTTATAGATACGAAGCAGAAGTTGTGGAAGCATCCTTCGGCGGGTAGGTGGTAATCTACAACCTCCGGAAGGTTGAACTTTATCAAGGGCAGAAATATTCTCTCCGTAGCCCACCCCAAGTACTTGTCCTCCTGAGGCGGTACACCCACTATCGTGTGAAGGTAGATGGGTTCCTTCCTCCTCACTATTGCGGTAATGTGCATCCTTGGATACTTATCGACCGGTGTGTAGTAACCCGTGTGGTCCCCAAAAGGTCCTTCGTCCACAAGCTCTTCCTTCGGATCGACGTATCCCTCTATGACTATCTCGGCGTTGGCAGGATACTCTACGTCGATCGTCACTCCCTTAACCAGCTCGACCGGTCTTTCCATTATTATTCCTGCAAAGAGGTACTCGTCCACCTCAGGCGGTAGAGGTGCGCTCGCAACGTAGGGAAGAGGGGACTCACCCCCTATCGCCACCGCCACCTCAAGCTTCCTACCGAGTTTCTTAGCCTTCCAGAAGTGATGGCTCCCGTCCTTGTGGATCTGCCAGTGAACCGCAAGGTGTTTTACATCCAGAACCTGAAGCCTGTAAAGTCCCACGTTCCTCACACCGCTCTCCGGATCCTTCGTTATAACCTGACCGAAGGTTATATATCTCCCTCCGTCCTTAGGCCAGCACTGAGGAATAGGAAGGGATAGAAGATCAGGGTCCCTGTCCACAACCTCCTGAACGGGAGCTCTCCTTACCACCTTCGGTATGGCGTCGTTAAGTTTTTTTAGCTCCGGGAGTCTCTTTAACTTCTCCAGGAAAGTCTGAGGAACCTCTGGTCTCAAAATCCTGTAAAGTTTCCAGCCTATATCCTCGAGGTTCTCGTATCCGAGGGCAAGCTTTATCCTTCTCTCCGAACCGTAAAGATTGGCAACCACAGGGATTTCATAGCCTTCGACATTTTCAAATAGGAGAGCCTTCCCCCCTCCGGGCATCTTGGAGACCCTGTCTATTACCTCGGTGAGCTCAAGTATTGGAGAAAGGGGCTCTTTTATCCTTACGAGTTCTCCCTTGTTTTCAAGATCTTTAATAAAATCCTGAAGATTCTTGAAGGGCATGAGTTTATTATAGAGCTACATGAAGGTTGAAATCTGAGTCACATCTACTCAATCTCAGACGTGAGAGCTCTCTTGAATACTTGATTTCTGCAATTTATAATATTCTGCAACCAAGGGGGGAGTGTGCGATGAGAATCCTAATAACTGTTCTGCTCGCCAGCTCTAGCTTTGCGGGAAGCTATTACGATTGTATAAGAACAGCCGTAGATATAGAAAGGGCTATAGATATAGCAAGGGATTATGTAGGTAAGCCCTTCAAGGTGTGGATAGGACAGTCAAAGAGAACGGGCGAATGCTACTGGAAAGTTAAGGGAACGAAAGGGTATCTCATGCTCAAAGCGGAAACTGGGGAGATCATTAAGTTTTACAGAAACAGATGATCTCTACAGAAGTCAAAGATCAAATTATGCAAATCCTCTCTGAAAACCTACCAATAGAAAGGTGTATAGTCCTACTTTTTGGCTCGGAAGCCCTCTCGGAAGCTACTCCCCGCTCGGACATAGATATAGGGGTAGATTGTTTAGATGGCATTCCCGACGATGTATTTCTCAAACTTCAGGAAAAGCTCAATACTGAAGTTAATACGCTTAGAAAAATAGATCTGGTCGAGCTCAAAACTCTCAATGAGGACTTTCTCGAGTTTGCTTTAAAAGGTGCAGTTATATGGAGTGTGGGGAAAGACTACTTAAAAAGCTGGATCAAGCGGAAAAGGCGTTTATGAACCTTAAAGAGGCCCCCGCCCTGGAAGGAAGCCTGGAGAAGAAAATACTCGAAGAAAATACTCTACGAAGTATCTGCCAAGAGGTTCGAATACACTTATGAAGTTTTGTGGAAGACCGCAAGGCTCTTCCTTCTGGAACAGAAAGGCGTAGAGTGCAACACTCCTATGGATTGCTTTAAAGGTCTCTACTCGGCCGGGCTAATAGACAAGAGATTTGAAAGTATTATTCCCAAAATAGTCAGGTTCAGAAATCAGATAGTTCACATCTACGATTTTTCCTTAGCGGAATATGTTTACGATTTCATCGTCAGGACCGTTATAGAAGCCTTCGAGCATATAATTAGAAAGCTCAGAAGAGCTTGTGAGGAAAGAGAATGACCTTCGTAAAGATAAAGAGCGGAGGAATATGGGGGATTGATGGCTACGAGGTAGATGTAGAGGTTGATATTTCAGCCGGTCTCCCCTCATTCAACATTGTCGGACTCCCAGACTCGGCTATTAAGGAGTCGAAGGATAGGGTCAAGAGTGCGATAAAGAACCTTGGCTTTTCCTTTCCCCAGAAGAGAATAACGGTGAACCTCTCCCCTTCCCACATAAGGAAGCAGGGAACCCTATACGACCTTCCGATCGCGATCGGAATACTTCAGCTGAGCGGTTACGTGAATCCGGATAGATCTGAAGAGTTCGTATTCTTGGGAGAGATCTCGCTCGACGGAAAACTAAGCAGAGTTAACGGTGTTCTTTCCATAGTCGCATCTCTGAGAGCGCTCGGATACAAAAAGTTCATCCTTCCTATCGAAAACGCTATAGAAGGTGCGGTAGTTGAAGGAACGGATATATACGGCTTTGAGAATCTTAAAGAGGTAATAGAGTTCTTAAATGAAGAAGTAAAAGCAGAACCCGTAAACGTTAGCTACAACGAACTCCTGAAGAGAAGAGAGTACGATATAGACCTCGGGGAGGTTCTCGGACAGACCATGACAAAGAAAGCCCTCGAAATATCCGCTGCGGGAGCACACAACCTCTCGATGACAGGAACTCCTGGCTCAGGAAAGTCTATGCTCGCTAAGAGGATAGTCACTATCCTACCACCCATCAAGTTCGAGGAGATGTTAGAGGTGAGCAGGATATACAGCGTCGCAGGAATGCTGGACGATGGTCTAATAACCGAGAGACCATTCCGCTCACCCCACCACACTGCTTCCGAGGTAGCCCTTATAGGAGGTGGATCCATTCCCATGCCCGGTGAGATCTCCTTGGCCCACAAGGGAGTCCTTTTTTTAGATGAACTTCCCGAGTTCCCGAGAAAGACCCTCGAAGTTCTCCGCCAACCGATGGAAGATGGATACATAAACATCTCGAGGGCTCAGGGAAGGGTAAAATTCCCTGCGAAGTTCACCCTCATAACAGCCCAGAATCCCTGTCCCTGCGGAAACTTTGGAAATCCCTACAAGGAGTGCACCTGCACAAAAAATCAGATAAGAGCTTACAACTCCAAAGTCTCCCAGCCAATAAAGGACAGAATAGATCTGAGCGTGTGGGTCGATCCTGTAAAAAACGAAGAGCTTTTAAAAGGAAGGGAGGGAGAAACTTCAAAGAAGGTAAGGGAAAAGGTTCTCAGAGCCTATGAGATCCAGAAGGAAAGGTTCAGGAACTCAAACACAGACTTCAACGGAAGGATGACCAACAGCGAGGTAGAGAGGTTCTGCCTTAACATGATAGAGCCGGATGCCAAGAATTACTTGAAGAAGGCTCTCGACAGGTTCAACCTTTCTGGAAGAGGATACTTCAGAACCCTAAAGGTGGCAAGAACCATAGCAGACCTTGAAGAGAGTGAGACCATAAAAACTCATCATATAGCTCAGGCTTTTCAGTTCAGAGTGGAGGAGAACACATGGGGAATGTGAAAGATCTAAGACCCTATGGAGAAAGAGCTTAAGCTATGAAACAGAGGAAGAAAAAACTTGTTAACTTAATGGTGGATGGGAAGAAGGAGAGGAGCTACTTCATAAAACTACTAAGTATTTAAAATACCTTCAGATCTCCTATCGCTCTGTATGTGATTTAGAACTCTTAGCCGTGGGAGCCTTTCCCCTTTAGCTAGATTCATAGGGGAAAGGATTACAGGTTTGTTGTAAAGGAAATGAGGCTTAAGTATTACCTTTCGGGAGAACTCAAAATCCTCCAGCTCCCAAGCACTATGATTTCCCTGAATACAGAAAGACGCCTAAACAGGTTGGGAAAGAACTTTCCGATCTTGGAAATGTCAAGATAAGAGGAGAGGTAAAAGTATAAAGAGGGGAAATAAGAAATTATGGGAGTATAGAAGCACTGGGACAGTATATACGCAAAATATACCACAGGAACGAGATCTCACCAAGAGTGAAGGCAAAAGCTGTTCTTCTATACCACTGAGGCATAGCTCTAAAAAGGTAGAAAAGTTCATAAAAGTCTTTTGGACTAAGAGGCTCCAGAAAAGCAATAAGGCATCTGTGGTTTGCAGTGAATAAGGAGGGCAAGCCCCGCTTTGTTTATCTTTTACCACGAAGAGACACATGAACAATTAAAATAATTCTTAAAGCAAGGGGAGGTATAAAAAGGCATGCAGAGAACTCGCGCTTGGGTGGAGACATGAAACCTTTGGTGGCAGGAATGCAGTGGAGAGGGCTTTCTTCCCGATAAAACACAGGCTTAAGGGTTTTTACAATAGGTTCCCCTAAAACACTAAGTTTGAAACTATTTCAAGCTTTCTCAGGGCTTTTATATTCCTCCATTACACTCTGGAAGGCTTATCTTGACATGGCCTTTCAACATGCTTTCGGAACTTGTTGAAAAATTGAAGGGAAACAAATATGGTTAAAATCTTCGTAACAGGCGGAGCGGGCTACATAGGTTCTCACGTTGTCAAGCTCTTGGGAGAAAGAGGTTATGAGGTTCTGACCTATGACAACCTTTCAACGGGACACGAGTGGGCTGTTCTTTACGGTCAGCTTGTTAGGGCTGACTTAGGAGATAAAGAAACTCTCAGGAAGGTTTTTAAGGAGTTCAAACCTGATGCCGTCATGCACTTTGCTGCATACATAGTGGTCCCTGAAAGTGTTAAAGAACCTCTGAAGTATTACAGAAACAATGTGATAAATACCATAAATCTCCTTGAGGTAATGGAAGAGTTTGGAGTTGATAAGTTCATCTTCTCTTCGTCGGCAGCTGTTTACGGAATTCCGAAAAAGATTCCCGTCCCCGAAACCGAACCCATGGACCCAATAAACCCTTACGGAGAAACGAAAGCAACTGTTGAAAGGATCTTAAGGGATTTGAACAACTCCGGAAAGAACTTCAGATACGTATCTCTCAGGTACTTTAACGTTGCAGGAGCTGACCCTGAAGGTAAAATAGGATTTGCCTATCCGAATCCTACCCATCTGATAATAAGGGCAATAAAAACTGCAAAGGGAGAGTTTGATAAGCTTGAGATATATGGAACGGACTATCCTACTCCTGATGGAACCTGTATAAGGGACTACATACACGTTACCGATCTTGCGGAAGCGCACATAGTGGCTCTTGAGTACCTCCTTGAAGGAGGAAGGAGCGATGTTTTCAACTGCGGTTACGGACACGGATACTCCGTGAGGGAAGTTGTTGATGCAGTTAAAAGGGTTACCGGTGTCGATTTTCCTGTGATAGAAGCTCCTCGAAGAGAGGGGGATCCTCCAATTCTGGTAGCGGACAATGAGAAGATAAAGAGTGTCCTTGGTTGGAAACCAAAGTACGACGATCTTGATTTCATTATAAAAACAGCTTGGGAGTGGGAAAGGAAGGCAAAGGCTTTTGAGAGGTGAAGTTATTCACTTGATCCTCTTTATAGGAGTCTGTCTTTTTGCTTACATGAGAACATATCTTCCCGATTTTGAAGAAAAGGAGGTCTATGTAAGAGGAAAGATCATGGGAGATATAGTCGGGGAAGGGGGTTACGTTCAGACAAGACTCAAGATAGAAGAAAGTGAAGTTGAGGACATAGAGGGAAGAACGGCTCTCTTAAAGATCTACGGTTACATCCCTTCAGAGATCAGGGATCTAGCCCTTATAGGGAACTTGAAAGTGAAGGATAACAGGATCTACGTTTATGCAAGATCGGAGGACGTTGATTTTATAAAAACGGAGCAAAGTATAAGAGATCTTCTCATGGAGCGATACAGAAAGGCATCGAGAGATAAATCGGTCGTTCCGCTGGGGCTTTCTTTCCTTTTCGGCGAGCCAAGGGAACTTCTTCCCTCTTCGATTCAAAGAGATTTTCTTCAAACCGGTCTGGTTCATATCCTTGTGATAAGCGGACTTCACGTGGGGATGATAGCTTTCGTTCTTTCAAAGATATTGCCTCGGTTCTGGGGACTTAAGTTAGCGCTGTTTGGAGTTCTACTTTATTCCCTCTTCATCGTTCCTCACAACCCTCCGGTTCTGAGGGCTTCACTGATGTTCGCTTTTCTCATCCTCTCGGCACTTACTTTCAGACAACCCAACTCTTTGGCAATACTCCTCTTTTCGGGTACCTTGATACTTCTCGTATATCCCAGCTACGTTTTTTCTTATTCCTTCTGGCTATCTTTCTTAGCAACAGCCTATATAATTCTTGCACTCAAAGACCTTGAAGTTGGAAAGATAGAAAAGACTTCGATAGTTTCCCTCTCCGCTTTCACGGGAACTGCTCCTTTGGTGGCGACCTTTTCCTACCTGTCTCCTCTTTCCGTTGTCTTTACCCCACTTTTGGCTCCCGTGGTTCTTGTCTTCTCCTTCTTTGGGGTCCTCTCGCTCCTGACCTTAGTGAGTTTTCCTCCCTTTGTAGATCTATTCAATCTGAGCGGAAGGATCTTTCAGGGAACTGTCTCCTCACTCGAAGATTTTTCCTTCCAGATCTATCCCCGAGTAGGTTTCCATGAATCTCTATTTTTGAGCACCGCCGGTTTGATCTCTCTCTACTTCCTCAAAAACAGACAGAAGCTCATTCCCCTTGTCCTCATAAATGTCTGGCTTCTGCTCAGATCAGATCTTCTATAGTAAAGAGAAGAACACCGCTCTCCTTTTGGGCGATCTTCCTTAGCTCTTTAGTAAAACCGGATCTCGAAAAAAGGGTGAAGATCTCCTCCTTACCTTTCCTATCCAGAACTACCTTCTTTGCTTTGTTTTTAAGATCCATTAAAACCTCCGGTCCGACCTTTGAATCCTGATACTTGCACTCCCCGTACAGTATTTCCCTTTCGCCGATCGCTAACACATCTATCTCTATATCTTTGTCCCACCACCTTCCTATTCTCTCCGCTTTCACAATCTTTCTATTTTTTAAAAACTCGATGCCAACGTCCTCAAATATCCTTGAAGCGTAAAGGTTGAAGATGGTTTCTCTTCTATAAACCTCTTGATCAGGGTTGTCTTTCCCGTTCTCCTTCTCCCATAGATAACCACGAAAGAGGATCCCTTTCTTCTATATTCCTTCTCTAAGCTTTCAAGCTCTCTTTCTCTGTTTACAAACCTCATTTTTCGTTTCTCGATTATTATAATCTGGAAACGAGAATCTACCCAAGGAACTCCAGAAAGATTTCCCTCAAGGATTTCATACTCTTTTTTAGCTCCTCCTCGAACTCCTCCTCCTCCATGTTAAGGGATCTCGCAAGCCTCGGGATGTCTTCAGGGTGAACAACCGAACTTCCCCTTTCCTTAACGAGTCTGAGGTGGGTCTCCACCATCCTGAGGAACATAAAGGAGCTGTAAGCCTCCTCGAGGGCTGGATACTTGGGTGTTAGCCGTCTAAATCCCTCTATCATGGAACTCTCTCTGAGCCTCTCCTTTATCAGTAGATACTGAATTAGAAACTCTCCGTCCACTATACCTCCCGCTCCGAATTTCAGATCTACTATTCCCCTTCCTCTCTTCGCCTGCTCCTGAAGTCTCATCCTCATGTCGTAAACTTCCTTCCTCTCCTTCTCTCCCCAGGACTTTTCAAATAAGAACTTATCTATTTCCCTTTCCATATCCTCTTTCAGTTTTTCGTCTCCCGTTATAAACCTCGCTCTCGTCCAGGCGAGCCTCTCCCAAGTTCTCGCCTCCTTTTCAAAGTAGTGCCTGTAAAAGTCCAAGGTCGGGACGAGTTCACCCTTAGATCCCATAGGTCTGAGTCTGAAGTCCACCTCGTAGAGGTATCCCTCCGAAGTGTGGGCGGTCAGGAAGCGGACGAGCTTGTGTATTTTCTTAGTCACTTCCTCCTTTTTTTCCTGATCTCCCACTCCGAAGACGAGGTCGAGGTCGGAACCAAAGCTCATCTCTCTACTTCCGAGCTTCCCGAGAGAGTAAAGGAAAGCAGGATCGTGTAGCAAGGTGAGCTTTTCCCAGAGCTTCTTGAGTAAGAAATCTGCCAAGAGACTCAGGGACTTAAAGAGGGATATAAGGTTTTCATAACTCCTCCCTCCCATCAGATAGACAAGTCCTATTCTTATCTCCCATACCTTTTTGAACCTCCTGAAGAGGTTTTCCATGGAAAGGTTCAGTGTTTCCTCGTACTTGAGGAACTCTTCCTCAAGCCGTTCTTCGGTCGGGTAGTCCCTGTAGAGAGTGAGAACGTCCTCCACGAGGTCTGGGTTCTTGCTTATCAATGAGGAGAGAGTGGAAGAGAGGGAAAAAACGTTGAAAAGATCCTTTAAAAAGTCCTCCTTCGGATCGCTCAGGATCACCTTTCTTCCCGTGGGGTTTGAGAAAAACTTATCGAAGTTCTTTAGAGTCTCATCGGGATCGTGGGAGCGGGAGGAGAGGTCTATTATCCTCGGTATCAGGTTGAGGAGCTTTTCCCTGTCTCTGTCGGAGAGCTTCATCCCCTCCTTCCCATAAAAGTATCCCATCAGAAGTGTAAAGGACTGCTTCGGACTCCTGAAGTTCATCTCTTTAAGGAGATACTCTCCGTAATCTGTGTCTTCCGTTATCAAGGCGATCTGGATCGGTGCAAGTTCTTCCTCTTTCCTCTCGGGTATAAGGCTCTCGAAGATGTTCTTAACTCCGCCTCTGACCTCCTCAAGTTCTCTTAGAAACTCCTCCTCACTCCCGTATCCCATAGCTTTCGACAGAAAGGGGACATCCTCCTCCCTAAGGGTCTGGGTCTGGACACATTTCCTTAACTGGATTCTGTGCTCGAGTCTCCTCAGAAAGGTGTAAGCTCTTTCCAAGAAGAGGGCTTCCTCGTCCGAGAAGACTCCCTTCTGGTTCAGCTTCCATACTGCCCTGAAGGTATTTCGCTCCCTTACGAAGGGGGACTTACTTCCCAAGAGTATTACGAGGGACTGAACGGTGAACTCTATCTCCCTTATACCTCCCTCTCCAGTCTTTACGTTGTAGCCTTTTAAAAACTTCTTCTTTGCCTCCGCTTCTATCCTCTGCTTCATATGCTTTATCTCCTCGACGAGCTTGTAGTCCGCGGAGGAGTAAACGAAGGGTTTTACCACCTCTTTCATAAACCTCCCGCCGAGCTCCATATCCCCCGCTATGGGTCTCGCTCTCAGAAGGGCGAACCTTTCCCACACTCTTCCGTAGGACTCATAGTATAGCTCCGCACTTCTGAGGGACATGGAGATGGGTCCTGTCTTCCCGAAGGGTCTTAGATCAAGATCCACCTCGTAGGGCTTTCCCTCCGGCGTCTGGGTGGTCATGAGCTTGTAAACCTTCTTAAAAACCTCGGCAAAGAACTCGTTAAGGGTTTTCTTCCCGGCCCTTCCTCTGTCGTCGGAGTGGAGGAATATAAGGTCAATATCCGAGTAGAAGTTGAGTTCCTCACTTCCGAGCTTTCCAAGTCCTATTACCACCGCACTTGCCACACTTCCGTCTTCTGTTAAGGGTTCTCCGATCTTTTGCCTCATCTCCTCAAAGGCTCTCTCGTAGGAAACTTCGAGCATCGCGTCGGGGAGGTAGGAGTACTCCCTGAGGATGTCCTCCGGCTTTACAGCTCCCAAGATGTCCTTAGAGAGTATTCTCAGAAGCTCTCTGTGGCGGTAGTAGGTGAGTTTTTCGGAGAAAGCTTCGTCGCTCATACTCTTACTCACGAGATCGCTCAGCTCCCTCAGGTAGTCTTCCTTGTCCTTGAAGACGTACCACAGGTTTGGGATCGTTCTCTCGAAGTCTTCGGGATGTCTGAAGAGGAAGTTTCTCAAACACTCCGACTGCTCAAGGATCTCTAAGAGGAGGACAAACCTTCTCTCGTTAAGGTATTCCAAGAGACTCTGGGGATTTGGATGCAATCTCAGGAGTTTCTCGAAATGCTCCTTAGTCTCATTGAGGTTATAAAGCTTCCTCTCAGCAGCGTTCCACCATGAGCTCGGGATGCTCAACCTATCTCACCTCGTAAATATTGAAAGTATAATCTTCTCACATGAGCAAGTTCATCTTCGTTACTGGAGGGGTCCTATCATCCCTCGGAAAGGGTGTAACCTCGGCGTCTATAGGAGCTATCCTCGAGGGGATGGGATACAGGATAACTCTTCAGAAGCTCGACCCTTACCTTAACGTTGATCCAGGGACCATGAGCCCCTATCAGCACGGAGAGGTTTACGTCACCGAGGACGGGGCAGAGACCGATCTCGATCTCGGGCACTACGAGAGATTCACAAACGCAGTAATGACAAGGGACAACAACGTCACCGCGGGTAAGGTTTACTTCAACGTTATAACGAGAGAGAGAAGAGGGGACTACCTTGGAGCCACCGTTCAGGTTATCCCCCACATCACGGAAGAGATAAAGGAGCTGATAAAGAAAGTCTCCGACGATAACGACGTGGTGATCGTGGAGGTTGGAGGAACGGTGGGGGATATAGAAGGGTTACCCTTCTTAGAGGCTATAAGACAGCTCTCCCTCGAGCTCGGGAGAAAGAACGCTATGTTCATTCACGTCACTTACGTTCCCTACATACAGACGGCAGGGGAGCTAAAGACGAAGCCTACTCAGCACTCGGTGAAGGAGCTGAGAGCCATAGGTATCCAGCCCGACGCACTCATATGCCGGGCGGACAGGGATTTGCCTAAGGGAATAAAGGCTAAAATAGCCCTCTTCTCCAACGTGGAGGAGGAAGCAGTAATCTCAGCTCCCGACTTGGACTACATCTATGACCTTCCTAACAAGTTTAAGGAGGAAGGACTTGACAGAATAGTGGCTCGGAAACTCGACCTCGAGCTCAGGGATAGCAATCTAACCAAGTGGAAGAAGGTGGTGAACATACTGAGAACAGCGGAGAGATCGACGAAAATAGCGGTGGTTGGAAAGTACGTTGAACTCAGGGACGCCTACAAGAGCATAATAGAGGCTCTCACCCACGGAGGGATAGCGAACCATGCGAAGGTTAGCATAGAGTGGATAAGCTCCGAGAGAGTCGACATGGAAAGGCTAAAAGGCTCGGACGCCATACTTGTCCCAGGAGGTTTTGGAGAGAGAGGAACCAAGGGGAAGATAGAGGCTCTCAGGTTAGGAAGGGAGGAGGGGATTCCCACCTTCGGTATATGTCTCGGAATGCAGCTCATGGCAGTGGAGTTCGCCCGCGATGTCCTCGGGCTCAAGGAAGCCAACTCGACAGAGTTCGATCCCGACACACCCTATCCCGTGATAGACCTGATGGAGGATCAGAAGAACATAGACAGACTCGGAGGGACAATGAGGCTCGGAGCCTATCCCTGTGTCCTTCAGGAAGGGACGAGGGCGAGGGAGATATACGGGAAGGAGGTTGTCCACGAGAGGCATAGGCACAGGTACGAGTTCAACAACAGATTCAGGAGACTTTTTGAAGAGAGGGGAGTCGTTTTCTCAGGACTCTCTCCCGACGGAAAACTCGTAGAGATAATGGAGCTTAAAGATCACCCCTGGTACATAGGATGCCAGTTCCACCCCGAGTTCAAGAGCAAACCTTTTGATCCACACCCTCTGTTCGTTTCCTTTATAAAAGCAGCACTGGAAAAGTAATATAATTTTACCTACAGCCGGCGTAGCTCAGTCGGCAGAGCGAGGCACTCGTAATGCCTAGGTCGCGGGTTCGAGTCCCGCCGCCGGCTTTGATATGCGATGACGAAAGGTCAGAAGTTGTTTCTTGGAGTAGTTTCAATCGTCCCCCTAATCTATGTTTTAGCTCTCATCTTCACACCCCTTAAAAAGACCTTTTCTTTAGACTTCACCTCCCCCGATACACCTGACTGGCTCCTTTACTTTACAGCCTTTCATTTCCTCATGTACCTCTACACCGGCCTCCTGATAGCTTTCTATTTAATACATCTGTTTGGTAATCCGGGAATGAAAAGGGAGGAAAAGATCGCCTGGGCATTCTTTCTGATAGTGGGCTCGGTCTTTACGATCCCACTCTACTGGTTCTTTAAGATATGGAAGTATGGTAGATAGAGGGAGGTTTTAACATGGATATGAACATCATAATAGGAGGAAAGGCAGGGGCCGGGATAAAAGAAGCGGGAAGGATGCTCGCCGGAGTTCTTTCCAATCTCGGTTACTACACTTTTACCTACGTCGATTACCCTTCTCTCATAAGGGGAGGACACAACTTCGTCACCGTAAGATTCTCCGAAAGGCCTGTCTTCAGCACCGACAGGAAGGCTGACATAATAGTGGCTACCGACGGGAGAAGTATAAAGGCTCACTTAGAAGATGCAAAGGAGGACACCCTCTGGATAATAAACGAGAAGGAGGTTCTCCAGGGTGCCCTGAAGGCTCCCTTCAAGGAGGTAGCTCCCGGTTTCTTCAAGAGTTCTTCCGTTTTAGGTGTGGTTCTGAAGCTCCTTGGCATTCCTTTGGAAAAGGGTCTTCCTTTCATACTCAGCCTCCCCCAGAGGGAGAAGAACGAAGCGATTTACAGGGAAGCATACAGCTCCGTTCCCCAGAAGTTCGAGGTTAAAGATCTTGGAAAGAAGGCAGGGGAGATACTCACGGGGAACGAGTGCATAGCCATCGGCGCTGTCGACGGAGGTCTCGATTTTTACATAGCTTATCCCATGACACCGGCTTCGCCGGTCCTTCACTACCTTGCTAAGAAGAAAAAGGAGTTCGGTATAAAGGTGATCCATCCTGAGAATGAGATAGGTGCTATAAATATGGCTGTCGGTGTTGCCTTTGCGGGGAAGAGGGCTATGGTGGGAACCTCAGGAGGGGGCTTCGCCCTTATGACGGAAACTCTCAGCCTGATAGGCATGAGTGAGACGCCGGTGGTGATATACGAGGCTCAGAGGGCAGGACCCAGCACGGGCGTTCCAACCTATACCGCTCAAGCGGATCTGCTCTTCGTTCTCTTCGCAGGTCACGGGGATTTCCCCCGGGTGGTGGTTGCTCCCGGGTATGCGGATGAGGCTTACAGGCTCACGAGAGACTCCCTGAACATAGCCTGGAAGTTTCAGGTTCCCGTCCTTATCCTGGGGGATAAACACCTCGGCGAGAGCTACTTCACGGTTAGCTTCGAGAGGGAAAAGATTATGGAGGAGCCGAAACTCTGGAAGGGCAACGGAGAGTACAAAAGGTACGAGATCACAGAAGACGGGATCTCCCCATTAGCTTTCCCCGGAACGGAAGGTGTGGTTGTTAAGGGAACGAGCTACGAGCACGACGAGAGGGGTATAACGGTTGAGGACGCTGTCTCGGTAAAGAGAATGCAGGAGAAGAGGCTGAGGAAGTGGGAGATACTGAGAGAGTATATCCTCTCGAGGGAGGATGCGCTGATCGTCTCCGGAGACATAAACTCTAAAAAAGCTCTCATAACCTGGGGGTCAAACGCGGGTGTTGTCGAAGAGGTGGGTAAGGAGCTCGGCTTCAAAGTTCTCCGTCCCTTGTTCCTCGATCCCTTCCCCGAAGATAAGTTGAGGAAAGAGCTCGAGGGGGCTGAATTTATCGTCTCCTTGGAGTGTTCCGCTTCCGGGCAGTTCGAGAAGCTCCTGAACATGTACGGGATGAGGTCTCACAGGAACCTTAAGAAGTACGACGGGCGACCCTTCTTCAGGGACGAGCTGAGCGAGCTATTAAGGGAGGTTTGAGATGGCTGTAGCTAAGAGGAGCTTGTACACCGGCGCCGAGATCACATGGTGCAGGCTCTGTGGGAACTTCGGTCTCATGAGCGCTTTCGCTTGGGCTGTCGAGGAGCTGTCCAGGGGCATACCCTTAGAGAAGTTCGTGATCCTTTCGGGGATAGGGTGTCACGGGAAGATAGTGGACTACATAGATCTCAACAGCTTCTACTCCATACACGGAAGAGCTCCTGCTACCGCAACGGGTATAAAGCTGGCTAATCCCGACCTTAAGGTCGTGTGCTTCGTGGGGGACGGGGACATCTACGCGGAGGGAATATCCCATCTTATCTTCGCAGCAAAGAGGAACACGGACATAACGGTTATAGTCCACAACAACAGGGCTTACAGCCTTACCACGGGGCAGTTCACCCCAACGAGTCCCTCCATCTTCAGGGGTAGGTCCACACCTGAGGGACCCCCAGAGGATCCCATGAACCCCATGGCGCTGATGCTCGAGGCTGGAGCCACCTTCGTAGCAAGGGGATATGCAGGTTACACAAACCATCTGAAAGACATAATAAAGGAGGCGATACTTCACAGAGGCTTCTCCTTTGTAGATGTCCTACAGCCCTGTGTTGTCTTCTACAACACCTACGACCTCTACAACAGACAGACCTACCGCTTAGAGGACGAGGGGCACGATCCCACCAATTACGAGGAGGCGTACAGGAGAGCTAAGGAGTGGGATTACAACAGGGAGGATGTCAGGATACCTATAGGTATCTTTTACAAGACCGAGAAGCCAACCTACGAAGAAAGGATCTAAATGAAAGGTTTTTTTGTAAGTCTTTTGCTTTTCTCTCTCCTCCTTCTCCTGTCCTTTAACCTTAGCGGGGAAAAGAACGAAAAGTGCAGAGTGGAAGCGAAGGAGGTGATAAGGAGTGTTTACGGATCGGGGAGGGTTAAGGGTGAGAAGCAGGTCCTCATCAAAGCCTCGGTATCGGGATATGTAAAGAAGGTCTTTGTAAAGGAGGGTGAAAGGGTAAGGAAGGATCAGCTCCTTATAGTCATCGACAGTGGCGGGCTCAAGAACAGGATCAGGTCTGTGGAGGAGAGAATCTATCTCCTGAAAGAAAAGCTCGATCCGAACTCTCCCTTTCTTAAATCGCTTTATGCCCAGCTGGAAATGAGGCGGGAGAATATGAAGATTGCTCGAAGGAAGTTTTTGAGGAGAAAGAGGCTTTTTGAAAAAGGAGCGTTGCCGAGAGAAGCTATGGAGGAGGCTAAGAGACTTTACGAAGTGACAAGAAGGGAGTACGAAGCTTTCAAGAGTTCCTTGGAGGATAAGGTAAAGGAGATGGAGAGGGAGCTGTCGTCCCTCGAGGAGGAGAGAAACTCGTTACTGAAAGAGCTTGAGAAGTACAGGATCAAAAGTCCCATGGACGGCGTGGTTCTCGGTGTTTATGTAGAGGAGGGAGACTTCGTGAACCAGCTTAGAGAAAACGATCTGCTGTCTTTGAGCTCTCTTAAGAAGAAGGTCGTTTTGGAGATAGACGAAGAATTTCTACCCTTAATAAAGGAAGGTCAGAATGTCTTTATAACCACCGACGCAGTACCCGAAAAGGTCTTCGAGGGAAGAGTAAAATCCTACGATCTTGAGAGCGATCCGGCAAGGAGGATCGTGCGGGTGGAAGTGGAAGTCTCCCTTCCCGATAGGATTCCCGTAAACTCCGTGGTGGAGGGGAATATACTCATAAGCCGGTTTAAGACGACAGTCGTTCCCATAAGAGCAGTAAAGGAGGGATATGTGCACCTCCTTGTGAACGGAGAAAGGAGAAAAGTTAAGGTCGAGAGGATTTTCGATAACTACGCTGAGGTTATAGGTTACCCTGTAGGAACACCCTGTCTCGTCGAGGACTGATACTTTCTCTCGAACAGAAGCCAGAGTATCTTTCTGAGTTCTATGGTCAGGAAGGTGAGACCGCAAGTTATACCTACGTATGCCCATTCCCTTACTGAGAGCGGGGAAGCATGGATATACTCTGGAAAGATATAGATCGCCGCACTCTGGAGCCCGAGTCCGATGAGCACGCCCATAAAGATATACGGATTCATCATAAAGTTGCGCCACGGTTTATAAAGGAACGGAAGATCCCTCACGGATTGAATCCCTATGATCCACTGATTGGCAACGAGAGAGGTGAAAACAACGCTGACTGCCAAGGTGTAATCGTAGTTTGAAGAGAGCAGGTGAATGAAGAGTATAAGATTTATAGCGCTGACAAATAAAGCTGTAATTACAACGTTAAGAAGCTGAACCCTATCAAAGAACACCATTTCCGGTCTTTTAGGCTTTTCCTTCATAAGATCCCTTTCCTCTTTATTAAACGGAAAGGTTTTGTCCTGAACTCCGTCTGTTACAAGGTTGATCCATAAGATCTGGGTAGGATACAGGGGAAAGGGCAAACTCAAGATAAAAGCGAGGGATATAAGGATTACCTCCGCGAAGCTCGCAGATAACAGGTAGTATATAGCCCTCCTTATGTTCCTCGCAATCATCCTTCCCCATCTGACGGCGTCCACTATGACCGAGAGGTTGTTGTTCGTTATGACCATCTTGGCTACGTCCCTCGCCGCTTGAGCTCCGGAGCCCATGGCTATACCTATGTCTGCAACCTTGAGGGCAGGAACGTCGTTTACACCGTCCCCAGTAACCGCAACCACCTCTCCCCTGCTCTGGAGGACCCTAACTATCCTGTACTTGTCCTCGGGAAGAGCCCTCGCAACGACCGTTATCCTCCGGAGGGCATTGTAAAGCTCCTCGTCGGTGTAATTCTCTATCTGTCTCCCTTCCACCGCCCAATCCCCTTCTCTGTATATCCCCACCTCCCTACCCACAGCCCTTGCAGTCTTCAGGTTGTCTCCCGTGAGCATTATCACTCTTATCCCCGCTTTCCTTGCGGTTTCGACCGCCTTCCTAACTCCCTCTTTTGGAGGATCTAAGAAACCCACGAGACCCACTATCTCTATATCCACCTCCTCAGGAGAGGCAGGGAGATCGGTCACGTCGGCGTAACCGAAGGCGAGAACTCTCAATCCTTCCTCAGCCATCCTGTCGTGCTCTTCAAAGATCTTCTCTGGGATCTCTTTCGACATGGAGGAGAGGCTCTCTAAGGCTCCCTTTATGAGGAGAAGATTCCTACCTTTACAACGATGGATGGTAGCCATGTAGCGCTTCTTTGTATCGAAGGGAAACTCTTTCACTTTCGGACATCTGCTCCTGATAGACTTCCAGTCAAAACCCTCCTCCTCGAGCCATCCTACAAGAGCTACTTCGACCGGATCTCCAGTTGAGCCATCGGAGTTGTTGCATAAGGCGGCGACGAGCTTAAGAAGCTCAGGCTTTACCTCGTAAGTTTCCCTTACCTTCAGCTTACCCTCCGTTATAGTTCCCGTCTTGTCCACCGCTATGTAGGTGGTGCTCCCGAGGGTCTCGGCCGCTGGAAGGTGTCTTATGTAGGTTTTCCTCCTGCTCAGCCTCACCGCTCCTACGACGAGAACTAAGGTTATGACTATGGGAAGTCCCTCTGGAACAGCGGAGACGAGCTCAGCTATAATGAGTAGGGCTACCTCGTAGAGATCCCTTCCCTGAAGGATACCTATAAGGAAGAGCAGGGATAGGAGAATTAGGAGAACCGTTATCCATCTCTTTGAAAACATCCTTAGGGCTTTGGTAAGAGGCGTGTCTGGAGACTTCTCCTCAGCCCTCAGGCTTATCTTCCCCAACTCCGTTCCCGCTCCCGTGGCGTAAACGACCCCTTCCCCGTGCCCTCTGACGACGATAGTTCCTTTGAAGAGGAGGTTCTTTCTTTCGTAGATAGGTGTATCCTCGGATAGGACAACCTCCGGATCCTTCTCGACGGGGACGGACTCGCCTGTCAGGACCGATTCGTCCACCAGGAGTCCTTCAGCCCTTATAAGCCTCATATCGGCAGGAACGACGTCCCCCTCACCAAGAAGAACTATATCTCCGGGAACCAAAAGGCTTGAGGGTATCTCCCTTTCCTTCCCCTCCCTCCTAACTCTGACCCTCACCTCAGTCATCTTACGGAGAGACTCTAAGGAAGTTACAGCCCTGTATTCCTGTACAAAGCCTATGAGGGAGTTCACGCAGACTATCCCGATTATGAGAAAGAAGTCGAAGGTTTCACCTATCAGGAGGGAGACAAGTGAAGCTGCCAGGAGGATGTAAACCAAGGGGCTTTTGAACTGGCGTAAGAATATCCCTAAGGTGCTCTCCTTCTGATGCTCTACTTCGTTCTTACCGTAAATCCTGAGCTTTCTCTCAGCTTCTTTCTCTGATAGTCCCTCCCTGCTGGTTTTGAGCTTCTCAAAGATCTCTTCAATTGGGAGGGTGTGAGCCTTAGGAAGTTCCATACTGACTTAAAATTTTAAGGGCATGCTTCCTATCCTGTTCGTTAACCTAAAGCTCCTCTTAGAGAGGAGGAGACAGTCTTTAGTTTCCATTGTCGGTGTCGCTATCGGCGTCACAGCCTTCGTAGTCATGAGCTCCCTTATGTTAGGGTTTCAGAAGCACTTCATAAAGCAGGTGATAGATCTCGATGCCCACATCAGCATAAAACCACAGCTGAACTACGACGAGAAAAGGATACTTAGAAGAGTTTTTGGCGATAAATACATTTTGGAGATACTCGGCTCTAAGCCGAAGGAAGTGAGAGACAGGATAGGAAGTTACAGGGATGTAATCAAAAGGTACACTGGGAAGCTTGGAATAATCGGTATAGCTCCCCATCTCAGGGGGAACGTGATAGTCAGGTACGGACCGAAAGATAAGCCTGTGAATCTTTTTGGGATAGATCCAAAGTTAGAGGGTAGAGCATCCAGTATAGAAAGGTACCTTGAGAACAAAGGTTTGGAGGATCTTAGGAGAAACAGAAGGGGTGTAATCCTCGGTAAGCTTGTAGCCCGTGATCTCGGAATAAAGGAAAGGGGTAAGAAGGTTCTACTGATAACCCCCGAGGGAACATCGGAAGTCTTCGAGGTTGTGGATTTCTTCAACTCGGGAATAACGACGATAGATCAGAGTAGAGCTTACATACATCTGAGGAGTATGCAGAAGCTCTTCAATAGACCCAACGAGGTAAACGAGCTCGTTGTTAAAGTCAAGGACGTGGACGAGGCTGTCCGGATAGCGAGGGTGATCGAAGAAGAAACCGGCTACGATGCCAAGAGCTGGCAGGAAGCTTACAGCAACTTCCTTCAGCTTTTCAAGATACAGAAAACCATAACCTACCTCGTGGTAGGCGCCATACTCCTCGTCTCAGCCTTCGGTATATTCAACATACTGATGATGACGGTTTTAGAGAAGAAGAGAGATATAGCGATACTGATGGCCATGGGGTATTCGAGAAAGGATATAACCCTAATATTCTTACTTCAGGGGTTTACCATAGGGACATTCGGCGTGATAGTGGGAAGTGTGGCTGCTTACCTACTTCAGGAGTACTTGGAAAGCGTGGAGATAGACCTCGAGGGACTGCTCAGAGCCAAAGGATTTATCTTGGACCGCTCCTACTGGTATTACGTGGGAGGTGCCCTCTTCGCCCTCGCCTTCTCCTGGTTTGCCTCAGTTTACCCTGCGAGGAGAGCAGCCAAGCTCGATCCTGTCGAGATATTCAGGAGCGGAGGAGTCTGAAGCAGGCTACCGTTCCAAAGAGGTAGAGGAGATGGAGCGTCAGGAAAGATATCAGGGAAGCGAGGGGAGGCAGAAAGAAGAATAAAAGACTCAAGAGGAAGAGAAGGAGAGATATTATGGAGATGACAAGAGAGGACTTCAGGTAATCCCAGCTGAGGAGCATCCTCCAGCTCACCTCTACGAAGAGGGCTCCCAAGAATTTGGTGAGCGTCTCACTAAAACCCTTCCCTCGGAGCATAGCTCTTCCGAAAAAGAGAGGAAAGGAGGTAACTGTGGAGAAGTAAAGTAAGAGGGCAAGGATTAAAGTTATCAGGAGTCCGGTCCAGCTAACCTCACCTCCAGAGAGAAGGGGCTTTATGACCGATACTCCCCCGCCTATAAGGAAGATCAGAACAGAAACTATAAGGACGAGGACCGTTAGGACGAACTGAGCAACTAAGACAGCCAGAGTTTCTGGTATATACTCTATAATGAGGTTCAAGAAGTTTTTCCTCCTCAGGCTATCCAAGAAAGCGTCTTCCCTCCCTTCGGAAGCTACGTAGGTCTTGGAGACGAGAACCATAAAGGAGAAGGTCAGGGAGGAGAGGAGTAGAGCTGATATCTGACCTATCAGTGGGATAGAAATGGGAAGGCTAAGAAACAGAAAGATCAGTAGAAATGGTACCGACAGGCGGGGGTTGGAAAGGAGGCTGTATTTCCAAAGTCTAAGGCTTTCTCTCCACAAAGGTTATATTATTATCCCAGACCCGTAGGAGGAAGGAAATGGAAGTTCTCATAGATGATCTATTCAAGACCGTAGAGGACAAGAAGTTTCTGAGCGTAGCGGAGAAGGTTTTTGAAGATAAAAGGATAACTGAAGAAGAAGCTCTATACCTCTTCGAGAGCAACGAGCTGACCGCGCTCGGACATCTCGCCGAGTTTGTAAACAGGAAGAAGAACGGTATGAACGCCTACTTCATAGTGAACAGACAGATAAATCCTACCAACGTCTGCGTCTATCAGTGTGACTTCTGTGCCTTCGGTGTGAGAAAGTCCGACCCGAGAGCCTACGAGATGGATACGGAAGAGATACTGAGGAAGGTGGGGGAGACCTACGAGGCTGGAGGTAGGGAGGTTCACATCGTCGGAGGGATACCTCCCCACTGGGGTTATGAGAAGTACGTCGATATAGTGAAAAAGATAAAGGAAAGGTATCCCGAGATAGTCGTTAAAGCCTGGACCGCTATAGAGATACACCACATGGCAAAGATCTCCGGAAAGAGTTACGGGGAAGTCCTCACGGAACTCAAAGATGCAGGGCTCGAAGCCATACCGGGAGGAGGGGCCGAAATATTTTCCGAAAGGGCGAGGAGGATAATAGCTCCCTACAAGGCGAACGCGGAAGAGTACTTAGAGGTTCACAGGACAGCCCACAGGCTCGGCATACCCTCAAACGCCACGATGCTCTACGGACACGTTGAAACTTTAGAGGAGAGGGTGGAGCACTTGTCCAAACTCAGGGAGATACAGGACGAAACGGGCGGGTTTCAGGTGTTCATCCCCTTAGCTTACTGGCCTGAGGGAACGAGGCTTGGGGGAAGGAGAACCTCCTCGGTGGACGATCTTAAGACGATAGCCATATCGAGGATATTCTTGGACAACTTCGATCACATAAAGGCTTACTGGGTAACCCTCGGAGAGAAGGTAGCTCAGATAGCTCTGAACTTCGGAGCGGACGACTTGGACGGAACCGTAGAGGAGGAGAAGATAGTCCACTCCGCCGGAACCAAAGCGGCCTACGGACATTCTGTAGATAAGCTTGTTAACTTGATCAGAAAGGCGGGGAAGGTGCCCGTGGAGAGAGACACCTTCTACAGGGTCGTTAAGGTTTACTCCTGAGTTTCCTTTACGCTGAACCAGGCGACTATAAGAAGAATCTCTCCGATTAGAGAGATTAACCCTCCAACCATTATTATCATCAGCACCGTTCCGATGAACATGAGAAGTCCACCGGTCTTGAAGAGTCCCACGCCTGTTTTGTCCGAGAGAGAGGCGTTCGCCTTATACCAGAACCATGAGGCTGCCAGAAAGAGAATCCAAGCGATTACCATCACGAGGAAGCCAGTCCCTCCGAAGTGCATACCTCCCCCCTCTCTAATCGAGGAGATCATGCTCAACATCATCGTTCCACCGCCGATCATGAAGACGATCACCCCCACTATCCCCGCTATTATCGCTTTGAGGGTGTTGTTCTTTATCTCAGGTTCTCCCAACTCATCCGATGCCTTGAAGTATGCAACTAAGACGGCTATCCAGCCTCCAAGGACGAGTATCATCGAAAAAGGTATGACCATGCCGAGTACACTCCCCACGAGAGCTACTACGAGGCCCCATCCTCCCAGTTGCTTGGTTTGCTTACTCATCCCTCTACCTCCCTTTTTAATTTCGACATGACGTTTTAGAATTTAACCTGCAGCTTTCGGCTTGCAATTCCTATTTGAGGGGATAAATTCAAGACACCATAAAAACTACAAGGAGGAGTAAATGCAGTTCACATTCGATCAGTTAAGCGAAAGGGTTCAGAATGCCCTGAGAGAGATGGAGTTTACAAAACCCACACCCATTCAGGAGGAGGCTATACCGAGAGCTTTGGAAGGTAAGGATCTCCTGATACAGGCGAGAACTGGCACGGGAAAGACGGGAGCTTTCGGAATTCCACTTGTTGAGATGATGAGGAGAGGGGAGAGAGCTCTCATACTCGCACCGACGAGGGAGCTTGCCATACAGATAAAGGATCACCTGAGGGACATAGCTAAATTCTCGAGGCTCGGTATCTTCACCTTCTACGGAGGAACCTCCGTCGGTAGGGATCTTAACCTCCTCTCCAGGAGGATACCAGACGTGGTCGTCGGAACGCCGGGAAGGATAAAGGATCTTATAGAGAGGGGAGCCCTAAAGCTCGATACCTTCCGATACCTCGTTCTCGACGAGGTGGACATAATGCTCGACATGGGCTTCAGGGAGGATATCGAGTGGATAGTCTCGAAGCTCCCGAAGGATAGGCAGACATTCTTCGTGTCCGCCACCGTTCCGAGAGAGATCAGGGAGATAGCGAGGAAATTTATGAAATCCGACTTTGAACACGTAAGCGTAGAGTCGGAGGAGCTAAAACCGAAGATAAACGAGATAGTGGTCAGAACCCACTCCGAGAGGCATAAGTACGAAGAGCTTGAAAGGATACTCAAGGAAAACCAGGACAGGAAAGTTATCGTCTTCGTGAAGATGAAGAGGAACGCGAAGGAGATGGCTTTCCAACTCAAGAGGGACGGCTTCAACGTTGAGGCTCTTCACGGAGACATGACCCAGAGGAGAAGGGAAACGGTGATGAGGCTCTTTAGAGAGGGTAAGGTCAAGGTTCTGATAGCGACCGACGTAGCGTCGAGAGGTCTTGATATAGAGGGGGTTTCTCTGATAATCAACTTCCACCTTCCCGAGGATCCGAGGGTTTATACCCACAGGATAGGAAGGACGGGAAGGCTCGGAAGGGAAGGGACGGCTATAAGCCTTGTATCTCCTTTAGAAAAGAAGAACCTCTGGAGAATACAGAAACACAGGGAGCAGGCTGTTTAGCAAGTAATGAAGCTCAGACCGAGAACTTTCAAGGAATCATGAGTTTGGGAATTATCTTATTAGAGCGGGGTGGAAGAAATGAATGAACTTATTCCCTATATCGGAAGTGCTATTTTGCTCCTGTTTCTTACAGCGATCGTTCTATTTACTGAACCGTCCAAGAAATCAGAAGGATCTGCAGAGGGTAAATGATCGTAGAAGTCCTCCCGCCCGAAGAGAACATGAAGAGGGACTTCGAGTCCTTTCTGAGGGTTGAAGAGGGAGGAGAACCTTCTTTTAGGCTTTACCGCTGGGATAGGCTCTGTTTGAGCCTCGGACACTTTCAGAAGGAAAAGGTAGGCGTAAAGCTCCCTACGGTCCGCAGACCTACAGGAGGGGGAGCTCTCTTACACGGTTGGGACATTTCCTTTTCGATGGCGGATCTAAAGGAAAAATGGGGAGGGAAGCCTTCCAAGATCTACGCTGAGGTCTCTGACATTTTTATAAAGATCTTTCGGGAGTTCGGAATAACCTTGAAGCTTGAGAAGTTCAGGGGAAGGTATTTAGACAGGTTCTACTGCTTCTGGGTTCCGACCTTGGGAGAGCTCAGTCTTGACGGGAGGAAGGTTCTATCCATGGCTATGAGAACCGGAAGGAGAGCCTTCCTTATTCACGGGAGTATATACGTCAACTTCAATTACGAAGAAGCCTCTAAATTGCTCGGTGTTCCTGAGGAACTTCTGAGGAGCAGGATAGTCTCCCTTAAAGAGCTCGGTATAGATGAGCGCTTCTTCATTGAGACCTTACACCGACAACTGAGCTCATCACTTCTCTCAAGCTCACGGGTTTGAACTCCCAAAGCTCCACGTTTACGTTTAGGCAGGGGATGCCCTTAAGATAACACCCGCACATGGGACCCGTAGGGTTATAGTGAACGTGTCCGTGAATGAGGATATCGCACCTTTCTTCAAAAAATCTCTCCTCTACAAGTTCCTGCATCTCGGGGAACCTGTCCGTCTTCAGATCTAAAGCGGGGTAGTGGGAGAGTAGTATCCTTAGCCCGTCCACCTCGAGGATGTAGAAGGGATCGTATATCTCGTCAAAGAACTCCTTTAGAACCTCCTTACCGAACCTATGATCGTGGTTTCCCATAAGGAGTATCTTCCTTACACGTAGCCTCTTCCATCTCTCAAGGACTCTCATCTTGTCATAGAGTTGCCAGGTGAAGTCTCCGAGGTGGTAGAGGGTATCCCCTTCCCTGAGGGTTTTCTCAAGGTTTTTAAGTATCTCTGTTTCAAAGCCGAACTTCCTCACGAGAGGGTTGAGCTTCAGAATGTTGAAGTGGTAGAAATGGGTGTCGGAAACAAAGTAGATCATTCCAACTTTCCGAGGTGGATAAGTAGAGCGGTTATAGCCGCCGGAGTGATGCCGTCTATCCTCGCCGCTTGACCCACGGTGAGGGGTCTCATCTTCTTGAGCTTTTCCCTCGCCTCGTTGGTGAGTCCGTGAACCTTATCGTAATCTATGTCCTCGGGTATCCTTATGTCCTCGAGCTTCTTCAGTTTCTCATTTAATTTTCTTTCCCTCTCTATGTAAGGCTCGTACTTGAGCTCTATCTCCACCTCTTCCTTCACGTAGGGGTGCTCCGGTATCTCGTAGCCGAACTTCTCCTTAACGTCCTCTATGGTGTGGTTCGCCGTAAAGAGGGTAGCTATAGAGTAGCTCCTTGTTCCCTCTCCGACCGCTACAGAGACTCTTTCCTTTCTGTAGAACTCCTTCCACCTCTCTATCTCCTCCTGAAGCTCTTTAATGAGTTTGAACTGCTCATCGGTGAGGAGTCCGAATCCGTGCCCCAACTTGGCGAGCCTGAGTATGGCGTTGTCCTGTCTGAGGTAGAGCCTGTACTCTGATCTTGAGGTGAAGAGCCTGTAGGGTTCCATAACTCCCTTGGTGGTGAGATCGTCTATCATAACTCCGATGTAGCTCTCGTCCCTCCTCAGGTATATGGGTTCCCTCCCGAAGGCTCTGAGGGCGGCGTTTATCCCCGCAACGATGCCCTGTCCCGCAGCCTCCTCATAGCCCGTCGTCCCGTTGAAGTTCCCCGCGTGGAAGAGCCCTCTTATCTTCTTGGTTTCAAGGGTCGGGTAGAGCTCGGTGGGAGGAACGACGTCGTACTCAATCGCGTAGGCGGGACGGATGAGCTCCACCTTCTCAAGTCCCGGAATGGAGCGGTACATCTCCCACTGGATCTCCTCCGGGAGGGAGGTGGAGAGTCCGTTGGGATAGATCTCTATGGTGTCGAGCCCTTCCGGCTCCAAGAACACGGTGTGCCTCGGTTTGTCGGGGAACTTGACGATCTTGTCTTCAATCGAAGGGCAGTATCTGGGACCTATCCCCTTTATCAAACCTCCGTATAGGGCGGTTCTGTGGAGGTTCTTCCTTATTATCTCGTGGGTTTTCTCGGTGGTGTAGGTTATCCAGCAGTCCACTTGCTCTTTCCCCGGTTCGAACCAGTAGGATCCTACCGGATCGGTCCAGAAAGAGAACTTGGGAGGTGGATCGTCTCCGGGAGCTCTCTCCAAAACGGAGAAGTCTATGGTTCTTTTATCAAGCCTCGCGGGAGTTCCCGTCTTAAATCTCAGGAGGGGGAAGCCGTGCCTTTTGTAGAAATCCGCGAGGCTCTCGGATCTCGGCTCCCAAGCCCTCCCTGCGGGAAAGGTCTTATCTCCGATATATATGAGCCCGTTCAGGAAGGTTCCGGTGGTAACTACGACCGCTTTAACCTTGTACTCTATTCCCAACTTGGTTTTTACGGCTACGACCTCGTTCTTGGAATTTAGGATTATGTCCACCACCTCGTCCTGCTTTATGTAGAGGTTCTCCTGATTTTCGCAGACCTTCTTCATATACTCCCTGTATCTCTTCTTGTCCGCCTGAGCTCTTGGGGACTGAACCGCCTTGCCCTTACGGGTGTTGAGCATCTTAAATTGGATACCGGTGTTGTCTATCGCCTTCCCCATCTCCCCGCCGAGGGCGTCTATCTCCCTCACCACTATCCCCTTCGCTATCCCGCCTATTGCAGGATTGCAGGACATCTGACCTATGTTGTCGGCGTTCAGGGTGAACATGACGGTCTTCGCCCCCATCCTCGCGGAGGCTAAAGCCGCCTCTATCCCCGCATGACCACCGCCTATAACCGCAACGTCGAACTCTTCCACCAGCATGGGAGATATAAGATAGAGCTAATAAGTCAGTCCTTCAAGGTTCCCTTCAGCAAACGAACGTCGTCGGTGGCTATACCGTCCACTCCCCTGTCCCACAGCTCTTCCGCCTTAATAGGGTCGTTCACCGTCCACGCCACGACGTAGAGCTTGAGCCTGTGAGCGAAGTTCACCGCTTTTTGGGTAGCGAGCATGTACTTGGGGAGGACGAACTTACATCCAACCTTCTTCGCTTCGGGGATCATCCCCGGAGGTCTAGAGTAAACGAGACCAGTAACCAGCTTACCTTTAAGCTCTTCCATAACCTCTAAGTGGAAGCTTATAACCGCTACCCAGTCCTTAACTCCCTTTTTCTCTATAAGCTCGAGAACGTGAGGAGTGTCCTCGGGGTGCTTTATCTCGACGAACATACCCGCCCTCCCGTTTACGAGATCGAAAGCCTCCTCGAGCCTCGCGAGGGTGTAGCCGCCCTTCTTGATACCTTTCAGATCCTCCCAGGTGCTTTCCCTGACGTTCACACCAATACCGAAGGTTCTCTCAAGGCTCTCATCGTGACTCAGAACCAGAACACCGTCCTTCGTCCTCTGGACGTCGGTCTCTACTATGTCCGCTCCGAGCTCTATGGCTCTTTCGAAGGAGGGAAGGGTGTTCTCGAGCTCTAAGGCAGGCACTCCTCTGTGCCCAACTATCGCCCTTTTAGATAGCTTTTCGAGAACGAGCATAATTCAATTAATAGAGATCAAATCCTCTTTTTCAACCTTGACCTTCATATCTATATTCCTTAGGAAAGTAAGGAGGTAAGAAACTAAAGTTTTGCAGATCTTGACAGGAAGCCACTCAAGTTGATAAAAAAGAACCTCCCCGAGGAAGTCCCCGAGGAGGTGAAACTCACGGTAGAAGCCAAATACCACGCTCTACTTAATATTCTCTCACAATCTCCCTATACTTTGTCATCCTCTCCCACCTACTCCGCCTCTGCCCTCTCAAGATTCCTTAGCCCTACCAACTCCAATCCAATGCCCTTGATTCAGGATCTTGCCTCCTCACTCCTTGACAAACTCAGATCCTTAAAGACCACCGCCTTCCTTATAGCCGATACAACTCTCTTGAGAAAGACAGGCTAAAAGATAGAAGGTGTCAGAAAACTCTACGATCCTTCCCTCAAAAGATCTATCCTTGCTCACAGAGCCCTGGTTATCAGCTTCTCAGTTCAAAACTTCAGAATCCCTATTCACTTGGAACTTCTGGTTGACAAAAAGCCCATAGATGCTCTGATATCTGTTCTCGGAGATCTCATTCCTCCACTGAAAAAGCTTTTCCCCAATCTCCTCTTTCTTTGCGATGCAGGGTTTACCTGCAACAGACTTATTAACTTCCTTCTCTCTCAAGAGATAGACTTTGTCTGTGCCATAAGCCAGAGGAGAGTGGATGAAGAGACAGGACACAAATTAAGGGATCTGTGGTTTCCCAAGTCTGAGAGGTTTGAGAGCTACTACAAGGTGAGATGGGATATAGAGCATGAGATAAGGACTATGAAGGGGATGGGACTTGAGGACTATATGGTAAGGAGACTCAGAGTTATAAGGCTCTGGATACTGGCTGTATGGCATGTGAGGCTTATAAGGCTCAAGGCGGAGCTGAGCGGCAAGGACTTCAGGAGGTTTCTTCTTTCTCTTGTTATGCCAGATGTTTATCTGCGGGTTTTGGATCTACTTGAGTTTCTTGAGTTACTGGTGCGACGAAGCTTAAGGTCCTCTCCTTTTCCGGACGATAGATTGGTTCTATTTCTGCTCAAAGACTTGATGGGAGGTTACTCATGTTCCGCAAAAGTTTAGTATAGATAGAACATGTCAACTTTTAACCTCCAGTAAAGTGTAAAGTGTAATAAAGGAAGCCAACCAGCTCCAAACAGTTTCATACTTCGCGTTCCACGAAAACCTCTTGTAGAACCTCTTGAGCCTGTGCTTTATGGGAAAGAACCACCTCTCTACAACGCTCCTCTTCCCAAAGGTCTCATGAATCCACTCCATCGGAAGCTTTTTAACGGCACTAACATACCAGGGACCTTTATCAGTAGTGCATACCTTTGCTCCTGTGTTACTAAGCACTACTTGGACTGTCCAGGAGTCTCTCTTAGCCGTGAGACTTGCATATACGGGATTTCCTTTCTCGTTTACTGCAAGCCACAGGTAATAGAACTTCTCTCGTTTCTTTATCTTCGTCTCATCCACATAAATCCATAGTGCATAAGTGTATAGAGCTCTTAGCATCTTGCCTACTGAGTGGAACCACTCCCTAATGGCTTCTATGCTTACTTTGTATCCCTCGTCTGAAAGGTATTTCTGAACATCTCTTAAGGACATGCCTCTGAAATAGAGCAAAACCGCTTTTTGCTTTCACACTTGCAGGGACTCTGTGCCGGTGGTAAACTTTATCAAGCAATTCTCTTACAAGGTTTAGTGCACTCATATCCCAATTCTACCCCTCCTTCTTGGGGGAATGCTTTCGTACGAAAAAGTTGACATCCTCCTCAGGAGAGTTCTACTGAATAATTCAAGATTTCTTTTATAAATGGTCTGTTTTCGATCTTCTTCAACTCATCTTCCGTGTAGATGAGGATGTTCGCATCAAAGGGCAAGTGCTCAAAGTATGGGGCAAATTCGTCCCGTCTCTTTATAAAGGGAAGATCGCTTCTTTTTACAACTATAAGGATATCCAGATCGCTCGAGGGTGTGAAGTTCCCTTTAGCAAAAGAACCAAACAGAAGAACTCGCTCTGCATTTTTTTCCTTCTTAAGGCGTTGTGCTATTTTCTTTAATTCCCTGATCAGCTTCTCCTTATCTACCGATAGTATTTTCAACGAACCTGATGATTTCCTCTGCAGCATCGACAGCCTCCTTGGCTATATCTCTATCGAAGTACTCGGCAGGATAGCCTTCTGGAAATCCATTAGGATACCTTGCCTCTATATAATACCTGTCCAGAATTCTGCCTCTGTGGATCAACTCTTCCGGAACATCGAAAAACTCCCTTGCATTAGATAACATCCGGGCTATGGAATGACCTCTGACGTCCCTGTTTGTGGCATAATACAGAGCTTTTACAGCCTTCTCCGCCGCCTGCTGAGCGGTAAAGCAAGCCCACTCATAAAAACCGTGTTCTAAGTCGAGATAAGCCTTTTTCAAATCTCTTATCGCCTGGGTTAGCCAATCCCTACTCCTCTCTGGCATCCCTTACTCCTTCGAGTAGTAAACCTTCAGATCAAGATCCCTTGCAAACTTGGATAGATCCTTAGATTGGAGCGAGAGAAGGCTCAGAACAACGAGGTCATCGAACCTGACATTCTTGTTTGATACAAACTTTATGCTCCCTCCCTCACTAAGCATTTTTTTTAGGGCTCCTTTGAGAGAATGTCCGAACTCGTCCACAGATGGGATACTCTTGTCGATTTTTGCTATCAGCTCCCTTTTAACCTCCTCTGGTTTCTTGCCACTTTCTCTGGCTTCCCTGCTCACAGCCCTTTCTATGAAACCGTAATCTCTCAAAGTAATCTCAAAGTTCTTTAGAACCACCTTCTGCAGTTCGTTGACTAATTTTGCCGTGTCTTCCCTATCTTTTGGATCACTATCCCTTATAAGTTCGAACACCTTTTCATCTATACCTTCAATCCTCAGCTTTATTCCCATGGATAGGGCTTCGGGAATTTCAACGGAGATATCTCTTACATAAAGTTCCTTCTTATTTCTGTAAAAGCTAAGATCTAAATGGGCATTTATTACGGGGTTCCTGTAGCCGAGGTCCCGGAGATCCCGTTTGAATTTATTAAATTCTTCGTCATCTCCCTCTATCCCCATCAGATAGATCTCTAAATCCGATTCCGTTATCTTCTTGAGGATAAGTTCTCTTATCGTTGTCTTACCCTCTTCCGTTTGTATGCTTGCACCTCTGACCTTTACCTCTCCAGTTGTTAGAGAGTAGTCTACCGACTGGTAGGTGGTTTTCTTCTCTATACCCAGGCGCTCTAATAAGGTTTTGATTGTCTTTTCTGCTCTGTAATTAGTGTAGAGCTTCAGACCTGCGAAGGTAGCTACTAAAAGGATTAGTCCGAATATTAACGCTTTCCGCATGCTTCAATTATAAGTTATACTTATGCCTATGAAGGAGTTCTGGGTCTGGGTAGAACCTTACGATAAGAAGATAGTTACCACGGCAATAGAGTCGGGAGCTACCGCTCTCGTTATACCGGACGCCTCTAAGGCTGAGGAAGCTAAGAAGCTTGCGCGGACTACTGTTATATCCCCTGACGGAGACCTTAAGCTCGGAGAGGACGTAGTTTATGTAAAGATAGAAGGGAAGGAGGACGAGGAGAGGGCTGCAAAGTATCCACCTCACGTCAAGGTGATCGTAGAAACCACCGACTGGACGGTGATACCCTTGGAAAACCTAATAGCCCAGAGGGAGGAACTCTACGCGGTCGTTAAAAATGCCCATGAGGCTGAGGTTGCCCTCCAAACCCTTGAGAAGGGTGTAAAGGGTGTTGTGTTGAAAACCCAAGACATAAACGAGATAAAGAGGGTGGCTAAGATAATAGAGGAAGCCCAAGAGATTCTCAACTTCGTAACTGTGAAGATAACCCGCATTCTCCCTCTCGGCTTGGGAGACAGGGTTTGTGTGGACACGACCTCCCTGATGACGAGGGGAGAGGGTATGCTCGTTGGTAACTCTTCCGGGGGAATGTTTCTCGTCCATGCGGAAACTGAGGAGAATCCTTACGTTGCTGCAAGACCTTTTAGAGTAAACGCGGGTGCGGTTCACATGTATATAAGGGTTCCGGGGAATAAAACAAAATATCTTTGCGAGTTAAATGCAGGTGACCAAGTTATGGTGTACAACTACAAGGGTCAGGGAAGGGTGGTTTACGTTGGAAGGTCCAAGGTGGAGAGGAGACCGATGCTTCTGATAGAGGGAAAGTATGAGAACAAGAAGCTAAGTTGTATACTCCAGAATGCCGAGACCATAAGACTAACTAAACCGGACGGGACTCCCGTATCGGTGGCGGAGCTGAAAGAGGGGGATGAGGTGGTAGGCTACATCGAAGAGGCGGGCAGACACTTCGGAATGAAGGTTGAGGAGACAATAATAGAAAAGTAGGAGGTAGGGAGATGAGATTCCTCGTCCTACTAATCAGCCTGTTCTTTTTTATATCAATATCTTCTGCAGAGGTTCTCAAGCTCGGGGCCGCCGTTTCCTTCTCGGGGAAGTACGCTAAGGAAGGAGAACTTTTAAAGAAAGGCTACGAGCTGTGGAAGGATAGGGTGAATTCCCAGGGTGGTATAAAGATAGGAGATAAGAGGTACAAGGTGGAGATAATATACTACGACGACCAGAGCGATCCTAAAACAACGGCTAAGCTCGTTGAAAAGCTCATAACCGAGGACGGCGTGAAGTTTATCTTAGGACCCTACGGAAGTTCCCAGGTCTTCGCCGCCGCCGGCGTGGTTGAGAAGTACGGAGCGTTGATGGTTCAAGGGGGTGGAGCTTCCTCAAAGATATACAAACAGGGATACAAACACATATTCGGGGTGTTTAACATAGCTCCGGACTACGGTAAGAACCTGATAGACCTTGCTGTGAAATTAAGACCTAAACCCAAGACCGTGGCTATAGTTTACGAGAAGGATATCTTCTCTGAAGATGCCGCGAAGGGCGCCCTCGATGCTGCTAAGAGGCACGGTTTAAAGGTGGTTCTCTATGAGGGATACCCGAAGGGCGCTCAAGATCTATCCTCGCTTATGTTAAAGATAAGGGCAAAGAAGCCCGATGTAGTTATAGGTGCGGGGCACTTTAAGGACTCAGTCCTCGTTGTCAAACAGCTCAAGCAGTTCAAGATAAACCCGAAGTTTCTTGGACTAACCGTAGGTCCTCCGGTTCCAGCCTTCGTCAAAGCACTGGGGGAGGATGCAGAATATATCTTCGGACCCGTGCAGTGGTCTAAGGCTTTTAAGTATAAAGATCCTCTATTCGGAAGCACCCAGGAATACGTTAAGGCTTTCAGAGAAAAGTACGGGGAGGATCCCGAATATCACGCCGCGGGCGGAACCGCAGCCGCTCTGACCCTTCAGATTGCACTGGAAGAAGCGGGTAGCCTCGACGTAAAGAAGGTCAGGAGAGCCTTACTGAACATGAAGGTAGAGACATTCTATGGAGTAATAGGGTTCGATGAAACAGGTAAGATAGTCACAAAACCGATGGCTGTTATCCAGATCCAGAAGGGGAAACCTGTAACCGTGTACCCCTTTGAGGAAGCTAAGCCAGTTTACCCCAAACCCGCCTGGAAGTGAATGGAGATCCTGCCCCAACTTGTCGTAGAGGCTATTCTGCTTGGTTCCTTTTACGCTTTTATGTCCCTCGGCTTTTCCCTTACATGGGGTGTCTTGGGAATTCTCAATTTGACTTACGGTAGCTTCGTAGTTCTTGGTTCCTACTTTGCCTATCTATTGTTCTCTCTTGCGGGTATAGATCCCCTCCTTTCTCTTCCACTGTCTTTCCTGTCAGGTTTTCTCTTAGGTGCTGTTCTTCAAAGGATTCTTGTAAACAGAATAATGGTGTTTGAGCCATTTATGGTTCTCATACTTACCTTCGGACTTGATATTCTACTGTCCCACTTGCTTAACCTTATATTTAAGGCGGACATACGTTCTATAGATGTTCCTTACGCTGAGAGAAGCTTTATCGTGGGCAACCTCATAGTATCGGAGGTGAAGCTGATCGTATTCTTGTTCTCCCTCCTGCTCACCTTGTTGCTCTTTATATTTTTAAAATTTTCGTGGATGGGGAAGGCTATTCGGGCGGTAGCTCTCGACAGGGAGGGTGCCCAGCTCGTCGGGATAGATCCCTCTAAGATATTTACCCTTACCATGGGAATAGGTACGGGTATAGCCCTGTCTTCGGGAAACCTCTACGGTGTACTTCAGGGCTTCACTCCCTTTGACGGAGGATTTTTAACGGTCAAAGCCTTCCTTGTGAGTATAGTAGGAGGGCTCGGCAGGGTTGAAAGCGCCTTAGCGGGCGGACTTCTCTTAGGATTTCTGGAGATATTTGTGTCCTTTTACTTTGGTGAGAGCTGGAAGCTCTTCGCTTCACTTCTGCTGATGATCCTGATCCTTGTAATCAGACCAAGAGGCCTTCTTGGCGGTAAGTACTATGGGGAGATCTGAAAAGTTAGTTATAGCCGGCTTGGTGCTTCTCCTTTTTGCACCCTTACTGCTCGAAATTCTGAACCTACCAACCGGCTACTGGATAAGAGTTTTAACCTTGATACTCATGCTAACCTCCTTGGTCTATGCCCAAAACGTTATCCTCGGTTACACGGGTTATCCTGCCTTCGGTATAGTCGCCTTCTTCGGTGTGGGAGGTTATACGACCGCGGTCCTCATGAAAAAGTTTTCCTTTCCCTTTCTTGCCTCGCTTCCGCTGGGAGCTCTCTTTTCTACTCTACTCGCCTTTCTCCTTGCCGCGCCACTTATGAGACTTAAGAGCCACTACTTTGCTATAACCACGCTGGCTCTTCAGCTCGTTCTTGGTGAGATGGTGGGCAATCTCGAAATAACGGGAGGATCTTACGGGATAAACCTTCCTATCTACAAGGGTCCCTTAGGCACCTTAGTCTTCTATTATGCCTTCTGGCTCTTAGTTCTTTCTTCCTTTCTCCTTAACCTTTACATCGACCGATCTGTCTTCGGATACGCCCTGAAGGCTATAAGGGAAGACGAGGTGGCAGCGGAGAGCGTCGGTGTAAACACTCTGCTTTTTAAAAGTATCTCCTTCTCTCTCATGGCTCTAATATCGGGTCTTTCCGGGGGTATCTACGCCTACTGGATAACCTACATAGATCCACCCTCCATGTTCGATCCCGTCCTCTCGGTCAAAGTTTTCGTTGCGCTCTTGCTGGGTGGTGTGGGGACTGTTGCCGGACCTTTCTTCGGCTCCCTCTTCCTCGAGATGTTTTCGGAGATGGTCTGGAGTAAGTTCTTTGAACTTCACGGTGTGGTTCTTGGAACCGTAATAGTCCTCACCGTTCTCCTCCTGCCGAAAGGAATATTGGGGGTAAAGAGGTGAGCATTCTGAGGGTTGAAGACCTTAACAAGAGCTTTGGGGGGAATAGGGTTCTCAGGGGTATCAGCTTTGGCGTCGATGAAGGCGGTATACTCGGTATAGTGGGTCCCAACGGTTCGGGGAAAACCACCCTCCTCAATGTTATCTGCGGGGTTCTGAAACAGGATAAGGGGAGGATAATATTCGACGGAGAGGAGGTGTCAGATCTAAAACCAAGTCAGAGGGCAAGACTCGGTATGGGTAGAACCTTTCAGATAACGAGGCTCTTTTCAAACCTTACGGTCCTTGAGAACGTCCTTATACCTCTCTACTACGGATCCCCTCTTCCTCCGAAAAAGTCCATTGCTGAAGAAATCGTAGATATGGTGGGTCTTTCTAACCTAATAAACCAGAAGGCGGGTTCCCTCTCCTTAGCCCAGAGGAAGAGGCTCGAACTCGCCCGTGCCCTCGCTCTAAAACCTCGTGTCCTGTTACTCGATGAAGTTTTCGCAGGACTGAACCCCGTTTCCATAAGGGAGATAGTTTCCCTTCTGCGCTGGCTCAACGAGGAGAGGGGTATTACTTTAGTCCTTGTGGAGCACGTCTTGAAAGCCCTATTCCAGCTAACCGAAAGGGTTATAGTTCTGAGCGATGGAAGGATCATATTCGATGGCAGACCTGAAGATATGGCAAAGAATGAGGAGGTTATAAAGGCTTACTTGGGAGAAAGGTACAGGTATGAAAGCGCTTGAGGTAAGCGATCTCACCGCGGGATACGGGGATGTGGAGATACTGAGATCCATAAACCTGCATGTGAACGATGGGGAGATAGTTGCTATCTTCGGATCCAACGGATCGGGAAAGAGCACCTTTCTCAAGGTGGTTGCTGGACTCCTCAAGCCTTGGAGCGGGAGGATACATTTCTTCGGAAGACATATAGACGACCTGCCCCCACAGGAGAGGGTTAAAGGGGGCATAGCCTTGGCGGCGGAGGGGAGGAAGCTCTTCTTAGGAATGAACGTTGAAGAGAACCTGATCCTGGGAGGATGGACCAACAGGAAGAGGGTAAAGGAAAACTTGGAGAGAGTTTACACTTACTTCCCACAGCTTAAGGAGAAGAGAAAGGTTCTGGCGGGAGATCTTTCGGGAGGACAGCAGCAGATGCTTTCCATAGGGAGGGCTCTCATGTCCAAGCCTAAGCTCCTGATGATAGACGAACTCTCCCTCGGTTTAGCTCCTGCGGTCGTGGACGAGCTGGCGGAGATCCTTCTTTCTATCAATCAGAATGAGGGGATATCTATGCTAATCGTGGAGCAGGAGGTCTCCTTAGCCCTCCAGATATCTGAAAGGGCTTACGTCTTCGATTTAGGGGAAGTGGTGGACGAGGGAACTTCAGAGGAGTTGAGGGAGAGAGATTCGATCAGAAGGATCTATCTGAGCGTTATTTAGGTGGGGGGCTGGTCGCCCCCCCTTAAGATTTAATCCTCGAGGGTGGATACGTCCCCGACGTCGAGACCGAGCTCCTGAGCTTTGAGAACCCTCCTCATTATCTTTCCGCTCCTCGTCTTGGGAAGCTTTTCGACGAACTCTATCTCGTCAGGAACAGCTATTGGTCCGAGCTCGTTTCTTACGTGAAGCTTTAATTCCTCCACCAGCTTGTCGGAAGGCTCCACGCCCTTCTTCAGTATCACGAACGCCTTTATGGATTCGCCCTTTACCTCGTGGGGTTTTCCTATAACGGCTGCTTCGGCAACGGCAGGGTGATCAACGAGGGCGCTTTCAACCTCCATCGTTCCTATCCTGTGTCCAGCGACGTTTATAACGTCGTCAGCCCTTCCGAGGATCATAATATAGCCTTCCTCGTCGTAGGAGGCGAGGTCCCCAGCGAAGTAGACTCCGGGGACGGTGTTCCAGTACTTCTCATACCTCTCTGGCTCTCCCCAACAGGTTCTAAGCATTGAGGGCCAAGGAGTCTTTATAACGAGGAATCCGACCGTATCGGGAGGTAGTCTCTTTCCGTCCTTATCTACTATATCCACCTCTACGCTGAACATCGGCTTTCCAGCCTTACCGGGTTTGGCAGGATAGGAGGGAACGGTGGTAATCATGTGAGCTCCTGTCTCCGTCTGCCACCAGGTATCTACGATTACACATTTTTCCCTTCCTATGTATTTGTAATACCAGTGCCACGCCTCAGGATTTATGGGTTCACCGACCGAGCCGAGAATTCTCAAGGAGGACAGATCGTACTTGGCGGGCCACTCCTCTCCGTACCTCATAAACATCCTTATGGCTGTCGGGGCAGTGTAGAAGACGTTCACCCTGTACTTTTCGACGTAGCTCCACCATCTTCCCGGATCGGGATAGTCAGGAGCTCCCTCAACTATTAGGGAGGTAACGCCGTTGGCAAGGATTCCGTAAACTATGTAGGAGTGTCCTGTGATCCAACCTATATCAGCTGTACACCAGTATATATCGTCCTCATGGAGGTCGAACACTACCTTCGAGGTGAAGTAGGTCTGGACCATATAACCTCCGGTGGTGTGGAGAACTCCTTTCGGTTTTCCGGTGGTTCCGGAGGTGTAGAGGATAAAGAGAGGATCCTCTGCGTCCATGACCTCGGGCTCACACTCCGGAGAGGCGTTCTTTACCATTTCATCAAAGTTTACGAAAAGATCACCCGATTCTTCCGTAAGGACATCTCCATCTCTGTCCCAGACAACGACCTTCTCAACAAAATCAAGGCCGTCTATAGCCTTCTCCACCGTAGGAAGAAGATCTATTCTCTTCCCTCTCCTCTTCGTGTAGCTCGCCGTTACAACTACCTTAGCCTTTGCATCCTCTATCCTTGTCCTAAGAGCTCCTTCAGAGAATCCCGCGAAGACAACGCTGTGTATGGCTCCTATCCTCGCACAGGCGAGCATCGTGGCGACCGCCTCTATGGTGTTCGGCATATAGATCGATACCCTGTCTCCCTTCTGGACTCCAAGGGACTTAAGACCGTTGGCAACTCTATTCACCAACTCTAAAAGCTCACCGTAGGTTATCTTCTTCTCGTTGTTATCCTCATCAAGGTAGATGTAGGCAACCTTGTTCCTCTTTCCATTCTGGACGTGTCTGTCGAGGCAGTTGTAAGTTATGTTCGTCTTCCCTCCGACGAACCACTTGGCATAGGGAAAGTTCCACTCTAAGACCTTATCCCATTTCTTGAACCAGTGGAGCTCCTCTGCGACCTTAGCCCAAAACCCTTCTCTGTCCTTTATGGACTCTTGATACAGTGATTCGTAATCCTTAATCCAAGCCCTCTCAACTATCTCCTTTGGAGGCCAATACTTCTCCTTAACTTTTAAAAGAACCTCAGCCTTTTCCTGATCAGCCATAATTCCACCTCCTCATGATTTTTTAAAATTTTATAATGCAATTTTTAAATAAGACAAGCCAAATTTTAATAAAACATCGTTTTATTTAAACAAAATAAGAGTATTCTAATAACCTTTTTAATTATTGTGGCACAAGAGCTTAGGAATGCAAGTATACAAGCTTACTTAAAACCAGCCTATAGAGACAGCAAGTAGATGGACAATCACCACTTTTAGATGGTGTTTCAATAAAACAATGTTTTATTTCAAACAAAATAATTGACATGTTAAACTTCGTTTTGTAAACTTTAAAACGAAATTTTAGAAGGAGGTGTGCGGGATGGACAGGGAAAAGCTTGAGGCTTACCACCGGGAGAATGTGCGATTAATTACCATTCTCCTGGCAATCTGGTTCGTCGTTTCTTACGTTGGGGCGCTCTTTGCAAAGCCCCTGAGCAAGTTTTCCATATTTGGCTTCCCTATGCATTACTGGGTGAGCGCCCAGCTGTCTGTAATCACCTTTGTAATTCTCATTTTCGTATACGCCTATGCTATGAACAGGTTGGATCAAAAATACGGAGTGGAGGAGTGAGCCATGGAGAACATAATGGGTTATGTAATAGTCTTTGGGATAGTCATAATCTTTATGGCGATAGCAATCTATAACAGAGCTACGGAAGCGGCGGAGTTCTATGTCGCCGGTAGAAGGATTCCCGCCTTCTGGAACGGAATGGCTGTTGCCGCCGACTGGATGAGTGCCGCATCCTTCATATCCATGGCAGGAGCTCTCTACGCTCTGGGTTACGACGGACTCGCTTACATAATGGGATGGACCGGGGGATACGTCCTCCTTGCACTTCTGATAGCACCGTACCTGAGGAAGTTTGGTAAGTACACTGTGCCCGACTTCATAGCGGAGAGGTACGAGAGTGATTTCGCAAGGTTAGTAGCGCTCATTACGGCGATAATCATAAGCTTCACCTACATGGTCGGTCAGGTGGCTGGTGTTGGAATCATAATGGGGAGACTCTTTGGAGTTCCCTTTGAGCTGGGAATTGCCATCGGAATGATCATCATAATAGCTACCACGGTTCTCGGCGGTATGAAGTCCATCACCTGGACACAAGTAGCCCAATACATAGTCCTCATAACCGCTTATCTGCTTCCTGTTTCCATCCTCGCTACTCAGTGGTTCGGAGTTCCTCTGCCCCAGTTCCTGTACGGTAAGGTCCTCCAGAACATCGTTGAGCTCGAGACCCAGTACGGAATCTCTCCCCATTACGTTGAGCCCTTCGTTAAGTTCAACCTTGCACAGTTTCTCGCTCTCACCTTCGTTCTTATGGCAGGAACGGCAGCACTGCCACACGTGCTCATGAGGTTCTTTACAACACCTTCGGTGAGGGACGCGAGGGTTAGCGCAGGATGGGCACTCTTCTTCATAGCTATTCTATATCTCACCGCCCCTGCTTACGCCGCCTTTTCGAGATACGTCATCCTCAAGGACGTTGTGGGCAAGCCTATAGACCAACTCCCCGCCTGGGCTCAGAAGTGGGCTGAGACGGGTCTCTTTAAGGTCCTCGATAAAAACGGTGACGGTATAATTCAGTGGGCAGAGCTGAACATACACAGGGATATAGTCGTCCTCGCCACGCCCGAGATAGCCGGTTTGGCTGCGGTGGTAGGATTCTTCGTTATGGCTGGAGGTCTTGCCGCAGCTCTATCGACAGCTGACGGACTCCTCCTCGTTATAGCCGCGGCTGTGTCCAACGACCTCTACAACAAGATGATCAATCCCGACGCTCCTGAGAAAAGGGTCGTTATGATCGGTAAGATAGCGGTCGCCGTTGCCGGTATCATCGGTGGTTTCGTCGCGGCGCAGAAGATAGCCTTCATCGTTCAGATAGTTGCATGGGCGTTCTCCTTAGCAACCGCATCCTTCTTCCCTGCACTCGTCCTCGGAGTGTTCTGGAAGAGGCTCAACAGGCAAGGTGCTATATCCGGTCTCGTTGTGGGACTACTGGTTACTATCCTTTACATCTACCTTAACAAGACTCAGGGCTTCTCGATATGGGGAATACAGCACACAGCCTCTGGACTCTTTGGACTCATAGCTAACCTCATAGTTACCGTTGCGGTTACCCTCGCTACACCTCCCCCCTCCGAAAGAATACAGAAGCTCGTTGAGGAACTCAGGTATCCTAAGAAGATCCACGAGGTATGATTCAGGATGTAGAAAGGTTTTTAAAGGAGCACTACCCCTTTTCGAGGCTCCCGGAGGAGGCTCTGGGAGCCCTCTCCTTTCACATAATCGTTCGCTACTATCCCAGGAACGAGATCGTCTTCGAGGAAGGCTCACAGCCTTTAGAGTATCTCTACATAATCCGTAAGGGAGCGGTGGTCTTAGAGGTGGACGGTAGGGAAATAGACTTCCTCCACGAGGGAGACGTCTTCGGATACCCCTCTCTCCTGAGCGGCAACCCTCCCACCTCAACCGGGAGAGTAGTTCAGGATGCGATCCTTTACCTTCTGCCTAAGGAAGTCTTCCTTAAGCTCATAGAGAAGTACGAGGAGTTCGAGCTCTTCTTTGCAAAGAACTTGGCAAAGAAGCTATCAGCCACTGTCAGGATGGTTAAGGCTCCAGTAAAGGAAGCGGGTTCTTTAGAGAGATTCCTCACTCTGAAAATAAAGGATCTCAAGTTCAGAGAGGTGCCCTTCCTCAAAGGCGATGACTCAGTCCTGTCCGCCGCCATCCAGATGAGGGATAAGAATCTCTCCTGTGTGTTCGTCAGGGACTCCCAGATCGGGATAGTTACGGAGAGGGACGTTATAAAGAGGGTAGTTGCTGAAGGGAAGGATCCCTCCTCAACCAAACTTTCCGAGATAATGAGCTTCCCGGTTATACACGTGGACGAGGAGAGCTTTCTTTTCGAGGCGATAATAGAGATGGCGAGCAGGAATATAAGGAGGATAGGGATAAGCAGAAGGGGAGAGCTCGTGGGAGTTTTAGAGGATAAGGACATAATAGCCCACGAAAGCAAGAACCTCGTCGTACTGATAAAGGAAATAGAGAGGTCAGAGAGCGTAGAGAACCTTAGGTACATCTACTCTCTCGTCGACGACATGGTAATCGATCTATTCTCCGAAGGTCTGAAGGTGAACTACATAGGCAGGCTGATAGCCGAGATCAACGACAAGATAATGGCTAAGGCGGTTCTTCTTACAATCAGAGAGCTCCAGATGGAACCTCCGGTTCCCTTCAGCATAATGGTTTTAGGAAGCGAAGGGAGGAGAGAGCAGACGCTCAAGACTGATCAGGACAACGCTCTCATATACGACGATACCTATCCCATGCTGGATGTTGACGTGGACGATTATTTCGATAGGTTCGGAAAGCTTTACACCGAGATCCTTATAGAGATAGGTTTCCCTCCTTGTCCCGGAAACGTGATGGTATCAAATCCAGAGTGGAGGTTAGGGATAAGCAGATGGAAGGAGAGGCTGAATTCCTGGTTCGCAAGGCCTGAGCCGGAACATACCCTCAAGCTCGGTATATTCTTCGATTTTAGAAACGCCTTCGGGAACTCTGAGCTTGTCGAGGATCTTCGTGACTTTATCTTCAAATCCTTAGAAGGGGATGAGCTCTTCATAGCCTATATGCTAACTGATGCGATAAGGTTCAAACCTCCCATAGGTTTTATGAGTAGGTTCGTCTTAGAGAGCAGAGGGGAACACAGGGGAGAACTCGACATAAAGAAGGGAGGTATATTTCCTATAACTCAGGGAGTAAGAGCCCTCTCTCTTAAAGGAAAGGTAAGGGAGACCTCGACCCTCGATAGAATAGATAGATTGATGGAGAAGGGGATACTTCCCAAGGACCTCGGAGGCGATCTTAAGGAAGCCTACACCTTTCTCCAGACCCTAAGGCTCCGTTCTCAGATAGAGAAGCTCAGGGAGGGGAGAGAACCCGACAACTACGTTAATCCCGAGAGGCTCTCCAAGCTGGAGAGGGATCTCCTAAAGGACACACTCAAGATAGTTGAGGAGTTCCAGAGCTTCATAGAGAGAAGGTACACTGCGGGAATACCTAAATGAACCTGCTCCTTCAGATCAAGAAAAAGCTCCTCTTAAGGAAGTACGGGGATTCTGAGCTTATCCATGATCTCCTCGAAGGGATAGATTTAAAAACTCCGATAGAGGAGGCAAGTTTTACCGTTTTCGATACGGAAACCACAGGCTTGGATGTGAAGAGTTCTGAGATCGTTTCAATAGGAGCTCTAAAGGTAGAAGGTATGTCTCTCAAGCTCTCCACCGCCTTTCACCGCTTCATAAAACCTGAAAACTTGAGGAGGGAGTCGGTGGAGATACACGGAATAACCCTTGAAGATCTCGAAAGGAAAGGTGAAGACGCCCGAAAGGTAGTAGAGGGTTTCCTCGATTACGTGAAGGGAAGTCTCCTTGTAGGTTTTAATGTCGAGTTCGACAGGAAGATGGTGAGCAGGTATACCCTGAAGTTCTTCGGAGTTCCCTTTATAACCTATCGGATCGATGTCTTTCATCTGTGGAAGAGGAGGGGAGGTCAGGAGAAGAGTCTTCAGGAGATAGCGCAGGATATGGGGATTCCAACGGAAGGTGTTCACTCCGCCTTAGACGATGCCTACATAACCGCCCTCGTATTTCTCAAGCTCGTCTCAAACATGAAGGGAGATCCCCTTTCCCGTCTTCCCATCCTTCTTTGACCTAAAAGTTATTAGAGCTTATACTTATGATTCATGCCTAAGCTCTGTGTAGCATTAGACGTAGACAGAAAAAGAGCCTTAGATCTAATAGATAGACTCTCCGAATACCCTATCGTTTTTAAAGTAGGTCCCCGCCTCTTCTTGGACGGTGGAAGGGAAATAATAGATGAAGTGAAAACGAGAAAGCGGGAGGCTTTCCTCGACCTTAAACTCCACGACATACCCAACACCGTGAAGATAGCGGTTCAGAAGGCGGAGGAGCTCGGCGTGGATTACCTCACCCTCCACACCCTCGGAGGGGAGAGAATGATGGAGTGGGCGGTTTCGGAGAGGAACAGGATAAAGCTACTCGGTGTTACTATCCTGACGAGCCACGATGAGAGCTATTTGAATTTTCTTAGAACTGAGCTTAGCAGTCTGAAGGAGATGGTTCTCTACCTTGCAGGAAAGGCAAGGGAGTGCGGTCTTGACGGAGTCGTCTGCTCGGCAAAGGAGGTCCGAGAGGTTAAGGAGAAGACGGAACTGCTCACCGTCGTTCCCGGTATCCGTTTGGGAGGGGAAACCCAGGATCAGGTCAGAGTCCTCACTCCTGAGAAAGCGGTCTCTTTAGGAGCGGACATGATAGTTATGGGAAGGGAGATATATGGAAGCTCTAAACCAGAGAGAGTGGTCGAAGAGGTTCTCAGGAGGATAGAAAAGCTCGTATGAAAGAGATTTTCAGGGAAGCGGGCTTTGAGCTCGAAGAGGAGGATCTGGAAAGGTTTGAGATTTACTTAGAGGAGCTCAAGAGGTGGAACAGGGTTCACAACCTCACGGCGATCGAGAAGGACGAGGAGATAGTCAGGAGACACTTCATAGACTCCCTCTCCTTGGCAAAATGTTTTCTCGATCTGGGCATCGATTGGAGAGGGAGGGATATAGCCGATGTGGGATCGGGTGCGGGCTTCCCTGGAGTTCCCCTCAAGATATATCTAAAGGAGTTTAACCTCTTCCTGATAGAGTCGGTGGGGAAGAAGTGCAGCTTTCTGGAGTATCTGAAGGTAAAGCTTGACCTTGATTGGAAAGTCATCTGCGATAGGGCGGAGAGGGTGAGGGGAAAGTTCTACATAGTGGTAGCGAGGGCGCTCGGCGAGTTTGAGGAGATAAGACCTGTTCTCGAAAACCTCTCGGAGAGATACGTTTTCGTAATGAAGGGGAGGGATATAAAGGAAGAGTGGAGGAAGGAGTACGACGTTTACGAGGTGAACATAAAGGGTCTTCCTAAGTCTTACATACTCTACAAGGACATGTTCACCTCACGTTCCAGATGATCACCCAGCCTCTGTCATCGGCGGTTATGAGCTTCCTTCCGTTAGGAGAGAACCTCAGTCTCACAACTGAACCTTTATGTCCCCTGAGAATGGCTATGGTACTCCAGTTTGAAGTGCTCCAGAGCTTTACCTGGCTGTCAAACCCGGCGGTGGCTATCATCTTCCCGTCGGGAGAGTATGACACCGTGTATATAGCACCCTCGTGAGCTTTAAACTTCTTCAAGATCTTTTTCCTTTTTACATCCCAGACTATAACGTATCCGTCGTTTCCAACCGATACGAGCCGTTTCCCGTTGGGGGAAAAGGAAAGGTCGTAAACGTAATCCTTGTGTCCCTGAAGAACCTCCGACCTTCCGTCCGGGTACCATACTCTGATAGTGTTGTCCTTGCTCGCCGAGGCGAAGATGTCCTCCGTCGGGGAGAAGTCTATGGAGAACACCCAACCGCTATGTCCCTGAAACTTCCTTATCAATCTCCACTCGGTGGCATCCCAGAGCCTGATCTCCCACAGATCATCACCGGAGGCGAGCTTCCTTCCGTACCTTGAAAAGGCGAGAGCCCTGACGTAGTCCTCGTGCCCTCTGAGAACCCTAACCAGTTTTCCTGAAGGTAAACGCCATACCTTTATAACTCTGTCCTCTCCGGCTGAGGCTACAAACCCCCTCCTGTTTATGGCAACTGAAAGTATTTGTCCCCTGTGCCCTCTGATTTTCAAAATGTTCTTTCCGTCAAGTGTCCAGATCTTTATGTAGCCGTCGTCTCCACAGGTAACGAAGAACTTTCCCGCGAGATCTATATCTCTCACGGCTCCCTCGTGAGCCTTTATAACCTTCTGAGGGAAGGAGAAGGTAAATAGCATGAGAAGAAGAGCGACCGATCTTTTTACCATCATACTCCCTCCTATCTCAGCCTTATAGAATAGTAAAATATGAAGACCATGAAGGTGAAGGATAAGATAAAGGTTTCCATAGAGGGCAAGGAGCTTGAGGTAGAGAAGGGAACTACCCTTGGTAGTATTTTTGAACTTGCAGGTATAAAGAGTGCTCTCGGTGGAAGGATAGGAGACAGGATCATAGATCTTCAAACTCCTGTAAACGAGGGCGGAGAGATAAAACCGATATTCCGGGAAGATCCTGAGAGTTTAGAGATCCTGAGACACTCCCTCGCCCACATAATGGCTCAGGCTCTCAAAGAACTCTACGGAACGGAGAAGGTTCATCTCGGAGTGGGACCGACCACCGAAGAGGGCTTCTACTACGACGTGGAGGTTGAGGGACACAGGATAACGGAGGAGGACCTCCCCAAGATAGAGGAGAAGATGAGGGAGATAATAAAGAGAGACTATCCTATCCTGAGGAAGGAGCTCGAGAGGGAGGAGGCTTTAAAGCTCTTTGAGAAACTGAGGGAGAAGTACAAGATAGACATAATAAACAGGATCCCTCCTGAGGAGGTCATATCCGTTTATCAGCAGGGGGACTTCGTAGACCTCTGCAAAGGACCTCACCTTCCTTCAACAGGTAAGGCGGGAGCCTTCAAGCTCACCTCCATATCGGGAGCCTACTGGATGGGAAGATCCGATCAGCCTCAGCTCACGAGGATATACGGGATAGCCTTCTGGAGCGACAAGGAACTCAAGGAGAGACTGAGATTTTACGAGGAGGCTAAGAAGAGGGATCACAGGAGGCTCGGAAGGGAGTTGGAGTTCTTCATGATAGACGAGAACGTGGGGGCGGGTCTCGTCCTCTGGCTTCCGAGGGGTGCTATCTACAGGAAGATCCTCGAAGACTACTGGAAGGAGGAGCACCTCAAGAGAGGTTATCAGTTCGTCTATACACCCCACGTGGGAAAGTCGAAGCTCTGGGAGATAAGCGGGCACTTGGAGTGCTACAGACCGAACATGTTCCCTCCCATGGAGATGGAAGGGGAGGAGTACTACGTAAAGCCTATGAACTGTCCCTTTCACATAGCCATATACAAGAGCAAGGTCAGGAGCTACAGGGAACTACCCATAAAGCTCGCCGAGCTGGGAACGGTCTACAGATATGAGATGTCAGGAGTTCTCCACGGACTCCTTAGGGTCAGGGGCTTCACCCAAGACGACGCCCACATCGTATGCACTCCCGAACAAGTGGACGGAGTGATCAGGGAGACCCTCGACCTCGCCCTCTCAATGCTCAAGGACTTCGGCTTTGAGGACTTCAAGATATACGTCTCCACCAAACCCGAGGACGCCATAGGCTCCGACGAACAGTGGGAGATCTCCGAGAACGCCCTCAAGAAGGCGGTGGAGGATCTCGGATACACCTACGAGATTGACGAGGGAGGTGGAGCCTTCTACGGACCCAAGATAGATGTGAAGATCAGGGACGCGATAGGAAGACTCTGGCAGTGCTCTACGATCCAGTTCGACTTCAACCTCCCTGAACGCTTTGACATGACCTACGTGGGACCAGACAATCAGAGACACAGACCCTACATGATCCACAGGGCGCTCTTAGGTTCCATAGAGAGGTTCACAGGAATACTCTTGGAACACTACGCGGGACTCCTGCCTCTCTGGCTCTCCCCCACACAGGTGAGGATAGTTCCCATAGCGGATAGGCATGTAGATTACGGTAGGAAGGTTCTCGAAAAGCTTATCGAGGCAGGTTTTCGCGCTGAAATAGACGGTAGGGACGAGAGGATGAACGCGAAGATAAGGGAGGCGGAGCTGATGAAGATACCCTACGTCGCGGTCGTGGGAGACAGAGAGGCTGAGGCTGGAACAGTATCGGTCAGGAGCAAGAAGGAAGGGAACCTCGGGACGATGACCGTAGAGGAGTTTGTAAAGTTCTTAAGGGAGAAGGTAGAGAGGAAGGAGTAGTTGAGCGGTTGCCCCCTAACCCCTATCGGAAGGTACTTTATAAAACCCCTCTGTCCCATCACCAAGCCGATCTTTAGGAAGATCTTCAGGATAGAGGTTTATGGAGACGAGAACATACCCTCCCAAGGGTCCTACATAGTCGCCTCCAATCACAGGAGCCATCTCGACCCTCCGGTTTTGAACTCCGTCTTCCCAGAGCCGCTGGTATTCCTTGCAAAGGAGGAGCTCTTTAAGCCTCCCCTCGGATGGATAATAAGGCACATGAGGGCCATTCCCATCAGGAGAGGGGCGGGAGACGTGGACACCCTCGAGATGACTCTCGAACTGCTTCATAAGGGGTGCGCCGTCGCCGTATTCCCTGAGGGAACGAGGGCAAAGCCGGGAGAGTTCCTGAGGCCCAAGCCCGGGATAGGTCTTCTGGCTGTAAAGAGCGGAGTTCCCGTAGTTCCCGTCCTGATAGAGGGAACGGATAGAGTCTTTCCAAGAGGAAGCTCCTTCCCCAAGCCCGGTCCCCCCATCTCGGTTTACATCGGAAAGCCCAGAAAGTTTTTAGGCTACGAGGACAATCTAAAAGGTTACCGAAAGGTCTCCCTTGAGATAATGGAGGAAATTAAGGCTCTTCGCCCTGACTGAAGAGCTGCTTCCTGAGCATCTGAAGTTCCCTGAACATCTCCTTGGTATTAAAGCGACTTTGATAGGTCTCTATCATGATATTCCAGTCCCAGTAGTTGTTCTTTGCCTCTAAGAAGGAAACCTTCTCAAGACGATCGTTTTGAAAGAGAGCTATAAAGGTTGAAGCCACCGGCTCTTTACTCTTTAAGGGTTGCCATAGAAGAACTCCCATTGTGAGAACTTCCTTTCCTCTCTTCTCTCCAAAACCCACCATCCCGAGAACATCTTTTACCTGCGTAGGATAGAGCCTTTTCAACCCGTCCCGAAAAGGTTCTACAAGTCTTTCCATCTCTTCCTGTGTAAGTTTTTCCGTCCGCAGCTCTTTAGTTCCCTTCTTCTTTTCTTTGCCGTCTCCCGAAGGAAACTCCACAATCTTTCCCATCACTTAGACCCGCATATATACTTTACCCCCTTCTCAGTCCTTGCCCAGTGGGGTGTCTCAGGATCGAGCTCTATCATATCCCCCTCTCTCAGGACTATCTCCCTTCCCTCCGCTCCTATCACCACCTCTCCCTCAACAACCCACCTGATCTCCCTGTCAGGATGGGTGTGGGTTGGATAGTAGGTCCCCGGCGGATCGGTCCAGGTGTAAACGGAGTAACCTCTTTCCCTGAGAATATCCTTGATCTTTCCCTCTTCCTTTATCCCCGTCGATTCCACTCTGACACCCACGGATAAAATTATAGATCCCGTCATGCTGTTAGAAAAGTGGCACGAGTTCATAGAGAGGGTGAGAACCTTCTACAGGAGCCGTGGTTATTTGGAGGTTTCAACTCCCGTTCTCCAGAGGTTTCCCAACTTAGACGCTAACGTGGAGCCTATTCCTGTCAAGGTCGGATTCGGGGCTGAGAATGAGGTTATGTGGCTCCAGACCTCACCGGAGTACTCTATGAAAAAGCTCCTCGCTAAGTATAAGAGAGACATCTTTCAGATAGCCAAGGTCTTCAGGAACAACGAAATCGGTAGGTTTCACAGAGTGGAGTTCCACATGTTGGAGTGGTACAGAATAGAGCAGGACTACAGGTATCTCATTTCGGAGATAAAGGATCTCCTTAGGGAACTTCTCGGAGTTGAAGAGTTCGAGGAGATATCTGTAGAGGAGGCTTTTAGGGATTACCTTCGGATAGACCTATCTGGAGACGATCTTAAGAGGGAGCTCGGGAAAGCCGGCATATATTACGAAGAGGGTGAGGATTGGGAAACCCTCTTTTTCAGAGCCTTCTTGGAACTCGAGAGGAGGATAGACAGGAAGAGGGCTGTATTCTTAAAGGACTTTCCTGAAGAACTCTGTGCCCTTGCGAAGGTAAGGGACGGTGTGGCGGAGAGGTTCGAGCTGTTCCTCAAGGGCGTGGAACTCGCCAACGGATGGACGGAGGAGACCGATCCCGAGGAGGTGAGGAGGAGGCTCGAAAAGGAGGCGAAGACAAGAGGGCTTCCCGTAGACGAGGAGTTTATAAAAGCTCACAGGGATATGCCTCCCTGCGCCGGGTGTTCTATTGGTCTTGACAGGCTCTTTATGATATACCTCGGGAAAGAGAGCTTGGACGAGGTAGAATTATAACCCATGAGCACCTTCGAAGCTTTCTTGGAGATAGTTCTCAGGTTCTCCGATCTCAGGTGGTCGGAGTTCAGGGACGATCTCGTGGTTAAATGTATGAAGGTTCTCAGGAGGTTTAGGGACGGGAAGAGCCTTGAGGAGATCCTTGCCGATAAGAAACTCTCTTCCGAGATAGAGGGTGTTCTCGAATACCTCGAAAACTTTGCCAGAGGGTCTTCTAAGGAGGAGGTAAACAGGCTTATAGACGCTTTAGGTATGTTTACAAAAGCTCCCGCTCCCTGCAAGATGAAAATAATAGCACTACTGGAGACCATGCTCGGAAGGGTGGAGGCTAAGGGGTGAGGATAGGGGATATACTTAGGAAGGGAATTTTCAGCGTTTCCTTTGAGTTCTTCCCACCCAAAACCCCAGAGGGTGAAAAACAGCTTTTCGAGACAATAAAGGATCTCAAGCCTTTAGGTCCCACCTTCGTCTCCGTTACCTACGGTGCGGGAGGTTCCACCAGAGACAGGACGAGGAACGTGGTCAAAAGGATCCACGAGGAGATCGGTTTAAACGTCATGGCACACCTCACCTGCATAGCCCATACAAGGGAGGAGCTTATAGACATACTTGAAGATTACAAGAGGATAGGAATAGACAACATCTTAGCCCTCAGGGGAGACGTCCCGAGGGACAGACCTGACTTCAGACCCCCCGAGGGAGCCTGTAAATACGCTTCAGAGCTGGTGAGGCTTATAAGGGAGAGCTTCGGAGGCTACTTCTCCATCGGGGTCGCGAGCTACCCGGAGGGTCATCCCGAGTCTCCCAACATGGAGTGGGAGGTAAGGTACTTCAAAGGAAAGGTAGATGCAGGTGCAGACTTCTCTATAACCCAGATGTTCTTCGAAAACAGGTATTATTACGAATTCGTAGATCTCTGCGAGAGAGCCGGCATAGAGATACCCATAATACCTGGCATAATGCCCATAACCAACTTCAAGCAGATAAAAAAGTTCGCGAGCATGTGTGGAGCGACCATACCCCAATCCTTGATCGAGAGAATGGAACCCGTGGAGGACAGACCCGAGGAGGTGGCAAAGATCGGTGTGGAGTTCGCCATAAGGCAGTGTGAGGATCTGATACTTAATGGTGTCCCTGGATTACACTTTTACACCCTCAACAGATCGAGGGCTACCCTGGAGATCTACTCCGCTATAAAGCACCTCATTCCTGTCAGGGACCGATATGCCTGACAAAGGAGGGAATCTCCTCGCTCCTGAGCCAGCCGGCGTCCTCAAGTCTTTCGTCCACAAAGTCCCTATCTTTACCCAGTTTCTCGGTTAAGTACTCGACAAAGCCAGATCTATTCCCTTTGAACCTCTCAATCTCCTCTTCGCTCACCTCGGGGAAGCGAGATATGATTCTCCTTTTAACCTCCTCCCACGCAGCTTTGTTGTCGTAAAGGGTGAACTTCTTGTCCCTGACCCCAGTTTTCGTAACGAGATCCTTCAACCTCTCGACCATCTCCGCGTCGTAGGTTACGATCGCCTCAGCCATTACAGGATCGATGGTGTAATAGATCCCAAAGAGCTTACCAAGGAGCCTCCTCTTGGTCCTTATGAATAGGTGGAGCCTGTCATGAACCTCCTGAAGCCGGTCGTGAAGGAGCTCCCAGTAGTTGAGCATCTCGAGTTCCATGCCTCCAAGGCGACGGATGTGGGCAGCGAGCTCTGCCATACTGAAAAGCTTTTTCCCCTCTACCGGCCTCTTCTCTTTTTCCTTAGTGGTATCACCGTAGTCGGGGTAAGCGTCCGTGTGAACGGGAGGTATGATGTGATAGGTCTCAGATTCCCAACCAGCTTTCCTGAGTATCTGTTCCGCTCCACTCTCGTCTATGTTGTACCTTTCCATAAGTAGCTTCTTAAGACCCTCCCTATCCTTTCTGTACTTATCGAGCTCTTCATCAGGAATGTTAACCTCAACGTAGACCAACTTCTCCCTCCCGTTATCGTCTTTAACGATCACGTTCTTCCTTCCGTTTATGTGTCTCTTTATGAACTCCCAGTCCTCGTCTGTCATTATGGGCTCGGGATGCCACCTCCTGTCCATCTCACTTTCGAGCTCAAGATAAGGTACCGTCTCGTACCAAGTTGCTCTCGTGAGCTTCTCCTCTATCAGCTCCACCGGCTCCCCCAGTCTCTCGTGGACGTAGTCTATGAACTCCTTACGCTTGAACTTAAACCTGTCTATCTCCTCGAAGGTGAGTTCTGGGAAGAAGATCTTTAGCTTGTACCTTATGTAATCCCAGTTCCCGAAGAGGTTCTGAGGCTCCAAAACCTCCTCGAAGTAAGGGTGTTTCTTTATGAAGTCGAAGTAATAGGATATGTACTTCCTAACCCTCGGGTCCGTGTTTATGAGTGCCTCCATGAACTTTGGATCGAACTCCCTTATCATAGAGAGTAGTCGGGCTATGTTCACCTTCTTTATGTTATGAAGGTGGCAGAGTTCTATAGCGTACTCCTTCGGTATCCTGTCGTTGATCTTGCAGTACTCGTTAAGGACGTCCATCTCCCTTTTGAGAAGCTCTCTCAAGAGAACGAGCTTCTCCGTCCTGCTTAAATCTTCTTTTAATACGAGGACATCAAACACTCCCATGATCCACCTCCCTTTACTCTTTAGTTTATAGATTACTCAGGGCTTTTCACTGACGAGTCTCAGAGTCTCAGCAAAGACGAGGGAAGGTTCAATTTCCAAACACCTGTAGTCTCCAAATCTGCACATCCCCTTCCCATGGATATCACAGGGTTGACACTCGAGCCCTTTAAAGATAACCCTTCCCTCGGAAGGGTAAAGGGAGAAGCCGAAGGTGGGATGTGTACCACCGAATATCTGAACGGCGGGGGTTCCCACAGCGCGAGCACAGTGGAGCAGTCCTGAATCGTTTCCCACGAATACCCTCGCGAGCTTTATAACCCCTAAGACGTCGGGAAGATCCAGCTCACCACACAGATTTATACCCTCCCCTGCAAGCTCAGCCTCGCTTCTGTCTCCAACCCAGACCACCTCGAAACCGTGTTCCCTCACCATCTTGGCAAGCTCTCTAAAGTAGGGGTACCTCTTTTTCCTGTACCTTGCCCCCGGAGCGAGGACTACAAAATCACCTTCAGGCAAAACCTCTGAGAGCTTCTCAAGCCTGTCTTCGGATACCAGTATCTTGGGGAGTGGCTTGGCGCCGTTTGCCATGTCGCCCAGAGCTTTCAAATAGCTTTCCGTAACGTAGTAAGTTCTTCTAAACCTCTGGAACCTGACGGCGAGTCTCCTCCTTATTGAGCCCTTCTCGTAAACGAGCCACTTCCCCTTCAGCTTTCTCCTCAGCAGGAACGTTCTCAGATTTCTGTGAACGTCGATGAAGAGATCGAAGCTGCACTCCCTGAGCTTATCGATGAAAGCACCGCTCAGAATCTCTCCCTTGGAGGTTCCTATCACCGTTACCCTCCAGTCATCTTCGAAGAGGGTATCGTAGGGCTTGAAGGTTAGAAGGTGCGGCTTGTAGCCGGCTTTTAAGATGGGGTCTATTAGAACCGAGGTGAGTACAACGTCCCCGAGGGAGGAGAGCCTCACTATCAGAGCCTTCTTCATCAACCCCCGCTCACCGGCGGTATTATCGCCACCCTCTCGTCTCCCTCCAAGTAGAAGTCGTCATCCACGTACTCCTCGTTCACTGCGAACCTCACCCTCTCCAAAATGGGTTTGAGTTCCGGATACCTCTCTATTAGAACTTCCCTGAATTTACCAACCGTTCCCTTAAAATCTATCTCCTCCTCAGACTTCTTCAGCTTCTCTTTGATAACAGAGAAGTAGATCACTCTTGGCATAGGGATAAATATAAACTAAATTTTCCCGTATGGGGGAGACGGGGAAGATAGCGGATTTTCTAAAAAAAAGTGTTCTCTTTCAAAACCTACCAGAGAGGGATCTGAAGAAGATATCCCTCAGCTTCAAGCTGATCGATTTACCGGCGGGAGAGATCCTCTTTTACGAAAAGGAACCGAGCAGCGATATGTACATAGTTTTGGAAGGGAAGGTGAGGGCTTCGCTTTTCGATGAGCAGGGAAACGAGCTTGTCCTTGCAGAACTCGGACCGGGGAAGTTCATCGGCGAGATGGGTATGATAGACGAGCTTCCGCGGTCTGCCACCGTCATAGCGGAGGAGAACACAAGGCTTGCGGTCCTTAGCAGGAAAGTCCTCTACAGGATGATAAGGGAGAACCCGGACATCGGCATAAACGTTATAAAAGCTCTCGTTGCAAGGCTCAGGAGAACGGACGACATGGTTGAGGCTCTCGCCTTCAGGAACGTTGAGAGCAAGATAGTGAAGTTTCTATTAGAGGTGGGGAAGGAGAAGGGGGAGACGGAGGGAGGAAAGTACAAGGTCAGGAAGATGACCCATAGAGATCTTGCAGCGTGAGTTGGCTCCTCAAGAGAGGCAGTAACGAAGGCTCTGAAGACCCTTAGCTTTAAGGGAGTGATAGAAGATATAGGAAACTTCTGGCTTATCTCCCCCGACGCCGAGGAGGGTATAGATCCTTAACTGATCCTCTTAAGAACCCTCTCTATCCTGTATATCACCCTCTCCTTCGGCAGGGTGGATAGAAGGACGTCTATGCCAACACCCTCCAGCTGACCCGTGAGGGCTATCCTGAGGGAATGCCATATCTCCTTGGGCTTCACGCCAAGTTCCTTCTGGATCTCCTTTGCGAGGGCTTTTACCTCTTCGGGAGTGTTTAGCTCCCTGTTCCTAAGCTTCTCCACAAAGGCGGACAGGACCTCGAAGCTCCTCATGTCCTCGAGGTAAGATAGCATCTCTTCGGGTATATCGAACTCGTCCACGAAGAAGGGCTTTAGCTTGTGAACCATCTCCTTAAAGGTCTCGTAGGCGTCCCTCGTCCTCTCGAGGACCTTCCTGACATAAGCCTCGTCCTCCACCTCATAACCCGCTTCCCTGAGGAAGGGAAGAGCCACCTCGTAGAGCCTATCTAAAGATATAACTTCCCTTATATATACACCGTTCATCCACCTTAGCTTCTCCCTGTTGAAGACCGCAGGCGCAGAGTTCACATCTTTCAGGTCAAAGAGTTCAATGAGTTCCTCTTTTGAGAAGATCTCCCTATCGGAGTCCGGCGGGGACCAACCCAAGAGGCAGAGGTAGTTGAAGAGGGCTTCTGGAAGGTAACCCTCCTCTCTGTAGTTCATCACAGAGACGGCTCCATGCCTCTTGGAGAGCTTGCTCCTGTCCTCCCCGAGGATAACCGGTAGGTGGGCGAACTTGGGAACCTCGAAGCCAAGGGCTCTATATATGAGTATCTGCTTTGGAGTGTTGGGTATGTGATCTTCTCCCCTGACCACGTGAGTTATACCCATGAGTGCGTCGTCCACCACAACCACAAAGTTGTAAGTAGGGGATCCGTCACTTCTAACTATCACGAAGTCCCCAAAGTCGTCCACGTTTATGGATATAGGTCCCTTTACGAGGTCCTCAAATACTACCATCTCCCCGTCGGGAACCCTGAACCTTATCGCATAGGATATTCCCCTTCTCTTTCTCTCCTCTACCTCTTCTCTGGAGAGAACCCTGCACTTCCCTGAATACCTGTAGGCTATACCCTTCCTTTGAGCCTCTTCTCTCTCCCTTTCCAGCTCTTCAGGTGTACAGAAGCAGGGGTAGGCGTGACCACTCTCGATGAGCTTTTCCACATACTCCCTGTATATATCGAACCTCTCGGACTGCCTGTAGAACTCGTCCCACTCCAAACCGAGCCACTCGAGGTCCCTTAGGAGCATCTCCTCGTACTCTCTCTTCGATCTCTCCCTGTCGGTGTCTTCTATCCTGAGAACGAACTTACCTCTGTGATGCCGGGCTAAGAGATAACTGAAGATCGCCGTCCTCGCGTTCCCTAAGTGAAGGAATCCCGTCGGACTCGGAGCGAACCTCGTTTTAACCATGATCTCTATTATATGTGAGGCTCCGTCCGATAAATAAAATATTATGCGGGGTATGAAGATCTTTAAGAAGTACAGAAACAACTGGAAGGAGTTAATACTGCCAACCGACAGGGATTGGATAGACCCCTCTGCTCTACTCTTGGCCCTGAAGGTTAGAAAGGAATGTCCGATAGGTCAGAGTGCCTACACGGCGAGGGAGAGACTCACCAAGGACATAGGAAGATTATCCCTTAAGGGTTCCAAGGGGCTTTAACCTGACGACCATCTTGGCTATACCAAGGTCGTGAATGACTCTAACAACCTCCGAAACATCTTTGTAAGCCTGCGGAATCTCCTCCATTATCGTTCCTTTCCCCCGTGCGACTACGGTGAGTCCAGCTATCACCTTTTCAAGACCCTGCTCTTTAACGAACTTCTTCGCCTGTCTTCTTGACATCACCCTGCCGGCACCGTGGCACGCCGTTCCGAAGCTTTTCTCCATCGATTCGGGCTGGCCAACGAGCAGGTAGGAGGCTCTCCCCATATCGCCAGGAATTATGACGGGTTGACCTATCTCTCTGTAAGCTGGAGGAACCTCGGGGTTGTGGGGAGGGAAGGCTCGCGTTGCCCCCTTCCTGTGAACTACCACCCTCTTTAGTTTGTTCCCTACCTTATGCTCCTCTATCTTCGCTATGTTATGGGCGTGGTCGTATATAAGCCTGTATCCGAATTCCTCCCAGGAGAGTCCGAGAAACCTCCTTACCGTGTTCGCCGTCTTGAAGCCAAGGATCTGTCTGTTGGCAAAAGCGTAGTTGGCTGCTGCGCACATAGCCTTGAAATAGTCCTGTCCTTCGTTGGATAGGAAGGGCATGCAGGCGAGCTGAGGGTCAGGGAGCTCTATACCGTACTTTGTAAGAACTCTGACGGCAACCTTCAGGTAATCAGTACAGACCTGATGACCGAAGCCCCTTGAGCCCGAGTGAACCATTATAGTGACCTGTCCTTCGTGGAGTCCGAGCCTCTGGGCCACCTCCTCGTCGTAGATCTCTTCCACCATTTGAACTTCTACGAAGTGGTTTCCCGATCCCACCGTTCCGAGCTCATCAGATCCCCTCTCGTAAGCTTCCTTGGAAGCCTTTGAAGGATCTGCATCCGGCAGAGCTCCAAAGCTCTCTATGTGTTCGAGATCCTCCTCGAAACCAAAGCCATGCTCGACCGCCCACCTCGCTCCCTTTATAAGAACCTCCTCCATGCTCGATTTAGAGAGTTTTATATCACCTGTAGATCCCACGCCTGCGGGAACGTTCTTAAGGACCTCCTCCATTATCTCCCTTATCTTCGGAGCTACCTCCTTGGTGTGGAGGTTGGTAGCGATGAGCCTCACCCCACAGTTTATGTCATAACCCACACTTCCGGGGCTTATTATTCCTGTCTCTGTATCGGTTGCCATTACACCTCCGACAGGGAAGCCGTAGCCTACATGAACGTCGGGCATGACATATACGGCCTTCTGAACGCCCCTCAGCGTCGCCGCGTTAGCTGCCTGTCTTATCGCATCCTCTTCTAAAAGCTCGAAGAGGGCATCGCTTATGTATAGAATTACCGGGACCCTCTGCCCTTCCACCGTCCCCTTCGGGAGCTCCCACACGAGCTCTCCTTTCCTAACAAGTTGCTCTTTCAGTCCCATCTCTCACCCCCTCATAATAAAGATCTTTCATCTAACGAACCTGTCTATAATCTTGGCACCGTTGAGATCACCCCAAACGTTCACCGCTGTCCTGAGCATATCTAAGAAACGATCCACCGCTATTATAAGACCTATACCCTCTAAGGGCACACCTATGGAGCTCAGAACGAGAGTAAGCATGATAAGTCCGGCTCCCGGTATAGCGGCTGCTCCTATGGAGGCGAGGGTGGCCGTCAGGAAGATCATGAGCATCTGGGAGAAACCGAGCTCCACACCGTAAACGTTAGCTATGAAGACGGCAGCGACGGACTCGTAGAGGGCAGTTCCGTCCATGTTTATCGTGGCTCCAAGGGGAAGGACGAAGCCGGCGGTTTCCTTACGCACACCTCCCTTCTCCTCAGCAACCTTCATTGATACCGGCAGAGTAGCAGCGCTGGAAGCGGTGGAGAAGGCGAGAAGGGGAGCTTCCCTGACCTTGAGAAAGTACTTGTAGGGGTTATATCTCCCGAATATAAAACCGAGGGCAGGTAGGGTTATTAGGGCGTGTATCAGGAGACCGAGTAGGACCGTAAGGGCATACTTCCAGAGGGAAAGCAAAACCTCTATACCCATATCGGCGACCATAAAGCTCACGAGAGAGAGGACACCTACGGGAGTTAATTTCACTATCCAGCCCGTTAGGTTTATCAACCCGTCATTGACTCCGTCGAAGAGGTTAAAGACGTGTCTCATCTTCTCCTTGTTTATAGCCAAGGTGGCGAGACCGAGGAGGACTGAAAAGAAGATTATCTGGAGGACCTTCCCTTCCACAAAGCTCCTGACGGGATTGGTGGGAACTATATTCCATATCACGTCCTCAATGCTCAACTTCTTCAGCTCGCCTATTTCCTTCCCGTGGTGGACGATCTCGTTTCCCTTCCCCGGTTCGAGAAGATTCACAAGGATAAGCCCTGTAAGGACGGAGAGGCTCGTCGTCGCCACGTAGTAAACTATGGTCCTCACACCCATATCCTTGAATCTCGATATATCCCCCAGTCCGAGCATAGCTATGAAGACGGAGGTGAAGACAAGGGGAACTATGATCATTCTCAGGAGGGCGAGGAAGATATCTCCCACTATCTTGAAGTCCTTCACTACCTCAGGGAGGTATATCCCTGCGACAATGCCGAGCAAAACGCCTGCAAGGGTTAGGTTTTCTACACTCAAAGCCTTCCACGTTGGTTTCATTTAGATCCTCCGCTTTGTGATATTGCCTTCTGACACACTTAACGGATTTTAATATGAAAATGCTGTTCTCAGTAAACAAGAGGATAATGTCCCGCTCCTTCAAATTCTTGCCAGACCACTTCTTCTATATTTGATGTCTAAAAAGACCCGTTGGACCAGGGCTGAAGAGTTAAGCCCTTCTAAACCTTCTCAACATTACGAAAGCTAATACTAAGAACCACGCGAGGAGGTTTACAAGAGGTGCTCCTGATGCCATAGAACATCCTCCACTAGTGGTCCCAGAAGAAAGATCCTTAACCAACTTTGATACAAATACATCATAGATTCCACCGTTGTAGCTTGTATCGTAAGCGCCAGTTGTTGTGGGAAAGTCTGATGAAGCGGTAAATCCGGCCACGTAAACGTTCCCTGAACCATCTATGGTAATTGCATAAACCTGATCATTACGATTTCCGCCCAAGTAAGTAGATGCGAGAAGATATGAGAGGTCATTATTTAATTTTGATACAAATGCATCAAAGCTACCGTTGTGGCTTGTATCGTAAGCGCCAGTTGTTGTGGGAAAGTCTGACGAAGAGGTGTATCCGGCCACGTAAACGTTCCCTGAACCATCTATGGTAATTGCATAAACCTGATCATCACCATTTCCGCCCAAGTAAGTAGATGCAAGCAATGGATCTATAATTACGGGTTTTGTTCTATCATACTTTCCGAGTCTGAAACCATATTCTTTCTCTGAAACCTTCACATAGGATACTTCAACGTATTTCCTCTTACCGTTTACTTCCTGATATGCTACAGGCTTTGTAAAGCTCACTTCCCCAAGATCTGTTTTTAAAATCAGCTTTCCGTCCTTTCCTACTTCTATCCCCTTTACACCTTCAAGTTTAATCCTTATCCGCTTCGGATCCGCTCCGGGCTTAACATAAAACAGCTTCTCCACATTGTTCCCGTAAGCTCTTAATCTAACCTCTATTCCCTCATAAACCTCACCGATGCTTACAGTTCTATAGGTATTTAGATTTCTCTTCCACTTCTTGGGATCTTTCCCTTTAAATATATTCACCTTTGTTACGCTTTTCTCAACTCCTCTTATATTAAACCCTTTTGCTCCGACCAGCTTTTCTCTGAAGGCTACCCCCTTCTTTATAGCAGGTTTATTGCCCTTAGCTGACTTTTCTTCAATTTTCGGCAGACTATAGACTATATCTCCGTCCTTCGTCAGGAATACGGTTCCTCCGAAGGTCTTTGCGTAAAAGAGAACCTTATCTGAGTGCTGTCCCCTGTTCTCTATAAAAGGAATTGAAAGTTTCGAAAGCTTAGCCTTCTGCTCCTCGGTCAGAAAATGCCGGTTTTCCATATTGACCTTTCCTAAAACAACGCTTGAGAATATCATGAAGAAGAAAAGCACTGCCCAGAAATAAAAGAGACCTGCTTTTCTCATGATCCACCTCCTAAACTTTATGTTTTATATAATACCAGTAATGAGTTTCGTTAGCCGTGAGTTCAAACCTTACTTCGAGAGGTCGCTCTATCCGATCGTGGATTTTTTAGCCGACAGGGGAGTGCACCCCAACCTGATAACCTTAGCCGGTTTCCTCCTGATAGCCCTTGGCTCTCTATTTCTCTATTATGGAGCGAACCTTATAGCCCTCCTCTTACTGAGTGTAGGAGCCCTCCTTGATGCGATAGACGGAGCGGTCGCCCGTAGGAGGGGTCTCGAATCGGAGTTCGGAGCCTTCTTAGACTCCACAGTGGACAGGTTTTCCGACGCCATGCCCTTCTTAGCCTTAGGGTTGATGTACTCTAATTTGGGAGAACTCGCCGGTGTTGGGCTCTCCTTCCTCGCCCTCTTAGGATCCTACGGCGTAAGCTACACGAGGGCAAGGGCTGAATCCCTCGGTGTTTACGGAATAGGTGGTGTCTTCGAGAGGACCGAGAGGTGGATAACACTCCTCTTAGGAGTTATACTCGACCTTATACCTTTGGCGTTGTTGATAATCTTCCTCGGAGGTATGGCAACTACCTTCCAGAGGATATACGAGGTTAGGAAGAACCTCGGCAGGAGGTACTTATGAACATATACGACATGATGAAGCAGCTCAAGAACCTCCAGCAGGGTTTTGAGGAAGTTAAAGAGAGCCTCAGGCTCAAGAAGGAGATCTTGGAGAGAGAAGGTGTGGAGATAGTCTTCAACGGTCTCGGAGAGATCGTAAATATAGAGATAAAAGATGAGGAACTAAAAAAGGATTGGGCTAAGCTGAAGCCTATCCTTCTCGAATTGATAAATCAAGCCCAGTCTATATCGAGGGACATAGCGAAGGAGGAGTTCAATAAAAGGTTCGGAGGTCTCTTGGGAGGCTTGGGACTTGGCTTTTGAGGATATATTTCCCAAACCCCTGAAGGAAGCCCTTGAATTCGTTCAGAGGATTCCAACCTACGGAGAGAGAGGGGCGAGCAGGCTCGTTTACAACCTTCTCAAGTTATCTAAAGAGGAGAGACTCGAGGTCGTAGATAAACTCAGGATTGCTGGGGATGAGCTGAGACCCTGCAGGGAGTGCTACCTCCTCACGGACAGAGAACTGTGCGCTATCTGTTCCAGCCCTAAGAGGAGTAAGAGATTTATATGCGTTGTGGAGGAATCTCAGGACGCCTACGCCATAGAAAAGCTCGAGAGGTATAAGGGAGTTTACCACGTCCTTCAGGGAAGGATAGCACCCTTGGAGGGAATATCGCCTCAGGATCTCACCGTAGACAGACTCCTTGAGAGGATAGGTAGGGGAAACGTGAAGGAGGTTATAGTTGCCACGAACCCCAACGCCGAAGGGGAGGCTACCGCCAACTACCTTATGAAGCTTATTAAGGAAAGGTTCCCTTCCGTAAAGGTGTCGAGGGTCTCTTACGGACTTCAGTTCGGATCGCTCTTGGAGTTCGTTGACGAGCTATCCTTGGAAAAGTCCTTCGAAAACAGGAAGTAAACTTCGTCCTTATCGACATATAGAACCGACTGAGAGATCTCTCCTATGAGGAAGTTCACCCTCTCGGGTATGCCGTAGCCTCTCCAAACGTGCCCGCTTCCCACTATGACCACGAGCTTCTTTTCTGGATTGCCGAGGGCGAGCTTCACCACCCTGTACGCCATTCCCGTGTCCCACGTAAGCTGTATATCAAAGAAGGTTTTCGCATCGCTGTTCTTATGCTTTCCTAAAGCCTTTTCCAAGAACTGCCTGTGTTTCTCCCTTATCGGCATTATCCTTCTCGGAAGGTAGCGGCTCTTAATATTCTCCAATCCCCTCTCCCTAACTTCCCTAAGGAGTTCCGTGGGGACGTTGAGGGCGTATATTGGGATTTCTCTTTCCCTTGCAAACCTCCATATAGGGGCGTAGAGCTCAGGGTCAAACCTCCACCTTCTTCTGTACTCCGTTCTCCTGAGCATCTCTTTCTCTTCAATCTCACCATTTACGTACTCATCGAGAGCATCTTGGAAGGGCTGCTGAAAGGCTTCCATAAGTATAAGGAGATCGTGACCCCTCTCGGAAAGGTCCTTGATTATCCTAAGCTGAAGATCGTGGACGTCCTTCCTGTTGTGGATCTCGCCTAAGTAAATTATTCTCGATCTTTCCATATCCCTAAGTATGTCTTCATACTTTGTCTCCTTGAAGAAGAGGAAATTTGAAGCGAAGGCTATGAAGGGTAAAAGGATCAGAAGAACCATTAATATATACTACATGCAAGCCTTCCTGGTCACCGGAACCGATACGGGTGTAGGAAAGACCTTCATAACTTACAACCTCGCCTTGGCTCTTAAGGAGAGAGGAGTCAGGGTCGGTTGCTTCAAGCCTGTGGAGACCTACGTGAAAGATGTTCCCGAAGACGGGTTTTTACTCTCCAAAGCTACTGGACAGGATGTGGATGAGATAGTTCCGGTAAGATTTAGCCTCCCCCTTTCGCCTTACGCCGCTATTGTCGAGGAAGGAAAGGACTTTTCCCTTGAAGATCTAAGGATGAAGTTCGAGGAGCTCACTAAAAAGTACGAGATCCTTCTTATAGAGGGTGCCGGGGGCATAGCCGTGCCTGTAAAGAGGAGCTATACCTATGGGGATCTCGCAAGAGATTGGAGTCTGCCTGTGATAATAGTTGCCAGAGCCGGTCTCGGAACCCTGAATCACACCTTTTTAACATGGTTTTACGTCCGATCCCTTGGGCTTAAGATCGTAGGAGTTGTGATGAACGGCTTCACCGGGAAGGATCCGTCCGAAAGGACCAATCCGAGGATAGTTGAGGAGATGACAGGTATCAAACCGGTTGAGATTCCGAAGATGCCCGGTCTGGAACTCCCGGAAGAGCTCAGAGCTAAGTTACTTCACCTTGTCGGGCTTTAGCCCGTAATAGAAGGCTATCTGTTCCGCGAGCTTTTTAAAATAAGGGGCGCTGACTACACCTCCGTAAAGGTATTTGCCTCTCGGCTCGTCCACGACTATAACCGCAACGAACCTCGGGTCCGACGCCGGGAAGAAGCCTGCAAAGTAGGTAACCACCTTATCCTTCGAGTACTTTCCCGTCTTGAAATCAAACTTCTGAGAGGTTCCTGTCTTTCCTGCTATGGTGAAGTACTTAGATTTTGCCCGTTTTCCTGTCCCCCGCTCTACAACTTCTGTAAGGGCTCCTCTTATCCATCTGAGAGTCCTATCGGAGAACGTTTTTTCCCCTATAATCTCCCTTTCCGCCCTGTAAACCACCTTCCCTTCAGCGGATACTATCTCCTTAACTATATGGGGCTTCAATATCTTACCCGTGGCAAGACCTCCGAACGCGACAGCAATATTCAGCGTGTTGAAGGCTATTCCCTGCCCTATGGCGGAGTAAAGTAGATTCGCCGGATAGTTGAAATCTGGTATCTGAGGATTTGCTTCGCCTGGGAAAACCCCGAATTTCCTATCAAGATGAAACCTTTTCAGGAGTTCTTCCACGTCTTCCTTCCTTAGATGAGAGGCTACCTTTATGGTTCCAACGTTGGATGATTGAACCAGGACGTCTTTCAATCTTATCCTGCCCAGCCTCTTTATATCTCTGACATGCCTGTCGAATACCTTTATCCTTCCCTTTCCCGTGTCTACAATAGTTTTAGTAGATACGTATCCTTTTTCGAGAGCCATGCCTACGAAGAAGGGCTTCATTATGGATCCGGGTTCGAAAACGTCCGTGACGGCGAAGTTCCTTCTCTTCTCAGGGGAGTAATCGCCGAACCTGTTGGGATCGAAGTAGGGATAGGTTGCGAGACCGACTATGTATCCGTTGGATAGATCCATGACAAGTATAGATACCTTCTTGGGCCTCCACTTCTTAACTATCTCGTCCCTTATTCTCTCGATTATGCTCTGAACACTTAAATCGAGAGTTAGGAGTACGTCCCTTTCCTTTCCAAGGAGTCCTGCGAGAGGATGAAGGTATATCTTTCCAAGCCCTCCGTTCAGATACATTAGAGCGGTTGCAAAGCCTCCTCCCAAGTGGGCGTTGAGGAGGTACTCCATGCCCTCGAGCCCTGTCCCGTCTACGCCTACAAATCCTACAGTGTTCGAAGCGATCGTCCTGTTAGGATAAATCCTTACATACTCCTCCTGCAAACCCACGTATCTGGAGTTTTCGGTCTTTTTTATCAGATCCTTCAGTTCTTCCTTCAAGGATATATCTAATCCAGAGAGTATCTTTAACGGTTTTCCTTTTCCCTCCTTTATCCTTTTCCACAAAAGTTTTTCGGATACACCAGATATGGAGGCAAGACCTCTTATGAAATCCTCTTTCTTCTTTATCAGCTCAGGGTCTGGATGAACGTAAACAGATAGGGTGGGTACGCTCAGGGCTATCTCCCTCCCGATCTGATCCTTTATACTCCCCCGGTAAAGGGGTATCCTTATGGGATAGATTCTGTCGAATCTATCTTTTATCTCCCTCGCTATGTCGCTTCCTATAGTTACTTGGAGATCGAGGATCCTAAGAGAGACAACAAGAAGAGCCAGGAGGAAGGAGAAGAGTATTAGATTTAACTTGCTAACAAACTTTCTTCTACCTTCCCAGCTCGGACCCAACTCAAGAGTATTTTACTGGTATCTGAATACGCTCGGATTAAGAACGTCCGGATAAGCCGTCTCCATCTCGTAATCGAAGAGCTGTTTCCTGATATTCTTGAGATCGTTCTTGTTGGGCTTGAAGGGATAGCTCTTTATGTCGGAGACAGAACTGTCACCAAAAGGCCTGTTACAGGCTACCTCTGTAGTCTTACCCCTACATCCGGCGGTCATGAAAGGTTTGCCACTCCAGAATATTTCTTCAAAAACCTCTTTAGAGACGCCCCAGTCGATTATCTGTCCTTTCTCGTTGAACTTCATATCCTCGTATCTCGAGAGCCCATTATCTATAAGATACCTTGCCATTTGAACTCTTCTATACTGGGGTGCGGGGCAGGGTTTCTCCTTCTCCATAAGGGATCCCTCCTCGGGCCAGAAGGAGAAGAGGTGAGTTCTCGCCCCCAGATCTCTAACCTTTTGGATGGTTTCTACCATCTCCTGCTCCGTTTCACCAAGACCGACTATGAGGTGGCACCCGGCGTAGCCGTCTCCCATCACCTCGGCACACCACTCCAAGACTTCCCAGTAAGTTTCCCATCTGTGGGGGCTATTCATCGGCCTTCCCCTGAGCCTGTCGAAGATCTCCGGTGTTGCCGCATCAAGAGCCACCGTGAGGGTATCCGCCCCAAGCTTTTTGTAATCCTCTATATCTTCGTAGGTCTGACCTGTTGCGTTCATAAGTATGGAGACGAAAAGCTGATCTCCCAACTCCTCGATAACTCTCTTCAGGACGTACTTTGTGTCCCTTATCGATCTCGGATGGGTTATCTGAGATATACAAAGACGCTCGGCGTGACCTACCTGCTTGGTTCTCTCTATGATATCTTCGAGCTTTACCGTGGGCCACTCGACCCTTATAAAGTTCTTCTTTGAATACTCCATGTCTCTTGCCTTCTGAAGACCACAGTAAGCACAGGTGGCATGACATCCAGAGGGATACGTAAGGAGCGTATTTATACAGCTCAACTTGGTATTTCTATAAAATTGCCCCGGAATAAGCCCGAGAGTCATAGCTGCTGCCCAGCTTATCTGAAGATATTCGGGGCTTTCCTTCTGCTCGGTGAGTTGCTCAAGGGCGATCTTATCCATTCCTTTACCTCCCGGCGGATTATTGAAAAGATTATATAACCTGTGATCTCGGAAGGGTATAAGAATAACGACCCAAAGGTAAAGATCACCGAAGATGCTAACTTTGCAAGAGCGGTTTGGCTCTATCTCAGAGGCACGTCTTTGAGAGATGTTCTCAAAATACACCTATGTACTGTAGGTTTACGTAGATGAGGCAAAGATCGAAACCTTTACGTCTATGAATTTTTCACATAACCGTTTGAACTCTTAGCTTCCTCGAGAGAACATTTATGAGTTCGGGTGATGGTTTTACTCTGAAGTCCGGAGGAGCCTGTAAAACAGCGGTGAACTCCTCGTCTCTTATCTCAAAGGTTATCTGAGCTCCTTCTCTGTCTTTGAACTTCTCCAGTATTTCCTTCAACTTTTCTAACTTCCCGTTCATAACGTCCCTCTTTCTGAGCACGAGGGTGATATAGCCGTTACCGTTTTTAGCAACCTCCTCTGGCGGAACTACCTCGGAAACAATCACTTTTAAGCTTTCCGTTTCAAGATCCTCGTCGAGATTTCCCTTAAGAAGGACTACAGAATCCTCCTTCAACTTTTCCCTGTTTTCCTCAAAAACCTCTGGAAATACTACGCACTTGACCATACCGGTCCTGTCTATAAGGTTGAAGACCGCCATGTAGTTCCCATTTTTCGTTTTCTTAACTTGGAGAGAAGACACGACACCCGCTAAGGTCACGGTCTGACCCCTTTCGAGGTTCTCAATCTCTTCTATAGGTGTGTACTTTCCTCTCAAAAGCCTGTCGAACTTATCTAAGGGATGACCTGAAATGTAGAAGCCTATGACCTCTTTTTCCATCCTCAAGAGGTCGTTTATATCGAGCTTCCTCTTCTTGGTGGAACCTCCAAATAGGGAGTTCTGGGCTATTGAAGCCATATTCTTACCGGAGGATCTCACTTTTTCCAGTAGCTCATCCCTCTTCATACCGGTGAAGTCAAAGGCTCCCGCCTTTATCAGAGCCTCTATAACCCTCTTGTTCACCTTCCTACCATCGACCCGCGTGACGAAGTCCTGAATTCCCCTGAAATCCCTGTTTTTCCTCGCTTCGACAATAGCCTTAGCTGCTTCCTCCCCCACACCTTTTATCCTTCCTATACCGAACCTTATCTCCCTTTCTCCCTCTATTTTGAAACCTACGTCGCTCCTGTTTATATCCGGAATCAGGATATGAAACCCCATGAGCTTAGAGTCCTTTATTAGGTTTATGAACTTGTTGTCGTTCTTTTCCGTGGTGAGCTTCACCGCGAAGAACTCTGCTGGGTAGTGAGCCTTCATATAGGCGGTCCAGTAGGAGATGTATCCGTAGGCTACAGAGTGGGATTTGTTGAAGGAGTAGGAAGCGAACTTCTCTATATCCTCCCAGAGCTTCCTTATCCTGTCCTCCGGAAAACCCCTCTCCACCGATCCCCTTATGAACTTTTCCCTCATCTGCTCCATTAGATCCTTCTTCTTCTTCCCTATAGCCTTCCTGAGGGTGTCCGCCTCTCCCGGTGTGAAGCCGGCGAGGATTTGGGACATCTTCATCACCTGCTCCTGATAGACGATCACACCGTAGGTTTCTTTTAGGATCTCTTCGAGCTCCGGGAAGGGGTATTCAACCGGTTCCTTTCCGTGCTTCCTGTTTATGTACCTGTCCACGAGACCGCTCTTCAGTGGTCCGGGTCTGTAGAGGGCTAAGACCGCAACGATGTCGTCGAAGTTGTCGGGCTTGAGTCTCTTCAGAAGCTCCTTCATACCCCTGCTCTCTAATTGAAAAACTCCCGTGGTGTTCCCCTCCTGAAGAAGCTCGAAAACCTTGGGATCGTCCATCGGGAGGCTGAGGAAGTCCACGTCTATTCCCCTCCTCTCCTTAACGAGATCTCTCATGGCTTTTAGTTCCGTGAGTGTCTTCAGACCCAAGAAGTCCATCTTGAGGAGTCCGAGCTCCTCGAGCTTCGTCATGTCGTACTGGGTCGCCACCGCTCCATCCCGATCGTAGTAGAGGGGTATGAGTTCGGAAAGAGGCTGAGGAGCTATAACGACGCCTGCGGCGTGGAGGGAGGTGTGGCGGGTGAGTCCCTCGAGCCTCAGAGCTATCTGGACGAGTTTGTCTATCTCAGGACTCTCTTTACAGAGCTTCCTGAACCTGTTTACGTTGTCCTCTATGTCCCCCCTGTGGGACCCGTAGCGTTCCTTTAGAACCTCCATGGGGGTTGAGTACATCTCCTCAAGGGAGAGCCACGTTCCCTGAACGTCCCCCTGAGGTATTAGCTTGGCGAGCTGGTCGGCGGTTGAGTAAGGGAGTCCGAGGGCTCTGGCGACGTCTCTGAGGGTCTGTTTCGCCTTCATGACGTTGTAGGTTATGATCTGGGCTACGTTCTCCCTCCCGTACTTCTCTTTAACGTACTCTATAACCTCGTCCCTCTTCTCCTGACAGAAGTCCACGTCTATGTCGGGCATAGAGACCCTCTCGGGGTTCAGAAATCTCTCAAAGAGAAGTCCGTGCTTTATAGGATCCACGTCCGTTATACCTATGGAGTAGGCCACCAAGGATCCCGCCGCCGATCCCCTTCCGGGACCTACGGGTATTCCCCTACCCTTAGCCCAGTTTATGAAGTCCTGAACTATCAAAAAGTATCCCGCAAAGCCCATCCTGTTTATAACATCCAGCTCGAACTCTAACCTCTCCCAGTATTCCTTGGAGTCCTTAGCCTGTCCCTTGGCTATTCTCTGTTTTAAACCCCTTATGGCGAGATCCCTGAGATGCTCTTCTAAGGTTCTATCCGGAGGGACGTCATATTTGGGAAGAAGGTACTTCGTGTTTTCAAATATCTCAAAGCTATCTGCGGTCTTCTCCATAACCTCTAAGGTGTTCAGGAGAGCCTCCTCCCATCCGTCGAACTTACCCTCGAACTTCCTCCATACCTCTTGGGGAGAGGCAAAGTGGAGTCCGTCGTTGGCGCATCTGAAGTTCCCCTTGGTAAGGTCGTGGATCGTCTTCTTCATCTGAATAGCCATCAGAACGGTGTGGGCTTCCCTGTCCTCGGGGTTGAGGTAGTGGGAGTCGTTGGTCGCTATGAGCTTGACCCTGTACTTTTTTGCTATCTCTATCAGGTTTCGGTTTGCAGTCGCTTGCTCCTCAAGATCGTTCGCCTGTAGCTCCAAGTAAAGGTCGTTCCCGAATATGTCCTTGAACTTCTTAACCCACTCCTTAGCCTTATCAACTTCGTTTATGGAGGCGTAGTAGGTGGGAACTCCCTTGAGGCACGCGGTCAGGGCTATGAGTCCCTTCCCGTACTTTTCCAAAAGCTCGTAGTCTATCCTCGGCTTGTAGTAGAAGCCCTCCTTGTAAGCTAAGGTGGAGAGCTTCATGAGGTTCTTGAGACCATCGTCGTCCTTGGCTATGAGTATGAGATGGTGGTTGTACTTGTCGGTTATGTTGTCCTCGCTACCCTTCGTTCTCCTGTCGAACCTTGACCCAGTAGTAAAGTAGGCTTCCATACCTATTATGGGCTTTATATTTTCTGCCTTCAGAGCCCTATAGAAGTGAAGGGAGCCGAAAAGGTTTCCGTGATCGGATACACCCACAGCCCTGTATCCAAACTCCTTCGCCTTCCTTACAAGATCTTCTATCTTTATGGCGCCGTCCAATAGAGAGTATTGGGTGTGAAGGTGAAGGTGGACGAAGTCCTTAACCCCCTCTCTCATCGTTTTCAAATATTACGGCCCCGCTCCCTCAAGCCTTTACGACGAATTAGTCAGGTATTTCTTGATCTTCCGATCGGAGATGTAAGTTCATGTAGTCTATGCCTTTTCTTCGGCTCTCTTCAGAACCTTGACTATCACCTCTTTCACACGGTTCTTCTCCACGTCCCCTATTATGAACTTGAAACCGTCATACTCGAACTCATCCCCCTTCTGGGGTATCTTCTCCAAGTTAGCCATCACAAAGCCGCTCACCGTGTCGTAGTCGTACTCCTCGGGAAGCTCGAAGCCGAGCCTCTCCGCAACCTCCTCTATGTCTGCAGAGCCATCTATTTTGTACATATCCGAGGAGAGCTTCTTTATCTCTTCTTCCTCCTCCCACTCCTCTGGAACCTCTCCAACGAGCCACCTGAGTATGTCGTACATGGTCACAAGTCCCGAAACCGCTCCGTGCTCATCAACCACTATCGCCATCTGGGTTTTAGCTTTCCTCAGTTCCTGAAGAAGGCTCCCTACAGTCATGACCTCCGGAACGAAGAGGGCTTCCTCTCTGAACTCCCTCAGAGTTCTCCCGGCGTTCTTGCTTATAGGGAGGAGGCTCTTTACATGAACTATCCCGGTTATATCGTCGAGCCTCTCCTTGTAGATCGGTATTCTGCTGTGTCCGTGCTTCCTTATCTCTCCTAAGACCTCTCCGACTTTGGAGTCTTCGGGAAGGGCGAATATGTCGGGTCTTGGGGTCATTATCTCCCTAACGAGAACCTCGTCCATCTCGAAGACCTTCTCCACCATTTCCCTCTCGTCCTCGGAGAACTCCCCGGACTCTATACCCATCTCCAAGATCCCTAAGAGTCTTTCCTCCGAGAGCTCAAACTCCTCCTTCTCTGTCTCTACACCAAGCCTTCTGAGTATTCCCTCCACGGGTGTGAACAGGAAGAACCTGACAGGGGTTATGAGTGCGTGGAATAGGTAAAAAACGGGAGCGTAGATAAGGGAGAGCCTGTCGGCGAGGGGTAGGACCGCGTTCTTGGGAAGGGTCTCCCCGAAGATAAATATCAGAAAGGACATCAGGACCGCGGAGATAAAGGCTCCCTCCCTTCCGAACATATCCGTAAAGAGCTTGGCTCCGTAGGAGGATATTAGGACGTTCACCACCTCGTTACCTATGAGTATGGAGACGAGAACCTCCTTGGGTTTCGAGAGGAGCTTTATCAGGAAGGGGTAGAACCTGCTCTTGGAGTACTTCATCAGGATGGGTCTGCTTACGCTGAAGAAGACCACCTCCGAGGAGGCGAAGAAACCGGAGGCGAAGAGTAAGAAAACGAAGACGAGGAAGTCAGTATAGGTTGCAGTAAACGATCCTTCCATTCAGTTCAGACCTCCTGACGCTTTTCGAGCACTCTTCCGTATAGTCGGAACAACGGGGTGCGAAGGGACACCCTTCCTTTGGTATCTCATACTCCACCTCTGTAAAGCTGTCCTCCTTCCTCATCTTCGGATGCCTGACGGGAACGTTGCTCAGGAGAAATTTCGTATAGGGATGCATGGGCTTTTCGAGAACGTCCTTCTTCTTCCCCAGCTCCATGAGTGCACCTCCGTAGATCACCGCCACCCTGTCCGCTATCTTCTCTATCACCCTTATATCGTGGGTTATGAAGAGGAAGGCTATACCTTCCTCTTTCAGGGACATGAAGAGCCTGAGTATTTCCCACTGAACGGAGACGTCGAGGGAGGCAGTGGGCTCGTCTGCAACTATCAGGCTCGGCTTGAGGACTATAGCCCTCGCTATTGCTACCCTCTGTCTCTGCCCTCCCGAAAGATCATCGGGTTTTCTCTTAAGAAACTCCTCTGGAAGCTGAACCCTCGAGAGGGCTTCCCTTACCCTCTCCTTTCTATTCTTGATCCCGTGAACTATCAGAGGCTCCTCCACTATCTCCTCCACTTTCATCCTCGGGTTCAGGGAGTTCCTCGGATCCTGAAACACCACCGCCACCTCTTTTGTGTACTCCTTTCCGAGAGAGAATATGTCCCTTCCTGAAAAGAAAATTTCGCCTTCAGAAGGTCTTTCGAGCCTGAGGATCACCTTACCGAGGGTCGTTTTTCCAGAGCCTGACTCTCCCACCACTCCGAGTATCTCGGATCTTCTTACGGAGAGGCTCACTCCTCTGAGGGCGTAAAAGGGTTCCTTCTTGAAGAGACCCTTCCTGACCGGGTAAACCTTGCTTACCTCCCTGACCTCTAAGAGCGCTTCCATCATATAGTTTTGGAGAACCTGAGCTCCTTCTTTGTTTTCAAGTAAACATCGAAAACCATAGCTACGTTCCTTATCAAGAGCCTACCTACGGGGAGTATGTCTATACGCCCTTCTCCTATCCTTATAAGTCCGTCCTCCTCGAGCTCCCTGAGCTCCTCCAACTCCTCGGAGAAGTAGTCCTCAAACTTTATCCCGAACATATCCTCTATCTTTTTGAAGCTCACACCGAGGTTGCACATGATGTCCATTATCACCTCTCTCCTTATAAAGTCGTCCTCGTTCAGGATGTAGCCTCTGTAGGTGGGTAGCCTCCCCTCATCTATGGAGAGGTTGTACTCCCTAAGAGTCTTGTAGTTCTGGAAGTAGGAGTCGTAGAGCATACCTATGGAAGTCGCTCCGAAGCCTATGAGTTCCACCCCCTTCCTCGTGGTGTAACCCTGGAAGTTCCTCCAGAGCTTTCCTTCCCTCTGGGCAACCGCAAGCTCATCTTCGGGCTTGGCGAAGTGATCCATTCCGATGTAGACGTAGCCCGCGTCCTGAAACTCCTCTATCACCATTTCAAGAATAGAGAGCTTTTCCTCCGCCGAAGGTAGGGTCTCAGGGTCTATGTGCTTCTGTATAGGCTTCACCCAAGGAACGTAGGCGAAGCTGTAAACCGCTATCCTGTCGGGACCAAGCTCTATCACCTTCTCAACGGTCTTCTTAAAGCTCTCCCTGCTCTGGTAGGGAAGTCCGTAAATCAGGTCTATGTTTATGCTTTCGAAGCCGAGATCCCTGAGCTTCTTCATCATAGACTCCATAAGCTCGTAAGGCTGGATCCTGTTTATCGCCCTCTGAACCCTTTCGTCGAGATCCTGAAGACCCATGCTTATCCGGTTGAAGCCTACCTCCCTTATCACCTTGAGCTGTTCGTCGGTCGCGTACCTCGGATCTATCTCTATGCTGACCTCCGCATCATCGGAGAAGTCGAACCTCTTCCTTATCTCCTCCATGAACTCCTTTATCTCGTCGGGCTCCAAATAGTTGGGAGTTCCCCCGCCCCAGTGGAGTTGCTCCACCTTCCTCTCCCTGTCCAGGAGGGGAGAGACCATGTCCATCTCCCTGTAAACCCTGTCGAGATAAGGTTTTTCTATCCCTTTCCTGTGGGAGATGATGATGTTGCACCCGCAGTAATAACAACCGCTCTCACAGAAGGGAATGTGAAAATACAGGGAGAGGGGTGTCTTTCTCTCGTTGCTCTCTATGAGCTTTCTCCTGTAGTCCTCCGCCGTAACCTCTTCGGTGAACTCTGTTGCGGGGGGATAGCTCGTGTACCTCGGACCGGGACGGTCGTACTTCTTTATAAGCTCTCTGTCAAATATCGTTCTCATGATTTTATAAATATAGTCCCTTTAACATTTCAGGCTCCGCCCAGTATGAGATTGTAAAGGAATATGAGGGGAGGGTATATGATCCTTCCCAGAACTCCAGTGAAGAGGAGTATCGTTATGACGAAGAAGCCGTAGATCTCATACTTGTAGAAGATCTCCCAGTATTTGAAGGAGAGGAAGCTCATGACCGCCTTGCTACCGTCGAGGGGAGGTATGGGAATTATGTTGAATAGGGCGAGGATAAGGTTTATAAGAACCGACTTGGCTGAGAATATGAGGAGGGGATAGATGATAGTGTTGGTAATAAAGGGATCTACCACATCGGAGAGGTTGTAGAGTATCCGGTAGGCTGCTCCGAAGAGGACGGCGAGGGTGAGGTTCATTACAACTCCCGCTATGGATGTGAGGAACGTCCCTCTCCTCAGATCTCTGAAATTGAGAGGATTTATGGGCACGGGCTTCGCCCATCCGAATATGACGGGAGATCCTAAGATTATGAACATCGCCGGGAGGATTATAGTCCCGAACGGGTCTATGTGAGGAATTGGATTCAGGGTGAGCCTTCCCGCCAACTTTGCCGTGGGATCACCCATCCTGTAGGCGACCCACCCGTGGGCTACCTCGTGGAGTATCACAGCTATCATGAGGGCGGGTATAGAGAGGACGGCTTCACTCAGGTTCATACCAACGAGAATTATAAAATAATACTCATGAATGTTGATAGTAAGGAGATAGCAAGAAAAATCAAAGAGTTGGTAGAGCCTATCGTGAAGAGGATGGGTTACCGGCTCTTTGACGTGGAGTTCAAACCGGAGAGGGGGTGGGTCCTCAGGGTAATAATAGACAAACCGGGAGGGGTTACTATAAGAGATTGCGAGGAGGTGAGCAGGAGGATAAGCGCTCTCTTGGACGTAGAGGATATCATACCCTTCTCCTACATGTTGGAGATATCTTCCCCCGGACTGACGAGGGAACTTGAGAAGCCTGAGCATTACGAGTTCTTCAAGGGTAGGCTCGTTAGGGTCGTTCTGAGAGAACCTGTCGGTGGAAGAAGGGAGGCGACCGGATACGTGGAGGATGTCAGGGAAGGTATAATAACGCTCAGGGAAAGGGAGAAGGGAGAAGAGCTCCACATACCCTTCTCTGCGATCGCCAGGGGAAGACTGGAGCCGGAGAGATGGTAAAGAACATAAGGAAGCTCATCGAACAGGTAGCGAGGGAAAAGGATCTTCCCGAGAGGGTCGTCGAGTACGCCCTCAAGAACGCTATAGCCATAGCTATAAAGAAAGACAAGAGAATAAGGGACACTCTCGATATAGAGTTCACCGACGAAGGTATAAAGGTCTACGTAGTGAAAAAGAAGGGAAAGAGAAGGGAGAGATTCCCTTTGGATATATCCACCGAGGATGTGAACAGGATTGCCGCCTACGCGGCTAAGGAGGAGTTTTTAAGTGAGCTCGAAAGAGCCGAGAGGGAGAGGGGATTTTTAGAGTTCAAAGAGCTCGAGGGTGAGATAGTTACGGGTATAGTGAGAAAGGTCTACGACAACGGGGACGTCCTCGTGGATCTCGGTAAGGTGGAGGCTATCCTCCCCAGGAGAGAGCAGATACCGGGAGAAGCCTATAAAGTGGGGGACAGGGTCAAGGCTCTGCTTTTAGAGGTAAAGAAGGTTCATGGAGAGCCGAGGCTTATCCTCTCGAGGACACATCCCCTCTTTTTAAAGAGACTTCTCGAGACGGAGATACCGGAGGTGGCAGAGAAGGAGATAGAGATCAAGGCTGTAGCAAGGATACCGGGTGAGAGGGCTAAGGTCGCAGTCTTCGCTAAGGACATGAAGATGGATCCTGTAGGTATAGTGGTCGGTCTCAGGGGATCGAGGATACAGCCTATCTCTGAGGAACTCCACGGGGAGAAGATAGACGTGGTGAGGTGGACCGAGGACGAGGAAGAGTTCATAAGGAGAGCTCTCTCGCCAGCTCAACCTACTGCGATAAGATTGATACCTGAGGAGGAAAGGGCTGAGGTGGCAGTTCCGAAGGAACAGCTATCTCTCGCCATCGGGAAGAAGGGGAGCAATGTTAAGCTTGCCCATAAGCTAACGGGGTGGCATATTGATGTGATGTCGGAGGAGGACTTTGAGAAGCTCGCAGAGCTTAGAGAATCGGAACCGGGTGAGTGAAGATACCTTACGCCTCAAGATAGATAAGCTCGTTTACGGCGGTTACGGACTGGGAAGGCACGGGGACAAGGTGTTCCTCGTCAGATACGCCGCTCCCAACGAGCTTGTGGACGTTGAAGTTTTAGAGGAGAAGAAGGACTACACCGAGGCTCAGGTAAAGAAGGTCGTTATATCCTCCAACGTCCGCAGGGATCCGCCCTGCCCTTACTTCGGAGTCTGTGGAGGGTGCCAGCTCCAGCACGTAGAGTACAACGCCCAGTTCGAGGAAAAGGAAAAGATCCTTTTAGAGACCCTCGAGAGAATAGGGAAGATAAGGGATTCCAAACTTCTCGAAGGTATACCCTCGGGTCAGGAGTTCGGCTACAGGATAAGGGTTCAGTTCAAAGTAAAGAACTCCCGGATCGGCTTCTTCCGCTGGAACGAGAGGGAGGTGGTGAACGTAGATAGCTGCCCCATAGCCCATCCGAGGATAAATGAGCTGATAGAGCCTTTAAGGGAGTGTGCGGAGTACATAAAGGAGCTTCAGGAGATCCACATAACCTACTCACCCACTGAGAATAAGTTCCTCGTTAAGTTCATAGCGCCGACAGAGATAGACAGGGAGTTCCTCAGCAGATTGAAAGAGGATTATCTCCCCGAGGACGTGGTCGGTGTGGGAGACTACTCGAGACTCAGAACGATACTGAATAGACGCTACTGGATCGGAAAGGATTACCTGTTTATGAAGGTAGGAAAGTGGACCTACAGAGTGAGTGCCGACTCCTTCTTTCAGGTGAACCACACCCTCTGGGAGAAGTTTATAGACGCGGTTGTGGACGACATCTCCTACAGGAAGGCTCTCGATCTGTACTGTGGTGTGGGTTTCTTTACAATACCTCTCTCGGAGCGGGGAAACTTCATAGAGGGTTCGGACGCGGGCACCTCGGCTATAAACGATGCGGAGTACAACGCTAAGATAAACGGAAGGGACAACGTCGTATTCGTCCGATCCGATGCCTTCAGACACCTGAAGAGCAGAGGTGGAGAGGTTCTTGATCTCGTCGTTCTCGATCCTCCGAGGAGCGGTTTAGAAAACAGGGAGCTCGATTTACTCATTAAGAATAAACCGGAGAGGATAATATACGTCTCCTGCAACCCCTCCACCTTAGCGAGGGATCTGAAGGTTCTGATAAAGAGCGGATACGAACTCGAGGGGACGAGGGTTATAGATATGTTCCCCCAAACATACCACGTAGAAAGCATAAGCTACCTGAGGGTTCAGGAGTAGGAAAAGACGAACTTTCCTTTCTGTATCTCTTCGGGAGTTAGAACTACCTTGTCGTTGGACATGAACTGAACGAAGCCCTCTATCAGGCCTATGAGGAAGTAGATTACCGGCGATTTCCCTATATCTTCAGCCCTTACGGCGTCGCTGAATATATCGTTCTCAACGGTTATCTTCCCGTCCTCCTTAATAACCTTTTTAGCAAAGCCGAGTTCCTCCAACATCATGCAAGTCCTTCTGACTGCCTCCTCCTTTTCAAGAACCTCCGGCAGATGACCTATCAGACTTTCGAGAAGCCTCGGACCGCTGTGTCTACCCGCGTCCCTGAGAACGGCGTTAGCCCCCTTATCACCTATAAGATTCCTAACACCCTCTATCATCTCAACGATCGCTATTAGGAGTATGTCCGGATCTACCATGCTTCACCCCCTGCACTGTTCTAAACCTGAAATCGGCACGAGCCGATCATCTTTAATCTCTACAAAGTCCGTAACTATGCTGTAGGTATCCCGAAGGGTGTAAAAGGCTTCGAGAACACTTTTTTCGAAGTTCCTTTCCAAACTTTTCACCGTGTAGTCCAGATCCCTCATCTTTATGAAGGCGACTCCTGCCCACCTGTCCTTGAGCATACCAACTGTGACATTGAGCCGGTTTATAAAATCGAAGATCCCCTCCTTCGTAAGCCTTACGCTCCCGTCTATGAGAAGGACGTCGCTTCCCCTCAGCTTCCTGAGACCCCTGTACGCTGCGAAGGCTGGATTCTCCCTCACGCTGTTTATCAGACAGAGATCCGGAAACCTATCGAAAAGATCCTTGAAGTGGGAACTCACCGAAGCGTACATACTGTCTATACCTATGATCTTCTTTATTATCTCAACGTTCCTTTCGAGTTCGGAGTAGAGTTTCTCCTTACCGTGCTTGAGGAGTTCCGGGTAGAGTATCATCAGAGCTTTCATGGGTATAATTCTAACGTGAAGTGGGAACTCAGGAAAAGGCTATTGCTCGAACCACCTGACTTAAAAGGAATCACCGATCCCCTATGGGTTCACTGCGCTAGCGTCGGAGAGTTCAACACACTGAAGCCCATCTTGCAGGAACTAAAAAGGCGCTTCCCTATAGTGCTTACCTACTTTTCATCGAAAGCAAGCGACTACCTTAAAGCTCAGAAGGGTTTCTACGACATTCTCTTCCCCCTTCCCTTAGACCTTCCCTTTTTAATTAGAAAGTTCGAGAAGTTAGTGAAGCCAAAAGCTTTAATAGTAGCCGAGAGGGAGATGTGGATATCTTTGATCAGCTTTACCCGATGCAGAAAGATACTTGTAAACGCCTACGCGAGGGGAGGTCTTTTGGAGAAGTTCCTCGTTCCGAAGTTTGATCTGATAATTGCGAGAACGGAGAAGGATCGGGAGATATTTCTGAGAGAAGGAGCTAAAGGTGTTATTACCTGTGGAAATCTTAAGCTCGTTCGGGAGGGAGAGGTAGAACCACCGGCCATAAAGATAGAGGAAGGCTTCAAGGTTATTGTTGCAGGGAGTACCCACAAGGGCGAGGAGAAAATAGTTCTGAGAGCCTTCACAGAGCTAAAGGAGTTCTTCCCTATAAAGCTGATAATAGCTCCGAGGCACATAAGCAGATCCGCGGAAGTGAAGAGAGAGGCGGAAGAATTTGGCCTGGAGGTATCTCTAAGAAGCGAAGATAAGGATACGTGGGACGTTTTGATAGTAGATACCCTCGGAGAACTCAGGGGTTTCTACTGTCTCGGGGAAGTTGCCTTCGTGGGGGGAACCTTTGTTCCGATAGGAGGACACAACCTTTTGGAGCCCGCCTTCTGCGGAAAACCTGTCCTATTCGGACCTCATACGGAGAAGGTGAAGGATCTCGAAGAAATACTCTCAAAGGCGGGTTACGGGTTCAGGGTGGGGAGTTATGAGGAGTTGAAAGACACTCTTCTGAACTTACTTAAGGCGGGCTTTTCTCCGAAGGAAGATATAAAAGGCTTGTCGGAAAAGGTGGAGGAGTGTTATCTGAAGAACCTTCTAAGAGAGCTTGAGTAGATTCCTAACATGTTCCTCTATCTCCTCCAGGGTTTCCCTGAAGGACTCCACCGTTTCCCTGGGCTCATCTATGAGCCAGTTTTCCCTTCTCTTGTGGGATATAACGAACTCGCACTTCTCCTTAGCCTCGTTGCAGACAGTCACCAGAACGTCAAGCTTTTTGTAGGGGATCTTCCCGATCGGTTTTGGATAGAGGCCTTTTGTAGAATAGCCCTTCTCCTCGAGTACCCTTAAAGTAAGGGGATGAACCTCTCTCGCCGGCTCCGTCCCTGCAGAAAACACCTCCGCTCTTATGCCGAGATCCGAGAGGACACTCTTCGTTACAGCCTCGGCCATTATGCTCCTTACAGCGTTCTTCTTTCCAACAAAACCGATCTTCATGGCTTTTAATAATACCATGTCGCTCAAGGTCTTCCTCTCCGTTGGGGACATATCTGCGGCTAACTACCTCTACGAGATCTTCAGAGAAGGCTTCGAGGACGTAAATCTTATCGGTATAACGAATGAAAAGCTCGAATCGATAGGCGTAAAGAGCGTTGCCAAGATATCTGATATATCGGTGGTCGGGATAGCGGAGGTTGTTCCCAAACTCTTCAAGATAAGGGAAGTGTTTAAAAGGACTCTTCTTGAAGTGAAGAAATCTGACGTTCTTGTAGCCTGCGATGCTCCTGGCTTTAACCTCCGGCTCATAAAGAAAGCTAAGGAATTAGGAGTTAAGAGAATCATCTACTTCATATCCCCTCAGGTGTGGGCTTGGAAGCCGAGGAGAGCTGAGGTAATAGCAGAGTTCGCCGACGATCTTATCGTTATCCTTCCCTTCGAGGTGGATATATACGGAAGGTTTGAAAGCCTCAGGGTTCACTACGTGGGACATCCCCTCGTAGACATGGTGAAGCCTTCCCTCGATAAAGCTGAGTTTCTGAGAATATTAAACCTCGAGAGAAAACCCGTAAACCTGATGCCCGGAAGCAGGTGGAGCGAGGTAAAGAGACATACCGACTTTCTGAAGGAAGTTATAAAGAAGATTCTCAAAGGAAAAAGGATAGACTTCGTTCTCCCTACCTTCCCCGAGTTTAAGGAGTTCATAGAGAGGAAGCTCTCGGATCTTCCCGTGAGGGTGATAACCTCTGAGGAGATCCCCGATCCTGCCTACAACTCCATGTTCCACTCCGAGATCTCCCTCATAGCTTCCGGAACTTCTTCCCTCGAGGCGGCTCTCGCCCTTAATCCCCACGTTGTCTTCTACAGGGTGAGTCCGATAACCTACCTACTGGGTAAGCTTCTTGTAAAGGTGTCCTTCGTATCCCTTCCTAACCTGATCCTTGGTGAGGGCATAGTTCCCGAGATGATAAACAGAGATCCAAAGGAGGTCGCCTCTGAGGCTCTGAGTCTTCTCGAGGATGAAAAAAAGAAGGATAGAATGAGAGAGCGTTTCAGGGAGCTGAGGGAGAAGCTCGGGGGTGGGGGGGGTATCCTGAAGTTGAGAGAACTCTTTAAAGAGCTGATCTTCTCTCCTTGACGGGAAAGTGATTATTTACAATACTTAAACTATGTTCACCGAAACGACGATCCTGATAGTTCTGAGCAGAATCGTGGAGTTCATGGGGATACTCGCCACCATGTTTCTCATGTTCAAAGGATACAAGCTCAGATACGTTGTCATAGTGGGAGGGGTCGTGGTTCTGAGTCTTATTACCAGCTTGATAGGACTCTTCTTCAGGGATTACCTGCCTCAGATAGCCCTCGCCGATCTTATAATTACGGGTTTAGTTCTCCTCGGAGTTATCCTCTACGTTAGCAGAAATCCAGAGAAGGCTAAGGACTTTACACCTCCCGAGAAGGTTAGATGTCCCGTCTGTAATGTCCAGATAATAAAGGAGGACGAACTCTGTACGATGAAGATAGGTTCCTATACCTATTACTTCGATTCCTGCGACCATCTCGTAAAGCTGATGAAGGAGATAGAGTTCTTCCTCGAGAGGAACAACCTCCCGAGAGGTGAGGTGAGGGATCTTTACGTAAAGACGAAGGACACGGGAAGGTGGAAGAAGTTGGAGAACGTTTTTATAGTGGAAGAGGAGGGGGTTTACAGAGCTTACGAGAAGCCTCAGGAGAACAAGAAGATCTTAGATCTTAAGGAGATCCTCGAGAACTTCAAAGACAAGATCGGAAGTAGGAAGGCTTGAGCACTCGTAAGTTCCCGTCCTGCACCTCTTCGGGTTAGGAGAACAGGGTGAGCAGGGAGCGGGATTGTTAATGTACCTGCCTAAAAGGGGGTAGAAGCCATACTCGGAGGAGGTCGCAGTATAGATGGTGAGCGCAGGAACACCGAGAGCGTTCGCTATGTGGACAGGGGAGGAGTCGTTGGAGATAACGATCTTAGAACCCGCAATCACTCCCATGAGCTCCCTGAGAGAGGTTCTCCCTACAAGGTCTATAAAATTTACTCTCTTTTTCAGTTCCTCAACCTTCTTCCTGTCCGATGGGAGACCTGTAACCACCACGTTGTCGAGCCTTCTTATAAGCTCAGCCCAGTTTTCCAAACTCCACTCCTTCAGGGGAAAGTTTGAGAAGGGGTTCACTACGATGTAATCCTTATCTCGAAGTCCGAACTTCTCTAAGGTCCTCTCCCTCTCCTCATCGGGAAGGGGAAGGTAAGTCTCCTTAACAAACTCCTTTATTCCGAGGGGTTTGAGCAGTTCGAGGTTTCTCTCAACTTCGTGGAGCTCCCACCTGTGCCTCACTATCTTCGTGTAAGCCCACCGGAACTCTGATCTGTCAAAGCCTATTCTCTCCGGTATTCCCGAAAAGAGCATTATCAGAGCAGTTCTGAGTGAGCGGTGGGGGACTATAGCCACATCGTACCCCTTTATTTTTTTCAAGATCGAGAAGCTCTCCCTGAGTCCTTTCGAGAAGGGGATTAACTTTATGTCCCATCCCTTGAAAAGTTCAAGAATAAAGGGTCTTCCCACGAGGGCTATCTCCGAACTGGGGAAGTTCTTTTTTAGAGTTCTTACCACGGGTGTAGTTAAGATTACATCCCCGAGGAATGCAGTCTGCCAGATAAGAAATTTCACTTCCCTTTAGCTTTAGTCGGAGGAACGTAAGGAGAGATATCCGCTATCAACCACTTCCCATCTTCCTTTATAAGAACGAAGCTAAATATTTTTTCTATATCGTTCTTGTCTTCTACCTTCACCTTTATAAGGGCCGTGTTCTCGCCTATGATCTTTCCGTCCTTTACCTCCACTTCCTCTATGTTAGCTCCCATAGTGCTCAGCAGGCAGGCAAGAACCTCCGAGGGCCGCAGTTCCGTAAACTGGACTGGCAGTTTGATTTCCTTCGCGAGGGAGTCCCTGTAGGAAGGGTGGAGGTACCTTATCGCTTCCATTCCTTCCTTTTCCTTTATCTCTTCCATGAAGTCCTCAACCGTGTCCTTTGCAGCTCCGTAGGGTTCACCACAGGACTTGATTCCAAACAGGGTAAGTGCTACAAGGGAGGCGAGAGCTATCTTCCTCATGCTAAAATTATACACCATGTTCATCGGCCTTCTCAAAGAAACGTATCCCAACGAGAAGAGAGTCTCCCTTATTCCGGCCGAGGTTCAGAAGCTCAGAAAGTGGGAAGTGAGTGTTCTCGTGGAAAAAGGTGCGGGCGAATCGGCGGGATTTTCCGACGAGGAGTACAGGGAAGCTGGAGCTGAAGTAGTAAGTAGGGAGGAGGTCTTCGAGAGATCCCAGATCCTCCTGAAGGTAAGGGACCTGATGGCAGATAAAGAAAACTTCTTAAGGGAGGCGGACGGATACTTCGGGAAGGTTCTCATAGGTTTTCTCGAGCCTTTTGCGGTGGAAGAGATCCTTGAAAAGGTTAAAGCTCTGAACCTAACCGCCTTTGCTATGGAGCTTATACCGAGGATAACGAGAGCGCAGAGTATGGACGCCCTTTCATCTATGGCTACCGTAGCAGGTTATAAGGCTGTTCTTATAGCTGCAGATATGCTACCTAAGATGTTCCCCATGCTCATGACCGCGGCGGGAACGATCCTTCCCGCAAAGGTGTTCGTGGTCGGAGCTGGTGTTGCTGGTCTTCAGGCTATAGCAACGGCAAAGAGGCTCGGTGCGGTCGTTCAGGCTTACGACATCCGTCCTGCTGCAAAGGAACAGGTTTTATCCCTCGGTGCCAAGTTCGTTGAGTTAGGTCTTGAGAGCGAACAGGCAGAGGACAAGGGAGGATACGCGAGAGCTATGGACGAAGAGTTTTACAGAAGACAGAGGGAGATGATGACCGAGGTGGTGGCGGAGAGTGACGTGGTGATAACCACCGCAATGGTTCCCGGTAAAAGGGCTCCCGTTCTCGTAACGGAGGAGATGGTTAAGGGAATGAGACCGGGATCGGTGATAGTGGATCTCGCCGCCGAAAGGGGCGGGAACTGCGAGCTTACCGTTCCGGGAGAGGTCGTTGAGAGGTACGGAGTAAAGATAGTGGGAGCTGTGAACCTTCCGTCGAAGGTTCCCCATGATGCAAGCCAGATGTATTCGAGGAACGTATTTAACTTCTTGAACCTGCTTATAAAGGATGGTGAGCTGAATATAGATTTAGAGGACGAAATAATAAGGGACACTCTCCTCTTCAGAGACGGAGAGCTCGTAAGTGAGAGGATAAAGGAGCTGTTGGGAGGTTGATCTAAATGGAAGACTTCGTCATGTACTTCACCATTTTTGTTCTCTCGATGTTCGTTGGTTTTGAGGTGATAACGAAGGTTCCTCCGACCCTTCACACTCCCTTAATGTCAGGTTCCAATGCCATATCGGGGATAACGATCGTGGGAGCTCTCATATCTGCAGGATCCCACCACACAACGTTGACAACCATCCTCGGCTTTATAGCTCTTGTCTTTGCGACCATAAACGTCGTGGGAGGATTCTTGGTTACCCACAGGATGCTTGAGATGTTCAGGAGGAAGGAGTGAATGGAAAAGATAGTGGTAAATCTCGCCTACCTCCTCGCCGCTTCACTTTTCATCTTCGGTCTTAAGGGGCTATCCCATCCAAAAACCGCTGTACGAGGGAACATGCTCGGTGCCCTCGGTATGCTGATTGCGGTTGTCGTAACTCTCTTAGACAAGAGGATAGTGGACTTTTCCCTCATCATAGCAGGTCTCATCATAGGTGCTGCGATAGGAACACTTCTGGCTCTTAAAGTTGAGATGACCGCCATGCCTCAGCTCGTTGCGGTCTTCAACGGACTCGGCGGTGGAGCCTCAGCCCTCGTTGCAGGTGCAGCTCTCTACGAAACCAAGAATCCTGACTACCTCTTTACCACAGCCTCCGTTGCTTCCGGGATCATAGGCTCCGTTACCTTTTTCGGAAGCGGTGTCGCCTTCGCCAAACTCCAAGGGCTTATAAAGGAGAGACCCATAAGGTACACGGGTGAGCAGGTAGTAAAGGCTCTCTTTGCTCTTGGAGCTTTGGTGTTGGGAGCTTACCTAATTGCGCACCCTCAAAACATCAGCCTTTACTGGATGATCCTTCTCCTCTCGGCTGTTCTCGGTATTCTCCTCACTATAGCCATAGGCGGAGCTGACATGCCTGTCGTTATCGCTCTACTGAACTCCTACTCCGGTCTCGCCGCCGCAGCTACGGGGTTCGTTCTCCAAAACAACGCTCTTATAATCTCCGGTTCTCTCGTCGGAGCGTCGGGAATAATCCTTACGAACCTCATGTGTAAGGCTATGAACAGATCCCTCCTGAACGTTCTCTTCGGAGGCTTTGGAGAGATCGCTAAGACGGAAGAGGAGGACATTTACGCTGGAAAGATAAAGGCTACCTCTCCCGAAGAGGTGGCACTCCTCTTAGAGGGAGCTCGGAGAGTTGTGATCGTCCCAGGATACGGCATGGCGGTTGCTCAGGCTCAGTATGCGGTGAGGGATCTTTACAACCTGTTGGAATCCAAAGGAGTCGAGGTTGAGTTTGGGATACATCCTGTAGCCGGTAGGATGCCCGGACACATGAACGTCCTGCTTGCAGAGGTGGACATACCCTACGAGAAGATGAAAGAGCTCGAGGAGATAAATCCGACCTTTGAACAAACGGACGTGGTGATAGTGATAGGTGCCAACGACGTGGTAAACCCCCTCGCACAGACCGATCCCAAAAGCCCCATAGCAGGTATGCCCGTATTAGAGGTCTGGAAGGCAAAGACCGTGGTAGTCATAAAGAGGAGTCTCAGCCCCGGATTTGCTGGAATTCCTAACCCCCTATTTGCTATGGACAACACACTTATGCTCTTTGCGGATGCCAAGAAGGCGGTTCAAGAGATAGTGAACGCTTTGAAGGAGGGATAAAGGTCTCTTACTTTTTTTCTTCCACTCCCAAAGCCTTATAGAGAAGATAACGGATTTCTTTCAACGCTGTCTATCCTCTAGTTCACCATGTCAATCTGTCTGTTCATCAAAAGCATGAAGATTGCCGTAAACACAGAAACACCGAATATGATAGTAATAACCTGACCCCAGTCCATGCTTTGGATATAAACCAATAATAACCCGGTTCAAGTTTTCCAAAGGTTTTATCTACTCTCGGCTTTTCTGCTTACCCTTTCTCTCTCCTCCCCAGAACCCTCAGAGGAAGCCCCCAAATCTTCGTGAAGTGCTTACCAGCTATATGATCGAAGACATCCTTCTCGGAGTAGGTGGCGAGATCCTCAACGTAGAGGGAGTTCGGAGACCTTCTACCCACCACACTGACACTTCCTTTGTAGAGCTTTAACCTCACTTCTCCCGTTACGTCCTTTGCGAGCCTTTCGGTGAAGGCGTCGAGAGCCTCTCTCAAAGGTGTAAACCACAGACCCTCGTAAACGAGCTTCGCATACTCGTGAGGAACGTGGCTTAAAAAGTGGTGGAAGGTGAACCTGTCGGTTACAAGGGAGAGCAGATCCCTGTATGCTTCATAGAGGACTATAGCTCCCGGAGCTTCGTAGATCTCCCTGCTCTTAATACCTACGAGCCTGTTCTCTACCATATCTATTCTTCCAACCCCGTGCTTTCCCGCTATCTCGTTCAGATCAAGAATAAGTTCGCTCAGGAGGTTGTAATTTTTGCCGTTCAAAGATACGGGGACGCCCTCTTCAAAGCCTACCGTTACGTACTCTGGCTGATCGGGAGCCCTTTCGGGGGATGTCGTTATCTGGTAAGCGTCCTCCGGAGGCTCGTTCCAGGGATCCTCCAAGGGTCCGCACTCTATGGAGACCCCCCAGAGGTTTCTGTCTATGGAGTAGGGCTTTTCCTTTGTAACCTTAACAGGTATGTTGTGTTTCTTTGCGTACTCTACCTGCTCCTCTCTCGCTTTGAACTCCCACTCCCTCACGGGTGCGAGAACCTCGATGTCCGGATCTAAAGCCCAAACCGAGAGTTCAAACCTAACCTGATCGTTACCTTTTCCGGTAGATCCGTGGGCGACGCAGTCGGCTCCGAGCTTGTGGGCGTAGTAGACGAGCTTCTTCGATATCAAAGGTCTCGAGAGGGAGGCGGTCAATGGATACTTCCCCTCGTAGAGGGCTAAGGCTCTCAGAGTTGGGAGGCAGAAGTCCCTCGCAAACTCCTCCTTTATATCCTCCACTATAGCCTCAGTCGCCCCGGAAGCCCGTGCCTTATCGGGTATTTCGGAAAGCTCCTCACCCTGACCCACATCGGCAGTGTAGGTGATAACTTCATAGCCCTTATCTGTGAGCCACCTTACGATTACTGATGTATCGAGCCCTCCGGAGTAAGCGAGAATAACCCTCTTAGCCATGGAAGTATTTTACTCCAAAAAGCTGAGCTTAAGAACTTTACGGGCTAAGGAGGGATCCTTCTTTAACAGCTCCTTTGCCCTGTGCTTGACCTCCCCCGAGGCGCCCTTCGGCACTTCTATGCCGAACCGCTCTTCCAACTCCTTTAATCTCCTCAGAAACTTTTCCCTGGCCATTATGCTCGCCACGCTCACCGCCACGTCCCTCTCCCCCTTCTCGATGAACTCAACCTCCTTGACGTCTCCAAAGGGGTCCCTCGAGGAGTATCTGTCCACAACCACCTTATTTAGTTTGAACTCGCTCAGCACCACTCTTACCAGTTTCCTGTAAGCGTCATCCATCAATCTGTTGATGTTTTTATAACTCTCGTAAAGTTCGTTGAATCTCTCGGGCATGAGGGTTATACACTTAACCTTAACGAGCTTTCTAAGTTCCTTCGCCTTCTTCAGAACCTCTTCATCCTTAAGTAGTTTGGAGTCCTTCGGGTTTAGAAGGAGAACCTTCTTGAAGTTTTCGGGGGTGATTACAGCACAGCAGAGAACGAGAGGTCCGAATATATCCCCCTTACCGACCTCGTCGCAACCTCCAACAGGAAACCTTAGATTATCCACCACCGAAAGTATCTTCTCCACCCACTCATCCGCTTCCTTTCCCTGTATAAGCAAAGTCCCCGACGGGTACATGTTGAAATAAATATCCTCCCCTTCGTAGCTCCAGAGGGTGTTCCTAACTTCTCTCCTTTTAAATCCTGAACTCTTCAAGAAGTCCTCTACTCTACGTATATCCTTTTCAGGCAATCTTAAAGCTTTCATATTGATACCGCCGTTACTGATTATATTTGTCCAGCAACCTCCTAAACTCAACAGGAGAAAGGATTTTTATTCCTCTAAACTCTTTCAAAGAAAGGAGTTCCCTGTCCCCACTGACGATGAAATCGGCTCCACCAGAAACAGCACATTCAAGGAACTTTACATCTTCTCCGATACCGTTTTGAAGTCTCCCCGCGCACGGGATCCAAATAGATAAACTCTACTTTCCTCATCGCTAAGAGCCTTCACATTCCAATAAAAAAGCCCCGCACAGGGCGGGGCTGGGAGTTTTTGGAGTAAGTAATTAGAAGTTGTACCAGAGTGCGAGGGTTACGTCGGTGTAGGAGTCCTTGTCGGGTGCCGCCGCATTGTCATCTTTAATATTGTCTACGGAAAGAGCTATCCTGTTCCCTACTCCTTTGACATAGAGCTGTGCAACTACACCAAGCACCTGAGCTTTCTTGGCACCATCAGGATCAGACTGAGCCCACCTTATACCCAACGCGGGCTTTCCTAAGAGGGTTGCTTGATTGAATAGAACCTGCCCCTGGAGGATAAGACCGTTCACATCATTACCGCTAGAACCACCCTTATCCTTGTGGCTTACGTAACCTATGCTCAAGTTGGGTGTGACCATACCAAGGTTCTGTTCCCAAAGGGCATCGACGCCGAAGGACTTCTGAGACTCCTTTCCAGAACCGTAATCCTGGGTGAAGTAAGACAGACCGACCGTAAACGTATTTTGCTTTCCGAGATAGGTTTCCTTAAGAACGTATCCAGGATGCCCTTTGTAACCTGCCATCGTTGGGGCAAACTCGACCCTCACACCGAAACCAGTTTTCACGTCTGTACCTGATTTCCTATTAGTCCCGTCCACAGCATAGAGATAGTATTTGAACATGCCACCTGCGACCTTACCCCATACACCAACCTGAGGCGAACGGGAACCGGATCCAGGAATTTTCTCAGCCGCCGGGTTCGAGAATGGATTTCCTGCACCTGTTTTTTTCAGCCCATAAGCAGGACCAGTGGGCATTACGAAGGACCATCCTGACTGTATACCGGAATGGAGTTCCCAGGGCACCTTTATAGCACCGGCATAGAGCTTAAATTCCTTAGCAAAATCGAGCATGACAAAAGCATCAACTATTTCAAAGACACCTGAAGTCTTACCACCAAAATCTCCCTGAAACGCCCACTTAAATATCTTTGAGATAGAGCCTTTACCGTATATCCTTGCATTTGGAACAGAGAAGAAGATATCAGACTTATCAGTATCAGACCTCTTACCCGCATATACAGCATGCACCTTTGCCCTGAAGCCCATCTTGAAGGACTTGCCTTTACCGAGGTCGATCTTGACCGCATGAGCCTGACCGGCAAAAACTGCTGCACCCAGTATGGCTGCCGCTGCTAAGTAGCTCTTCTTCATGACATACCCTCCTCTCAAAAATTTTTCAGAAAAATTATAGACACATAAGTGTGAATTTGTCAAGTCTTTTTGCACCAAGGCTTTGCTTTTGCAAAATTACCAAGAGCTTGTGTATCAAGGCTTTCATCTTTGCAAATTTGCAACCATTTGAATGAGAACATCGATCCTCTGATTTATCCTGCCCATATCCTGCTTAAGCTGACCGATTTCTTCCTTCATCTCCTGTCTGAGCTGTCCTATCTGAATTTCTACCTTCTAGTTGAGCTGATTTATTTCACTGTCAAGATGCTTGAAGTCTTCCTGTCTCTGTCTGTCAAGTTGCTCTATTTTCTCCGTGAGGTGCTTCGCATCCTCCTGTCTTTGTCTGTCGAGCCGGTCAATCCGCTGGATTAGATATCTAAACTATGTCGTAATATAAAGTCCTTTTGTCCACTCACGCATGGTTTAATTATTAGGTTCCTTATCTTATCTCCTCAATCGCCTTCTTTCTTTCGAAAACTCTGGGTATTAAAAGAGCATAACCCTTCTGCTGCCAGTGGAGGAGTTCGGTTATGGCTGAGGGAACCATCTCTATAAAGGGAGGGAAGTCCTCAGGTTTGTAACCGTAGATCAGCTCAGCCGCCATGGCACAGACCTTGAATTTCACTCCGTACATCTCCATCCCCTCGATCCTATCCCAGATGTCCCTGTACTTATCCTTATTCTTCTTTACGAGGGTCGTTATCTCCGTCCCGTGGATTATCACCACGATGTCTATATCCTCTCCGGGAATAAAGTTGTAGGGCTCCCTGGAAAGGACGTAGATGATGTTGGATACCCATTCCAGAGCCGGTCTTATCTTCTCGGGTTCGTCGAAGTAGAACTCGACCACAGCCCTGAAGGGTGCCTCATACTCGGTTTGGACAAACTTAGCCTTCTCCTGAGCAAAAATTACCGAGAGGGTAAGTAGAACTCCCATCAAAATTCCCCTCATGACCTCCACCTCCTTTTTAGAACTTAATCCCTGTGCTATACTTTCAGTATGAGAACGGTTATAAGGGGAAAGGTCTGGAAGTTCGGGGATAACGTCGATACCGATCAAATAATTCCAGCAAGGTATCTTAATACTTCCGATCCTTACGAACTCGCCAAGCACGTTATGGAGGACTCGGAACATCCGGAGTTTGCAAAGGAACACAAAGAAGGGGACATTATCGTGGCGGGGAAAAACTTCGGTTCAGGATCTTCAAGGGAGCACGCTCCAATAGCCATAAAGTTCGCTGGTGTCCCTGTTGTGATAGCCAAATCCTTTGCGAGGATATTCTTCAGGAACGCGATAAACATAGGCCTTCCTATAGTGGAGGCTCCTGAGGCTGTCGATGAGATAAGCCACGGGGACGAGATAGAGGTCGATCTGGAAAAGGGAACTGTCAGGAACCTGACGACAGGGAAGGAGTATAAAGCTACCAAGTTCCCTGAGGAGCTTCAGGCGATCCTAAAGGCGGGCGGACTCATGGAGTATGCAAAGAGTAAGCTCAAGAAGTCCTGAAGCGGTCCGCTTAGCCTATGAAGCTCTCTCTAAAGGTGAGTTCGTAGTCGCTCCAACGGATACCATATATGGAATCCTCGCCGATGCCCTGAACTACGAAGCTGTTCAGAAACTCAAAAGGCTAAGAAGACCCTCCGGAAGACCTTTCTTAGTCCTCGTTCCCGATGTATTTTGGGTCAGAAAGCTTGGTCTTGATGTAGGCAGAAGGGCTACAAAGCTCCTTGCCGTTCCCAGTCTTACCCTCATCCTTAAAAAGAAGAAAAACCTGTACCACTGGCTCGGTAGTCAAACCGTAGCGGTCAGGTGTCCGAAAAAGGGATTTATTATGAATCTTCTTAAGGATTTTGGAAGACCTATTGTAGCCCCAAGCGCTAACCTTGAGGGAGAACCTCCGGCGAGGACCATAGAGGAAGCTATTGACTACTTTGGAGATAGTGTATCCCTTTACGTGGACGGTGGTAAGATAGAGGGGAAACCTTCCACGATATTAGAGCTAACCGATGGGGATATTAAGGTTATCAGGAGAGGGAAATTAAGCTCTTCCAGCTTGAAGAGGTTGTTAAGAAGAACCAAACTTTAAAGCTTATAGAGGAGGCGAAGAATGTGGTCAGGAAGGTAACCCTTGAGCTTGTTTACGAGGTGGTAGAAGAGAGAACCGCTGAGCTTAAGGAGAGTATAAACAAACTCAGCGAGAAACAGGAGATGGACTTCAGGTATCTGAATGACAAGATAGACAGGGTAGCCTCGGAACTCAGACAGGAGATGGGACAGCTTAGACAAGAGATGGGACAGCTTAGGCAGGAGATAGGGCAACTCAGGCAGGAGATAGACAGGCTTGACGAAAAGATAGACAGGGTGAACCAACGTATGGATACTGTTATACAGATGCTATCCGAGCTGATGAGAAGATCCTAAACCTCTATGACTTTCCCCGGATTGAAAAGGTTCTTCGGATCAAATAAAAGTTTTATACCCTTCAGGAGCTCGTAACCTATCTCTCCGAACTGCCACTTGAGAAACTTCTTTTTGGTCAGACCAACACCGTGCTCTCCCGTTATGGAGCCGTGGTAGGAGAGGGCAAGCTCAAAGACCTCATCGACCGCCTTCTCGGCTCTTTCTTCCTCTTCCCTCTTGGTTTTATCGTAAAGGAAGTTCACGTGGAGGTTCCCGTCCCCTATGTGCCCGAAAACGACCATGAGGAGGTCGTACTTCTCGGCTATCTCCCTGAGTTTTGGAAGGGCTTCGGCGAGGTATGTCCTCGGAAAAACTATGTCCTCGTTTATCTTACCGCTTCTGAGGTTCCCCAAAGCCGGTCCTAAGTTCTTCCTCGCCGTCCAGAGTTTCTCAGCTTCCCTCTCATCTGAAGCGACCCTGACCTCTATCCCCATACCGCTGAGCAGTTCCCTCACCTCCTCTATCTGCTCCCTTACCGCCGTCTTTGAGCCATCTACCTCTATCAGAAGGAGCGCCTCCACGTCCTTCGGGAGTCCTGCAGGTTTAAAGTCCTCTACCGCCCTTATAGCATCCCTGTCCATGAACTCCAAAGCGGAGGGGAATATACCGGAGGTCATTATCTTTGTGACAGCTCTACCAACCGTCTCGAGGTCGTTAAAGAGCGCCAGAGCGGTAGCCCTCGCCTGAGGTTTGGGAATTAGCTTCAGGGTGGCTTCCGTGAGTAATCCGAGGGTCCCCTCCGATCCAACGAAGAATTTCGTTATATCGTACCCCGCAACGTCCTTTATGACAGGATTTCCCGTTCTGAGAACCTTACCTTCCTTTATAACTGCCTCTATACCCAAAACGTACTCCCGTGTTACCCCGTACTTGAGACATCTCGGACCTCCAGCGTTCTCCGCTACGTTTCCTCCTATAGTCGAGTACTTAAAAGAGGAGGGATCCGGAGGGTAGAAGAGCCCGAGCTTTTCAACGTGCCTCTGGAACTCGTATGTCACCACACCGGGCTGAACCCTCGCGGTAGCGTTATCCACGTCTACCTCGAATCCATTCATCCTCTCGAAGGAAACGACTACGCCCTTTTCCGTTGTGGGGACTGCGCCGCCGGTAAGCCCCGAACCAGCTCCCCTCGGGAATAGGGGTACGCTCTCCTCGTAGCAGATCTCTACGAGTCTTACCACGTCCTCCTTGCTCTCCGGGAAGACCACCGCTGCTGGAACGGCTCTCTCTATGGGTATAGGAGTAGCGTCGTAGGAGTAGAGTTTTCTCTCAACAATGGATCTGTTTACCTTCTCCTTTCCCAAGATCTTCTCGAGCTTCTCTATCGGATCTTTCTTAACTATACCGAGCATGGGAATAATATAAACTCTGACCGCGTAGTTAGGATGAGAAAGCTCAATTAAAATATATAGCGATGAAAAAGATCCTTCTTCTAATAGCGGTTGTACTTATAATTGCTTTTGTCATGCTAACGGCTATTCTCTCGAGGGTTCCGGTAGGGGACAGGGTCGCGATAATAAAGATCGCCGGAGTGATAGTTAATCCCCTTCCCACGGTAAAGAAGATAGAAAGACTCAAAAGGGATAAGAGCGTTAAAGCGCTCGTGATACGGGTGGACAGCCCCGGCGGTTCGGTGGGAGCGTCTCAGGAGATATACAGGGCTATAGAGAGGTTCAGAGCGGAAGGGAAGCCTGTGGTGGTTTCGATGGGTAACGTCGCCGCTTCAGGAGGTTACTACGTCTCCGCCCCGGCGGACTACATCTTTGCCAATCCGGGGACGATAACGGGAAGCATCGGTGTGATAATCCAGCACGTGGCTTACAAGGAGCTGATGGAGAAAATTGGCGTCAAGGCGACCGCCATAAAGACGGGGAAGTTTAAGGATACGCTGAATCCCTTCAGGGAACTCACTCCGGAGGAGAAGAAGTACCTTCAGGAAACTATAAACGAAGCTTACGAGCAGTTCCTCGAAGCGATTCTGAGGTACAGGGGGAAGAAGATAAGCGAGGAGAAGCTGAGAGAGGTGGCGGACGGAAGGGTTCTAACCGGTGAGAGGGCTAAGGAGCTCGGTCTCGTTGATGATATAGGGGGGCTGGAGGATGCGGTTGAGAAGGCTAAGGAGCTGGCGGGGGTTCCCAAGGCGAGGGAGTTCTTCGTTCCGGAGGAAAAGACACTTCTTCAGAGGGTCTTAGGAGGGGAAATCGAGGAGCTAAAGATATTGAACTCCTACAGCCCCCTCTTTTACCTCATGAGCTTCTGATATGGAGTTTGTTGTAGATAGAACGGACGAAGATACCCTCTTCAGGCTTGTCTTGGGTCTTGTGGTTCCGAGACCTATAGGCTGGGTTTCCACCGTAAGTAGGGAGGGAGTGAGAAATATAGCTCCTTTCAGCTTCTTCAATGCTGTGAACGATGCCCCGCCTGTTCTCATGATCTCGGTGAGCGACAGAGACGATGGAACTCTGAAGGACACGGTAAAGAACATATTAGAGACCGGGGAGTTCGTAGTAAACCTCGTTTCTGAGGAGCTCTTCGAGCCTATGTTGAAAACCGGGGAGGACCTTCCTCCGGAGGTGGATGAGTTCGAGGTTGCAGGTCTTACCCCCGAAGAAAGCAAATTCGTTAAGGCACCGAGGATAAAGGAGTCCAAAGCTTCCTTCGAGTGTAAACTTTACCAACATCTGAAGGTTTACGATATGCACCTCATACTCGGGGAGGCTCTCCTTATAAAAGTTCAGGACAACATACTCGACGAGGAGGGACGGATACTTTACGATAGGTACAAACCCCTCGGAAGGCTCGGAGGGAAGTACTATCTGAAGACACACAGAGACTGTCTTCTAAAAGCATGAACGTGGCGGTTGTATACAATCAGGACTTCACGGGTGTTCTGAAAAAAAGGAAAACCCAGACGAGGGAGGTATACAAGAGGGAGGTGATCGAGAGGATAGCTAAGGCTATAGGGGATCGGGGACACAGGGTAGAGATAATGGACGGAAACATGCACTTCTTCGAGAGGATAAGGGAGTTCGCTCTCGAGAACGGGGTGGAAGATACCTTTGTCTTTAATCTCGCTTACGGCATACAGGGGGAGAGCCGTTACTCCCACATACCCGGAATGCTCGAACTCCTGGGAATACCCTACACAGGTTCCGGACCTCTGGGTCACTCTTTAGCCTTAGACAAGGTGGCAACGAAGGTCATGTTCTCGCACAGTGGCATTCCTACCCCCGATTTCCACATCGTTTCAAAGCCTTCTGATATGCCGGGAGGGCTTGAGTTCCCTTTGGTAGTAAAGCCCCGCATGGAGGCAGTCTCACTTGGAGTCACACTTGTAGAGAACGAGGAAGAGCTAAAGGCAAACGTGGAGAGACTCTTAGAGGAGTTCTCTCAAGACGTTTTGATAGAAGAGTTTATAGAAGGTAGGGAGTTCTCCGTCAGCCTCATAGGAAACGGAGAGGATCTGAAAGCCTTCCCCGTATCGGAGATAGATTTGAGCGAACTCCCCCACGGGATACAGACCCACTCGGACAAGATGGAGAGACCTCCGAGGAAGATCTGTCCCGCAGAGATCCCAGAGGAGGTAGCCACAAAAATGGTGGAACTCAGTAAAAAAGCCTTTGACCTTCTCTGTCTCAGAGACTACGCGAGGTTCGATATAAGGATGAACGGGAGAGGGGAGATATTCTTCTTAGAAGTGAACTCTATGGCAAGCCTGAACCCTTCAGGATCCTACGTCTGTTCCACCAGGGCGGCGGGACTCACCTATGAGGAGCTTATAAACGAGATACTTGAGGTTGCAGTCAGGAGGTACGAAAGGGATGCTTGATCTTGACAGGATAGAGGGGAAGTTCAGGACATCGGAAGACGGGAGGTTTTTCGAAGCTGAGAACTGCATGGTCTCCACAGCCCATCCGGAGGCTACAAGGGCAGGAGTGGAGATACTGAGATCTGGGGGAAACGCGGTGGATGCAGCCTGCGCAGCAGCTCTGACTCTCTCCGTATGCGAACCTCAGGCGAGCGGTATAGGCGGACAAACGATGATGCTCATCCACACAGGGAAGAAGACGATGGCCATAGACGGCTCTTCAAGGGCTCCCTCCTTAGCCCACGTGAGTGCAGTGTACGAGGAGGACAGGGAGGTAGGTTATAGAGCCACTACGGTTCCCAGCACGCTTGCAGTTCTCGGATACGTCCACAGCAGGTACGGGGAGTTACCCTGGTCTATGATCTGCGAACACGCTATAAGGGTTGCCTACGAGGGCTATCCCATAACAGAGCTCCAGCACAGACTCCAGATGAGGGAGCTCGAGAACTTCAAAAAGGTGGAATCCTTCTCCGGAGGTAGATACTTCCTGAAGGATGGGAGACCTTACAGACCGGGGGAGATATTCAAGCAGCCAGACCTTGGGAAACTCTTGGAGGAGATAGCCGCGAACGGATTTGAGTACTTCTACAGAGGAAAGCCCGCGAAGATGATAGATGCGGATATGAGAGAGAACGGAGGACTCCTTAGGTACGACGACCTCGCCCTTATACCTCTTCCCATAGAGAGAAAACCTGTGGTGGGAAGCTTCAGGGGACTTAAGGTGGTAAGCATGCCCCCTCCGGGAGCGGGAAGACCTTTGATCTACGCCCTTCACATGTTCGATGCCATACCTCCCGAGGAGCTCCACAGGGAAAAGATCTCCAAAATTCACCTCCTCGTTGAGGTTATAAGGGAAGCTCTCTTAGAGTGGACTGGAAGGCCTTACGATCCCAACTTCTATCCCCAGATACCTCCGGAGAGGATGCTGAGCAAAGAGTACGCGAGAAAGGTTGTTAAGAGGATAGTAAGATCTATAGACATACACCTTCCGATCCACGAGACCTTCGATGAAATCGCAGGAGAGACGACCCACCTCTCCGTTATGGACTCCGATGGTATGGTAGTCAGCCTCACCCAGTCCATAGAGAGAGTTTACGGGAGTAAGGCAGCGGCGGAGGGTCTCGGATTTTTATACAACAACTACCTCATGGACTTCGATTACAGAAAGGTGGATCACCCCTACTACCTGAGACCCAACTCTGTGCCTTGGGCAAGTGTGGCACCGACGATCCTCTTTAAAGGAGATAAACCCTGGATAACCTTAGGGAGTCCGGGAAGCGAAAGAATTTTTTCGGTTCTCACCCAGTTCCTTCTGAACGTCATAGACCTCGACATGCCCCTTAGCGATGCGATAGTTCAGCCAAGGATACACAGTTCCCTCGGAGGTCTCGTAAGCATAGAGGAGGGAGGTGAGGACGATGAGGTTATCGACTATCTCAGGAGGGAAGGTTACAGGGTAAGGATAACCGATCCCTTCTTCTTCGGTTCGGTTCACGCCATACTGAGGAAGAGGGACGGAGGCTTTCAGGGTGTTGCAGACCCGAGAAGGGACGGAACAGCGGGAGGCTTCTGATGCTACCCTGCCTCCTGTCCATACCTCACGGAGGAACCCTAATTCCAGATGAGGTGAAAGATCTCATCCTCCTATCACCTGAAGACATAATCGAGGACGGAGATCCCTTTACCATAGAGCTCTACGATCTAAAAGTGGTGTCCCTTCTCAAGGCCGAGGTAGCGAGGGCTGTAGTAGATCTCAACAGGGCGCCCAACGACCTCCCTCCAAAAAACCCCGACGGGGTGGTTAAGAGCGAGACCGCCTTCGGCAAAAAAGTGTACAGGAGGTTCCCTGACGAAGAGCTTGTCAAGAAACTTCTCGATAAGTACTACTTCCCCTACCATAGGAGGATACAGGAGGAGGTGAGAAAGGATGAAGTTCTCATAGCCTTCGACTGCCATTCTATGGCTCCGGAAGCTCCCAAAATAGCTCCCGACAGTGGAAAGAGACCTGCAGTATGCCTTGGAGATTTTCACGGAAGAGCCTGTCCGGGGAAGATCACGGAACTCTTAGCTTTTTGCTTCAGGGAAGTCTTCGAACTCCCGGAGGAAGAGGTCAGGATAAACGAACCCTTTGCCGGAGGTTACATCACGAGAACCTACGGTATGAGGCCGAAACCCTGGATACAGATAGAGATAAGGAGGGATCTTTACATGAACTGGGAGGAGAGGAAGAAGGATCCGGAGAAGCTGTCGCAGGTTAGGAGGAAGATAGGCGAAGTGCTGAACCTGTTTTTTGAGAGGACGACTCTTTAAAATATATACATGCTTATAAAACACTTCAGCGATAAGGATCTCTTCTACAAGTTCCTCAAAGAGAGAGTGGGGATATTCTTCAAGGAGGCAGAGGAACGGGTCTTTGAAGGGATAAATCACTGCCTCTACTTCGAGTTCTCAGGGAATCCAGAGCCCCTTTACCTCTCCGCAAGAAAGACCTCTATCTCTGTATTCCAGAACGGGAACAGGTTCGCCCTCTGCGGGAGTGAGGCTCAGATAAGGGATATGTGCTCCGAGCTCGTCGGCTACCCCGAAACGAAGGCATTAGCCCGCGAGATCCTCGAGTCACTTATAAGATACAGAAAGAAGAACTTCCAGATCCAATACAACAGGAAGATCCTTCCTCTCGGACTCAAAACGGCGATAATGGGAGTACTCAACGTCACCCCCGACTCCTTCTCCGACGGAGGCTTATACACCGACCCTGAAAAGGCTCTCGCGAGGGCGGTTCAGATACACGAGGAAGGGGCGGAGATAATAGACATAGGGGGAGAGTCAACAAGACCCGGTTCGGAAAGGGTCCCTGCGGAGGAAGAGCTCAGGAGGGTTATCCCGGTTCTCAGACTAATAAGAAAGGAGTTACCCGACGTCTGGATATCCATCGACACCTACAAGTCGGAGGTGGCGAGAGCCTGCCTCGAGGAAGGAGCGGACATTATCAACGACATAAGCGGGGGAACCTTCGACGAGAGGATGTTCGAAGTTGTTTCCCAGTACGGATGTCCTTACGTTATCAATCACATAAAGGGAAGACCGGAGACGTGGAGGAGCGAGCCGATAGTCTACGAGGGCGTGGTCGCGGAGATAATCAGCTGGTGGGAGGGAAGAATAAGCCTTTTGAGAGAGAAGGGTTATAAAAGAGAGGAAAATCTTATCCTCGATCCTGGCATAGGCTTCGGGAAGCTACCCGAACACAACGTTGAGATCCTGAGAAGGTTCGAAGAATTCAGGATAATGGGGAAGCCTCTGATGGTGGGGGTTTCGAGGAAGTCCTTCGTAGGTCTCGTGCTCGAGGGATTTCTAAACAGAAAGACGGAGCCTAAGGAAAGGCTCTTCGGAAGTCTCGGCGCTGTCGCTCCCGCCGTCCTTCAGGGTGCTCACATAGTGAGGGTTCACGATGTCAGGGAGACGAGGGAGTTTCTTGCCCTCCTCGATGCGGTGAGGACCTACGATGCTGTTTGATCTCATCCGGGAACTCTTCGGTCCAAGAGACCTTATAGATATCATCGCCGTCGCCGTCTTCATATACGGGATAATCCACTTCCTCGTAATAAGCAGAGGCTACCAGATACTTAGGGGGCTGATAATAATCGGGATACTCTGGGTGCTGGCGGAGATAGTTCAGCTCAGAACCCTCTCGTGGATCTTTGAAAAGATCTGGACCCTCGGATTATTTGCCATAGTTGTAATATTTCAGCCGGAGATAAGGAAGACCCTCGCGAGGATAGGGGAAAGGACAAAGGTTCTGAAGCTCTCCTCCCTCGAGGAAAGGACGATTGAAAGGATTGTAAGAGCCTGCAGGTTTATGTCCGACAGACAGATAGGTGCGCTTATAGTGATAGAGAGATATCAAAATATTGAGGACATAATCGAGGGGTGCGTTTACATAGACGCCACAGTCAGCGTTGAGCTTCTAATCACTATCTTCTACCCCATGACCCCCCTCCACGACGGAGCTGTGGTGATAAGGGGTGAGAGGATAGCCTTCGCCTCCTGCGTACTTCCTCTGTCGAAGACGGCGGAACTGCCCAAGAAGTACGGAACGAGGCACAGGGCGGCTCTTGGAATAAGCGAAGAAAGTGACGCTATAGCGGTGGTCGTCTCGGAAGAGACCGGGGAGATATCCCTTGCTGTGGAGGGAAAGCTGGAGAGGAACTTAGATCCGGAGATACTCAAAGACAGGCTTACAAAACTTATGGGGTTGAGCGATGAAACTTCTTAGGGAGATATTCTTAAAGGACTGGAGGTACAAGCTTACCGCGTTGATAATAGCGGTAGCCCTCTGGAGCGTGGTGAACCTCGGTAAGAGGACCGCTATAACGGTCTCGAGATACGTAGATATCCGTGGGGAAAGACCGGAGTTCGTCTACAGGGTAAAACCCGAGAGAGTTGACATAACGGTTTACGTTGTAGAGAGGCTTCTCTTTTCCAAGATGATAGAGGAGGTAAGGGCTTACGTAAACGTCTCTGATATAGATAGACCCGGAACTTACAGACTTAAAGTTTTTACGGAAACGAAGGTGCCTATTTTTATCCATCCGGCGAGCGTGGACCCGCCGGTGGTGAGGGTAGTTATAAGATCAGCCGCAGCTGAATGAGCTTCCGCAACCACATCCACCGGTTGCGTTGGGGTTCCTTATGGTGAAACCACCACCCATAAAGTCAACAACGTAATCGAGCTCGGCTCCGTTGACGTAGGGCATGGAGAAGGCATCTATTACAACCTTCACACCTCCATGCTCAAAAACGTGATCGCCTTCCTCTATGGTGTCATCGAATCCCATAGCGTACTGAAATCCCGAACATCCACCCGGAACAACTCTAACCCTCAGGATAGGGTTCTCTATGTTGTTCTCCTTTGCCACCTTGAGTATTTCCTCAGCTGCCTTGTCGGTCACCTTAAAGACCATCGTTGTTTGCTCCTGCATACTTACGACCTCCTTATAAGATTTTGCTAATAAGATACACCATCAACTTAACCTCTTTATGACGTAAGTCAAGGGAAAGAAAAGGAAGCCAACGAGAAAGCCAGCAAAGAAAGCTAAAAGCACCACGAGACCGACGGGTAGTTCCGGAGTCCTCACACCAGACCAGAGGCTAACGCTCACGCTCTGCTGAGAATTCATGAGGAAAAAGTAGAGGGACAGCCCGAAGACTATGAGAAAGATGAGAACGTATAGAAGACTCTTCATGCCTTAAGATTTTGAACTAAGCTTTCTAACAATTCAAGGGCTTTGAGGCTCGGCATCGGATCAACTATACCTTTCCAAGCTATATCGTAAGCGGTTCCGTGGTCGGGAGAGGTTCTCGGGAATGGTATTCCGAGAGTAAGGTTCACTCCCTCCTTGAAGGAAAGCATCTTGAAAGGAATCAGCCCCTGATCGTGATACATGCAGAGAAAGGTATCGTAAGCCTCCGGATTTAAAAAGGCGGTGTCCGGGACGAGAGGACCCTCAACCTTGTATCCCTTCTCTTTAGCCTCTTTTACCGCCGGTGCTATCTCCTTCACCTCCTCCCCACCTATCTCTCCGAATTCCCCCGCATGAGGATTCAGTCCCAGGACTCCTATAACGGGTTCCTTACGAAAGAGACGGCTGAACTCCCTGACTATCAGCTCGATCTTGGAGAGTACGTTCTGCTTCTTTACATAGGAAGGTACGGATGACAGCGGTATGTGGGTCGTCAGAAGGACGACCCTTATCTTTTCCGAATACATCATCATGGCGTAGTTTTTCGTAGAGGTAGCCTGAGCCAAGTACTCCGTTTGACCTTCGTAGGAAAAGCCAGCCCTTCGAGCCCAGAACTTGTTTATGGGCATGGTGAGGATCCCGTCGATGTTTCCGTAAACGGCATCGGCAACGGCTCTTGCGAGGTAAGCAACGGCAACCTTGCCAGAAGTAAGGGAAGGTTCCGGTCTGGATGTTTCACATATGTTGAGATCTGCTATATAAACTCCCGGCGATTTCACTTCCTGAATGGTATTTACACCTTTGGCCTTCAGCTCGATTTCCAGTAACCTCTGAGCCGCCTCTATGATCTTTTCCTCACCGTAGATTATGTAAGCGTTCTCTTCTTTAAAGTGTTGGGATATCTTCAGTATTAGCTCGGGACCAACGCCCGCCGGGTCTCCTATCGTTATCCCTATCCTATTCACTGTACTCAGCTCCACAGTTTTCTGTTTCCCACACCACGACCTTTTTAAGTGAGGGGTAGCGTTCCTTTACCCTATCGTAGATCCACTTAGCCATATTCTCAGCGCTCGGGGAAAAATCGAAGAGGTCATTCAGGAGAGTATAGTCTGGGAGTATATCCTTTAGGTAGGTATCTATTTCTATAAAATCAACGCCCATTCCACCCTTGTCGAGCTTGTCAGCTTCTATATAAACCTCGATCTCCCACGTGTGCCCGTGTAAGGGTTCTGGGCTTCCATGATAGTCAGTTAGGTAATGGGCTGCATTAAACTTCCTCTTTACTCTTATCGTCCACGGCATACTTCTTTACCTCTTTAAGTATAGTTTTGGATCGGTACATCCTGCTGTCCGCAATCTCAACGAGTCTTGCGAGGCTATCTCCATCGTAGGGGAAACAGGCGTATCCCACACTCAGGGTGACTTCTATGTCCTTGTATTTTATAACGAAATCGCTAACAAGCCTGTTTGCAACTTCGAGTACGTCTGTATGCTTCTCCGCAGGAAGAACTACCAGAAACTCATCCCCTCCCCACCTCGCTATCATATCGTACTCCCTCAGATGTCTTCGGAGATCTTCTACTATTCTCTTCAGGACAAGATCGCCGGCGTTATGCCCGTATCTGTCGTTCACCTGCTTGAAGTCGTTCAAGTCGATAAGCAGAATACAGAACTCTTCTTTGAGCCTTTTCGCCTTGAGTATCTCCTCCTTCACAACCTCCTCTATAAAACCTCGGTTGTAGGCTTTAGTTAGTGGATCAAAGAAAGCCGTCTGCTCAAGAGCCTTTGCAGACCTAAGGTGGTTAGTGAGTTTTATCGCTGAAAGGACTAAAAGAAAGTATCCGCTCGCGGTCGTGACATAGAACAGAGGTATTAGAGCTGCTTCCCCTGTAAAGGCTAAAGCCCTCGATACAGCGACAAGGAAAAATCCACCGAGTAGATACTTGGGTTCCCTCAGCTCTCTATTCATAACAACTATAAATAGGAGTGTTAGGTTTACCATCAGGAGCAGAGAAAACTCGTAGGCTAAAAGGTCAAAGGTCATCTATATCCTCTCCCCTCAGGAGACGCTGGGCGTAGTTTACACAGCTGAGGACTGTAAACAGGAGGGCGTGCTTGTGGGTATCCTCAAAGTCCTCCTTCACCCAGACGGTCCCGTCTTCCCTCTCCACTATCTTTATATATTTCAGCGCTTCCTCAGCAAGTGCCTTGTTCTGAACTTTCTGGAGTATTCTTTCCCTCACCCAATCCGGGAGAGGTCTCTCCACTTCCCTCATACCCTAACCTCAGTATATCAGATACAAACAGGGGTTTAATGCCAAAAAGCAACTTACCAACTCTGAAAGCATAGGTATAACCTACTACCATGCACCTGTCGGTTTCAAGTTTATCTATCTCAGCACAAGATCCCAGAAACTTACCTACACGCCCAACCGGTGTGCAAACCACAGATAAAGTATTCTGGAACGGAGAGTATACCTTTATCACGTTTCCATCGTTCCAGACAAGGGAAGGCTTCTCTGAAAAGGATATTACGTTAACACCATCACGTAGAGCCTTGAGAAAATACTCCTTAGACCTTATCTCCATTTCAGAGATCATAAAGTTTCTGAGGAGAGACATGGAGAGTTTGTAGTCCGGGATGAGAAGTCTTTTCCCGATCTCTCTGAAATAGAGTTTAACGTGATGATCCAGCCCTCCCACCACTTTACTCCTCCATCCCTCCTCAAAGTATCTCCTTACATACCTCTCCGGATCTATCAGCTTAGAGAAGTTTTTAACAATTCTATTTCCGAGAATAGGATAGAGTAGCAAGGAAACGAGCAGATATAGAAACAGTCTTAACTTATTTTCCAAGAGGGCATCCCTCAGATCTATGAGTTCGAGGAAGTAATCGGATCTCTTCTCTAACCTCCAGCGATACTTGCCCCTGAAGTGATGGGCTATGATCTTTACATCTCCTACCTCCAAAAGATCTCCTAAGAGTTTTCCCCTTTCATCGTTCAGCTTTATTTCCCTCCCCGCTATCAGCCTCTCATCGGAAAAGTTCCTTATGCTGTCGTTATCGTGATCCGTGACTATCGCGTAGTCTATGCCGAGTTCGTCCCTCGCTCTGATCACGTCCTCCGGCTTCCCAAGGGAGTCGTAGGAAAATTGGGTGTGTATGTGAAGAACGTAGGAGTAAAGGAAAAAATCTGGCGGTTCTACCAGCCTTTTGCTCTCTTTGGCATCTCCGACGTACCTGATCGGGAAAAGGTAGAACCAAAGTATCAGCAAAAGGAGGAGAACCAAAAGGGCTGTTACTATCTCTATCATTTGAGGTTCATGGCTTGTCTGACTTCCTCCATGGTGCCCTGGGCGAAGTTCCTCGCTCTGATGGAGCCTTCAATAAATATCTCCTCAACTTCCTTTATGTTCTTCTCTATCTCCTTCCTCTTTTCTCTTATGGGGGAGAGAAACTCCTCGAGACCTTCGAGCATCATCTTTTTACAATCGACACATCCGAGTTTCCCACTCCTGCAATCCCTTTCTATCTGCTCTATCCTTTCACCCTCCTTTGTGAAGAGCTTGTGGTACATGAAGACGGGACATATCTCGGGTCTTCCGGGATCGTTCTTCCTCAGCTTCTGGGGATCGGTGAACATCTTCATAACCTTGAGCTGAACTTCCTCCTTAGTGTCAGCAAAGAATATAGCGTTGTTGTATGACTTGCTCATCTTCCTTCCGTCCGTTCCGGGAACCTTCGGGGTTTCCGTGAGGAGTGCCTCCGGCTCCGGGAAGGTCTCTCCGTAGAGGTGGTTGAACCTTCTCGCTATCTCACGGGTGAGCTCTATGTGGGGAAGCTGATCCTCACCGACGGGTACTCCCTGTCCCTTGTATATGAGTATGTCCGCTGCCTGAAGGACGGGGTATCCCAAGAAGCCGTAGGTGTCTGTCTCGTAGAAGTCCCTCTTGGAGACGTTCAGATTTTTGAGAAGTTCTGGTTCTATCTCTCCCTCAAATAGGGCGGCTACGAAGGTGTCGGCAAGATCGTCGAGAAGGTGCTCTTCGAATCTCTCAAAGTCCTCAACTTTGTAGGGGATCATGTTTATGAACTCTCTAACCACGTCCCGAAGCCCTCCTCTGAACTGGAGAGCTACATCCTGAAGCCTGAGGAGGTTGTACTTCATATCCTTGTAAGTCGGGTTCCACTCGAGCCAGCTCTTGGGTGTGATCATGGAAAAGAGGAGGTGGAGCTCGGCGTGTTCCTTTACCTTGGACTGAATGAAGAGAACGCTCTTCTTGGGATCGAGACCAAGGGCGAGCCAGTCTAACATAACCTCCCTTATGTTCTTCTGAAGCTCGTTTGTCTTCTTGTAAGCGGTTGTGAGGGCGTGCCAGTCCGCGATGAAGAAAAAGGTTTCGTGCTCTCGCTGGAGCTGAGTCCAGTTCCTTATGACACCAAAGTAGTGTCCGAGATGAAGTTTTCCTGTGGGGCGCATTCCGCTAACTATACGCATAGGGAGTATTTTACTATTAAGTTTTTATATCAAGCCTGTGGGCTCTACCAATTAATTCTTTGAAGTTTTTTACGCCTTTCCCCTTCATAAAGTTTTCAATTCCCTCGATAATCTTCAGAGGGGAAAGGGGGTCATAGAAGTTAGCAGTTCCGACTTGAACCGCCGAAGCACCGGCGTAAACATGTTCCAAGGCATCTTCGTGGGTGGTTATCCCTCCAACTCCTATTATGGGAACGGCAGAGCCGTACTTTTCGAAGGTCTGCCATATCATACGAACCGCTACGGGTAGTATGGCGGGTCCTGAGAGCCCTCCGGTTTTAGTAGATAACTCCGGCCTCTCCTTGTGTATGTTTATCCTCATTCCCAGAAGCGTGTTTATTAAAACGAGCCCGTCCGCTCCGGAGTCTACGCAGACCCTTGCAAATTCTGTGACGTCCGTAACGTTGGGCGAGAGCTTTACGAGGAGAGGTTTCTTTATACGCTTCTTTATGCTTTCGACCAGATTCCCCAAAATGATGGGGTCGTGTCCGAACACGATACCTCCCTTCTTGACGTTGGGACAGGAGACGTTAAGCTCGTAGGCAACTATCCTCGGGGCACTCTCCAAAGCCAAGCAGACCTCCACATACTCCTCTTCGGTCTCTCCGAATACGTTGGCTATGAAGTGGGTATCTATCTTCTCAATTTCGGGGTACAACTCTTTCAAAAACTTCTCCACTCCCGGGTTCTGAAGACCTATGGAGTTGAGCATACCGCAGGGTGTCTCAACTATCCTCGGAGGCCCGTTTCCGAGGCGTGGTTTTAGGGATATTCCTTTCGTCACTACTGCGCCCAACTTAGAAACGTCGTAAATCTCCCTCGCCTCCAGTCCGTAGCCAAAGGTTCCGCTCGCGACCCATACAGGGTTTTTGAAGGTTATTCCGAAAAGGGTGATGGAGAGGTCAGCCATTATAAGGCTCCTCCAAGTTCGTCTAATGCTCTTTTTATCTCCTCAACAACTTCCTGATTGTATATAACTTTCTTTCCATCCTTCTTTATGGAAAATACTACGAAAACCTTTCCTCCTATTTCACTTTCAAACTTCTTATGGCTATTTTTTAACCATTCATACCATTTGTGAACTTCTGGAATTTGATTATATGTAATAGGTTTAACTTGAATACCAATAATTCCCTTCTTTGCTTTTATATAAAAATCTACGTTGTATTTCCTATCCCACTCATCAGGAGCAGGCTCTATTTTAACTTTAAGTATCTTTTCAAGTATGCCATATATAGTATCTATTTCTGTCCTGTACCCCTGGTAGGTTCTATCAAAAACAAGTTCTTTTATATAACGCTTACAGTCTTCCTCACTTATTTCCTCAATCTCTTTTTTCATAACTTCATGTATCTTTTTACAAAGTTCCTTCCCTATCCATTCCAAATAATCCTCCTTACTCAAAGTTTTTATATGCTTTTTCTTTTTTATTTCCAAGAATTTCTGGGGTTCCACCTTGCCTATATAGTACTTTCTCCAATCCTCTAAATTCCTAGGCTGGCATTTACGTATCTCTTCAGAAACTCTACCTACATATTTAGGTCTATTAAACTGCCACCGATTAGTCGCTATATTAAGTATCCATTCCTTAGGCATCTGCAACCTCCAAGAATTTCTTCTTATAAGAAAAGTTTTTTTTGGAATCGACTCTCGCTAAACCCATTTGAAGCATCTTCCTGTTTACAAATATTTTGTTCTTCAGATACACGTATGCGCTAACCTTGTCCTTAGTCTCAGGTTTATATTCTGGATCAAATTTCAAGAACACCTGTTTACCTTTAATATACCTGTTAAGGTAGTTTATTGCTTCTTCTTTCTTATCTAAAGACACGCTTATACCCAGCAACTCTACCCTCAATCCTGTATCCAGCAAAATCTCTTTCTCGGAAAGAATATCCACAACCTTATAAAGCCTTTCTCCATTGAGTTTTAGTTTCTTCTCATCCAAAATAGGCTTTGCATCTTTCACCATTGGAGTGTAGTCAACATCTTCAAGCTCTACAGGATTATCACGCTTTATAACTGTCAAGTTTAAAGAGCCTACCTTTCTTTTTATAATCTCCACGAACTCCGGGTTTATCTCGTATCCAACTGCCTTCCTTCCGAGTTCAATGGCTACCTTCAGTGTGGTTCCGCTACCTGCAAAGGGATCAAGAACTGTATCGCCATAGAAGGAAAACATCTTTATAAGTCTCTTAGGTAGTTCCTCTGGAAAAACCGCTTCATGGTTTATCTGCTTGGCGCCTCCAAAGTTCCAGTGCCCTGAGAAGTACTCCTTCCACTCTTCCTTTGATAGTTTGGATTTCTCCTTTATCTCTTTTGCAACCTTCCTTTTTCCTTCTTTCCTAAAGATGAGAATGAACTCATAATCTATCTCCACTATCCCGTTGGGTGGGTAGGGAAAGCTCCCCATTATTACCGCTCCGCCCGTTGTGTTCATGGTGGTTTTCTTCTGCCAGATTATAGCCCCCATATAATCAAAGCCGATATGTTCGCACATGGAAATTACCTCAGCATGCAAAGGAATCACCTTATACTTTCCATAAACAATCGCTCTCGTAAACTGGTCGCCTATATTTACACACATTCTTGAGCCCGGCTTTAGAACTCTGAAACATTCCTTAAAAACTCTGTAAAGGTCTCTCAGGTATTCGTGCAGACTCTGTCCGTATCCTATCTGATTTTCAACACCGTAATCTTTTATATGCCAGTAGGGGGGCGAGGTTACGACGAGGTCAACGCTTGAATCCGTTAGCTCATTCATAGAACGAGAATCAGCAATGTATAGAGTAGCCCGCATTCTCCTATTTAGTATAAGTTAAAAAGGTGGTGGACATGGATAAAGCGCTGCTAATACTTTACCTTGTAGCATTAGGAGGTAGTGCTCTATACTTAAGCTACGTGGCTTTTCGGCACAGGAAAGCTCTGAAAAGGCGGGAGGGTGATTATCTCAGCAGAAGATACGGAATCAGCCCTGATGTAGCTTTAGCCATAGGTTTGTTTTCCCTCCTGCTGTCCGCCCCCTTCTTTTACATGGAAAGGGAAAACATACCTTCGGTCTTCTTTGAAAACCCTCCGACGGTTCTATTTCTACTCTTTTCTCTCATCGGTTTGGGTTTCATACTCTATGCCGCTTTTAAGTTCGTGAGAGAAAAAAACGTATCTAAGGAACTCCGTATATCAGAGATTGACCTCTCTCCGAGAGGTATTCTCACTGGGGTGGGGAGGTTCAGGGGAAAGGAGATTAAGAGGGAGAGCCTGAAGGTGAGGTTAATTCTTCAAAAGTCCTACTTAGCTTCCAATAGGGAGCTCAGAATAGGGGAAATTCTCCTCTGGTCGCAGGAGATAGAGAGCGTGCCCTACCTCTTGGGGAACGTCCTCGAAGTTCCTTTCAAATTTGAACTCGGGGAGAGTTTTCCCGCTTACGAGGACTGGGAGGGGGGATACGAACTCTTTTTACTCGTGGAAGGAAGCGATTTCGGCGTTGAAGTCTTCCCGATTAAAGCAAAGAGAGCTCCTACCGAGGAAATTTCCCCCGATGAGGTCTTCAGAGAGCCCATAACTCCCCGCTCAAAGACCGCGGGAGAGATATTAACTGAGAAGCGGTATTCAAATCCGTGGTACGGACTCATAACTTCTTCTTTCTTAGTCGTATTTCCTCCCTTTATGTGGTTTCTGTTGAGAGAGGAAGAAGTATTTAAGATAGAAGCGATAAAGCGGTTCCTGTTGAGCGGTTTAGTAGGTGTAGTGGTTTTCTACCTGCCAATTTACTTATCTGTAAAGAAGCTCGGAGAGAGTAAGGTTGAGGAAAGGAAGATGATGGTAAGGAGGATAAGGAATACGGCGCTTATCCTTTTAATGGGTTCATTCATCGGTTGGGGGTACGTTCTGTTCAGGTTCTTAAAAGGTGATAGCGCTCCTCTGGAGAGGCTTATGAAGTTCTTAGAGATATACTTCGTTGACGGCCTCTTAGGTATGTTTTTTCTCTTGGGTGTATACGCGCTTTTCGTGAGCCTCAGAGACCTTCCGACAAGAAAAAGCACGTCTCCCTAAGAAAGTATACCTTTTAGAGCTTCCTCCCTCTGGATGCAAGTCGGGCACTCACCGCAGGGAGGCTCCGTTCCCCGGTAGCAGGAGTAAGTCTTCTCATAGGGAACTTCGAGCTCTTTGCCGAGCAGGGCTATGTCCCTCTTGGTCATTCCGAGGAAGGGAGCCCAGACGTGGATCCTCAGTTTCTTCTTTGCCGTCAAAATAGAACCTGCGTTTATCGCCGCTTCGGCGGAGGTTATAAATTCCGGTCTACAGTCGGGGTAGGGAGTGTCTAAGGCATGGACACCTATGCCTATATGGTCTATCTCGTAAGCGTCGGCGAAGGCGGAGGCTATTGCCAAGAAGTTTAAATTCCTCATGGGAACCGTGGTTACGGGAGGTTCGTTCTCAGGATAATCACCGGACGGAACCTCAACGGACTCGTCTATAAGAGCACTCCCCTTTACATTCCGGTATATCGGCACTTCAACTACTATGTGCTCCTCCACTTTGGCGATAGAGGCGAGCTCCTTGGCGTACCTTAGCTCTACCCTGTGCCTCTGCCCGTAGTCAAAGGAGATAGCCCATACCTTATCAAACTCCCTCTTGGCGAGCCATAGGAGCGTGGCAGAGTCCATACCCCCCGAGAGGAGGACTATAACCTTCCTCATCGGGAGTTAATTTTACATAAAACCGCACTTCCAGCTCGATCCCTCAAGGGTCTCCTTGTTGTATATCTTCAGTCTCTGAATTCCCTCTATGTTTTCCGTCTCCCTATCCAGGAAGCTCTTTAAAAGTTCGGCGGAAAGTTTATAGAACCCCTCCTCGGTGTTTTCCATGACCTTCTCAACAAAGATGTCGTACCACCTTCCGAGGTGATCCTTTAAAAACTTTATTCTGCCCTCACGGGTTATCTCCACGCCCTCGTTGTCTCCCCTCTGAGATAAGAGGAGCTCCTTCTGGTATAGGAAGGATAAGAACTCAAGCTCCGCCACAAGGCTATCCGGTTCTACGGGAGAAGATAGTTCAACGCCGAAGGCTCTGTAAAAACCGATCAGATCCGCCATCTCCATGGATCTCCTTGCCATCTTGTCCAGTTCGTAGGAGGTTTCCCTCGCGGGAGCCTTCATCTCAGTTTCAAAGAGGGACGTAAACTCTCCCTGAAGATCCATAGGATTTGCCTTCGCGTATAGGATAGCCTCCCTGAGTCTATCAAGAGGGAACTCTATATTTAGAGCTTTCAACACCTTCTCAAGATCTCCCAACGCGCCCTCCAACTCTTCTAAGCTCTCCTGAGAAGGATAAGAAAAGGAGAGGGCGAGGAAGCGGGAAAGGAAAGCCTTCTCTAAGAGCATACTCCTCACCTCTCTATCCTTAACTTTATCCACTGATAGCTGAGGACCTTCCTCGCTCCTCTGTCTCCTGAGCTTCCGTCCCACACTGCAAAGGTTACGTAGGTCGTCTTACCAGGTCCCCAATTGGGATTGCTTGAGTTCTCCACCTGAAACTTCCTCTTTATCACCACGTACCACTTTCCGTTCTTATACACGCCCTTTCCTTGTGCGGTCTGAACGTCCTTCCAAGTGGAGGACCCGTAGCCCTCCGCTACCACCTCTCTGACGGGTGTCTTGAAGGTGTTCTTTCTGTAAACCTTCTCACCGCCTATGTAGGCGAGGGCGTACTGGTTGCCCCAGTCTTCGGGATATTTGTAGGGTGGCTTGGCGTGGGGATACCAGTCGTAAGCGTAGTTGGGGTGTATCTTGGAAACGTCCGCGTATCCGTTCTCTATGTTCTCTTGACGGAAGGCGGTCCAGTGCAAGATAAGAACCCTGTGGCGTTTGTCCCCCATAGTTACGGGAACTTCGGAAGACGGAGAGTAGGGGATCTGAACCGCAACCGCATCGGAGAACTTGTTTATGAGGTGGAACCTGTCTTCAGTCTTATCCTTCCACACGAGCAGGAAGGCTATCTCCTTTCCGTTGTTTACGCTCTTGACCGTTACCTCATTTATGGGAGAGCTCACAACCATGGGTTTGGTAACCGCCTGACCGGTCAGAGAAACCTTCACGGCCTTCGCTTTCTTCCACACACCTGCGAATGGGTCGGTGGGTATATCCCCTCTGACCTTCTTAGAAACGAGCTCCTGGGAAAAGACCACCGCCAAGCTGATCAAAAGTCCTAACAGAACGCCCCTCATGGCTTACCTCCTTAAGGTATGTCCTGCCTGACAACGCCGAGCCTCTCGTCCTTGTGGGGTCTGATCTGGAGAGGCTCAACGAGGGGAACCCTAACTATCTCCTCACCCTCTTCGTTGTAGCCTATCACCTCGTTCTTTCCTACCGCAAAAGAGTGGACTATCCTGTCGGTGGATCCGAAGAGGTGCAGGAGTGCCTGAAGCTCTGGCTCTTTACCTTCCCTCATCTCCATGTAGGTCTTTACCGCCCTCTCGGCTCCCGGACCGAACATCTGCTTGAGGAAGTTGGTGGGAACGTTTATCGGAGGTATGTAGTAAACGTTGGGTTCAAGTCCCGTCTGCGGATAGAGAGGCAGGGCGACCTTCTTGATATGAACGAGAAAGTCTATGGGGTTGGAGCGTTTGGCTTTTTCAGGAGGGTTGAGGAAGCCCATGAGCCTTATCTTCCCGATGCAGGTTATCACGCACTGGGGCTGGAGTCCCTGCTCAACTCTCGGGAAGCAACCTATGCACTTCTGGGATATCCTCGCAACGTAGTTAAACATGGACTTTTTGTAAGGACAGGCTTTCACGCACTCCTGATAGCCCTCGCACCTTTCGGGATCTATCAAAACTATCCCGTCCTCCTGTCTCTTGTAGATAGCCTGCCTCGGACAAGCAGCAACGCAGGCGGGATAGGTGCAGTGGTTACATATCCTCGGAAGGTAGAACATCCAGACGGGGTGGGGGAAGTTTTCAAGAACCGTTCCTATATCAACGGGTTCGTTTACCTCGTCCTCTCCTATGTTCGGATTGGTCCAGTCCAAGTCGTCGGGTAGCCATCCCTTAACGACCTCGGTGTCCGTTCCGTCAAGCACCGTAGATCCCTTGTAAACCTCCCCTTCCCACCTCTGATTGTCTCCGAGGATTTCCATGAGCTTCACGTCCCATCCCAAGGGATAGAAGCCGTTGGGTTTTGTCTCTACGTTGTTCCAGAGCTGATACTCCTGACCTCTTCCGGGCGTCCACGTGGTCTTACAGGCCACGGTGCAGGTCTGACAGGCTATACATTTGTTGAGATCCATAACCACCGCGAACTGCCTCTTGGGTCTCTTGTGCTCGTAAGGGTAGTTAACTTCTCTCTTAAGTTGCCAGTTGTATGCCTTCGCCATGGCTAAAGACCTCCTTTATGCAAACTTCACAAACTGAGCCTTCAGATACTTCCTGAAAGCCTTGTTGGGCTTATGAGGTCTGAACCCTAACTTTACAGGTCTCCAGACTCCCTTTCCGTTTAGCCCGCCGGGCTCTGCCTTCTCTATCTTCGCAAAGGCTTCCCTCGGAGCACCTATGAGGCAGTGAACGTCTGGCGCGAAGCCTTTTCCGATAACCTGACCTGCGAGGTTCTTCCTGACGAGTGTATCCGTCTGGAGGGTAGCCTTGTGCCAGCTCCTCGTTACGCTCTGGTGGGAGCCTCTCCTGTACATGGACTGGTAGCCTGTGTAAGGGTTCTTGGCAAGTCCGTTCTTGTTAACCTTAGTTCCGAGGACTGATCCGTGGGAGGAGCCGTACATGTTGAACCATATCTTGGCGACTCCGGGAGGTGTGTTGTTGGAAGCTCTCGCCCTCAAGAGCAGCCTCGCTACCTCGTAGTCTTCCTTTCTCTTCTCCCAGCCTGCGAAGGGTCTGTCCTGTGGATCGGGATCAACCCAGACGTAATCCCCGTCTTCAATGCCCATCTTCTTAAGATCTTCGGGGTTTATGTCTATGTAAGCCTCGGAGACGAAGGGCTTCCTCTTGTCGTGCCTGTAAACGTCCCCAAAGGGTCCGAAGAGGAGGGTCGTTATGTCGGTGTCTCCCGTAGTGGTGTGAGCTGCGTGCCTGTACTTTGGCGTGTGGACTATATGGGAGGCACCTATTGTTGCCTTAAGGGGATGCTTTGTCTTAGGTAGCTTGACGGGAGAGACGATCACGTTCCTCGCCTGCCTCCACTCGGTGTTTACAAGTGCCTCCTTAGAGCTTACTCCGTAGTCCTCCGGCTTTTTAGGTCTCAGGAGCGGATGGGGCTTTTTGACGACTATAACGTTCGGTTCGTAGTCCGTCGCATCCACAGGCTCCCTGTAAACGGGCAGGTTCTCTCCCGCATCTATGAATTCGGGCTCTTCCCTGTAGAACTCTAACCTTCCGCTCTTGGTATACCAGGGCATGTTCTCCTGCAGTTGGTCCATACCCACGTACTTGGGATAACTCCTTGTCATTATCAGGGAGGGAATACCTTCCTGAGCCTTCTTAGCTATGTCCTCGAGCTTGTACCCTCTGAGGTTGGAGGAGGCGTTTATTACCCTCTGGACATAGACCTCCTGCCTTCCCTCTAAGGCGAACTTCCAGTAATCGGCGAACCTCCTATCTCCTGTAAGCTCTGCCAGCCTCTTGCCTACAAGGGCGAAAACTTCGGCATCGTTCCTCGTGTCGTAGAGCCTCCTGTGTCCCGTCTTTGGCCAGACGTATATGAAGGGATTGGTAACCGAACCCGCTATGTCCCAGTACTTGTTCTCGTTCCAGGAATCGACCCCTAAGACTATGTCCGAGTACTCACAGGTTAAAGACCACCACCATTCGTTGGTGATTATGCATTCTATCTTAGGAAGGGTGTTCATTATGATGTTGTACTTCCACTTGGCGTTTCCGAGGATGGAGTTGGCGTCGACGAACCAACAGAACTTGGTGGGCGTGGGCATGTGGGTCTTACCCGTGAGTATATGCTCGCCCATCATCTGAGGGTGATCGTCGTGGGAGTAGTAGTGGGCGGACTCTCCCTTCCAGTACCTCCTGACCTTGGCAGGCTTGTTGGGATCGAGCTCTATGTTGAAGGGATCTTCCAAGAAGTACTGACCGACCCCGTTGAAGAGGGCGAGCCTGAAGTTACCTGCGTAGGATCCGATGTTACCCGTTGCGTGTCCGATGTTGTCTGTCAGAGCGACTATAAGGTACATGGCTCTGTCCTTGAGATCCCCGTGGAAGTACTGGTTAACACCCATTCCCTGAGCGAGCTTGACGTTCCTCGGATGGGCGGCTATCTCCCTCGCCAATCTCCTTATCTTCTCCGCAGGAACTCCCGTGATCTTCTCTGCAAGTTCTGGGGTGTAGTTCTCCTCAAAGAACTCTAAATAGACTTGGAAGAGTGGTTTGACCTTGACCCTCTTACCCTCAACGGTCCTTACGGTGAACTCTCCCGTCAGGGCAGGATCTATACCGAGCTTCCAGAAATCGTCTCCCACATCGTCGCGGGTTATCACCTTGGGGGAGTTGGTTTTGGTGTCCCAGACGACGAAGTCGTTCATATCTTCCTCTCTGATCTTGTCGGGTATGTACTGCTTCTCCTGCTTGAAGAATGGGGGCAGCCTGTCTCCCTTCCTGAAGACCTCCGCCTTCTTAAGGGGCTTGGGTTTGTAATTTCTGATTATGTCCCTCGCCCTTAGAACCTTTCCGTTGTCCATCCTCACAAGGAGGGGCATATCGGTCCAGGCTTTGACGTACTTCTCCTGATAAAGTTTTTCCTTCATGATCACGTAGGCTATTGAGAGGGCAAGGGCTGTATCTGTTCCTGTTCTTACAACTATAAGTTCGTCGGCAGCTCTGGAGGTGGGTGAGTAGTCGTTGGATATGACTATTACCTTGGATCCTTTAATCCTTGCCTCTGTTAGCCAGTGGCAGTCAGGCATTTTAGTTGTGAAGGGGTTCATACCCCAGAGGATTATCAGCTTAGAGTACTCCCACATGCAGAGGTCGAAGTCGGTGTTCTGTTGTCCCGTTACCATCGGGTGTCCGGGAGCAAGGTCCGTGTGGAAGGAGTAGTTGTCCCATCCCCTTCCACCGAGAGCCTTCTCAGGAGGGACTCCCCTTATGAGGTGGTCGAGAAGACCCATGAGGTTCGCCATCCTGTATGGAGAGGTGTAACGTACCACCGCGAGGAAGGGCATCGATCCCCTGAACTTCATCGTCTGGGTTCCCGCTCCCTTCATAGCGTCAAGCATCTCCTTCTTGTAGTGTCCCTGTTTCTCGAGCCTCCTTCTTCCTTCCGGACCTGAGTAAGTCTTGGCGATATTTATCATCGTCTTTGCTATGATGTCAGCTACCTCGTCCCAAGTTACCTTTATGAACTTGTCCTTACCCCTCTGGAAGTACTTTTCGGGCGGTTTGCCTGTTTCCGGATCTCTGGGGAAGCCGTCCTTGTACCACTGGTAAAAACCTTTCCGAACCATGGGTCCCTTTACTCTTCTATCCCCGTAAAACCTCCTCATGAGGGAAAGCCCCTTGTTGCAACATCGGGGGTCCCACCTGTGACTCGCCTTCAATCCGTACAGGTCAGTAGCTTCTCCGAACCTGTAGGTAGGTTCTATCCTCGTTACGACTCCGTTCTTGACATGCGCCCTGAGCAGGCAGTTGTGGGTGTCGTTGGGAGCGCAGAGGAACACAAATGTGTCCTCCGACCTGAATATGTCCCTGTACATAGTCTCCCAATCTCTGTTGGGATAGTGGAGTATGGGATTGTCCACCTTAACTACTGGTTCGAAGACTCTCAGGGAAAAGGATGGAGAGGACAGAAGTGCAAGGGATAATCCTCCTGCCTTTACAAAGTCCCTTCTTGTGAGGCTCATATCTCACCTCCTCACCATGATTAAGATCATCTGATATAAGTCAGTATAGACTTATGTGACTAACTTGTCAATAACTCAGATTCTCTCTACACCAGTCTTTGTATGTAAGTATTTGCTAATACTTAATTTTTTGTAAGGATAAAATGGATACGTCGGGTTAAATTTAAAGTATGAACATACTTAAGGAGTACAGGCTTATACCTCTCGAGGAGAGCAACGGTAGGTTGAAGCTTCTCGTTCCAGAAAACTTTCAGGAGGAAAAGATAGAAGAGATAAGGTTCAGAACGGGTAAGGACATAGAGCTCGTTGTCCTTCCAGAGGAGGAGTTTGCCAAAGAGCTTCAGGAAAAGCTCTCGGCTGAAGATATACACGTAGAAGGTGAAGAGGAGGAGAGTAAGGAGGGTCTTGACCTGCTTCAGGCTCAAGATGAGAGCCCGGCGGTTAGTCTCGTAAACCAGGTCCTGATAAAAGCCTCCACAGTTGGCGCCTCCGACATACACTTTGAACCCTACGAGGACGAAGCAATCGTTCGACTCAGGATGGACGGAGTGCTCCACGATATACTCAAGGTTCCTACCTCAACATACCAGAACGTCGTATCGAGGATAAAGGTGATGTCCAACCTCAACGTTGCTGAGAAGAGGATTCCTCAGGACGGACGCATCCGAGTGAAGATAGGAAACAAGGATCTCGACATAAGGGTCTCGGTCGTTCCCACGGTCTTTGGCGAGAGGGTTGTTATGAGGCTCCTCGATAAAACTGGATCTCTACTCACCCTCGAACAGCTTGGGCTATCCGAAGAGGATAGGAGGAAGGTAGAGAAGCTGGCAAAGAAGCCTTACGGTATAGTTCTCGTGACGGGTCCGACGGGTGCGGGAAAGTCAACCACTCTCTACGCGATGCTCCTCTACGTGAAGGATCCAAAGAAGAACATAATCACTATAGAGGATCCCGTCGAGTACCAGATAAAGGGCATAAGCCAGATACAGGTAAATCCCAAAGTAGGACTTACCTTCGCCAGCGGGCTTCGCTCTGTCCTGAGACAGGACCCAGACATAATAATGGTCGGAGAGATAAGGGATGCCGAAACGGCGGACATAGCCGTTCATGCTGCTCTCACAGGACACCTCGTCCTATCCACACTACACACCAACGATGCTCCCTCAGCTGTCACACGACTTGCGGACATGGGAATAGAACCCTTCCTGATAGGAAGCTCCTTAGAAGGGGTGATAGCCCAGAGGCTTGTTAGGAGAATATGCGAACACTGTAAGGAAGCTTACAGTCCCAACGAAGAAGAACTTAAAGAGCTTGGACTGGAAGGATACGACGGACCCTTTTACAGGGGCAAGGGATGTGATATGTGCCTTGGAACCGGTTACAGGGGTAGGGTGGGTGTCTTTGAGGTCCTGGAGCTGGACGACGATATAAAGGCTCTCATAACGAGGACGCAGGACTCCAACGACATCAGGAAGCGGGCAAGGGAAAGAGGATTTAAGACAATGCTCGAGGACGGGATAGAGAAGGTGAAGAGGGGTATAACAACGTCGAGCGAGCTTATAAGCGTGGTCAGGAACTAAAGCCTCCTGTTTCGACCACACTGAGAGCCACCTTAAGAAACTTCTGTTTCCTTTCGAAGGAACCTATTCTATCGGCGAGCCTATGGATGAGTTCGTAGGCTTCCTCCTTAGTTATATGTTTCGGGTCTATAGCCATCTCCTTCACAGTCGCCTTAAAGATTATGGAGTAAGCTGGTCCTATCTCCTTTTTCAGCTCTTCGAGTATGGCGTCTACCTGGTGGGGGGCTAAGTATTTTAGCTGAGTTTTAGGTAAGCTCTCCTTTTCTCTCTCCTTTATGAACTCTTCCTTTTTCCTTTTCAAAATGTCCCTGAGCTCATCGGATCTGTTTTTTAGTACTTCAGTAAGCACACCCATAGACTGGTAAACCTTTAGGAAGTTGGTATCTTTCTGAAATACTCCAAGAAGACATATATCGGAGGTTATGGAGGACAGGTATATGAGGTTCTTACCAGCTGTACCAGCAAAGAAGCCCTCCGGTGAAGAGCTTTCCCCTTCAAGTTCTTTAAGCTCAGAGGCTACTCTGCAGAAAACGTTTATCATGCCGTCCAGCTCCGCTTTAGACATATCGTAACTTTCCAACCTCATGAAGTTGCTTCTATCGAACAGGACTATAGCGGCTGCCTTGGCAAGCCTCCTTTCCTTTTCTAAAAACTCTATTATTTCCCTCTCACTGTCCATCAGATCATCTCATACAGAGCTTTTATACTGAGTCTCATCCTTTCGAAGGCATCGGCAAGCTGTGCTATCTCATCGTTCCCTTTAATATCCAGACTTGCATCGACCTCACCAGTGCTTACCTTCTCCATAAGTTCGGTTATGTGCTCTATCTTCGACAGAATCAGCCTCTCTATTAGTACCTTTATGCCAAGTATGGGACCTACTATCCAGGACAGTTCCATAAATATGGCGGAGGCTATGGCGTATTTCAGAGCTTTAGAATCGTCCACACCGCTTTGAACAAGGGCAAGATAGAACATAAAACCTACGAAGGTCGCTCCTATCAGGGAGCCAAGGAAGACAATTAACATTATCTTTGTTATAAGACTGTTCTTCTTCATTTCTCGTCCACCTTAGACATCAGCAACTTTAGGCTCTTTCTCATACGCTCGAAGGCTTCAGCCATTCTACCCACCTCATCATCCGAATGTATATCTACCTTTGCATCTATTTCTCCTTCAGTTATTCTGTTAATTACTTCGGTCATGTGCTTTACTTTCCGGATGATGAACTTGTCTATCAGTATCCTGATCATATAAACGGGTATAAGAAAAGATATACCTATGAAGGTGCTGTATATTAAGGTTTTTCTCAGCGCCTCGGCAGGGTTCACGCCGGCAATTACGAGAACAAAGTAAAGAACTAAGCCTGTGAGGATCGCTCCAAACACCGCCCCACCGAGTACTATCAAGGAGATCCTGTTGAGTAAGGACATTCTATCGATTATTATTCGGCAAAGCAATGCACTCTAACATAAGAGTTCCTAATAGAGACCTTAGACTTAAGAATTTAAGAATATTCCTAAGCTCTTAAAAAGGCTTCTCGGGAACCTTCTCCCAGTCTTTCAGGAACAGCTCTATACCCCTATCGGTCAGAGGATGCTTGAAGAGCTTCTCCATTACGGCGAAGGGCATGGTGCAGATGTCCGCCCCTATCAGAGCAGCTTCCAAGACGTGCATAGGATGTCTAACGCTCGCGACAATTATCTCGGTATCCGCCTCGTAGTTGTAGAAGATCTCCTTAATTTCCCTTATAAGCTTCATCCCCTCTCCGGAGATATCATCGAGCCTTCCCACGAAGGGTGAGACGTAGGAGGCTCCTGCCTTGGCGGCGATCAGAGCCTGCATAGGTGAGAATACGAGGGTTACGTTGGTGGGAATCCCTTCAGCTTCAAGAACCTGAACAGCCTTCATGCCTTCTGGCGTCATGGGGATCTTTACCACCACGTTTTCGCCGAGCTCCGCCAGCATCCTGCCTTCCTTTATCATACCCTCTGCGTCCAAGGAGACCGTCTCGAGGCTCACGGGTCCGTCAACCTCCTCCAGAATCTCCTTGACCACGTCTTTAAACGGTCTTCCCGTTTTGGATATCAACGTTGGGTTTGTGGTAACCCCGTCGAGTATTCCCCAACTGTTCGCCGTCCTTATCTGCTCTATATCTGCCGTATCGAGGAAGAACTTCATCCCTTAACCTCCTTCAGTATTTTATCCTCGCTCTGAAAGCCAACGAAGACCTTTTTAATCCTTCCGTCTTTAACAACGACTGTCGTAGGTGTTCCCATAACCCCAAGCTCCTTCGCCATCTCAAGTCCTTCTCTTTCAGCAACGTTCATCCTTTTCACTCTGACCTTTTTAGATAACGTTTCAATGACAGGGTTCATCCTCCTACAGGCACCGCAGTTCGGCGAGTAGAAGTAAAGGATAACCTCCTTTCCGAAACCCTTCAGTTCTCTCCCTACCATCCTCCCAGCCTTCCAGCGGACAAAGAGCTGCAGACCGAACATAAATAGAATTGTGGCAGCAACACCTATAAGGAATATCTTCAGGATCTCCATTCAGGAGAGTATTTTAACCCAACCGCCGAAAAGAGCTGTCTTAATTCCCTATGTGTTAGATCCCTCCACCTTCCAGGGGGGAGCTTCCCGAGCTTTATAGGACCTATAGCTATCCTCTTCAACTTGAGGACGGGATGACCGAAGTGGGCTAAGAACCTTTTTACTATATGCTTCCTTCCCTCGTGAAAGACTATCTCTACGAAGGTGTTTTCCCCCTCGTATCTCACTATCCTCACATCGTCCGGCTTGGCAAAACCGTCCTCGAGATCAGCTCCATTTCTCATCTTGCGTAGAGTATTTTTAGATACCTTTCCCTTCACGAGAGCAAGATAAACCTTCGGGAGCTTATACCGCGGATGGAGTATTCTGTTAGCAAGTTCACCATCGTTGGTGAGTATCAGGAGACCTTCGGTGTTGTAGTCGAGCCTTCCCACAGGATAGACCCTCTCTGGTATATCCTTTATAAGCTCTTCTATCGTTTTCTTACCGCTCTGGGACTTCCCGAGCTGGGTGAGATAACAGCAGGGCTTGTTGAGGATCACGTATCTCTTCTTCGGAGGTTTTACCTCCCTACCGTCAACTTCAACCTTGTCTACCTCGGGATCTATCTTGACTCCAAGGTCCCTTACCACCTCGCCGTTTACCCTGACCCTCCCCTCCTTTATGAGCTGGTCTGCCTTTCGGCGGGAGGTCACCCCGCACATAGAGAGGTAGCGGTTAAGACGAATGAGCATATATAGAGTTTAATCGCTCTCGAGATCCTTTATGAGTTCCTCCTTCGTCTCCGGAGGTATCTCAACCATAGCCTTGTAGTTCTCGTGGTTTATCTCTATCCTCACAGGCTCCTTCTTGAAAGCCTCTACCTGCTCCGGTGTGAGATCCCACTTGAGGAAGTGAACCACCGAAGCTTTGCCTTCCCGATAGTCCATCTGACTCTTCTCGTCCGCACGAGCTTTTATCGTGTACTTGTTCCCTATATGCATGTAAACGGCGTCATGTATTCCCACGAGCTTGGGAAGCTCTTTTCTCCTCTCCTGAGGATCGGGTATCTCTATGAACATGGATGCGGATAGCTGGTTCTTCTCAGGGATGAGCTCGTTGTAGGTGTCTATCTCGAACTGTATGTCTTCATCTTTAACCATCCTCTCAGCTCTTATCATCTCCTGTATCTGGAACCAGGCGGTGTCAAAGTTCTCGAAGACAAGACTAACCCTGTCCCCTACCTGAACCCTCCTCCTCTTCTTCAGATCTATTATCTCCTTAACCTTCTGAGGTCTTACTTTCTCATACTCGTAGAGGTTGAGTACGTCCTTCATCGTAACCTTTCTCATCCCTGATCACCTCCGTAGGCTCTGAAGAGAACCTCTATCGGGTGGAGGGGTTCCTTTCCCGTTCCGAGCTCTATCATATTGCTCGCGAGGGGGCACTCGGATACGTAGAGATCGGCATCCTGAGCCTTAAGGTCATCGAAGAGCCTCGATCCTACTTTGTAGGCGTAATCGAAGGTCTCCTTCTTAACACCGAAGGTTCCGTCGTGTCCAGAGCACCTATCTACCACTCTTACCTTAGTTCCCGGTATGAGCCTTAGGAGGGCTACACCTTTATATCCGACGTTTAAGGATTTCAGGTGACAGGGGATGTGGTAGGCTATGTTTCCCATAGACACTTTGAAGTCGGTGTTCAGCTTACCTTCCTCTTTAAGCTTCCAGAGGTACTCGTGGAGGTCAAAGACCTTTTCGGAGACCGCCTTGACATCAGGGTCATCGGGAAGCAGGAGTGGATACTCGTACTTTATCTGAAGAGCGCAGGTCGGGATAGGGACGAGTATGTCGTATCCTGCATCCACGTAGGGCTTTAGCCTTGCAACGTTCCTTTTAGCCTTTTCCTTCGCCGAGTCAAGATCTCCTATGTCGAAGTAGGGGATACCACAGCACTCCTGATTCTCCGGAAGCTCTATAAAAACATCGTTCTTTTCCAAAACTCTGACCAGTGCTATTCCTTTCCTTAGATAGTTGTAATTGAGAAGGCAAGTCGAGAATAGAACGACCCTTCCGTTCTCCCCCTTAACCGGTCTTCTGTTCTTCTTGAACCAAGATACGAAGCTCTCGGTGTTGAACTTGGGGAGCTTAGCCCTACGGTCTATACCCATGAAGTTTTCCAAGATAACCCTGGCGGGTTTTGTATCCATAAGGCTGTTTACTATGTGTGCCTGAGGTCCAACGTTGAGCTTACCGTTTAGATCCGTATTCACCATCAGCTTATCTGTCAGCCCTGCTCCCTGCCTCTTGAACTTCCACGCCTTGTACCTTAAGGAAAGATGGGGGAAGTCTATCCTCCACTCGTGGGGAGGAGTGTAAGGACATCTGAAGTAGCACTGCTTACAGTGGAAGCACAGCTCTAAAGGCTTGGCGAGCTCTTCCTTAGTCAGGTTTTCAACGTTGTCATCCTTGGCGTCCACAGCATCAAACAGCGCTGGGAAAGAGGGACAGAAGGCAACACAGAGCCTGCAATCTTTACACTTCGAGTAAACCCGCTTTGCCTCCTCCCACAGAGCTTCTTCGTCGTAAAACTTTGGATCCTTCAGGTCAAAGTTGAACTCCTTAAGACCACCTATACTGGATTCGTACATTATCTCTCTCCCAAAATTAAAAGGAAGGGGGAAATCCCCCCTCGGGTATTAGGCGGAAGCCTTGTACTGCTCGAGAGCTTTCTGGAACCTTCCGGCGTGGGACTTCTCAGCCCTTGCGAGGGTCTCGAACCACTCGGCTATCTCATCGAAGCCCTCTTCCCTCGCTACCTTCGCGAAGCCGGGGTACATCTCGGTGTATTCGTAGGTCTCGCCGGCTATGGCAGACTCGAGCATTTCTTCGAGGGAGTTTATGGTTTTGTCAGTTGCGGGATCAACACCGCCGTACTTCCTCATCATGTCGAGGTGTCCGAAGGCGTGCCCAGTCTCACCCTCAGCGGTCTCCCTAAAGATATTTGCAACATCGGGATAACCCTGAATGTCAGCTTCCCTTGCAAAGTAAAGATACCTTCTGTTAGCCTGGGACTCCCCAGCGAAAGCTGCCTTGAGGTTCTCAAGGGTCTTTGTTCCAGATAGGCTCTTGCTCATGGCTGTCACCTCCTCCTTAGGATTTTATCTATTATTATATGCGAAAAATTTTCAAAACGCAATAGGGAAGTTATAAACTCGGGAAGCCCTCTCAGGTAAAGATCCCTGTATCCGAGCTCTCCCTTAAGGAGTTTAAAAAACCTCTCTAAAGCGAACCCTCTACCCATACCGAAAGCGGCCCTCTGAAACCTGTAGGCAAGCCTCGCTATCTTCCCAGCGTAAACGAGCTCAGGAAGTATGTACTTCTTAATCTGAGAGGCATATTCTTTTAGGGGATCTTGAGGACTCTCAAGTATTGATTTAGCTGCCAAGTGTCCGCTCAGGACAGCGTAGTATATCCCCTCTCCGAGGAGCGGATCGACGAGGTTCGCCGCATCTCCGAGAAGAAGGACCCTCCCTCTGCCGAGATGTAAGTCCTTTTCATTTTCCGTAAAGGGAATCATCCAACCCCTCACCCCTTTAATTTTTTTCTTCTCTATCAACCTGTGTCCTCCCACATAATCTTCAAGCTTTTTCAGGGGATTCTCTCTTCCGACGAGAGCGAGACCTACGCTAAGTCTCTCCCCCTTCGGGAAGATCCAGCCGTAGCCCCTCCTAACTATACCGGCGTCTATTACAACTTTATCTCCCAAATTTCCCTCCGTCCAGAACTCTACGGAGCGGAAAAACTTCCTTTTTTCGTAGCCGAGCGCTCTTCCCACTCTCGTATAGAACCCGTCTGCACCTATGAGGAAGTCGGCTCTTACCTCTCCCACCGAAGTCATCACCTTAAACCCTTGCTCGAAACCTAAAAACTCAACCCCCTCCCATAAATCTGCTCCCGAACTGACAGCTTCCTTAACCAAGAAGTGGTCGAAGCTCATCCTGTCGATTATGTAGGCTATATCCTCACCCGCATCTCTCTCGACAAATTCCCTTCCCCTGAAGCCGAGCACCCCACCGCGTATGACGTTTAGAATCTCCTCTTCCCAACCTTTGGGAAGAAGTTTATCTATTCTTTTAGACAGGCATCCTGCACAGAGCTTGAAGCGTGGTAGCTTCCTCTTCTCTAAAAGAAGGACCTTGGCGCCGTTTTCGGCGAGAACCTTAGCACAGCCCGCACCGGCAGGACCACCACCTACAACAACTGCATCGTACCTCACCGTTATAATTATCCCCCATGACTCCTAAGGAAGCGGTGATCTTGGGAATAGTGGAAGGTCTAACCGAGTTCCTCCCCGTATCCTCAACGGGACACCTGATCTTAGCCTCCCACATGCTCGGTATTCCTCAAACAGAGTTCACAAAGAGCTTCGAGATAGCCATTCAGCTCGGCTCCATACTTGCGGTCCTCACGCTATACTCCGAAAGGCTCATCAAGGATATAGAGACCTGGAAGAGGATAATCTTAGCGTTCCTCCCGACGGCTTTGGTTGGATTTTTCCTATACAAGCTCATAAAGGAGTATCTCCTCGGGAACGATCTAATAGTCGCCGTGAACCTGTTCATTGGAGGGATAATTCTTATCCTTGCCGACAGGTACTGTGAGAAGTTCTGCCATCTTAAAGACATGGATGAACTCCCTCTAAGGAGGTCTTTGATCATAGGTATCTTTCAGTCCCTTGCCGTGGTTCCCGGTGTTTCGAGGTCGGGGGCGACGATAATAGGTGGCATGCTCATGGGGCTTTCAAGAAAGAGTGCAGCGGAGTTCTCCTTTCTCCTGGCTATCCCAACGATGTTTGCTGCAACCGCCTACGACCTTTATAAAACAGGTCCTCAGATAAGCACAGCCCAGTGGGAGGTTTTAGGAATAGGTTTCCTGACAGCCTTTATAACAGCGCTCCTGACCGTGAGGGCTTTCCTCAAGTTCCTGAGCAACCACGGGTTTACTATCTTCGGTATATACAGGATCATTGCAGCCTTAGCCTACGCCTCCTTCGTTCTGTGAACTCTTATCTTGGAGAGACGAACTACTAAGAATATCATCGTCCCAACTATCCCGAGCATCCCTACGAGAAAGATGTGTCCCCTGAACTTCTCCGGCAGAGCCACCTCACCCCTCGCTATCCTCAGCGCGTTGGCAAACTCAAGCTTGTCAAAGGTAACACCGTACATGTACTTTCGGATCACGAGATCCTCATCGAGGAAGACTACAAGGTTCGGATGGACGAACTCCCTGTTGGGAAGGGTAGCGAAGCGAAAGTCCACAGCGTCGAGAAGCTCAAAGAGCTGGTTTTTATCCTTAACCAAAACCACCTTCCAGTCGGGAGGCAGGTCATGTTCCTTTTTAAACTTCTTTAAATCTGATGGCTTATCCTTCGGATCGAAGGTTAGACTCAGAACGTAGAAGTCCTTTCCGGGCTCTCCGAAGAGTTTTACGGTCTTCTTCAGGCTCTCGGTTATGATCGGACAGGCGGAGGTACAGTGGGTGTAGATAGGGCTCAGGATAACAGGTTTTCCCTTCAGGGAGTATAGGTTGAACTCCTCTCCATCAGAGCTTATCAGGACGACGTCGGGGACTTTATTTCCGAGGGTTCTACTCTCGTTGGGAGGTATCCCCGTGCCTCCCGTTTGGGAAAAGGAAAAGAGGAAGAGGAAAAGGAGGGAGAAGAGGGGTGCCAGAAGGAACATATCACCTCTCCTCCTTCAGGGAAACACTCTTCTCTCCCTTGCTCGTTTGCTTCATCTGCTTTATGGGTATGGGATACTTCTCGTTGTAAGCGGGAGAGTCATGAAAGACACCCCTCTGGGTTACGTCATAGAGGGGAGGTATGTAAGACAGAACTGCAAGGAGAACCGCCGCAACCGTCCAACCTTTGAGGTTATTTAGAACCGGAGAGGGTCCGTCGTGGTAAGCCTCCGCTATCGGAAACTCAACTACCGACTCCCTGATCTTGGGAGCGAGCAGAGTACCGAAGAAGGCTATGAGGAAGAGGACGAAGCCTATACCGAGGAGAGCTCCTCCGACAACGGAGAGCTGGGCGTATCCCACCCACTCTGGTCTGTAGAGGGGAGAGTCAGGGTTTAGATACGTGAGTCCGGCGTTGGTTCTCCTGGGAAAGCCTTCGAGAGCTCCTCCCACCATCATAGCGTAGGAGAACATGAACATACCCTGCATCCAGAAGTAAGGAGCGAGGGCAGCAAGACCCTTGAACTTAACCTCCGTCCCCCTGAGCTTGGAGACCATATAGAGGGACATTCCTAAGAAGGCAAGGAGGACGAGCCCACCGACGGTGGTGTGAAAGTGGCCAGGGACGTAAGCTGTGTTGTGAACCGTAAGGTTGAGGTTGTAGGAGGCATTCACTATTCCGGTGATACCGCCAAAGAAGAAGAGAACGAGCCCCGCGAAGAAGTAAGAGAAGAGCCACTTGTCCCCTTCGAGCCTGAGGTAGGGCAACCTTGTCCACCAGTAGAACTTGGAGTTTTTGACAGAAGGATCTTCCGCCTTGGCGGTATACTCTAAGGAAGCGGCAACCGTGAAAGCTGTTATTAGACTTGGGAGAGCCACGCAGAAGGTGAATATGGCGTGAATAAGCTTCCACGCGTTGGATATACCCGGCTCCGTAAACTGGTGGTGGAGCCCCACAGGCAAGGAGAAGAGGAGGAAGAGTATGAAGGCGAACCTCGCCGCCGGATCGGAGTAAAGTTTCCCTTTCTCGGAAGCTATCTTGGGAAGCATCGTATAGAGCATCACGTAGGCCGGAAGGAGCCAGAAGTAAACGACCGGATGTCCGAAGAACCAGAAGAGGGTTCTTGCAAGGAGCGGGTTTATCTCGTCAATCCAGCCTACAGAGAGAGGAAATAGCTGGAAGAGAATCTCTATCGCAACGGGTACGATCATTATAGTCCACAGGGTGTGGTTTACAAAAACTCCGAAGACAGCAAGGGGTAGTTTTTCCTGTTTTTCCCTCCTCCACGCTATGGCGTTCGGTATCCAATCAAAGAAGAAGGGAATTAAAGATCCTACGACAAGCAGAACCGCACCTATGTAAAAGGTCCAGTGTCCTATAAGGGGAGGGTAGAAGGTGTAGAGGACCGTTGCCTTTTTGGTGAACATAGCCCAGGCCGCCATAAGGGTTCCGCCGACCATGAGTATCCATGAAAGCCACTGAACCGTCGGTCTAAGAGGTCTCTTGAGAAGATAGAGAACTACCGCATTTCCGAAGGCGACGGCGAAGAAGGTGGTGAAGACTATCGCGTTTATAACTCCGTGGAGAGTAAGTCCCTGGTAGTAGTCTATTCCGAGGAATGAGTCCGCCTTAATTATCCCCGCCCTGTAAAGGACCTGCATAACGCCGTGATAGATACCAAATATAAGAAGGAGGATAGGGAAAACTATCTCACTGAGGATTATGAACCTTATGCTTCCTTCCACTCTCATCCTTACACCTCCTCACTTAACAACGATCTTCGCCTGCATGGCTTGATGTCCAACACCGCAGAACTCATGACATACTACGTGATAAACTCCCGGCTTGTTGAAGGTGTATCTTGCGTAGTTCACAGTCCCGGGTATTGCCATCAGGTTGATTGTCGTGTTGTTTATGTGCATTCCATGGACTACGTCAGCAGAGGTTAGGTATATATCCACCGTTGAGCCAACTGGTATCTCTATCTCCGTCTGTCCTCCGTTCATATCGAAGTACCACATTTTCGCCACGACGTGAAGTTCGTATCTCTTGTCGGCGTGTTTAATTAGCTTCCCTTCCTTAAAGGGCTGGACATCGGTTATGCAGGTCGGGAGGTCGATCTTCAATCCCTTCGCCGCGTAAACTATAAGGACGAAGAAGAAAAGAAGGAGTGCTATTGCAACGGTTATAGCGTTCCTTTCCGCTCTATCCATGGCTCACACCTCCTAAGAGGAGAAGGTCAAGAGCAGTAAGTAAACAAGCACCCACAGGAAGACGTAAAATCCCACAAGGAAGCCGAAGAAACTTATAGCTCCCGAAGGGAAGAAGCTCTCTCTTTCTCCCATGGCACACCTCCTGGTATTAGTAAGTCATAACTAACTAATATATTAGACCAGAAGTTTACGAAATGCAAGGAATTTTTAAATTGAAATTTTCCTCAGAAAATCTTCAAAAAATTAAAAGGCGGGGGCACAGCCCCCGAAAGAACGGCTCAGGAGGTTGCTCAAGGATCTAAAACACGGGAGGTGCGCCGTATTTGTAGGGATGATAATCGGGTTCTACCTTGGGATGCTCCTCACCGAAGTTATCAACGGGAGCAGGTGAAGGTATCCTCCACTCGAGGGACTGAGACTGCCACGGATTGTCAGGAGCCTTCTCTCCAGCGAGGAGTCCCTTGAGTATGCCTATGGTGAATACGAGAACTCCGAGACCGAGTATAAGACCTCCTATGGTCTGTATCTGGTGGAGGGTTACCCACTCGGGTATGGGAGGATAGTCAGGGTACCTCCTCGGGTTGCCGAGCATTCCGACAACCATCTGGAAGAAGTAGAAGAGGTTTGCACCTATGAAGGTGAGCCAGAAGGATACCTTTCCGAAGTTTTCCGGATACATCCTTCCGGTCATCTTGGGGAACCAGTAAATTATAGCTCCAAAGAGTCCGAGCGTCAGAGCCATTCCGAGAACGTAGTGGAAGTGTCCGACTATAAATAGGGAGTCGGATATTCCAAGGTCTATAGCTACCATGGAGTTAGGTATTCCTGTCAAGCCACCGATGAGGAACATGAATATTCCACCCAGAGCATAGAGCATGGGAGATCTGAGAATTATCGCTCCACCGTGGAGTGTTCCAATCCAGTTGAAGATCTTTATACCGGTGGGAACGGCGATCAGTATGGTGGTGTAGGACATTATAACTCTTGCCCAGTCGGGCACACCGGAGACGAACATATGATGTATCCAGACCATAAAGCTGAGTATGGTTATTCCCCACACCGCGAAGATCATCGACTTGTATCCGAAGAGGGGTCTCCTTGCGAAGGTTGGCACGAGTTCGGAGAAGAATCCAAAGACCGGCAGTATCTGAACGTAAACGACGGGGTGGGAGTAGAACCAGAAGACGTTCTGGTAGAGAAGTGGATCTCCCCCTTTGTCAGGGTTATAGAAGTTTGTTCCGAGGTACTTGTCGAGGAGGAGCATCGTAACCGCACCTGCAAGGGAGGGAACGCCCACGAGCTGAATAACGTTCGCTGCTATCAGACAGTGGACGAACATGTTAGTGTTCCAGAAGTTTATTCCGGGAGCCCTCATCTTTATGTAGGTGGTTATGAAGTTTACAGCCGTGGCTATGGAGGAAATTCCTATCAGGTGAATTATGAAAACGTAAAGGGCTGTAACTCCGGCATCACCCGTTGCAGAGTAGGGAGGGTATCCAGTCCACATCATCTTTATGTGGTTCCCGGGTATCAGGGTCAGGAGCACCAGCACACTCGCACCGAAGAAAGACCACCAGCTCAGTGCGTTGAGCCTCGGGAAGGCAACGTCCTTGGCTCCTATCATCAGCGGAAGGAGGAAGTTACCAAATCCACCTATATGGGAAGCTATCGCCCACCAGAGGAGAAGAACGGCGCCGTGACCCGTGAGCAGGTAGTTGTAGAAATCTGGCTGGACGAACTGATAGCCGGGAGAGGTCTGTTCGAGCCTTATAATCAGTCCGAAGAGACCTGCCACGAGGAAGAAGATATAGGAGGTGGTCAAGTAAAGGATCCCTATCTTTTTGTGGTCCGTTGTAAAGATCCACTCCTTAAGGCTTGCGCCGAAGTAAGGTACCGGTAGAGCTTCTCTCATCTCACAACCTCCTTAAAGATTCCCCTCTATTTGATTAGACTTTTCAGCAACGTTGGTCTCACCCTTAAGCCAGAGGGCAAACTGCTCGGGAGGGACTACCTTAAGCTTGGTGAACATGTGGGAGTGTCCCGTTCCGCAGAACTCCCTACAGAAGATCCAGTACTCTCCTGGCTTGTTGATCTGGAACCAGAGGTGGGTTATCCTTCCCGGAACCATATCCTCCGTTATCCTTGCAGGCTTCACATAGAAGGAGTGGATGACGTCCATGGAGGTAAGGAGGGCTTTGACAGGTTTCCCTGCAGGGACAACTATCTTCTGATCCTCTGGGACTTCGTAGCTCGTGGGGTTGAAGGATGTTACAACCGTCTTGATCGTGTTGCCGTTCTCATCAAGGTACTCCGTCTGCCATCCCCACATGAAGCCGGTGACCTTTATGGTCATAGCGTCCGGGGGAGCTGTCCTCTGCTTTTTGAACACCGCAAAGGAATAGGTTGCGAGGACAAGGACTATTATTGTGGGAACTATCGTCCATAGAGCCTCAAGTCCCCAGTGTCCGTGTTTCTCGTGATCACCGATTTCCCTCTCACCGGGTTTGAACCTGTACTTCATGATGAAGTAAAGACCCGGTATGGCGACCACGAGGTAGATAACAACCGCAACCACCAACCACACGGTTACGGCCTCGCTCCACCACTTTGCCGGATAGGCGAGCACCTGCTCCATCATTGCACCTCCCTTTTGATCAACTTATTGGAAGCAAAGGCTATCAGTATCACGCTTCCAAGAGCCAAGAAACCTATGCCACCGAAGATTATGGTCGGGTTTACGACGAAAGTACTCCTCGAGGGGTCGTAGGTGTAGCAAACCAGAAGGGCAAGATCTACCACCGAACTTGCAGAGATCCTACCGCCCTCTGCTTCAGCCAAGGCTATCCTGACATCCTTCTCGGGCGGGTTTATGCCAAATAGGTATCTCGTTATCCTTCCGTCGGGAGCGAGGAAGATGTAAACGTTCGTGTGAACGAAAGTTTTGTCCCTTTCGGAGAAGAAGAACTTAAAGCCAGTGCTACCTGTAAGGGTCTCTATCTTCTCCTTGGGAATAATTCCGAACACCCACTGGGATGTGAAGGGTCCATGGCCTTCCTTGAACTTCCTTAGTGTCTCGAGTGTGTCCCTCTCGTCGAAGGAGAGAACAAGCACCCTGAAGTCCCTGTTGAGGAGGGAGCCTGATTTCCTTATCAGTTTGTTCAGGTTGTCTATCCTTATAGGACAGGATCCCTCACAGGTATAGTAGGAGAAGAGTAGTATCGTGGGCTTTCCTTTAAGGACATCGTACAGCTTGGCTTTCTTTCCATCTTCGAGGATGATCTCTGTATTCGCCACGTAATTTCCCAGGTATTTACTCGTATCTATCTTCAGTATGGAGGGGTCAAAGTAGTCCTTTCTCAGAACGTTATTCGCCCCAACGGCCTCAGCGAGTGTCGTCCCTACAGCGAGAAGTAGCGCCAAGACAGCCATCATCATATTGCCGTGGACCCCACGAGGTATGCAGTTCCTGCGACGAGCATCCACATGACATCAACGAAGTGCCAGTATGCCGAAACCGCTGCCATCATGGTGGGTTTCTCCTTAGTCATCTTACCCGTTGCGAGGAGCCACATGACGTATATCTGGGATATCAGACCGACGAGAACGTGAGAGGTGTGAAGCCCCGTCAGCGCATAAAAGCCAGTCCCGTAGGCGTTCGCGCTCAGGGTGAAGCCCCCGTGCCAGAGGTGCATCCACTCCCTAACGTGAAGGACTATAAAGAGGGATCCCAGAATGAAGGTCAGGAAAGTCCACAAAAGAGCCTTTCCTGTATCCCCCTCTTCTTCTAAGGAAAGCTCGGCTTTGAAGATGGTAAAGCTCGACGCCCACAGGATGAGGGTAAGAATTCCTGCCATTCCGAGGCTTATCCCCTCTGGAACCCACTCAGACCACTTGTCCGCGTGGGCTGTTCTCGCCATCCAGAAGTAGGCAAAGAGCGTTCCGAATATAACTATTTCTGAAATTATGAAGGAGAGAATACCGAGCCATCCGTATCCTTCATCCTTCTCCACCTGGAAGTGTTCGTTAGCCCATCCTGCAGCTCCGACGAGGATAAGGACTAACCCGACGCCCCCTACGATAAGACCGGGCATCTGCATCCCGTAATGGAAAAACATAGTGAAGGCTATGGGTATTAACAGCGTCCCTATCCCAATCGGGAAGGGCCATATACTGGTCTCGTGGTGCGGATGCTCATGAACTGCTCCCTGTGCCATCTCAGTCCCTCCTATAAGTTAGCGTAAACTGAAATGAGCTCGATCATACGTGTCATATCATAGAACGTGTCCACATCTATTTCAACGCCTTTTTATTCAATAAATGACCATCAGGTAAGTTTATGATTTACTTGATTGATAAAGCTTTTAAACTTACGTTAGTTAGTTGATACTTACAAATGGACTAAAAGGTGCGCCTAAGTTGTTGTTAAGCTTAAATATTTCTATCAGTGTCTCAAAATTTGAAAACGACAGAACCATAAGCTAAAATTTAAAGTTAGCACTTACTAAAATGATGGAGGTCAGGCTATGGCGAAACATGTTGTGATAATAGGCGGTGGCATCGGTGGAATAGCTACAGCTTACAATCTTAGGAAGTTCGATAAGAATTTAAAAATCACGGTGATCTCTAACAAACCTTACTTCGGTTTTACCCCCGCCTTTCCTCATCTTGCCTTAGGTTGGAGGAAGTTTGAAGATATAACCGTACCCTTGGCTCCCCTCCTTCCGAAGTTCGGTATAGAGTTCATAAACGAGGCGGCAGAGACTATAGATCCGGACGCCAACAAGGTAAAGACGAAATCGGGAAGGGAGATAGAGTACGACTACCTCGTCATAGCAACAGGTCCAAAGCTCGTCTTCGGTGCCGAAGGGCAGGAGGAAAACTCTTCGTCGGTCTGCACGGCCGAGCACGCTATGGAAACCCAGAAGAAGCTTCAGGAATTCTATCAAGATCCCGGACCTGTGGTGATCGGAGCCATTCCCGGTGTTAGCTGTTTTGGACCGGCTTACGAGTTCGCCTTTATGCTCAACTACGAGCTTGTGAGGAGAGGCATAAGACATAAGGTTCCCATAACTTACGTCACTTCCGAGCCTTATATAGGACACTTAGGACTCGGAGGGGTAGGACCTTCGAAGAGGATGATGGAGGATCTCTTTGCAGAAAAGGATATAAAGTACATCACTAACGTGAAGGTTACGAAGATAGAGAAGGACAAGGTAGTCTACGAAGATCTTGATGGAAACACCCACGAACTCCCGGCAAAGTTCACCATGTTCATGCCGAGATTCCAAGGTCCCGACGTCGTAGCTTCCGCCGGGGATAAGGTAGCTAACCCCATGAACAAGATGGTTATCGTGAACAGGTGTTTCCAGAATCCGACCTACAAGAACATCTTCGGTGTAGGTGTTGTTACCGCCATACCCCCGGTAGAGAAAACACCAATACCCACCGGAGCACCCAAAACGGGACAGATGATAGAAGGTATGGCCATGGCGGTAGCTCTGAACATAATCAATGACATACACAACTCACCCGACAGGTACGCCCCCACGCTCGCTGCTATATGCATAGCGGACATGGGTAAAGAGGCGGCAGGTTTCATAGCGAATCCTGTTATACCGCCGAGGGCTTGGGTCAAGACCAAAAAGGCTAAGTGGGTACACTACCTCAAGACCGCCTTCGAAAAGTATTTCCTCTGGAAGGTAAAGAGAGGTGATATAGCTCCTTGGTTTGAGGAGAAGGTGCTCGAGCTATTTCTCCATCTGAAGCCTGTAGAACCCTGCAGAGAATGCGAAGGATCACCAGGTTCGAGATGTTAGTTATACTTATTGGTCATGGTGAGCACTAAGGAACGTATCATATCGGTTGGAGCCCAGATAATAGCCCACGAAGGACTCAGGATGTTTACAGCTAAAAAGATAGGTGAAAAACTGGGTATATCCGATGCGGCTATTTTCAAGCACTTCCCCACGATGGACAGTATAGCGGAGGAGATAATTTCCCGTTACACAAACGAGTGCCTTAGGAGGACGGACGAAGCCATAAGTAAAGGTAAGGACGCCATAGAAAAACTGAGGTTGATAATAGACGGGCACATAGACCTCCTCGAGGAGACCAAGGGGGTCACGCCCGTCCTCTGTTTTGAATTCTCGAGAAGCAACAAGCAAAAGTTAAAGAGGATGATCTTCGAGTTTCTGAATACTTATGCTAAGAAGGTGGGCGACGTGATAGCAGAAGGTATAAGGGAGGGAAGCATAAGGAGAGATATAGATGTGGAAGAGGTCAGCTTCTCTTTCATAGGTTTTATGCAGGCTAAGGTGTTTCAGTGGTTCATCAGGGGAAGAAAAGGAAAGATAGTTAAAGACAGGGAGTCTGTGAAGAAGATGCTCTTAGAGGGTCTTATCCACCGACCCTGAACATCTCCACCTTATTCGCGGAACCTTTCATAAGCTCAAACCTTCTCTCGGAGTATCTATCTTCCCTGTTCGACCAGAGTCCCCTTATTTTGGAAAGTATCTCCTCCTCAGAAGCACCGTTTCTCAAAAGCTTCTTTATATCAAACCCTCTGTCAGAAAAGAGGCAGGTAAAAAGCCTTCCATCGGCGGAGAGTCTCAGGCGCGTGCAACCTCTACAGAAGGGTTTTGTGACAGAGGCTATTATCCCGAACTCAAGTCCGTTGTCCGAGTATCTATATCTCAGGGCGGTCTCACTTTCTCCCCTCCCGATTTCCTCAAACCTGTAAACTCTGCCAAGCCTTGAGAGCATCTCCTCCGCAGAAACAACTCTCTCCATGCTCCAGCCGTTGAGCGTTCCCACATCCATGTACTCTATGAACCTGAGGATCAGTCCTCTCTCTCTACAGAACTCGGCTATATCCACTATCTCATCGTCATTTACGCCCCTCACAACGACGGTGTTTATCTTGATAGGATTTAAACCTACCTCTTTAGCTCTGTCTATTCCCTCTATGATCCTTCCAAGGTCCACCTCCCTGCCCACCATAGCAGGTAACTTTTCAGGTTTTAAAGTTAGAAGACTAACTGTTATCCTTCTCAATCCTGCCTCCTTAAGCTGATGCGCCTTCTCAGAAAGTCTGTACCCGTTCGTGGTTAGGGCTACATCCTCTATCTCTTCAACTCCGGCAATCAGCTCGATCAGATTTTCAAGATGGGCTCTTATTAAGGGCTCTCCTCCCGTTATCCTTATCTTCCTAACTCCCAGAGTTGTTAGTATCCTCACGAGTTTAGCTATCTCTTCGTAACTTAAGAGCTCCTCTCTCTTTAAGAAGTCAATCTCCTTATCGGGAGGCATGCAGAAGAAACATCTGAAGCTGCACCTATCGGTTACGGAAATCCTTAAATCCTTTAGTTCTCTGCCGAGTTTGTCTTCAACCATTATCAGGCTCCTAAGATCCACTCGCCCTTCCCGGAACGGTATACTTCCTTCTTCCATATAGGAGCCCTTTTCTTCGTCTCGTCCACCGCATACTTACAGGCCCTGAAGGTCTCCTCCCTGTGTCCTCCAAAGACGACCACCAGAAAAGAAGGCTCCCCAACGGGAACCACTCCGAGCCTGTGATGGATAAATACCTCTCTAACCCCAAACTTCTCAAGTGCTTCTTCCCTTATCCTCTTCATCTCTTTGATTGCCATCTCAGGATAGGCTTCGTAATGTAGCTCTTTCACATCCCCATCCTCGGGAGCACTCCTCGGTATACCGGTGAATATCACGGAGGCTCCACAGTCAGGCGGAACGCTGTAATCAGACAGGACCTTTTCCACGCCGAACCACTCATGACCTATATAGACACGGGGTATCATCGTGCCCTCCTCACTTATTATGACATTCATGTCATATATTATAGATCCGAGTGTATTTTTGACAAGAGGAACTTCCTGTATAATTTCCATTTAAGAAAGGAGGGGAGAATTGGAGGTCCAAACCGAGATTAAAGAAGTAAGGTTGATCGATATCATTCAAAGGGCGGTTCAGATGGACGCCAGTGACATACACATAACCTCGGGTGCAAAACCGGCTGTTAGGGTGGACGGCAACATAACCTTTCTGAATGACTTCCCCGTTCTAAAACCCGACATGACCCAAAAGCTCGCTTACTCCGTTATGTCTGAGAGGCACAGAAAGACGTTGGAGGAAAGGGGACAGGTTGACTTCTCCTTTGGAGTCAAGGATCTCGGGCGATTCAGGGCTAACGTGTTCTACCAGAGGGGCTCCGTAGCAGCGGCTTTAAGACGACTGCCTTACAAAATAAGATCAGTTCAGGAACTTGGCCTCAGCGAAAAGGTTCTTGAGCTATGTCATAAGAAGATGGGACTCGTCCTCGTCACGGGACCTACCGGATCCGGTAAGTCTACCACCCTCGCAGCGATGATCAACTACATAAACGAGAACTTCCCTCACCACATAATAACAATTGAGGATCCCGTAGAGTACATATTTCACCATAAAAAGAGCATAGTTAATCAGAGAGAGATAGATCAGGACGTTTACTCCTTTGCGGAAGCTCTACGGGCCGCTTTGAGAGAGGATCCCGACGTTATACTCGTCGGGGAGATGAGGGACAGGGAAACGATAGAGACAGCTTTAAGAGCCGCCGAGACGGGACACCTTGTCTTCGGGACACTGCATACGAACACGGCTATATCTACAATAACGAGGATAGTTGATATCTTCCCATCGGAACAACAGGAGCAGATAAGAGTTCAGCTATCCTTTACCCTTCAGGGAGTTATTTCTCAAAGGCTCCTACCAAGGATAGGCGGAGGAAGGGTATTGGCTTACGAGCTCCTGATACCTAACGTTGGTATAAGAAATCTAATAAGGGAAAACAAGCTACAGCAGATATACTCGCTCATGCAGAGCGGTCAGCTTGAGAGCGGTATGCAAACTATGAACCAGAGCCTTTTCAGATTGTACAAAGCCGGGCTAATAACTGTGGATGAAGCTTTAAGAGCCTCGCCCGATATAAGAGAATTAGAAAGGATGCTTGGACTACAGAAGAGGGTTTAAGGAATGCCAAGGTATAAAGTCAAAGCCTATACGGAGGAGGGAAACTTAGTCGAGGATGTTATAGAGGCTCCTTCCTTTAACGATCTCGTAGAGAAGGTTAGGGAGAGGGGTCTTCACTTCATAAACGCTGACGAAATAGTTGAAGCCACGCCCTCGGAGAAGGAGAGGGAGGGAAAGAAAGGTAGGGGTTTTGCATTATTCTCGGGGGTTTCAGATAGGGATATATCCCTCTTCTGCCGCCAGCTTGGAGCTATGGTGAACGCCGGTGTAGGAATAATAGAAGCCCTTGAAATAGTGGCGGAACAGATGCCTAACAAGAAGCTGGCGGAAGCTACGGCGGAGGTTGCAAAGAACGTGAGCGAAGGGATGTCTCTTTCCGAGGCTATGGCTTTAAGGAGTGATGTTTTCCCAGAACTGGTCATCAACCTCGCCGCTGTGGGTGAGGAAACCGGAGAACTCGATAGGGCACTCCTTAGGGCTTCCGAGTACTACGAAAAGCTCGCTATGATAAAGAGCAAGATAAAGAGCGCCTCCTTCTACCCCGTTTTCGTTCTTGTAATAGCAACACTTATAGTGACAGGTATACTTTACTTCTTAGTTCCCACCTTCGCAAATATATACGCAGGCTTTGGCGGATCGCTTCCTCTACCAACGCAGGTTCTAATAAACCTGTCGAACGCTTTGAGGGACAACATACTCTATATAGTGATTTTTATAGTCGGTGGCTCGATACTGTTCCGATACGCCTACAAGAAGAGTTATGGCTTCAAGAAGGCGGTTCACAGATTTATCCTCAGACTACCTAAGTTCGGTGATCTCGCAATAAAGAGCTCTATGGCGAAGTTCAGCAGGACCATGGCAACACTCTTCGCCAGCGGTGTATCCATCGAAAGGGCTCTGGAAGTAGCCGGCAAAGTGGCAGGAAACCTCGTTATAAAGGAAGCGGTAGACGAGGTTCAGAAGAAGGTAACGGAAGGTCAGAGTATGTGGTCCTCGATGGAAAAGACTGGGCAGTTCCCGAAGCTGATAGTAGCTATGGTTAAGGTGGGTGAGGAAACCGGTAGGCTCGATGAGATGCTCGATACCATAGCCAGATTCTACGAGGACGAGGTCGATAGGACGGTGGAGGGGCTGATAACCCTTATAGAACCCATGCTTATAGTTATCCTCGGAACTATAATAGGTGCAATACTCATAGCCCTGTACATGCCCATATTTAAGATGGGAGAGCTGATCAGGTAACTCGTTTATAGATAAGATCCACAAGGTAGTTAACCGCCTCCCCCTTTCTTCCAAATAGGCTCTCTACCAGCTTCTTGGTTCTCTCATATACATCGCTCGCGTGTTGGAGGGATCCTCTCTCCCCGTAGACGACGAAGTAGCCGTCCTTATCCAGTATATCGTCGGTTATCTGGAATAATAGTCCGACGTTCCTTCCGAGCTCTTCAAGATCGCCGAGGATATCCTTCCTTCCCGCTACCACTCCCCCGCAGAGAAAGCAGGCTTCGAATAGGGCAGCGGTCTTCATCAAGCTCGTCTTCCGAGGGTCCCCCTCTCCAGTTATATCGAGAACCTGACCACCCACCATCCCTGAAGCACCGGACTTAACCGCCAATATCCTGCATATCTCTATCAGATCGGCTTCGTTCAGACTAAAGAACTTGCTACCTTCGGACAGAACCTCGAAGGCGTAGGTCAGGAGTGCATCGCCAGCGAGTATCGCTATCGCCTCCCCAAACTTAATGTGGCACGTGGGCAGTCCCCTCCTCAGATCGTCGTTGTCCATAGCCGGAAGATCGTCGTGGATAAGGGAGTAGTTATGGATCATCTCTATAAGACATCCCACGGTGAGGGCGTCCTCCTCGTTGCCTCCGAGAGCATCGCTCACAGCCACCGTAAACAGAGGTCTTATCCTTTTCCCTTCTTGAAAGAGGTAGTAAGCCATCGCTTCCCTCAGTACGGGAGGTCCTTCTGGATCAAAGATCTCTCTCAGCCTCCTTTCTACCCTATCTTTCCACAGCTTTACCTTTTCCATAAGCTTTAAAATTTTAGCTTAAGGATGAGGATTGGCGTATTCGACTCCGGTGTGGGAGGGCTTACAGTTCTAAGGGCTATTAGGGAAAGATTCGATAAGGTAGACATTTTTTACCTCGGAGATACTGCAAGGGTTCCCTACGGGAACAAATCCCCTGAGACGGTCGTAAGGTACAGCCTTGAGTGTGCTGAGTTCCTTTTAGGAAAAGGAATAGAGGTTATGGTGGTGGCATGCAACACCGCCAGCTCTTACGCCTTAGACGAGCTTAGGGCTTTTTCTCCCGTTCCCGTTATAGGTGTGGTCGAGCCGGGAGTAAGGGCGGCCCTTAAGAGAACTAAGGGAAAGGTTGGAGTCATAGGAACAAGGGCGACCATAAGCAGCGGTTCTTATCAGAGACTCCTTGAAAGGTCGGGGGTTGAGGTCTTTTCTAAAGCCTGTCCGCTATTCGTTCCGCTGGTCGAGGAAGGGCTGGTCGAGGGGAGCATAACAGAAGGCATAGTCAGGATGTACCTTTCTGAGTTTTTGGATATGGGTATAGACACCCTGATACTTGGTTGCACCCACTATCCTCTGCTTAAGAAAGTCATCGGCAGGGTTCTGGAAGGGATAGAGATAATCGATTCGTCGGAAGCTGTGGCTGTTGAGCTGGACAGGTTTGTGAAAAACGAAGGGAACAGCCTGACCGAACTTTACTTTACGGACCGCTCCCAGAACCTCGGCAGGCTTGTGGAGATAATCTTAGGCAACGGAGTAGAACCTAAGATACTGAGCGGTGGGGTCCACAAGGCCTAACCGTATATCTCAACGAAGCTGTTCTTCTTAAGCTTGGAGATTATCTCCTCTTCCATCTCCTTCATCTTCTTCTCGACAATCTCCCTTTTTATCTCGTCCTCGCTCCTGCCCGAGATCTTTCTAATAACCCTTACCACCTTGGCTATGTAAATATGCTTTTCGTCCTCAGCTATAGCCAGATCTCCCGGTTTAACCCTCCACACCTCCCGGTCGAGAGGTTCCACCAAGTCCCCCCTGCTCACCTTTAAAGTCTCTGTGTTAAGTCCAAGGTTTTCGGCGATCTCATTAAGATCCGCTTTATCTCCTATGACTTTAAAAAGATCTTCTTTCTTGCTCTTATCTACAACAAGGAGTTCTATCTCCCTCAGGAATTTTATCTCGCCACCTTTCAATCTCTCAAGTTCTATCTCTATCTCTGATACCTCCACCTTAGTTTTAAGGAACTCCTTAAGTCCGAGGGTAGAAGCCACCTCTATTCTGAGGAAATCCTTAAGATCCTTAGGCGTCAAACCCTCTTCGTAAAGGTCCCTGTAAAACTCCTCAACGCTCTTACCGTTGGACTTGGCTATATCCTTTATAAGCGATTCGAGGTAATCCTCGGGAACATTTAGCCCGTTCTGTTGTAAAAACTGCGCTACAAGATGCTTCTCGACGAGCATCCTTATTAGCTCGTTTCTGTCCTTGATACCGTAGAAGATACTTGCTATCCTTACCTCGCTCTCGAGAATTGGTTCACCGTTGACGTTGGCAACCACCCTGTCTAAGAGCTGTCCAAAGGATAAGGAAAGTACGAATATCAGAGCCGCTCCAATTCCTCCAAGTAAATTACCAAGTCGTAGTGTTTTAGTATGTCCCTGAACCATCTTCTCATAACCTCCTCTCTTTTCTTCTTAAGGAGTTTCGATCTCACTTTTTCCTTTACCTCTGAAAGGGGCATAAAACCAGCCTTTCTTTTATCTGTTATTTTAAGGATGAGATAGCCAGTTTCAAGGTTTATAGGTTTGGACACTCTGCCTACTTTGTAGGGGTAAAGCTTTTTCTTTATAGTTTTGGGAAGTGACTCTATCGAGTACCATCGCTCCTTCCCTACAAGTATTCCCTCACCCCGGGGAAGCTTTCCCATTCTCAGAGCTTCGTACACCTTCCTCGCCTTCTCCCTATCTTCCACTAAGATCCGTAGGAGTTTTATCTGGTCGGGATAATAGAACTCCCTTTTATTTAAAAGGTAGTAAGCTTCTATCTCCCCCTCGCTCACCTTTACGTCTCCGGCTATCCTCTTAGTGAGCTTCTCCATTATTATTTCTCTCCTCACCATATCTACAGTCACATCCGATGCCTTCCTAACACCCCACCTCCTTAACCTATCTCGAACCTCCCCCTCGCCGACAGATATATCGAGATCTGAAGCTACCTTTTCGATGATTATTCCTTTTATATACTCAAAAAGGAACTCTCTCCGGTCCTTATAGGTCGCCTTTCTGCCGTTCACGTGGACCACATCTCTCCAATAGGTCTCAAAGGCTCGGTCAAACTCCTCACGGGTTATTATCCTGTCATCTATGCGGACTATCATCTGACCGAAGGATAAAGAAAGGGCAAGGAGAAGCGTAAAGAGGAGCATTAAGCCCTATTATATCTCCAGCCCCAAAACAGCAGTAGGAGAGGGAGAAGACCGAGGATAGCAAAGACACCGCTCCAAACAAAGAGATCCTGAAAGGCATAGGAATAGGCGAGTTTTGTTTGGAGAGAGCCGACACCGTAGTAGGCTTTTATCAGAGCTTCCTGAAGATCGGAAGAGGTACTTAAAAAGAATTGGGAGAGCTGTTCTATTTTCTGTCTCAGGTAGTGCAGGTTTGTGGACTGGATCGCAGATATCTCATCGTAGTGAAAGGAAGAGTTACCCTTTATTATGTTCGTAGCTATCGCCGTTCCGAAGGAACCACCTATGAACCTTATGTAGTCTAAGAGGCTAATGACGAGTATCGTCTTCTCCTCGAGACCCCTCAAGGCTATGACAGTTACGGGGGCGAAAAAGAGACCCATGCCCACGCCCATGAGAGCGAGCTCTAAGGAAGCCTGATACTTCGGAGTGTATATGTCGTAGTGCCTTATAAAAAGGAAGATAGAACCAAGGTAGAGAACTATGGCTATAAGAAGAGTTCCTCCCGCACTCCACCTGTCGCTCAGCGTCCCTGCGACAACGGAGAACACCGCTATCGAGAAGGCGAAGGGTAGAAGGAGTAATCCGGTGGTGAAGGTGCTCAGTCCCTTTAGAAACTCGAAGTAAAGAGGTATAGCGTAGAAGAGGGCGTACATGGAGAATCCGAGGACGAAGAGGAAGACTACAAAGGATACGGTGAAGTTCAACCTCCTGAAAATGCTCAGATCCATCAGTTTTGTCGGAGAAAAAATGTCGGAGAGTAGATAGAAAAGGTAGCAGATAACCGCCGTGAGGGTAAGGAAGGCGATCGTGTTGGAGGTAAACCAGCCAAGCTGCTGTCCCTTTGAAAGGACCACGAGCGTGCTAACAGTCGCAATAGATATAAAGGTGAAGGAGATGAAGTTGAAGGGAAGAACCTTTCTTTCTTCGGAGACCTCCTTCAGAAAAAAGAGTGAAGCGGAAGTCAGGACTATTCCGACGGGGACGTTTATGAAGAATATCCAGTTCCAGTTTATGTGTTCCGTGAGCCATCCGCCGAGGGTGGGTCCCACAGCGGGGGCAAAGGAAGCCCCGAGACCGAAGATACCCATCGCCACACCCTTCTGTTCCGATGGGTAGATGGTAAAGAGTATTGCTTGAGCTGAAACTATTATGAGAGCTTCCGCAAAACCCTGAATTGATCTGAAGATTATCATCTGGTATAGCTCGGTGGATATACCGCAAAGATAACTCGAAAGTCCGAAGAGTGCTATACCGGCGATGTACATTATCCTGAGACCTATGATCTTCTCCATCCACTCCAAGAGAGGAAGGGTAACCGCGGCCGCTATCATGTAAGAGGTCACGACCCACTGAATTCCGTAGAGATCCGTTTTTAGAGGAGCTATCATCTTGGGAAGGGCTATATCCACTATGGTGGTATCCAAGATAGCCATGAAGGCACCCGCCATAACTATGAGGGTGTGGATAACGAGGTCTCCTTTGGACAGGTTTACTGACTGACTCATCAGTTTTAGATTTTAACGTAGAAAGATCCTATCCTCCTTATCTTTCCCTCCATTTCGAAATTGGACAGTAGTGAGAATAACTCCCCGTCATCTATACCAGAGAATTCTCTTATTTCCTCAAACGTCCGGGGAACGTTCAGAAAATCAAGTATGGGAGATCCATCCTCTTCTCCTCCAAATATCTCTTCAGGATCCTTGAAAAGCTCCGCCTTACCTTCCTTCAAAAGCTTGTAACATCCCTCCCAGTTGGGAGACCTTCCCATACCTATGTGAACAAAAATTCTCTTGCCGTAGGATGAGGCGTAGTCCGCAGTTATAAGAGCTCCGCTTTTGGAGCCCGCCTCGGGAACTATCAAGAACTCAGAGAGAGAGGCGATGATTCTATTTCTCCGTGGGAAGGTGAACCTATCAGCCGGTTCGTTTGGAAAGAACTCTGAGAGTAGAAGCCCTGACTCTTCGAGTTTTCTAAAAAAGCTTCCCTTAGCTCTGAGAATTCCGAAACCCAAGACACAGACGGTATATCCTAAAAGCTCGAGAGTTCTGAAGTGTGCCCTCATGTCTATCCCTCTCGCCCCTCCCGAGACAGTCCCATATCCCCTCTCGACCGCCTTCCTGACGAGCTCATCCACCAAGGAGAAGCTGTAGGCGGCAGCCTTCCTCGTCCCTACTATTCCTACCAGGGGAAGATCCCTAAGCTCTCCTCTATAGAAGAGTACGGGCGGAGGATCCTCTATCCCCCTCAGTTTCTGGGGATAGTCCTCATCTTCCAGAGTAATAACGTTTATACCCTCCCGCTCTAAGGACTTTAAAATCGTATCAACCTTACTCTCCGATACACACTCCCTCCTCAGAATAAGGTCAGCTTTCTTTTCACCAACGATCTTCGATAAGGTATTCCTGTCCGCTTTTAAAATTTCCTCGGAGCTTCCCAGAGAGTTAAAGAGCTTTTTAAGGCTCTTTTCTCCCAGCCCCCTTATAGACTTTAAAACAATCCAACGATAGATTTTATCCATGGCTAATCTATATCATAGGGCAAACCCTTGTTTTCATATAAGGATTCCCTTATATTGTTTATACAACCGTCCGTGAGGAGGCAGGAGAATGTATTATGTCGCTCAGGTCATAAGGGATGAGTGTTCAAAGTACAACTGTAAGCAGTGTACCCTCTTCTGTCCAGAACCCAACACTCTCATGTACACCGACGAAGGTCATCATGCCTACGTTATGACGGAAAGATGCAAAGGATGTGCTCTCTGTGTCTATGTTTGTTCCAACCTTCTGAAGAGAGATTCTATAGAGATGGTATATGCAGAGAACAGGGACGTTGCAGGAGTTAGATAAAAGCAGGAGGTAGGTTATGGCAAAGTTAGGACCTTCGGGATACTCTCCCTATCCCGTTGCTATGTACGAAGGCTTGCTTACACCTCCACCGGGCAAGGCTCTCATGTTCAACGAGATAGTAGACGAAGAGATCGCCATGAGGGAGGCGGCGAAGGCTATGCTCACGAGAGAGAACCCCACCATATTCCCCGGACCTCAGGTTCTCTACGCCTGGAACGAGGAAGCTAAGGAGAAGGCAAAGCTCGTCAAGAAGATAGCGGAAACCCTCGGAGCGAAGATAATACCCATGTACGACTACAGACCCAAGTATCCCAAGATAGATCCCGAGAAGGAAATAAACCCCAATCACCCGAACCTGACCATCTGGCACAACAACATAAAAGCTTGCATCTTCGTAGGAGTCCACTGCCACTACGCCAACGTTGCTCTGAAGATAATAAGGGCTGAGACGGATTGCTTCACGATAGCCCTTTGCGGAAACGCCGGGCACGAGGATGCGATGATAACCCTCAGGGACCAACACGTTGAGGAGCTCGAGAAGTTCATAAGAGTTGCCGAAGAGGTGAAGAGGGAGCTGGGCAAGTGATGGCTACCCTCACAAAGAGGTGGACCTACGAGGACTATTTCAAACTTGAAGACGATAAGAGATATGAAATAATAAAGGGAGAACTCATTGAAATGCCGGCGTTTTCCACATCGCACCAGAGTATAGTCAAGAGGTTATTAAAGTTAATGGACGACTTTGTAGAGGAGCAAAAAACAGGTGAAGTTTTCGTCTCCCCCGTCGACGTCATCCTCTCGGAAGAGAACGTAGTTCAACCCGATCTCGTTTTCGTATCTAAAGAGAACTCCAAGATCATCAAGGATAGAGGCATATTCGGCGCTCCCGACTTAGTGGTTGAGGTTATATCTCCGTCAACTTTAAAGAAGGATACGGAGGATAAGAAAAAACTATACGCGGAATTCGGAGTTAAGGAACTCTGGCTCATATTTCCCGGAGAGAAGGTGGTGGAGGTGTTTTCTCTCGGTGAAGAAGACTATAAAGTTTGCTCCTTCGGATACGAGAAAGGTGAAGTTAGATCATGTATTTTAAAGAACTTTAGGGTAGATTTAGAAAAGCTCTTTAAGGAGGTGTGGTGATGCAGAAAACGGAGCAGGTTCAATACAATAGAGCGGGTCAGAGGGTAGTTTCTCCGGATTATCTTCTCTTTGAAGCTCCGAGAGAGAAGCAGTTCATGACAGGTTCGGAGGTAGTTAAGGAGGCTGTTAAACGTGCTTCCGTTGACGCCTCTGTCTCATACCCCATCACGCCCCAGTCCGAGGCAGCCCACCTCATAGGTGAGCTCTGGGTAGAAGGATACGTCGGAGTTTACTTCAGAGGAGAATCGGAGTTCGGTGTTATGTCCGAGGTTGCGGGTTGTTCCATGGCAGGAGCGAGAACGATAACCACCACCTCCGGACCCGGAACCCTCAGAGCCATGGAGAACTTCCCCATGTGGGCAGGATCCCGCCTTCCCATACAGCTCGTTTTGATGGCAAGGGGTGTGAACTCTCCTCTAACGATTCAGCCGGATAACCTTGAAGTTTCTTTCCTCTTGGATACGGGTTGTATGATATGGCATGCCGAAACCGCTCAGGAACTCTTTGATATGATCCTCGCCGGTTTTGTTGTTGCCGAACAGCCCGACGTCCACGTTCCCGTAATAACCGTGATAGACGGCTTCTTTATATCCCACACGAGGGAGGCGGTCATGCTTCCTCCGGATGACATAGCTCTTCCGCCCTACAACCCCTACAAAGCTCCCATGCCGCCCATAGACATGGAGATGTCCCCCGGAAGGTTCTTGAGAGACCCCTACGTCATGAAGTCCAACTACATATCCTACGCGGCTCACACCAGTTGGCAGTTTGAGGTTAGAGCGGCGATAGAGAGGTCAAGACCTTACGCCAAGCACTACCTCAGGGGTCTGATAGAGGAGTTCGGAGATCCCGAGGGCGAAATAGTCTTCGTAGCCTCCGGAACGGCCGCAGCCCAAGCCAAGGAGGCGACCCAGATGCTAATCCACGACGAAGGGGTGAAGGCGAGGGTTGTAAGGCTCAAGACCATAAGGCCCTTCCCCGCTCAGGAATTGATCGAGGCTGTAAAGGGTGCGAAGTACATCTTCGTTCCCGAGTTCAACGTCATAGGCTGGCTCGAAAGAGAGGTGAGAAGGGTCCTTTACGGAAACACCGACGTTCCGGTCATAGGATCCCCGAGGGTCGCGGGCGGTATGACCATGCCTCCTGAGTTTATAGTTAAGGAAGTTCTTCAATTCCTTGGAAAGGAGGTGAAGCATGTCGTTTAAGGTGTTCAAGATAAACGAGGACTTGAAGGAGTTTATGCCTGAGGAGATCATCGATCTCGAGGAGAAGGCCACCTGGGGCAACCCCAAGAGGGGCGTTATGGATCTTCCCTACGCCAAGGAGCTTATAGAGGAGCACTCCCTCTGCGCAGGATGCCCCGAATCCGCCGCTTTCAGATATATACTTGCCTCCCTTCCCAATCCGGAGGAAACCATAATCGTTAATTCGACCGGATGCACCTCTCTCGTCTTTCCCCATATAGCGCTCCACACGGTTCACTCCCTATTTGGAAACCAGAACGCGATAGCCTCTGGAATTAAGAGAACCTTAGAGTGGAGGTTCCCGGACAAGGTTAAGGATGTAATTGTCCTTGCGGGAGATGGAGCTACGGTCGATATAGGTCTCGACTGCACCCTTCAGTCCTTCTTCAGACAGGAGAAGATAACCACAATATGCTTTGACAACGAGGTCTACGCCAACACGGGAGGACAGGAGAGCGGTATGACCGTGAAGGGCCACGTCTTCAAGATGGCTCCCAAGGGTAAGCAGTGGGAGAAGGTTCCCATGTGGCAGCTCGCGATAGACGCAGGATGCCACTACGTCGCAAGGCTCACCGTCTCCTCTCCCAAAAAGGTTGAAAAGGTTATAAAGCAGGCGATCTACGTTGCGAGGGAGGTAGGACCCACCTACGTCCACCTCTACACACCCTGCATACTGGAGATAGGACTCAACTCCGACGACGGTCTCGAGGAGATGAGGAGGACCGACAAGGAGAGGTTCAAGTTCTTCGAATACATGACTGACGAAGCCAAGGAGGTCATCCAGAGGAAGAAAGAGGAGGGTCTGATATGAGCCAGGTGAAGAGGAGAAGGATAAACGTAAGGATGCCCGCTATAGGTGGTCAGGGAGCGGTTACCGCCGCCCACATAATGGCTACCGCCGCCGATCATGCGGGATACTACGCCGTCTCTAACCCCTTCTTTGGAGCCGAGAAGAGGATGGCTCCCGCTGAGAGCTACGTGAGGATCGGGATAGAACCCATATACGACAGAGGAGAGGTAGTCTATCCCGATGTGATAATGGTTTTCCACTCTCAAGTCATAACCATGGGGAAGTCCTACACGATGCCCTTCTACTCCGGAATAAAGAAGGACGGACTGATAATAATAAACACCGAGGAGGACTTACTTACCGACAGGGACAAGAAGTTTTTAGAGTCTTTGAATGTTAAAGTCTTTAACTTCCCTGCAACCAAGTTTGCTCTGGAAATAGCGGGAACTGAACTTGCAACGAACATGGCTATGCTTGGAGCTTTCTTCGGTGCCACCCAGATAGTTGGACTCGACTCCATAGAGGAAGGAATAAAGGCGAGGTTCCTTAAGAAGTTCGTCGCTTCGGGAGGAACGATGTCCCTTGACTCCGCTATAGAGAGGAAGTTCAAGAAGAAACTCGAGCTTATAGAGAAGAACATCAATACCGCAAAGGCAGCCTACGAGGTGGCTCAGGAGTGGGCTAAGGATCAGGGTATAGAGGTCTGGCTGCCGAAGCCTTCGGAGATAGCCGCTCTCCAGAGGTAACCTCCCTACCACTGGGAGGTTATCTTCGCCTTCTTGTTTATAAACTTGTCCACGGCAAGGGCTGCTTTACATCCGTCCGCCGCTGCGATAACCGCCTGCTTTATGTTTGTGCAGAGGACATCACCTGCGGCGAACACGCCGGGAACCGAGGTCATCATCTCCTCGTTCACGACTATACAGTCTCCTTCCGTCATCTCCACCTGACCCATGAGGAAATCCACTGAGGGTTTAGTTCCTCCCAAGAATATAAAAACTCCGTTCACCTCCAAGAGCTTCTCCTCCTGCTTTGCCACGTCCTTGAGCTTCAAACCCTTAACGAGCTGATCCCCGACTATCTCTAAGACCCTGTGTCTGGTGAGTATTTCCACGTTCTCCAACTTCTCAAACTCCTCTATCACTTCGGGAGGAGCCTTTATCTTGCTTCCGGGAACGACGAAGAAGACCTTGCTTGCGAACCTCGCTATGAACTCCGCCTCCTCTATCCCGTAGTCGTCCTCCCCTATGACGGCAACCGGCTGATCCTTGAAGAAAGCTGCATCGCAAACACCGCAGTAGGACACACCTCTTCCTAAGAACTCCTCTTCCCCTTTGAACTTGTTAGCCCTCTCCATGGCTCCAGAAGCCACTATTATCGCCTTTCCCCTGAACTCCCTGCCGTCTATGGTAAAGACCTTCTTTATCTCGTCGGAGAGCTCGGTGGCTATGACCTTCCCTCTAACGAACTGGGCTCCGAAGCTCTTAGCTTGCTCCCTCATTATCTTCAGGAGATCGTATCCCGACACAGGTCCGGGAACTCCGGGGTAGTTCTCTATCTGCTGGGTTACCCCGAGGGCTCCGTCCGCCTCCGCCCTGTAGAGGACGATTGTTTTGAGTCCCGCCCGTGCCGTGTATATGGCGGCTGTGGAGCCGGCGGGACCGGCTCCTATGATGATCACATCGTAGATCTCTTCAGGTTGATAGTTGAGACCGAAGCCTATACCCATCTACTTCCTCCACAATAATTTTAACCCACTCGCTCAGGCGCCGTTCCTGTGCCAGATCATTTCAGAGCCTCGTGAACCTTACCCACTATCTCCTCGGAAGGCTTGAGTGTCTTCTTCCCGGGCTCCCATCTGGCTGGGCAGGCTTCGTCGGGATGACTCATGAGGTAGACGTTAGCCTTCATCTTCCTAACGAGTTCCTCGGCATTTCTTCCCACGTTGTAGAAGTTTATCTCCGAACCAACGAGGACTCCGTCAGGGTTGATTATGAACGTACCCCTCAGAGCGAGTCCTGTATCTTCATCGTACACCCCGAACATCCTCGATATTCTTCCGGTGGGATCTGCCCCCATAGGATACCTGACCTTCTCCAACAGCTTTTCAGTTTGCTGCCACGCAAGGTGAACGTACTTGGTGTCCGTCGAAACCGATATCACCTCCGCTCCGAGATCAACGAGCTCTTTGTAATGCTCGGCAAGATCTGCAAGCTCGGTGGGACATACAAAGGTAAAGTCCGCCGGATAGAAGAAGAGTATGAGCCACTTCCTCTCTCTCATAAAATCTTCCAGGGATACCTTCCCAAAGGTTCCAGTTTTGGGATCGTAGATCTCGATCTCGAAGTTGGGCACTTTCCTTCCTACCTTAACCTGTTCCATCTCTTCACCTCCTTTCGATCTTATTGAGAAATTTTATCATTTAAAACAAATTGTCAATATGATCGTCATCATCGAAGTAGTGTGTCGGGCGATATGAGGGTGTCCCTCCTGAAGACCTCTCTCTCGTAAGGGAAGTCTGATCTGAAGTGAACACCCCTGCTCTCCCTCCTCGCCAGGGCACCCTCTACAGTGGCAAGGGCAACGAGTAGGAGATCGCAGAGCTGTCTATTCTTAACCGTCGGTTTGAAACCTTTTCCCCTCGAGATCCACCTCTCTAAGGTGTGCTTTGCCTTCAGCAGATCCACTCCGTTCCTTTCAAGTCCTACCCTCTCCCACATGAGCTTCCTCAGATCTTCAAAGGTGAAGTTGGGCTCCTCCTTAGACGTTCTCGAATTTCTGATCTTAGCCTTGCTCGGTTTCAGATATCTCACGTCCAGGTAGACCCTGTAAGCGGTTCTGTAACCGAAAACTACACCTTCGAGAAGGGAGTTGGAGGCGAGCCTGTTAGCTCCATGAACACCCGTACAGGCACATTCACCCACGGCGTAGAGACCCGTAAAGCTCGTCCTGCCGAAGCTGTCCACCTCGAGACCCCCTATGTAGTAGTGGGCTGCCGGAACAACGGGGACAGGATCCCTGTGAGGGTCTATCCCCTTATCTCTCAGGAAACCGAGGATTGTGGGAAACCTTTCCTCTAAGTTTATCCCCCTTTCGAGTACAGGTCTCATATCGAGAAAGACCTCCCCTCCCCTCTTGAGGATGTTGTATATGGCACGGGCAACCACGTCCCGGGGTTGTAGCTCATCGACGAACCTCCTTCCTCTCTCGTCCACGAGGTGTGCTCCCTCTCCACGAACCGCTTCCGATATGAGTACGTTCGTCCCCTTGAGGACCGTCGGATGAAACTGAACGAACTCAGGATTCCTAATACCAACACCGGCTCTGAGGGCTATTCCTATCCCGTCACCTCTCACCTTAGAGGGGTTGGAGGTGTAGAGAAACATAGAGGCTGCACCGCCGGTGGCTAAGACGAGAGCCCTCGTCCTGATAAGTTTCAAATTATCCCCATCCCAGTAAATAACTCCCGTTAAGTGATCCTCCCCAAGGATCTCCTGGAGCTCCCCCTGAATTATCGGTATATTCAGGTCTCTCACCTTCGCCAAGAGCTTGGTGTATATCTCCCTCCCCGTGTAATCCTTGACCTTCAGGACCCTTGGAAAGGAGTGTCCACCTTCGGTAGTTGTATGGTATATCTCTCCCTTCCTGTCGAAGTTAACCCCCCATCTCTCAAGATCGACTATCCTGAGGACTCCGTCGTTTACGAGGATCTCAACCGCCCTCTCATCGTTCAGATACCTTCCAGCTCTCAAGGTGTCTAAGAAATGGACGTAGGGGCTGTCCTCTGGATGAACCGCTGCGGCTATCCCCCCTTGAGAGTAGTAGGTGTTCCCTACACCCCTTGTGAGCAAAATGGGAGCAAGACCGAGTTCCTTAAGGACAAGGGCACAGGTGAGTCCTCCTATACCGCTCCCGCATACGATTACCTGAGCCTCCTCTTCGGGAAGCGAGGAGGTGTCAAAATCCAGAAAGTATCTCATTCTTAGAGATTCTCAGTATAACCTCAGTCAGTCTGTCGGGATCGTGCCTCACAAAACTGCCCTGCTCGCCTATAAGATCCTCCGCAAAGACAGATATATCCTCCTTAGCTATCTTACCCACGTCAGGAACTACAGGCTCCTGTCCTTGCTCCACGTACCTGCGGAGAACATCGTTGGGAGGCATCCTCGTGTTTACTATGGCGGCGTTAACCCTCTCTATACCGGAAAACCTCAGGAAGGTCATGAGGTGATCGTAGGCTGTAAATTCGTCAGTCTCGCCGGGCTGGGTCATAGCGTTGACTATAAATATCTTTAGCGCAGAACTTCTTTTAACTGACTCCCTTATATCCTTTATCAGAAAGTTGGGGATTATACTTGTAAATAGGCTGCCAGGACCTATCAGTATAACGTCAGCGGTTTCTATCGCCGCTATTGCCTCTATCGGAGCCTTTGCATCCTTAGGCTCTATCCATATCTCCTCAATTCTCACATTACCTTTTTTTCCGTACTCTGTTATCTCCTCCTCACCATGGACAACCTCCCCATCGCTGAAGCGAGCCACGAGATGAACGTCTTCAACTGTAGAAGGTATTATCTCCCCTTTGGTTCTCAGGATCTGGGAGGTGAGCTTTACAGCCTCAAGGAAGTTTCCTGTTATATCCGTAAGGGCAGTGAGAAATAGGTTCCCGAAGGCGTGTCCTTCGAGTTCTCCCCCCTTGAACCTGTACTGAAACAGCTTCTGCATGATCTCTTCACTTTCGGAAAGGGCAACTATACAGTTCCTTATGTCTCCAGGAGCCGGTATCTGGTATATCTTCCTGATTCTCCCAGTGCTTCCTCCGCTATCAGCAACGGTAACTATGGCGGTGAGCTCCTTTATACTACCACCCACCTCCTTTTTAAGACCCCTTAAAAGGGTCGAAAGCCCCGTTCCCCCACCAATCGCAACCACTCTCATACCCTAACCTCCTCTCTCTTTATATCGGCCGTTCTCCCAATAGTGAGAGTTCCACATCCCCCTATTTTATCCCTCCTAAAGCGCGTGGACAGGGTAACCCTGATTCCTAAGGATCTCAAGAAGAGGAAGGTGTTCTCATACTCCTCTGGACTGACAGGCATAAATCTGCCCGTATCGTTGTAATTGAGTAGCGTTACACCAACGCCAAGTCTAAGGGCAACACCGGCTAACCTTTTCAGATCCTCCTTACTATCGTTCACTCCCTTTAGGAGGAGGTAAGCGAGACTTATCTTGTTCCTTTTCCTCTTTGTAAGCCTGGAAAGTTTCTCCTCAAGGAATTTAAGAAGACTGTCCATATCCCCGGAGTGGGGCAAGAGAACTTTTCTTTTGAGTGGATCGAGAGAGTGGATTGAAACGGTTACTCCAGAATGAGGAAGATCGAGGAGTTCATCGAGGTTTTTAAGGGGAAATCCGGTGGTATAAAAGGAAACCTTTAGCCCCTGAGATTTAAAGTGCCAGAAGGCCTCCTTCACGTTCCTCCAGTTTGCCAAAGGTTCTCCTATCCCAGCCACAGCTATCCTCTTAACGGGTAGCTCCTCTTTTACTATGCCGTACTGCCCTACGATCTCATGAACTTTTAAGTTCCTTATAAGCCCATGACTTCCAGAAGCACAGAAGGTACACCTTACATGACAGCCCACCTGTGTAGATATACATAGGGTATCCCCCCTATAATGCACACTTTCGATTAGGTAGCCGTCCTCTAATTCAAAGATGAAAAGTTTATTTAAAGCACTCTTAACTGTGCGTAGTAGCTTCATACACCGATTCCTCTGATAATCTTCTACAACAGCCTCCGCAAGCCCGACAGTGCTCCAAGGCAACTTCGTAGCCCTTCGGGAGCATATCGTACATGTTTACTTCTTTCTTCCTATCCTCGAACTCAACAACAACAACACCTCTTAGAGGATCAACTTCTAAAAGCTTACCCACCTTACCGTCCATACATATTTCGGTTCCCTTTTCAGGGAAAAGGTTTTTGATCAGGTAGTTCTCCTTCTCAAAGGACATACAGCAAACGAGCCTGCCGCAAGGTCCCGTAAACTTCGATGGTGAGAGGGGCAGATTCTGCTCCTCTATATCCTTAAGGGATATGGAGTCGAACTTTTCCATAAACTTTATACAGCAGGGAACCTCCCCACAGAGTCCTATCCACCCGAGTATCTGAACCGCATCCCTCACTCCCACCTGTCTCATCTCGATTCTTTTCTTGAAAACCCTTGCCAGATCCCTTACGAGACGGCGGAAATCCACTCTCTCTTCGGCGGTGTAGTAAAAGAAGATCTTCTTTGAGTTCAGAGGAACGTAAGCTTTGAGCAGGTGCATCTGGAGCCCTTGCTCCTTTATCTTCTCCTTACAAGTGTTGAAAGCCTTTTTACTCTCCTCCTGATTCCTCTTGAACCTATTTATATCCTTCTCCGTCGCTTTCCTGACGAAGCGGAATCTTATTCCAGATGGGCTGTCCTCCTTAGAGCTTCCGAGGACCCTGACCACGTCCTCGCCCTTATCCTCAGCCTCTATAACCACGACTTCATCTCTTACAAGCTCCTCATCGCAACCGTCAAGAACACCGACCTTATTTGTGTCAAAGCTTCGAACCTTTATGTAATTCATGAGTTCTCACCTCCACAGGGTGCGCAAAGATACGAGTGCAAGGCTAAGCTTTATACCTCTGTCTATACCGTTCCTAATCTCTCCGAGCCTGCCCATGACAACCTCAAATCTATCATAATCCAATCTACCCTCGAGAAAAGACTTCCTCGCTCTCTCCTCTAAAAGATAGACGAGAATCTCCTTTTTCTCAAGCCTTTCCGCCTCTTCTACGGCTTTATAAACTTTTTTTGGATCTCCGCTTAAAAGGTCCTCCACGAGATTAAAAACCCTATCTTCCTTCTTAAGATCTCTTGCGCGGCTTACACTGCCTCCAGAGAGTTCGTAAAGCTCTCTATTTTCCTCTCCCAGAAGTTCGTAGAACGTCTCTCTGTCTAAAGGAGAAAACTCTACCTGATATGTCCTTGACAGGACTGTAGGAAGCAGGTTTTCCTTACCCTGAGCCACTAAGAAGAAGTGTGTATCTTCAGGGGGCTCCTCAAGAACCTTCAGCAGTGCGTTTGCCGATTCCTTAGTCATCTTGTGGACGTTGTCCATGAGGACAACCTTTTTCTTAGAAAGGGCCGGTCTCTTATTTACGAACTCCTTCACGCCTCTGACCTGGTCTATCTTTAAGCTACTTCCCGAAGGAGGGACAAAGATAAAATCTGGATGCTCTCCCAAGAGGTAGAGAAAGCTCCTTTTACCTCCCTCTTCTTCGTAAACCGATATTTCCTCCCACTCTTCGTTTAAGATCTTCCTTTCCGTGTGCTCGAAGTGGATACAGGAGGGGCACTCACCGCACCCCCACACCTCTCTTTTAAGACAGAGTACGCCCTTAGAGAACTCCAGGGCACAGGTCGTTTTCCCTACACCGGCAGGTCCATAGAATAAAAAGGAGTTTGGGAGCCTACCGCTCGAATGTAATGTTTCTAAGAACTTTTTAACCCTCTCCTGATCTTTGAGGCGCATAGGATAAATTTAATCCTTAAAGAACCACCTGTTTGACGAAGAGTATCTCCGGTATGCTCCTCAGATCCTCTAAGGCATGTTCGGGAACGTGGTCGTCGAGATTGAGGATACCGAGAGCTATTCCTCCCTTCTTCTCCCTTCCGAGTCTGAAGCCCGCTATGTTCACTCCCGCACTTCCCAAGACGGAGCCTATCTTACCTATAACTCCCGGAACGTCCTTGTTCTCGAAGACAAGGAGTATACCCTCCGGCTCCACGTCCACCCTGTATCTGTCGATCTGCACTATCCTCAGAAGCGATCCCTCCAGAACCGTTCCTGCAACTACCTTCTCGGAGCCATCTGATCTGACGACCACCTTTATGTAGTGTTTAAAGTCAGGAGTCTCCTCGGAGGATAGTTCTTCCACCTTTATCCCCCTATCCTTGGCGACGTAGGTAGCGTTTATTATGTTCACGGGGAAATCTACAACCTCCTCTAAAATTCCCTTCAGAACCGCGGCGGATATAGGATGGAAGTGCTCCGATATGTCTCCCCTGACCTCTATGTGTACCTCTCTTATTCCCTCTTCAGACCACTGAACCATAAACCTCCCCATCTTCTCCGCGAGGTCGAGGTGAGGCTTTATGAGAGTTAGAACGGATAGATCGGGGAAGGGAGCGTTTACGACGTACTCTACGGTCTGTCCTTTGAGAGCCTTTAGAACCTGCTGAGCTACTATGACCGCAACGTTCTCCTGAGACTCGTAGGTGTTAGCTCCTATATGGGGTGTGAGGGAAACGTTCTCAAACCTTCTCAGTTTATCTACAAATTCAGGAGGGGGTGGTTCCTTAGAGTAAACGTCTAAAGCTACACCCTTAACTTTACCGCTCTCGAGGTTCCTTAGAAGCGCCTCCTCGTTGATTATTCCTCCCCTCGCGCAGTTGACTATGTATATCCCCTCCTTCATTATCTCGAACTCCTTCTCGCTTATCATGTTCCTTGTCTCATGGGTTAGGGGAGCGTGGATCGTCAGAACGTCTATCTCTTTCAGCATATCGTGGAGGTTATCGACGAGCTTCACACCGAGTTTGTCCGCCTTCTCCCTCGGTATGTAGGGATCGTACGCCATAACTTTCATACCGAAGGCTTTAGCTCTGATCGCCACCTGTGATCCTATGTTTCCAAGCCCTATAATCCCTAAGGTTTTCCCGTAAAGCTCCTCTCCCATAAACCTCTTCCTGTCCCATCTGTGTTCGAGCATGGACTCGTGAGCCCTGTGTCCGTTTCTCAGGATCGTGAGCATGTGCATCATCGTGAGTTCAGTAGCTCCTATGGTGTTCGCTCCCGGGGTGTTCACTACGAGGATACCCCTCCTCGTCGCCTCCTCTATATCCACGTTATCAACGCCTACTCCTGCCCTGCCTACTACTTTAAGCTTTGTGGCTCTGTCGAGGAGTTCCTTGGTTACGGGAGTTCTGCTCCTCGTTATTATGCAGTCGAAGTCCTTAACTACCTCTAAAAGCTCTTCGTAGGATATCTCCGGCTCGTTATAAACCTCTACGTCCGGCTCTCTCTGGAGAAGCTCTATACCCTTCGGAGCTATCGGATCCGTTATGAGTACCTTGTACAATTCCCTTTCCTCCGTGGGATTTAGGAAAACTATTATAAAGCAGGAGTGTGTTGAGAACCACGCTCAGGGATGAGAGAGCCATCATCAAACCGGCTATCTCTGGCTTCAGAACTATTCCGTAGGAATAGAGTGCGCCTGCCGCAACAGGGATGCCTATAACGTTGTAGATGAAAGCCCAGCCGAGGTTCTGAAAGATCTTCCTGCGGACCCTTCTTCCAAGCCTCAAGGTCAGGGGGAGCTTCCCTATGCCCGAGAGTAAAACCACATCGCCCACCTGCTTTGTTATATCCACACCTTGGGGAACGGCGAAGGAAACGTCAGCCTGAGCTAATGCAGGAGCGTCATTCACCCCATCCCCCACCATACCGACTGTCTTCCCTTCCTTCTGTAGTTTTTCTACGAACTCCCTCTTCCCTTCCGGACTGACCTCAGCCACGAACTCGTCAAAGCCGAGATCCCGAGCCATCCTCTCCACGTTTTCCTTCCTATCTCCGGAGAGTAAGACGGTTCTGATACCGAGCTCCTTAACCTTCTTTACCGTCTCCTTTGCTTCCTGTCTCAGTATGTCTCTTAGGTAGAATCTCGCGAGAGTTTTCTCTCCCTTCTTCAAGGAAATCACCTTCGCTCCGTTCTTTGAAGTTTCCTCCCCTATAAAGTAATCACCGCACAGAACACCTTTGCCGATTATCTCCCTGCAGTCGGTCAGCGGTATCTCCTTCGCTCCGCTTCTCCTCGCAAATTCCCTTATAGCGACGGCGATAGGGTGATTGGATCTTGCCTCTAAGGAGTAAGCCAAATCTATTGCCCCGTTCTCGTAGAGCTCGTGCTTTATAACCTTGAACTTTCCCTCCGTGATCGTTCCGGTCTTGTCAAAGATGAGAACGTCGAGCTTGGGTATGCCTTCGAGGATCGAAGGTTTCTTTACGAGTATTCCGTTCTTAAGAGCCATGGAGAGTCCAACCGTTACCGCTAAAGGTGTGGCTATGCCAAGAGCACAGGGACAGGATATGACGAGAACGGCGAGGGAGAACTGGACAGCCCTCTGGAGGTCTCCGCTTTTCCAGAACCACAGGAGAAAGGTGAGAACTGCGACAGCCACGACGAACTGAACGAAGTAGTGAGAGACCTTGTCGGCCACTCTCTGAACCTTCGGTTTGTCTGAGAGAGCTCTTTCCACGAGGGAGCTCACCTTTGAGAGGTAAGAACTTTCGTAGGTAGCCTCAGCCCTTATCTTTAGATAGCCTTCCTCAACGATGGAACCGCTTATAACTCTGTCTCCCACCTTTTTAGGCTTAGCCTCCGGTTCTCCTGTCAAAACAGCTTCCGAAACGTAACCCTCCCCTTCCACGATAACGCCATCGAGGGGGATCATGTCTCCTGTCCTGCAGAGGAAGACCTCTCCTTTAAAGATCTCCCTCACGTTCTTCCTAATCTCCCTTCCATTTTCAAAAACCGTAACCTCGGAGTTCTGAACGGAAAGGAGCCTCTTGAGCAGTGAAGTTGCCCTCTCCTTAGCTTTTTCCTCTATAAACCTTCCACCCCTGACGAAGGTGATCAGAAAGGCGTTGGTCTCGAAGAAGGGATACCCCCCAAGTATTCCGAGGAAAGAGAAGAGACTGTAAAGGTAAGCTCCCGACGTCCCGAGAGCTACGAGAACATCCATACCCGCTACTCCGTTCCTGAGAGAGTTGTAGGCTCCCACGTAGAACTTCCACCCCCCAACTATCTGGACGAAGGTCGAGAGGAGAAGTTGAAAGGCCATTCCGTAGGGAACCTGATAGAACATCAACAGAGTTATGAGTAGAGAAGAGAGAGCGGACAACAAGAGTATATATAGATCCCTACGGCGGTCGATATCCTCTACTACCCTGTATCCGAGATCCTCTATGGTTCTTACTATCTCCTCCTCAGAGATCTTCCTCTCATCGAAGGATACCTTGACTCTTCCGAGCTCGAAGGATACCTCGACTCCCTTCACCCCTTCCTTCTTCTTCAAGGCTATCTCTATGGTTCTCGCACAGTTCACGCAGGACATTCCCTCAACCTTAAAGGTGCGCTTCATGGACTTTAGCTTATTCTTACGAGCCTGTTAAAACAAGTCTTTAATTTCACGTTAATAGTTTCATGATCTCCTCGTCCATTCCCTCCCTGTTATTCCTCGTAAGCTCTATCAGAACCGCTCCGGGCAGTTTCCTGAGCTCCCTCACGAGCGGATGGACGTCCCTTATAGGAAGGGTCGCCACCATGGTTACGGTAGGATCGTGGGCGAGTTCCCTCACAATATCCCCGAACCTCTTCGAGAAGAGCTCCATCTTCCCTATCTCGTCTATTACCAGTACCTTATCCTTTTCGTATCTTTCTAAGAGAGGAATCACCACGTCCTCGAACCTCTTCACGTTCACTCCGTAAGATCCCACGAGGTGCTTGGATGTAAAGGTCTTGCTCGCAAAGAGAACCTCCCTGCCTTCGGTGGTAACGACCTTAAAGCCGGTCCTCCTTTTCGTCTTCCTGTCTCTCACCTCCTCCGTCCAGAAGCCGTAGGCCTTATCCCCGAGTTTCTGAACTATCTTCTTGATAAGTGTTGTCTTCCCAACTCCCGGCTCTCCGGTTATAAAGATCTTCATGGGTCCTCCTTTATCCTTTTGAAGGCTTCCACTACCTGCTCCCTCGTTCTCTCCAGATCCATAGAGTTGTCTATCACGTAGTCCGCATACTTCACCTTCTCCTCTATGTCCATCTGGTTCCTCCATCTCCTCTCGAAGTCCTCCTCGGAAAAGCCCCTCTTCAGAGCCCTCTCCTTACATACCTCGTAGGGAGCGTAAACGACAACGGTCTTATCGTAATTTTTGTAGGTTCCCTTCTCTATAAGTAAACTCGCCTCGACGATAACAACGCTGTCCTCAGGAAGTGAACGGTAGAAACTTTCGAGCTCTTCGTAGAGGGCTCTGTGGGTTATCTCCTCGAGCTTCCTCAGCTTTTCCCTGTCGTTGAAGACGATATCAGCCAGCTTCTTCCTGTCTATGTTTCCCTCAGAATCTAATATCTCCTCTCCGAACTCCTCGAGAACTTTACTGTAAATAGGATGTCCCTTCCTGTAAAAGGATCTTATAACCTCGTCCGCATCGATCACCTTTGCACCGAGCTCCTCAAAGATCTTGGCAACGGTGGACTTCCCACAGCCTATGTTTCCCGTAAGAGCTATCTTCTTCATCGCTTTTACTATAATAATCCCATGCTCATCGCCGTTCCTCTCACGGATAAGGACTTTAAAGAAAGGGTAAAAGAAGCTAAGGAAAAAGGTGCAGATATAGTGGAACTCAGGGTCGATCAGTTTTCAAAGACAGATCCCGACTACGTTCTCGACCTTCTTCGGACGGCTAAGGAGGAGGGACTCAGGACCATACTGACGGTCAGATCTCCCGAGGAAGGCGGGAGAGAGGTGGCGAACAGAAGGGAGATATTCGAAAAGGTAGCCCCCGAAAGTGACTACGCGGACGTAGAGCTGTCTTCGAGGGATCTGATAATTCCTGTCAGGAACGCAGTCTCTAAGGGTGGAGGGAACCTTATAGTTTCCTTTCACAACTTCGAGCTCACGCCCGCCAACTGGATAATAAGGGAGGTTCTGAGAGAGGAACACAGGTACGGGGGTATCCCGAAGGTAGCGGTAAAAGCTAACTCCTACGAAGACGTGGCGAGGCTCCTCTGCGTTGGCAATCAGGAGAAGTACGAGAAGATACTTATAGCTATGGGAGAGATCGGTAGAATTTCGAGGCTCGCAGGCTTTGTCTTCGGCTCTGTGATAAGCTACGCCTCCCTCGGCGAGTCCTTAGCTCCCGGTCAGCTCCCTCTGGAGGAGATGGTAAAGCTGAGGGAACTCTTTTACAAATGAGGAGTAGATTAAATTGGCGGTGAAGTGGAGTAAAACGGGAGCCAAGATAGATCCGCTCTTCTGATAGGCGTATCCAAAGAGTAGGGAAGGGAAAAAGGTCAGGAGAGAGTTTAAGTTAGGGTAGTTTACCAGGTGAGCAAAGGAGAAAAGGAGAGAAGTTCTGAAGTTCCCGAATACATTTATGAGATACCCTCTGAAGAACACCTCCTCGGCTGTTGCAACACCGAGCTGATTAAGGATCCACGCAGGGCAGGAAAGATCGGGCGGGAAGATAAGCAATAAAGGGAATAGAAAGGATCCGTAGAGAAGACCTTTGCGATAATTCCTGAAGCCGATCCTATCGTCAGGGAGAAAAAACATCGGTAGCAACATGTAAAGGAAGGGAAGGAAATCCAGAACAGGGTGAAGCTTCCCTAAGAAAAGAAGTAAGATAAGACCGGCATAAATCAGAAGTCCTCGACGCATCTCTCTATATTCCAGTAGTGTTTCAGGGGTCCCCTACCCTTCCCTACGCTCAGGCTGTTCTCTATCGCCCCCTGAATGTAATCCTTAGCCCTCTTTATAGCTTCGTAGAAGTCGCTTCCCTTTGCGAGGAAGGCGGTTATTGCAGCGGAGAGGGTGCATCCAGTCCCGTGGGTGTTTTTAGTTTTAACCCTGTCACCAACAAAGTAGTGGAACTCCTCACCTCCAGTGTAGAGAACGTCTATCGCCTTGCTACCCTCCATATGCCCACCCTTTATAAGTACAGCCCTCGGTCCCATCTCCAATATCTTCTTTGCACAGAGTTCCACATCCCTCAACTTCTTAATCTCTTCGCCGCATAGTGCTTGTGCCTCATCTATGTTCGGAGTTACAAGGAGAGCCAAGGGGAAGAGTTCCTTAACCATAGCCCGCACACCCTCGTCCTTCAGGAGGGAAAACTCGTTCTTGGATCTTATCACCGTATCCACGACGAGCTTATCTATCCTGAAGTCCTTTATCGCTCTGGCAACGCTCAGGACTATCTCGGTGTTCGAGAGCATTCCTGTCTTTGCAGCGTCCACACCTATGTCCTCACAGACTACCTTTATCTGATCGTAAACAAGGCCGGGGGGAAGATCCTTCGTGTAGAGAACCCCTTCGGTGTTCTGGACGGTGATGGAGGTTATGGCGCTCATCCCGTAAACGCCGAGAGCAGTGAAGGTTTTTAAATCCGCTTGAACTCCGGCTCCACCACTGGGATCGGAACCGGCGATTGTAAGAGCCCTCGGGACCATGAGATTAAATATACTCAGAAGAAACCGCCTATCACGAAGTGGATCCTCGACGGTGAAGTGTCTCCGGGAACCTTCTTGGTCTTCCAAGCCCAGTCGAGCCTTATGGGAGCCATAGGTGTTATTAACCTTACTCCTATACCATAGCCTCCCCTCCAGTTCTTGGGATCAAAGTCCTTCCACTCATCGGCTCCAAGACCTGTATCGAAGAAAGCGCCCAGATAGAGCATCTGATGGAGCTTGTAGTTGAGTTCAAAGTTCAGGATTAACTCTTTGGTTGACCCTATCGGATCGTTGTTCTGATCCACAACACCGGCCATACCGTAGTCGTATCCTCTTATGGTAAAGTCCCCTCCCACAAAGAACCTCTCATCAAGAGGAACCTCCTCGCCCCCGTAAGGTTCAACAAAGCCAACGGTTCCTTTAGTACTTAAGACGAGACCTGTATCGAAAAACGTATCTTTAAAGAACTTAGAACCTGTAAGCACAACTTTGTGAAACTTCTCCGTTCCTCCTAAAACAGGAACGGCCACCGTATAGCTTGCGTTAACGTAGGACCCTTCCGTTGGGAACAGGAAGAAGTCCCTCGTGTCCCGAGATATAGAAAAGGTAAGTTTCCTTGAGTCCCTCCTGCCTTCCTGCTCTTTTATAAAGGAAGAGGCGTTTTCATCTATATCAGAGTACTTTATCCTCTGAACAGAGACTCCTACTGCCCATCTCCAGTACTCCCAGAACTCTCGGGAGAAGGTGACGCTGATACCCTGTCTCTCAACGGTGTAAGTCGTGTACTTTGTTCTCCTGTCAAAGATGGACCAGGTCAGATCCACTGGCTTTTCGAGGAACCACTTGTCTGTGTAAGATAATGAGTTGTCCTTATACTGGGAACCATAGCTAACGGAAAGACCCACGATATCTCCTGTTCCACGGAAGTTGCCCTTCTTAAGCGAAACAAAGGCGGAGAGTTTCGTCACCTCGTTGTAGGAAAGCCCTACTGAGAACTGACCAGTGAACCTCTCCCTGATCTTCACGAGTAAATCCCACTTATTCTTCTCTACAGGGAAAGGCTGGATTTGAACGTCTTCGTAATATCCTAAGTTCAGTATTCTGCTCCGCGATCTCTTGAGCCCCTTCTTTATAGCAAGCTCCTGCTCTTGAACTCTCATTTCCCTCCTTATCACGTAGTCCCTCGTCTCGTAGTTTCCCTTCACCTTGACCTTTCTCACGTAGACGGGCTTGCCTTCATGAATCTTTAAAAGGACAGATACGGTCTTCTTTTCGACATCGACATCCTTTTTTTCCTCTACCGTAACGTTGGCAAAGCCTATTTCAGAGTAGAGGTCTTTTATGTTCTCTTTGAGTCTCTCGATTACCTCCACCCTGTAGTATCCACCTTTCTTACTGTTCTTCTTTAGTATGTTACCCACAAGTTCGGAGTAGGCGTAGAGAGTGTTTCCTTCTATTCTCAGCTCTTTTAGCTTGTATCTCGGCCCCTCTTCTATAAAAACGTAAATGTCGTGCCTGCCTCCTTCCCTTTCTACCTTGTAATCAACCTTTACCTCAAAGAAGCCCTCTCCCTTGTAAAACTCCTTAATGTTTTCTATATCCTCCTTCAGAATTTCCTCACTGAAGGGAGGTTTCAACCTGAATATGAAGATGTTCCTATCCTGCGTCTGCATTAGATCCTCTAACTTCCCCGAGGAGAAGGTCTTGTTGCCTTTGAAGATGATGTGCCTTACGTACTTCTGCTCTCCTTCCCTTATATGGAACACGAGCTTTGAAGCTCCCTTTTTGGGAACGATCTCGGGAACGACCTCCACGTCAGGGTATCCCTCTTCCCTGTAGATTTCTTTTATCCTCTTAGCCAAGAAGTCTATCTCCTTCTGAGAGAGAACCCTTCCGAGCTTTATCCTCCTCTGGATCTCCACCCGCTCCTCTATCGCCGGGCTCGAGGTATAGCCGGTGATAAGTTCGTCAACGTCTATCTTCCCTACCTCCGTCTCCACACCCAGCTTGTCCGCAAGGTCCTCGTCATCGAGCTCTTTGTTCCCCCTGAACTCTATCTTGTAGATAACGGGCAGATCTTCCACAACGAAGAGGAGCCTCACCTTTCCGTCCTCTTCGAACTTGTGAGCCTCTATCCTTTTAAAGAACCCCGTTCTGAAGAGTCTCTTTATGTCCTCTCTTACCCTCTCTATAGAGAACTGGGATCCTTCCTTTGTCGTGATAATCTCCTTTATAAGATCTTCGGGAACGTACTTATTTCCCCTCACCTCTACTTTACTGACTATCTGGGCAAGGGATAGTCCTACGGTCACAAAGAGAGAGAGCAGCAAGATTGTTATACTCTTTGCCACGGAAAACGTATTATATCAGAAGGGAGGGAGAGACTCCCCTTTCAACTGGACTCCTTGAGGAGAGCCTCCTCTAACTTCTCTTTCTTCTTGACCGGTTTTATGTAAGGTTTGTTGTTCCTTACTCTTATCTCCACGAGCTCAACGTCCTTAAGAGTTCCCTTAATGAGCTCCTCAGCAAGGAGATCCTCCACATGCTTCTGGAGGGCGCGCTTGAGACTCCTTGCACCGAACTCGGGCTTGTACTCCTTGTCTATTATCCAATCGACGAAGCTCTTATGGAGCTTGACCTTTATATCCCACTCTTCGAGCTTTTCGTTCACTTCCTTCACCTGTAGGTCGAGTATCTTTTCCACATCCTTCTTCTCGAGCGGTCTGTAAACGATGATCTCATCGAGCCTGTTGAGGAACTCGGGGTTGAACGTCCTCTTGACCTGATCCATCACGTTCTTTCTCATCTGCTCGAAGTCGATCATACCGAACTTCTTCTCAAATCCCATAGTTCCGCCTTGAACTATCATCCTCGCACCAAGGTTAGAGGTCATGATGATGATCGTGTTGGAGAAGTCTATGGTTCTTCCCAGTCCGTCGGTGAGCCTTCCGTCGTCGAAGATCTGGAGGAAGACGTTGAAGACGTCGGGATGAGCCTTCTCTATCTCATCAAAGAGCAGAACGGAGTAAGGTCTTCTGCGAACCTTCTCGGTGAGCTGTCCTCCCTCTTCGTATCCCACGTATCCGGGAGGTGCACCTATGAGTCTGGAAACCGTGTGCTTCTCCATGTATTCGGACATGTCGAACCTGATCAGCGCTTCCTCCGTTCCAAAGAGATATTCGGCTAAGGCTTTTGCCGTTTCCGTCTTACCCACACCGGTGGGTCCGAGGAAGAGGAAAACGCCTATCGGTCTATGCTTACCTTTGAGTCCTACCCTCGACCTTCTTATAGCCTTCGCCACTGCTTTTATAGCCTCGTCTTGACCAACCACGCGTTTCTTGAGCTCTTCCTCTATATGGAGTAGCTTTTCCATGTCGCTCTCGTGAACCCTTCTGACCGGTATTCCCGTCCACCTCGCCACGACCTCGGCGACGTCCTCGGCTGTAACCTTGGGTCTGTCTTTCTCCATCTCCTGCTTCCACTTGGTCTTGAGGTTCTCGAACTTAGCTCTCAGCCTCAGCTCCTCGTCCCTTATCCTCGCCGCCTTCTCGTAGTCCTGTTCGTTAGCAGCCTCTTCCTTCTCCCTCTCGAGCTCCTTTATCTTCTCCTCGAGTTCTTTAAGTTCAGGAGGTAGATCCATTGCCTTGAGCTTAACTAAAGCTCCAGCCTCGTCCACCACGTCTATGGCTTTGTCGGGAAGGTTCCTGTCGGTTATGTACCTGACCGAGAGGGATACCGCCTTTTCGATAGCTTCGGGGGTGTACTCCACGCCGTGGAACTCCTCGAACTTCTTCTTGAGTCCGTAGAGGATCTGGATAGTGTCCTCCTCTGAAGGTGGATCCACCAGAACGGGCTGGAACCTCCTCTCTAAGGCTCCGTCCTTCTCTATGTACTTCCTGTATTCGTCCAAGGTGGTTGCACCGATAACCTGTATCTCTCCCCTCGCAAGGGCGGGCTTCAGCATGTTGGAGGCGTCTATCGAACCCTCCGCAGAACCGGCACCCACGAGGGTGTGAATCTCATCTATGAAGAGTATCACGTTAGGAGCCTTCTCCAGTTCTTTGAGGATGTTCTTGAGCCTCTCCTCGAACTGACCCCTGTACTTGGTCCCCGCCACAAGAGCAGCGAGATCGAGGGCAACCACCCTCTTGTTGAGCAAGGGTTCGGGGACCTCCTTGTTGGCGATCCTCTGGGCTAAGCCTTCCACTATAGCCGTCTTACCTACACCGGGATCTCCAAGGAGAACGGGGTTGTTCTTCCTCCTCCTCACGAGTATCTGGATAACCCTCTCTATCTCCCTCTCCCTTCCTATAACGGGGTCGAGCTTCCCTTCCCTCGCCATCTGGGTTAAATCCCTCGAGAACCTGTCTAAGTTGGGTGTAGGAGCGTACTTGACGCTCTCCTGAGGGGGAAGCTCTCCGAGTATCTGAAGGACCTCCCTTCTCACCGAGTACTCGTCGAGACCGAAGCCCCTGAGTATCCTTCCGCCGAGTCCCGTCTTCTCACGAACTATACCGATGAGAAGGTGTTCGGGACCGACGAACTGGTGGTGGAGTATCCTCGCTTCCTCAACGGCGAACTCTATCACCCTCTTGGCGTCGGGGGCGAAGAGGATCTCCCCGGTGTGGGATCCTCTGTTGATCTGCCCCATCACCGCCTTTCTAACTTTCTCAGGCGTAAGTCCAAACTTGGAGAGGACGAGGGTAGGGATATCTTCCTCTTTTATCAGAGCGAGCAGAATGTGTTCGCTTCCGAGATAGCTATGTCCTAAGTCTAAAGCCTCTTCCCTCGCCTGAAGTATTACCTGTCTTGCTCTTTCCGTAAACTTTTCAAACATGTCCTAACCTCACTTGAGTTTATAAGATAACAATAAGGGCAGTCCATGACAATACCATGTTAAAGGTCATTGACCGCCGTCATTTGACAGGAACCTTAAGGGACTTTATTCTAAAGCGGGATGGCTACCAAGAAGAAGGGCTTTAAGATCAGCCTCATAGTCGAAGCGTTTCAGAACCTCGAGAAGTCTTACGTGGATCTGAAAAAGCACCTCTCCCTCCCGAAAGAGGAGTTCCTTAGCAACAAGCTCGTTCTCGACAAGGTGAGGATAGACTTCAACTTAGCCTTCGAGAGCTCCATGAGGGTCTGCAGACACATGTCCGCTGTTCTCGGTCTCAGAACGAGCTCCAAGGACTGCCTTGTTAAGCTCGCCGAGCACATAGGCATGGAGGATGTGGAGAGGCTGAGAAAGTTCACCGAGTTTTACTTCAAGTACAGGGATCTAAAGGAATCAGTCTCTCCCGAAGAGCTTTACGACTTCATGAGGGAGAACCTCGTTATGTTCAAGGAGTTCGCAAGGGCTGTGGTGGAGTACATCAAGGAGACAACGGGTAACTACCTTCTGATAGACTTCGACCTACTCAACGAGAAGTCCAAGTTCATAAAGGACTCGGTTAAGAAGATTGACTTCGTTCTCTCTCAGGGGCTCGAAGAGTTCAAGAGCAAGCCGATGTACTACGACAGGACCAAGTACTTCTATCAGGTAGCCTACGACTCCCTCTTCGACATCTGCAAGCACCTCGCCCCCAAGTTCGGGATAAAGAAGTTCGGAGACGACTGCCTCTCCAAGATGGTCGAGCACGGGATAATCCCTCAGGAGCACTACATGGACGTCTTTAAGATGACGAACCTGAAGAACAAGCTCATAAGCACCTGGGAAGTTCCCCCGGAGGAGCTCTACGAGTCTCTGAAGGAACTCAACCCGAAGTTTGAAATAATAGTTAAGGAGATCTCGAAAAGCCTTAGGAAACTCTTAGAGGAGAGGAGCGTCAAGAGATGAACCTATTTATAACCGGCATAGGATCGGGTTTGGGTAAGGCTTTGACGGAGGAGGCTATTGCAAGAGGTTACAGAGTCTATGCCCTGAGCAGGCGCCTGCCCGAAGATCTTAAGGGAAGGATAGAGTTCGTGAGATGTGATCTCAGGGAGTTAGAGAGGGTTCAGTTCAAGGTTCTTGAGCTCTTAAAAGACGTAGAGAATCTCGACCTCGTCATACTGAACGCGGGTATCCTCGGGGAGTTCGGGGATATGCGCGATGTTCCCCTCTACAGGTTCCAAGAGGTAATGGATGTGAACGTATGGGCTAACAAGGTTATACTCGATACGCTCATCGATATGAAGATCCCCGTAAAGCAGGTCATAGGGATATCCTCCGGTGCCGCCCACAACTGCAACAGGGGCTGGAACGCCTACTCTATCTCCAAAGCCGCGTTGAACTGCCTCATAAAGCTCTACGCAAGGGAGATGGAGAGTTCCCACCTGATAGCCCTCGCGCCGGGACTGGTCCTGACCCCGATGCTCAAGGAGGTTATGAAGCAGGATCCGGAGAAGTATCCTTCCGTGAAGAGGATAAGAGAAGCGGATAAGAGAACTCCCGAGGAAGCTGCCAAGCTAATATTCGATCTTCTCCCAAAGCTCAGAGAGTTCGAGAGCGGATCCTTCGTGGACGTGAGGAAGATATAAACTCCGCTTCTCAGTCTCTATGAATTAAAAAATTCTGAAGTTTATCGCGAACCGAAGGGCCGTACTTCACGTACAGTTTACCCTTTTTCATGATTAGCTTAGTCACATTCCCTTCAAAACCGCTATGTGCCCAAAAGTTCCGCTCGGAAATATTTTTCTTCAGTTGAAAACCTTCTAACTAAAGTTTTGCAGATCTTGACAGGAAGCCACTCAAGTTGATAAAAAAGAACCTCCCCGAGGAAGTCCCCGAGGAGGTGAAGCTATGTTAAACGAAACCAAGTACCACGCTCTACTTAATATTTTCTCACAATCCCCCTACACTCTGTCATCCTCTCCTACTTATTCTGCCTCTGCCCTCTCAAGATTCCTTAGCTCTACCAACTTCAATCCTATGCCTCTGATCCGAGATCTCATTTCTTCACTCCTGTGTAAGCTTAACCCTTCAGATACCACCGCCTTCCTCATAGCAGATACCACTCTCTTGAGAAAAACAGGCTCAAAGATAGAAGGTATCAGAAAGCTCTACGATCCTTCCCTCAAAAGATCTGTTCTTGCTCACAAAGCCCTGGTTATCAGCCTCTCGGTTCAAAACTTCAGAATCCCTATTTACTTGGAGCTTCTGATTGACAAAAGCCCATAGATGCTCTGATATCTGTTCTCGGAGATCTCATTCCTCCACTGAAAAAGCTTTTCCCCAATCTCCTCTTTCTTTGCGATGCAGGGCTTACCTGCAACAGGCTTATTGACTTCCTTCTCTCTCAAGAGATAAACTTTGTTTGCGCCATAAGCCAGAGGAGAGTAGATGAAGAGACAGGACACAAATTAAGGGATCTGTGGTTTCCCAAGCCTGAAAGGATAAAGCTCAGAGGTATAGACAAGTGCCTTTACGCCTATAGGATAGGGGAAGGAACAGATAAGGAGAAGGTGGTAATAAGCAACAAATGGTTGAGTGCAAAGAGGTTTGAGAGCTACTACAAGGTGAGATGGGATATAGAGCATGAGATAAGGATTATGAAGGGGATGGGACTTGAGGACTATATGGTAAGGAGGCTCAGGGCTATAAAGCTCTGGATACTGGCTGTATGGCATGTGAGGCTTATAAGGCTCAAGGCAAGGCTAAGTGGTATAGACTTCAAGAGGTTTCTTCTTTCTCTTGTTATGCCTGACATTTACTTGCGGATTCTGGATCTGCTTGAGTTTTTTGAGTTACCGATACGACGAAGTTTGAGGTTTTCTTCTTTCCCTGATGATAGACTGGTCTTGCTCCTGTTCAAAGACTTTATGGGAGATCGCTCATGTTTCGCAAAAGTTTAGTCCGGTGATAAAACCCTTTCACTTGTGTTTAAAGAACCTCTGATTGATGAGAAGAACGCTCACCTTTACGCTTACCTGACCGCAGCTTATCTGAGGAGCAAGCTAAGGAACTGCACACGCATAACTCTTGAGACTTCTAACTCCTTCGCCTTCGCTCTTGGTTATTTCCTTGAAGACTACAAATGCTTAGCCCTCGTCCATCGCGAGAAGGTCGTTCACAGGATAGGAGGGGAATTTGCGGGTAAGCTCTATCTCCTGAACGCCTTTTCTTTAAGCATGCTCACCTCCAAAAAGGCTTTTGTGGAAGTTGAGAAGATACCGGTTCAGGAAGCCACAAAACTCTTGGAAACCAATCCATGGGTCTCCTACATCTCCCATGAATCCACTGCAAAGGTATTGAGCCGTTTTCTCGGAAAGGAGGTTCAGGTGAGACGCGAGAAGCTCATTCTTAAGCCGGGGGACAAGGCTTTAGTCTTCCAGATAGAGGTTAGACCTAAAGAAGGTCAGGTGTTTACGGAGGAGGAGATAAATAAAATAGTTGCTAAAAACCTCTTTTCCTTTAGGTTTGTTAAGGTATTGTGAGATGTTGCTGTTTTGTTCAAGGTATGCTGCCCATAAGTTTTTCCTGTTTGTCATGGTAACATATACAGAGGTTCCGTTGTAAATCCATAGCGTAAAGGTGTACAAAGCTTTTAGCATCTTACCCACTGGCCAACAAAGCTTTGAGCATCGAGGGTTTCGGAAGTGTTTGAATTTTAAGGAAAAGAAAATGGAGACGAGGGGATTTGAACCCCCGACCTCCGCCGTGCGAGGGCGGCGCTCTCCCAGTCTGAGCTACGTCCCCATACAGGTTATAAATTATACTTAGTCCATGGAAAGTCTCAAGGACAGGAAGAGCTTAGAGTCGAGAGAGTTAACTATTATTAATGAAGTTGCGAAGATACTGAGCAGGGGGTTGGACTTTAAGGAAGCTATCAACGAGATACTCAAGGCTCTTTACTCCTTTTGGGACGTAAGGTTAAGTTTCATGACACTCCTTGATCAAAATATAAAGGCTCTTAAGATAGTAGGAGCTTTTGGCTTTTCCGAAGAGGAAGTAAAGAGAGGCATCTTTAAAAAGGGAGAAGGTATCACCGGGAAGGTCTATAAAACCGGTATTCCGGCGGTTCTTTCGGACCTCAAGTCAAGCTCCGACTTCCTGAACAAGACGAGGGTGAGGGAAAGACTTACGGGAGACGAGACCTTTATAGCGGTCCCCGTCAGGGTTGGAGGGGATATAGTCGGCGTCCTTTCGGTCTTCAAGACCTTCTCCTCGAGGGAGAGCATTGAGAAGGGTCTCGAGATCCTGATGATCTTGGGAACACTGATAGGAATGTTTTACATGCTGAGCAGGAAGATGGAAGAGGAGAGGATGGAGTGGGAGGAGGAAAAGAGGGTTTTGAGGGAAGAACTTAAAAAGAACTACAACGTTCACGGCATAGTGGGGACGAGCGACGCTATCCTGAACCTCATCGAAACTGTTAAGAAAGTCGCCCAGACAGATACAACAGTCCTTATCCTCGGAGAGAGCGGAACCGGAAAGAGCCTTATAGCCAAGGCTATACACTTCATGAGCCAAAGGAAAGAGAAGCCTTTCATAACAATAAACTGCGCTGCGATACCCGAGACCTTACTCGAGGCGGAGCTCTTTGGTTACGAGAAAGGAGCTTTCACGGGAGCTACTACTTCTAAGAAGGGAAAGTTTGAGCTTGCCGACGGAGGAACGATCTTCCTCGATGAAATAGGCGATATGCCCCTCTCCCTTCAGGCTAAGCTCCTGAGAGTTATACAGGACAGGGAAATAGAACGTCTCGGCGGTGAGAAGGTGATAAAGGTAGACGTGAGGATAATAGCGGCGACCAACAGAGACCTGAAATCTATGGTTGAGGAGGGAAAGTTCAGAGAGGATCTTTACTACCGGCTAAACGTGGTTCCAGTTTACGTCCCACCGCTCAGAGAGAGAAGGGAAGACATACCTATACTGATAGAGCACTTCCTTGAGAGCTTCAACTCCAAGTACGGGAAGAAGGTTCGCATATCTCCGGAAGCCCTCGAGGTTCTGATGGATTACGACTGGCCCGGGAACGTGAGGGAGCTTGAGAACACCGTAGAGCGACTCGTCGTAATGCATGGGGGTCTCATAAAGGATATAGACCTGCCCCCTCACATACTCGCCAGCAGGCACAGGAAAAGGAAGGAAGGGGTTATGGATCTTCCGAAACACATCCAAGCTACCGAGAGGGAGAAGATAATAGAGGCTCTCGAGATGACAGGCTATGTAAAATCGAGGGCTGCAAAGCTCTTAGGATATACTCTAAGACAGCTCGACTACAGGATAAAGAAGTACGGAATAGAGATAAAGAAGTTCTGATGAAGTTCGATCCTCTCATCCCCGCCAGATTTCTGGAGAGATTAAACCGTTTTGTATGTCTCGTAGATCTTAAAGGAAAGGAGGAGAAAGCTCTAATAAGGAACACGGGAAGACTCAGTGAACTCCTGCAAAGGGGAAAGAGGGTTTATCTGAGGGAAAAGGCAAGCGGTAAGTACGGCTTCGAGCTCCTGCTCGTTGAACATCCCAAAACCCTCGTATGCGTGAACTCCCACCTTCCACCGAAGCTCCTCGTGGAGTATTTGAGTAAGAGCGGTTATCCGTGGGAGCTGAAGAGCTACAGGTTTGAATTTCCCCTCGGTGGCTCGAGGTTCGATCTGCTTATAAACGACAGAGTTTTGATCGAGACCAAGTCCGTGAATCTTGTTGTAGACGGGAAAGCTCTCTTCCCGGATGCTCCTACGATCAGAGGAAAACGGCACGTTGAGGAGCTTATGAACCTCGCCGATTCCTTCGAGCCTGCCGTTATATTTGTTGTCCAGAGGGAGGACGCTGAGAGCTTTGGTCCAAACTGGAAGACAGACCCAGAGTTCTCAGAGAGCTTAAAAGAGTTCGGCAGGAAGGGATACAGGATACACGCCTTCGGGTGCAGGGTGACCTTAGAGGAAATATATATAGAAAGAGAGCTACCTGTTGAGATCTGATAGGAGGTGGATAAGATGAGGGTGAGGATAACCGATCAAGATGCTCTCATAGTTGTAGATATGCAGAACGACTTTATGCCCGGTGGCGCCCTCCCAGTTCCGGAAGGGGATAGGATAGTTCCCGTTCTCAACGAGTATATAGAGCTCTTCGAAAAGAGGGGACTCCCCGTCTTCTTTACGAGGGATTGGCATCCGGAAAACCATATATCCTTCAAAGGATACGGGGGTGTCTGGCCTCCCCACTGCGTCCAGAATACCGAAGGAGCTATGTTTCACAAGGATCTCAAAATGCCCCTCGATAACAAGTTCATAATCTCCAAGGGAACCTCCCCCGACTTCGATGCCTACTCAGGCTTTCAGGGAACGGTTTTAGAATCCCTTTTGAGAGAAAGGGGTGTAAGAAGGGTATTTGTCGGAGGAGTTGCCACCGATTACTGCGTGAAGAACACCGTCTTGGGAGCTCTGAACCTCGGCTTTGGAGCCCTACTTCTCCTCGACGGTATAAAGGGTGTGGACGTTAAACCTGGAGACAGCGAGAAGGCAGTAGAGCTCATGTTAGAGAGAGGAGCGGTAGGTATAGAGCTGAAGGACTTGACAATTTGACAAAATTAGACTAAAATTTTATTAGAAAAACATTGTAAGGAGGTGGGAAAGATGAGAAGAGGATTGGCGTTATGGAGTCCCTTTGCAGAACTGGAGAGGATCAGAAAGGAGTTCGACAAACTCTTTGAAGAGGTCCTTCCTGCAAGAGCCGAAGGGGAGGAGATCTTCGTTCCTCCCGTAGATGTCTATGAAACCGACAGCGAAGTCGTCGTAAAGGCGGAGCTTCCCGGCGTTAAGAAGGAAGACATCGACGTCACCATCAGGGAGAACGCAGTTCACCTTAAGGCAGAAAGGAAGGAAGAAAGGGAGGATAAGACGGAGAACGTCCACAGGATAGAGAGGTTCTACGGAAGGATAGAGAGGATAGTCCCTCTCCCCGCAGAGGTCAAGCCTGAAGAGGCGAAGGCAGAGTACAAGGACGGCGTTCTCGAGATCAGGATACCAAAGGTGAAGGTAACAAAAGAAGCCAAGGTTAAGGTCAGCTAACGAGAGCGGGGAGCCTCTCAATCGAGGCTCCCAGACTTTTTAACTTCTCTTCGAGTTTCTCGTAACCCCTATCCAAGTGATATATATCCCTTATGATCGTGGTTCCTTCCGCAACCAGACCGGCGAGAACCAGCGAGGCGGAAGCCCTCAGATCTGTGGATACAACCTCTGCCCCCCTTAACTTATCGACTCCTTCTATAAAGGCGGACCTTCCCTTTATCTCTATATTCGCCCCCATCTTCACCATCTCAAAGGCATGTTGAAAGCGGTTCTCGAATATACTCTCGTAAACCATTGACTTTCCTTCGGTAATCGAGAGGAGAGCCATAAACTGAGCCTGCATATCTGTGGGGAATCCCGGATACTCTTTTGTAACTATCTCTAAAGGATTTAACCCAACACCCCTCCTTATCCTGATTAAGTTACCGAGCACCTCTATAATTCCCCCTACTTCCTTCAACTTCTCTAACACAGATTCCATGTGGTCGAGCCTAACGTTCTCAAGATAGAGCTCTCCGTCGGTTATGAGGGATGCAATCATCAACGTGCCCGCCTCTATTCTGTCCGGTATAACCCTGTGGGAAAAGCCTCTCAGTTGGGAAGAGCCCTCCACTATAGCGGTTCTACCCTCTACCGAAATTTCTGCGCCCATCTTCCTGAGAGCTTCAATTAGATCCATAACCTCAGGCTCTAAGGCGATATTCCTCAATACGCTCCTTCCTTCCACCGAGGCGAGGTAAAGCAGAGCGTTCTCCGTTCCTGTAACTGTGATCAGGTCGAACTTAAACTCTACAGGTCTCTTTTTCTCTATCTTCAAGTTCACGTAGCCGTCTTTTACAACTACCTCCGCTCCAGCGCTTATAAAGAACCTAAGATGTTGATCGATCGGCCTCGCTCCTATGGAACACCCGCCCGGTAGAGCCACCCGTGCCTGGCCGAACCTCGCCAGCAGAGGTCCCATGGTAAGGACAGAAGCCCTCATCTTCTTGACGATGCTCTCAGGTGTTTCCGATCTTCTGACTCCCTCGGTGGATATCCTCAGAAAACCTTCTCTCGAAAACTCCCCACCGAGTATCCTTATGAGCTCTAAAGCGTTTCTGACGTCTAAGAGATCGGGAACGTCCTCTAAAAGGCACTCCTCCACCGTGAGTAATGTTGCGAAGACTATCGGTAGGCTCGAATTCTTAGATCCCGAGACCCTTACCTTCCCCCTCAGTCTCGCCCCACCCTCTACCACGAAGATCTCAGAGGAATATGAGGTGGTGTTCATCATCCTTTGGGATTATTATCTTAACAACATCCCCGTCCCTCGAGTAAAAGATCTGGATTCCCTCGTCCTCCTCCTTAGAGTGGATCGGCTCGTCGGAGTATATAACTACGATCCTATCCTTCTCTTCGATCACCTTCGGATAGTTCATATCCTAACCACCACGCAGGTGAGAGCCTCCCTGACTCCCTCGAGGGAATGGATCTTGTTGATCACGAGTCTTCCGAGCTCGTCCTGATTGGGAACCTCGACGAAGACAATTATGTCGTAGGGTCCCGTGACAACGTCGGCGGTCTTCACACCCTCGAAGGTGGAGAGAGCGAGCATTATGGAGGGTATCTCCCTCGGATCAGCCTTGATGAGTATGTAAGCCCTTATAGCGTGCTCTCCTTCAAGTTCCATCAGCTCTGTTATAGACATAGGATAAGCTTTCTCTTCTGTCGACATCTCTAACCTCCTCGGCGAATATTCTGAATATTATAGATGCGGCGTTGGGATTTCTCTTCATCTCTCTGATAGCCCTGAAGACGAGCTTTCTCACGTAAGGGTTTTCCCTCTCCATCTCCCTCGTCCTCTCCTTCAGCTTCAGTATGAGAGGCTCTATCTTCAGGCTCTCGAGCCAGCCCATGAATTTCTTAACCTCATCCCAGAGTATTATCTCACCCCTCTTAGCCTCTCTAAGCCTATCCTTCAGATTGCTCTCGACCACCTCCTTCAGGTCGTCTATGTCGTACAGAAAGACCTCGTCTATCTTTCCGACCGAAGGCTCCACGTTCCTCGGGACGGAAATGTCTATGAAGAACATGGGTTCGTAATTCCTCCTCTTCATGGCGGACTTTACCATCTTCTCGGTAATCACGAAGTTCCTTGCTCCCGTGGAGACGATAACTATGTCCATATTGCTCAAGAAGTCCTCGAGTTCCTCGAACCTCAGAGCATTCCCGCCGAGCTCTTGAGAAAGCTTAAGAGCTTTCTCATAGGTTCTGTTAGTTATGAATATCTGACAGCCGAGACGCTTGAGATAGTTGGCGGCGAGTTCACCCATCTCCCCCGCACCCACAAGGAGAACCTTAGCCTTCTTGAGATCCCCGAATATCTTCTTCGCGAGCTCAACAGCGGCATAGCTCACCGAAACTGCGTTCCTGCTTATGCCCGTTTCTACCCTAACCCTCTTGGAAGCCTTGAGAGCCTTTTCAAAGAGCCTGTTTAGTATCTTTCCTGTCGTCCCCACCTCCCTCGCCACCCTGAAGGACTCCTTAAACTGAGCGACTATCTGAGGTTCCCCCACCACCATGGAGTCAAGGCTTGAAGCGACCTTAAAGACGTGAAAAACTGCCTCCTCTCCCCTCTTCACAAACATAAACCTCTCCCAGTCCTCAGAGCCCTTTTCCTTCAGAAACAAGGAGAGTAAAAGGTTTACACTCTCCTCATGGGTAGCGTAGGCGTAAAGCTCTACCCTGTTGCAGGTGGAAAGTACACAGAGCTCCTCCACACCGGAGGCAGTCTTGAGCTGGGGGAGAATCTTCTTTGTTTCCTCCAAGTTACAGGCTAACCTCTCCCTCACCTCAACGGGAGCGGTTTTAAAGTTCACTCCAAGGGCGTAAACTTCCCCCATCAGGATAATTATATGTCCTGTTAAAATTAAAGTTAGTATGAAGAGGCTCCTTCCTATGCTTCTGGTTCTCTTCTTCATAGGATGTGCCACCACACCGAGGGTTCCTATACACAAGGTGGTCGGATCTCCAACCGTTAGAACAAAGGTTGTGCTCTTGAAGAACAGGGACTTGGATTTAGCTTATCAGAAGATAGCTGTGAGGGAGTTCGAAGCCGCTCTTTTGAGAGAACCCATCTCATTTTCTATAAAAAAGACCCTCGGCGAAAAGGTGGATCTTGTCCTGATAACAAGGAAGGAGGTTCAGGTAATAAACAGCCTATCTCCCGAAGAGATAGTCAAGATAGGACGGGAGTCTGACGTTCAGGCGGTTGTAGTTGTGGAGCCTATGAAGATAGATTATAGCGAATGGGTCACGAGGGAAGATGAGGAGGTTTGTGTCGTAAGGAACGCTAAGGTTCTTGTATCGGCAAAGGTCACAGAGACAAAAAAGGGAGAGGTAGTCTTAGCAGGGGTCTACGAAGGGAAGGCTAAGGCTAAGCAGTGTTCTAAGGGGATACAGAGAACGGACAAACTCCCTTCTAAGGACTCTTTAATAATTAAAGCTCTGAAGGACGCAGCCTCTAAGTTCTCTGGGGAGTTCTGGTCTAATCTGTAGCGTAGCCGTAATCCTTCAGGGCTAACTTCATTATCTTCACGGGAGCCTCGCAGCCCGTCCATATCCTGAAGCTCTCAGCCCCCTGATAGACGAGCATAGGAAAGCCGTTCTGGTAAAGACACCCCTTCTCCCTCGCTACCTTTATGAGCTGGGTCTCTTTATAGATAAGATCAACTACCGTATGGAAACTTCCTATCTTTGAGTAGTCGAAAAGAGGTTTATCTTCAGGTCTCAGCCCCACGCTCGTCGTGTTCACAATTATCTCCACCTCGTTCAATATTTCCTCAACCGAGTTCACCACCTCTCCCCCGAACTCCTCCGAAAGGTTTAGAGCCTTCTCCCTGGTTCTGTTCCAGAGGAAAATCTTCGCACCGACCTTCTTCAGAGCGTAGAGCACAGCCCTTGACGCTCCCCCGGCACCGAGGACGAGAACTTTTCTGCCTCGTGGATCCGTCAGTTCCTCTATAGCCCTCAAAAAGCCTATCCAGTCTGTGTTGTAAGCTTCTATACCATCAAGGGTGAACTTCAACGTGTTGGCAGCCCCTATCTCCTTAACCTCCTCGCTCAGAAAGTCTGCAATATTTAGAACCTTTTCCTTGTGGGGAACAGTTACGTTCAATCCCTTCACTCCAGACTTCTTTAAGCCTCTTAACGCCTCCTCGAGATCCTGAGGCGCTATCTCGAAGGGAACGTAAACCGCATCTATTCCTAAGTAAGAGAATGCAGCGTTTTGAAATACGGGAGAGAGGGAATGTTTAACGGGGAAGCCTATTACTCCATATACCTCGGTGCTTCCCCTTACGTTCATGTAAGCTCTATCTTGCTCGGAAGTATCTCTACCTTCTTAACCCAGCTAAGGTTTCCTTTTAGAGCTATGTCCACAACGTTCTTGAGAGAAACGTCCACAACCGGGCAGTCGGAGCATCCTCCTACGAACTGGAGGTAAACGACCCCGTCCTCGATATTCACTATCTTGAGGCTCCCCTGGTGATCCTTGAGGGCAGGTCTGATCTTTTCAAGAACCTTTTCTACCTCGTCAAACTCCTTCTTAACCATCAGATCTCCTCCAGTTTTTTATTATAAAGAGTCTGAATTTCCCTTATGAGGCTTCCAGCTTCCTCCTCCCCGACCTTCATAAGCCTGAAGAAACCTCTGAGAGTCAGCTTATCGACAACTACGTCCTCCACGTCAAGCTCCGTAAGTTTCGTATAGCCGTAGTTCATAAGTATATCCTTAGCCTCTGGAAAGATTTCGAAGAGCTCCTTTAAAAGTATGTCCTCCGTTATCTTGACCGTGGTCATTTCAGCTCCTTCACCTTCTTAACAAAGAGATGGTACTCTCCGTCCTCTTCGTACATGCCGAGGAACTCCTGACCAGTGGACTGACACCAGGCGGGAATGTCCTCCTTGACCCCTGGATCGTCAGCTATAAGCTCAAGGATCTGACCTATCTCCATCTCCTTTATCTGCTTCGCGGTCTCCGCTATGGGAACGGGACAGTAAGTCCCCGTAACATCGTGAACGACGTCAGGCTTGATCTCTTCCAACTTCATCTCACCGCTCCTTCTCTGTGATAGATCTTGAGGGGCTCGATCTCCTCATCACTAACGGGATAGCCCCTCAAAACGAGTTCCCTTTCACCTACCTTCATGTATATATCAGATTCTTCCCTCTTGGAGTATCTGGCTATGATATTCGCTATGGTTTGAAGCTCCTCTTCCGAGGGATTACCTTTTATCAACGCGAAAGTTCCCTTACCGTCGAGTCTGTAGGCGTGGTTGTATCTGGTTCTAAAACCTTTCAGGAAGTTCACCTCTCCCTCGTTCCTCGCCACTATGAGCTTAACACCAGAGGGAAGCCTCAAATGTCTTCCTACAGAGAACAGGACGAGGTCATCTCTGGTTATCATACCCTCAACAGCAAAGGCTTCTCTGAACCTTGCAGCGTAGTTCTCATCGGTCAGATAACAGCATCCACCAGCGGGCTGTTCGTACTCCAGACCGTACTTTTTAGCGAGTTCTATCTGAACCTTCCTGCTCCTCCCCTTTATGCCGAGGAGCTTCTCCCTATCAACCCAGCCTTTTATTTCGGGTATAGTAGGAGGAAGAACCTTAGCGGATAGAGGTCTGAGTATGTATCCTTCAAGACCAGCTTCTTTCTCTATCAATTTCAACCTTTCCGGCGTTTGGCTCATAGGTCTTTGATAGAGAACCTCTCCCGTGATCACAAAGTGGTAGCCTTCCCTCTCCATTATCTCCTTCGCCTTTCTGAGCATCATTATCCTGCAGTCTATGCAGGGGTTTACGTTCTTTCCGTAACCAAACTTAGGGTTCAGTACAACATCGTAGTATTCCTCGGATATATCCACTATCTCAAGGGGAACTTTGAGCTGGGCTGCCGCCTTTAATGCAGGATTGACATACTGCTGCCCGTCCTCACGGGTAAGACCGAGGCGCCTCTTGTGTTCCGTTATGCAGAAGCCTGTGTAGAAGTGGAGAGCCCTGACCTCGATCCCCTGCTCCTGAACGAGGCGGACAGCTAAGGAACTGTCGAGCCCTCCGCTTAGAAGTGCGACAGCCCTTATCCTTTCCATCTTATGTGCTGAGGAACTCGAACTCGCCCTGTTCTTCCTCTTCCTCCTCTTCGTAACAATCGGGTATCTTGGCAGCTTCCTCTTCCCTGCCCTGCTTCATCAGGTAGTCCTTTATGGCTACGTGTAAGGTTTCGAGACCCAGGTTCGTGCAGTGGATCTTCTGAGGAGGGAGTCCCCCGAGCTCCTCGAAAATATCCTTGTAGGTCAGGTTGAGGGCGTAGTCTATGGGCTTGCCCTTTATCATCTCCGTAAGCTGGGAACTGACCGCTATGGCTGAACCGCACCCGAAGGTCTTAAACCTGACGTCCTCTATGACATCGTTCTCAGGATTCACCTTTATGGTAAAGAGCATAGCGTCCCCACAAGCAGGATTACCACACTGCCCCACACCGTTTGCATCCTCAAGCACACCAACGTTCCTCGGGTTCAAGAAGTGATCAAGCACCTTCTCGTTGTATTCGAAGCTCATCTCAGCACCTCCTATCCGTTTAAATTTTAACAGTTATTAATATCTCCTCGTCTCGTCGTCAAGTTATGACAGAAGTCAAGTGAGTTAGAATATTCCAAGGCTATGAGGAGTCTTATTTCGAGTAAAGACCTGAGAAAAGAAGAGGTTTTAAAGATACTCAGGAGAGCGAGAGATTTCAAGATCGGGGAGACCGAAACGGTTGAAGGAGACGTAGTTCTTCTCTTTCTGGAACCCTCGACAAGAACCAGGATCTCCTTTGAGAAGGCCTGTAGAAACTTGGGACTTAGAACTTATACCGTGCTGGGTGAAAGCAGTTCGATCACCAAGGGGGAGAGCTTCTTTGATACCTTGAAGACTTTCGAAGCCCTCGGATTTTCAGCTATTGTGTTCAGAGTTCCCTTCGTGGTCTTTCCCTACGAAGATCTATTGGAAAAGGTGGGACTCCCGCTTATAAACGCCGGGGACGGGACCCACCAACACCCGACACAAGGACTAATAGATCTCTTCACACTGCTCGAGCGCTTTGACAGCATTGAAGGGCTCAAGATTCTCTACGTGGGTGATATAGCCCACAGTAGGGTGTTCAGATCTGGGGCGCCCCTATTGAGAATGTTTGGAGCGAAGGTATCCGTATGCGGACCGAGGACTCTGATACCAAGAGATATACATGTATTTGAGGTGGAGTATGTATTCGATAGCGTGGATGAAGGGATGGAGTGGGCGGACGTCGTTATATGGCTCAGACTCCAGAAGGAAAGGCAGAAAGAGAACTTTATACCTTCGGAGAGGAGCTACTTTGAGCAGTTCGGACTGACGAAGGAAAGACATGAAAGGCTAAAGAGCTTCTTTATGCACCCTGGTCCTGTAAACAGAGAGATAGACGTAGACAGTGCTCTGCTTTACTCAGAAAAGTCTCTGATACTCGATCAAGTAAAAAATGGGATCCCCGTAAGGATGGCAGTGCTAAGCTGGTGTATGGAATGATAAGGGTAGGTCTTGGCTTCGATTCCCACGAGTTTGAGAAAGGGAAGCCCCTCCTCCTCGGCGGGATCGAGATAGATTTTCCTTACGGTCTTAAGGGACATTCGGACGGGGATGCCCTTCTCCATGCTATAACCGACGCTATTCTCGGAGCTCTTGGAGAGCCCGACATAGGTGAGCTCTTTAGCGATAAAGACGAAAGGTGGAAAGATGCACCCTCAAGGATATTTCTGGAAGAGGCACTCAGAAGGATGAAGAACAAGGGGTACGGAATAGTTAACGCGGACTGTACTATTATAGCCAACGAACCCAAGATAGCTCCCTGGAAGGATAAGATAAGAAGGAGTCTCTCGGAACTCCTGGAGATCGATGAGGATAGGATTTCGGTAAAGGGGAAGAGAAGGGAAGGCTTCACCAAGGAGAATGGAATAGCCTGTCTCTGTGTTGTTCTTCTGGAGGCTCTGGATTGAGGGTAAATCTCGTCCTCTCAGGAGGAGCGGCGAGAGGAGTAGCTCATATAGGTGCAATAAAAGCCTTTGAGGAACTCGGAATAAAGATTAAGGCTCTCAGTGGATCGAGTGCGGGCGCTCTTGTGGCGGTTTTTTACTCTCAAGGATATTCTCCTGAAGAGATGTTAAAGCTCATTAAAAGAACGAGGTGGATAACCCTATTTAAGCCTAAGATACCCAGAAAAGGGTTGTTTTCTTTATCTAAAGCGGAAAAAGAACTTAAAAATCTCATCGAAACCGATAGACTTGAGGATCTTCCCATAAAAACCTTCGTGTGCGTTACCGACTTCCTGAAAGCAAAACCACTCTATTTCGACAGGGGGGATCTCGTCCCCGTACTCTTAGGGAGCTGTGCTTTACCGGGTATATTCGAACCTGTGATATATGAAGGCAATGTCTTCATAGACGGGGGTGTTATGAATAATCTTCCGGTGGAACCCTTCGAAAGATACAGAACTCCAAAGGTAGGTATAGACGTGAATCCAATAGAAGAGGTGGAAAACGTCGGAAATATAGTGAACGTTCTCCTCAGGAGCTTCTTCTTAGCTGTCAGGTCGAACGTGGATAAGAGAAGGGAGCTCTGCGACGTTGTGATAACTCCCGATATACTCTCCTACTCTCCCTTAGATATCAGGAAGGCAGATGACCTCTTCAGACTCGGTTACGAAAAGACGTTGAAGGTCATGAGGAAGTTCATCGGAGATTAAATTGGTTATACTATCCCTTTAAGGAGTTCAGACATGAGGAAGATAGAGGTAACGGACGTATCTTTGAGGGATGGCATTCAGAGCCTCCTTGCAACGAGGGTAAGAACGGAAGATATGCTGGATGTCCTTGAGGTTCTTGACAAGTGCGGCTTCTGGTCCTTTGAGGTCTGGGGTGGAGCTACCTTCGACGTGTGTTTGAGATTTCTAAAGGAGGACCCCTGGGAGAGGTTGAGGAAGTTCAAGGACGTCGCCAAGAACACGAAGTTGGAGATGCTCCTGAGGGGTCAGAACGTTGTCGGTTACAGACACTACGCCGACGATGTGGTCGAGGAGTTTGTTAAAAGAGCTTACGACAACGGTATAGAGGTCTTCAGGATATTCGATGCCCTCAACGACACGAGGAACATGTGGAAATCGATAGAGACAGCCAAAAAGGTAGGAGCGACAGTTAAGGGAGTCCTCTCCTACACTATAAGCCCGGTTCATACCGTTGAGTACTACGTCGGTATAGCGAGGGAACTCGTGGACATGGGAATAGACATAATCTCCATAAAGGATCAGGCGGGACTCCTTTCACCTAAGATGGCTTACGACCTCGTATCGGCTTTAAAGTCGGAGTTCCCGAATTATCCCGTCCATCTTCACACCCAAACGACGGCGGATCTGGCAGAGATGGCTCAACTGAAGGGAATCGAGGCGGGAGCGGATATGATAGATACCGCCTTTTACACACTGTCCTGTCAAACCTCCCACCCGCCGGGAGAGACAATGATATACGTCTTAAGGGAGTTCGGCTACGAGGTTAACATCGATGCGGAGCTCTACAAGAAGGCGGGAGACCTTTTCAGATCGGTGAGGGAGAAGTATAAGAAGTTCGATGTTCTCCCCCCCTACCCCGATGTAGGGGTTCTCATACATCAGATACCTGGTGGAATGATAACCAACTTTATAAATCAGCTCAGGGAGCAGGGACTTGAAGAAAAGCTCGAAGAGGTTCTCGAAGAGGTTGTAAGAGTTCGTGAGGAACTCGGCTACCCTCCCCTCGTTACACCAACAAGTCAGATAGTCGGAACACAGGCTTTTATGAACGTCCTCCACGGGGAAAGGTATAAGGTCGTTACGAAGGAAACCAAGGATTACGTCAAAGGTCTCTACGGAAGACCCCCTGCACCCATTAAGGAAGAAGTACTCAGGAAGATACTCGGAGAGGAGGAGCCTATCTATGACAAGAGACCGGCAGATCTCTTAGAGCCAGAACTCGATAAGCTCAGGGAGGAAGCTAAAGAGGCTGGGGCAAGGAATGAGGAGGACGTTCTCTCATACGTTCTCTTCCCGGTGGTTGCCAAGGAGTTCTTCGAGTGGAGGGAAAAGGTTGAGAGGGGAGAAGTTCCGCCCGTTCCGGTTGAAGAAGTTGCTGAAGAAGCCTGCCCGGAAAAGGCTCCTGTGGAGTTCAACATAACCGTTCACGGGGAGCAGTACCACGTCCAGATAGCGGGAAGAGGTGAGGAAACGGCGGGAGGAAGGACCTTCTTCATAAGGCTTGACGGAAGGCTTGAGGAAGTAGTTCTCCAACCGATAAGGGAGGTGGAGGTAAGCGGAAGCTACGAGATATCCGAAGGCGCTCCCGTTACTCCAAGGAGACCAAAACCGAGAGATGTAGGAGACATTACCTCTCCTATATCGGGTAAGGTTGTGAACATAAAGGTGAGCGTCGGTCAGGAGGTGAAGGAGGGAGACGTTATTTTGGTAGTAGAGGCGATGAAGATGGAGAACGAGATCCACAGTCCCGTTGACGGAGTGGTGGAGGAGATACTCGTTCAGGTGGGCGAGAGCGTAAACCCTGACGAGGTTCTGGTGAGGGTGAAACCTAAAAGGAGATGAAGTTAAGTAAAGGAACGCTAAGGGAGCTTGGTAAGCTCCTTCTCGATTTTTCCAAGATATCAGGTGGTCTTGGACTTATCCTTCCATACCTGCGCGGTAAAGAATTTAAAGATCCGGAAATATTATCAGCGTTTATATTTACGGTTATTTTTATAGTGTTGGGTATACTCCTTCTGGAGGTTGGAAAGGATGAATGACGCTCTTATAGTACAGCTGATAATCTTCGGAACGGTAGCTTTTATAGGACTTTTAGCTCTTCTAATATCTATCAATCAAAAAAAAGAGGCTCCGAGGTGATATGCCCGCTTTAAAAATCGCCCTGCCCAAAGGAAGGCTCTTTGAGGAAAGCGTCGATCTCCTTATCTCAAAAGGAATTCTAAAGGAGAGGATAGAGGAGGGAAGGAGGCTTATCCTCGAGGTAAACGGACTCAAACTCTTCCTCGTAAAGCCCTTCGATGTCCCCGTCTATGTAGAGAGCGGAGCGGCGGATTTAGGTTTCTGCGGTTACGACGTATATCTTGAGAGGAAACCGGAGGTTTACAGGATACTCGACTTAGGAATAGGAAAGTGCAGGATATCTGTTGCGGGAAAGCCTGAGAGCTTGGAGCGTTACGGAACCTGCTCCTTTATAAAGGTGGCTACCAAGTATCCGAGGATAGCTAAGTACTTCTTCTCCAAGAAGGGGATAAAGGCTCAGGTCGTTGAACTCAGCGGTTCAGTTGAGCTCGCCCCCTTAGTAGGCGTGGCGGAGTTCATAGTTGATCTCGTCCAGACCGGTAGAACTCTGAGGGAAAACGGCTTGGTGGAAATTGAGAAGATAGACGACTCCTCAGCGTGGTTGATCTGCAACAGGGCGAGCTTCAGGAATAAGAAGGAGGAGATTTTAGAGTTTATAAGATCACTTGAGGGCTAAGTCAACGAACTCCCTGAAGAGATAGTAAGAATCGTGAGGACCGGGGGAGTTCTCCGGATGATACTGGACAGCAAAGATGGATAGTTCTCGGTGCCTTATGCCTTCAACGGTCTCATCAAGGAGGTTCAGATGGGTTACTTCCACCTCCGGAGGGAGTGAATCGGGATCTATAGCGAAGTTGTGGTTCTGAGCGGTTATCTCCACCTTCCCGGTTCTGAGATCCTTTACGGGATGGTTCCCTCCGTGATGACCGAACTTCAGCTTGTAGGTTTTCCCTCCAAGAGCGAGTCCGATTATCTGACAGCCAAGGCATATACCGAAGATCGGTTTCTTCTCCATGAACTTCTTCACGAGCCTTATACCGGAAACCACCCTTTCGGGATCACCCGGTCCGTTGGAAAGGAATATGGCGTCTGGATCTTCCCTCTCCACGAACTCCTCGGCGGTCTCCGGAGGAACTACGACTACCTTAGCTCCTTCTTTTATGAGCCTCCTTAAGATGTTGAACTTCACCCCGAAGTCTATGACCGCTATAAGAGGCCTGTCGTTTTCCCTTCTGATATACCCTTTGAAAAGATCCCACTCCCCCTGATCCCAGTGGTAGATCTCCTTCGTGGATACCTCCTGAACGAGGTCTAACTCCGAAATGTCGGGGACTCTCCTCGCCCTCTCGACCAGCTTTTTGGGATCTAAAGTTTCGGTAGATATGACACCCCTTATTACTCCATGTTCTCTTATCTTCTTCACGAGCGCCCTCGTGTCTATTCCCTCTATTCCGACAACCCCGTTCTCCTTCAGATACTCGTGAAGAGACTTCTGTGCCCTCCAGTTGGAGTACCTTGAAAATGCCTCCTTGACGACGAAGCCGTTTACCTGAACCTTCTTAGACTCTATATCTTCCAGATTAACCCCGTAGTTGCCCATCTGAGTGTAGGTCATAACCACTATCTGTCCCTTATAGGAAGGATCTGTGAGAATCTCCTGATAGCCCGTCATGGAAGTGTTGAAGATGAGCTCTCCCTGAGTCTCTCCCTCCGCCCCGAAGGATCTACCTACGAAGTAGGTTCCGTCCTCCAAGGCTAATACGGCTTTCTTCATATTGGGAAGATTGTAGAATATTTTAAATGGACTTTGCAAAGCTTCAGGGATCGGGAAACGACTTCATTTTGATAGACAACCGGGACGGAAAGGTTTATGAAACTATAGAAAGGCTCGGAGTTTGTCTTAAAGAGTTCGTCGTAAAGCTCTGCGAGTTCCACACAGGGATAGGTGCGGACGGACTGATACTTATAGAAGATCCAGAGTCTCCGGAGAACGACTTTAGATGGCAGTTCTTCAACGCGGACGGATCGGAAGCGGAGATGTGCGGTAACGGATCCAGATGCGCGGTTCGCTTCTGCTACGATTTGGGGATAGTTGATGAGAAGGTTAGGTTCGAGACCCTTGCGGGTGTTATAAAGGCGGAGGTTCTTGACGGTGGAAAGAGAGTAAAGGTTCAGCTCACACCCCCTTCCGAGCCACAGGAGAAGGTACTGGATGTGAACGGAGAGAAAATTGAAGGCATCTTCATAAACACGGGAGTTCCCCACTTCGTTGTTCCGGTGAGAGACATAGATAAGATAGACGTAAAAAAGCTCGGCAGGGAGATTAGATTCCACGAGGAGTTTCAGCCGAAGGGAACGAACGTGAACTTTATAGAGCCTGTCTCCGAGAACGCCATAAGGATAAGAACCTACGAGAGGGGAGTTGAGGCGGAGACCTTAGCCTGCGGGACAGGAGCTACGGCAGGAGCGATAGTAGCCTACTTAAAAGGTCTTGTGAAGGAAGTTCCCGTAGAGGTAAAGACCAAGAGCGGAGAGATCCTTAAGATAGAGTTCGACGAGGATCTCAGAGAGGTGTTCTTGGACGGGAGCGTTTACAAGGTCTTTGAAGGGACTCTAAGCTACGAGATATTCAGAGATTGAGCCTCCTACTAAGCCTGAGAGCTTCCCGATCGATTTCTTTGTACTCCTTAGCTCTTTCAAAGTCTTCTATGTAAAACCTACCCTTTTCGTAGGCTACAAAGCCCGACCTCTCCCCCGACAGAACAGACTCAACCGCCACTTCCCCAAACTTCATACCCATTATCCTGTCTGTGTGGGTAGGAATACCTCCCCTCTGGAGGTGTCCGAGAACAGTCGCCCTTATCTCTCCGTACCTCTCCCCTATCTCCTTCAGCAGAAAGCTCCTCAGATCCTCAGCCCTACCGTACCCTTCCGCCATGACGATTATGAAGTGTATCTTTCCCATCTCCTTGGCTCTGACTATGTCCTCAGGAATTTTCTCCATAGGATATTCCTCTTCAGGAACGAGAATAAGCTCCGCTCCCGTAGCCAAGCCCGCCTCAACGGCGATAAATCCTCTATTCCTCCCCATCACCTCCACTATAAAGATCCTTTCGTGGGAACTTGCAGTATCCCTGATCTTGTCTATGGCGTCCACCGCGTTCCTCAGGGCAGTATCGTAGCCTATGCAGTACTCTGTCCCGCCTACGTCGTTGTCTATCGTGCAGGGAACACCGATCACGGGAATTCCGCTCTCCTCCGCTATCAGCTCCGCTCCTCTGAAAGTTCCCTCTCCACCCAGAACTATGAGGGCTTCTATCTCCTCCCTTCTCACGTGTTCATACGCTTTCTCTCTGAACTTCAGATCCTTGAAACGTTCATCTCTGCTACTCAGGAGGATCGTTCCGCCCCTGTCTAAGATACCTCCGACGTCTCTGCTCTTTAAGGGGATGAAATTCCCCTCTATAAGACCCCTGTATCCCCTCCGTATACCGATAACTTCATGACCGAGGGAGTGGGCGGTTCTGACCACCGATCTTATCACCGCGTTCATACCGGGAGCGTCCCCTCCCGAACAGAGGATACCTATCTTCATGGTAACTCTATCTCCCTTTCAAACACGTCTTTCCACGTGTAGGGAGGTTTTTCGGGTATCTTGAACTCTTTAATATCGTATCCGTTATTTACAAGCCATTTATAGATTCTGTCCCTCGCATCCTCCCACGCCCTTTTGAGGTGCTTGTCTCCTATCCTCTTCTTTAAGCTCGGAGAGTCTTCAAAAGCTCTTTTCAGTTTCCTTCTGTGCTCCCTTATGCTTATGAGCCATCCCACTCCGCCTGACGAAATATCCCTCAAATGATCCCACTTGTAGAGATGCTCGAGAACTACGCTCAAATTGGAAACGAAACGATCAATCTCCTGCTTTATGCTCATCTGGAGTTCCTCTACGAGGTTTTCCCTGTCTATCATCTCAAGCCTGTTTTCCTTTAAAAGCTTTATGTTCTCTTCAAGCCATCCTACGTAATCCTTTTCGTAGAAATTATATTTGAAAACCCCATCAAAGTCTCCTATTGAATGGAGGTAGTTCATAGTGTTCACATTCATATTGCTCTAAAAGTTTGCGTTCCTCTCTCCCAATATCATCGTCGTCATTCAACACTTTAAAATAGACATGAATTCTATATCCTTCTTCCAATAATCTAACCAAGAAGTCCCCAACTCTTCTGTTTGTTATTTGACTTTTATCCGGATTAGAAGAGTAACGATCTAATCTGGTTTCAAACTTTTTTGCTCTACCTATATAAAGTATATCACTTCTACCCTGCAGCCTACCAAATTCTTCGCACAATATAAAAGCATAAACACCCTTCCCCTCAAGAACGCCATCTCTTCCTATTAGTTCTAACTTTCCTGTATCACTTAACTTCCATTCACCATATATCTCAAAACCTCGTTCTCTTAAATTTTCTGAATTCATCATGGTATTAAATTTATTAGGTCATCGATTAAAATTCAAGCATGCCAAACTACAGGCTCAGGCTCGCCTTTGTGGGAACGAACTATCACGGATGGCAGATACAGCCCGGCGTTCCGACCGTTCAGGGAACGTTGAAGGAGGCTATTGAGAAAATCCTCTGTGAAGAGGTAAAACTTATAGGTTGTTGCAGAACTGACGCAGGGGTTCACGCCAAGGACTACGTAGCCAACTTCTGGAGTTCCAAAAATATGGAGACCTACAAACTCCTTCGGGGTCTGAACTCCCTCCTTCCTAAGGACATCGGCGTTTACGAGGTGGAAGAGGTGGAGGAAGAGTTCAATTCGAGGTATTCGGTAAAGGGAAAGGTTTATCTTTACAGAATTTGGAACTCACACACCAGAGATCCGTTCCTTTACCCCTTCTCATGGCAAATCACGAGGGATCTCGACATCGAAAGTATGAAGGAGGCGGTAAGGATGCTCAGCGGACTCCATGACTTCAGAGGTTTTGCAAAGTTAGAGGATGAAAAGAGTACGCTTATAGATCTTAAGATAGAGCTTTCTAAAAAAGGAGAGCTAATAGAACTGAGGTTCACCGCCTCCCACTTTCTAAGGTATATGGTCAGGAGGCTCGTGGGGGCGATAGTCTGGACTGCAGAGAGGAAGCTTCGCCCAGAGGATATAAAAAGATTTCTCGAAGGAGAAAACTTCCCCTACACCGCTCCCGCGAAGGGGCTTACCTTAGAAAAGGTACAGCCTTAGTCCGCCTTTACCTCAACGGGCTTCTCTTCCTTTTCCTCCTCTTTCTTCTCGAAGTCGGAGGGTTTTATATCCTTAAGCTTTTCCCTTAACTTCTTCCTCTCCTCAACTATAGCCTTGAGCCTTTCATACTCCTCCATAGAGAAACACATGTCTCTCACCTCCTTACTCAGAAATTTGAGCCGTAATAGCGTACGGTCAATCTGCCCTTAGATATGGCTAACTCTCCCTTCGGGGACTAAATTTAAAGCTTTTGGAATGTAACTCCCTTATAATACTCTTCCATGCAAACCTTTAGAGTGGCGGTTCTAAGAGGAGACGGCATAGGTCCGGAGATAGTCGATGCGACCCTTCGGGTGTTGAAGAAGGTCGAGGAGCTCTTCAACGTCAGGTTCGAGCTCAGAGAAGGATTGATAGGTGGAATAGCGATCGACGAGACGGGAGACCCTCTGCCAGAAGAGACCCTCAAGATATGTAAGGAATCCGATGCAGTCCTTCTCGGAGCGGTCGGAGGACCGAAGTGGGACGACCTGCCCACGGACGAGAGACCCGAAAAGGGGCTTTTGAGAATTAGAAAGGAGCTCGACCTATTTGCCAACCTCAGACCCGCAAAGGTATGGGAACCTCTAATAGACTCCTCCCCCCTAAAACAGGAGGTAGTTCGGGGAACGGACATGCTTGTGGTGAGAGAGCTAACGAGCGGTATATACTACGGAGAGCCGAGGGGGATATTCGAGGAGAACGGAAAGAGGGTAGGGATAAACACCATGAGGTACACCGAGGACGAGATAAGGAGGGTCGTGAGAAAAGCCTTCGAGATAGCGAGGAAGAGGAGGAAGAAGCTCACGAGCGTAGATAAATCCAACGTCCTCGAGGTCAGCGCCCTCTGGAAGGAGGTGGTGGAGGAGGTAGCTAAGGAGTATCCTGACGTTGAGCTCGAACACCTCTACGTGGACAACTGCGCTATGCAGATAGTCAGGAGACCCAACACCTTCGACGTTATCGTTACTGGGAACATCTTCGGAGACATACTCTCGGATGAGGCAGGAGTTGTTGTTGGAAGCCTCGGTATGCTCCCCTCCGCGAGCGTTGGTGAGAGGTACGCCCTCTACGAACCTGTCCATGGCTCCGCTCCTGATATAGCTGGAAAGGGAATAGCCAATCCGATAGCAACGATCCTTTCCGCCGCTATGATGCTCAAGTACTCCTTCGGAATGGATGAGGCGAGCGATCTGATAGAAAAAGCCGTTGAGGAAACTCTCAATCAAGGCTACAGGACACCAGACATATACTCCGAGGGTTGTAAAAAAGTGGGAACTCAGGAGATCACAGATGTGATAATTGAAAATATGGGGAGGTTAAAAGGTGAAGAGACTTAATATCTTAGCCGTACTACTCCTACTCGTAGGGTTCTCCTTTTCCCAGAACCTCGAAGGGATAAAGAAGTTCTTCCAGAGAGAGGGCTACGTAGTTGAGAAGTTGGACGATAAGGTAGTGCTCGATCTGGGTAAAGGATCTGCTTTTGTGGGGGAAGTCTTTGAGGCGGTTAAGGAAGGGAAGAAGCTTGTCCACCCTGTTACAGGTGAGGTCTTAGGAGCGACCGAGGAGGTGGTGGGCAAGGTCAGGATTACTGAGGTAAAGGATAGGTTCTCCTTTGCGGAGATCCTTGAAGACAGGGGTATCGAGAAGGGAAACAAAGTCAGGCTACACCATGGAAGTATCTGCTTCGTGGGGAGCGAGGAGGGATATTTCAAGGTAAGCTCCCTCGTGGGGACCTTAAGAAAAGGTGAAGACTGCAACTACGTGGTGAGGGAGTTCGAGAGAGGCTTCGGGATAGAGAGGAAGGGTGTTGCCCTCGCCTTTTTTGAAAAACCGGCACCCAAGGTGGCTCAGATCGTGGAGAGAAGGCTCCCCGAAGAGTTTAGGCTACACGCCAAGTTCCTATTTACCTTCCCAGAACTACCTCTCTCGGCAGACGCCTGCAACTTCTTTGGAAACGAAAAGGACTACGTAGTGGTTCTTTTTAGCAGTAAGCTTAGAATTTACGAGATTTTGAGGAAGGAATTAGTTGAGTACGCCTCGATGAATCTACCATCCGGCTATCCTGTTTCTGTCCAGTGTGTACCCCTCGATAATGGCAAGGACGTGATAATCTTGAACATGATATCAGGGGATTCCGTAAACTCAGCCCTCGTCAAGGTCGTGGGTTCTACGCCCGTGATAGTGAAAAAAGACATACCCTACTTCATGGCTGTTTTAGACAAAAGCAGGGCTGAGGAAACCTTCGTGGGTCAGGGCTTCGATAGTAGAAACCTGTGGGGGAGCGTTAAGAAGTTAAAGCTTCAAGGGGAGGAGGTGGTAGAGGGGGAAGACTTCCCCGTTCCCTCCGGCTTCAGGATAGACTCCGCGGTACTCTTCAAGGATCTTCTCATATTCACTGACGACGATGGATACCTGAGGGTTTACAGAGGAGAGGAACTACTGCTTTCAGAGGACAACTTCTCAGGGTCCTACACCACGGCAGAACTTCCGGGCACTTATGAAGACGACAATAAGTACACCTTCAATCCACGTTTCGGATGGACCAGAGTTCTTAAAGAGGAGTATCCCGTACTGATTAAAAACGTGACGAGTCCGATTTACCGCTTCTTGGACGTTACGAAGTTCTCAGAGGGTGAGGTCTACCTTCTGGTCTCCGACAGGAGGGGCAGGCTCGAGCTAAAGAAGGTTATCGGAAAGAAGTTCGAGGAGGCTATTCAGGCGGTAGTTACAACGAGGAAGGGAAAAACCTTTGTGATAACAGGAAGAACGGGAACTCTTCCACTTCAGAACAGAGGCGACATCTTCGAGGTGGAGATAGAACCTTACTGAGCGGTTACTGGATATCTCGTCAAAGCGAGCTTGAAAACTTCTTCCAAGCGGTTCACAAAGTGAAGGGTCATCTTCTCCCTGACGTACTCGGGAAGATCCTCCAAGACTTCGTCCTTGTTCCTATCTGGAAGGATCACCTCATAGATTCCGGCCCTCTTAGCCGCGAGTATCTTCTCCTTGAGACCTCCCACCGGCAGAACCCTTCCCCTCAGGGTTATTTCTCCCGTCATGGCTATGTCCATCCTCACGGGTATGTCGGTGAGGAGTGAGATAAGAGCGGTGGCTATGGCAACGCCTGCGGAGGGTCCGTCCTTGGGAACCGCTCCCTCCGGAACGTGTATGTGGATGTCTATGTTGGGAAATATATCAGGATCTATCCCGTAATGCTCGGCGTTGGATCTTATGTAGGAGAGAGCTGCCTGAGCAGACTCCTTCATTATGTCCCCCAGAGATCCAGTCAGTAGAAGACCCCCCTTCCCCTTCATCTTCGTAGCTTCGATATACATTATCTCCCCACCGACCTCCGTCCAAGCGAGTCCTGTGGCTATGCCTACGAGGGGTTCAAGCTCCCTCTCGGGCTTGTGCTTGGGAACACCCAGGAGTTTCCTAACATCCTCTTTGGTTATCTTAAAGGGTCCTTCCTCACCCTTGAGCTTCTTCACCGCTATCTTCCTGAGAACCGAAGAGATCTGCCTCTGGAGGTTTCTGACTCCAGCCTCCCTCGTGTAGCCCCTGATTATCTCAAGAATAGCTTCGTCCTCAAACTGAACCTCTTCTTCCTTAAGACCGTGCAGGGGTATGAGCTTGGGTATGAGGTGTCTCTGGGCTATAAAGAGCTTCTCCTCTTCGGAGTATCCGGAGAGCTGGAGGATCTCCATCCTGTCCAAGAGGGGTGTGGGTATGGTGTCCATCCTGTTTCCGGTGCAGATAAAGATCACCTCTGAAAGATCGAAGGGGAGTCCTATATACAGGTCTGTGAAGTTCTTGTTTTGCTCAGGGTCTAAAACTTCTAAGAGCGCCGCCGCAGGATCTCCCTGAAAGGAGATGGCGAGCTTGTCTATCTCATCGAGCATTATGAGAGGGTTCTTAGTTCCCGCCTGCTTTATCGCCTGTATTATCCTGCCGGGCATGGCTCCCACGTAGGTTCTCCTGTGTCCCCTTATCTCCGCCTCGTCCCTTATCCCGCCGAGGGCTATCCTGACAAACTTTCTTCCGAGGGCTTCCGCTATGGATCTGCCGAGAGAGGTCTTACCGACACCGGGAGGTCCTACGAAAGCCAATATCTGAGCCTGAGACTCTTTCCCTTCGGTGAGCTTCCTGACTGCCAAGTACTCTATTATCCTGTCCTTTACCTTCTCAAGATCGTAGTGATCCCTGTCCAAGATCTTCCTCGCTCTCTCGAGATCGTAGTTGTCTTCCGTCCTTTTGTTCCAGGGGAGTTCGAGGATCCAGTCGAGCCACGTTCTTATAACTCCGGCTTCTGCCGAGTCGGGATGGAGCCTCTCGAGTCTCTTTATCTGTTTCTCTATCTCCTTTTTGGTAGATTCTTCAAGCTGGAGTTCTTCGAGCTTCTTCCTGTACTCCTCTATCTCCGCTCTCCTCTCGTCCGCTTCTCCAAGCTCCTCCTGAATGGCTCTCAGTTGCTGCCTTAAGAAGTACTCCCTCTGCTCCTTCTCTATCTGCTCCCTCGCCTGAGTACTTATCTGCTGCTTTACCTCTAAGATGCCAACCTCGTTCAGGAGGAACTGATGAACCTTCCTAAGCCTTTTCCTCGGGTCTATGGTCTCGAGGACCTCCTGAGCCTCCTTAGATTTCATCTCAAGGATTGAGGCTATCAGGTCGGCGAGCCTTCCGGGGTTCTCTATCTCCCTAATTATCATCACGATGTCCGGGATCACCTGCTTTCCGAGGGAGATAGCCTTATCCAGAAGTTCCTTCACTGACTTTATAAGGGCTTTGTCCTCTATCGTAAGATCCTTCTCCTCTATGTCTCTTTCCTGAACTGGTTCTACGAGGGCGACGTAGTGGTCGTCTTTCAGCTCTATGCTCTTTATAATTCCCCTCCTTATACCCTGGACGAGGACCTTTATCCTGTTTTCTTCTATGGGAACAACCCTTATTACGTGGGCTATAACTCCAACCTTGTAAAGATCCTCCTCCCTTGGCTCCTCTATATCCTTCTCCTTTTGAAGGGTAAGGAAGATGAGCTTATCCTTTTTACTTGCCTCCTCCACCGCCTTTATTGAAAAGTTTCTGCCAACGAACAGGGGAAGAACCATAGTTGGGAACACGACTATGTCCCTGAGGGGCATCAGTGGATATTCCCTCGGAAAGTCGGGAACTTCTGGAACCTGCATCAGTTCTGGTGTCACCGCTCTCCTCCTTTCCCTAAGTATATTATATTTTTCTTATGAAGATTCTCGTTAACGGTCAGGAGAAGGTTATAGATAGAGAAGTAACGGTTATGGAGCTCCTCGAGATCATGGATGTGAAGTTCCGCGAAGTGGGACTTGCAGTAGCGATAAACGAGGAGGTAGTTCCAAAGTCGGAGTACACAACAAGGAAGGTTAGGGAAGGGGACAGGGTTGAGATAGTCCAGCTGGTGGGAGGTGGTTGATTGAAGGCGAGAGTTCTTCCCCATTACACCGTAGAGGACTGGGAAAGGTGGGAAGGAAGATGGGAGCTTATAGAAGGTATCCCTTACGCGATGTCTCCTCTGCCTACTCCCAAGCATCAGAGGATAAGCCTCCTTATAGGAAGCCTTTTGGAGAAGGAACTTGAAGATTGTGAGAACTGCGTATCTCTTATCTCAATAGACTGGTTCATCTCAGAAGATATGATCTTAGAGCCTGACAACCTCATAGTGTGCTCCGAAGATCTTGAAAAGGATCTCTTTTCCAAGAAGAGGTTGGAGTTCCCGCCGAAGGTGGTTTTTGAGATATTATCCCCCTCTACGAGAGAGAAGGACAAAATAAACAAGTTCTACATCTATGAGAGGGAAGGCGTTGATTACTACGTAATAGTAGATCCGGACACTGAGGAGGTGGAGATCTACAAACTTAGAAACGGAAAATACTCCTTGGATGTCAAGTTTTCTAAGGAAGGCGAATACACCTTTGACCTCGGAAAGTGCAAGCCTAAATTAAATTTCTCTAAAATCTGGAGGTGAAGGAATGACCGACTGGGAAAGACTCCTTGAGGATGACCCCTTTGAGATAGCGGGAAGACGCTTCAAGTCGAGGCTGATCATAGGCTCGGGTAAGTTCAAGAGCTTTCAGGAGAACAAAGAAGTTCTCGAAGCCTCCGGTGCGGAGATAATAACCGTAGCGGTAAGAAGGGTCAACATAACCGATCCTACGAAGGAGAACCTCTTGGACTACATAGATCCCAAGAAGTACCTGATACTTCCCAACACAGCTGGTTGCTATACGGCGGAAGAAGCAATAAAGACCGCTATGCTCGCCAGAGAGGCGACAGGTATAAACTGGATAAAGCTCGAGGTCATCGGTGATCAGAAGACCCTACTTCCGGACATGGAAGAGACCCTCAAGGCTGCTAAGGTTCTTGTCAAGGAAGGTTTCGTGGTTCTCCCCTATATATTTGACGATCCTGTCTATGCGAAGAAGTTTGAGGACGTCGGTTGCGCCGCGGTTATGCCCCTCGCCGCTCCGATAGGTTCAGGTCTCGGACTCCAGAACCCCTATAACATCATGTTCATTAAGGAAGCTGTCTCAGTTCCTGTCATAGTGGACGCGGGAATAGGTAGCGCTGCAGATATTCCTCCCGTTATGGAGCTCGGTGTGGACGCTATACTCACCAACACCGCTCTCGCTGAGGCTAAAGATCCCATAAAGATGGCGGTCGCCATGAAGTACGCGACCATAGCCGGCAGGCTCTCTTACCTCGCCGGCAGGATGCCGAAGAGAACCTATGCGGTCCCTTCTTCTCCTACAAAGGGAGTCCCCTTCAAGTCCTGATGAGGGACGTCGTAGTAATCGGCTCCGGTATATCCGGGCTCTCGACCGCCTACAGACTTAAAAAGCTCGGCTACGACGTCGTGGTCTATGAGAAGGACGAGGACATAGGAGGGAACGTAAAAACTATCCGCAAAGACGGATATCTCTTTGAGCTCGGTCCCCAGACCATCTTGGCGGATGAGGAGGTTTTGAGGTTTTTTGAAGAGGTCGGATTAAAGCCTCTCAAAGCGAACCCTTCATCAAAGAACAGATACATTTACAAGAAAGGCAGACTCGTGCCTCTTCCCCTCAGTCCTGTCTCTTTTTTATTTTCTCCTCTCCTCTCCATCGGCGGAAAGGTAAAGGTTCTCTTAGAGCCGTGGGCTAAACCTTCTCTGAAAGAGGAGGAGAGCATAGCAGAGTTCGTGAGGAGGAGGCTCGGACAGGAGTTTTTGGATTACGTGGTAGCACCTTTCGTATCGGGAGTTTACGCGGGGGATCCCGAAAAGCTCTCCGTGAAGTATGCGGTGAGGAAGGTCTATGAGCTTGAGAGAGAGTACGGGAGTCTGATAAAGGGAGCCATCAAGAAGAAGGCTCTCGGACCGAAGGGAGGGCTCATATCCTTTGAAGGAGGTCTGAAAACCTTAATAGACAGGCTTGCGGATGAGCTTGAGGTAAAGAGGGAGAACGTAGTTTTAAGGATGAGAAGGAAGGACGACAGGTTCATCTTAGACACCCGCGGGGGAAAGGTTGAGTCAAGGAGCGTAGTAGTCTCTTCTCCCGCCTACACCTCCTCCTATCTGCTCAAGGATCTCTCTTGGAGCGCCTCCTTGGAGTTTGACAAGATAGACTACGTTCCGGTGGTTGTGGTAAACCTCTCGGTCAGCTCAGGAAATATTCCGGAAGGCTTCGGTCTTCTCGTTCCGAGGAAGGAAGGGAAGAGAATACTCGGCGTGATCTTCTCCTCCAAGCTCTTTCCCGGAAGGGCTCCGCAGGGAAGAGATCTCCTCACGGTTTACATGGGAGGGGCAGCGGACAGAGAGGCTATAGAGCTCTCCGACGAGGAGATAGCGGAGGTAGTGGAGAGGGAACTCAAAGAGATACTCGGAGTGAACGATGTGGAGATACTCCATATCCAGAAGTGGAAGAGGGCTATACCTCAGTACACTCTCGGCTACGGGAAGTATTTAGATCTGGCGAAGGAGATGGAGGAGATACATAAGGGACTCTTCCTTACAGGGAATTATCTGAGCGGTGTATCTATGGCGGACTGCATAAGGTTCTCCTCAAAGACCGCGCAGAAGGTGAAAGAGTATTTAGGATGAAATTAACGGATCTTGCCAAAGACTTTTACGTCGGGGAGATAAACGACTACAGACTCTACACGGAGCTTGCCGGCAGGGTTAAAGATCCGGAGCTCAGGGAGGAGCTGAAGAGAATAGCGAACATGGAGAAGGGACACGCCAAGTTCTGGCGTGAGTTCCTGAAAAGGAGAGGGGAGGAGGTCCCTTCCGAAAGGAGAAGGTTTTTTCAGAGCTTCGTTTTTTTCCTGTCTAAGTTTATAAATCCTCTGCTCCTCGTCTCTCTCTTAGAGCTTGGCGAGTCCTCCGCTTACACACAGTACTACAGGTTTGTAAAGGAAAGGTCCAATGAACTGAGCGAGGAGGAGGTCAAGGCTCTAAAAGCCATCATCTTGGACGAGCTATCCCACGAGAGCGCCTTCAGGGACAGGCTTGAGAGCATGGGACTTTCGAACGTTAGGGATCTCGTTCTCGGAATGAACGACGGCCTCGTGGAGCTCCTCGGCGTGGTTGCGGGTCTCTCGGCGGTTTACAGGAGCGAACCCGTAGTTGTGGGCGCAAGCGCCGTTGTAGTTGGTGTGGCAGGAGCTATCTCTATGGGCGTGGGAGCCTTCGTATCCGTCCGATCCCAGAGACAGGTGAACGAGGCTATGAGGGAAAGGGAAAGGATTCTCGCCGATATAACTGGGAAGGGGATACCGAAAGATTTCAACAGTTCAGAGAACGAGATAAGATCCGCTCTCTTTACGGGACTTTCCTACCTTCTTGGTGTCGTCTTCCCCGTCTCTCCCTACTTCTTGGTGGAGGATTCCCTTACGGGGCTCTACTTTTCCCTCTCATTGGCGGTTCTTGTCCTCGCCCTCGTGGGAGGCTTTATAGCCCTCGTCTCGGGTATATCTCTGAAGAAAAAAGTCTTAGAGATGGTTCTCTCGGCCGGGTTTGCCGCCGGAGCGAGCTTCCTATTTGGATCCCTTGTTAAAAGATTTTTCGGGCTTGAGGTATGAGTTTATAGCGTCGTTCATTTCCCTGAACACCTCCCTGTCAATCTCCTTCCTCGATCCCTCAACCTCCACCACAGGCACAGCTCCCATCAACGAGTTGGTTATGAAGACACCGTTCGCCTCCTCGAGATCTCTCAGCTTCAACCTCTCTTCCTTCACACCTATCTCCCTCGAGATAACCTCGAGGGTCGTTCCCCACAGAAGTCCCGACTCACTCGAAGGGGTGTAGAGTTTTTCTCCCTTAAGGAGCAAGAGGTTCGATGCTGAGCACTCCGTTATCTCATCTCTCTCGTTGAGGATCACGGCATCGAAGAAACCTTTTTCTTTTGCCTCCCTCTTCACAAGAACGTTAAAGAGATAGTTCATGGTTTTATGTCTCCATAGAGGATTTGAGGAGTGTCTTTGGAAGGGAGAGAGGGTAAGCTTTACCTCCGAAGGAGGTTCAGGGAGCTCTCTTACAATAACCTTTATCTCGTATCCTTCGGATCTATCGGCGTAATAATTCCCTCCTTTTGAAAAGAGACAGAACTTAACGTAGCATTCACCTTTAGCTTTTTGGGATATCTCTCTTATGAACTCTTCAAAGGTAGGACAGGGTATTCCGAAGAACTCTGCTGAACCTCTCAACCTCTCGTAGTGGAGTTTCAGTTTTCTGTTTACTCCCTTCCACCTGATCGTCTCGAAAAGTCCCTCCCCGAAGTAGAGGGTTCTGTTCATACCTTTGCCTGTAGCTTTCTGAAAGCTCTCCTTATCCCCCTCACAGCCTGCTTTATCCTCAGTTCGTTCTCGACGAGGGCGAACCTCACGTATCCCTCACCATACTCTCCAAAGCCTATGCCGGGGGATACAGCAACCTTGGCTTCTCTCAGAAGGAACATCGAAAAGTCCAAGGAGTTCATACCGATCCATTCGGGAATCTTTGCCCAGACAAACATGGAGCCTTTCGGTTTCTCCACGTGCCATCCTGCGGAGGCGAGTCCCTCAACGAGGACGTTTCTCCTCTGCTCGTACATCCTTGCGTTCTTTTCCACAATCTCGTAGGGACTGTCTAAGGCTATTACGGCGGCAACCTGGATGGGGGTGAAAACTCCGTAGTCGAGGTAGCTTTTAAGATGAGCGAGATTCTTTATGAGCCTTTCGTTTCCGACGGCAAAGGCTATCCTCCATCCCGCCATGGAAAAGCCCTTGGACATGGAGTAGAGTTCCACCGCAATGTCCTTAGCCCCCTCCACCTCCAAGATAGAGGGGGGTCTGTAGCCATCGAAAGCTATATCTGCGTAAGCGAAGTCGTGGATTATCCATATCCCCTTCTCCTTGGCGAAGCCGACGAGCTCCTTAAAGAAGTCCCTTTCAACGCATACGGTGGTGGGGTTGTGGGGGAAGCTCACCACTATCCCCTTCGGAGAGGGCATCGACTCCTTCACCGTCTGGTAGAGTCTCCTGAGGAACTCCTCCTGAGGATCCTGCCCTTCGTCGAAAACTATAGGAATGGTTCTAACTTCCCCTCCCGCTATGATCGGGGCGTAGTAGTGTATGGGATAGGTGGGATTGGGGACTATGATTGAGTCTCCGGGTGTCACGAGGGCAAGTATTAGGTGGGAGTAGCCCTCCTTCGCCCCTATGGTCATTATCGCCTCTCGGTCGGGATCCAGTTTTACGCCGAACCTTCTCTCGTAGAAATCACAGATGGCCTTCCTAAGTCTCGGTATCCCCTTCGAGGAGGAGTAGCCGTGAACGTTGGGACGTCTCGCCACCTCGCAGAGCTTCTCTATTATGTGGGGCGCTGGAGGGGTGGTCGGGTTTCCCATACCGAGGTCTATGATGTCTTCTCCTTCCCTCCTGAGCTTGTACTTGAGCTCGTTCACAACCGCGAAGACGTAGGGGGGAAGCCTCTTTATCCTCGGGAAAGCCCAGTCCATGTTCTGGTCAATCATTCTCGAGCTCCTCTTCCAGCTCCTTACACTCAAAACACATCGTCGTTACTGGTCTCGCCTTTAACCTCTCAAAGGGTATCTCCGCACCGCAGTTCTCGCAAATTCCATAGGTTCCCGACTCTATCTTCATCAGGGCGTAATCTATCTTGTGGATCAGCGTCGCCTCCCTTCCCTTTATCCTGAAGGTCAGGTATCTCTCCTCCTCTAAGTCCGCCCTGTCTATCTCGTCTCCTCCCTCGAAGGTGACATTTGAGGGATCCCTTATCTGCTCCTGCGCCGACTCTATGAGCTTCTCCCTCATTCTGAGGAGAGCTTCCTTGATTTCCCTTATCTGCTCCTCGCTCAAATGCTTCATTATATTAAGTATAACTACTTCTTTTCTTCCCGAAGTATGTTCGATAATAGGATGCGTATTTGAGAAAGTTCCCGTTTGATCAGACTCTTGCGTAATCAATTCCAAAATAGTCATGGACTATCACATCCCTGAAATCTGCCATCTCTTTCCACGGCACCTGTGGATACTTCCTCTTCAGCTCCGAAGGTGTCTTCTTAACAGCTTCACCTAATATCTGAAACCTTATCTCCACCGCGTCCCTCGTTTTTTCGTCTCCGACAAACTCCTCAAAACTCATTCCCTCCGTGTGTTCGAGTATCCTTCCTACAGCCTCGAAAGTATCCATAAGGTAGAGCAAGGGATCCTTCACTTCGACGACCCCCTCAAATACATGGTCCGCTATTCTCTCAGGGCGGGAACAGTTACAAGATCAATCTTTCTGCCTAAAAGTTCGGACAGGTAGTCGGAAAGCCTTACAAGATCAAAGATGGTTCTTGCTGGTTCCACCTCCACGAGGATATCAACATCGCTATCCTCCCTCTGTCTTTCTCTTGCAAAAGAACCGAAAACTCCTATCCTTCTGACACCGAACCTCTCTCTGAGTTCAATCAACTTGTCCTTTAAAAGAGATACACCCCTGGGAGGGAGGAGACCTTCCCTTTAACAGCCATGACTTATAATATAAGCTTCCCATGAGGGCGGTGATCCAGCGGGTGGAAGAGTCCTACGTTAAGGTGAACGGGGAGACAGTGGGGAAGATAGGACGGGGGGTAAACGTCCTCTTAGGTATTAAGAAGGGGGACGGAGAGGAGGATGCTGATAAGCTTGTGAACAAGATAGCGAACCTCAGGATCTTCGAGGACGAGAGGGGAAAGTTCCAGCACTCCCTGCTCGATATAGGTGGAGAGGTTCTCATAGTCTCCCAGTTCACTCTCTACGCCAGCGTCAGAAAGGGGAGGAGACCGAGCTTTGAGATGGCAGAGGAGCCGAAGAGGGCTGAGGAACTTTACAATTACTTCGTGGAGAAGTTTAAGGAAACGGGTCTAAGGGTGGAGACAGGAATATTCGGTGCCATGATGGACGTTTATATAAGGAACTGGGGACCCGTGACAATCATCTTAAATTCGGAGGAACTCTGAGCTTAAACAGGTTGAAATATTCGAAACTACCGACGAAATTATTAGGAAGCTGGAGGATCGGAATGGGACAGGACATAGCCTTTTTAGAGGGCATGCTCTTCAGCAGCATGTTCTCGGAGATAGAGGAGAGATACAACGACGTTGTAGATCTTTACAGAAACGATTACGAGATACTGTCCCTCGCACAACACCTAAAGAGCATAAGCGATGCTGTGGGGGAGATATTCAAGGAGATACCGAATCCTCAGAAGAAGATGGGAGAGGAGCTCTACACCACGCTGTACAACGTTCTGAAGGATGTCAGCTCTATACTCTACGATCTGTCCATAGCGGAGGGGGATCAGCTCAGCTACGTGGTGGTTCAGGCTTACAGGAAGCTCGATAGCATAAACTCGATCTTTGAGAAGCTGGTATGATTCTTGAAAACAGAGAGGAGGCAGGGAGGCTTCTTGCCGAGGTTCTGAAGGACAAGATTTACCACGAAGACAGACCCATAATCCTCGCCATTCCGAGGGGAGGTATCCCTGTTGCCTACGAGCTCTCAAGGGAACTCAGGATACCGATGAGTATAGTTGTAGTCCGGAAGCTCGGTCTGCCATGGAACGAGGAGGCTGGATTCGGTGCTATAGATCCCGACGGGGAAACCTACCTCGACCACGAGCTCGTCAGCTACGCCAAGCTCGATGCGGAGACTATAAGGAGCGTTGCCGAGAAGGAGTTGAAGGAGCTCAGGGAAAGGGAGAAGAAGTTCCTGCCTCAGGGATATCCCGACCTCAAGGACAGGGAGGTGATAATAGTGGACGACGGCGTGGCTACGGGATACACCGCTATAGCGAGCGCAGGCTTTGCCAAGAAGAGGGGAGCCAGGAGGGTAATAGTTGCCGTTCCCGTGTGCCCCAAAGATGCAGCTGAGAGGTTCAAAGGACATGCGGACGAGTTCCTCTGCTACCACAGATCTTCGGAGATGAGCTTTGCGGTGGGTATGTTTTACAGGGACTTCCATCAGCTCTCCGACGAGGAGGCTATCGATTATATAGAGAGAGCAAAGAAGGAGGGTCTCTTCGAACCGTGAGGGTATATATTAATCTCTCATGAAGATCCTGATGATCGACAACTACGACTCCTTTACCTATAACCTCGTCCAGTATCTCAGCTCGCTCGGTGCTCGGATAATAGTAAAGCGCAACGACCAGACAACGATCGAAGAGATAGAGTCTCTCGCTCCTGAAGGCATAGTGATATCTCCGGGTCCCTGTACGCCGGCAGAGGCGGGGATCTCGGTGGACGTCATAAGGAGGTTTCACAAAGAGATACCTATACTCGGTGTCTGTCTCGGTCATCAGTCAATAGGTGTAGCCTTCGGAGGAAGGATAATCAGAGCCAGGAGGCTGATGCACGGGAAGGTTTCTCAGGTATTCCATACGGGTGAGGGGATCTTCAAGGATATACCGAGCCCTTTTACAGCGGTCAGATACCACTCCCTCGTTATAGAGAGGGAGAGCCTCCCCGACGTCTTGAAGATAACAGCGTGGTCTGAGGACGAGGAGATAATGGGGGTTCAGCACAGGGAGTATCCCGTGTTCGGTGTCCAGTTCCATCCTGAGTCGATTCTCTCGGAGCACGGCATGGATGTCCTCAAGAACTTCCTCGACGTGGTTGGAGATAGGGTAAAGGTCTAAAGCTCCAAGCTCTCTATGTTGTATAGCTCAAAGACCTCCCTGTGTTTTAGAAGACCGAGAGCCTCCCTGTAGATTATCAGATAAAATCTGTGTTTGTAAGCTTCCTCCCTGACTTTTAAAAATCTTTTCCTCAGCCTGATGGACATCCTTATGGAGAAGAGGGGAGTTCGCTTCTCCCTCTCTATCCTCGATCTGAGGTAAAGGATAGCCCTCCTCAGCCTCTCCATCTCCCTCATGTACCTCTCTATCTTTGTTCCGTAGCCCCCACCTACGCTCGCTATCTCCTTGAGGAGCTCCTCGTCGAGCTGAGACTTGTCCATCCACTATAAGATATTCCATGCCGCCGATCATAGGATTCGGTGTCCTGTAGATATAAGATCATTGAAGTATGAAGAAGAGGATCGTAAGTCCGATAAATCAGAGACCGGACCGCCTTCCTCCCGGTCAGCACTGGATAAACTATCCGATCGTTTACGACATAGTGGAGAAACTGCCAAGGATCGATATAGAGAAGTACAGGTTCAAGGTCTGGGGAGAGGTAGAGAACCCCATAGAGATGACCTACGAAGAAGTGCTGAGCCTGCCTTCGGTGGAGCTTGTCGCCGACTTCCACTGCGTGACCCGATGGAGCGTTAGAGAGATCCAGTGGGAAGGAGTTCCAACTACAGAGATAATAAAGCTCGTAAAGCCAAAGCCCGAAGCCAGGTACGTCTTCGTTTACTGTCTCGAGGGATACACGACCAACATGCCCTTAGAGTACTTCGCAAAGGAGGACTCTATATTAGCTTACAGGATGTTCGGCGAGATCATACCTCAGGAGCACGGCTACCCTCTCCGCCTCGTTGTACCTCAGCTGTACGCCTGGAAGAGCGCCAAGTACGTCTGGGGAATAGAGTTCAGGAGGGAGGACAAACCCGGTTACTGGGAGGAAAGAGGATACCACATGCTCGGTGATCCATGGAAGGAGCAGAGATACTGGGGCGATTGATATAATTTCCCTGTGCTTATCACCTTCGAGGGAATAGACGGCAGCGGTAAAACAACTCAAGCAAGGAAACTTTTTAATTTTCTGAAGGAAAAAGGCTTGAGCGTTTCCCTCTACAGGGAGCCAGGAGGCACCCTTTTAGGAGAGAGGATAAGAGAGATACTCTTGAACTTCGACATGGACATAAGGAGCGAGCTACTTCTCTTCGAAGCGAGCCGTGCCCAGCTCGTCAGTCAGGTTATAAAAAAGGATCTTGAACTATCCAAGGTAGTTATTTTAGACAGGTTCACAGACTCAACCTTAGCCTATCAAGGTTATGGAAGGGGAGTAGATATAGATCTGATTAAAAAGCTAAACGAGTTTGCCACTCAGGGGATAGTTCCCGATCTGACCTTTCTCCTGGACGTCGATCCGGAAGTAGCCTTGAGAAGAATAAAGGAGAAGAGTCGTTTCGATGACATATATTTTCTGAAAAGAGTTAGGGAGGGATTCCTGAAGATCGCCCGGGAAGATAGGAGCAGAGTAGTGGTTGTATCCTCAGAACTCGAAGAGGAGGAGGTATTCAGGAATATAATAGGAATTCTCAAGGAGAGAACGGATTTAATTTAGAAAGGCCCCTCCGGGCGGAGGGGCAAAAACTCTTGGGGAGGGAGGGGGAGGGAGTTTATCACTCCCAGCCTCTTTCTCAATACCTAAGAAAAATATAACACTCCCTGGAAGTTTTGTCAAGAAATTTTGCACTCCTTGCCTCCCAAGGACTTCAGCTTATATCCTCTATGGGCTTACCTTTAGCTTCCACGCCGAATACACTCCACAGGAGGTAGGCGAAGAAACCAAACATCCAGAGGCAGAAAAGCCCGTATATACCGAGGACGTAGTTGAAGCCTGAAAGCCAGATAAGCAAGGGAGGGGCAAGAACTCCTCCGATCCTTCCGACTATCGAAATAAGCCCTATAGCCGTTGCCCTCAGGTAGGAGGGGTAAATCTCCATGGCGGTCACGTAAGCTACGCTGGCGAAGGAGAAGGCTATGAAAGAGTACAGGGCAAACGCCACGTAAAAGTCCCCCAAGTGAAGGAGGGCGAGTGTAGAGAGCGCCGAAAGGAGAGATACTCCGAGACCCGTAGCCTTCCTTCCCAGAACGTCGGCGAAGATAGCGACCACAACACCTCCGAAGAACCCTCCTACACTACCCACGAGGAACAAAAAGGGAATATCCTCCGAAGGAATACCCATCTCAGGAGCCAAGCTTATAGGAAGGAGAGCGACCAAACCGTAGTAGGTCGTGAGTATGGTAAAGCTGAGAGCACTGGAGAAGATGAACCTCCAACGATACCTGCTCAGGATGAGTTTGAGTCCATCGAGGAGACTTCCCTCGAAAACTGGAACCTTACAGGATGGGGGTTTTTCTTTTACACCGGCTAAACGCTCAAGTTCTTCGACTATAGCCTCCGCCTCCCTTTCCTTTCCCTTGGAAAGCAACCATCTGGGAGATTCGGGAACGTTCTTCCTGACCCAAAGGATCAGTAGGGCGATCACACCTCCAAAGAAGAAGGCAAAGCGCCAGCCCGTACCTTCAGGAAGGTTTCTTAGTAAGAAGAGAGCTGTCAGGGAGGCGAGTATGCTTCCTACGTTCCATGAGGCTACCACAAAACCATCTACCTTTCCCCTGTGCCTTGCGGGAATGAACTCGTCTATTGCCGAGTGAATGGCGGCGAACTCTCCTCCTATCCCCGCTCCCGCTATTATCCTGAGTAAAAATGCGCTATAAAAGTCCCAAGCAAAACCGGTGAGAAACGTTCCAAGGGAGTAGAGAAGTAGAGTTAGGAGAAATATCCTTTTCCTTCCATATCTGTCGGCAAGGTAGCCGAAGAGAAAGGATCCTACTATGGCTCCTATGAGGAAACCGCTTATCACCAGCGAACCTTCGAAGGGCGACAACTTAAGGGAGTTGGTCATGCTCTTTAAAACGTTCCCAACTATAACCACCTCGAAGGCGTCGAGGATCCATGTAACACCAAGAGCTAAAAGGAACCTCGTATGAAACGGACTCCAAGGGAGATTGTCAAGCCTGCAGGTTATATCGCTCTCTATGAGTCGCACCGGTATTATATTAATAGACACAGGGATGGTTAAAGAGGGATGTTGGGATTTCTAATTCCCACACTTCTCGGATTTGGAATAGCCTTAGGAGGAAAGGTTATGAAGGTGGAAAGTAAAGCGTTTAACGAGGGGGAGGTAATACCTGTTCGCCACACCTGCGATGGGAGCGATATATCTCCGGAGATAAGCTGGTCTGGCGTTCCGGAGGGCACGAAGAGTTTCGTCCTTATAATGGATGATCCTGACGCCCCTATTGGGACCTTCACTCACTGGGTGGTCTACGATATCCCCGCCGGGGTGAGAGAGCTACCCGAGGGCTTACCGAAGTCCGACAGGATTGACGGTATAAAGCAAGGCATCAACGACTTCGGCTACGTTGGATACGGAGGACCCTGTCCTCCCAAGGGACACGGGTACCACAGATACTTTTTCAAAGTTTACGCTTTAGATTTGGAAACCCTCGATCTTCCACCAAGAGCAACAAGGAGACAGGTGGAAGAAAGGATAAAGGGCCACGTCCTTGGGCAAGGATCAACGATGGGAAGATATAAGAGAGATTAAGTTTTCTGGAAGCCGAGGAAAATTTTCAACCATATTACCAGTTTCATCGAAGATTATTGTAGCAGGGAGAAAAATCAGTGTAACTTTATCAGCAAAAACTCCCTTAGGATCTGCAAGTACAGGATAGTTGGGTTCTATTCCGTTAGCTTTGAGAACCTCCTCAGCGTCTTCCGTGTCCATCATCACAGCTATAGAGATTAGTTCTGATTCTTTCTTAAGCTCTGGATATATCTCTACCAGTCTCTTTAGATCCTCCGTATGTCCTATGCAGGTGCCAGACCAAACGTAAACAACGAGTTTCTTACCTCTATACTTATACAGGGAAACCTCCTTACCGCTGAGATCTTTAAACTTTAGGTCATAAACACTCTCGGAACAGGAAGCGAGAAATATAAATAGAAAAGCGAGAACCTTAACCATTAGTGCATCATCATCTTCCTGACGGGAGCCTCGATGCTCATTTCGCCTGTCTTCTTGAAGATAAGTATCAGCTTAACCTTCTCCCCAACCTTTAAGGGCTTCTTCAGATCTATCAACATTATGTGCTTTCCCATAGGTCTAAATTCCACGGTCTTACCCGGCGGTATGGGAACCTCCTTCAGTCTCCTCATCTTCATCATCCCGTCTTCCATTATCGTAGTGTGTATCTCTGCAACCTTAGAAACGTCGGTTTTAACACCCACAAGCACATCCTCTTCATCGCCGAGATTGGCGACCTTCATGAAAGCAGCGCTCATAGTTGATACAGGAGGTACCTCCCTTACCCAGGGATCCTCAACGACGATCTTTGGTTTGGCAAAAACCATTCCAGCCATGAAAAGGAGCAGATAGAGATATCTCATCTATAACCTCCATTAGAAGAACTTTTTAAGATCCTCAGCTATAAGTTCGGGTTTCTGTCTCGTCGAGGGATAAATAAGCTTGAGGATTCCCTCAGGATCTATCAGGTATATATAGGCTGTGTGGTCCACGAGGTAGCCCCCCTCAGTTTCTCCCTTAACCTTTTGATAAAAAACCATATAGTCCTTCGCTACTTTCTTGATATCTTCCGGACTTCCTGTAAGACCTATGAAGGTGGGATAGAAGTACTCCGCGTACTTCTGGGCTACCTCGGGTGTATCCCTCTCAGGATCGACGCTGATGAAGATTACCTGTACCTTCTCCCTCTCATCCTCGCTCAGGAGGTTCATGGTCTTGGACAGTACCTGAAGGGCTGCCGGACATACGTCCGGACAGTGGGTGTAACCGAAGAACATTAACACAATCTTTCCTTTGAAGTCCGAGAGACACACCTTCTTTTCCTTTCCTTCCTTCCAGCCAGTAAGGCAGAACTCTTTTGCAGGTTTATCGTAGAGGGTTCCGTTAAACTCCTTCTTCTTTTCGCATGAGAGCAAGAGGAGTAGCGGGATAGTGAGGACTAACCAAAGGAATCTCATCATGGTAAAGTATAATCCCTTTCAGAGAGTAAATCAACTCCGCACTCGAGGTTCTCTACCCAGTTTATGAACCTATCTACCATCTCCTTTCCCTGAAAGACCGCTCCGTGCTGGGGAGCTATCGTTTCTACATCGAGGTTTCTTACCATATTAGCCCATAGCTTCATTACTTTACCGCTTGCCATGTACCTCCTGTGGAAACCCTCCATGTACTTGATGTGGGAATCGAAGTCCTCCACAAAGAAGTAATCCTGACCCAAGGAAGCTCCGAGGTCTCCAGAGAAGAGTATTTTGGAAACAGGATCGTAGACCTGGAAGTTTCCCGGGGAATGGAGGAAGTGGGCGGGAATTATGAGCAGTTCGCAGTTTCCTCCGAGGGTTATCTTCGTTCCTACGTCGTCTATTGGTATAACTCTTCCCTCTAACTTTGAATCGAGACCAAAGTGGGGCAGGAACCTCGTCCAGAGCTTTGATATAAGAGCATCGGCCTCTGTGGTCATAAGCCAGTAGTTTATGCTTGCTACTATGTCAGGATCTTGATGGGACAGGAAGATATATCTAATCTGCTTTGGTGGTACCAAGACCGCGATATCTGAAAAGAGTTTGGACTGAACCTTGTGCCCGCCAGGATCGAGAAGAATAGCCTCCTCTTTATGAATTATCAGGTACTGATTTGCTTGAACAGCGCTCGCCGGGGTTAACTCTTCGAATAGAAAGACCTTGTGATCTGGAGACTCAAAGAGAACTTTTCCCGCCATGACTCTCCTCCGATATGATATGTGTCATAGTTTAAATATTTTAGAATATCTGTGTGATGCTCTTCACAGGTATAGACGGAAAGAAGAGGTTCAGCGTTAATTGGTCTCTACTTAAAAGAAGTTGGGAGGTTTCGAAAAAAGAAGGTAGAAGGATTTACGTTGTTCCTTCCCATCTTACCTACGTCCGCATAGAAGAGACGGATATAAAGGACACCTACGATCTGAGGAGGTTCCTCTCCTTAGAGATAGAGGAGAAGTTCGGAGATGTTCTCTGGGATGTAAGACTTTCAGGAAACAGATACTGCCTCGCTCTAATCCGGGATTTCAATATGCCGGAGGACGCTTACGCCTTTGATCCAGAACCTTTTTCTCTCGCAAGGGCAGCAAAGGCACTTGGCGAGACTGATTGCTGGATCCTCGACCTCGGCAAGAGGAAGACAACTCTCGTGAAGTTATCGAAAGGTGAACTGTCCGGCTACAGGGTGATCCTGAAGGGTGGGGACTTTATAGATCGGGAAGTGTCCGAGAAGCTCGGTGTGGAACTGGAAGAGGCAAGGGCTTTAAAGATAAAGGAAGGGCTCGGGAACGAGGTGGTAAGGGACGCATTCGAAAAGATAGTCTCGTCCCTCGGCAAAGATGTGATAGACAGGAAGATCCTCCTTAGCGGAGGCGGGAGCAGGCTAAAGGGAATAGATGAAGTTCTCCCGAAGGCTGTAAGGAAGAGGGAAGTAGAACCGGAACTGTTTTCCGCCTTCGGAGCCTCCCTTAAGTTCGTCGTAAAGGACTGCTCACCGGACTTCAGAGAGGAGGAGCTGAGCGATAGAGATTTCAGGAGAGTGGCACTGATCTTTGGCACTTCCCTACTGCTTTTCGTAGGTGTAAACTTATCCCTTAACTTTATAGAGAAGGGCATAGTTAAAGAGGTGAGGAACGCAGAAAGGGACGCCTTTAGAAGGGTGTTTCCCAATTTGCCTCCCGTCGCCGTTAGAGACCAGTTAAAGAGCATGGTGGGTAGCGAACACTTCTCGGCTATGAAGAAGATGATATCCCTTTCTGAAAAACTCCCCGAAGGTATCAAGATATACAGAATAGAGTTTGTCGGCGGGAAGCTTAAGGTTGTGGGAGAAGTAAGGTCGAAGGATAAGATAATTGAGTTAAAACCTAAGGTGCTGAGAGAGACTCCCGAAAAGACTTACGAGTTTGAGGTGGAGCTGTGATCAGATATTTGAGTAAGAGGATGGTTTACGCCCTATCTCTTCTGTTATTCATGCTCTACGTAGGATACAGCCTTCCGGCAATCACAGACCTTAAAGACACTGTAGTAAGAGAGTACTTTAGCCACAAGGAATTCCTCTTCAATCTGAAGAACGCTCCCAGAGTTAGGAAGGAACCTGCCCAGGAAGAAGACCTACAGAGAATACTATCGGAAATAGGGGTTGAGCCTGAGAAGATCCTTAAAACGGAAAGCGGTATGGAACTTCAGATTTCCGAGCTGAGTTGGGAGAAGCTTCCACACCTGATTAAAGAGCTTGAGGGCAGATACGAGGTAGTCAGTTTTTCGGCTGTGGACAACACGGGAAAGGGTATATTCGAGGTCAGGATAGTCGTCCGATGAACATATTCAACAACTTGGTTAAAGAATACGACGAGTGGTACGAAAAGTCCTTCGGCAGCTCTGCGTATCGCTTAGAGGCTAAGTGCTTAAAAGAACTTATCGGAGAGTTCGGGCTCGGCTTAGAGGTAGGAGTGGGAACGGGGAGGTTCGCCTCACCTTTGGGAATAAAGGTTGGCTTGGATCCCTCCCTCGAGATGTTGAAGGTAGCTAAGAAGAGAGGGATACTCACCGTCCAAGGGGAGGGAGAAAGCCTTCCCTTCAAAGATAAGAGCTTTGATCTTGTTCTGATAGTGGTTTCCATCTGTTTCGTAAGGGATCCCCTCTTAGTGTTGAGAGAGTGTCGGAGAGTTATGAAGGATGGAGGCAAGCTGGTATTGGGACTTATACCTGCGGAGAGCAGATGGGCTGAGTTCTACAGAAAGAAAGCGGAGCAGGGTCATCCGATTTACAGAGAAGCCACGTTCTACCCGATGAAAGAGGTGGAAGAGATGCTCCACAGCACTGGCTTTAAAATAAACTCGATCAGGAGCACACTCCTCGATGAGCCTCAGGACATCCGTCCAGTAAGAAGGAAGGACATTATCGAGGGCTTCGATCCAGAGGGAGGCTTCGTCTGTATAAAGGCTACTTGAGAACCTCTTGAAAAAACTCGATCGCTATTGAGCTTAGATCCTCGGCAGCAAGGTCCCTGAAGAAATGATCGGCGTAGTCTATAACTTCTATACGAACGTTCTTCTTTCCCTTAACGTAGGGCTCTAAGAACTTCGGGAGGTCTTTCACCCTGTCGTCCTCTCCGCCCCAGACTATAAGAACGGGTACCTCTATCTTCTCGAGAGATTTTCCAATATTTCTGTTCACCCCGTAGTAAGAGTAGAGGGTCCTCGCGCTTACCCTGGTTTTCTGACAGTAAAAGAAGCTTGTTTCAAGCATTCTTTTCCCTTTTCCATCCTCAACGAGTTCCTTAGCTTCCTGAAGGAGGGGATGTTCCCGTGGCGTCCCCTTTGCGGGAGCAACAGCGAGCACACCCGCTAAGTCTATCCCATCTTTCAACTCCTCCGCAGTGTGGATAACCTGCTGACCCCCCATGGAGTGTCCGGCAAGAATTATCCTCTTAACCCCCTTTGATCTAAGCCACTCGATCCACTCCTTTATCTCCTTAATATTCAGTTCGTACTCATGGTCGAGAGGGTAGGAGCAGTCGTAAGGCTCCTTCCTGTCGTTGATTCCAAGGGTCAAGGTGGGAGAGAGAACGGGGTAACCCGCCGCCACCCAAGATTCCCTCTGAACGGATATGGGCTCCTTCATCCTGTGGGTCTGAAAGAGTCCGTGAAGCCAAAGAACAGCCCCCTTCTTCTTAGGATCTACACCTTCCGGCACGGACCATTCGGCGTTCGCCTTGAGCCTTTTCCCTTCATAGTCTATGTAAATGGATACCGGTTTAGACAAGAGTATTAAGGGTGTGAGTAGCACAAGCAGGAACAACCTTCCCATAGGAAACATTATAATTTTTTCCATGGAAAAGCCCCTTGTCGGGATCATAATGGGGAGCATATCCGACTGGGAACATATGAAGGGAGCTTCCGACATACTCCGGGAGTTCGGTGTTCCCCATGAGAGGAAGGTGGTATCTGCCCACAGGACGCCGGAGCTCATGTATGAGTATGCAAAGACTGCGGAGGGTAGGGGAATAGAGGTTATAATCGCGGGGGCAGGCGGGGCAGCACACCTGCCCGGTATGGTCGCATCACTCACAACCCTGCCCGTCATAGGTGTCCCCGTTCCCTCAAGACATCTATCAGGTCTCGACTCCCTTTGCTCGATAGTCCAAATGCCTGCCGGCGTTCCAGTTGCAACGGTCGCGATTGGAAACTCAACGAACGCCGGACTCTTAGCTCTGAGAATACTCTCGATCAAGTATCCCAATATAGCTAAGAAGCTCAAAGAGTACAGAGAGAAATTAAAGGAGAAGGTTCTAAACATGAATATAGAGGGCTGATATGAACGTCGGTATACTCGGAGGCGGTCAGCTCGGATGGATGACTATACTCGAGGGGAGGAAACTTGGCTATAAATTCTTCGTTCTCGATAAGAATCCAGAAGCTCCGGCTTCAAAGATCGCGGACGTGTGGTTTCCACCCGAAGAGGTCGAGGAGTTCTACAGCGTTTGCGACGTGATAACCTACGAGTTCGAGCACATAGAGGAGGAGGTTCTTGAAAAGGTTGAGGATAAGGTGATTCCTGATCCAAAAGCACTCAGGCTGAAAAAAAGTAGAGGCGAAGAGAAGGAGTTTCTTTACAGGCACGGCTACCCGCTTCCGAGGTTCAGAAGAGGGAGGATGGAAGATTTAAAGAGGTTGATCGATGAGATCGGAGCTCCCGCCGTGGTTAAATCCGAAAGGTTGGGGTACGATGGGAAGGGTCAGTACAGGGTGAGTTCAGGGGAGGATCTCGAAGAGATATACAGGAACCATTCCCCCGATGAGAGCTTCGTTGTGGAAGAGTTCGTGGACTTCGAGAGGGAGGTCTCGGCGGTAGGAGTGAGGGACAGAAGAGGGAGAATAAAGATTTACCCGATAACGGAGAACTTCCACGAAGAGGGCATACTCCTCTACAACCGCACGACTGAAAGGTTTCCCTCAGAGAAGGAAGTTCTTGAGATAGTTTCCTCCCTTATGGAGGATCTCTCGATAGTCGGTCTCCTCGCCGTGGAGTTCTTTGTGACCGAAGACAGGATCCTCATAAACGAGTTTGCTCCGAGACCCCACAACACGGGACACTACACCCTCGACGGGGCGTACACCTCCCAGTTCGAAAACTTTCTCAGAGCCATAACCGATCTTCCGCTGGGATCTACACGCTTGAAGCTACCCTCCGGAATGGTGAACATACTTGGTCTTTCCTACAATGAGCTCAGTATCCCTGAGATACTCTCGGTCGAGGGGAGTAAGCTCTACTGGTACGGAAAGGAAAAGAGGGAGAGGAGGAAGATGGGACACGTTAATCTCGTAGCCAAGGATAGCAAAGGTGTGAAGGACAGGATCGAGCAGGTGCTAAAACTCCTATACCGAAGGGACTACGCGCTCACATGAAGATAGCGATCGAGAAAGTAAAGGAAATAATACCGAAGATAGAAAGGTTTGTGAGACAGAGGATAGAGGAGTTCAAAAGGCTCGGAAGGGAAGGTCGAACCCACTACGACTTCAGACCTTTTTTAGATATAGACTTCGATGCGGGGCTCTTTTCGGAGCTCTGCTTCTGTCTGCTAACCGCAAACTCTTCCGCTTCGATGGGGATAAGGATACAGGCTGAGGTGGGGGACGAGGGCTTTATGAACTTTGATTTTGAAGAGCTGACGCGGAGGATAAGGAAGCATGGGCACAGGTTCCCCGAGCAGAGGGCTCAGAGAATAGTGGAGGTCAGAGAGAGATGGGAGGGTATAAGGGAACTGATAGGAAAGAAGGGAGACAGCAAAGAGCTGAGATACTTGCTCGCAGATCCGAAATCGGAGTTCAAGATAAAGGGCTTTGGATACAAGGAGGCTTCCCATTTCCTAAGGAACATCGGGAGGGAGGACGTAGCAATAATAGACAGGCACGTATACAGGTTCCTGACGGAGAACGGGCTCTTTCCGGAGGTAAAGACGATGACCCCCAAAAGATACTTAGAGGCTGAGGAGGCTCTGGCGCGCGTTTGCTCTGAGCTCGGTATAACCCAGGCTGAGCTCGACCTTTACATCTTCTATATAAAGACGAAGAAGGTTCTCAAGTGATCAACCGAACCTCCCAGTTATGTAGTCTTCGGTGAGCTTCTCGTTGGGCTTTGTAAATATCTTCTCCGTTTCGCCGAACTCCACCAGCTTGCCGAGGTACATGAAGGCAGTGTAATCGGAGACCCTCGCCGCCTGCTGCATGTTGTGGGTGACGATAACTATCGTAAGCCTTTTCTTGAGCTCTACGACGAGATCCTCTATCTTCGAGGTGGAGATAGGATCTAAGGCGGATGTGGGCTCGTCGAAGAGAAGAACCTCAGGTTCGGGAGCTATCGCCCTCGCTATGCAGAGCCTCTGCTGTTGACCTCCCGAAAGGGAGTAGGCGTTCTCGTGCAGTCTGTCCTTCACCTCATCCCAGAGGGCTGCCGCTCTGAGAGCCTCCTCCACCTTCTCGTCCAAGATGTTCTTCCTCTTTATACCCTTTAACTTCAGTCCGTAGGCTACGTTCTCGTATATGGATTTGGGGAAGGGGTTGGGCTTCTGAAAGACCATACCTATCCTCATCCTTACCGTTATGGGATCTACGTCCCTGCCGATTATGTTTATCTCCTCCGGATGAAGGATTATCTCCCCCTCGTACCTGTTCCCGGGATAGAGATCGTGCATCCTGTTGAAACATCTCAAAAGGGTCGTCTTCCCACACCCGGAGGGTCCTATTATTGCGGTAACTTTCTTCTCGTAAATCTTCATGTTTATATCTTTGAGGGCGTGATTGTTCCCGTAGTAGAAGTTCAGGTTTCTGACGTCTATCTTTACGGGCGATGCGTTGTCCATCTTTCTATTTATTTAACCACAGGATTTCGGATCTCCTCGGTCTGTGGTACAGCATCGTGAGTCCAGCCGTCAGTATGAGGGGAAAGCCGTAGAACCTGTCTCCGAGCAGGAGCAGAAGGAAGCCGAAAACACCTATGAACTCGGAGATGCCGAGGGAGACGATGACCGCTATGCGGTAGAGCTCTAATGATCTGTCGATGTCCTTTTCTTCCTTAGCTTTACTCAGATAGCTTCTCCTTGCGTAGACGGAGTAAGTCACCGTTCCGATCGTGAGGAGGTAAAAGATCGTTCTGACTATCTGAAGATCCTTCTCTCCGAAGGAGAGGGCTATGTAACCTTTTAGGAAAACCCCAAGGAAGGCAAAGATCACGAGGGAGAAGAACATGGCGAACCATATCAGGTTCAGAGCGCTCAGGGTTCCACTCGCCTTATCTATAACTTCCTTCTTCATCAGGTCCTCCTCATGCCGTGGACGACCGCCTTGGCGGATATAAAGAAGAGAAGCGTCCCAAAGGTTAGAACGAGAGCCGCTGCCCAAGCCTGCCCGTGCCAGTCCTCGTAGGGTCCCATGGCGTACTGGAATATGGTAACGGTGAGGGAAGCCATCGGTTGGGTGGGGTCTATGGTGAAGAAGTTGTTGTTGAAGGAGGTAAATAGGAGCGGTGCGGTCTCACCCGAAACCCTCGCTATACCCAAGATCACACCCGTGAGTATCCCCCTCTTGGCGGCGGCGAGGGATATGTCCTTTATAACCTGCCACCTGTGGGCGCCGAGGGCGTAGCCCGCCTCTCTCAGAGAATTGGGAACGAGCTTCAGAATCTCATCGGTCGTTATCGCTATCACGGGAATCATCAAGAGGGCGAGAGCTACGGAGCCCGATATCCCCATGAAGTGCCCTATCGGCTTCACCAAGAGGGCGTAAACGAAGGTTCCTATAACTATGGAGGGAAAGCTAACCAGAACGTCGGTTACGTTCCTGAAAGCCTTCACAACCTTGGAGTGTCTCCCGTATTCGGCGAAGAATATGCCCGTTCCTATCCCTATGGGAACGCCTATGAGGGTGGCGAAGGCTGTGATTATGAAGTGCCCTACGAAAGCGTGCCTCAGCCCTCCTCCCTCTATACCCGGCGGGGTCGGGTCGTTGATAAAGAGAGATAAACTTAAGAACCTGAATCCGTTCACGACTACGTCCGCCAGTATCCAGAAGAGCCAGACGAGTCCGTAAAGTGCTGTTAGAACGGAGAGGGTGAGCATAACGACGTTTACGAGCTTCCTCTTGAAGATGACCCTTCTCAGATGTTCTTCGTGCCCCATCTCTTACCCAACCTCTCGAGTATGAAAAACTTAGCGAGCATCAAAAGACCGAAGGAGAGAACGAAGAGGATAAGAGCCAAGTAGTAGAGGGAAGACAGATATATATCCGAGTGGGCTTCTGTGAACTCGTTGGCTATGGCAACCGTGATGGTGGTGAGGGGTTCCAACAGACTCATGGGTATCTGGTGGACGTTTCCCGTTAAAAATGCCACCGCCATAGTCTCTCCGAGAGCTCTTCCCACCGAGAGAACCATACCCCCCACTATGCCGGGAAGGGAGTAGGGGATTACCACGTTCTTCACCACCTCCCACTTGGTGGCTCCCAGTCCGTAGCCCGCCTCTTTGAGGAGGGGAGGTGTCATCTCGAAGCTGTCCTTGACTATGGCGCTCATGAAGGGAATTATCATTATGGAGAGAACGAAGCTCGCCGTCAGGGCGTCAACACCCGTCGGTGCACCTTCAAAGAGCTTTCCGAGTAGAGGAACTCTGCCAAAGGTTTCCTGAAGGAAAGGCTCAACGTAATCGGCCATAAGGGGAGCTATCACAAATAACCCCCACATTCCGTATATTATGCTCGGTATCGCTCCAAGGAGTTCAACAGCGGTGGAGAAAACGGGTTTTAGCTTTGGTGGAGAAAGCTCGGAGATGAATACGGCTATGCCTATACTGACCGGGAGAGCTATAAGGGAGGCGAGGAAGGTAACGAGAAGTGTTCCAAAGAGTGCGGGGAGAGCTCCGAAGACCTCTGCCACCGGGTCCCACGTGGTTCCAGTGAGGAAGTCTATCAGCCCGAACTTCTTTATAGCGGGTAGGGATTCGTAGAAGAGAACAACGAGCGTGAGGAAAGGAAATAGGAAGCCAACCGAGAGGGCGAAGAGCCCCAAAGTTGATCCGGTTAGAGCTTCTACTAACTCCTCTCTCTTTTTCACTTTTAAGAGATTATACACTCAATACCAGCCGTGGGCTTTCCAGTAGTTCCTTATCTTTTCCTTCACTTTTTCGGGCAGGGGAACGTAGTGGAGCTTAACGGCCACCTTGTCTCCCTTTTTGAAAGCCCAGTCGAAGAACTTAACGACCTTCCTGTTCTTCTCCTTGGGATAATCCTTCGCCATGAGAACGAAGGTCGAGCCTGTTATGGGGTAGGCGTCTTTACCCTTCTGCCAGGTCAGAACCTCGTAGAAGTCCTTTTGAGGATCCCACTTAGCACCTGCTGCAGCCGCTTGGAAGGTCTTTATATCAGGCTTTACGAAGTTCCCATCCCTGTTTTGGATAGTTGCCACCCTTAGCCTGTTCTCAATGGCGTAGGCGAACTCAACGTAACCTATTCCGCCCCTTACCCTTCTTATGTAGTTAGCCACTCCCTCGTTGCCCTTAGCACCTATTCCGGTGGGCCAGTTCACAGCCTTTCCGTATCCTACCTTCTCCTTCCATTCAGGGCAGGCTTTGGAGAGGTAATTGGTGAATATCCACGTTGTTCCGGAGCCATCCGACCTCCTGATCACGGTTATCTTTCTGTGGGGAAGCTTTGCGTTCGGATTGTGCTTTTTTATGAGAGGATCGTCCCAGTACTTGACCTTGCCGAGGAATATCCCGCAGACCGCCTCCGTCCCGAGCTTCAGTTCTTTAACAGGAAGGTTGTAGGATATAACCACACCGCCTATTATTACGGGAAACTGGGCAAGCTTGCTCTTCTTTGTTTCTTCGGGCTTGAGGGGTGCGTCCGAGGCTCCGAAATCGACCGTTCTGTTGACTATCTGCCTGACACCCCCTCCAGAGCCTATTGACTGGTAGTTCAGCTTAACACCCGTCTCCTTGTAGTAGAGGTAAGCCCACTTGGAGAGCAGCGGGTAAACGAAGGTAGAACCTGCTCCTGTCAGGGACTCTGCTGCAAGGGCAGTGGTAGTTGCTATAAACGCTCCGGCTATCAGCCTTCTCATTTTCCAACCTCCTCTGGGTTTGATAAAGTATAAATCCCCCATTGTTAAGAAAATGTTAACGCTTTATCTTTAACTTTCTAAAAAATGGAGAAAGTCCTGAAGAAACTCTCCATAGGCTTGGTGGTTCTGGACAAGGAGGGAAGGATAACCTTCGCCAACGACTTTTGCCTTGACAGGGGTATTGTCTCGGAGGATTATAAGGGAAAGAGGTACTACGAGGCTATAAGGAGCCTTGAACTTATCGGTTTTGTAGGGGAACTTTTAGAAGGGAGAGCGAAAACGATCGACTTCGTACATTCGGGAAAGGTTTACAGAACGTCTCCGGCAGGAAGGATCAGCTTTCAGATAGAAGATATAACCGATCTAATCCAGTTCAAGAGACTTCAGAAGGAGTTTGCCGCCTCGGTAAGCCACGAACTCAGCACACCTATAGCCGCCATAAAGGGACTTCTTGAAACCTCGCTCCTGAGCGATCCACCAAGCAAGGAACTCGTTGAAAAAGCCCTAAAACGTGTGGAAGACCTTGAGAAGCTCATAAAATCTTTGAGGTTTCTCGTTCTGCTGGACGCAAAGGAAACACTGAACAGGGAAAAGGTTTCTTTAAGGTCCTTGATACTCAGTGTGGTTCAAGACCTCAAGGAAGAGATAGACAGCAGGAAGTTGAAAGTGGAGATACAGGGTGAAGATGTAGAGATAGAGAGCGACAGGGAGAAGCTCTACGTCCTGTTAAAGAACCTGATAGAGAACGCCGTCAGATACAACGTAGAGGGAGGAAAGGTTCTTATTGAACTTGAAAGAACCCCCGACGGAGTTGAGGTAAAGATAGAGGACACAGGAGAGGGAATACCTAAAGAAGAGCTCCCCCTCATATTCCAGCCCTTTGTGGGAGGGAAAAACAAGAAAGGAATGGGACTTGGGCTTACGATAAGCAAGAAGATAGCGGACGTTCTGGATGCCGAGCTTGAGATAGAGAGTGAGGAGGGCAAGGGGACGAGGGTTAGGGTTTTGCTACCTTAGGGCTAAGCCTCAAGCTTGTATCCAAACCCCCGCACCGTTTTAATAAACTTCCCGTATTCTCCCAGCTTATCCCTCAGGTGCTTTATGTGAACGTCCACAGTCCTGTCGGTTGAATTCTTCTCAAAGCCCCAAACCTCCTCTATTATCCTCTCCCTGCTAACGGGCTTTCCGTAGTTTTCAAGCAAGAACCTCAAGATACTGAACTCCGAAGGAGTCAGTTTTACCTCTCTGCCTTCAACCGTTACCTTCACCCGCTCAGTGTCCACCTCAAGCCCGTCGAACTTGAAGACCTTAACTTCCTTCTTTCCCTTTGCTCTCCTCAGAACCGCTTTAACTCTTGCCACAAGCTCTTTTATAGAGAAGGGCTTGGTTATGTAATCGTCCGCACCGAGCCCAAAGCCTTCCAACTTGTCCTCTTCGGAGACCTTCGCGGTCAAGAATATGACCGGTATGTCCGTAAGGTCGGGTCTGTTCTTTAGAAACCTTCCTATCCTGAAGCCGTCGAAGTCCGGGAGCATTACGTCTATTATCACGAGGTCGGGGACTTCCTTCTCTATGCGGGAGAAGAATTCTAAGGCTCTTTTGAAGTGAACAACATCGAATCCCTCCCTCCTTAAGGCTTCTTCAACTACAAGGGCTATATCCTCGTCGTCCTCGATCAAAAATATCATCTTTTTTCTTCTGAGGTTGCGCTATTTACAATACTTCTCTCGATATCTTTTAGATCTATCGTTATGTCCCTGTAAGTGCCGTTGGGAACTTTGATCCTTACCTTCAGTTTCAGGTCTCTCCCGAACAATCCGAGTTCCTCAAAAGCCCTCTTATTAGTGTATTTATACCAGAACGGAACAAGTGGAGAGCAGATGTTGTCTAAACCCGGATTCAAGTAGTCTATAGATTTGAGCTTCTCATCGGAGAAACAGGCGCACAATCTTACAGGTAGGAGCTTGAAGTCTCCCTTTGATGGAAGGTGAGAGGTAGATACTACCATCCTGTCCCCCACCTTGCCAATCACTCCATACACGTTTTTTCTTCTATCCCGGTAATAGGCTGCTCCGTAGCACAGGGTCAGGTATGCGTACTTGTAAATACGGCTGTATCCCACATGGTCGGTGTTTGGACCCACCTTATATACCTGTGGAGGGTTCAGAACTTCAAGATTCAGCGTAAGAGCTCCTTTAATAGGTATGAGTATGTCCTGCTCCCTTATTTCTATCTCGCCCACTTCGAGAGCGAACGCGAGCGAACACAGTACGGAAAGAGCCAGAACCTTAATCCAGATCCACATCCAGCCTGTAGCCCTCCAGGCAGAGATTCCTGCGGTCAGAATACAGGACATAGAAAATATCCCTGTTGAATATCAACCTCCTAATTCTGAGATCAGAACAGCTAAGCCCGATCGAGCCTACCGCCCTGCCTCCTGTAAGTATCATTATATTGTTATTCACACGTTTTAACGCTGTGGTAAGGTAAACGTGATCCGGATAAAAGACTCCTTTTTTCTTGCCCAAGATCCTCCAAGTTCTGAGGTCGCGTAGTTCCACCTCTCTTTCCGACTTTATGCAGAACGCAGTTTTAGAGTGCTTTCTTACATAACAGTTTTCCGGAATCTTCCTGTAGGTTCCGTCCGGGAACACCACGAACTTCCCGCCTGAACCCTGGAAAAGCAGGATATCGCGAACGATCAGTGAATAGGGATCGGACGAACCAGAAATATCGAGGGGCTTTACCTCTAAGGAAGAGTTTACAAAGAAGCATTTTCCTCTCAGGCAGTACACGAAACTCCTCTTCAGAGGATAAACATCAGCCCTTTTAGGTATGGCAATGCGTCTAACAACCCTGCCCTCTGGAAGCTCGATTATCTCAGCTAAGCCCTCGTAATATTTCCAGCCACTACATCCCCCCTGCCAGATTGGATCAATGCATACCTCAAAGGGAGGAGAGATCCTGAGAAACTTCCTATCCCCGATGGGAAGGAACTTGTGATTTCTAAATCTGTTCTTCTCTTTCACGGAGAACAGCTTTTCTACCTTGCCGGTAGAGGTGTCGAAGGAGATAAGCTCGAACCTTTCAAAGGGCGTGAGAACTGTAAAGTAAAGTTTCCCCTCAAGATGTGCGAGGAGTATAATATTGCCCTCCGGTTTTACCTCTCCTAATCTCCTCAATTCCTTATCCAGAATCAGAGCGCGGTTTTGATCCCAAAGCAGAACATAATCCCCAAGGAGACGAACAGACGGAGAGACCTCTCTGATCTCAACCTTTCCGAGCAGTTTCACCTGCTCATCGGAAGGTTTCTCGATAAGGCTAATACTTTTACCTTTCACGTCCTTTTCTAAAACAAGGTTGCCGTTGATGCAGAAGGCTCTGCCTTTAACCCTTTTAACAGTTCCGCTATCGGGATCCACATAAATACGAACCTCCTCCCCGTATTTGTCTATCCAGTATTTATCGCCGCACGGTATGACGCCTAAGGGCTTGGGATAAGCCCACCACTTGGGTATGCCCTTAGGCACCTTTATAACCTTATCTCCATGGTGTATCTCCACCACCTTGTCGGGACCCACCGTAGCGTAAGCGGGATACTTCTTAACCTTGCTCGTAGAGAGACTTTGTAGATCCAGCTCGATAAGTTCATGATGTCTGCTCATAATAAGAGCCCTGTGCCTGTCGGAATCCACAAGGTAGCCGTCCACACAAAAACGGGCCGGGACGTAACAGGTTCTTACGCCTTTATATGTATCTCCGTAAACCTTTGTAACATCTAAGACCACAAAGTGCCCGTCATCGTAGAGGACCTGGGCGCTCGCGGCCTCCAGTTTAGTTAGTAGCTCTTCTAAATAGGTTTCAGCACCTGCGCAGGTGAAGAAGAGGAAAACCAGAACCGAGATCCAATTCATGTTGACAGCCCTCATAAAAGCTAAAGCTCCTTCTCAGGTAAAATTATGCAAAAAACAGGAGGTGAAAGGATGGAATTCAGACACGTCTTCGTATGCGTAAACCAGAGACCCCCCGGACATCCCCAGGGATCCTGTGCTGAGAAGGGATCGAGGGAAGTCTATCAGGCTTTTATGGAAAAACTCCAGATGGATCCTGAGCTCTTCATGAGCGTTGCGGTTACCCCTACGGGGTGTCTCGGACCTTGTATGATGGGACCGACGATAGTCGTTTATCCCGAAGGTATATGGTACGGAAACGTTAAGGTGGAGGATGTGGACGAGATAGTGAATCAGCACCTCAAGGGTGGTCAGCCTGTTGAAAGGCTCGTTATATCCAAGGGAAAACCGCCGGGAATGTTCTAAGCCTGTCCCGGCACTCCCGCCTCTTCGAACTCTATCTCTAACCTCTCGTGGGGAATTATCGTAGTTATCGCGTGCTTGTAGACAAGCGTCTGCTGTCTGCCGTCCTCTAAAAGTATGGTGAACATATCGAAGGATCTTATCTTTCCCTGAAGTCTGACTCCGTTAACCAAATAGATGGAGATCTTAACCCTCCTTTTCCTCGCCGTATTGAGGAAGCTCTCCTGTAATTTGTAGGGCATTCTGCCTACCTCCTTATTATCATGTTTTCTGTAATATCATACAGCTTTTCAGCCAGCTCTTCATAACGAGAGTAGCCTTCGAGCTCCTCGAGAAGATGCCTCGGGAATACCTCCTCTCCAAAGTAAGCACCCGTGAAGGCACCCACGAGGAAGCCTATAGAGTCCGTATCTCCGCCGTACTCCCCGTAAGAGTTAATTCCCCACCAAAAGCCTTCGAGAGGAGAGTCTACGTTAGAGAGGAAGATAAAGAGGGAAAGAGGTAGTGCCTCGAAGACGTAGGAGCCGTTTCCGAGGTTTCTGATAGCCATGTCGAGATCCGCCTGCTCGTAGAGTAAATCTTGAACCGTATCGATGGTCTTGGCGAACTTTCTCTCCTCTATAAATCTCTTTAACGTGTTTAGAAACCTTATCCTTTCGTTAAAGTCCCTCAGATCGAACTCTTCCAAAAGGAGATAGGAGATGGCAGAGCCCAAAACGGCGGAACCGTCGGAAACAGCTTGACTCCTGTGGGTAAGCAGAGAGACTACCTTAGCGCCTTCAGCGGCGAGGTCGGGGTTGTAGTAGTGGAAGAGTCCGATAACGATACTCCTTAGAATTCCCTCCACCGAGTTCGAGACAAGTCCATGACTCGAAGGATTTATCCCCCTCGATAGAAGATCTATGGCTGTCAGGAGAGTGGGGTCGGGATACCTGTGGGAGGGTTCGTCCTCGTACCAGAGGATCAGCCTGTTTAGAAAGTCCCTAAGGTCTATTCCCTTCTTAGCTACCACGCTCTCTAAGAGGATCCTCATTATCGTCGTCTCGTCGGAGGTCTCTTCGGGTAGCTGTCCGTAAGCGGGGCTCGAGGGATGGGGAGATACAAAACCCTCTATCCTTCCCCCGTAAAACTCGTAAACCTCCCTCTCCACTATGTCCTCTACGCTCTTTCCTATAGCGTCTCCGAGGGCTGCGCCCAGAACGGTTCCCTTGAACCTTTCCCTTAAAATCCGCATACTTTAATTTTATTCCTCGCCATGCTGAGAGCTATCTATCTTATCCTCCTCCTTCTGAACCTTTCCTTTGGAGTGGAGAGGCTCTTTTACCTGATGGGAACCTACACCTACGTAGATCTTCCTTCGGAGGAAAAGGTTTACGAAGCCTACAGGTACATGAGGAAGCTCGAGGAAAAGCTCTCGGATTACGTTGAAGATTCGGAGATCTCCCTCATAAACAAAAACGCCGGACTGAGAGCGGTAGAGGTATCTGAGGAAACTCTTGAGGTTATAAAGATCTCCCTCGAAGTGTCCGAGAGAACTTACGGATACTTCGATATAAGCATCGGAGCGATCACGGTAAACTGCAAGAGAAAGAAAGCCATAGATTGTGAGCGTGCGGAGAAGCTCGTCAATTATAAGAACGTAGAATTGAACGGAAGTAGTGTGTTTCTTAAAGAGAAGGGGATGGCTCTCGACTTGGGAGGGATAGGGAAAGGCTACACCGTTGAGAAAGCCTACGAAAGGGTTAAGACAGAGAAGGGTTTTATAGGTATAGCCGGGGACATGAAGGTGTGGGGAGAGAGGAGACTGTTGGCTGTTAAGGATCCTTTAAAGAACAGCGTTCTTGCTCAGATGGTGAACAGGAAGGACGTGTGCCTGTCCAGCTCGGGAAACTACGTAAGAAAACACATAAAACAGGAAGATAGGGAGCTAATTCAGATAACAGTGGCTCATGAAAACTGCGCTTACGCGGACGCCTTTGCAACAGCCCTCTTCTCTATGCCGAGGGAGAAGAGAGAAAAGTTCTTGAGAGAAAATCCGGAGATAGGTGTTCTGGAGCTTTACGAGGACGGGACGGTAAGAATGAACGGAGCCTTCAGAGATTTCTTTGAGGTGATTCTCTTCAGATAATTTTGAGATCGCATCTCTTTTTTAAACGTTGCCGGATCTGTTAGTAGCTACATTATGACCTCCATCATAGAAATAGATATTGAGATCTGATTTCATTTTCTAAAACCTGAAGGAGGTCAACGCAGATGAGGAAATATCTGATAGGTAGTCTCCTGCTCTCCACGGCTCTGTACGCCCAGCCACAGAATGAGCTTGAAAGTATAAAGAACGAACTGGAGGTTATCAAGGAAGAGCTAAGAAAGCTCAAGCTTGAAATAGCAGCCCCCGAAATAAGGGAGTACAAAAGCTACACAGGTCTTGGACCGGCAGCCTCAAAAGCCCTCTTGAACCCCAAGGGAGTTTCCATAGGCGGATACGGCGAGCTGTGGCTTACCAACAGACCTAACAAAAGACCAAATACCGAAGTTGACCTTTACAGATTTATCATCTACCTCGGATACGCCTTTACCGAAAAGTTGAAGTTCAACTCCGAGATAGAGATAGAACATGCAAAGGTAGAGGGCGGAGAGGAAGGCGGTGAGGTCGCGATAGAGTTTGCCTTCTTAGATTACAGGTTCAACAAGAACTTTGGCGTAAGAGGTGGTATGGTTCTCGTACCTCTCGGTATCACCAACGAGTATCACGAGCCTCCTACATACTTTAGCGTAAGACAGCCCTACCTTGAAAAGACCCTATTTCCCTTCACCTGGAGGGAAAACGGAGTCGGAGTTTACGGTGAAACAGATCTGTTTGAATACAGAGCCTACGTGATAAACGGACTCAAAGCGGAGGAAGGAGAATATAAAGCAGGAACACCCCTTAAGAAACTTAAACAGGACGGATCGGAGGCGGTTGCGGATCAGTTGGCGTTTACGGGAAGGTTCGATCTCAAACTCCCCAAGAACCTGAAGGTGGGTCTGGCGACCTTTATATCTGGTGTCCAGAACAAGGATGGAGATAATATCGGAACCGTATCCGTGTTCTCGCCTCACCTCTGGTGGCAGTGGGCGGGCTTTGACGTTCGCTTCGTAGGTGCCTATACGACGGTTAACGATGCAGATAAGATAACGGCGGAGCTATCCCCTGCAGCCTGCGGAGTAGATCCGACCCAGTGTAACGTCTTCCCCGAAAGGATGCAGGGTTTCTACCTTCAGGTCGCTTACAACGTGTTCAGGTTCACGGACCTCGATCAGGAGCTCTACGTATTCGGGAAGTATGAGGACATAGACACTTACGCCGACGTGCCCTCCGGCTACACCAAACCTACGGGCTACAAGTTCAGGATCTACAACGTGGGTCTCGCCTACAGACCCCATCCCCTTGTTGCTTTAAAGGCAGACTATGTAAGAAAGGACGTTGCCGACGAAGAGGGTGCTGATGAGGACATATACAGCGCCGCGATAACCTGGATGTTCTAAAGGTTTCCACCCTTGCGCCCCGTATGGCTGCTCTTGGGGGAGGGAGAGGAATATAAAGAGGTGCAGAGATGCCTTCCGATCCATGGCTTATAAGAGAGTATGTGGAAAGGCAGTTGAAGGTAGCCGGAAAGTTCAGGAAGAGGGTTCGGATAGACGAGTTCAAGCTCCTCTTCGCCGTTCCCCTCGAGGACGAGAAACTCATAGAGATAGCCCGCGAACTTGGTTTCAGAGTGTCAAAGAAGCACCGCTGTATAGTTGTGGAACTCAGGAAGGGAGGTTGTAAAAGTGGTTAAGAAGGGTCTGGTAGCTCCGAAGGTCGGCTTAGCCCTTTTCCTCTTAGCCTCCTGCGGTTCGGAAGCTCCGTCTTCTGAAGAGATCCTCGCCTCCAAACAGGCGAACCCCGAACCTAACATACCCTTGGAGTGCTATACCGATACGGGAGTTGTAAAGCTCGGAAGGGCGATAGCCAACCCCTGCTACGTGTGCCACACAAAGGCTAACACCCCCTACGCCAACGAGGTTGAAGATTACGACCTGACCCTCTCTTACGACTTTCCCGAAGAGATAAAAAAGATAGGAAATCCGTGGCTCAACGCCGTAAAGCCTGAGCTGACCATAGGTAATATCCCTGTGCCTTCTGACGAGGAGATAAAGAGCTGGATAAGGACGGACAACTGGAGAGAAGCCTACCAGAACAGAGGTAAGGGGGATCTCGAATACTTCCCGGACGTCCCTCCTCTCTATACCTACACGGGAGGTTCTTACTCTTTGAACAACGCCGTGGTGGACAACGAGGGTTTCATCCACGATCCGGATACCGGAGAGTACACCGGCTGGAGGGTCTTCAAGTGGAAGCCCTTTCCCGGCTTCTTTCCCACGAACGGCAGGATAGACTCTACCCTCATAAGGCTCCCTGAGAAGTTCAGAACAAACAGAGGTTCCTTTGATAAAGGCACTTACAAGAAGAATCTTGCCATACTTGAGTGCGCTATCAAGGGTGTGAAGCCCGGAGAAATCTGCAGAGGGACGGAGGTAGGGGACTTTACGATGTCCTCCAGATATGAGGGCAACGCTTCGGACGTTGAGGTCGTTACCTTTCAGTACCCGCCCGGAACGGAGTTCGCCCACCCCGTTTATTACCTTGATCCTGACAACGCTATTTCCTTCAAATCCTTGAGGATAAAAGAGATTAGGTATATGAGGAAGCTCGCCTACGCACCGCTCCAGTCCAGCGGTGAGGAAGAAGAGGAGGATGAGTTCTTCTGGGACAAGGGGAAGGTTCTTAACGCTTCGGGCTTTTGGGAGATGGTCGGCTTTATAGAGGACGAGAACGGAAGGCTCAGACCTCAGACGGCGGAGGAGATGAAGTTCTGCATCGCCTGCCACGGAGGTGTAGGAGGTAGCGTTGACGGCACCTTCACCTACTGGAGAAAAGTTCCTGGCTCGGCAGGCTGGAAGGAACAGGACTACAACCTCTCTTCTAAAGACATAAAGGACTGGAGCTACGGAGCACTCAGATGTTCCAACCTTAGCAACGTAAATGTAGGAGATACCATAAGGAGCGCACTGGAAGCCTACTGCAGTCAGTACTCAGATGACGTAGGCGAGTACGCCTTCTACTTCTCTTTGACGGCGGGAGGAGATCACTTCAGGAGCAATGAGGAGATCCTTTCACGTATAAGCGCAGATACGAACAAAATTTCTCTGGTTCTATCACCTTCTGACAACCTGATAACAAACCCCGGACTGATCAACTATCTGGACAACAACGGGTATGTAAAGCCGGAGCTCTTCCTGCCTTCCGAGGGAAGGGCTTACGGGATAGATAAGCAGTATTACCGCGTGGTTAAGGCTCAGAGGTTCGTTTACGGAAGAGATGTCTTTGATAGAGCCTTCGGAGTATCCAACGGAGGAAATTCCCTTGAAAGTCTCAAGGAGGTAGACACCACGGGTGTAATTGAGTCAAAGATATGGGTGTTGATGAAAACCCTCCTCAGGTAGGCTCTTCCCGTGGCTGCCCCTCCTGCCTCCTTTTTTTATAATTTTTTTCATGTTCTTCTACGACGACAATAGAAGCAATAAACTCTGGATACACCTCCACGGCTTCGCTACCAACGTTTTGGGCTCTAAGATAGAGTTTGCGAGGAACTACTTTAAAAGAACCAAGGCTTACTCCTTCTTTGCCATGGATATGGATTACGAAAAGCACACTACCACCGAGGTTCTTGATGTCTTGGAAGCCCTCGTGCTTGGCTTTTCCGAAAGGTATCCTCACATAACCCTCTGCGGGAGTTCCCACGGGGCTTATATAGCTACCAATTATGTGAGATTTAAAAAGCTCGGAAATATTAAGAATCTTCTTCTGCTCGCCCCCTCCTTCAGAACCCTCGACCTGGTCATCAGAGAGTTGGGAGAGGAAAGGGTAAAGAGCTGGCTCGAAGGAAAGGAGGTTCTGAGATTTCAGGAGGAGGACGTGGAGATAGAGGTTAGGGAAGACTTCGCGACCGACATACTCAAAAACGGCTACGAGGTAATTCAAAACGGAAATGTGAACTTTCCCGAGGATCCGCCCGTGGAGATCATTCTGGTTCACGGAAGGAGGGATGAAATAGTCCCTATAGAGGACTCCAGGCTGTTCGCGGAAAAGGTGAGGGTAAAGGAGTTTATAGAAGTGGACGACGACCACCAGCTGAGCGAGAGCTTCGGCAGAGTTCTTACCGAGCTCGTTGAGGAGGGGAAGTTGTGAGGTTCTCCGCCTTTCTGTTCGCCGAGTATGAGAATTACGAGGGTAAAGTAAGGGAGCTTCTTCTAAAGATAGCTGAGGCTGATTTTGAGACCTTTGAAGAGGCTTTGAAGTTTGCGGAAAGATTGGAAAACGAAGAGATAAAGGAAATACTTATAGAGCTAAAACCTGAGTTTCTTCGCATGGAAAAGCTAAAAAACTTGCCTTAGATTTCTCTCTATGAAGTGCAAGATCTGCGGAAAGAAACCGATCATATACATGCCCCATCACAGGCTTGCCCTCTGTAAGGAAGACTTTATCAGTTGGTTCGAGAGGTACACCGAGAGAACCATAAAAGAGTTCCGAATGTTTACAAAGGAGGACAGGATCTTAGTTGCCATATCGGGAGGGAAGGATAGCCTTGCCCTGTGGCACGTTCTTAGAAAGTTGGGCTACGAGGCGGACGGGTTTTATCTCCATCTCGGCATAGGGGAGTACTCGGAGAGATCAAAGGAGAAGGTTGAGAAGTTCGCTGAGAGGATAGGAGGAAAAGCTATCGTTGTAGATCTTAGGGAAGAGCTCGCAGGTATTCCGGAGTTGGAAAAGGTGAGTTCGAGGGAAGCCTGTTCTGTATGCGGTCTCGTCAAGAGATACAACTTCAATAAGGTGGCGAAGGAGCACGGCTACAACGTTGTGGCCACTGGACACAACCTCGACGACGAGGCGAGTTCCCTCTTGGCGAACGTTATAAACTGGAACATCAAGTATTTGGGAAGGAAGTATCCGGTTCTGGAAGAGGAGGAGGGGTTCGTCAAAAAGGTAAAGCCCTTCTGCAAGTTTACAGAAAAGGAGACGGCTCTATACGCTCTTTTGAATAACATCGATTTCATAGAGGAGGAATGTCCATTTTCGGAGGACGCGACCTCAATCTTCTACAAAGAAACCTTAAACAGGATAGAGGAGAAGTTTCCGGGAACGAAGCTGAGGTTCTACCTTGAGTATCTGAGAAAGGTTTATCCCAAGTTCAGAGAGGAGGAGAGGAGAGACCTCCAGCCCTGCAAAATCTGCGGCGAACCGAGTCCTACCGAGATCTGTCCCGTTTGCAGGCTCAGGGAGAGAGTGGTAAAGGAGAGGACATAAACTCGAAAATATTTAGGAACTTTACTCGGCATCCATTCAGGGACACAGATTCTAAAGAAGTAAGGGAGATCACGATAGCAACGGAGGGTTTGTATTTCCTTATAAAGCTCCTTAGGGAACGTGAAAGCTTAGGCTCTTTTAGTTCTTTAAATTTAACCTCTATAGGGATAGCTCTATTACCTAACTTTATGACAAAGTCAACCTCAGCACCGCTCTTAGTTCTCCAGTAGTGGAGGCTTGCTCCTGTGCCTCTGATTTTTGTCTTTGCTATGTTATATACGTGGTTCCGGAAGGGTAAAGAGAGCTGGTCAGGCAGAGTTAAGAATCCCATTTGACCGCTTGCGAAGTTTCTGAGTCCCACATCGGTGAAGTAGAAGATAGGGAGCTTGACAAGCTCTTTAGATCTGTTTCTGAAAAAGGGTCTTATCTTCCCTACTATAAAGGTCTTCTCCGCGTACCAGAGGTAGTTTTTCAACGTGGGAAGGGAGACACCCAAGGCAGAAGAAAGCTCCGTAAGGTGAACAGGCATACCGGTCTTTACAGCAAGGAGTCTTATCAGATCTCCGTAAACGTCTATCCTTTCCGAGCTTACCAACTCCCTTATATCCCTGTCTATGTAACTTGAGAAGATCTCTTCTATAGTGAGAAGTTTCTCCTCATGGGTTTCGGAGGTTACAACCCTCGGATATCCTCCGTAGTTCAGATATTCCTTTAAGAGACGATGGGATAGTTCGCTCTCGACACGGAAAAAGAGATCGAGCCTGTCCTCGTATCTGTAGCCAGTCCTGTAATTTACAAACTCCTCAAGATCAACCGTGCTCAATTCAAAGATCCTCTTCCTACCCGCCAGAGATTCCTTTACCTTCTCTTTGAGCTCAACACTTCCCGAACCTGAAACGATAAATTTGTAAGGCAGTTCCATATCGTATATGCCTTTCAAGAACAGCCCTGCATTCTCCTTCCTTTGTATCTCATCTATAAAAACAAATCCCTTTGAACCTCCAAACTCAAGCCTGAGCTTGTCGATAAGATCCTTCTGCGTCCGAAGATGTCTTCTGTCCTCTTCTACATCAAGGTTAAGAAAAAGTGTTTTCTCTCCTTTCTGCTTCAGCTCTCCTTCCAGAATTTTTAGGACGGTGGTCTTGCCTGCCTGCCTCGGACCTACGAGCATAGTTATCTCCGGAGATTTCAAATGTTTCCTTAGTTCATTCAGGATCTTCCTCTTTATCATAAGATTCCAATTTAACCTTACTTTTTTAAAAATCAATCTCAATATTAGCCCTACTTTTTTAAAAATAGTGGTTTTGTATTTTACAGTTTCTTTGCAGATCGGAGTCTGAGGTAGTAAACTTAAAAGAGGACGGGGCGTAGCTCAACTGGATAGAGCGCGGGACTACGGATCCCGAGGTTGTGGGTTCGACTCCCACCGCCCCGGCGAAAAACCATGGCAAAGGAAGGAAAGATAATCCCGATAGCCGAGAACAGAGAAGCTAAGGCTAAGTACGATCTAATAGAGAAGTACGAGGCTGGGATAGTTCTGGAAGGTCCTGAGGTAAAGTCCTTAAGAAATAAAGGAAACGTCTCCTTCAAGGACAGCTTCGTCAGGATAGACAACGGCGAAGCCTGGCTCTACAACCTGTATATCGCACCCTACAGGTTTGCCACCATTAAGCCCCCCGATCCGCTCAGAAAAAGGAAGCTCCTTCTCCACAAGAGGGAGATAATGAGGCTCTTTGGCAAATCTCAGGAGAAGGGATACACTATAATCCCCACCCGACTTTACTGGAAGAACGGGAAGGTTAAGGTAGAGATAGCACTTGCCAAAGGCAAAAAGCTCCACGACAGAAGACAGGAGCTCAAAGAGAGAGCTATTAGAAGGGAGCTTGAGAGGGAGTTTAAGGGAAGGATAAGACTATAATACCTAACCTGTGAGGGAGGAGGTTGTAAGCTCCGCTCTTGAGTATATAAGGCATGTCAAATCTGCCCAGAGTGAAGCCCAGATAAGGGACGAACTCAGGAGTTTCCTTAGGGAGCTCCTCGGAGAAAGCGGAGACGCCCGTAAAGGAGCTTGCAAACGACATCAAAAGGCTCGTTGAAGAGAAGGGGGATAGCATCTGGGCTTTTATCTTCAAGAACATTTACAAGCCCGTATTCTTTAAAGAGAAGTTTGACCTCATCGTGGGAAATCCTCCGTGGCTCGTTTACAACAGGATGCACACGGGACTCCAGAGGTTCGTAAACGACTTCATGAGGGCACAGGGAATAAAGGTAGCGGGACATAACAAATCTCACATAGATATAGCCCTAATATTCTTCATCTCGTGTTTCCTTAACTTCCTGAAGGAGAACGGAGTTATAGCCTTCGTTCTACCCTATGCGGTCTTTTCGGGAGACCAACACCTATGGTTTAGAACCAAGAACCGCTACAGCGGATGGACTCTTGAGTTTGTGAAAGTCTATGACCTCTTGGAAGTAAGCCCTCTCTTTAACGTTCCCTCCTGCGTTGTGGCAGGTAGAAAGGTCAGAGCGGTAAAGCCCGCTCAGGAGGAGATACCGGCGGTCAGGATAAAAGGGAGGCTACCGAGGTCCAACGTTGATATATCCGTCGCGGAGACAAGACTTCAGGAGGAGCGGACGAAAGTTTACGTGGTCAAACACTCTGAAGGGAAGGTTTACTGGAGCTATGATATTCAAAAGTCGTTCACAAGTGTTTATGCAGATAGATTCAGGGATGGAGCGACAATTTACCCCAGACCCTTCTGGTTTGTTGAGATTGAGGAAACGCCTCTCGGAAAGTCGGAATACAGCGTTCCCGTCTTTTCAAAAAGGCTCGGCGATGAAAAGTTAGAAGTGGTCATAAGAGGCTCTGTCCCTAAGAGGTTCTTTTTCAAAACCCTGCTCTCAAAGAGGATGTATCCCTTCGGATACACGGAAGTGGACGACGTTATCCTGCCCCTTGAGATTGAAGGAGACTCATACAGGCTCCTTGACTACTATGAACTTACAAAAGGAAAGAAATTCAAATCCGCGGGAGAAAGGTTCAAATACTGGATAGAAAACTCCCACCTGCTACCGAGAAACTTCAAGGAATGGCTTACAGAGTGCCAGAAGGTCTGGGAGGAATGGAGGGGAGAGAAGGCGAGGAGTATGAACATTATTGACAGAATAAACTACAGAAACGATTTAATATCTCAACCAGTCAGAGACGGCTGGCTGGTGCTTTATACCACAAGCGGAAGCAACCCCGCCTCATGTGTGGTTAAGAATGAGGAGAGGTTTGTAGTAGATACAAAAACTTATTACGCACACTTTGGTAACGAGGAAGAAGCCTTATACATTTCCGCCTTTATAAACTCTCATGTTCTTGGAGAGAGGATAAAAAGGTTTCAATCAAGAGGACTATATGGAGAAAGGGACATCCACAAACTCATAGTAGAACAGCCCATACCCCAGTATGACCCTTCCAGCGAACTCCACAGGGAACTTGTTGAGACTGCAAGGACAGCTCAGGAGAAAGCCCTGAGTAAGCCCATAAGGGAGTGGCTCAAGTCCGCTCCGCCCAGCAGGATAAGGACACTCGGAAACATAGCCCTTGAATTTGAACTCAGCGAGATTGACCGCAGAGTCGCCGAGATTCTGGCAGAACCTAAGCCAGAACCGTTAGAAAGGCTCGCCCTCCTCCTTGACACCGAAGACGATAAAGAGATAAAGAAAGCCCTTAAGAAGTTCCAGAGGGAAGCCAGCCTGCCCTTTAATTACAGGCTCCTGCCTGCAGAGGTTGCCCTCGTCGAGTACAACCCCATAGACCAGATACCCGAAGGATTGAGGATAGCGGTTGAATTCACCTCAAACGCCACCGATATACTCGCAAAGATTTACATACTCCTTAAGCTCCTTTCTCCCTTCGCCCGCAAAGCCTTCAGCATTTACAGAAGAGGGAAAAACAAAAAATTGAAGGACTATCAATTACCACTATAATTAGACATATGCGTGAGAGGACAAAAGAGATTGTAAAGAAGGTAACCTTAGAGGTTATATACGACATAGTTGATGAAAGAACGAAGGATATCTACCGCAAGATCGAAAAGATAGAGACGGACGTTTACGACAGGTTTGATGAGGTCAACAGAAGACTTGACAAGATAGAAAGGAGACAGGAGGAGGACTTCAAATACCTGAACCAGAAGATTGACCAACTGAATCAAAAGGTTGACATCCAGATAGGACAGCTCAGACAGGAACTTGACAGAATAAACCAGAGAATAGACGTCCTTATCCAGATGGTTGCCAATCTACAGAAGTGAAAGCTTTATAATACATTCCCCATGAAGAAGATCGAACTCCTGTTTGAGAGTTTTCTCTGGAGATCCCGCCTTCTCGTTCTTCTCGCCGTGATAAGTTCTCTTATAGGCGCCTTCGCGTTGTTTATAGCCGGTCTTTTCGAGGTTCTCCTCCCGCTCACCAAGTTCTTGAGGACCTTTGAATACGAGGTGCTATCAAAAAAACTCGTAGCTTCGGCGATAGCCTCAATAGACATGTTCCTGATAGCCACCTTTCTACTGATCTTCTCTTTGGGGCTTTACGAACTGTTCGTGTCTAAGATAGACGTTGCAGAAAGGGACCCGAGAAGCTCTAAGGTTCTATTCATCACAAACCTCGAGGATCTAAAAACTAAACTGGGGAGGGTCGTTATCATGGTTCTCATAGTTACCTTCTTAAAGGAAGCTACAGATATGGACTACGAGACGCCCTTAGATCTACTTTATCTGTCTGCTGGAGCCTTTGGAATAGCCCTTGCCCTTTACTTCACCCACAAGGAGGCACACAACCACTAAAGCCTTCCCTCGTAAGCCTCTTGATAGAGCCTCCTTACATCATCAAGAGAAGGTTCGACGGGATTTATCAGGAAGGAGTGTCTTGAGAGCATGTAAACGTCTTCCGTGAGTCGGTCGAGCATATACTCCTCAACACCTATATCCTTCAGAGTTTTCAGGAGTCCTATCCTTTCGAGTAAGTTCACGAGGGCATCGACCGCAAGCTCGGGTTTCTCTCTGTATCCCATCAATCTCGCAAAGAGGGCGTACTTCTCAGGGTTCCCCTTGTAGTTGAACTTGGTAATGTAAGGGGCGAGCACGGCAAGACCAAGTCCGTGGGCAACTTCGGGATAGTGGGCTGATACGGGATGCTCCATGGCATGGATCAGAGCGACTCCAAGGTGGTCTATCGCAATTCCCGCAAGCATGGAGGCATATGAGAGTTTCTCCCTCGCTTCGTAGTTCTCGGACTCCTCTATTGCAACGGGAAGCCATTTTGCGATCAGTTCTATCGCTTTCACAGAGTACTCCTCAGCCATGAAGTTCTCTGCTCTATTTGTGAGGGATTCGAGGGCGTGGGTAAGGGCATCAAAGCCGGTTATCGCTGTGAGCTCTGGACTCATTGTCGTAGTAAGTTCCGGATCGATGATGGCTACCTTTGGATAGTTCAGGCTGTGGGATATGACGAGTTTTTCCTTCCTTATGGAGTTGGTTACTACAGAGTACCTGTTCACCTCGCTCCCGGTTCCCGCGGTGGTGGGTATGCATATTACCGGTCTGTTCAGGTAGGGGACGAGCCTGGGACCTTCCGGATACTTAACATAGTCCCAGACGGATCCCTCGTTGGAGGAGACGATCGAGATAGCCTTGGCGGTATCTAAGGCGCTCCCTCCTCCGAGTCCGATTATAAAGTCCACCTTCTCCCTAACCGCTATATCCGCTCCCTCGTTCACTATTTTGTCAGTAGGGTTCGGTATAACTTCATCGTAAAGTATGTACTCCTGTATCCCGTGGGCATTCAGAGACCTTATCACTCTATCTAAGGCTCCGCTCTCCTTAGAGCTCTTCTTCCCTGTAACTACCAAGGCTTTAAAGCCGTATCTCCTCGCGACTTCCCCTACCTTGTCTACCGCACCCCTTCCGAAGAAGACTTCAACAGGTCTGTAGAAGTTTATCACCATGGAAGTTTAAATTATACCGAGCCAGCGGAGTATAAAGTAAATCACCACAGCTATTCCTATACACCCGGCGCAGGCGATCAGGAAGCGAACCAGTTTGGGCATAATGGTATAAATTATTACCCATGGCAGAAGTTCAAGAGGGAGAGAGAATAGCAAGGCTTAAGGAAAGAATGACTGCTGTAGAGAGGAGTCTGGATCGTTTAGAAAGCAGACTGGATAACGTTGAAGTTGGAATAAAAGAACTCTGTGAAGAAATTCACGGGCTCGATATAAAAATAGCCTACTTAGGTAGTAAGATGACCATTATGTTTCTCATCTTAGCTTTTCTTATCGTTTTCCTTAATCAAGATGCCTTGATCTTCATACTTAAACTCCTGAGAATTCTTCCAACGTAGAGTTATGATACTCGATCTGAAGGATCTTATCAGGATATTGGATCCCCTCCGCGGTAGTAAAAGAATAGTCTTCACCAACGGCTGTTTTGACATTATCCACGCTGGACACGTCGATTACCTCGGGAAGGCTAAGTCTTTAGGGGACGTTCTCGTTGTAGGCATGAACTCCGATAGTTCCATAAGGAGGATAAAGGGAGAAAAGAGACCTATACTCCCTCAAGAACTGAGGGCTAAGGTTCTCAGCTCTTTGAAACCGGTCGATTACGTTGTTATCTTCGAGGAAGACACACCTTTGGAGCTTATAAAGGCTGTAAAGCCGGACATCCTCGTCAAGGGAGGAGACTGGGAGATAGACAGAATAGTGGGAAGGGATTTCGTGGAATCTTACGGCGGAGAGGTAGTTACCATTCCCTTTGAGTACAACATCTCCACAACGAAGATAATTGAAAGGATCATCCAGCTTTACTGTCCAGATCGAGGGTCATCCTGACCCAGTAGTTGTACTGCCCCTTTTCTTTGAAGCCGAGCCTTCTGTAAAAATCTATAGCCTTGTAGTTTTCGTCTCCCACCCAAAGCTCGGCGGTGTGGAGTCCCTTCTTTCTGAAGTAGTCGAGTATTGTCTCCATAAGTGCTTTCCCTATCCCCACACCTCTGTACTCTGGGAGGACTGCTATTTCATGGACCGCCCCCACCTTTTTGTGTTCCCTCTTGCTGAACCAGTTGGAATCTCCAGCTACGAAGCCTACGATCTTATTTCCAACCTTTGCAACAAATATACCTTCTGGATCTCTCCGCCACAGCCAGTTCATGTAAGCTCTCACGTCATCGGGATGAGTGTAGGAGTACTCTTCGAGTCCCTTGTAACTATCGAGATACACCTTTACAAGCTCTTCAAGATCGTTCTCTTTTGCCTTCTCTATTTTGAAATCGATCTTCTCCTTTCTCATCACATCTCCCCGGCTCTTCTAACCTTCACATCCGCAGGGAGATCTATTCGAAAAAGGTTCTCCGATGGTCTATAGTTCTTCACAACGTCTATGAACTCTATGGTGGTTTCTGTTCCTTCGCTGTCCACAACTCTCACCCTTTTTACCTCAAGATCGTTGTCCACCTCAACGTAGACCTCCTTTATATTTTCGTCCTTCCTCTTGGGCTTGAGTATGACCACCTTTAGATTTCCCTTAGTTAGTTCACCTGTCGGCTCAAAGACCTCGCTGAGCGGTCTTGAGAAGAAGAAGAGGGATTCTATGACCGGAGAGGTGTTGTTCTCTGTGGAGTCTATTATCGCTTCCCTGTCCTCTTCGTTGAAGATTATTATCCCCCTTCCGTTGGAGACCATTATCACCTTGTCGGGGTAAGTGTACTCTATCCTGAACTTTCCTCCTTTGGTGGCGTAAAAGATGCCCTTACTGAGCTCCGGCTTAGGATACCATGAGTACTTCGTTTTTTGAATGAAGACTACCTTGACGGTCTTTACGTTCAAGAGCTTCTTTTCAAGCTCTTCGAAGGTAGAGGAAATCGCGAGGAGTGGAATTAGAAGCAATAGGAGTAAGGTTTTAAAACGCATGAGCTTAATATATCACAGCTTGTGAAACCTTCTAAGAAAGGAGCTGAGAACATCAAACCACATCTCAACCACGTTCCAGTCCACCGCCTCATAATTGTCGTAGAAGGTATGCCTGAGGGTGAAGGGATTGGAGGATAGAAACAGAGCCTCGACGCCTTTCTCCTTGAAGGGTATGTGATCGCTCCTTCCCCTCTTGCCTTCCCTGAAGGGTATGTCAATTTTCAAATCCTTCATGTGTTTGTAGAACTTATCCATTATCTTCTCACCGTTGTAGCCGGAGGCGTCCCTGTATATCACCGCCGGATTGGACCAGCCGACCGAGTCGAGGTTTATCACGTAGTAGGCGTGCTTTAGGTTCCTCACGTGGAACTTCGCTCCCTCGAGACCGAGTTCCTCACCGTCCGTTATCATGAACCTGAGGCGGAAAGGGAAGTAGTAGGAGTCTCTAAGCTCTTTTGCAAGGGCGAGAAGGAGGGCGACCCCGACGGCGTTATCTATGGCACCCTTGACAAAGGGTTTTGAGTCAAGATGGGCTGTGAGGTATATGAAAGGTCCCTTACCAATGTCGAAGTAAAGATTCTTTCCTCTAACCTTCACTCTCCTGGTCTTTGCTTCTATCCTTACTTTCTTACCGATCAGATCCTTTGCCTCTCCCCTGCTTACCGAGAGGGCTAAGAAGTTCTCCTCCCCGAGGTTCCCTACAAAGGGAGAGTCCACCTCCTCCAAGTAAAAGATCGCCCCGATCGCTCCTCTTTCTTTTAGTTTCCTCACCTTTTCGCTCTCCCTCTTCCCGCCTACCCTGACTAAGGCTATTTTCCCTTTAACGCTATCACTCTCGGGAACCACCTCACCTTCCCTGTCCCCCCAGAGGCTACCCACAAAGGGATAGGCGGTGATTTCCTTTCCGTTTAGCCTTACACTTCCTTCCACCGGAATGTTCTTCTCTACCTCGAAGCTCTCTTCTACGAAGGGAACGCCGAGCTTCTTTACAAGGTTTCTCACGAACTCCTGAGACTCCCCCATCCCTTCTGAAGAAGACAGTCTGTTCCTCTCCGAAAGAAAGTGAACTACCTCCCTAAGCTCCTCTACCAGTTCATTTCTCATATACGGGCGTTAGCCAGCTTCTGTACCTCTCTATCTTCCCCCTCACTGCCTTGAAGTAAAGCTCTTGGAGCTGTCTCGTTATCTCACCGATCTTCCCGCTACCCACTTTCCTGTTATCCACCTCAACCACGGGGGTGACCTCCGCCGCCGTTCCGGTGAGAAAGATCTCGTCTGCAACGTAGAGTTCGCTCCTCGCCACCGGCCTCTCCTCAACCTTCACCACAAGATCGTTCCTCAGAAGATTTATTACCGCCCTCCTCGTTATCCCCTCGAGTATGTGCTCGCTGTAAGATGGAGTTACAGCCTTTCCTTCCCTTATGAGAAAGATGTTCTCGCCCGAACCTTCGGCGACGAATCCCTGTGAGTTTAGGAGAAGTGCCTCGTCGTATCCGGACATCAGGGCTTCGGTCTTTGCGAGGGCGCTGTTCACATAGGCTCCCGCAACCTTCCAGCGGGAGGGAATAGAGTTATCATCGTTCCTCCTCCAGGAGGAGACCTTCACCCTTATTCCCTGGGAGGTGTCTAAGTATCTACCGAAATTGTAGGTGTATATGGCTACCTCCGGAGTGTAGTCTAATAACTTTGGAGTGAGGGCAAGATCCTTGAAGTAGGCGATAGGTCTTATATAGACGTCCTGTCTTATCTCGTTCTTCCTGAGAAGCTCCTTTGTTATCTCAACAAGCTCATCTACGGAGTAGGGTAGTTCCATGAAGAGAGAGCGGGCGTTCCTGACGAGCCTCTCAAAGTGCTCCTTCGCAAAGAGAATGTATAGCTGTTCGTCCTCCTCGTTCCAGTATGCTCTCAGACCCTCGAATATGGCAGTCCCGTAATGAAAGGAGTTCGTCTTTATGTTTATGTTCGCTTCCTCTATGGGAACGAACTTTCCCTCAAAGAAGGCGTATTCCATGAGCTAAGATTTTAACACATAACCTGTGCTATAATACCTCTCCGTTATGCCAAAGCTGTCTCCGAGGGATATTAGAAGGAAGATACAGGGTATAAAAAATACGAGAAGGATCACCAACGCGATGAAGGTGGTCTCCGCCGCAAAGCTCAGGCGAGCACAGGAGCTGCTCTACTCTTCGAGACCCTACTCGGATAAGCTCTACGAGCTGGTGAGAGACTTAGCCTCCAAGGTTCACAGAGACTCCCACCCTCTGTTAGAGGAGAGAGAGGAGAAGAGGGTGGATGTGATACTCGTGACCGCCGACAGGGGACTGGCGGGAGCCTTCAACTCTAACATAATAAGGGAAGCTGAGAAGTTTATCGAAAACAAAGAGAACAAGGGAGCGAAGGTAAACCTGATACTCATAGGAAGGAAGGGGTATCAGTACTTCTCCCGAAGGGATTACAACATAGTTAAGGGCTATGATGAGGTCTTCAGAAAAGAGGTGAACTTTGGCGTTGCCAAGGAGGTCTCGGAGATAGTCAGGGAGCGGTTCCTAAGTAGAGAAGTGGACGCCGTTTACCTGATGAATAATGAGATGATAACCCGTGCGAGCTACAAGCCTATCACGAGGAAATTTCTCCCCTTCGATGTCCCTGAGGGTGGTCTTGAAGATGCGATGAGCGTTTATACCTTCGAGGTGGAAGAACAGGAGTTCATGAACTCGATAATAAACCTCTACCTGAACTACCAGATATACAGGGCTATGGTGGAATCTAACGCCGCAGAGCACTTCGCGAGGATGGTGGCTATGGATAACGCTACCAAGAACGCCGACGACCTCGTCAAGCAGTGGACCCTCATATTCAACAAGGCAAGACAGGAGTCCATAACCCTCGAGCTCATAGACATAGTCGGCGCCGCCGAGGCTATGAAGTGAAGGAGTACTTCCGGAAGGCGATAGAGGTAGAGATGCAGAGGTTCGGACTCTTCTTCACTCTTATGATTGCAGCTGGAGGAGGATCTGTAAGTTTGTTTATAGGAGATCTCAATGCGAAGAAGCTATTCTTTGCTCTTGCAGGGATCTCTATTACCTCTATATCTGGACTTTTTGCACCCAGGAGTTATCGTAGAATAAATTCACTGCTGGAGGAGATTAAAGATGCTTGAGTTCATCGCTTGGGTGGTGGCTCTTATAGGTACAGGAGTTATCCTTTACGTTCTTATAAGTATGCTCATAGAAGAGTACAAACCCATGCCCCATGAGAAAAATTAGGAGGTTGAAGGATGGCTGAAAAGATTGTCGGGAAGATAGTTCAGGTCATAGGACCGGTCGTTGACGTTGAGTTCGAGACCAAGGAACTCCCTCCCATAAGGCACGGGCTTAAGACTATAAGGAGATATATAGACGATAAAGGTAACTGGGCCGAGGAGGAGCTCTTCCTCGAGGTAGCACAGCACATAGGCGAGAGCAGGGTTAGAGCGGTCGGGATGGGTGCCTCCGACGGCCTCGTTAGAGGTCAGGAGGTGGAATACCTCGGAGGTCCCATAAGTGTTCCCGTCGGGAGAGAGGTTCTTGGAAGGATATTTAACGTCGTCGGTCAACCCATAGATGAGCAGGGACCTGTTGAGGCTAAGGAGTTCTGGCCCATGTTCAGGGAACCTCCCGCTCTGGAGGAGCAGTCCACCAAGGTCGAGATCCTCGAGACGGGGATAAAGGTAATAGACCTCCTCGAGCCCTACGTCAAGGGTGGTAAAGTTGGACTCTTCGGAGGTGCCGGTGTTGGAAAGACAGTACTGATGCAGGAGCTGATCCATAACATAGCTAAGTTCCACAAGGGTTTCTCCGTCGTCGTCGGAGTTGGAGAGAGGACGAGGGAAGGGAACGACCTCTGGCTCGAGATGAAGGAGTCGGGAGTTCTTCCCTACACCGTCATGGTTTACGGGCAGATGAACGAGCCTCCCGGAGTTAGGTTCAGGGTCGCTCAGACGGGTATCACGATGGCTGAGTACTTCAGAGATGTTGAGGGTCAGGACGTTCTCACCTTCATAGACAACATATTCAGATTCGTTCAGGCTGGTTCGGAAGTCTCCACGCTTCTGGGAAGGCTCCCTTCCGCTGTCGGATACCAGCCAACTCTGAACACGGACGTCGGTGAGGTTCAGGAAAGGATCACATCAACTAAGAAGGGATCTATCACCGCCGTTCAGGCGGTCTACGTTCCCGCAGACGACATTACGGACCCCGCTCCCTACTCCATATTCGCCCACCTCGACGCCACCACCGTTCTCGCGAGGAGACTCGCGGAACTCGGTATATATCCCGCCATAGATCCCCTCGAATCAACCTCTAAATACTTGGCTCCCGAGTTCGTTGGAGACGAACACTACGAGACCGCCATGGAGGTGAAGAGGATACTCCAGAGGTACAAGGAACTTCAGGAGATAATCGCTATCCTCGGTATGGAGGAGCTCTCGGAAGAGGACAAGGCGATAGTCAACAGGGCAAGAAGGATCCAGAAGTTCCTCGCCCAACCCTTCCACGTTGCTGAGCAGTTCACCGGAATGCCCGGTAAGTACGTTAAGCTCGAAGATACCATAAGATCCTTCAAGGAGATACTCACCGGTAAGTACGACCACCTTCCGGAGAACGCCTTCTACATGGTGGGGACGATAGAGGACGTGGTGGAGAAAGCGAAGCAGATGGGAGCTAAGGTCTAATGTGGAAAAAGAACTAATAGCATCCGCCTTTTACTTCTATACACGGATCGAGAAGAGGGGTCTCCCTCTGGAGACCTCCAAGGCTCTTATAAACTTCTATTATGGGAAAACCAGTAGGGATACATCTAACTCTATGTTAGAGCGGGCGAAATCCTATCTTTCTTTTTGGATAGAGAACGATTCCCTCGTTCAGATATACAAACGCTACTTTAATTCCTTATTAAAAAAGGAAGATTTGACCTTAGGGGAGTGCTTCGCACCATTCGTCCTAATCAACTGTCAGGAGAGCTTTGATAGGTTAATATTTAACAGGAGAAGGAAGCAAGCGAGCGTTTTTTTAGAGAATTTTTTTGGGAATTTAGACATAGAGGATCTTTTTTCTTTGGAAGATAGGGAAGAGTTCTTCAAAAAGCTCTACAGAAGGGTTCCTCTTCCAACACCTCACAGGCTCTACATATCAACCCATATAGCATTTCTCGTAAGTCCCAACGATTTCCCTCCGCTCACTCCCTCCACCGGCAGTTATGTGGACATAAGATCCTTAGAGTCCTACCTTCGGTTCAGGAGATACATAAGGGAAAGGAAGCACAGACCTATAGAGGTGTACGCCCTTCTACATACGTTATTGGAAAGCGTGCCTTCAAAGAGGAAAGGTATAGAAAATGTCCTCGGTTTGGACAGAGAACACGAGCTTTTATTAAAAGCCTCGGAGCTCTGGAATAAAGGTAGGTTTTACGAGGTTCATGAGGTTCTGGAAGAAGTATGGAAGGGATTGTCAGACAGAGGAGATAGGGAATGCCTTCAGGGGATTATAAGGCTTGCCATAGCTTTACATCACGTAACCGAAGGCGAGAGGAAGAGAGCGATTAACGTCCTTCGGAAAGCCCTTCCTCAGATGAAGGGCTGCGGAAGAGGAAATAAACTCAACGTTTCGGAACTTAGAAAATTCGGTGAAGCCTTACTCCACAGCCTCCAGAACGCTTCTGAACCACCCACTACCCCAAAGCTCAGAGTGATATAATTTAAAAAGTCTTAGGAGGGTGTAGCTCAGCTGGTAGAGCGGGGGACTGTGGATCCCCATGTCGCGGGTTCGAGTCCCGTCACCCTCCCTTGACATCCCTCTATTGCGAACAACTCAGGAGAGTATTGAATTTCAAAGGCTCGGTTGTCGTAGGTTATCTCCTTGACAAGAGTTTTGAAGAAAGTCCTTATTTTGTAGTAGTCTCCGCTCTTCATAAGCTCTTCAAATATAGACTTGACCTGTTTGGGATCTATTCTCGGCGTTACGCTCAAAACCCTCAGTTTCTTGATCTGGGATAACTCGGCTTCTATTTTCTCTCTCCATCTCTGGAGACGGTTAAGTTCGTCCTTCACAGCTTCGGGATCTACGCCGAGGGTGATGGCTTTAACGAGGTTGTCTATCTGCCTTTCTATCTTTTCCTTTTCTTTCCTTAGCTCGGCTTCTTTCTTCCCGAAGGTGTCCGTCTCCTTTCTGATCACTTCTTCGAGACGTTTTGTGAGTTCCTGTAAGGTTTTCTCGTCAAGGATGTAGTCAAGGATTTCTTTCGACAGGAACTCGTCAACCTTATGAGCGGGAAGGATCTCTTGATTGCACTTGCGGTGTAACCGGTTGTAACAGACGTAGTAGAAGTAAAGTCCGCCTTTCCCCTTTCCCGTCCGTGTGGTCATGGCGGATCCGCACTTCCCACATTTCAGAAGACCGACGAAGAACATCTTTGCCTTGTGCCCGCCCTTCTCTTCTTTGTATCTCCGTTGGAGTTCTTTCTGTATCTCTTCCCATTCTTCGTCGGAGATGTAGCGAAGATCCTCGAAATAGACTCGAATGTCGCCATACTCTATAATCCCTTTGTAGAGGGGATTTTTGAGAACTCTGAGAACTTTCTTTTTGTTCCATTCGCTCGTGCCGAGTTCCCGATTCAGGTAGTGGGCTATCTCAAGTCCGCCCAAACCTTTACGGAAAAGCTCAAGGATCTTGAAGTAGATCGGTGCTGTTTCCTCATCTTTGTGTATGCGACCTTTGCCATCTTCTCCTTTTACGATTTTGTAGCCTACGGGGCACTTGTTTTTGGGATAGATCCGCTTTTTGATAGCCTCTTCTATGCCCCTGAGCGTATGCTTTTTAACCATGAGCGTGTAATATTCATCAAGAAGCTCAAAGATACCTTCGGTTAAATACGAAGCAACCGGATCGTTAGGTAGAGGAGTAACGACATAGTGAAGCTCTATTCCGTTCTTCCTCAGGAGCCTTTTGTAGTAGATAGCGTCCTCCCGGTTGCGAGCAAAACGGGAGGTGTCAAAAACTATAAAACAATCGACTTTGTTTTTGATTGCGTAGGCTATAGCTTCTTGGAACTGTGGCCTTTTGTCTGTGGATCCTGATATACCTTCGTCTTTGAAAATAGCTACAACTTCAATCCCTTTCTCCTGTGCATACTTCAGACATTGCGAGATCTGGCTCTCTATCGGGGTTTCCTTCTCCGCCTGATCCTGAGTAGACACACGGGCATAGATTATTCCTTTCACGCCACTCCTCAATTATGAAATTTACCAAAAAATCGTAACCTTTGGGAGAAAGTTTGTTTCCACTTCTGTGTACGGCTTTGAAGTCCACTAATTAGCCTCCCGTAACCTTCTCCACTTCTCACACAGGGTGTTGAACATCTTCTTAGCATCTTCGTATTCTTCCATCACCACTCGGAGTTCTCTTTTGAGATCTTCAACGAGTTTGTATCTGCCTCTTTTTGAGTGGTATTTGATGCGTGTCTTGAGGTTTGAAACGTCTTGTTTCAGTCGGTCTCTTCTTCTTCGAGCCTCCTCTATTTCGAATTCGAGGGATTTGAGCGTGGGCATGACTTGACCTCCTCACAACCTCATTGGCATTACTACATAAATGGTTCCACCAACTTCACTCTCCATAACAACCGCCGTATCGGGAGAAGTGAACTTAAGCTTTAGTCCGTGCGTGCATTTCGACACAAAATCGTAAAGGTATTTGGGGTTAAGCCTTATCTCTATATCCTCTCCCTTCGCATAAGGGATTATTATCTCCTCTTCTCCTTCTACCTCATCCTCCTTGAAGGAAATCCACATTCTGTCTTCGTGAACAGAAATGTATATCTTCACCGTAAGAGCCCCTGCAGAAATAACCCGCTTGAGTGTTGTACCGAAGGGAGGAACATCTGCTATGCAGGTAAAATCTTCTTCCTTAGGTATGACCGCAAGATAGTCGGGGAATTCGCCTTCAAGCTCTCTTATATAGAAAGTGAAGGTCTCTGACTCTACAACGGTAAAGTTCTCCGCCTTCCTAAGTAGAACCTCTCCCTCTTCCGTTTTAAGGGCAGACCTCACAAATTTAAGGCTCTTCGCTGGAAGAAGTGCAGAGAAATCTGTTTCTTGACCTGTATCTATCTTATGAAGGGCAAGCCTGTACCCATCCGAAGCTACAAAATGTACCTTGTCGTCCACAGCATGAACATACACACCACGCAGGGACGGTCTCGCTTCGTCATCTTTTGCCACCGCATAGATGACACTTTCAACGCCGTCAATAAAGCTTTGTACCGGCAAGCTTACTTCCGAAGCAACTTCTTCCACCGCCGGAAATTCTGGTAAATCCTCAATAGGGAATAGATCAAGCTTAAAAGCCCCTTCCCTGTAATCTATTACTGCTTTATTGCCGTCAACCCCTATCTCCACCCGCTCATCCTCAATGTTTTTGATAATTCCTGTAAGAGTTCTCCAGTCCACGCATATTCGGAAATCCCCGCTACCCGACATCTTAGCTATTCCGTAGGTTTCCATATCAGTAGCTCTGAGCTCCAAAATTCCATCCTTAGCGGTAATCAGGACCTTAGAAAGAGCCGGTAGCGCCCCTTTCTTTTCTACAGGAAGGGAAATGAGAACGTCTAAAAGCTCTTTCCTGTTTAATTCTGCTCCCACTTCTATCATCTCCCCGCCTCCTTTTCTAACAGCTCAGGATTGTCGTAGATGTTGCCGATAACTTCTGTATTTTTCAAGCTCAAATTAGCATTTTTAAAGTTCAGATTAGCTACTGGGATAGACGATCTCCCCTTCAATGAAGGGTCGTTTGTGTTGATAAGCTCTATATACCACCATTCATATGATTCCTCACCTGTCGCATCCCCAAAACTGGCACGAGGAACAAAACACTGACTACGCCTAACAACACCAACAAGATAGCATCCACTATCGAGCAGAACTACTCTCAAAATATCCCCCTCACATATCTCCTTACCGTTTTTATCCAAAAAACCTACACACCGTCCTACCGTTTCAGGAAGTATGGGATATATCCTCCCGTTTTCACATTGTATTGCAAGCTTTTTAGTCTGTTTGCCCTTTTCGAACTCGTGAAGCTCACAAAGATAACCATATAGCCACTCACCGCTTTTGTCTTTTGCTCTGAACTTAATTGGTCTCACTTTTCACCTCCTTTTCAAAGTCGGGGCGGGAAGCCCCAAAGGGAGAAGAGGAGGGATGCCTACGGCAGCCGGCGGTTGGCATTTCAAGCCTCCGCTTTTATCGGCTGAGAGAGCTTACGGAAGTAGTCTATGATCTCCTCATACTTGTCTTTTGTTATCTCGGCGGTGGACTCTATGCCGAACCTGTCTTTGAGGATCTCCTTGATGGCGTCTTCTCTGTATCCGAGTTCTTTCTTGACTATGGCGAAGAACCTCTTTCTCTGGGCTTCGGTGATGTAGTCTCCGTTTGCTGCAGGAGCGTTGTCTGGGTCTATCTCAGGAGGCTGGCTTGCCTGTGAGACCGGGCTTTCTATTTCCGCTAATACTTGCGGATCCCATTGCTCAGCTTCTTCGTAAGGCAATTCTCCCGCTTCTGCCGGGAACGCCATCCTGAAGCCTTGAGCGATTGTAACTTTCTTTAGCATAAAAATGGGCTGCTCTTTCCAAGCTTTAGTGTCCCTTGCAACTTCTTTTTCGTAAACGGTCCAAACAACGGGTTTCGACCTATCTTTCCGATAGATCGTTATGGTTGCAAACCTTCCCAGAGCTTCATCGTTGCCGATTTCTATCTCCCATCCGTCAAGCTTACCCGTTGCCTCCGCCCTCTTTAAATATTCTCTGTAATCCACAACGGGTTGAATTACATACCTTTGCTGTTCTTTATCCCAGTAGGGGATTAAGTGGATTTCTCGCTTGAGGGGGTCTAAACCCAAATGTTTAGCGTATGCAAGGGCAAGTAAGGCTGTTTGGTCGTCAACCTTGCTGAGGCTGGGCATAGTAGTTCTGAGTATGGCGAGGACTTTCTTAGCGTCCTCCTCCCTAACAATTCCGCCGTTGTTGGTCTTTGCTTTTGCAATTGTGCTCATGATACTACCTCCTGCAAATTGTTTTGAACGGGCTCAACGTAATCGGGCTTGTAAGTTTCTAAAAGCTTCCCAGCGATGTAATAGGTGTTGCCTCCCATCTCGATGATGTGGGCGAGTTCGTATTCGTCGTATCCTCCTCGTAATGGGCTTTGTGTATAGATCCTGATCTTCCTTGCCCTTTTTCTCACAACTATGCCTTCGTGCTCTTTCATTTCGGGATCATTGGCTCTGACTACATATCGCTGGGAGTACCTAAAAGCCTCCCTTAAAGTACGGGGAGTACCGTTTGGTATGAGGACAATCTCCATTTCTCACCTCCTCCTGTGATAAAAACGAGGTTTCTTGGGAGGAGCAACGTGGTAGTTCAGCCCCTCCCATGCTTGGAGCTCCTTCCTGAGCTTGCGGTTTTCTTCCAGAAGGTGGACACTCAGGAAGGTAAGGGCTAAAATGTAGAAAAGCAGAACCGATAAGCCTATGCGGGATCGCCAATCCCTCTTCTTGGCGGTCCTTGCCTCCTTGTAAAATGGACTTATGGGAAAGAAAAAGTTTCTTGCTGAAACAGTTAGGAACTTCGGCGTCGGGCTTATGGTGGGCTCTTTTCTGCTACGAATAGCGGAACGAATATCCGATATTACACTGGTTCTTATTCTTGTAGCAGGCTTGTCAAATGTCGTATTCGCTTTTATCTTATTCCCGGAGGAAGAGTAAAATGGATATAGACTGGACGCTTGTATTGATGGCTGTGGCTGCTTCCCTTGCTCTGTGGTCTTTGGCTTTGTTTGTTGTTTTGCAAGAAAAGAAAACCTCGGTCTGAGACTCATACCGCTACCCTCTTTGTTTCCATTTCCGCAAGGGTTTTTCTGATGTGATGGGCGAGTTCCCCGTTATCCATTCCTGCACTTGCGAGAATTTGGAGGGCTTCGGTAAGCTTTTCTTCGGCTTTCTCCATCCAGAACTCGGCTCCTTGTTCGTTCCCATAGCGCATGTCATCTTTTGCGGCGTTATACCAAGCCCACCCGTGGCGGGCTTTGAGGAATGCAAGGCGCCAAATGGCGTCCTTCTTGGGATCCTCCCTCAGCTTGGTATCCCACGTTCTCATAGCTGACACCTCCTTTGTGGTTTTGCCCCCGCAGGGGTAAACTGGAAAGGGATAGACCCTTCCCCTGCGGAGGTGGTAAAATGGAATGGGGAGCGATAGTAAGCTGGGCAGGAGCTCTGCTTAAACTCCTGCCCAAGGTAGGCGTCCTGCTCAGGCAAGTCCGCCGACTCACCATCACAGGCACTAATGCGGAACTCGGAATGATGGTTATTAGCGTTATCATCGGCGGGCTTGTGGGTCTGGTTCTGTGGTTGTGGAAGGGAGCCCTCTGGAGCTTCTTTGTTGCCCCCGCTTTCTCGGTTATCCTCTACGTGATTTTTGTGAAGGTCAAACAGGCTAAGGAGCCTGTTTATCATGCCGAGGGCTATCTGACTGTAGAGGGCAAAGAGGGAGTCTTTTGTCCTAAGTGCTGGGAGGAAAAGAAGAAGCTGGTTCCTATGAGACATAGGGAGGCTAAGCTTCCCACTCTGGCGGGGGATACTGTGGAATATGAGGATTACATCTGTGAGATGTGTAGGCATGTGGCGACCGTGAAGTGATTTTTTGCCCTCCACGGGCGGGGTAAAATTGCCCCCAATACCCGTGGAGGCGGTAAAATGGAAAAGACGCTGGTGGGCGCCTTCCTCAGATGGGCATTTTTCAGCCTGTCTGCAAGGGAGGCGATTATGCGGACTGTTAATCTTCTGCTCTTTTTCGTTGCGGGTGTGCCTACTCTCCTTATCCTGCTTATTAAAACTTCTCCTGAGCTGCGGGACCTGCGGGACTTGCCGCTTCTTGATCTTGTGTTTATTGTCGCTCCTATAGCCACGCTGATTGCTTACAGGATTGTTATTGACGACCTTGTTGTCCCCAAATACAAACACAACGAGGAGAAGACAAGAGCCTTCTATATGGGGAAGTGGAACACCATTGAACAGCTCGGTACTCGCGTGGGGGATGTAAAAACCAGTGTAGGGAAGATTACCGTTTACAAAATAGGCGATCATGTCGACCTTGTCCCGTGGGATAAGGAGAAGATTGACCTTGAAGAATGGCGGGATTTTAGGGCTAAAGCGGTGAGATCCAAGCCTGACTTCAACACTTTGGAGGACTGGATCAACGCCCTTAAGGAGCTGTGAGGGAGTTGCAAGGATGTGGGAAGCTGTAAGAGAGCTTATTAGCCTCGTCGGGAAGCTCGGAGAAAACGCTTTTATCGTTACTCTTGTAGGAGCGGCACTTGCATTCACGTTATGGTTATACGCCCAAACACGTGACCCGCATCTTCTAAACATTGGATCCCTCCTCGCTGCCACGTTTATGGTTATTGCTCTTCTCTCTCTCCGCTTCCCGCATGAGAGCGATTAGCTGTTTCTTTGTGCGCAGGTAGTCTTCGAGCAAGAAGATGAAGCCTGCGCCGAGAAAAAAGACCGCTATGAAGGCTATCCCCGCTACGGCTATCTCCATCGTGCTCATGGTAGGGATAAATATACAACTAATACTTGTAGATGTCAAGTATTTTTTGTAAATTGCCCCCTCCCCTACTCCGGCTTAAGTTAGAGGGAACTTTTGAGTAGGGAGGGTATAAAAATTTTGGTCGTTCTCCGCTTGATCGTAAACGTTATCTACTGGCTGATTTTCCTGTTCTATGTTGTTGCCTATTCCCTATTATTAACCGCATTGATTGCGCTTCTTGTTGTCTATGCTCTATCGATTTTGGGTGTGGAGGATCGCGTTTTGTTATGGGTCATAACAGGAGGCATATTTGTAGTAGTGTTGTATCGGACTATTAAAAAGGAAGCAAGGGAATACTTTCGTCATGGGGAAACTGACGCTGAAGCAGACCACAAAGATGAAAACTGGGACGATGATATAGACGAGAGTGAGTTGATTATATTCTTGGATGCTCTGGAATACTATAGACCTATTATAGAAATTCTGGAAGCTAATAATAAGCAGATTGATACAAATGAGCTTTCTTCAAGACGAAAGGCGGATGACTTATTGAGACAGGAATTTGCCCCTTTGCTTTTTTCGAAGCTGAACGAATATGTTAAAAACAGCATAATCCTCCTCAGGGCCAATTCATGGCAGGAGTTTGAAAAAGCGGTCGCATTTTTCCTTAAAGCTAATGGTTTTAAAGTATATCTGACTAAGCACGGCGGTGATTTTGGGGCGGATGTTATTGCGGAGAAGGGTAATAGAAAGATATGTATTCAGTGTAAATACTGGAAGAAGCCTGTAGGCGTCAGAGCTGTACAGGAAATAAACACGGCTAAAGGTTTTTACGGCTGTTCTGAGGCGTGGGTTGTAACATCAAACAATAAATTTTCAAAGCAAGCAATAAAATTAGCTGCTGAGGTAGATGTAAATCTTTATAACGTTGCGGACTTAATAAGAGAAATAGGTGTAACTAAAACTCCAAGTAACACCGTGGGAAATTTAGAGAAAGAGATATGGGCTATGTTAGGGGCGGCTGAGTGGGTGAGATGGATAGATCTGCCGAACTCTGAAGATATGTTCTCGGTCGTTGATCACATAATGTTATACTACTGTCCCCTTTGCCTTGGGAAACTGCAATTGAAATATATCCGCAAATTCGGGAAGGAAAAATACTGTTGTACGCGATTCCCTAAATGCTGGTATTTACGGGATCAGGTGGATTATCTACCTACGTTAGCCGTAAAAGTTTATCGCTGGCGACACCTTGAATAACCGTTCCTTTTCCAGAAACAGGTAGTTAGGTTATATACGAGTTAAGGAAGACGAACTGAAGAACAAGGCTACTCAACCCTGATATCATTACCACAAAAAACTCCCCACAATCAAAAGAGATAATGAATAGACGAGTCAGGGCTGTGAGGGGTTATATTATTAACATGGTACTTATACCTTTTCCTAAATCGAGAGCTGACGAATACAGGATAAAGATAGCTTTGGCTAAGTCTATCGAAGATCTCCAGAAGATAGCGGCGAGTATTGAGTATGACCTTGAGAGAAACGCCGTATTCGAGCTCGTTCCTGTACTTCTTGATGCATATCTACTTCTCGGTAAGGCAGATGAGGCTTTATCTCTTCTTAAAAGCATCGAAAAAGAGGGGAGATCTCCCGAGCTTGACCGCTTTGTGGTTTCGTATAAAGTTACCGCACTGATAATGAAAGAAATGCCTGAAGAGGCTCTTAAAGTAATCGAGGAGTACGAGAGCAAACATAAGGGGCGTAGTATGCCTCCGGATGTCAGGCTCTCTAAGGTGGTGACCTTGGTAAATGTTGGCAGATGGGAAGAAGCTATGAGAGAAATGGAAAATATAGATCCGGGCGAACTTGAAAATACCAATACAGAACTTGTTGCACAGATAAGTATCCTCTTAGAAGAGTACAAGAGAGGGAAAGAAGCTCTTGAACAGGAGGAAAGTTTCAGGCGGGCGTACAATCTGCTGACGGATAAAGGGCTTAGAGTCCTTCCTGTCGTCAAAGAAGAAGATGGATGGGAAGAAAAGATGTTTTTCTTTGTACCTCCTACTAAAGACGTCGATAAGATCGTAGAGATAGAAGATAAAGCTTTCAAAGAGATTGTGGATAAGGTAGGCACGCCTTACACTGTCATGGCTCTTTCGTAATGGAAAAACAGAGGTTTGAACCAAGGTATTTTATGGACACTGCAAAGAAGATCTTCCTGTGTGACAAAAACAACCCCAATACGTTCCACAAGCCAACGTTGATAAGAATAGCTATAGGCAGATTCTACTACTCCGCATTTTTGACAGTAAGGGAGATGCTTGCCGACATACTTCCTTCTGAGAAGAGGGCTGAGTTTTTTAAACGTAAGGGTGAGCTTCATTTTATAATCCCCAAAGCATTGAAGCTGTCGAGGAGCGGGGAAATCCGATCTGTGGGGGATAACCTCGCTAAGCTAAGAAACCTGAGAAATCAAGCCGATTACAGTATGGTATATGTACCAACAATGGTTGACTATCATCGGGCACGGCTATACTGCGAAGCTGTCTTTGAAGCTAAAGAAAACCTTAAAGAAGATACAGAGCTTCAGAATCTTGTGATAGGGGTGTTAGAGTCAAGGCTGTGAGAGTTATCTTCCTATAAGACGGGTGTGGGCTTTCTCAAAAGCTTTCTCTACTCTTTTAGGATTAAGCTGGGATATGCGCTTTGTGAAGTCTGCTAAGGAAGAATATAAGTTCATAGCCCTTGAGTAGTGATATTTGCCTGTTGTTCTCCTTGTGTTATAGTCCGCTTGTTTTCTCATGCTGTGCAATTCCTTTAACAAAAGACCTACATCTTTGTTCAGCTCAAGAGTGGCGAGCTTGATGAGGGCGTGCACTTTCGGAAACTCGCCCGCCAGTATTCCCACATACAGGCTGTCTTCGGGCAATCGCTTCAAGTATTGTTCTCTCAACTCAAGGAAGACTGCATAGTACAGTCTACTAACTGCAGTTCTGTAGTTTGCATCGTGGACATGCTGAAGATCGTCCACTATCATACTGGATAGTTTATGAAAGCTCAGCGATACTCGGTTCATCCTCGATTAGGCGTAAAGACACCCACTCAACATCTGGGTTCTCCCAGATCTCATCCGGGACGAGCTTTGCGAACTCCCGAATCAATCCTGTGTATTCCTCGGGAGAAACAGGCTTTTTGGATTTAACGTAGAAGTAAAGAGACCTCATTTCGCCATCTTCTTCGTAAACAGGGATAACCTCTTCAAAGCGGTTATCTTTCTTCAGGTGATCGTATATGCGCTTGAAGTAAGGATACTTATCCACCAGTTCCTTTGCTATAACTTGACCCTTAGCAAAACTATACATATCTATAAATGTAACAATATCGACAAAAGAATACACATCTTTTAGAGCGCTTAGCAGATCCTTGAGTGAAGATTTATAGAGCGGTTTTCCGAGGAGCTGCTCAAAAGCAACGATCCCTTCACGGAACTTTCCGAGGTTAAAGAGGGCAACGATCTTTTCAGCCATGAGCAGTTTGCGCAGTTGTCCTTCAGAATTAGCAAGAAGTGGCTCTATTATCGAAAGAATCTCGTCGTAGCGCCTCAATCGGGATAGAGCTCTGAGATAAAGAAAGAATAATGAAAGAGGGGGCTCCTTGCTCTCCAAAATGATTGGATGGAGTACCTCTACGACATATCCGGGATCCCCTATTTTCAGTTTCACAAGGCATAGCACGTAAAGACTTTCAAAATCGTCGGGCTTTTTGCTAAGATGAGTTTCTATATCTTTCTCTAAGGCTTTCAGTTCTTCGAACGTAACGGCTTCCATTAAGCGGTTCTGAAACTCTACAGCTTTCTTAATAGGTACTATTTTTGCCATCCCTCACTCCACATCCATAGGCTCGTTCGGCGGGAGCTTTTTAAGGACTCTACCGATGATCTTGTAGTCACCGGTCAGTTTTTGAGGGGCGTATTTGCGGTTGTCGGGGACAAGTTCCCACTCGTCGTTCACCTTATGGACTCGACGTATGATCAAGCCGTTCTCTGAGTTCCCGTAGGAAACTGCAAAGAGATAGATCCCTCCCTCTACAAGCTCTTTATCGTTTGGGTCTATAAGCACGGTCCAGCCTTTTGGGATTGTTGGTTCCATGCTATCGCCCAAGACATCAAAAGCCGAGACACTTTTGCGGGAAAGCCTTGACCTTTTTATGAGTGTGTAGTCGTCAGTTATCACCTCTCCGCCCGCTCCTACACCTGTTATTTTAGGAATGGGGACATACTCCCTTTCTACAACATCGGGAGGCGGGGGATATTCTTTAGGGGGTTCTTCTTCAAGGAAGTAAGAGGGTGATACGCCGAGAGCTTGGGAGAGTTTTTTTATTGCTCTCACTGACGCCCTGCTCTTGTTATTAGCAAGTTGGTTTATATACTGTTGCGTATAACCAGTAAGCTTTGCAAGCTTACGCTGGCTTATCCCAAGACGGGCTAAAAGCTCTCTAAGTTTGTCTCCGATGTAGTGCTCCTGTTCTATAGCCTCCACGCCTAACAAATTACAAGCTTTACTTGTATCTGACAATTTACAAGAAAGACCTTGACATATACAAGAATTATTTGTATATTTGGAGGTATGGTGAAGCAGACTCAGTTGGCCCACCAGATCGGCACCTCCCAACAATTCATATCTGCTTTACTTAAGGGGAAAGCTAAAACCTCCCTTCCAAAAGCCATCAAAATAGAAAAAGCCACCAGAGGAAAAATAAAGGTAGAAGACATCGTCCGCCCCGAAGTAGCGGAAGCACTCAAAGAATACGTCAGGCTCAGGTGTCCCATGGGAATAACGATAGAGCAATCCCCAAATAGCTCAAAGTGTGAAGAGAAGGAGGAGGCTTACGGTTGACGAAGAGCTTTAAGTCTATGAGGCATAACGAAGACGTACTCAAGAAAGAGACGGGTAAAGCCCAGAAGCTCTTTAGCTTCCCTTCTGGTCCCCTTAGCCTCGTGAACGCTTTCGTTGCCGAGAACTCTTATAGAGTGTGCCCATTCCCCCATAGGTTTGGGGATTTCGCACCTCTTGACAAGTTCATCGATAGCATCAAGGAGCCTCATCTTCTTGCCGAGAAGGTGTTTAACTGCAAGGTCAAGAGTGGTTCTGCACCCCGTTATAACAAGGTAGTAGCTCTCTTCCGCATGCCTGAAAGCCTTCTGAGCTTCAAGAAAGGCGGTGTTGATCTCTTTGGGAATAGCTTCGTGGGAGTAAAGTTCGGGAGGAGAGGGAAGAATACCGACAACATCAAAATCGTGGCTGACGTTAGATCGTGCCTGTTTTCTGGTTGTGTCGAAGTTCCAAGTATTCCCCAGACCGATGACCGGATTTCTGCACTTAGGGCACTGACCGAAGACCGCAATCGCTTCCTGAGCTGGGGCGGGCAAAGGGGAAGAGAAAACGCTCCTCTCTATGGGCATGACCTCTATACCGACAAAGGCGACATCCTTGAAGCAGTAAGGGCATATCCCGCTGAAGATGAGCACCTTGGAGGTATTCTAACATGGAGCTGACGAGCCTGATCAACGAAATCGACAGGATCGTCAAAAACGAACCGCCCGATAAGGCGGTCTCTAAGATACTCTCCCTGTCTCCGGACAAGGAACTTCTACAGCTTGCTCTGTCTGTGCTTGTGGTTACGTATGCAAACAGACTCAAGGGCGGAGGTGGTGTATGGAACTCAGAAACCTTTCCTTTACCACAGTACTGAGAGTAACAAAAGAGATGAGCGGGAAGACTCTGGAAGAGATAGCCAACGAGACGGGGATAGGGCTGTCTCAAATACAGAGGTATTTTTCGGAAGAGGGATATTACCCATCTCCGCCTAAGTTAGTGAGCATATGTAAAGTTCTCGATTCAACGCTCCCGATAGACTGGCAGTATGCACAGCTGGAAAAGAAAAAACGCTTTGATGGTTATCTTTCGCTGTGCGAGGAGCTGAACGCCCTTGTGTCCACGGTCATCAGAGTCGTGGCGGATCTCAAGGTAACGCCCTACGAAAAGAGACAGCTCCTTCCGGTAGTGGAAAGAACTATTACAGCCCTCGAGGGGCTCAAGGAGCACCTGATAAAGGAGGGGGATAGGGAAGAGCTGATAAAGGAGGGATAAAAGATGGGGAAAACAAGCTATAAAACAAGGTACCGCAACGAGAACGGAAAGTCAAGTCTTTCCATCAAAGAGCTCGACCCTCCCAAAGACCCCGGAGCAGAGAGGGCGGTTATTGCCACTCTTTATGTGGAACCGGAACGAGCTCTTGAGGCAGTTAAGGCAGCCAACCTCAGGGCGGAGCACTTCTACTATAACGAACACAAAGAACTTTTTAACCTTTTCAACCTCTTTCTCGAGGATCACACAATAGCAGAGCTGACGGAAGTCACTTTCAGGAACTTTCTCGAGAGAAGAAAGAAAGGACATCTGTGGGATTACTTGGTCTCGATCATCGACGAAGCCACACCCTTAGCCAGCCTCAAAACCGCTATAGAGATAGTGAAAGAGAAGGCTATTCTCAGGAAAACCATCGAGAAGGAAATAGAAATCCTCTTCTCGGTCAGAGAGGGGGCAGATTTATATAAACTCAGGGAGCTCCACGAGCAGGCTATAGAAGAGATCAAAGAGACAAAGATAGAGAAGATAGAACCCGAAGAGTGGCTCTACGAGATAGCCCTTGAGTATTCAGAGGAAGAGGCTAAGGTTGAGTGGCTCGTTCCCGACATGGTACCCAAGAGATCCATGGTTCTCTTTACCTCTCAGGCGGGAGTGGGAAAGACATACCTGATGTATGCACTCATGAAGACCTACCTTCTCCCGAAGGGAGAGAAGATCATATACCTTGACATGGACAACTCCCGCGTGGTGATAAACAAGAGGCTCAAGCAGTCGGGACTCGGACAATACACGAAACCCTCCAAAGATCCCAAACTCTTTATAATCTCCAGAGACGAAAAGAGAATATTCGTAGGCTCCGAGGCATGGGACAAGTTTAAAGAAGCTATGAGGATACTGAGTGAAAGGGGAGAGCACCGCGTTATCATAGTGGACTCCCTAAAGAACATCTCCCGTAACATGGACCTGAATTCAGACAAAGAGACCGAGTACGTGATGAGTGAACTCAAAGACCTCATGAGCATGGGACACACGGTAATAGTAGTTCACCACGTCCCCAAGATCCTCAATCCTGAACTTCCGTTTAAAAACTCTGGGACGATTTTAGATAACGTTGAGATGGCTTTTCACCTGAAAAGAGACAAAGAGAAGAACATCGTAACCCTCAAGTGCTTCAAGACCCGCTTTGATGTGGAACCTACGTTCTACTACACGATAGACGGTGAGATGAACATGGAACCCGCCTATCCTCCCGAAGTCCTTGAGGAAATTGAGATCGTAAAGACTATCCTTGAGGTGATAGGACTGGGAGGGAAGGGGAAAGAACAGGTAGCGCTTGAAGTTGCGGATAGAACCGATAAGATAGGGAAGCAAAAGGTGAAGGATTATCTGGATAAGTACGAAGGCAAGGTATGGACGGAGAAGGAGGAAAGGACAAACGGCAGACCGAAAAAGGCTTACTACCCTATCCAGGACGTAGATGTTACCCAAGTTGTTGTCTCCCAATTTTTCGCCAGCGGTCAGAAGAGCGGAGAGCCTTCAAGTCCTTGTGCCACGGCTTTTCGCCAAAACTCCAGCCCTTATATATATAAAGAAAAATTGGCGAAAAGTCCCAAAGAAGAAACCATAAAAGAGATGGCTGAGGAAATAATAAGCTGGGGAGGAGAGATAGACCTTGAAATAGCTAAATATACAGATCCCGATGAGCTTGTAGAAGACATAAAAGATGACCCCAACCTTCAAGCGATTCTCTTAGAACAGTGGATAGCCATGGCCGGAGGAAACGTTGAGAGCTTTAAAGGAATGATAGAGAGCGTAAGAAGCGGAAAGGCAGGAATAGACTGGGCTCACAAAACAGCTAAGGCGGAAATGGAAGGCGATGATGATGTAGAGGTGGATTTTTGATGAGATGGACCATCGGTAAAGTTGTTTCCCTCCTTAAGGAGATGAGGTTTGAAAATGTAAAGACGGAAAGGGTTGTCTTGTGCGAAAACGTTAACGGTAGAAGAAAGAAAGAAGAAAAGCTTTGGGTCATAAGGGGACAAAAAGACGGAAGCTCCTATGAAGGCGTAGGCATAAACGCACGCCTTGCGTTCGAGGATCTAATAGAGAAATGGTTCAAGAATGCAGGAGAGCAAAAATGAAAAAACTCTACCTCAAACTAAAGCTCAGAAGTTCGGAGATAAGGAGGATAGAGGAGGAGTTGAAGTGATACTGTTTAAGGCAAAAAACACGGAGGCGAGGCAGGAATACATCAAAGATATGGCACTCCTAATTCTAAAGGAAAAAATCGGTGATCTTCAGCCCGATAAATACAAGAGGTTGGCACACTTCTTTGTATGGCTTTACAAGTTAGAGAGAATGAGCCACAACGCCACGCCCAAAACAAGGGATGCCGTATGGAGATACTACATACTCGGTATAGAGATGTACAAGGAGATTTTTCAATACGTCCCGATGGAATTACTCCTTATGGCGGATCTGTGTGCTGTGAGGCTGCCGTGCAGAGGAGGAGCTTGATGTTAGAACCGGTTGAGGATGGGATGAAGGAGGCGGAGGAATGAGCACAGTTCACGTATGCGGGCCCCGTATAAAAGAAGATAAGCTTGAGTATGTTTATTGGAGGTATAGCAAGGTCTTCCCAAGAAGGTGGAAAAGAAGGGAATGTGACTTTTGCCGAAAATCTGTGATTCCTCCTAAGCTCTACATAGTCAGGAGAGTCCCCAATAAAGAGTTCTGGGAAGAGCTTGCCGAGCAAGGAGACTTGATGACTCTCCAACACCTATACGATACAAACTATCTTGCCTGTGAAGAATGTCTTGAGGGGCTGAATCCTAAAAAAGAGGGGAAGTATTGATAGAGATAAGCGTGTCAAAGGAAAACTTAGAACCAGTTGATGAGGTAAGGACGGTGATAACGGAAGGTGGTGATTGACGTGATAGAAAAGGTCGGTGAAGAAGTCACTTATACCGTAAAGGCAAAGTGCGACATCTGCGGTGAGATCATGATTCTGCATTTAACTGAAGGCGAATATAGAAACTTCGAGCGTGGATTTCTCCCCTACAATTTAGCTCATCTTCGCTTCACTGTTCGCCGTAATAGACGTGGGCTAAAGGAAGTTCTTGATCTTTGCCCTAAATGCTTTAACAAGCTGGAACCAGAGATTAAAGCACTTGCCAAAGCAATCAAGGAGTTAAGAGGAGAAAAAGAAGAGCCGAAGATAGTTGATTCTATGTTTGATGTACTTGAGGAGGGTAAATCATAATGTTTCATTTTAGACATTGCTGGATAGAGTATAAACCTAACAAGCCTGTAATCTATAGAGGATCTGTTTATGATCTCTTCAGAATATGCGCCAAGTGCAAGAAAGTTCAAGCGAGGCACGAGCCTTCGAAAGGCGACCCTCGTTGGAAGAACATACCTGTTCAGATGTTTATCAACCTGTTAGAAGGTAAGGAGGAGTCTGGATGACAGGGGTAGTAGCTCAACTGGTGGAGCGTGGGATTCCAAATCCCAAGGGTGCGGGTTCGAATCCCGCCTGCCCCACAAAAGGTGATAAACGGCGGATGGGAGACCCCCTCCCTTGGCGCCACGCCGTATTACCCCGCCCCTCAAGGGTGTTCTGGTGGGAGACACCCGAGCCGTGGGGGAAATCCTGTCCCACCCCTTCCACGGCGGGCGGGGGTTAAAAGGAGGCGGATAATGGGGTGGCTAAATATGAAAGCCAAGGATGTGAAGATCGGTAATCTTTTGAGACTTACAGCAGACGGGTATCACGTTGCAGGTGTCGAGGTGCTCCGGGTTGAGCAAATATGCCAGATCGACCCCTGTTTGTTGAAGTTTCAGGGCAGGGTGTTTCACCTTGGGAACCGACAAGAATACCTTGAGTACACTGGTGAAGAGAAAGCGATTGTTATACACGCCACTGCTGACGTGAAAATCTTTTTGGCGGAGGGAAGCGATGATAAAAATCTCTGAGCAGGAATTTGAAAAATTCTTTGAAGAACGTGTCCAAAAGTGCCGTCAAGTCCTCGTAAAGAAAGCACAAGAGTACTCGTCGAATGATGACAAAATGAGGAACTTCAACGTAGCGGGGAGGATGTTAGACATGAAGCCTTACCAGGTCGCCTTTCTCTACATGATGAAGCACTTTGAGAGCCTCTACGACATCATCATGAGCGACAAAGACGTTCCGCCTGAAATGTGGGACGAGAAAATGGGGGATGAGCTGAATTACTTGTTTCTGATAGATGCGATGTGGCGGAAAGCGAAGTATGGGAGGGATTGACGATGGCGTATTCAAGTTGGTTATCAAGTGATTGGTATATCTATCCTGCCGCAACCCTATCAGGTAAACAAGGGTTGGCGATTTGGCATCGCTCTTCTGCAGTTTTACCCATTATCCCTTATAACGAGCTCCTTGATATAGACTCTGTTGCCACCCTTAAACGTGTGTTATGCAACTATGACCCATCTGTGAACTGGGAAACCTTTCCCGAATCCGATTTTGAGTGGATGATGGGAATAATACGAGACTACCTCAAGGATTTTTCTCCCGGAAAGAGCGCGAAGCATTAGGGAGGAAGCTAAAGGATGAAAGACCCTATCCTCAAAGAATACCGGAAGAAGGCTAAAACACCGATCGTAAAAGCCTTGCTTAAGTTGAGGGAAGTGTACTTGAAAAGTGGGAAAAAGCTCCTCAGCCCTGAAGAAGTTGAGAAGGAAGTTAGAGAGCGTAGAGGAGGACTTAAGTAAGGAGGACGTCATGAAGGGGAAAGGAGGCACTAACAGAAACTGGATTGTGTCCGCCGAAACCGGAGCGCCCCCGATAGAGCTCTTAGACAAGAGGGCTCAGGCTTTGCTCAGTTCGTACACGTACGCCGTGGGAGAACTCGTCGAAGCTGTCAGACAGGGAAGAGCAGAATCGTACAAGAAGCTCAAAGAGAAGATAGACAGAACGCATAAGGAGATGATGGCTCACATAGAGATGTTGGAGAGGAGGCTGTAGCGTGACCCGAACTGAGAAGGCTAAGGAGCTCCTTCGTCAGGGAGAGTTGACTTACAGACAGATAGCCGAGCAGACGGGGCTTTCCCACAACTACGTCAAGAGGCTGGCGAGCGATCTGAAGAAGGCTTTACGAAAGACAGAAGAGAAACCGGCTCATGAGATTCAGATAGAAAGAGAACGCATCAGAAGACAGGTGGCGGAGCAGAAGTACATCCAGCTCAAAAAGACCCTTGCCAGAGATGAGAACATCATACAGGCTCTTAAAACCGTCATCCCCCAGTTTCCCGTTCCGGAAAAGATAGAACCTCCGAGACCTATCGTGCGAAAAACAAAAGAGACCGCCGTGCTCCTTGTGTCCGATTGGCACATAGGCGAGGTAGTCTCAGAAGAAGAGACTCTCGGACTGGGGGGCTTCAATGCCGAGATAGCTACCGCAAGGGTTGAACTCATAGCGGAGAAGACCATAGACCTTATTACCGGATACACACGCTCAAGGATAGACACCCTTGTGGTCGGAGCACTCGGAGACATGGTATCAGGGCAGATACACGAAGAGCTTGAAAGAACTCAGGATCTGAACGCCGCAGAACAGGTCTATGTAGCCGCTCTTTTACTTGCTTACCTTCTCGATGAGCTATCCGCATACTTCAACATCAAAGTCGTCGCAGTCGTGGGCAATCACGGAAGGCTGAAGCAGAAGAAGGAAGCTAAGGAGAAATACGTAAACTGGGATTACATCGTCTATCAGATAGCTTCGCTCCTTCTTAGAGACAATAAACGAATAGAGTGGAACATCTCAAAATCTCCTCACGCCTTTGTAGAGATAGAGGGGCATCTCTTCCTTTTCACTCATGGAGATTCCATCAGAAGCTGGGCGGGTATCCCGTGGTATGGGATCTCAAGATATGCGAACAACATGAGAGAACTACTGAACAAAAAGGGAATGATCCTTGACGGGCTCTGTATGGGACACTTCCACCAGCCGGCAAACGTGGCGAGGATAAACGGGCCGATAGTGGTGAACGGCTCTCTCAAGGGACCCGATGAGCACTCCTTCCAGTATGGTGCCGCCATGCAGGCAAGTCAGACTCTCTTCGGAGTCAGTAAAGAGTATCCCGAGACGTTCAGATACACCCTTTGGCTCGACGAGAGAGAAAGACCTACGAGATGGGATGTGAGTGTTCCACAAGTTTGGGGAAATGTGGAGGTCTTTTAATGCGCCCGGATACCAGAAAGCTCCTTGATAGGCTGAAAGAGCGGTATTCTCTTCGGCAGCTCTCAAACCAAGAGCTCCTGTGGTGTAGGAGAGTTGCGAGGAAGATAAGAAAAGCTCACCTGCGGTACATGAGAGCCTGTGAGGTTTTAAACGGAAGCAAATCGGTTATCAAGATCGGAGAAGGGGGCGGGGAACACAGAAACAGCGTAGAAGACGCTCATGTTACAAAGGCGACATGGGAGGAGTTTGAGAAAAAGCTGTCAGAGCACGAGAGAGAGCTTCTTGAGGACATCGTAGAAGGGCGAGATCATTTCATTAGGAAAGAGAAGGGGCTCCTCAAGAACATAGACAGGAAGGGGAGGAGGATGGGACTCTGGTGATTGCAACTTTCGTGCCAAAAAATGAAACTTTTTGAAACTTTTGACCTTAAATTCGTCTTGACACTATATATACCTTGACACAGGTTATTATCGTGGGCAAGATACATCTTCCCGCCCGCCCACTTCCGCTCTTCTCTCTTCCCTGATCTGGGAGCGTTCGATGAAAAGAGGAGAAAGGATAATCAAAAAGGTCATAGACTACTATGCCCTCTCGGAGAACATCACCAAGCCCCTCCGTCAGGTCTGCGATGAGCTGGGGCTCGACTACAACAAGGTCAAAATACACATTTCAAGGTACGGAAAAGACAGATTCTACGCCGAGCTCGCCAGGGCTCACGAGGAGTTCAGGAAAGAACACATAGTCCCGGAACGCATAGAGGCGGAAAGAAAGCTCTGGAGATGGGCCTGTGAGAAGGCGGAGGATCCGAACACTCCGCCGATCATCAAGGTCAGACTCCTCGAACTCATAGAGAAGGTCAACCAGAGGATAGAGGGGATTAAGCAAAAGTTCGAGGGCGATATGACCGTCAGGATAGTGAAAGAGATAGTAGATGGGGGAAGTTCGGTATAAGTTCTTCAGGAAGTTTCAGGAGATATTCAATCATCCCGCCCGGTTCAAGGTCATAGCGAAAGGCAGAAGGGTCGGCTTCACACGCCACTGTGCGATCTACCTGTTAGAGCTCGCCCTTGAGAATCAGGGAAAAGAGTTTAAGGCTCTCTGGGGGGACACCACTCACGAGAACATAGTCAGGTACGTGGAAAGATACTTCTTTCCCTATCTTAAGCAGATTCCCCAGAATGCGATCGGGTGGAGATACTACAAAACCGAGAAGAAGCTCACGATCGGTGATGCGGTCATAGACTTCAGGAGTGCGGACAAGCCCGAGAACTGGGAGGGGTTCGGCTACGACCTCGTGATCCTGAACGAGGCGGGGATTATCCTGAAGAACAGATACCTGTGGGAGCACTCGGTTCGTCCGATGCTCCTTGATACGCCTTATTCAAGAGCGGTCATAGGCGGAGTTCCGAAAGGGAAAAACCTCTTCTACGAGCTCTTTCAGTACGCTCAGTCCGGGGAAGATGAGAGGTGGAAGGCTTGGAGGCTGACCACTTACGATAATCCCCTCCTGAACAGGGAGGAGATAGAGAACCTGAAAAAGGAGCTCAAGGACGAGAAGATCATCAAACAGGAGATATACGGAGAGTTCGTAGAGGCGGGAACGATATACCTCTTCGACTACGACGACCTCGAGAGGTGTTCACGCCTTGACTTTGAACCCGAAGGTGTAGAGGTCTGGGGCGTGGACGTGGGGCTCGTGCACGACAGAACCGTCCTTGTGAAAAGGAGAGGGAGGGCGGTTTACGAAGTGCTCGAGTTTGACAACCTTGAGAAGGTTACGCTCGTCGCTCAGGTGGTAGAGAACGAATACAGGCGCGCACAGATAAAGCCTTACAGGATATTCGTGGACACCATAGGTATAGGTTGGGGCGTTGCGGATATCCTTCAGGATAGAGGTCTGCCTGTAGTTCACGCTAACTTCTCGGAACAGAGCATAGAGAGCTCTTATCTGAACAAGAGGGCGGAAGCCTACTTCAGGCTCAGGGACGAGGTCAAGAGGCGGGGGATCAGGCTTCCCTATGAGGCTTCCCTCTTCTCTGAGCTCTCGGTTCTGACCTACGAGGTGGACAAAAGAACGGGGAAGATCAAGGTTGCGGACAAGAGCGAGATCAAGAACGAGCTCGGAAGGAGTCCCGACACTGCGGACGCTTTAGCTCTCACCTTCTTTGAACCGCTCCCGGTGCACGAGGAGAGGGATATCAGGTTCACCGTTTCCAACCTTCCGAGGTTCAGGGGGATACTATGAGGCTGAGTCAGAAGAGAAAGGAGGAGCTCGTCTCCTTCCTTCAGGAGAGGATCAAGACAGCGGAAGAGTACTACAGAGAGCACATAGAGCCCGAGATCCTGACCGCCTACAGGAGATATAAAGGGGACGAGGACTTTTACAGGGAGAAGCTCGGGAGACTGGGAGAGCTCTCGAAGGTAACCTCTTCGGATATCTCGGACAAGATAGAGTGGGCTATGCCGTCGCTCATGCGGATCTTCTTCGGCTCTGACGAAGTTATTACCGTCAAGGGAAGAACCTTAGAGGACGACAGGGCGGCGGAGCTCCTTCAGACCCTGGTGAACTTCCAGCTCCAGAGACAGAACAACGCCTTTATGGTCTTTTACCGGTGGTTTAAGGACGCTCTGAAGTACAAGATAGGCGTTGTGAAGGCTACATGGGAGAGGAGCACCGAGGACGAGACGGTAGAGGTTCTTGTTTCCCCGCTCCGCTACGAGGAGATCCTGAACGACAGCGACAGGCTCCTTGAGGAGATAGAGGATGAAAAGCTCAGGAAGGTCTTCGAGGTTCGTATAGAGGAGGCGACCTACGACGAGGACATAGACGCCTACAGGCTCAAGCTCAGGCTCAGGCGACTGGTCTCCAACAGACCGAAGGTGGAAAACGTCCTTCCCTTCGAGCTCATATTTACTCCCGACGCCCGGAACCTCCATGAGTGCTCCTTCGTAGCTCACAGGAAGAAGGTCAAGGCTGACTACCTCCTCAGAAAGGAGAGGGAGGGGGTCTTTAAGAACGTCAGAAAAGCCTTAGAAGGGGCTTTGTCGGAGACAGCAAAGACAGAGCTTGAAAGGGAGCTTTACGGGGACGCCGAGCTTGAGGCGACCCCTTCCGTTGAGGGGCTCAGGGAGGTTTACCTCTACGAGTGTTACACCAAGTACGACATAGACAGGGACGGACTCCTTGAGGACGTGATAGTCTGGTACGTCAACGGGGAAATACTCAGGATAGAGGAGAACATTTACGGGAGACCTCCCTTCTTCGCTCTCACGCCGATCATAGAGAGCGAAACTATCCTGGGCAAGTCCTTTGACGACCTGATAGGACAGCTTCAGGATCTCAAGACCGCTCTTCTGAAGCTTCTGATGATAAACGCCACCAAGGTGAGCAATCCGAAGATCTTCTTTGATTCGACCGTAATAGATCCTGACACCATGAAGGACAACGAGGTTCTTCAGGCTATTCCGCTCAACCTCAAGAACAGGAATATACAGCAGGTCATCCAGTTCGAGCCCGTTCAGAGCATAGCGGGGGCGGTTCTTCCTCTCCTGGAGTACATAGAGACGATGATAGAGAACAGGACGGGGATAACGAGATACAACCAGGGGCTTGATGCGAGATCCTTGAACAAGACTGCCTCGGGTATCTCTATGATCATGCAGGCGGCTAATCAGAGGCTTGAGCTCATAGCCCGGATCTTCGCCGAGACGGGCGTGAGAGACCTTTTCAGGTTTCTCGTCGAACTCAATCAGAGGTTTATAGATCAGGCGACGGTTATAAGGCTGACGAACAAGTCGGTAGAGATAAAGCCCGACGATCTCAAGGGAGAGTTCGACTTTGTTGTGAACGCGGGCATAGGAGCGGGGACTAAGGAGCAGGAGATGCAGTTTGCCCAGATGCTCCTTCAGATAGTCCAGCAGGCGGTCCAGCAGGGTGTAGCCGGGCCTGTGGAACTCTTTAATGCCTATAAGAAGGTCATAGAACAGCTCGGTTTTAAAAACGTGGGGGACTTTCTCAGGAACCCCGAGGAGGCTTTGAATGGACAGGGACTTGGGCAGGAAGGCGGAGGCATGCAGGGACTACCTTCAGCACTTGTTCAGGCGCTACAAGGAGGATCTCTACAGGGAATGGGAGAACTCCTCCCCGGAGGAATGGGCGAAGATCAGGGCTAAGCTCGACGCAATCGCGGAGCTTGAGAGTGTAGCGTCTCAGGATTTAGCCCTTCACAAACTTTTACCGCAGGAGGTGGATGATGATGCAGGATAATGCGCCCGTGCAGGATCAGGATCTTCAGAATCAACCTGAAGGTTCTGCAGAGGGGGATCTGACTCCGGAGCTTCAGGATCAAACGACGAACGAGCCTATGTCCGAACCGCAGGATCAGACTCAGGATCAGACTCCGGAGCCGCAGGATCAGGGCGAGCCCGATCAGGATATGCCGGAACCGACAGGTGAGCCGGCGGTACAGGAAGCTCAACAGCCGGAGCCTCAGCCTTTGAACTTCCCCCTTGAGCTTGAGAAGGAAATCATCTACAGAGCGACTCAGGAAGCTCAGGAGGTGTTCAAGCAGTTAGCCGGCAAAGATTACGATGAGTTTGAGGCGAACCCTGCGGAGAAGATGCTCTTTTCCAGACTCGTGGAAGAGAGGGCGCAGGTCTACAGACAGCAGGTTAGCCAGCAATTGAGAGCCACAATATACCAGCAGAACGAAGCCCTCTTCTGGCAGATTACGGGCTATTCTCCCGAAGACAGGGAGAGAGTGAGGGAGTATCTCCAGACTTCCGTTCCCTTCGCCCAGGCTCTGAGGATAAACGAGCAGTTCATAGATGCGGTGGTAAGGGGGGACTTTGCGACCGCACGGAAGATATTCGATGACCTGAGAGTGAAAGCCCTGGGGAAGACTCAGAAGCCCCAGCGGAAGCCTGATGTGAGGGTTCCTCATTCGGAGCCTCCCTCTCCGGAGGGAAACATAGAGCCTTCTCCGCCAAGTGTTGAGGAGGAGGTCTGGAGCTTCTTCTCGTAAACAATCAAAAATCCGATAGGAGGTAAGTAAAATGCCTGCAATCCAGCAGTCTTACGACGTTGCCCAGCGTCTCCCGGTGGATAAGATCAGGAAGACGCTCGGGATCAAGAAGCTCGCCATACTTTCGGCGATAGGAACAGCCCCCAAGATCTCCCAGACGGGCGTTGAGTGGTACGAGGACGAGGTTCTCGGTCTTTACACCACTGGAACGGGAAGCGGGACTAACGGAGAGATAACCGCAACGGACACAACCATAAACGTTGCTACCGCCGAGATTTTCAGGATAGGAGACATAGCGGAGATAGAGAGCGAAAGGGTCAAGGTCACGGGCGTTGACTACAACAACAACACCATAACCGTGGTGAGGGGCTTTCAGGGGACTACCGCAGCGACCCATCCCGCAAACTCCAAGATAGAGGTTATAAGCTCCGTAGCGCCTGAGGGAGAACTTGCGGGAGCTTCGAGGGTATCCAGACCTATAAAGCACACGAACGTTACTCAGGTCTTCCAGGACAGGCTCTTCCTGACTGGGACTCTTGAGGCGGTTTCTCCCGAATGGGCCAAGGACGAGAAGGGAAGACAGATAGCCCAGAAGATCTACAGGCTCGACTCCCTGAAGGCCAAGTCCATCTGGTACGGGATAAGGTACGACTCTGCCTCTGATGCGGAGAGGACTATGGGAGGTGCGGACTTCTACATCGGCAACAAGGTGGACGCAGGCAACGCCGCCCTCACTCCCGACATGCTCATAGACCAGATCATAGCCATGGACAACGACGGCGTCTTCGACATGGGGCTAAGCGTTGAGATATGGATGAATCCCAACTACATGAAGGTCGTGAACGACTGGCTGGCTTCTCAGGTCATGTTAGAGAGACAGGATCAGGCGGTCGGAAGGGTCATCAAGTACCTCGTCACCAACGCCGGAGAGATCCCGATAAAGTTCGACAGGAACATAAAGGTGGGGGATGTGTTCCTGATAGACCCCAAGGCTATCAAGAAGGCGGTGCTCAGACCGGAGGTGAGCGAGAAGCTCGCCAAAATCAAGGACGGGACGGAGTATCTCATCCTCGAAGAGTTTACCGTCAAAGTTGACTATCCCTCCGCATGGAGGAAGCTCTACAACGTTGCCGCACCTTAAAAACTCTTAGGGAGGCAGGGATATGGCTAAGAGTGTTAAGATCGCAGAGGGGGGAGACAAAGCCCCTCCTGCTCCTTTTTCTCCTATACAGATCTCCGTGAGGGGGTTCTTCTACAAGGGCAAGTACTACGAAGCCTCGAGGCAGGGAGGCAAGTTTATCTTTGCGGTGGACGATGAGGAGGTCATGAAGCACGCCGCCAAGCACTACGGAGTGAGGTAAGATGACCGTCTCCGATCTTATCCAGAGGCTCAGGACTTACCTCAACGACACCGCAGGTGTAGAGTTCAGCGATACGGAACTCCTGACCTACATAAACCAGTCCATAGACGTGCTCTCTCAGATGCTTGCGGACTTCAACACGAACCTCAACAGGAAGGAGACAACTCTCACCTTTGTGGACGGGAAGGCTCCGGTTCCCTCCGACTTTCTCAGGGATGTGTCTGTGAAGGACGGAACTGGGGCTAAGGTTCCTTACAGGGTTGTCGGGAACGAGGTGGCGGTCTCTCCTGATGTTTCGGAGGCCGTCCTTGATTACTACTTCTTTTATCCGAGCGTCTCTTCCCCGGACGATCTCATCCCTGTTCCGAAACTCTTAGAGAACGCTTTCTTTTACTTTGTGGCGGTATTAGCCAAGAACAGGATCCAGCAGTCCTCGAAGGTAGAGGGCGAACTCTCTCAGATATTTATCCAGTACGCTCTCCCTGTTCTCGGAAGATACGGCAATCCGCCCTTCGCCTTAACTCCTCCCGTGGTGGTCTAAGATGGCGAGAGCCAAAATAATCTCCTTCCAGGACTTTGTGGGCGTGGTCAACACCAGAGAGCCCGCATCTTTGAACACGAACGAGCTCGTGAACTGTTCCAACCTCTACGTTACACCACAGGGATCGCTCAAAGCCCGCCCCGGTCTTGAGGTTGTCGGGACTCTCGCGTCCGCCGACTTCAGGTCTATAGGTTACTTCTCAAAGACGGGGAAGCTCTATCTTGCGAGCGGGACGGAGCTTTACGAATTCGATCCTTCGGCGGGAACTTTTACGTCCATAGGTTCCGTGGACTCTCCCGACTGTGTGTTCGTTTCCGCTTTTGATAAACTCTGGATAGCGGACGGAGGTATCCTCAAGTACTACGACGGGACGACCTTCGGGACTGTAGAGGATTTTATCTACAAATACCAGAACATAGGGGCGGGGGACGGGACTACGACGACCTTCACGGCGGTTCTTCAGGAAGTCCCCGTAACACCTAACTCTGTCTCTGTGGAATACACAATCGGGGGCGTTTCTTACACTTCCCATGACGACGGGAACGGGAACATATCGGGAGCTTACATATCGAGTGGTTCCATCAACTACCAGAGCGGAGACATCTCTATTACCTTCTCAACCGCCCCTGACAACGGGACAAACATAAGAGTCAGGTATTCGAACTCCGACGTCCTCAACGTCAGGGCGGAGGATATCGAGTTCAAAGATGAAAAGCTCTACGTGAGCTACGGGACGGATATATACATATCTGAAGTAAGAGACCCCTCCCTGTGGTACTTCATCTCCATAAACAGGCAGGACGGGGCCAAGATAAACGCCATACACAGGTTCTACGACAAGCTTGTGGTTTTTAAAGGCTATCCCGCACCTGCAATATATGTGCTTTCGGGGACTTCTTTAAGCGATTACACGGTCTCAAGAGTCGCCCGGTATGTCTCGGCGAACAACAAGTATTCCGTTTCTGCCTTCGGTGGGGATCTGTTCTTTAACTGGGGCAAGCACGTTTATTCCCTTTCTAAGGTGATGGGATACGGGGACGTTGAGCCGAGACCTCTTACCTACCACTTCAACCCTTACGATACGACCTCTCAGGAGAGGTTCGCCCTCCCTATCCCTGAGGAGAACGTGATATTCTTCCTCTCCCGCTCGGACGCAAGGGATTTTGCCTTCACTCCTCAGAGGAACGCCTGCACGTTTTTGAGCTTTGCCCTTCCTGTAGTGTGCGGCGTTTCTGTGGGGGACACCATCTATCTTGCGGGCGGTGAGAACGTCTATAAGTTCTCTCCCATCGGAAAGGACGGAGAGAGTTCTGTATTCTACGATGCGGTCTTTCCATGGTTCGGCTCTCCTATGGCTTTTGTCCTCGCTAAAAGGTTCTCCCTGAACATCAAAGCTATAGAGAACGGGGATCTTTATCTTTACCACGACACTAAGCAGGTTGCGACCTTTTCGCTTACCGCTCCGGCTCTCTGGGATTCTGCAGTCTGGGATAGTGCGCTTTTTGGCTCAGACTACAAGGAGCCTTTGCAGAGAAGACAGATCATTCACGACAGGTTCTTGAAGCTTGCCCTCAAGAGCAATAAAAGGTTTGAGCTTTTCGCTCTTTATGTGGATGCGGAGGTGAAGAATGGCTAAGAAGACCATCTCCCGGCTTTATGACTTCCAGGCTGGGGAAGTTATAAGGAGCACAGAGGTCGATAATGAATTGAATCAGCTTGTAGAGTGGCTCAACAAGACGATGGATCCTATGGACTGGGACGGTGTTCAGTTCTATGTCGTTCCGTCAAGAGTTAAAGATCCGACCTGGACAACGACGGTCGCTGATGTTTTTAATGCGGACGGGACGGTAAACACGCAAAAGGTTTATGATCCGACACTCAATAACGATGTCTCGACGCTTTTAAACGCCTCTCACAATCCCGACGGCACGGTAAAGAGCTCTGCTATTACCGATCCTGATTGGACGCCCACCAACCTTAAGGATTTCCTTTCCGTTGCTCACCACAATGACGGGACGATAAAGAGCACGGGAATAAATGATCCACTTATTGAAGCACACAATGGCGATTTCCAAGCTCATCCGTATAACAAGGCTTTTTCATTTTTCTTGGGAGGTTAACAACAATTGAGCAATAGTGTGCAATTCCATGCAGTTTGGATTAAATTATTACTAATGCTACTAAGTGTAAAGAAGGTTCAGGAGCTTTACGGTATCAGTAGAAGAACTTTAATTAACTGGGAAGAGAAAGGGCTCCTCAAGCCCTACAGAACTCCGGGAGGGAGAAGAAGATACAAAAAAGAAGACATAGAGAAACTCCTTGGCATGTTCGAAGAAGAGCTAAAACCCAAGGTAGTCCTCTATGCCCGTGTATCCACAAAGAAGCAGGAGGAATATCTCAAGAACCAGATAAAAAGACTTGAGGAATTTGCCAAATCCAAGGGCTGGAACTACGAAGTCATTTCTGAGATAGCGAGCGGAGTAAACGAAAACAGAAGACAGCTCAGAAAACTCCTCAACATGGTAAAGAGAGGAGAGGTAAGCAAAGTAGTTATCGAATACCCCGACAGACTCGCAAGGTTCGGATACGAGTATCTGAAGCTCTTTTTTGAGAGCTTTGGAGTAGAGCTTATAGTCCTTAATGGAGAAGAAAACGAAGAGGACAGGACTAAAGAGCTTGCTGAAGACCTTATAGCGATAGTTACCTCTTTTGCGGCAAGGGTTTACGGAAGCAGAGGAGGGAAGAGGAAAAATGGAAACAGCTAAAACTACCATTCAGGCAAGGCTTAAGGTCAAGGGAGAAGAGAAGAAGATACTTGACGACCTAATGAAACGTTGGTCTTCCTGTATGAGGTTTGCATACAAGAGACTCCTTGAAGGGAAGAAAAGGAAAGAACTAAAGAGAGAACTTCAACCTGTTTTCGGTCTTAACTCCCGCTATGTGGACGATGCTATCCTGGAAGCCCAGAGCATAATAAACCTCTCTAAAGAACTCGGCTTCAAACCTGAAAAGGTCATATTCGGAGGAAGAGACCTATTTAAAAAGCTCTCCAAAAACCACCTGTCCGAGAAGGAGAAGAGGGAACTCAAGAGAGAGTGGAAAGACAGAAGACAGGGAAACCTCTACTCAAGGGGAGACAAATCAAAGAACGGAAACTTGAACCTAAGAATAGTCAAGGGGGGAGAGAAATATTACCTGAGAATTAACACAGGAACGAGGAAGTGGATACTCTTGGAGCTTATAACTTCTCACAAGAAGTGGGGTCTCTTTGAGAGTTTTCTAATTCAGGGAGTCCCTTACTCTGTGAGAGTTCAAAGGAGAAGCGGAAGATACTACGCTTACATAACCTTTGAAGAGCCTATGCCGGAGATAGAGATAGGGTTTGAAAACGGTGCAATAGGGATAGACCTTAACGCTTTCCCCTCTCATATAGCATGGTCGGAAGTGGACAGGGAAGGGAACTTAAAGAGCTATGGAGAGATACCAACACCACACCTTTGGGATGGGAAGAAGGAAAAAAGAGATTACTGGGCTTGGCAGTATGCCCATGAGGTTGTGAGAATAGCTTTAGAGAAGAGGAAGGGGATAGTTCTTGAATACCTCAAGATAAAGAACAAAGGACACAGAGGAGATTATTCAGGGAGGAAGTCAAGGAGGATAAGACACAACTTCAGCTACAAGAAGCTAAAGGAGAGGATTATCAGCCTTGCAAGGAGATACGGTATAGCGGTCAAAGAAATAAATCCAGCTTATACCTCAGTTATAGGAATGCTCAAGTATGCTCCTCAACTTTCCCTTACCAAAGATATAGCTTCTGCGTGGGTAATAGCGAGGAGAGGTATAGGGCTATCTGAGAGAGTTCCTAAAAATTACCTGAAGTTGATAGAAAGCCCTCAGCGTGAGTCAGGGACGGTAGAGGTGTCAACCGACGGAAGGAACACCTCTACTGCGGGGAACCTCAAGAGGTCTCCGTATAATCTCTGGCAAGTGCTGAGGGTAGCGGTGCTAACTGCACTCTCCCCTGAGAGACGAAATACTCCCAGGTGTCTCTCTCCCTTGAAGCCATTAATGATTTCAGGGGACGTGGGGAGAACCCGAAATGGGCGTGAGATCCCGCTACCTGGGGCGGGGTCTATGGGTGCTCAAATGCCGCCTGCCGGGTTTATGGGCACCCTGAATAGGCGGGGTATAAATAGCCCGGCACCGAGCTGTGTCAGTTTTGCACAGTTCGGGTAACCAGGATAAGGCATGAAAGCAGGTGCAAAGCTCACTACTACGCAAACGGATATATACACGGCGAACCAGAAAGAAGCCGTGTCCATTTTTGTTGTGAATACGGACGCTTCTAATTCGGTAAATGTTACGCTTCTGATTTCTGGGGACGGAGGAGCGACATATCACGAGTTTTTTAAAGCCCCACTAAATCCGAATTCAAGTGTTCAGTTGACGGGGATAGCCCTCGATCAGAACGACATAATCGCTGGAGTGGGTGATGTTGCTGGCGTTGTGTCTGTAGTGATAACAGGAATGGAGGCGTAAGATGATAGCCCAGTTTCCGTTTAAGGGTGGCGGAAGATCTTTTCTTCAGTCAATTGTAGAAGATTTATTGAATATGACAAAATTTGCTTCTGATCTGGCTTATTCTGCTTCGACAAACGAGACCGGAATGTGTGTAATAGCTAAGACGCTTACTATCCCGGCTGGTGTTGATGTGAAGTTTGACCGCACAAATAACGTAAATCTTGTAATAGCCGAAGAGATACAGCTGGACGGTTCTCTGAATATAGACGGTGATAACGGAACAACAGACGCAACGTATGCATATGGAACCGGTGGAGCTGGAGGGGGAGCTCTGATAGTGATAGCGAACAAGATTACAGGCGGAGGGAGGATCTCGGCAAATGGCGGAAACGGTGGTGATGGGGGAAGCCCCGGAAGTGATAGAAATGGAGTAAGTGGAGCAAGTGGATATTATTATCAATGGTATATATGGGGCGGATCTCCTTCGAATACTGCGAATGTTACCTCTGAAGTAGCAAAATTTCGCAACATTCTTCCCTTTCTCGTTTTAAATCAACTATTTTCAGGAGACGTCAAATTAACATATAACGGTGTAACTGTTGTGGCTTACAGTCTCCTGAAAGATTTTGCAGGCGCCTATTTTCATGGCGGAGACGGCGGAAGCGGTGGATCATACGCAACAACCACTGATTATTCTGAAGGCGGTGTAGGGGGAGCAGGAATAGGTGCAGATAGTGGAGGGGGAGGAACAAAGGGGGGAACCGCCCCGTCTTCCGGCGGTGGCGGAGGAGGCGGAGGGGGTTTCGTTTGTGTTATAACGCCTTCCGCTCTCCCTCCTTCTCTGACAATTTCTGCTGACGGAGGAAACGGTGGAAGTGGATATAACTACGGTGGCGGAGGCGGTGGCGGAGGCGGTGGAATTGTGTCTGTTTTTGCCCCCGTTATTGATTCGACGGTTTCTGTCAACGGAGGGACAGGAGGGAATCCGGGGGCTAATGGAGGAGGGGCGGGCCAGAACGGTCAAAGCGGTGCTGTTGTGAAAGGACATTTTGAATTGTAAGGAGGAATCAAATGACACCGGGAACTTTAGCGCCGATGCCTCAAATAATGCCGAGTACGGGGCTTGGCTCTACGGGCGGAGGTAATACGCTGGGTATTTCTCTTGGTGTAGGATCGCCCTTCACTATCTGGTCTCAATCCCGTAGTTCTGGAAGTTCTTGGAGCAGAAGCGGATTACCTGCCGACGTAAAGAAAAAATATTTACAATTCCTGACACCTCTCTTTTCTCGTGGCGGGCTTTTAGGGAGCGTGTTCGAATCCGCTTTGACGGGAAAACCAAATCAGAACATATGGGATAACCTCACTAAGACCGCTTGGAAGAACTATCAGGCCCAGCTCAGGCCCGCAATTCAGCAGAATATTAGAAGCGTTATAGGGAGCTTAGCAGATAGAGGCGTTCTTGACAGCTCCGTTGCATCGAGAACTCTCGGAGGTTTACTGGGGAATTACCAGCAGATCCTTGCTAACTATTTAGCTCAGCTCCAACAAAGGGCATTGTTCTACCCGCTCGAAGCCATGAGGGTTGCACAAATATTCCCCGCCCTTGTTCAGATACTCAGAGAGAGCCAGAGCGGTTCTTCTCAGAGTTCGAGTTCTACAAGCTACAATCCGAGCCCGGCAATTAACTTAGCTATGGGACTGATAGGTCTGTAAGGAGGGAGGAGATGTTTGATCCAGTATCTGCATTAATTGGCGGCGGTGCTATGCTACTGGGCGGGCTTCTGGGCGGTGGCTCGGAGCCAAATGTCAACACCAACATCATTCCTAAGCCTCCTGAATATACAGATTTCGTGAAGCTCTTTCTGGGGGATTGGGAAGTAATCGAGGATCCGGAAACGGGAGAAAAGAAAAAGGTTTTCAGGGGATCGCCTTACATAGAGGCTCTTCGTGCGTATCAAAACTTTTTCAGGAGCCCCCCTTACGTGTCCCTCGGTGGACTTCGTCTTCCTGCTTTCGGCCTACTGAATGCATACAGGAGAGCAATAGAAGGTGGTCTGTCTCTCGGAAGGGAAGCGTGGTATCCCCTGAATGTTGAGACAATAGCGTCCCCGTCCGTCGGTCAAATGTTAGGCGGTGGAATGATGGGGATAGGAGGAGCATTGCTTGGAAGCGGTTTAGGGCTGTTTAAGTAGGAGGAGTGCTATGTTTAATTTTGATGCGACTCTTAATCCGTTTCCTTCTTCTCAGTTTTTTGACTTCGAAGACAACTTCAAAAGAGCTCTGTGGACCGGGAGAGCGCCCACGTGGGAAGACAGAGCGAGCTACAAATTCATCATGGGGCTTCTTCAGCCCGAACAGGAAAGGGCGGGCCTCCTGAACATGCTTACACTCATGAAGCTGGTTAATTCGTTTGTGCCTGACTCCATACTCGGCCGGTCGGTAGCTTACAGAGATCCCTACTTGGGGGTGTGGTAATGCTATACATCGATCCGGTAGGACAATACGCAAAGCTGACATACGGGCTTTTGTCTCCCTTTATAGAGGCGGGTCTGAGGGAACGGCTGATTGAGCGTAAGAACGAGCTTGCTATACAGAGGGCTAAGGAGCTTGCACAGTTTGAGCTTGACCTTAAAAAGCAGCTCGAACAGGAGAGGCTCAACAGGATACAGGAACTGGCGAATCAACTTGTTCAAGGGTTGCCTTCTCCTGCAAACACCTACGTTTTAGGCTCTCCCTCTTTCAGTCTTCCGGAGCCGACTCTCGATATTTCCCCTGTGCCTTCGGTTCGGGAACAGATAGGGGAAGGCCTTTTAGGCGATTACTCTATGCCTTCTATCGATCTTCCGGATAGAGCTGAGTTTGTGAGCACTCTTATGTCTCCGACGGAGTATCAGGGGCTATTGTTCCAGAAGACGCTCCCTCAGATGGCGATGCTTGTGGCTGAAGGGGTGAACGTCTCGCCTTTGATTACTTCCCTCGCCAAGACTCAGGCGGAGATGTATAAGGCAAGGGAGGAAGAGGCTAAGAGACTGCAGGAAGAGCGAAAAAGCCTTGCTAAACTGCAGGTTAAGTTCAATAACTACCGTACCAATCTTAAAAAGGTAGCTAAAAAGTACGGCGCCGGTCTGTCTCCCGATGAGCTCGATGCTTGGGCTCTGAATATGGCGATGGGGGAAGTTAAGCTGAAGGACTTCGTGGATACGTTTAAGAGGAATGTATCTGCGGAGAGGGTCGTGAATCCGAAGACCGGAGATGCGGTGATTGTTTACACAGATAAGAATACAGGGGGTGTTGTCAGGACCATCAGAATACCGACGGATATGGATAAGTTCAAGGCTATGCAGGAAGTGAAGGCAGGGCATGGGAGAGGGGGATCAAAAAGCTATCAGTGGAAAACGATCGAGGTTCCATACACCCCCGAAGAGATAAAGCAATTGCCCAAAGAGAAGCAACTTGCTGCACAGATGGGGTTTATCAAAAAGGAAAAGGTTATATACTTTGATCCGAAGACAAAGAAGGCTTACGATCCCATTACAGGTGCTGAAGTAGATCCGAACACGGGAGAGCCGCTTGTAAAGATTCGCCCCAAGCAACTTGGACAAAGAAGCGTTTTAGATCTTTACCCTGATCTCGGAGGCGTCCCCTAATGCCTACACTTCAGGAAGTTCTTGAGTATGTTGACCCTGTTTTTGCTCAAGCACCAGAAGAAGTAAAAAAGAAGATAATCGACGACCTTCGGGGCAATCCTGAGAAGATCGACAAGGTTCTGAGTTATGTCGATCCCGTATATGCTAAAGCTCCGGAGGAAGTAAAAGCGAGGATCTTAGGGGATATATCAGACGTTTCCTTACCTGAGAAAATAGCCAGAGCCTTAGCCTATGGAGCGGGCGAGTTTGTAGAGGATCTCGGCTCAGCTCTCAAAGCAGGGAGGGAACTTATAGAGAAGCTCCCGTTTATTCCCGAATCCGAGGATAAAGGTTTGGCTGAGACCTTGATACAGTTGGGAGAAAATGCCAAAAGATACTGGATCCCCGATCAGTATAGGTCTGCTTACGATTTTACGGGTTCCTCGATAATCGAAGAGATCCCATCTCTTATAGGGTTTGGCGGTGTTATAGGTAAAGGGGCAAAGATAGGTTCAGCCTTAGCGGGCAGGTTCGGAGCTAAAGGGCTTGCTAAGGCGGTAGCCGAGAATGTCGGGGGCGGTCTTGCCTATTCGGGAACTCAGGCGTTAAGCGGTGATTATGAAAGCGAGGACGTAGCGGTTCAGGCGGCACTTGATACACTTGTTGGAGCTGGGGGACATGCTGTCGGCAAGGCTATCAAGAAATTACTAAGCAGAGGCCAGAGCCCCGAATCCGCTGTAAAAGCCCTTGAGGAAATAGAAACCAAACTGCCGGAAGGAGAGCAAAGGGGGGCGGTTAAAACACTCAGGGAAGAGATAAGCGAGTTGTTAGATGACACAGAAATACTCCGTAAAAGCGAGGTGGAACTTTATAGACCTTTCCCCATGATGGGGAATAAGGCTCAGTTGCTACGCAAAAAGGGATATGCTGAGCTTTTCAAGGAGGGGGTTGAAAGCTCTAACAGAGTCATAGATGCTTTTATGGGAACGGGACTGAACTCTAACATAATAGAGCGGATCACGGATAAAAAAGTCCCCATCATCAAAAACGAGTTTAATCCGTTCAGGTATAGAGTTTATAAGGAGCTTTACGAAAGACCTGAAGAGGTCATAAGAAGAGTTAGACAGCATGTGGAATTCATAGATAGGGAGTATGTCTCTCAGTTAGCAAAAGGGAAGCCTTCTAAACAAATAAAGGAGCAGATAGAATCATATCTTGTCCAAAGCATAGAGAAAGACCCTGCGGTTTATATAGTTGCTCAGCATCTGACACCTGCATCTCGTCCGATAAATAGTCCTAAGGACGTTGCGGTTGATATCCGGAAAGGTGAAACCAAGATAAGGGGCTGGCAGGCTCTGAAGAGCGGGAAAGTTGAAGAAAGGCTCCGGAAAACGGCTGAAGTCCTACGGAAGTATCCTCATGAGATACGTCAGGGCGACGCCTGGGAACTTGTTAAAGAGACAAGGGCGGGAGATTTCGTTATCTTTGACCCCGATTACATAAGGGAAGGTGGGCGTAAAGTAGCGGGCTACGGTGCTACGACCGAGGATAAGGAGCTCTCTTCTTTCCTGAAGAAGTTCGATCAGATTGTCTTGCCAAAGGCGAGAGAAGGAGTTAGATTTCTCATCACAAACACATGGGACGATGGCTTAGCGAAGGCTCTGCGAGAGAGAGGTTTTATAGTTTACAGAGTCCAAAGGAGGTCGGCTAAAAGTGTCAAAGATGAACTTGTCGCGGTTAATTACAGAGCTGGAGAAATTACCACCGTCGGAGCTGGAGGAGGCAAGGAAGTTCGTCCCTCTCATGATTTACCAGATGCAGGACGAGGATTTGGACAGACTGGACAGGGACTTCAAGGGAGTGGAAAGATTATACGTCCTCATGGCGATGCTCCTGTTTCCGAAGGAAAGGTGGAAGGAGCTGGGGATACCCGACTACCTGATGAAATACGAGATAGCGGACGACGAGGACGAGGAGGATTAGAAGAGCCTCCTACACATCTCTACTCCGGCGGGCCCTCCACTCAGCAAATAAAAGAGTTCTTTAAAGTTCCTGAGGATCCTCTCAAGAGTGCGCCCCCTGAGATAGCGGAACAGGGAAGACTCCATCGCTTTGCTTCTGCAAGCAACTGGAAAAGGTGGATACTCCCTCAGTATGAGTGGCTCAAGAAGGATCCCAGAACCGTAAGAGTTTACAGGGCGGCTAAAGCATACACGGAAGGTTTTGAGAAAGACCTCAACAAGTGGATCGGGAGGAGGCTTGAAAAGATCAGGGGCTTTTTAAAGAGACTCCCCGAAGAGGAAAGGCTCAAGATTGCGGACTACATAGAGGGGAAGACGACCGACATATCCGAGGAAGGGAAGAGGATAGCGAAGGTTATAAGGAGATACCTTGATCAGATCTATAAATACGCAAAGGAACAAGGCTTAGATATTCACTACCGTGAAAATTACTTCCCCCACGTCTTTGAGGGCAACATTAGAGTTCAGGTGGGCGACGAGTTTAAATCCGCTAAAACCTGGGATGAGGCGATAGAGATAGCCCGTCAAGGCATGCAGGAAGGTAAGAAGGTAGAGATAAAGGCTATGCTCGATCCGAATATCTACGAGCTGAAGATAACCAATCCGAGGTTCTGGAGGCTTGTCAGGAAGTTAGAGGACGGAGTTGAACTGACGGAAGAGGAAATTAAAGGGCTTGTTAAGGAGGCAGGGATAGGCAGGAGACCGAGATACAGGTTCGTTTCTAACTTATTACAACGTAAATACGATATTGAAGGCTACATCAAAGATCCCGAAACCGCTTTGGGGCTTTACACTTTCAACATCATCAAAAAGATCCATCAGGACAGGTTTTTAAAGGAGTTTGAAAGGGCTTACGAGAAGATAAACGATCCGAGACTGAGGCAGTTTCTTGATGAGTACAGAGGGCAGGTCTTAGGCTATCCCACAAGGGGAGAACAGCTCGTTGCCGACGTTGTAAACAACTTCTTCAAGACGTCGCTCGGTAGGTGGTTTTTAAAGACCCTGCAGAAGTCTCTGGGGACTGAGATAACGCCCTTCGACGTGAGAAAAGGTTTCGGAACGGCGGGCTTCTGGATTAATTACTTCCCTGACCTCGGGCTGAGAGCAAGTTCCGCTCTTGTGAACGCTACACAGACACTAACTCACACTTTCCCGACCTTAGGATTCAAGCAAAGCGCCTTAAGAGGGGCGACCAGATATATCAAAGGACTCGTAACTAACGATCCGAAGATAAAGCAGGAGCTCTTTGATGCGGGGATACTGACGGAGTTAGGTTTTGAGGGAATGAAGTTCAAGCCTGAGGCGGGCAAAGACCTGCCGAGGACTGTCGGGAATATCGGTATGGCTCCCTTCTCCGGTGTGGAGCTCATGAACAGAGTCGCCACCTACGGAGCGGCTAAGACATACGGGCTGAAAGAGGGCGTTAAGGGAATGCTCAGGACTCTTGACCTTCTGGGCGTCCCTAAGCACGATCCCCTCTGGAAGCTGATAGAGGATCCGAAGACTCCTTTAGAGAAGAAGGCGATAGAGTTTGCCAAGGAGGTGGTGGATAAGACTCAGTTCCGTTATGAGAAGTTTGCAAGCCCCAAGATCCTGAGCGGATCTATAGCTAAGTTCATAGCCCCTTACAAGACGTTCCTGATAAATCACCTGACCTTCTCGGCTCGTATGCTCACAAAGACTAAGACCCATCCCCGTGAGGCTATCCTCTTCTTTGCGATCCCCATCCTCTTGGCTGGGAAAGATGGTAATCCCGCTCTGTCTTACACTTGGGATGTCTTGAATGTTCTCTACAGTCAGGTGGCAGACAGAGACCTTGAGGAGGACATAAGAGCTAAGCTTGGAAAGCTCGGCGATGTTCTCTTGGGAGGACTGCCGAGACAGGCGGGAGCGGACATCAGAGGGGCTGTAAAGCTCGATTTTCCCAATCCCTTCGATGAGGGCTTTTACGGAAGACCGATAAGGCTCGCAAAGGACATCTACGATATAGCGGAAGGGGCTAAGGGATGGGATGAGATCAAGAAGGAGCTGACACCGAGGTTCTGGAAGGACTGGATGGATGCGTATAAGATACTCAAGACCGGTCTGATCAAAGACAGCAAGGGAAGGATCATCGGGGAAGGCGGCAAGAAGGATGCGGTTCTCCGTGCTCTGGGAATAAGACCTCCCGAATACTATGACTTCATAGACAAGAAGGAGCTCATCTACAAGCTCGACAAGAGGTCTAAGATCAAATACGATCCTCTGATAAACGAGTTTGTGGATGCACTTATAAGTGGTGATAAAGAGAAGGTGTCGGAGAGTGCCGAGAAGATAAGGGACGAACTCCTGACACTGAGCGAGAAGATAAGGAGCACTTCGGGAGGGAGGCAGAAGGCTTATCTTTACCTCTACCTCAAGCTCATGGGTGCTCTGGAACCTTCCGCCATTAAGAGAAGAATCAAGAGCAGGCTCATTCCCTTCAGCACAGATAAGAAGAAGCTAATGCTTACCAATTAACGCTTCTGCAAGTATGCCTTTCTAATCCTTGAGAGAGAACGCATAGAGCTCGCTAATTTTGCGGTTGACAAATCTTTAAGGAGGTGTATAGCCATGGTGCAGGTTATCTTAGCCTTTATCCCCTGGGAGAAGGTCATCCCCTGGCTGATTGCACAGCTGACAGACCTCTCTAAGGACTTTGTGGACAGGATAGTTCCTAAGGCGGTCGAGCTTGTCCTTGAAGCTGAAGAGAAGCTCGGCGGTAAGCCGGGAGCGGAGAAGGCGAAGTACGTAGATGAAAAACTCAGAGAAATCCTCTCAAACGTGTCCGACTTCGTCATCAACCTGATCAGAGAACTTGCGGTAGCCTACGCCAAAAGAAAGGGACTGATCAAGTGAGGTGACCAATATGCTCAGGTGGCTCAGAAGACTCCTCAGCCTCGCCTCAGCCTACAGATCCGCAGAGGAAAGGTACGGCAAGAAGTGGTACAGATCAAAGACCCTCTGGGTGAACGCCGTAGCCCTCTTAGCACTCTTCATGAACGAAAAACTCGGAATACCCCTCTCCCAAGAAGATCAGCTCGCCATCCTTGCCGTGATCAACATAGTCCTCAGGCTTGTAACTAAAGAGCCGGTCAGATGGTAGAGAGGATTAAGGAGATCCTCCGTAAATACAGGGAGTCTAAGGTCAGGATAGAGCTCGGATCTGAAACGGGAATAGAAGAGGAGTTAAGCAGGCCGAGCTGGAAGTTAGAGGAGAGGAAGAGGGGTAAATCTTTCAGGCTTTTTGGTGTGAGGCTTGTCTTTCGTTTTTAGGGGGCGTAGTGGTATCGGGGCGGTTTGCGTGACCGCCTGACGAGAGGTTCGACTCCTCTCCGCCTCCATCACAAACACTGGGGAGGGAGGGGTATGAGATCCCTCGTTCTACTTCTGTGGTGTAGTCTGTCCTTTTGCTTTGCTCTGCCGAAGGAGTATCTGATAGGGCAAGGGTTTTACACGTTCTGGCACGTTCTGGATTGGTCTCAAAGCCACTACATCTCGAAATCCTATCCGAAACATACCGAGAAGAACCCCATCTTGGGTCGTCATCCCTCGGCAAGTAAGGTCAATGCCTATTTCGCCTCAACTCTTGTGCTGCACTGGGGATTGGGTTATGTGCTTTACAGAACAAACAGAAACCTCTGGAGGGCGTACATAGGCATCACTTCTGCCGTAGAGGTTTACACGGTGTTTCGTAACAGGTCGCTCGGCGTAGGCTTCGGCTGGGGATTTTAGTATGGGAAGGGAGATAAGCTACATCTGCGACGCTTGCGGTAGAGATTGCACACACCACTACTTTATTGTTTCGTTAACGAGGAAAATCGGAGACGAAACACACAGGGGACAAGTAAAAGGAGACGATCCTATCCTTTGCCCCGATTGTGTTGTTCCTGTTCAGTCTTTTCTCTCCCGCTTAGAAGGTATGGAATGGGAGCTTGACGATGAAGACGACGGCTTTTGATTATGCTCTCGTGTTTACGCTAAAGTGGGAAGGGGGATACACGGACGATCCCGACGATCCGGGAGGGAGAACTAAATACGGGATAACCGAAAGCACCTTTGAGTATGCGAAGAGAAGGGGGATAGTGTTTAAAGATAGCGTTAGGGAGATAGACAGGGAGGACGCCGAGGTAATATACAGGCGTCTCTTCTGGGAACCTCTCAGGTGCGACGATATGCCTCTGTGGGTAGCGACCCTCGTTTTTGATACGGGGGTCAACCAAGGACTTTACTGGGCTGGTGTGCACTTGCAGGGGGCTCTGAATGACCTGTATCTTCACGACAGGAGAGCTCCCTACTTCAAGCTCAAAGAGGACGGGATCATAGGAGAAAAGACGCTCTCAGCGGTGAGAGATCTGAGATTCAGAACTTTTTTAGAGACAAAGAGGCTCTTTATAAGACTTTACTGTGTCAACAGGGACATCAGATACACGGAGATAGTTTTGAACAATCCGAGGACTAAGAAGTTCTTGAGGGGTTGGTTCTTGAGGACGTCAGATCTTCAGGACTATGCGAATAGTTTGATGGAGGAGTAGGGATGGCTAAGAAAACTAAGGAGAGGTGGATTCAAGGAGCCATCAAGAAACCGGGGAGCTTCACCGCGTACTGTAAGAGGAAGGGACATAAGGGAGTTACGGAAGAGTGTATTAGGGAAGCTATGAAGTCCAAGAATCCTAAGACCAGAGCAAGGGCGAGACTTGCAAAAACTCTAAGAAAGATGGCTAAGAAGAGGAAGTAACCATGAACGGCGAGAAGCTTCTTGAGCACAGTGAAAGGCTCGCTAAGGTGGAGGCTAACTTAGATTCGCTCCAGCGGTCGGTGGAAGAGATAAAAGCTCAGAACCAACGAATTGAGGAAAAGCTTGACCAACACCTTGAACGCATAGCTTCCCTGAAAGGGAAAATAACAGGAATAGCGGTGCTCGTTACCACGATTGTATCCGGGATTGTCTCCGGAGTTGTTACTCTGCTCTTCAAAAAAGCGGGCAATTAGTTATGAAGTGGGTCCTGCCTCTGCTTGTGATCTTCTTTGTGTTCAGGCACGGCGAAAGCTGGACATACAAAGTTATAAACAAAGCTGAGGGTCGCCTTGTTATCATGGTTCAGTTAACTGATGTAAACTTTTTGTGGATAGAACTTAACAAAAAAGGTTTAAAACTGCGGGAGCTTGTGAAGAGTTAGACGGCCGTCCTGACCTTAAGGATGTTCGCAGCAAGGTCGTATAACGTCCCCAAACTTTTAAATTCAGGAAGCTAAATTCAGATAGTTAAAGGTCTTGCTCAAAATATCCTCCCTCGTTTTTGCTATATCTATGCCATCTACGGGATGGGTTCTGTAGCCGACTATATACTTACCAAGTATAAGGGCGTAGGCTATCTCCGATAGAGTTCCCCAATGCCCGCCTATGGCAATCACCATTTCCCCCGAAGCAACGACTATGGGATTTCTGTTCCAGCTCATCCCTGTGTTTATCTTTATGTCCACGTAGGGGTTAGCCTCGTGTCCGTCGTAGGAAGGCATTATGCCGATCGTGAGGCCACCTTCTTCCTTGGCTCCTTTGCAGACCGCTTCCATAACCCCGGTTCTTCCTCCGCAGACGATCGCTATACCTCTCTTGGCGAGTTCCTTTCCCACAAAGTAAGCGGCCTCGTACTCCTCTTCGGAAGAGTTGGAAGAACCTATGACCGATACTATTCTCATGACAGGACTTCAGAGAGTTTTATCCTAACTCCCTCTAAGAGCTCAAACTCCTCGTCAAAGTCGTATATCTTTGCCTCTCTCTTTCCCTTTTCAAATAACGTTGCCTTCCTAACTTGCGGATCTATAACGAGGACCCTATCTACACCTGCGCTCAGGTAATCGAGAACCTTCTCCTCCATCTCCGAGTAAGTGTTGCTTGGAGAGACTATTTCTATCACAAGTTCGGGAGGTACTTCGAGAATTCCTTTCGGTCTTTCAGGTGAACGCTCCTTGCTTATATATACCACGTCCGCCGAGCGTATCCTAAGAGGATCTTTTGATATTAAAATCCCCACCTCTCCGACCGCAACGTAGCCTTTGTTTTTCAAAAATTTCTTTAGCAAAAGGTAAAGCTCTCCTTCATACTCTCCGTGTTCAAACCCCGTTGGAGCCAACTCTACAACCTCCCCGTCTATAACCTCGTAGTTTCCCTGTGGTAGTCTCTTTATATCCTCGTAGGTGAGTTTATCCTTTAGCTTCATAACACTGATTATACGCCGGAGACGTTACTCCACAACCTTTATGTGAACGTCCTTGAGCTGTTTTGGAGTTACGTAATCGGGAGCTGAGGTGAGCATGCATATGCCCTTCTGAGTTTTGGGGAAGGCGATCACGTCTCTGATGGAATCGAGACCCCTCATGAGAGCCACGAGCCTGTCGAGACCGAAAGCGAAGCCCCCGTGGGGAGGTGCACCGAACTTGAGAGCCTCTAAAAGAAAGCCGAACTTCTCGTGAGCCTCCACCTCGCCTATGTCGAGGAGTTTGAAGATAATCTCTTGAAGGTCCGTCCTGTGGATACGTATTGAACCTCCCCCTATCTCCTCTCCGTTAAGAACGAGATCGTAAGCCCTCGCTCTCACAGAGTGGACTATCCTCTTCCTCTCCTCGAGATCGTCAGTCTTGAGAGCCTCCCTGAGTTTTTCTACGTCTTCTTCCCTCGGTGAGGTGAAAGGGTGATGCAGGGACACGAACCTTCCCTCCTCCTCGTCCCACTCCATAAGGGGAAAGTCCACAACCCAGAGGACATCCCATTTGCCTTCATCCACGAGTCCGTACTTCTGTGCAAGATGGAGCCTGAGGTTTCCGAGTATCTTGTAGACCATCTCCTTCCTATCTGCAGAGAAGAAGATGACGTCTCCCTCCTGCGCCTTAACTCTCTTGAGAAGTTCCTCCGTCTCCTTCTCGGAAAAGAACTTCACTATTGGAGAGGTGAGCTTTCCGGATTCCACTTTGATCCACGCGAGACCCTTGGCTCCGAGGCTTTGGACGAACTTTGTGAGGTCGTCTATCTCCTTCCTTGATAAGTTCCCTCCCTTGAAGTTTATAGCCTTTATGATCCCTCCGTTCTCCAGTACGCTTTTGAATACTTTAAACTCCGTCTCTCTGAATATGTCCGAGAGTTCTATGAGTTCTAATCCGAACCTCCTGTCGGGTTTGTCCGTTCCAAACCTCTCCATAACCTCTTCGTAGGAGAGCCTCTCGAAGGGTCTCTTTAACTCCACGCCGAGAAGTTCCTTAAAAAGAAGGCAGATCAGCTCCTCGGCTACTTCCATAACCTCCTCTTCTCTGACGAAGGACATCTCGTAATCTATCTGGGTGAACTCGGGCTGTCTGTCCGCCCTCAGATCCTCGTCCCTAAAGCACTTTACGACTTGAAAGTAGCGGTCGAAGCCTGAGATCATAAGAATCTGCTTGAATAGCTGGGGAGACTGGGGCAGGGCGTAGAACTTGCCGGGATGAAGTCTCGAGGGAACTATGAAGTCCCTCGCTCCCTCGGGAGTGGACTTGGTGAGGAAGGGAGTTTCTATCTCTATAAAACCCTTCTCGTCGAAGAACCTCCTCGTTAGCTGATAGAGTCTGTGCCTGAATATGAGGTTCTCCTTCATAGAGAACCTTCGCAGATCTATGTACCTGTACTTGAGCTTGAGCTCCTCAGAGACGTGTGTCTCCTCCTCTACCGGGAAGGGAGGGACCTCTGAGGTGTTGAAGACCTTTATATTGCTCGCAAGAACCTCAACGTATCCTGTCTTTAGCTTGGGATTCTCCGTTCCTTCGGGTCTCTTCCTGACTTTACCTTTAACCCCTATAACCCACTCGGGCTTTATCCTGTCCGCCTTTTCGTAGGCTTCAGGAGTTGTTTTCTCCTCGACAACTACCTGAACTATCCCTTCCCTGTCCCTGAGATCTATGAAGATCACCCCTCCGTGGTTTCTTATCCTGTGAACCCAGCCGCAGAGGCTGAGTTCCTTGTCTACGTCCTCTAAGGAAACCTCTCCGCAGTACTTATCCCTTTTAAAGTCAGAAAAACTCTCTATCATAGGGGAATATTATAGGTGTTTATTGAGTGAAGGAGGGGCGGGATGCCCCTCTCGGATAATTACTTATGCTTGAGCATAAAGTCGGCAAGAGCTTCAAGCTGATCGTCAGGGAGGTTCTTGATCATGGTGAGCTGAGCCTTCATTATAGCTTCCTTCTTAGGATCCACTATGGCAGGAGCCTGCCCCTTGAGGAACTTGATGAGTTGATCCTTCTTACCTGCATAAGCCTGGGCTATCTTTTTGAGAGAGGGTCCTACCGTGTCAACGTTGGGCTGGTGGCAGGAAGCGCACCCCTTGGACTTGAATATAGCTGCCCCATCGGCGGCAAAAGCCATCCCGCCTGCCAAGACCATCATGGCGAGTACTTTCCTCATATCTCTACCTCCTGTTTAAGAAAATTCCGATATTATGATACCACAGTTAGATGTAGTCCCACACGTCCACGTCGCTCCCGCTCGGCTTCCTTATTTTTCCGGAGGCGACGGCGAAGATAATCCTGGCAACCTTCTCAGGATGGACACCCCTATATCCAGTCATCCTCGTTGCGGTCATGCCCGGGTTCACTGCGTATATCCTTATACCCCTCTCTTCCTCCGCGAGAGCCTGAGTAAAGCCCCTCACGCCGAACTTGGTTGCGCAGTAAGTTGTAAGCTCCGGAAATCCTGTCTTTCCCGCCCCGCTACCTATGTTTATTATCATCTCCCTGACGTAGGGAAGAGCCACCTTCGTCATCTTTATAAGTCCCTCAAGGTTTACCCTTACTTGCGCCTCTATCTCCTCGAAGCTTTGCTCTCTCAAGGATTTCCAAGCGGCAACCCCTGCGTTGTTTACAAGTATGTCTATCTTTCCAAACCGCGAAGCGGTCTCTTCGACACAGGCGACTATACTCTCGTTGTCCATCAGGTTCAGGTAAAGTAAGACCGACTCCCCCGCTCCGAGCCTGAGGCACTCCTCGAGGGTCCTCTCCCCCTCATCCCTGTCTTTGTAGTAGGTAATAACTAAGTTCGCTCCTGCCTTTGCAAACTCGTAGGCTGTGTATCTACCTATACCTACGCTCGATCCCGTTATGAGAACCACCTTATCCTTCACTTACCTTCCTCTATGGGGTTGCACCTGTTTACGTCGCCGAAGCACTTGGGGCATACGTCGAAGAAGACAAGGAGTCCAAGACCTCCGAGCATCATATTTACCTGAGTTATTACGAGGTTCTCCTGTCTGTCGGGGAGTATCTGATACTGCTCGAGTTCGAGGCCGCAGGCGGTTTTGTTTTCTGCATCACCGAGCTTGTGAAACTGGAAGACGAGCCTCTTGGTTCTCCTGCACTTCATCCACTTGGGTCTAAGGTCTAATATTACGAAATTTATTTGAACGTTGGGGTCTGTCAGCTTCGCCTTCTCCATCAACTTCTTCATCTTCTCCGGGTTTGTCATCTTTGCACCTCCGTTTGTAGTATTATATGGGCTTTAAGGAGAGGCAAAGATGATACCTATTAAGGATATTAACCCCTCAAGGACCTTTCCCATAGTGAACGTAGCGATAATCGTTATATGCTCCCTCGTGTGGCTCTACGAGTGGAGTTTATCGAGCAAGATCATAATCACCATAGAGGGAAAGATCAGCGCTATGGAGGTCTTCATAAGACAGTACGGCCTCATACCCGCTTTAGTTCTCGAGAGACCTTACACGCTCCTCACTCACATGTTCATGCACGGCGGATGGTTTCACATAATCGGGAACATGTGGTTCCTATGGGTATTCGGGGACAACGTAGAGGACAAGCTCGGCAAATTCAGATACATATTATTCTATCTGACAGCCGGCCTTGCCGCTGCCCTCGTTCAGACCGTAATAAGCCTACTCTTCGGAGGGGGAAACGTTTCCATGGTTGGGGCGAGCGGTGCGGTGAGCGGCATTCTCGGTGCCTATCTCAGGATGTTTCCCCACGCAAGGATATTAGCCCTCGTTCCTATCTTTTTCTTCATGACCTTCATGGAACTGCCCGCCGTGGTCTTTATAGGTCTCTGGTTCTTCATCCAGCTGGTGAACGGCATAATATCTCTACCTCTCGTAGGTCTCGGTGGAGTAGCCTGGTGGGCTCATATAGGGGGCTTCTTAGCAGGTTACTTTTTGATTGATAAGTTCTTCCCGAGGCGTAGATATTATTATTAATGAAGTATGAATACGTTACGGAAAAGCCCGATCTCGGAAGGGCTTTCTCCCACTTAGAGAAGGAGGACTTCCTTTTCTTAGATACGGAAACAACCTCTAAGAAGATAAGGCTCTTTCAGGTAGGGAACGACGAGGAGATATTCGTTATAGACCTCTTCGAACTGCCCGAGGCTGTAGAGGTGCTCAGAGACTTAATCTCAAAGAAAGGTATAGTGGGACACAATCTGAAGTTCGATCTCAAGTTCCTGCTTCCCCTCGGGATACAGCCCTACGCCACCTTCGATACCATGGTGGGCAGCTTCCTCCTCGGTTTTGAGAGGCACTCCCTGAGCCACGTCGCCGAAGTTCTCCTCGGATACACCCTCGACAAGTCTCTCCAGTTATCTGATTGGTCGAGATCGACCCTTACGAAGCAACAGATAGAGTACGCCGCTACCGACGTTCTCGTCGTGAGGGAACTCTTTTACAGGATGAGGGATAAGCTCAACTCCATACCTCAGATAGACAGGGGCGAGGAACTCCTGAAGTCGAGAACAGCGAGGATCTTCGGGCTTACGAACCCCGCCACCATCGTGGAGATGGCTTTCGTTCAGGAGGTGGCGAAGCTCGAGCTGGCTGGTCTTCCCGTGGACGAGGAGGAGATAGAAAGGCTCTCTAAGGAGTACGAGAGAAAGCTCCAGAAGCTGATAATGGACTTCTACATAAAGAACCGGATAGATCCTATGTCTCCGAAGCAGATCGGAACCTTCCTCAAGTCCAGGATAGGGCTCGACCTTCCAGAGACCGAGAAGGGGAACATATCCACCGACGACAAGACCCTTGCGGAGTTTTCCCACGTGAAGGAGGTGAGGGACATCTTAGAGATAAGGAGGGTTAAGAAGGCTTTAGACAAGCTCAAAGAGCTGAAAAGCTTTATAAGAAACGGAAGGGTCTATCCCGAGTTCAAGCAGATAGGTGCGGTTACGGGCAGGATGTCAAGCTCTAACCCCAACGTCCAGAACATACCGAGGGATATGAGGAGCCTCTTCAAGGCTGAGGAGGGAAAGGTCTTCGTGATAGCGGACTTCTCCCAGATAGAGCTCAGGATCGCTGCAGAGTACGTTCAGGATGAGAGTATGCTTAGAGCTTTTAAGGAGGGAAGGGATCTCCACAGGTACACAGCGAGCCTCGTCTTAGAGAAGCCGGAGGAGGAGATAAGCAAAGAGGAGAGGCAGTTAGCGAAGGCAATGAACTTCGGACTAATATACGGAATATCGGCGAGGGGGCTCTCTGAGTACGCGAGGAGCAGTTACGGGGTAGAGCTCGAGGTGGAGGCTGCCGACGTCTTCAGAAAGAAGTTCTTCCGTTACTTCCCCTCCTTCGCCCAGTGGCATAAGAAGGTTAAGGAAGAACTGAAGGAGAAAAAAGAGGTGGAAGGACTAACGCTCTTAGGAAGACCTTACAGGGCAACGACCTTCACCGACGCAGTGAACTATCCGATACAGGGCACCGGTGCCGACCTTCTTAAGCTCGCCGTCCTTATGTTCGATGTAGAGCTGAGGAAGAAAGGGCTTAAGGCTGAGCTTGTGAACCTCGTCCACGATGAGATAGTGGTGGAGTGTTCAAAAGAGATAGCAGAGGGGGTGAGGGAGTGCCTCGAGGAGGCGATGGTTAAGGCTGGACACATAGTCCTTAAGCATGTTCCTGTTGAAGTGGAGAGTGTAATAGACACCCGTTGGGTGAAAGGGTGAACCTTCCCCCTTACACCTAAAGTTTTGCAGATCTTGACAGGAAGCCACTCAAGTTAATAAAAAAGAACCTCCCCGAGGAAGTCCCCGAGGAGGTGAAGCTATGTTAAACGAAACCAAGTACCACGCCCTACTTAATATTTTCTCACAATCCCCCTACACTCTGTCATCCTCTCCTACTTATTCTGCCTCTGCCCTCTCAAGATTCCTTAGCTCTACCAACTTCAATCCTATGCCTCTGATCCGAGATCTCATTTCTTCACTCCTGTGTAAGCTTAACCCTTCAGATACCACCGCTTTCCTCATAGCAGATACCACTCTCTTGAGAAAAACAGGCTCAAAGATAGAAGGTATCAGAAAGCTCTACGATCCTTCCCTCAAAAGATCTGTTCTTGCTCACAAAGCCCTGGTTATCAGCCTCTCGGTTCAAAACTTCAGAATCCCTATTTACTTGGAGCTTCTGATTGACAAAAGCCCATAGATGCTCTGATATCTGTTCTCGGAGATCTCATTCCTCCACTGAAAAAGCTTTTCCCCAATCTCCTCTTTCTTTGCGATGCAGGGCTTACCTGCAACAGGCTTATTGACTTCCTTCTCTCTCAAGAGATAAACTTTGTTTGCGCCATAAGCCAGAGGAGAGTAGATGAAGAGACAGGACACAAATTAAGGGATCTGTGGTTTCCCAAGCCTGAAAGGATAAAGCTCAGAGGTATAGACAAGTGCCTTTACGCCTATAGGATAGGGGAAGGAACAGATAAGGAGAAGGTGGTAATAAGCAACAAATGGTTGAGTGCAAAGAGGTTTGAGAGCTACTACAGAGAAAGGTGGGATATAGAGCATGAGATAAGGACTATGAAGGGAATGGGACTTGAGGACTATATGGTAAGGAGGCTCAGGGCTATAAAGCTCTGGATACTGGCTGTATGGCATGTGAGGCTTATAAGGCTCAAGGCAAGGCTAAGTGGTATAGACTTCAAGAGGTTTCTTCTTTCTCTTGTTATGCCTGACATTTACTTGCGGATTCTGGATCTGCTTGAGTTTTTTGAGTTACCGATACGACGAAGTTTGAGGTTTTCTTCTTTCCCTGATGATAGACTGGTCTTGCTCCTGTTCAAAGACTTTATGGGAGATCGCTCATGTTTCGCAAAAGTTTAGTTACACGAAGAGCTTCCGGTAGGGACTAAATCCCACCTGGAAGACCCAGATAGGATTCCTGCTTCATCGAGGGATGGCTAACACTTTTCTTATTTGCCTTTCTAACTCACACTGCTACAACCTTTAATTTGGATATACCTGATTTATTTCTATCAAGTTGCCCGAAGGTTCATCCAGTGTGTAGTTCGTTTCGCTCTCTGTAAGATTTAAGTTCGTTCGGCTCATAATACTGTTCCAGCTATTATCCCTATAAAGATTTATATTCCCGTTGAAGTCTTCAACGAGATTACCATCAAAAGGATCTATGCTTCCGTTCAGATCGTATATGTAATCAAGCCCCTTATCAAACCTTACCAGAAGGAAATCGGTTAAGCCTGAACCACTCGTCGTAGTACTCCCCCCAGCCAAATACTCATAGGCATAGTTCTTATTCCCTATGGGCGTTACGCGTGAAAGTGAGTCAACTCCAGAGCCTCTTATCCATTTGCCGTCTTCAAAAACACCATCTTTTGTCAGTTTTATTATGAATCCATCGGTATTACTTTTCCCGCCCCACCATCCGACCAGTATATAATCTCCATCACCTGTTTCAACTGCAGAAACAATTCTACTGTAGTTAAGGTTTATCCTTTTCTTCCAGAGAACGTTTCCCTGAGCGTCTATCTTTGCTACAAAACCGTAACCAGACCATCCATCGGAACCTTCTACCCGACCAGTTATCAGGTACCCGTCTGTTACCTTTGTTATGCTATATACAGCATCTTCACCTGGATTATCAACGAGCAAAACCCAATCTACATTCAGATCCTTATCTAATTTAATAACCACCCCTCCGCTTATGCCAGAGTTAGCTCCATGACTGTTTATGTAGCCAACCACGAAGACCCTGTCGCCGTTAACGAGAACTCTATAACCCCCATCATAATAGGATGTTCCGAGTGCCACCTGTTTAACTATTGAGCCGTCGTTGATGCCAAGCTTAACAATACCGATGTCTGCAGCTCCTAGGGGTCCTCCTTCCGAGTACAAGGTTGCATACACATATTCGCCGTCATCTGAAGCACCGTTTACGCCGTTGTAACCGGGTGCTGCGAGCTTCACCTGCCAGTCTACCTGAAGGTTTTCAATATCATCGTTGAACTTGACCACCCAACCGTCGCCCACACCGGGCCATATGAAATCTGTAGGTCCAAAGCCCAAATAACTGCCGTCTGTCAGTTTCCTTATATAAAGTTGATCTCTCAAAGATCCTCCGAGAGTGTACACTTTATACAGAGTTCCGTCAGGATTAAAGGCGGCAATTATAGCGTCTCCATTCTGCCCTGCAGAGTAAGTAAGTCCGCTGACCACGATTTTCTTTTTATCTTCATCAAATAAGGTAGACATGAACACATCTTCACCTGTACCTCCCAAAGTTGCAGAAAGCCACGGGAATTCTCGGCAGACATCCCCATTCTCACAATCTTGAGCGTCCCTTCCATCTTTTTCTGAAGGATTTACATAGGAATCTTTATATGTAAAGAATTTAACATGATGTATCTTTTTATTGCCTGCCACTTCACCGCTGAAAAGCAGGAACTTGTAGGCGGTAGTATTCAGGTCTCCCCAGAGGGAGACATCAGGAACTATTTTTAATTTATCCTGAAAATCTATTTTCCTACATTCTCCTATATATATTTCCTCAATGTCTTCACAACCAGCAAATTCTTTCAGGTCCATGTCAAAGTTACCCCCTATAGGATCAAGCTGAGGGATGTCAATGGCATAGAACCCTCTTCGTGGATACATTGCATGACTTCCCAGAGCAACAAACACAACCGGCCTGCCGTTTTCCTTTATAACATCCTCCCATGGGACAAGAACCCCTCCTACTCCATTCTCCCCATTTCTGAATCCATCTTCGTTCCATTTCAAGATTGAGTTTTTATCCGGTAGCAGGAAAGCGAATTTCTGATCATCGTTGTGGTGAGCAAAGAAAACATACTTAGGTAATTGTGTTGATTTGTCAAGTATGACAGTTACGCGTTCTAAATCTCCATAATGAGAAATTACATAACGAGAAATTAAATAATTCTTAATTCCACCGGGCGTTTTAGGATCGTAGGTGAAGTAAAACCAGTACTGAAGGTAAATATAGTTATCATCTTCTGTATAAGTTGCATAGGCCTTGACAAGATTATTATCAACATTAACGAGTCCATCGTCTATGCAACTCATCCTGTTGTGATCACAGAAAAAATTTAGAGTCGAAACTTGAGCATTAGAATAGATCATATACTTTGCTGAGCGAGGGAAATTCCCTAAAGATCCTAAGTTAGCAGGATTAATATAAGTTTTAATATCAATTAAGGCTTCTTCACATCCTATTATACATTCAAGACATCTTGGATCAAGAATAAGATTTTGATTACATAATATGTATTCTTTCGTGCACGTGAATATGCACGTTTTTACAATAGCATCTTCATTAAACTTTAATTCTAAATCTGTATTGGGTAATTCTACTATTTTTTCAAATGTTGTGGGCAAGAATATTTCATAAAAATAGTTTCCGTAAAGATCTTTTGCTATTTCATTTGTATCATTAAAAGCTCCAAATTCCAATATGGGTGCGTAACTTCTTAACAAAGCTTCATTGTTTGATTGCTTTTTCTTTATAGGCAGGTCAAACACAAAGTAGTCATCAATATATGGCCAGGATTCTAAGGCTATTTTGAAAGATAGATGGAATATCTTTCCTGTTTTGCCGTTGAGTTGAAAACTTGGAGAAAACTGCCACCAACTGGCAGAAGTGGGGATAATGGAATCAACAACTTTATCATTCTCAATGAGTTCAACCTTTTGGGCAGTCGTGAATTTATTTTCTAAGTATATGTCAATAGGATTATTTTCTGTAAAATTTTGATTCCCAGGTATACACAACCCGGGAGTTATTTCTCCTGAACAGGGACCGCTACTTGCTGGACTTGTCTCTAAGATAGGTTTTCCTCTAAAGATCGTTATATAGTATTTACCCGATTCAGTAGCCGGAAGGTATAACTTGTTATTTACAGTATCTATAGCTACCTGAACTATCTTCATGCTGTTCTCACCGAGCCTTTCTACAAAGACAGTTATATACTTTCTCTGAGATTCCGAGATATTTGGTGGAAGGTCAAATACGATTATAGGAACATTTTCCTGGTCTTCTTGCTGAGTCTGAAGTTGTATGCCACTAACTTTTAGACTTTGACCAGAGACCATTGCCGGAGCTTGAATATATAAACCATATGGAGCGAGTTTTACTATATCAGCTGTGTCGAGATAAGGAATTCTTACCAGTGTAGCAGAGCCTCCTTTCTGGACAAGATCTGATACATCGGCGGTAACGTTATTGCCCAGATTGAACTTAGTCTGAGGTGGTGATGGGGTAGGTGTAGGTGGAGATGGAGAAGGAGTGGGTGGAGGTGGTTCTCGAGGAGGCGGATTAGACGGTGATGGTAATAAAGCTTCCTGTGTACTCGAACTCCCGCCACATGAAACAATGAGAGCCAAAATTGGGAACAAGAAAATTAAAGCCTTGACCGATCTCCCAGATAGGAACGCATACATGTCCCCTACCTCCTTATCAACCTTCCCTAATTAACATAAGTATTATAACTATTGTTTTGCGACCCTTGACAAAAAGCCACTCAAGTTAATAAAAAAGAACCTCCCCGAGGAAGTCCCCGAGGAGGTGAAGCTATGTTAAACGAAACCAAGTACCACGCCCTACTTAATATTTTCTCACAATCCCCCTACACTCTGTCATCCTCTCCTACTTATTCTGCCTCTGCCCTCTCAAGATTCCTTAGCTCTACCAACTTCAATCCTATGCCTCTGATCCGAGATCTCATTTCTTCACTCCTGTGTAAGCTTAACCCTTCAGATACCACCGCTTTCCTCATAGCAGATACCACTCTCTTGAGAAAAACAGGCTCAAAGATAGAAGGTATCAGAAAGCTCTACGATCCTTCCCTCAAAAGATCTGTTCTTGCTCACAAAGCCCTGGTTATCAGCCTCTCGGTTCAAAACTTCAGTTATAATAGAGAAAACTCCCTCCCTTATGAAAGGAAACTTGGGGTGTAGATTTAGTTAAAATATAAGCATGTTCGAAAAAGCTAAGGGAATCGTAAAGAAGGTAACCCTCGAGATGGTCTATGAAGTAGTTGATGAGAGAACTAAAGAGATAAAGAAAGATATAGAAAGTTTAAGGCAGGAAATCCGTCTTGTGAACGAAAAGATAGACCAAAAATACGAGGAGGTTAGGAAGGAAAATAAGGAAGAGACAGATCGCTTAAGACAAGAGTTGTATTCTTTGAACATGAGGATAGACTCTATGAACCAGAGAATTGATACGGTCATACAGCTTTTATTAGATCTTTTGAGAGGTAAGAGAGATGGAACAGAACGTTGAACTCTGGGCGTGGATAGTTTGGTTCCTGAAGGTTTTGATCCTTGCCTTCCTCGTAGGTATCCCCTTCCTCGTGGCGGTCGTTCTGATATCCCAGGCGGTTTACAACAAGTTCGGTAAAAAAGTTGAGGAGAAGTACAGACAGAAGGGCTTTACCCTAATAGAGGTTCTCGTTGTCCTGATAATCCTCGGTCTCATAGCCGCCATAATAGTCCCGAGGATAACAGGAAGGGTAGACGAGGCGAAGATAGAGACGACCAAGATCCAGTTAAAGGCTATCAAGGACGCTTTAGAACAGTACAAGTTAGATAACGGGATGTATCCCACCACCGAGCAGGGACTGAAAGCCCTCGTGGAGAGGCCCACTTCTCCCCCCGAGCCTCCGAGATGGAGAAAGTACCTCGACAAGGTTCCAAAGGACGGATGGGGCAGGGACTTCATTTACATATCTCCGGGAGTGAACCATCCCTACGAGCTCAGATCCAAAGGTCCAGACGGTGAGGAGGGAACGGAGGACGACATAGATGTATGGGACCTCTAAGGGGTTTACTCTCCTCGAGGTCGTCATAGCTCTGACAGTGATAGCCGTTGGCTTCACTACGTTGATAGAGTTCATTTCGGTTGCAAGGGAAAGGCTCGCCAGAGCGGAGGAGACCTTTACTAACTTCCTGTACCTCGACGGAAAGGTAAAGAGGAGAAACTACGAGGGCTTGGATGTGAAGGAGGTGAAACTTCCGGACTTTCCGAGAATTGTGGAAACGACTTACGCCTATAGGGATGTGTTCTTTGTCCGATATAAAGTTAGATAATGCTGAGATTCGCAATATGCCCGCACGATACATACAAGGGTATTGAGCGGTGGAGGAATTTTGCCCGGCAACTCGAAAAGCTAACGGGAGTTGAAATCGAGCTTATAACCTTCAGTTCATTCCGTGAGGAAAGGGATAGGCTGAGAGAAGAAGACTTCGACATCTACTACGCGAGTCCAGATGTAACCTTTGAACTCTACAGGAGAGGCTACTTACCCGTAGCAAAGATAAAGGGTCAGAAGGATACGCTCCTACTGGTTGGAAGAGAGCCTTTAAAACAGGAGAGGCACAAGATAGCTCTTGTAGATCTTAGAGCGGTAAAGTACGGGCTTCTATCAATAGAAGACATAGATATAGACAGAGCAGAGTTGACCTATACGGAGAGCCACGAGGAGACGCTACAGCTTGTGGATGGAGGGTTCGCTGACTACGGAATAGTTTACGAAGAGAACTTTTTAAACTGGAAAGGTAGGAAGCTCAACGTCATAGACAAGATTTTTCTCAGAACGTCCCACATATTCATGATCAGGAAAGGTGTAGCTGAAAAGGTGAAGGGGAGCCTCCTGAAACTACCGGGCATAGTTCCAGCAGAGGAGGAAGATCTGAGAAGGATAGTTGAGATCGAGGAGCGTTTTGAGAAACTCCTACACAGATGGCAGGAACATGACATATCCAAGGCTGTTCTAAACGCTCCAGCAGTTGGAATCCTTATATATCAGGAAGGTATCGTTTATGTGAACAATTACCTCTGTGAGCTATTAGGTTACGAAAGGGATGAGCTTTTAGGTAAACCCGCCGAGATAGTTGTCATAGAAGAGGAAAGGGAGAAGGTAAGGGAAATTATAAAACGGAGGCTCTCAGGTGAGAAGTTTACCTTTACTTACAAAGAACTACAGCTCAGAAGAAAGGACGGCTCAAAGCTATGGACCTCGGTGTTCTCCAACACTATCCTTTATCAGGGAAGATATTCGGGTTTTGTGGTCATCGTGGATGAAACCAGAAGGAAAAGACTTGAAAGGTTATACAGACTCATCAGGGAGGTTAACCAAGCAATAACCAAATCGACACTGGAAGAGGAACTCTTTGAAAGCATATGTACAGCTCTTATCGACAAGATGGGGCTGAGGTTTGTCTGGATCGGAAAGGTTTACGAGAACAGTCTGGTAAGACCCGTATTCAAGTGCGGCTATGAAGATGGATATCTCGATAAGATCGAAATACCGGTAAACGCTAAGACTTCGAAGAAAAAGGGACCTACGGAAGTAGCCCTTAAAGAGAGAAGGATAGTCATAAACCCGGATACCAGAAACAGTCCTGTGGTAGAGCCCTGGAGGGAGGATATGCTCAGGCGGGGCTACCTCTCTTCCTGCGTAATCCCTCTTCAGCTGGGAAATGAAACCGCTTACGTGCTTAATCTCTATGCTCCGGAACCCTTCTTCTTCAACGAAGAAAGCAGAGATGCGCTGGAAATACTTAAAGAGGACCTTGAGTTCGGTCTTAAAAGGCTGAGAGAGTTCAGGAAGAGTTTAATAATTTCAAAAGCACTCAACCTGACTCACGACTGGGTTCTCATCACCGATAGAGACGGCAACATACTCTACGTAAACGATGCAGTGTGTAGAATAAGCGGGTACGACAGGGAGGAGCTCATAGGTAAAACTCCAAAGGTTTTCAAGTCGGGTTTGCATCCAGAAGATTTCTACAAGAAGCTATGGGATACCATACTATCCGGCAAAAGCTTTCACGCCATTTTTGTAAATAGAAGAAGGGACGGAGAAATATTCCATCTGGAACAGACTATAGTTCCCGTCGATCTACCGGGTGGCAAGGTTAGGTTCGTCGCCGTGGGAAGGGACATAACCGGCGAGTTGGAAATGTCAGAGGAAATCGAGAGGCTCAAGTTTTACGACGCCCTAACAGAACTGCCTAACTTTAACAACTTCTCCCTCAAGGTGTCCGAGATCCTTAGGGAGAGAAGTAATAAGGTGGGAGCTCTCATAATTCTCGATCTCTACAATATGTCCCTTATAAATAGCAACTACGGCTTTCAGGTCGGAGACATGATACTGAAGGAGGTCGCGCGGAAACTGTCAAGAACTTTTAGAGATCACGACTTGATAGCCAAGGTGGGCGGGGATGAGTTTGCCCTTTTCATATATCCGATGAGAAAGAAGGAGGATGCCCTCATAGTGGCGGAAAAATTAAAGGAGCTGTTTGCGGAACACATAAACGTAGGAGGAAATGAGTTTATCTTAACAATCAACGCGGGGATCAGCGTCTTTCCCCAGGACGGAAGGACCTTCCACGAGCTTTACGAAAAAGCCTCCCTGGCACTACGTATGGCTAAATCAGAAGGTGAGGGCGAGATCAGGTTCTATGACAAGAAGATGGAAAGAAAAGCTGAAGTATTCCTTAGGACTGAAAATCTCTTGGAAAAAGCCATAAGGGAAAGGCTCTTCGTGTACGAATTCCAGCCCTACTTCAGATTAGAGGATATGAAGATTGCCGGGCTGGAGGCTCTCTTAAGAATAAGAGATAAGGAGGGAACCCTTCATTACCCCTCCGAGTTCATAGACTATCTGGAAAACAGCAGGTTTCTAAAGGAGTTTGAGGACAGGTCTTTGGATGAGGTGGAGAGGCTACTTAAAAAGCTTAGTGTTCCCCTTTCCCTGAATATATCGGCAAAGAGCTTTAGAAACGAAAGGTTTATGGAAAAGCTCACAGATCTCGCAAAGAGATTCCCCAGCAGGCTGACTGTGGAGATAACAGAGAGAATATTGGTCGAAGACGTAGGGAGGACGGGGCGCATACTCGGTAAATTGAGAAAGTTCGCGAAAGTTGCCGTAGATGACTTCGGGACGGGATACTCTTCCCTCGCGTATTTGAAAGACCTCCCCATAGACATGGTAAAGATAGATATGAGCTTCATAAAGGGTATGGTAAAGAGTGAAAAAGACAGGGCCTTAGTAGAGGTCATTATCGAGTTTGCAGGCAAAATAGGGGTGGAAAGCCTCGCTGAAGGTGTGGAGACAGGGAAACAGCTGAAGATGCTCAAGGACATGGGCTGTACCTACGCACAGGGCTTTTATCTCGCCAGACCTATGCCAGAGGAGAAGGTGGAGGAGTTCTTGAGAGATGAGGAGTAAAGCCTTCACCCTTATAGAGATCCTTGTCGTCCTTACGCTCCTGGGTCTAACCTTCTCTGCACTTCTGTTGGTCTTTTCGAGGGGGCTCGACTCGAGTCTAAGGATAACGGAAAACTCGGAGAAGTTGAAACTTAAAGCTACGCTCTTCTGGGATCTTCAGAGAAAGATAGTAGGGGCTAAGAGGATAAGGGTTGAGAATAACAACCTGTACATGATAACGAGTGGAGGCTCTATCTACCGTGGTGTCGTCAAGTGTGCTTACATTTTCAGAGACGGAAAGCTCTATTATTACGAGTTCCCCTATCCTTACGGATCTATTGACGAGGTAGAGGAAGATAAGCTCCAAAGTGTTGGGGAGCTCGCGAGTTTCGAGATTCACGTAAGGGATGGGAACAGGATCTTAAACTCTTACGACGGCATACCCGACGAAATAATTGTAAAGATTGGAAGGGAGGAGTTCGTATTCAGCGGGAAACTCTGATAAAGCCCGTTTCCTTCAGAACCTCGTAAACCTTATGGATGGGAAGGCCCATAACGGTGTAAAAGTTCCCCTCTATCCTCTCAACTATGGTGGCTCCGAAACCCTGAACACCGTAAGCCCCCGCCTTGTCCATAGGCTCGCCGGTGGAGATATAAAACTCCATTTCTTTCCTTGACAGCTCTCTGAACTTCACCCTCGCAACGTCGTGAACCGTTCTTCTAAAACCTTTCGATACAAAGGAAACGGCGGTCACCACCCGGTGCCACCTCCCGGAGAGGAAGGAGAGGATCCTGAAGGCTTCCTCCTCGTCCTTCGGCTTTCCTATTATTTCCTTTCCAACAAAAACTAAGGTGTCCGCTCCTATCACGAGGGCGTCCTTATTCCCTTTCCAAACATCCAGAGCCTTCTCGTTAGACAACCTTCTTGCCGTGGTTATGGGATCTCCGTGAGAGTGCTCCTCTATCCCAGAAGGGACCACCTCGAACTCTATTCCCAAGAGGGAGAGTATCTGCCTTCTCCTTGGTGAGGCGGAGGCGAGCACCAACCTTTCCATGGCTTGAACCCGAGGTTCGAGGCGTCTAAATTATACACTTACCAGTTTCAGGAGGAAGAGTATGAGCGTTGGATTTGAGATACAGGAAAAGGAGCTTACCGCTGAGGAGATAAGGGAGCTCCAGAGAGAGGTAAAGAGGCTCGCAAAGGAGAAGAACGCCATCATCTTAGCCCACTACTACCAGAGACCGGAGGTTCAGGATATAGCGGACTTCGTTGGCGATTCTCTCGAACTTTCCCGCAAGGCTGCAAATACCGATGCGGACATAATCGTTTTCTGCGGAGTCAGGTTCATGTGTGAGACGGCGAAGATACTCAGCCCCCAAAAGAAGGTTCTCCACCCCAACCCCGAGTCCGGCTGTCCGATGGCTGACATGGTAACCGCCGACCAGGTGAGGAAGTTAAGAAAAGAGCATCCGGACGCCGAGTTCGTCGCCTACATAAACACCACCGCCGACGTGAAGGCTGAGGTTGACATCTGTGTTACCTCTGCCAACGCACCGAAGATAATAAAGAAGCTGGAAGCCAAGAAGATAGTCTTTCTCCCCGATCAGGCTCTCGGTCAGTGGGTTGAAAAGCAGGTCCCCGAAAAGGAGTTCATTATCTGGAAGGGTTTCTGTCCTCCTCACTTCGAGTTCACCGCGAGGGAGGTAATGAAGCTCAAGGAGAAGTATCCCGATGCAAAGGTAGCCGTCCACCCCGAATGCCATCCCAAGGTCATAGAGCTTGCGGACTTCGTAGGCTCCACCTCCCAGATAATCAAGTACGCAACGAGCGTGGAAGCGGACAGGGTGATAGTAATTACGGAGGTAGGTCTTAAGTACACCCTCCAGAAGAGGAACCCCAACAAAGAGTACATATTCCCCGAGTCGATGAACTACTGTGGAACCGTCTACTGCTGCACAATGAAGGGTATAACCCTACCGAAGGTCTACGAGACCATAAAGAACGAGATAAACGAGGTAGAGCTACCGGAGGAGATAATAGAAAGAGCGAGAAGGCCTATAGAGAGGATGTTAGAACTCAGCTGATAAAATAGAGCTATGCCCCTACTTCTCGCCTCGGTTGTATTCTACCTCCTTAGCGGTGCCCTATTTGCCCTGAGAACCTTCTTCGGTGTGAATCTCAGGAGTTTACCTATACTGAGCCTACTTATCGCCTTCCTCCTTTACCTCGCCCACTTCTTTAAAGTTTACTCCTCAACAGGGCACTTCCCGGTGGGTGATATCTACGGAATGGTTTCCCTCGTAGGTAATTTTCTAATACTGATATTCATAATCCTCGAGCTCATCTTCAAAAAGAACGTTGCTGACTTCGGCTTGATCGTCGCCTTCATAGGTTTCCTCACGACCCTCGTGGGGCTACCCGCCGATAGAGTGGGTTATAAAAATCCATTCTACGTATATCACATCCTCTCCGCCGGTATAGCCTACGCCTCATTAATACTTGCTGGAATATCTTCGGGTATAAAGTTCATCGTGGAGAGAAAGTTAAAAGCCAAGCATATAGAGGGTTTCATGGTACCCGTGAACCTTTTAAGAAAGATAGAGAGAATTTTGCTAAATGTAGGATTTATATTTCTAACCTTAACATTGATATTCGGAAGTATATGGGCAAAGGATTACTTGGGAAGACACTGGATAAATGATCCAAAGCTAATACTGACACTGATAATCTGGATATACTACGCTCTTGTTATACACCTGAATCTTGTCAGAGGGCTAAGACCTTCCAAGCTTTCCCTTCTATCCTTTTTAGGATTTCTGGTCGTAGTAGGGAGCATAGCCTTTATCAGGCACACAGTTGGTTAAATCTCTGTATCTATCAAGAATAGAGGCTGACCGTATTCGACGGTTTCCCCGTTCTCTACCAAAATCTTCTCCACCCTTCCTCTTACATCACTCTCTATCTCGTTCATAACTTTGAGAGCCTCTATTATGCAAAGAACCTGACCCGGTGAGACTATGTCTCCCACCTCAACGAAGGGAGGAGCCCCCGGAGCGGGAGATCTGTAAAAGGTTCCCACGAGGGGACTCTTTATGACGTGATACTTCTTCTCCTCTTCGCTTATATCCTCGGTGGGAGGGAGAAGTTCCTGGTGCTTAAACTCTTCAAGACTCGGTCTCTTAGTTTCTTCCCTTTTTTCTTCTACAGTTGCCGGTCCGTGGGTCTCTATCTCTATCTTGAAGTCGTCACTCTCTATCCTCAGAGACTTTATGTTCGAACCCTTAAGGAGTTCAATGAGTTCTTTTATGAAATCCATCACTTAACCCTTTCAACGTAGGATCCAGTCCTCGTATCTACTTTAACTATGTCCCCTTCGCTTACGAAGAAGGGTACCTGTATTACCGCTCCTGTTTCGAGCTTTGCTGGCTTCGTTCCACCAGCCGCCGTATCTCCCTTGAAGGCCGGTTCAGTTTCGACGACCTTAAGTTCAACGTGCTTGGGGAGCTCTATTCCCACCGGCTGACCCTGATAGAAGAAGACAACCACCTGCATGCCTTCTTTGAGAAACTTCGCTTCCTCCTCTATCTTCTCCTTAGGTATGGCGACCATATCATAGGTCTGAGTGTTCATGAAGTAGTAGTTATCTCCGTCGGAGTAAGAGTACTCGGCAAAGACTTGCTCAAAGTCCGCAAGGGGTATCATATCGGAGGACTTGTAAGTAATCTCTATCACGTTTCCCGTAAGCATGTTCTTAGCCTTAACTCTGACAAAAGCCTGACCCTTTCCCGGCTTCACATGCTCGTAATCGAGGACCCTGTAAGGTTCTCCCTTGTGCTCGATGAAGATGTCCCTCGTTATCCTGTTTATATCTATCTTCTCTGCCATGGGAAGATATTTTATCAAAGTATAAGCATACCGTCTCCGTAGCTGTAAAATCTGTATCTCTTAGAGACCGCTTCGCGGTACGCTTTCAAAACGAAATCCTTACCTCCGAAGGCACAGACGAGAAAGAGAAGGGAGGACCTCGGGAGGTGGAAGTTGGTTATCAGTGCGTCCACAACTCTGAACTCAAAACCCGGATAGATGTAAAGATCCGTCCAGCCTTCGTAAGACTTGAATGGATTGGTCTCCAAAGCTCTCACCACTGTCGTTCCGACAGCTACAACCCTCCTTCCCCTTTCCTTTGTTCTTATTATCTTCTCAACCGTCTCCTCTGGAACCTTAACGTACTCAGGTTCGACGTAGTGCTCTTCCACCTCCTCTACCTTAACGGGCTTGAAGGTTCCGTAGGAAACGTGAAGGGTCACGAAGGCTCTCTCTATACCCTTCTCCTCGAGTTTTTTAAGAAGCTCTTCTGAGAAGTGAAGTGATGCTGTAGGAGCCGCAACTGCCCCCTCTTCCCGGGCAAAAATGGTCTGATAGTACTTCCTGTCTATCTCCTCCTCTTCCCTCTTGAGGTAGGGAGGAATAGGTATGTGCCCGTACCGATCTATTAGCTTTAATGGTTCTTCTCCACGGAGTCTAACGAGAAACTTACCCTCCTCTATGTGTTCGAGCACCTCTACCCTGAAATCGGGAGCTACGTCTATTGAGAGACCTTTCCTTATCTTCTTCCCTCCCACGAGAGCCTTCCAGAGGTCTGGTTTGATGTAGTCCGTTAAAACGACCTCCACCCTTCCGCCCGTCGGCTTCCTCCCGTAGAGTCTCGCAGGTATTACCTTTGTGTTGTTGAAAACCAGAAGGTCTCCCTCCTCAAGATAGCTGGGCAGGTTCCAGAAGGTGTCGTGCTCTATCTTCCGGATCTTCCTATCAAGAACCATCAAACGCGCTGAGTGGCGTGGGACCGCCGGATACTTGGCTATAAGCTCCTCTGGAAGCTCGTAATCGAACTCTTCAACTCTCATCTATGGGGGACAAAAACTATGGGTATCTTCACCACTCCCTTCTGCAACTTTTTTAATATAACGGCATATTCATCGCCTTCAAGGATCTCCTTTATGTCCTTCTTCTTTACGTGAAGGAAGACCATTCTCATGTCCTCCCTCTTCGCTAAGAAGGTCTCTATCGCCATGTCAGGACTTCCGGTGAAGGTTCTTATCTCGTAAGGTATCTCTCCGCTTACCTCCTTTACCCTCTCTTCTATCTCCCTCTTCGCCTCTTCTTCACCTTTTTCCGGAGGAATCAGGTAGATGATCAGGAACTTTTTGACGTCCCTTATGTTGTCCCTCGCATAGGTTGTAAGGTGCACTATCTCCTCCTTTTCTCTTCCTATAACGGTTACACCCATTCCAAAACCCTCCGATATAATCTTAATACAAACTACAAACTCGGCGGAGGAAAGCTATGATAGAAGCCCACGAGATAGGGGGACTGCTCAAAGCTTTGCACATTCACATATCGCAGACAGGTCTTCAGAAGCTCGCTCTCGGGATATTTATTCTCGTTTACGTGATGATAGTTCTCGAGAAGTACTTTCACAGAACGGTAGCGGCTCTCCTCGGAGCCTCAGTGATAATGGTTCTCGGCGTGATCTCTCCCCACGACGCATGGTCCTCGATAGACTACAACACCATATTCCTCCTCTTTGGTATGATGAACATAGTCACGGTCCTCGCCCACAGCGGTTTCTTTAACCTGCTCGCCGTAAAGGCTCTAAAGGTAACGGGAACCAATCCCTTTAAAATACTCTTAACCTTTACAATTCTAACGGCGGTCTTTTCCGCCTTCTTAGACAACGTTACCACCGTCCTCTTCATGACGCCGATAATAATCAGGATTGCCAAGGTTCTTGATCTTCCTCCCGTTCCCTACGTTATAGCCCTCGTGTTAGCCTCGAACACGGGAGGAACCACCACGCTGATAGGAGATCCACCCAACATAATCATAGGAAGCATCGCCAAGAAGAGTTTCAACGATTTCCTCATTCACGTAGCTCCTCACGCAATAGTCGGTTTCGTTGTAGGTTTAGTGGTCAACCTGTTCTACCTTAGGTTAAAGGGACTTATGAGACCGAGGAGGGAAACCACGGATCTGAAGGAGTTTGAGGAACTTCAGTCGGAGGAAGTCTATCCAGACCTTATGAAGAAGGGTGTAATAACCTTTGTAGGGACAATAGTCCTTTTCATCCTCGGACACACTCTCCATATAGAGCCGGGGATAATCGCCCTATTCACCTCTACCTTGCTCATGATGTGGTCCGGTCTCTCTCCTGCCTACGTTCTCGAAAAGGTCGAGTGGACGACGCTCCTCTTCTTCGTAGGTCTCTTTATAGTCGTGGGGTCCCTCGAACATACGGGTGTCTTCACGGAAGCTGCCAACTACCTGATGAGTCTTATGGGAACGGACGTGAGCAAGGGTATATGGATAATAGGTGCCTCGTCGGCGGTCATATCCGGTTTCGTCGACAACATACCTTTCACTATGTCTATGGCTTTCGTTCTAAAGAACATGGCTCAGCACATAACGGGAGACTTCGACGCCCTCTGGTGGTCCCTTTCCCTCGGAGCCTGTCTCGGAGGTAACTTCACGATAATTGGGGCTTCTGCAAACATAGTTGCCGCTGCTATAGCTGAGAAGGAGGGTTACCACATATCTTTCCTGACCTTCATGAAGTACGGAACTCCTGTTGCAATACTTTCAACGGGAGTAGCTCTCCTGAGCCTTTACATATTCAGGTTTTGATGTTAAGTTTTAGAAGTATTGGGGCTAAAAGAGTCGTAATAGCGACCACAAAAACAACAACGGCGTAACCCACCTCGTCTATAGCCCCGAAACTCCTCCCGAACTCGGCGAATATAAGACCCACTTCGCCACGGGGCATCATGGATAGCCCTATGTTGAGCCTGTCCCTGAAGCTGAGCGGTATCAGAAGTCCAGAAACCACCTTTCCCAGAATGGCAACGGCTATTAGGGATAGAGAAAGAAGCCAGAACTGAGCAGAGCTGAAGTCTATCGCCTTGAAGTTCAGAGCAAGCCCTACGGTGACAAAGAAGATGGGAGAAACGACCCATACGAGGGGCCTTATATTTTCCTCAACGCTGTGGAGAACCCTCTCCTCTAACTTCAGAAAAGCGGCGAAGGGAACAACAAACCTTCGCGAAAGAGCTAAACCTGCGGTGAAGGCACCGAGTATCTCCGGAGAACCGACCCTGTAGGCACCGTAGCCGGTAAACAGAACAAGGGATAGAATTAAAGGCGGTATTACGTCGTAATCTTGAAGCCTGTGAACTATGTAGTGTATTAGCTTAGCAGCGAACCTCGCGATAAAGGGGGCAACTATAAAGAATATGGCTATGTCGGTGATAAGTCCCGCCGTTGCGTTCCAGTTTACCTGACCGCTCTTTGAGAACTCGTAGAGAGCTGCGAGTATAACAACCCCTAAGATATCGTCGAGGACCGCAGCTCCGAGGACTATCTGGGCGAACTTTGCTTTGCTTTTACCTAAGTCCGAAAGAACCTTGACAGTTATACCGATGCTCGTAGCAGTGAGAGCACCCCCTATGAATAGAGAGCTCAGGAGGGTCATATCAAAGACGTAGTAGGAAAGGATAAAGCCTCCCGCAAAGGGAAGGGCGGCACCGAGGAGAGCTACCAGGGCTGAAGCCAAACCAACCCTTACGAGCATATGTATGTCGGCTTCGAGACCCACCTCGAAGAGAAGAAGAATGACTCCAAGCTCCGCAAGGACTTTTATCGCTTCACTCATGGGTATTAGACCCAAGATACTTTGACCGATAACCACGCCTGCGAGAACTTCTCCGAGAACGGGAGGCATACCAAAGCGTTTGAAGAGTGTACCGAAAAGTTTACCTGCAAGGAGGATTATGGCTATGTGGAGGAATAGTGTATGAACGTCAACAGCTACCGTTCCCTCTGTTCCCCCCACCGCTGCCATGATGCGCCCTATTTTAACAGAACTAAATATCCTTTGGTTTGCCGAAATAAAAGCCCTGTCCGTATCTTATCCCGGCCTCCTTCAGCTTTTCTACTATCTCATCGCTCTCCACGTACTCAGCTATAACATCTATGTTTACGGCTCTGCAAAACTCCGTCACTTTTTTAGTCAACAAATAGGCTATTTCGTTTCTGTGTATGTCCCTTATTATGCTCCCGTCGATCTTGAGGTAATCGATTTTAAGCTGGGTCAGGTTTATAAGGTTCGAGTATCCCGAACCGAAATCGTCTATGCATATTCTGAAACCGAGTTCTCTAAGGGGGATCATAGCCCTCTTCAGCCTTTCGAAGGATGGTATGCCTTCCACCTCCGTTATTTCCAGAAACATCCTTCTCCTCGCATCCTCGTTAAGGGATCGCAGAGTATCGTATATGTCCTGATCCAAAAGGTCGGTGGGCAAGAGGTTTATGCTTATCCTCAGATCCCTCCTCTTCTCAAGAAGGTGAGCGTTCAGCTTTATGATCTCCTTGGTAAAGCGTGTGTAAAGGAAGGTGTCCTTTATATCCTCCAGAAAGTACGCTGGGGTGATGATTTCTCCGTCTTGTCCCACTATGCGAGCCAAGGCTTCGTAATGGGATACCCTTCCAGTTTCTATATCTACCACCGGCTGATAGTGGCAAACGACCCTGCCGAAGTCCAGAGCGGATCTCACCTCGTCCACCGAGAGCCTATGTCTGAGCTCTTCGACACCCTCGTCGTAAGCCTCCACCCTGTCCTTTCCCTCCCTCTTAGCCCTGTACAGAGCTCTGTCCGCCCCGCTTATAGCCTCACCGAGCGAACGGTTCTTTTCGGTAGAGAGATTTAAACCGACCGAGAAGGTCACCCTTACGTCGTTCCCGTTCACCGCAATTATGGTTCGCTTTATCTCCTCCCTTAGATTTTCGAAGAAGCCTATCACCTCCGGCTTACCTTTAAACGTATCTTTGGGGACGAGGGCAAGGAACTCTTCACCAGAGTATCTCACGAGCAGGGAGCCTTTGGGAAGCCTATCCTTAAGTAATCTGGCAAGCTCCTTTATTACCTTGTCCCCGACTTCTTCACCGTAGGTAGTGTTTATCTTCCTGAAGTCATCAGCGTCTATAAGGGCAAGGTAGTTCTCTTCAAGATTCAGGTTAAGCTGGTGGGCGTCCAGATAAAACCTGTTATATAGACCGGTAAGTTGGTCGGTAAAGAGGATCCTCTCAAGCCTTCTCTTCCTGAGATATTGATAGAGGGCTAAGGTTATAAAGATGAGAGAGGCCACCGATGTGGCTGTGGAGATATTTCTGATCATTCCGAGGGTTCCCTGAATTTCTCTTATTCTGTTTATGGAAAAATCGGCGACTATGAGGGCTCTAACAACACCCCTCTGCTCTACCGGTTTGATGTAGGTTGCCCCTATCGTGTAGAGGTTTTGCTGGATTATTATCACGGTCTCACCTTTATCGACCGCCTCGTTCCACTTATCTATTTCGAAAACGTCTAACTTTTCACCCGGTTCTGCTCTGTCCTCTTTCGATCCATCGGCGATAAATCTAAACTTCCCTTCCTCGTCTCTGTAGACCATATAAACGTACTTTATTTCGGATGTTATCAGCAGGGAGAGCACCTTTTCTACTTTCCTTCTCAAATTCTCGTCGTGGAAGAGTGTAAGTACGATATCTTGATCTCCAACCTCCTTAAGTATTTCCTCAGCCAAGTTGTCTACCGTATGTCCCACCACTGAGACCATGTCGGAAACTATTCTGCGCTGAACGTGTTTCTCCACACGGTTCGATGCTTCGTAGATCAGGGCAGAAAAGGATACGAGTATTAGGAGTATCAGGAGGGTGAGGTTAAATCCTCTTCCTCTCCTCACGCCCTTCCTCCCCCTGAGAGAATTCCCCTGAACGATTCTATGAACCTGTTGTACTCAGAGGGAAGATTGATCTTTAGCCTTATAAGCCTTTCCCGTAAAAATATTATGTTGGGTCTGCCCTTCTTCCAGTAAAAGGCTCCCACGCAATTGTCTAAGTTTTTGAGCGATTTACGATCGAGGGAAAAGGCAGGCTTCACCCTGCACTCACCCTCGAGTTCCACCGCTCCCGTGAGAAGGAGCACGTCTGCCTCAGCGCAATTCCGGACGATTATCAACCTCTTAGAATACTTGTATATTTTCTCTTCAGCCCCTTCGCTTCCCCTTCCGAGCAGAACCACCCTGACATCCTCCCTACCCATCATGTCGGTTAGTATCTTTTCAATTATCTGTATTTCGAGTTTTGCAGGATCTTCGTTCCTCTCAAACAGCCCTATAGAAAAGCTCAGAGATACAGCAAGAAAGAAGAAAACCAGCACCCTCATCAGAACACCCAACTCGCTCCCAGGTAAATCGTCCTCTCTCTTACGGGAAAACTGATCACTCCCGAACCGGTAGTGTAAGGTATCTCCGTAGCTTTATTCAGCAGGTTCTCACCCTTCAAGTGAATCGAGAAGCCGTTGGTGATCCTGTAGCTCGCTCCAGCGCTCAGGTCGTACCCCTCTTCTATCTTCTTACCTTGAAAATTAAAGGAGCTTCTGTAAACGAGCTCAGCAAAGGTGTCTAACCTCCAGAAGGAACTTAGCACCCTGAGGTAACCTCCCCGAAGCGGTGATGCTTTACTGTGGGGATCCAGCACCGTACTGTACCCTGCACTGAGCTTTGTTCTGTCGAAGGTGTAGCTCAGGTCGAGGAATAAAGGCTTTATCTCATAACCATCCCGAGAGTTGGTGAGTCTGCCTGTGTTGTCGGGCACTATGGCTTTTTCCACCCTTATGTATCCAGCACCCACGTTGAGCTGAGTGCTTCCCATAGAGACCACCGCTTCGGTTGTGAAAGAGAAGGGTATCTCTATCGGATCCAGATCCCTTCCCGATATCTCAACGTCGTAGAAGTAAGGGGGGATATAACTTCTCGCAACAAATCCTTTGATGAGAAGGTTGTCCGTGGGAGCCGATATGTAGCCTATCCTCGCTATAAGCTCGTTGAAGTCCCTAAAGCCTCCGTTTCTGAGATACTTGTCCGCCTTGATACCTCCTATTATAAGATTCCTCGGATTCAGGGAGAACTGATCCTCGATTATGAGAGAGTATATCTCCTGTCGATCGAAGGGAACGGTCCCGTTAACCTGCACCCTATCACCGTTGAGCCTCGTGTAGTATCTGGAATCTATGTCCGAGTTGTAAAGTTTGTAGGAAACCGCAGTAAGCAGCTTGTTGTTTTTGCCTCTGAACTCTTTGGAGAGATAGATATCAACCTTGTTGAAAAAAGCTTTCTCGTAAAAGTCCTTTGGGTTCTTCAAGGGATCAGGATCGGCAAAGACCGGTATGTAGAGACCCGTGGAACTACTCTCGTAGTGTTTTCTTCTGTGGTTATCGAGAGACAGCACAAACTTTATCGATCTGTCTTCGAAGGGGAAGGCGGTTAGAGATATGTAGATATCCTCAGCCCTCGTCCATCCGGTCTCCGCAACTCCATCCACGGCGAAGCCAACGAAGGGATCCCTCCTTAGAGAGCCGTAACCGAGTTCGAGCTTTGTCCTTTTGAAGTAGAGCCCGAGAAAGGCATAGTTGTAGAAGGCATCCCTCAGGAGCTTCTGCCCGTTCACGGTGTAGTTCTTTCTATTGTCCGCCCCATCCATAAAGAGGAATATGTAGGAGAAGTCCGGGCTTAGCTCCTCCGCCGAGTATATCACGCCGTCGTATCCTCTTCTCGAGGATACCGATCCCCTTACGTACCTCGCGTTCTCTTTCTTAGGCTCCTTAGTATATATCTTGATGATTACGGTAGCCGGATCGTTACCGAGCTCTATCGCTCCGATTCCATGATATATCTCGATGTGATCGACCACGTCCAGAGGGAAGTTCTCCCAGACGAGAAAGGGAGAGCCCGTATTTAGGGACGACACCTCGTGGTCGTTTATGTACAGTCTGACGTGCCTCGGTATGGGGGACACTCCTCCGTACTCGTTTAAGGTTGCTACGCCGAACCTGTTGTTTCCAAAGGTAAAGAGCCTGAGGGATTTTAGGACATCCGAAAGCCTGTAAGCCTGCATCCTCTTGAGGTCTTCTCTCGTGAACACTATCACGTGTCCGAGGCTTTCCCTTCTGGTCCTCTTGTATAGTTCAGAAGCCTCCTCGTACTTTTTGAGGAGTTCCTCTATCCCCTGAGAGAAAGACAGGCTGAGAAATGTTAATGTCCATAGGAGAAACCTCCTTCCCATACTCCTTCCTCATCTTTTGAATATTTTGAATATACAATTTATCTTCGGATGCTCCGGGAAAAGGTTAAAAGGTTTCACTTTGTGGGGATCGGCGGGATAGGTATGAGCGGTATAGCCCGTATACTTCTGGAGATGGGCTACGAGGTGTCGGGGTCGGACGTAAAGGAAAACAGGAATACTGTGCTACTCAAGGAGAGAGGGGCTAAGGTGTTTGTGGGTCATTCACCTGAAAATATCGACGAGGATGTTCAGGTCGTTGTCTACTCTTCGGCGGTAAGGGAGGATAACCCGGAGATAGTCAGGGCTAAAGAGCTGGGCATACCAGTGATACCGCGAGGAGAGATGCTTGCCGAACTCTTTAAGCTCAAAGAAGGCATCGCAGTGAGCGGTTCCCACGGGAAGACCACGACCACATCGATGATAGCCCATATACTCGAGGACGCCGGATACGATCCCACGGTGATAATAGGGGGAATACTACAAAGGCTCGGATCCAACGCTAAGCTGGGAAAGGGAGACCTTCTCGTTTCAGAGGCGGACGAAAGCGACGGATCCTTCTTGAAGCTCTCTCCGGCCGTTGCGGTCATAACAAACATAGATAAGGAGCACATGGACTACTACGGAGATTTAGAGAAGGTTGTGGAGGCATTCTCAAGGTTTGCTGGGTCCGTGCCCTTCTACGGCTTCTGTGTTGCTAATGCCGACGATCCCAACGTTAGGAGGGCGGTCGGAAATTCTACTAAGAGGATTATACTGTTTGGTCTTGGCGAGGAGGCGGACGTCAGGGGGAAGGATCTGAGTGTAGAGAAGGGTGGTTATAGCTTCGAGCTAACAGCGTGGGGTGAGGATAGGGGAAGGATAAGACTGGGAATTCCGGGGAAGCACAACGTTTACAACGCTCTCGCCGCTATAGCCGTTTGTTTGGAGCTGGGTGTTGATGTAGAAAACATAAGGGAAGCCCTTGAGAACTTCAAAAATGCCGAGAGGAGAATGGAGCTAAAGGGTTTTGTGGGTGAGATTCCCGTTTACGACGATTACGGGCACCACCCGACGGAGCTCAGAGCGGTCATGAGCGCAGTAAGGGAGATGCATCTGGAGAGAAGGCTGGTCCTCGTCTTCCAGCCTCATCGTTACTCGAGAACACATCTCCTTTTCGAAGAGTTTATCGAGGTACTAAGGGAGGCAGACCTCTGTATCCTTACCGACATATTCCCAGCAAGTGAGGAGAACGTTTACGGTGTTAGGGCTGAAGATCTCGCCCATAGATCGGGAGCGATCTACGTTCCCGACAAGGAGGTACTGTTCGATAAACTGAGGGAGGTCCTGAAAGAGGAAGATGTTCTCCTGTTCATGGGGGCGGGAAGTATATCGAAGTGGTGTGAGGAGTTCCTGAAAAGTTCTGTTAAGCTCCCTCCCTGAATATCTTAAACATCAGCCCTCCGAAGAAGAGTAAGACCACGGTTCCCATGAGCCACAGGAAGTACTCGAGTTTGAAGAACTCGGGCTTGTAAGCAGAGATGACGAGAGCCATGGAGACTATGAAGGCGAGAGTAAGTATGCTTATACTGAGCCTGTTTATGTCCCTTCTCAGGTCGCTCACTATCCTCTTCTCACCCTCGTACTTGATGGAGAAACCTATCTTCCCACTCTCCAGCATTGAGCCGAGCCTCTTCACCTTCTCCGGTGACTGGAGGAACATCTTGGAGAGTAGGGTGAGATTCCTCTCCGCTTGCTTAGAGAGGAACTTGGGTGACAGGAACATCCTCCTGCTCCTCGTAACGTAAGGTCTCACCGCGTTTATCATCCTGAACTCGGGGTCGAGCCTCATCAGAAGACCCTCCCCCATACCTATGGTTTTAAGTAAAAGGAAGAGATCGGAAGGAAGGTTTATCCTGTACCTGTAGGTGAGCCTGAATATCTCGTTCACGATATGGGAGAGTCTCATCTCACCGATCGGCTTCATAAGGTAGTAGGAGAAGAGAACCTCGAGCTCCTTCCTGAGCATATTCTCCCTCTTCACATCCCCTCTTATTCCCAAGTCGTAAAGCGCATCCATTACCAGAACCATATCGTTCTTAGTGAGACCGTAGAGGAGCTGGAGTAAGTTGATTCTCGCTATATCGTCGAGAACTCCCACCATACCGAAATCGACCATACCTATCCTTCCGTCCTTTAAGACGAAGAAGTTGCCGGGATGGGGATCTCCGTGGAAGAAGCCGTCCCGGAAGAACATATTCATGTATATGAAGGCTCCCTTTTTGGCGAGCTCCTTCGGATCGTATCCCATGCTTCTTATCCTTTCCGGCTCCGTGAACTTGACTCCCCGAAGTTCTTCGAGAACTAAAACCCTCTGGGTGGTGTGCTCCCAGTAAACTTTCGGTATATAGATACTCTCGTCGTTAAGGAAGTTCCTCCTGAAAGTCTCGGCGTTCCTTCCCTCCCTTTCGTAGTCCAGCTCGTTCCTCAAAGTGTAGGCGAACTCCTCGTAAAGACCTTCAAGATCCCACCTCTGGGCTAACTCCCAGTGCTCCGATAGGGATCTAACAAGCTCCTCTATTATCTCAAGATCCCTCCTTATCTGCTCCTCCACCCCAGGCTTCTGAACCTTGACCACAACCCTGCTCCCGTCCCTCAGAGTTGCCCTGTGAACCTGACCTATGGAAGCAGAAGCCAAGGGTTCGGGATCGAACTCCGAGAACACTTCCCCGAGAGGTCTCTTGAGTTCCTCCTCTATCACCCGGACTATCTTCTCTGTGGGGCAGGGAGGTATCCTGTCCTGAAGTTTGGAGAGCTCTTCGAGGTACTCTTCGGGAAGGAGATCAGGTCTTGTGCTGAGTATCTGACCGAGCTTTATGAAGGTTGGTCCGAGCTCTTCGAAAGCCATCCTAAGGTGTTCTGGGGCGGAATACCTCTCCTTCCTCTTCGGATGTCCGAGTATTCCCCAATGGAAGGGAACGAACCTACCGAGCCCTATCTTTTCAACGAGAAAACCGAAGCCGTGCTTTGCAAGAACCTTGGCTATCTGGGCTTTCCTCTTTACATTCTTAGGTCCTATCATCAGATCAGGTATAGGATGAGTAGTATCAGCAGGAGGACGATCACCCCTGCAACCAGAGGATTATCCTTTATCCAGTCAAGCGGTCCCCTCTTTGATCCCCTCGGCTTCTCCCTGTAATAGTCCCTGTCCATCAAACCCATCTTTTACCTCCAGAGAATAATTTATCCCTCTTTAGCCACGAAGTAAAAGAAGACCTTGTCCGCACCAAGGCTCAGGAGCAGTTCGGCGATATTTCGGCACGTTGTCCCGGTGGTCAGAATGTCGTCGAAGACGAAGATTCTTTTCCCTTCGATCTCGTCCATATATTTTCTTCTGACCCTGTAAGCTCCTTCCAGAACCTTCGATCTCCTCTCTTTCCCGTAGGAAGCCAGAGGCTTGGCGTACCTGACTCTGACAAGGATCTCCTCAAAATCGACTCCGGCACCTTTGAGTATTTCCCCGTTGTGGTCGAAGCCCCTGTTCCATAGGCGAAGTGGATGGAGAGGGACGGTCGTGATCAGGTCAGGATTTACCTCGTAGATAAAACTTTTAAGATCCTCCGATATCCTATCACCGAGGATACGTGCGAGGGGCTCCACACTGCCGAACTTTATCAGCCTTATGCACTCGGCGAGGGAACCTTCGTAGAGGGAAAAGACCTTGTAGGAACTAACAAACTCGAGTTCTTTATAATCGATGGGATGATGGGGCTTTATCTCCCCTACGCAATCCCAACAGAGGTAGCCCTGTTCCTGTGGCTCGAACTCCTTCCCGCAGTTTTTGCAGACCTTAGATGTAAGGTTTAGAAGCTCCAAGATCCTGCCGATCACCCTTTCAGTTTAAAATAGCTACCTGATGAAGGGTAAAGTTCTGATCTTAGGGAGCGGTCCCAACAGGATAGGTCAAGGGATAGAGTTCGATTACGCCTGTGTTCATGCAGTCCTCGCCGCTCAGGAGGAGGGATACGAGGCGATAATGGTAAACTGCAACCCCGAGACGGTATCGACAGACTACGACACCGCAGACAGACTCTACTTCGAACCCATAGTCCTTGAACACGTCCTTGCGATAATCGATAGGGAGAAGCCAGACGGGGTAATCCTCCAGTTTGGCGGTCAAACACCCTTGAAGCTCGCCCTTCCCCTCATGGAAGAGGGGGTAAGGATACTCGGAACCTCTCCCGAGAGTATCGACAGGGCAGAGGACAGGGATCTCTTCAGGAAGCTGATAATAGAGCTGGGGCTGAGGCAACCCGAGAGCGGAACGGCAAAGAGCAGGGAGGAGGCTCTGGAGGTGGCGGAAAGGATAGGTTATCCGGTCCTCGTGAGGCCCTCCTACGTCCTCGGCGGGAGAGCGATGAAGATAGTCTACGACGAGAGAGATCTTCTCGAATACCTTGAAGAAGCGGTCAGCGTGAGCTACGAGAGACCCATACTCATAGACAAGTACTTACAGGACAGCGTTGAGTTAGATGTGGACGCGGTGGCCGATGGAGAGGAGGTTCTCATAGGGGCGGTGATGGAGCACATAGAGGAGGCTGGGGTTCACTCGGGAGACAGTGCCGCCTCCATACCTCCCTATACCTTAGAGGAGGGAATTGTTGAGAAGGTTAAAGATCAATCGAGGATGCTGGCAAGAGCCTTGGAGGTAAGGGGGCTTATAAACATCCAGTTCGCCGTATCCGAGGGAGAGGTTTACGTTCTTGAGGTAAACCCGAGGGCTTCAAGGACAGTTCCCTTCGTGAGCAAAACTATAGGCTATCCCCTTGCGAAGATAGCAGCTAAGGTAGCCCTGGGAAGGAAGCTGAGAGACCTCGTCCCGAAGGTTTTCGAACTGATAGAGAAAGGGGAAACCCACGTCGCCTCCGACTTCGTTCCGAAGGACAGGAGGCTTTACACCGTCAAGGAGGTGGTCTTTCCCTGGAGCAGGTTTCCCGAAGTAGATCCACTCCTCGGACCAGAGATGAAGAGCACCGGAGAGGTTATGGGGATAGACGAGGACTTCGGGATAGCCTTTTACAAGGCTCAGCTTGCTGCCGGGAACAGGCTACCGGAGAGCGGAACCGTCTTCATAAGCGTGGCGGACAGAGATAAGGAGAAGGTCGTGGATCTCGCGAGGGGATTTTTGAACCTCGGATTCAGGGTACTCGCCACGACAGGAACCTACAGGTTTTTAAAGTATAGAGGTGTAGAGGCTGGACTCGTTCTGAAGCTCTCAGAGGGAAGACCCCACGTGGTGGACCTGATGAAGAACGGAGAGATACATCTTGTTATAAATACCCCTTCGGGGAAAAGGGAGATAAGCGACGCCTACTTCATAAGGAGGGCTGCGGTCCAGTACGGAATACCCTACACAACCACCGTAAGGGGAGGGTACGCTATCCTGAAGGCTATCGAGAGTTACAGGAGATTGAAGGAAGAGGGGAGGAGTCTAAAGGTCTACCCCCTTCAGGATGTATCAAAAGGATAGGAAGGCAAAGAGGGAGGCCGCCTTAAGAGTATCGAAGTCGTCGGAGTTTATCTTCTTGTACTTGAGCTCTCCCCCCACACCGATGTTTCCGAAGAGGAATTCAACACCAACAAAAGCCTGATAGCCTCCGTAGGTCTCGCTCGCAGGGGTGTAGATAACTTCTCCCGTGAGCCTGTCCTTAACATCGACGGCGAGTTTGTTCAGGGAAATTCCCCCACCCCCGTAAAATCTCACCATCCCCATCTTGAGCTTCCCGTATCCGTTCAGTTCAAAGGAGGTGTAGGTAAAGTCGTAGCTACACTCAGTTAAAAGGTCGTAGCAGTATGTGGAGAAGAAGGTTCTCTTGGCATAGGCGAGGTTTATCTGAGGACCTGCGTCGAAAGCCGGCGTCGAAACGATGTTCAGGTTGGCGTACAGGGAAGATATATAGTCAAAGTCGAAGTCCTCCCCTTTACCCGACAGGGTTGCCCATCCCACCCTGAGACCAATCTCCGCACTCCAGACGAAGGAAGCTAAAAGAAGACCTAAGATTATCCCCCTCATGCTTCAGATTTTAGCACGAAGCCAACCCTCGAAAGCTCTGTAAGAGCTCCTCACGTTAGGACCGCAGGCAACGAACTTAAAACCCAGGGAGTAGGCGACCTCTTCTATCCTCCTGAACTCCTCAGGAGAGTAATACTTTACAACCGGATGGTGCTTCAGAGACGGGGCGTAGTACTGACCTACGGTAAGGAAGTCGCATCCTACGGATCTGAGATCCTTCATAACATTGACGATCTCCTCGAAAGTCTCCCCGAAGCCAAGGATCAGGGCGGACTTGGTCGGTATCTGGGGGGCTATCTCTTTGCTCATCCTGAGGACCTCAAGACTTCTTTCATACTTCGAGCCTATCCTTACCCTTGGATACAGCCTTGGAACCGTTTCGACGTTGTGATTAAGAACGTCCGGGTTTTCCCTGAGAGCTACCTCTAAAGCTTCCCTACTGCCTCTGAAATCGGGGACCAGAATCTCCACCCTTATGCCGGGCAGGTTCTCCTTAAGCACCTTTATGCACCTCGCGAACTGGGAGGCTCCCCCGTCGGGAAGGTCATCCCTCGTTATGGAGGTTATGACGACGTATCGGAGATCGAGAGCTTTCACCGCGGAGAGGAGTCTGTAGGGTTCATCGGGATCTACCGGTTTAGGATGTTTCCTGCTGACATTGCAGAAGGTGCACCCCCTCGTGCAGCGATCGCCGAGGATCATGAAGGTCGCCGTTCCGCTACCGAAGCACTCCGATATGTTGGGACACCTCGACTCCTCGCAGACGGTGTTCAGCCTTGCTTTCCTGAGTACCCTCTTTACCCTGTGAACCTCCGACAACCTAAGGACGGGCTTGAAGTGCATGCTAAAATTTTAAATCCAGGGATCCGGGGAAGGCTTTCCGAAGTAGAATCCCTGACCAAAATCAACGCCTATATCCTTGAGAACTTCTACGATCTCCTTATTCTCAATAAACTCCGCTACAGCTTTTATGTTCATACCACGTGCGAGCGTAACTATCGATTGGATAAAAGTTCTGTCCCTCCAGTCCGAGAGAGCGCCCTTTACAAACTCCCCCTCTATCTTCACAAAATCAACAGGAATCTTCTTAAGGTAGTGGAAAGAGGAGTAACCAGAGCCGAAGTCGTCTATAGCGAACTTTGTCCCCACCTCCTTAAGCTCTCTGAGAAACTTTTCCACCAACTCTATATTTCTTACACTCTCCCTTTCAGTAAGCTCAAATACTACCTTTGTGGAGTCGAAGCCAGAAGTGTCTATTATTCGAATTATATTTCTTAGGAAGTCTTCTGAAAGGAGAGCCCTTGAAGATAAGTTCATAAATATAAACCTGTCGTAACCTTCCTCTACAAGCCTGTTCAATGCCTTCTCATAGAGAATTAAGTCCATTCTCACAATCACTCCCAGGTTCTCAGCTGTTTCCACAAACTCGCTCGCAGGGATGTTCCTCTCCCCTATTCTCATGAGGACTTCGTTTGCAAAGGTCTTTCCCGAACTGAGCTCTACGATCGGCTGGAAGAAGGGAGTTATCAGTCTCTTGTTGATGGAATCGAGTACGAGGATGCTCTTTTTCGTAAGTTCAACCCTTGAAACCTGCAGATCCTCAAGAGTAGGGGTTCTTATCCTGCTCCTACCTTCCTCCTTCGCCTTTCTAAGCATGCTGTCGGCGAGAATGAAGAGGTCCCTCGGAGTGGAAGCGTGCTCAGGGTAAGTAGCTATCCCTATAGATACCTGCGGTGTGATGGTGTCCTCCTCGCTCGCAGGAATAGACAGTCCCTCTATCGCTTCCTTCATCCTTCTGGCAAGTGCCACCGCGTGACTAACGTCCGCTCCTATGGCTATTATTGCGAACTCATCTCCCCCATACCTTGCCGCTACGTCCGCCTTCCTCTTCTTCTCCGATACGATTCTTGCTACCTCCCTAAGTATCTTGTCTCCAAAGGCGTGTCCGTAAGTGTCGTTTATTACCTTGAAGTTATCGAGATCGAGCATCAGGAGTGAAAGGTTCCTACCAAACCTGTCGGCACGTTCCAACTCGTAGTTCAGGAGTTCCCAGAAGGTACGCTGATTGTAAAGGAAGGTGAGGGGATCTCTCATGGCATAGAACTCTATCTCGCTGACGTAGGAACTTATAGCCTTCGCAGAACCTATCACGTTTACAAGGGTTGCAAGGACGCTGTCTAAGACCGAGCGCCTGTAAGGGTCCTCCATCAGCTCGGACTCTATACCAACGCCTACTATCCCTCCCAGATGAGGTCTGTCGAGGATGAGGGTCTTTGTCCTCAGTCTGAACTTATCGGGATCTACGCCGTCGAAGTGCTCGCCTACAAGGGCAAAGTTGTGATTTACCGATACAGTCCTACTTCCTACTACCGATACAGGAAGCCTGCTCAGGATCTCCCTTTCGAGACTCCTTTCGAAAACCTCCCTCTGCTCCCTGTAAGGTTCCTTGAGCCAGAAGACCTCAACGTCCACGAATCCGTCCTCGATGAATATAGAAAAGACAACGTTCACGCTCACAACCTCGTTAATATCCACGACGAGGGTCTTTATGTACTCCTTCCAGTCATTTACAAGCTGGGAAGTAATTATGAACCTCTCCAGCAACTTGGACTCTAAGTCGAGCACCTCTCTGTCTATGGCTATATCTCTGATCCTCTCAGCGAGCTTACTCAGAGAGCTGTACAACTCCTCAAACTCGGTGTAAGGTGGTTTAGACAAATTCGATATGCTCCTAAGATCCTCTATACTGCGCATCCTATCCACGTTCTCCTCTATGCTCCTTCTCAACTTTCCGAGGCTACCGAGCACGAGGGAAGAAATAACGAGGGCTATCAAGAAGTTTAAAGGAAACAGGAAGAAAGCTACCGAGAGCATTGTTCTGTTTATATTGGAATAGAATGGAGATAGATCTATCTTGCTTTCTATAACTCCGAGGACATCACCCTCCGTAGCGTTTACGTGACATCTCAAACACTCCTTGCGAGCTATTACAGGAAACACACTGACGTGGGTCTGATCCTTCAGCTCTGAGGATCCCTTCTTGGTACTGAAAGCTTCAACCACGAGTTTGCTCTTTACCGGCTCTGGAACATCCCCAAAGAGCTTCTTTACCTTATCTCCTCGATAGATATTCACCGATAAAGGGGTTTCCGCATAGGAGACTTCGAGGGATCTTAGAAACTCCATCAGATCCGCCCTGTTCCACCCTCTCTTCATGACCTGATACATGGAGGAAAAGACCTGCCTCGAAAGTCCCTCCGCCGTTCTATTTGCCATGAACTCAGTTGAACTCCTCAAAGCGATGTAGAGCGTTGTGTGTATGAGTATAAGCATAAGGAGGAAAGTTCCCAAGATTATCAGGAAGACCTGAAATCTCAAAGATCTCCCTAAGGACATTTCCACAAATAAGTTTATACTAACCTGATGATTACCATGATTGGATTTAACACTAACCGTCGGTCGATAGACCAGCGCTTTATCCCATTACGTTGCAAAGTACACCTGTAGGTTTAAAATTAAGTCCCATGGGCTACAGGGATATAGAACCCGAGGAGATTTATTTCTATGAAAAGAAGGTTCTGGTAGATATAAGGAGTCCTCAAGAGTTCGAGGAGTTCCATATTCCCGGTGCGGTAAACGTTCCCCTCTTTGAGAACGAGGATAAGAAGCTTATAGGTTACATATACAGGAATCAGGGGGTAGAAAGGGCTAAGGAGGTCGGTGAAGAGATAGCAAGGAGGAAGGTAGAGGAGTTCTACAAAAAGTTCAGGGAGCTGAAGGATAGGTACGAAAACGTTATCGTTTACTGCTGGAGGGGAGGGATGAGGAGTCAGGGTATGTGCAGGGCTATGTCGGAGAAGGGTCTCGACCTTTTGAGGCTCAAAGGAGGCTACAGGGCTTACAGGCAGTTCATTTTGAGAGACATGGAGAGGATCCTCGAGAACGTGGACTTTATAGTCCTGACAGGAAAAACTGGGGTTGGGAAAACGAAAGTTCTTAAAACTCTTAAAGATAGAGGTCTTCCCGTGATAGATCTCGAAGGTCTCGCGAAGGACAGGGGTTCGGTCTTCGGGAGCGTGGGGATAAGGGAGAGGGTCTCCCAGAAGATGTTTGACTCCCTGCTTTACGAAGAACTGAGAAGGATAGGGGAGGGACCCGTATTTATAGAGGACGAGAGCAGGTGGATAGGGAACGTCCACATTCCCGATTCCTTCTGGAAAAGGAAGGAGGAAGGCGTATACGTGGAGCTGACGGCGAGCCTCGAGAGGAGGATAGAGAACATCTTAGAGGACTACACCGGGACAGAGGGCTGGGAAGAGGAGGCGAAGAGGGCTGTGGAGAGGATAAGGAAGTACTTGGGACCTCAGAGGTTCGCCTACGTGGTGGAAAAGTTTGAGGAGAAGGATTACAGGGAGATAGTCAGGTTCCTGATAGAGGAGTATTACGACAGGAAGTATAGGCAGTTCGGGGAACCGATCTTTAAAATTAACTGCGACGATCTTGAGGAGTGTGTTCAGCAGTTGGAGAGGTTTTATCTGCAGCTTAGAGATGAGGGTAAGGTTCAGAATTCTCCTCTTCGAAGGGAATAGAAGGCTGAGGAAGTCCGATCTTAAGGATAGAAAGGATCCCCTCGGGCTGGGGATGAGGTATATAACCGAGTTCAAGTACTTGGAGGCTACCAAGTGGCTTCTGATAGCTCCGGACTCTTGGGAGAGATACGTCCTGTTAGGACTTATAAACTTAGCCTTAGGACAGGAGGAGCAGGCGAGAGAGTTTCTCGAAGCTGCCGACCTCTACCCTAAGACAACGGCATACAGGATAGCGGTAGAGAGACCGGAGGAAGGATTTTCGAAGGAGATCAAGAGGGCTTCCGAGGTCATCCGCCTCTGAGCTCGAACTCCCCCTTGTTGAGTTTTTCCTTTAGAACCCTCTTCAGAACCTTACCCGTGGCGTTCTTTGGAAGATCTTCCACGAAGATGAACTGCCTCGGTATCTTGTAATTGGCGAGCTTCTCTTTGAGGAAGTTCCTAAGCTCAGATTCCGTAAGCTCTTCGTTCTCTGCCAGCTTTATGAAGGCTACAGGGATCTCCCCATGGTGGGAGTCCTTTTTTCCAACCACGGCACAGAGCTCAACCTTGGGGTGGGACATGAGGACCTCTTCCACCTCCCGCGGGTAGATATTCATCCCCTTGCAAATTATGAGATCCTTCTTCCTGTCCACTATGTAGATAAAGCCCTCCTCGTCCACATAACCGAGGTCTCCCGTCCTGAGCCAACCGTTTATTATCGTGTTCTCCGTCTCATAGGGATTCTTGTAGTAGCCCTTCATCACACAGTCCCCTTTGACAATTATCTCCCCAACCTCTCCCGTTGGTAGCTCCACAAGCTCATCGTTCACGATCTTGACCTCGTAGTCAGGCAGAGGGGGTCCTACAGAGAGGGGCTTCTGTTTATCCGGGAGGTTTACCGAAACGACAGGGGAGCACTCGCTCAGTCCGTACCCTTCCAAGAGGACCGCCCTCTTGAACTTCTTCTTCATTCTCTCCAAGGTGTCCAAGGGCAGGGGAGCTCCTCCGGAGACGAAGTACCTTATCCTGTTAAACCACATGAAGTACCACGGGAGCTTCGCCTTTGATAGAGCGTTGAAGACCTCGGGAACACCCATGAATACGGTAACCCTCTTCAGAAGAGTCTGCTTCATCACGTTGGAGAAGGGCATTATTGACTTCACTATTACTATCGGGCTTGCGGTGTATAGGGGGAGCAAAACTGTGGCAGTAAGGGTAAAGGCGTGGAACATGGGAAGATAGACGATGAACCTGTCCTTGGGCTTTATATCAAAAACCCTGACGATGTTCTCTATGTTAGAGAAGATGTTCCTGTAGGTGAGCATAACTCCCTTGGGCTTACCCGTCGTTCCAGAGGTGTAGAGCATAACAGCGAGATCCTCAAGATCCGCCTGAGGTGTTATGTGCTCATAGTCTTCGATAGTCAGTCCCTCCTCAAAGCTCAGGTTATGCTCGTCGAGCCTCGGAGGATCTTCGGACCATATGAACTTCTCAACCCCCGTTTCCCTCTCGATCCCGTCGAGGAGCTCCGCGAACTTTCCCTGAGTTATAACGAGCTTCGCCTCACAGTCGGCGAGTATGTACTCGAGCTCCGTTCTCTTCAGAAAGGTGTTTAGAGGAACCGGAACGGCTCCCAGCTTCCCTATAGCGAGGAAGGCTATAACGAACTCCTTGGAATTGGACATGAGAAGGGCTACGTTGTCCCCTTTCCTCACTCCCACGAGTTCTAAGTACCTTGCGAAGGAATCTACGTAATGCTTCAGATCTCTCCAGCGAATCTTCAGCTTCTCCTCGAAGATTATTGGATTCTTGGGAAAGCGCCTCGTGTTCTCCTCTATAACCTCGTAGAAGTTCCTGAACCTGTAGGACATGGCTTCACCTCAGAAAGAGTAACCCACGGAAAGAGTGAGCATGTGAGCGGAGATGTCCTTGAACTTACCGTTTATCCCGTATATGTTGTTTGGATCGTCAACGGTTCTGTCTTTCTTTAAGAAGAGCAGGTAAGCGACGCCTATCTCCACCTTCGGTTCGGGTTTGTAGATCCCTCCGGCGGAGAGTATCCACCCATCGGAGTCGGGAAGCTCAAAGCCAAGCGTCCTTTCGGGTACAGGAGTTTCGTCGTAGGCTATCCCGGCCATGCCAGTTATCTTGTCATTGAACTCGTGGAGGACAGCAAAGCGGTAGGTGTTGGTATCCTTCCAGTCCTTGGGCTTTGAGTTGCCAAAGTTAGTTTCAACCACAGGGTCACCGAAGTTAAAGTCGAGCTTCTCATAATCGGACCAGAAGGTTCTCTCGTAGGTGAATTCAAAGGTAGTTCTGTTCCATCTGTAGGAAGCTCCGAGCCTCCACTCGGCGGGGAGGGGTATTTTTACATTTCCGGAAGTAGAGAAAAAGTACATAGGTGGTGGTGATCCAGAACCAGTAGCAAAGTAACCACTCGCATCTCCTTTTATCTTAAGATCTACCTTAGATCTGTATAGAGTAGATATCGTCAACTCCTTTGTCGGCTTTACAGAAGCGGAGATAAAGAAGCCGGGCTTTATGTTTGTGTCACCGTCCATGGAAACGCTGTAAGCTCCAGACGGATGGGCGTACTCAACCTCACCTCTCGAGTAAATGCCTCGGAGACCCCCTCCTATCGATATGCTGTCAGTGATCAGGTAAGAGGCTGATAGATCCACTTCGTAAACTTCCAAAAGAAAGTTCTTGGCGTAAGCCTGCTGAAGGTTGTTCTCCCACCTCTTCGAGAGTCCAGCGGGTGTCACGAAGGATAAACCGAACCTTAGGTTCCCTACCTTTGGGCTGACGTAGTGGAAGTAGGGAACAAAGAACTCGTCCCTCTCTGAGGAAGCGTCAGCCTGAACTACCGATCCGGGAGGAGGTACGGGGTTGAAAGCTCTCCCTTCAAACTTTATACTCGGGAGCACTATGTATCTCATACCCACTTCCAAGCCCCAGCCGTCCTTCATAAAGGACATGTTTGCAGGGTTGAAGTAAGCGGCATCGGGTGCGTTCGCTGATGAAAAGTAGGCTCCCGAGGTTCCCGTAGAGCGGATCGACTGCTCCGGTATCTTGTAACCACCTGCAAAAACGGCTCCCGCTACGAGAGAAAGGCTCAGTCCCCCAAGGGTTATCTTCTTCATAACTCACCTCCTTAAAGTGTCAGAGATTAATATACACTACTCCTCCTCTCCCCCTTTAAGAAAGACCACTGTCACGCCCGCCCCTCCCTCACGGGGGTAGGCTTCCCTAAAGAACTTTACCTTATCAGACTTAGAAAGGAACTCCTGCACTACCCTTTTCAGAACCCCCTTACCTATTCCGTGAATAACTTTGACATTCTTATGCCCTGCCGAGTGGGCTTCCTCTATGAACTTCTCCAGCTCTATAAGTGCGGTGTTCGCGTCCATACCTATCAGATTTATCTCAGCCCTCCCGAGAGAACCTTTGGGAATGGGTTCCTCCCTTTTCTCTACCTTCTCAATCTTCCTTAGGGCTTCCACGTTCACCCACATCTTCATTCCATCAAAGTTAACGTAAGCCTTGTTGTCTCGTACCTGAAGAACCTTTCCCCTTTTTCCCATGAACTCGATCCAGTCTCCTTCTTTTATGGGTTCTTTCTTCTCCTCGGGAACGAAGAGCCTGAGTTGTTTCTCCTTCTCCTCTATAAACCTCCTGAGCTCCTCCCTGTCCTTAGCTCTCTTTAGAACCTCCTCCCCTTCCTTAAGGAGCTTCCTCAAGTAATCCTTGGCTTCTCTGTAAGCCTCCTTCCACCCCTTCCTCTTGAACTCCATGTACTCCCTATAGAGTTCCTCGTACTTCTCCTTCTCCTTCCTCAGCTCCTCCTTCAACCTCTCAAGCTCGGCTATCTTCTCCTCATACTCCCTCGTATAGTCAGCGAGCTTTTCCATGGCGCTCATGTACTCCTTACCGAGCTCTCCGACGTTCCTCTTGGCTATATCTATCACCTCCTCCGGAATGCCGCACCTCTTGGCAACCTCAAAAGCCATACTCTCTCCAACGGCGTTGTAGGCTATCCTGTAGAGGGGTCTGAGGGTTTCCCTGTCGAAGAGAACGCTCGCGGGGACGAAGTAGTCGGAGTTTATAGCATAGACCTTTATGGGCGTGTGGTGGGTGTTGGCGAAGACCCAGGCACCCCTCTCCCTCAGATACTCTAATATCCCTATCCCTAAGGCGGATCCCTCCACGGGATCTGTGCCTGCTCCGAGCTCATCGAGGAGGACGAGGGTGTTCTCGTCCGTCTTTTGCAGGAAGTCCGCTATGTTGGTCATGTGGGAGGAGAAGGTGGAGAGGTTCTGCTCTATACTCTGCTCGTCCCCCACGTCCACAAAGACCTTTTCAAAAATTCTGAGAACGCTCTCCTCCGAAAGGGGAACAGGTATTCCGCTCTGAACCATAAGGCACACGAGCCCCAACGTTTTGAGAGCGACCGTCTTACCACCGGTGTTGGGACCGGTAAGGATCAGTCCCTTACTCTCCTTAAGGACAATATCCACCGGAACGGTCTCGGGGTTTATCAGTCTAAGGAGAGGGTGGTAAACGCTCCTGAGCTCGACGTAATCTCCTATTTGGGGGAAATTCCCCCCGTAGAGCTCTCCGAGCCTGAGTTTTGCCTGAAGGAGGTCTATCTCCACGAGGGTCTTGAAGCTCTCCCCTATCTTTTCAGAAAAGTCTCCTACGTAGTAGGTCAGCTTCCTCAATATTCTCCTTACCTCCTCTTCCTCTTCCCCCTTCAGCTCCGTAAGCCTGTTGTTGAGCTGAATGACGAACTGGGGTTCCACGTAGGTGGTGTAGCCTGAAGAGGACGTTCCGTGGACTATACCAAATATCTTCTTAACCTGAGAGCTCTTGACGGGAACCACGTAGCGGTTGTTTCTCAGAGTTATTATCTTATCGGAGAATATCTTGTCCGCATCCGGCCTCTTAAAGAGGTTTTCGAGCCTCTCCATTATCTCCTTCTCTATTTCCCTTATCCCCTTCCTTATCCTGAAGAGCTCTTCGCTCGCTTCGTCCTTAACAAAACCTCTCCTGTCTATGGTGGACTCTATGAGGTTCTCCAAAGAGGAGAAGAGATGGAGTCTCCTCGATAGCTTCCTTAGAGGTGCCATTCTCTCCGCTCCGGCACCAACAGCCTTCCTGACCTGACGTATCAGCTTGAGAACGTTCAGGAGAGACAGGAGCTCCTCTACGCTGAGGATAGCTCCCTCTATCTTGGATCTCTTGAGAATCTCCCCTATATCCTCGAACCTGTAGAGGTTAAGCTCCACCTCTGAGAAGGCTTTGAGAAGCTCTATCTGGGACAGAACCTCCTCTCTATCCGTCGATGGTTTGAGATTTTCTATCCTCTCTTCGGTGGCGCTCGAGTGGGAGAACTCCTTGAGCTTCTCCTTTATCTTCCCGAACTCTAACTTGATAAGGTCTTGATCCTTCATAGATTGAGCACGTCGAACATGGAGTACATACCCGGTTCCTTACCCTTTATCCACTTGGCGGCTTCCACCGCCCCCTTGGCGAAGGTGTCCCTCGAACTCGCCCTGTGGGTAAGCTCGAGCCTTTCTCCAAAGCCGAGGAAGAAAACCGTGTGATCTCCCACAACGTCCCCACCTCTCACGGCGAAGACGCCAAGCTCTCCCTCCTTCCTCGGAGCCTCTCCCTCCCTTCCGTAGGTGGTCTTTTCAAGTCCTGCAGTCTCTTTCAGGATGTTGGCGAGTTTCACCGCGGTCCCGCTCGGAGCGTCCTTCTTAAACCTGTGATGGATCTCCACCACCTCAAAGTCGAAGTTCTTATCTTTTAAAACCCTCGCCGCCAACTCCACCAGTTTAAAGAGGAGATTGACCCCGAGGCTCATGTTAGGAGACAAAAGCACGGGAGCGTTACTGGAAGCCTCCTCTATCTCCTCAACCTCCTTGGGAGTAAAGCCCGTCGTTCCGATAACGATCCCCTTTCCGTCGAGGGTGGCAAGCTTGGTGTGTCCAACTGCAGCGGTGGTGTTGCCCGAAAACTCAATAACCACGTCCGTAAGAGGTAGAAGTTCCTCTAAGCGACTGGTCAGAGGTTTTCCCTTAAGCTCCTCTTTTCCGAGAGCTTCACCGAGGTCTAAGGAAGGGATACAGTCGGGATGTTCAACACCTCCGATGACCTCCACCTCGGGATCGGATAGGGAAAGCTCTATTATTCTTCTCCCCATCCTACCGAGAGCCCCGCAGACGACAACTCTGGTCATTACTCCTCTTCCTCCCCGAATATCATGTTCTCAAGCTCTTCAACCGCCTCCTGAGCCTGTTCGGGAGGAACCACGGAAGGATACAAAGCTACTCTCACACCCTCTTTAAATAAGAACTTAGCTATTAGGTCCTGAAGTTTTTCCAGTTCTTCGGGGGTGAGATCAGTTCTTATACTTTCCTCAACGTCCCTGTTGGTTACAAAGAAACCTACCAAACTGAAAGGAACCGCAACGTACTGCTTTTCCATAATCCACCTCACACAAGGGATTTTTAGTAATAATATCACATACGTATGAGTAAGAAATTAAAGTACAGGATACTACTCTCCCTGATGCCGATAGGTACTCTCCTCGTCAGGATCTTAGGAAGGACGATAAGGTGGAAGAAGAGGCACGACTTCGATCGGGACAGGAAGGTGATCTACGCTATATGGCACGGACACGCCCTATCCTTAGCCCTCTTTGGCATGGACAGGGGGATATACACGATAGCAAGCAGGTTTGAAGACGGAGAGATCGCGGCGAGGCTTCTCAAGGGTCTCGGTTTCAAGGTGGTCAGAGGGTCAACGGAGGAGGGGAAGGCTAAGAAGGGGGGAAGAACTGGAACACGCCAGCTCATAGCCGCCCTCTTGGACGGAAACAACGTGGCTATAACGGTGGACGGACCCAAGGGACCCGCCTTCAGGGTGAAGAAGGGGGTCATATATTTAGCTCAGAAGACGGGAGCAGAGATAGTTCCGGCGGCAGCGAAACTCGACAAGGCTTTGGTTCTGAACACCTGGGACAGGTTTATTGTTCCTCACCCCTTCACAAAGGGAGAGGTCATATTTGGGAAGAGGATCAGCGTCTCCCCCTCGGACGACCTTGAGGAGAAGAGGCTGGAGCTCGAGAGGGAACTCTTGGCGATCTCCGGCGCGGTCTCTTCTTCGGAGGATAAAAGAGATCTGCAACCTTCGGAGCTATAACGAAGAGGAAGCTGCCGATTACGGCGGTTACGAATATGAAAGGAATAGAAAGGGTCTTGACCGAAGGCTCTACGGAGGCTATCACCACCGAGAACTCTCCCCTCGGGACGAAGGAGAGAGCAGTCCTGAGCCTCGCTTTCCTCTTCATTCCGTAAAGGTAGGCGGCTAAGTAGGTGGATACGATCTTCAGGGCTATTCCGAGGAAGATCAAAAGTATCAGGAAGAGGACATTCTGAGGAAGGACGAGATCGCTTTCGTAGGCAAAGAAGAAAAAGAAAACACCTATGGAGAGTTCCTTGAGAGAGGAGAGGTGGTGCTCTATGTTCTCCATTATCCTCGTTTCTGGAACCAAGACACCGAGGAGGAAGGCACCGAGAGCCTCCGATATGCCCACTTCCTTAAAGGAAACACCGACTACGAGGATCGTTCCGAGGAGGAAGAAGATGAAGATGTCCTCTTCAGAAATCCTGTCGAGCCATCCTTGAATTCTCGGTACTACCCAGCGGTAGAGTACGTAGAAGATAATTAGAACTGTTCCAACCTTTAGCAGACTCAGGGGAAGAGCGTTGGGGTCGAAGCTTCCTATTTCGGTCATAGGGATCAGAATAGATAGAAGTATTATCGCAACGAGATCTTCGAAGATCAGAATACCTATAAGGAGCTCCGCATCGGGAGAGGCGAGACGCTTGAAGTCCATAAGGAGCTTGGCAACTATGGAGGTGCTTGAGGGATAGAAGACACCCGCTATTACGAGGGAGGTTATGAGATCAAAACCGAAGAGCTTTGCGAGGAGAAAGACCGGCAGGAAGTTGAGCAAGAAGTCCACGATCCCCGGCTTCCATATAGAGACCATGTTTTTAAGTCTCTCGAAGGAGTACTCGAGACCTATAAAGAAGAAGAGGAGTATCAGACCCGCCTCTTTAAAGATCTCCAAGAGTTGGAGACTCTCCTCGTGGAGCCAGAGCTTCCCCAAGAAGCCGACTAAGAGGAAGGAGATTATGGGAGGTATGCTCAGCTTTTTCAAAAAGTAGGCGCTCAGGAACATGAGGATAAAGAGAAGGTTTATCTGAATGAAGGTTACCGAGTGGTCCATGATTAGATCGAGCAGTCTCCGCAGAACTCTAAGAACCTGTTTATCTGGTCTCTCTTGCCGACGATCACAAGTGTATCACCGCTCTCTATCTTGGTCTCGTAAGGATCCGGGCTGACGAGCATGTCCTCTCCCCTTATTATGGCAACTATGGAAACTCCCGTCCTCTTCCTTATCTGGGACTCAGCTATCGACTTCCCGACGAGGTTAGAACCGCCCCCCACCTTCACCCACTCCATAACCATCTCCCTCATTATCAGTTCCATCTTTTCGGGAGCTACCGGCTGGTAGGTGGTTCCCGCCAAGAGGAAACCGAGCTCCTTAGCCTCGTCCTCGGTCAGGGATATAACGCAGGTAGGCTCCTCCTCTTCCTCCTCGATTATATAGATCTCCCTCCTGCCGGTGTTGTGGATTATGAGGGTAAGCTCCCCTCCTCCCTCGAGCTCCAGGGTGTACTTCTTCCCTACACCAGGAAGGTCCGTTTCCCTGAACTCCATCTCACTCCACCCAGTAGTTGGGAGCCTCCTTCGTTATCTGAACGTCGTGAACGTGAGACTCCCTGTACCCAGCCCAGGTTATCCTAACGAACTTCGCCTTCTCTTGAAGCTCCTTTATGTTCCTCGATCCTGTGTATCCCATACCCGATCTCAGACCTCCCACGAGCTGATAGATGACGTCGCTCAGCTTCCCCTTGTAGGGAACTCTCCCCTCTATGCCTTCTGGAACGAACTTTTCCATCCTGTCCTGTCCGTACCTGTCGGAGGAGAGCCTCGACATCATAGCTCCGAGCGATCCCATACCCCTGTAAACCTTGTAAGCCCTTCCCTGATAGTATATCGTCTCTCCGGGAGCCTCCTCAGTTCCCGCAAGGAGGTTTCCGAGCATCACCACACTCGCTCCAGCTGCAAGAGCCTTGACTATATCTCCCGAATATCTTATACCTCCATCTGCTATTAAGGGTGTTCCGTAATCCTTAGCTACGCCGTAGGCGTCCATTATTGCCGTTATTTGAGGAACTCCTACACCTGCCACTATCCTGGTTGTGCAGATCGAACCCGGACCGACCCCTATCTTCACAGCGTCTGCACCAGCCTCTATTAGAGCTCTTGTCCCCTCGGCGGTGGCGACGTTTCCTGCAACCACCTGAAGGTCGGGGAACTCGGACTTTATCCTCTGAACGGTCTCTATCACCCTCTTGGAGTGTCCGTGAGCGGTATCCACAACGATGAGATCAACCCCCGCCTCAACGAGAGCGGAGACCCTATCTAAAGTATCATCTCCCGTGCCCACCGCTGCACCTACCCTGAGCCTCCCTATCTCGTCCTTACAGGCGTTAGGATACTTCTTCCTCTTGACTATATCCTTTATTGTAATGAGTCCCTTTATCTTCCCCTCCCTGTCCACTATGGGGAGCTTCTCCACCTTGTACTTCTGGAGTATCTCGGTAGCCTCCTCTAAGGTTATCCCTTCGGGAGCCGTTATCAGGTTCTCCTTAGTCATGAAGAGGGAAACAGGCTTGTCGTAGTCCGTAGGCTTTATGAATCTAAGATCCCTGTTGGTGAGAATCCCAACGAGCTTCCCCTCCTCGTCCACAACGGGAACTCCGGAGATCTTGTACCTCTCCATTATCCCGAGGGCTTCCCTGACGGTAGCTTCGGGTCTCACCGTTACAGGTTTTAGGATCATTCCGCTTTCGGACTTCTTTACCTTTTCCACCTCGTGAGCCTGTTGCTTTATAGTCATATTCCTGTGGATTATTCCCATGCCTCCTTCCCTTGCGAGGGCTATGGCTAAGCGGGACTCGGTCACCGTGTCCATGGCGGCGGATACTATAGGAATGTTGAGCTTTATCTTACTGGTTATATATGTCGATACGTCTACCTCGTGAGGAAGAACCTCAGAGTAGTCGGGAACTAATAGAACGTCATCGAAGGTAAGACCTTCCTTCAGTAGCTTGTTAACCTCTACCATACATATATTATAGCTTTCTAATACGCCAGCCTCCCCTCTGGAATACGAGCTCAGCCCTCCCTCTCCTCTTGGTGTTTTCGTAAACGAGCTCGTAATCTACGAAAGATCTCTTTCCCTTAAAACTGGCATCGAGAACTTTTACCTCGAGAGGCTTCCCTATGATATGGGCATCAATCTCTAAAGGTATTCTGATAAGGATATCAGAAAGTTTCCAGTATAAGCCGTAAGAGGTGAGAAGAATAAGGATAAAGATACCGGCGAGGACATACTTCCTGTTGGAGGGGGAGACGTGGTTTTCTATAAGGTAGCAATGGAGAAGCGCGGTAAAGGGGTTTAAACCGGTTAGCCTTATGACAACGGATATTGTGCCAATGAGTAAAACACCCCCGAGAACCTTCTTCATAACATCCCACTCTAACAGAGGATCGTATCTGAGGAGCGAAGCCTCCTTGAGCTTACCCTCTACTATGAGCTCAACATAGGCGGTAAAGGTCTCTTCAGGGGTCAGAGTTCGATCCGGAGATTGACAGGAGAGTATGAGTGTGAGAAATATTAGACTAAGAAACGCCTTTAATTTCAAGGAGTAGCTCATACATCAGTCCAACGGGTATGTTCAGAGCCTGCTCGGCATGCTGATCTGAGAGCTCCTCCAATGTCCTGAAGTAGTGGTAAAGCTCGAAGACCTCCGCAAGACAGCAGTAGAGTTCCCTCTCCAAGTCCTCTAAATCCTGCTTGACCTGATCCCTCTGCTCTCCAGGATGCAAGCTTTCCAACATTTCTCTGTTAGACTTTATCTCATCGAGGAGCTCTTTGAAGTAAACCTTCATCTTCCTCTGGTAATCCTCTATCTTCTCAGGCAGGATCTTAGATATCTTCTCCTCTTCCTTAGCAAGCTTCTTGTAGAGCTCTTTCAGTTCCCCGTGTTCTCTGATCTTCTCGATACAGGGACCTATACACTCGATTATAGTTTTCTTCTTTTCCTCCATGATTTCCTCCCATAATTAAGATAAGACGAGAATCCCAGCATGGAAACCTCATCCAACTTGCCAGTTTTAAGTTGAGGAACCTAAAATCAAATACATGAAGAGGAGAGCTGCTGTCGCTGGAACCTTCTATCCTGCCGATAAGGAAAGACTGAACAAACTCCTCGATCTTCTCTGCGGGACGGAGGAGGATAAAAAGGTGAGGGCGAAGGCTATCCTCGTCCCCCACGCCGGACTAATATACTCGGGGAAGACAGCCTGTACGGTTTACAAGCGTATAGAGATACCTGAGAGTGTGGTTCTCTTGGGACCTAACCATACGGGACTTGGAACAAAGATATCGGTATATCCCGGTGAGGCTTGGGAAACCCCTTACGGAGACGTGGAGATAGACTCGGTTCTGAGGGAAGAGGTTCTCCAGTACGAATTTGCAAGAGCCGACGAGAGCGCCCATCTTTATGAACATTCCCTTGAGGTTCAGCTTCCCTTCCTAATAAGATACTCCCGAGTTCCCTTCAGGATTCTACCCGTAATTCTTGGATTTCTCGACTACGACAGGGCGAGAGACTTCGGCAGGTTTCTCGGAAGGATCTTGAAGGATAAGGATACTCTCATCGTCATAAGCTCGGATATGTCCCACTACATACCTGCGGAGGAGGCAAAAAAGAGGGATGAGATACTCATCTCTGCTATGGAGAAGCTTGCCACCGACGAACTTTACTTCAAGAGGATCCAGTACAACATAACCATGTGTGGCTTTATACCCGCGGTCGTTGGCATAGAGGCTGCTAAGGAGCTCGGTGTCAGACAAGGTATCCTTGTGGATTACTCAAATTCAGGCGAGGTGACCGGAGATTACGATAAAGCAGTTGCCTACGCTGGGATGATCTTTGTTTAATTGCGGGGGCAACGGCGACGGATGATTACATCATTTGGATAAAATGTGAACACATCAAGGGTGGGGTGTTTGTTGAAGTTTAACTAAGTTGCAGAAGAAATTAAAAGAAAATAACATCTCCTCCTCCTAAATCTAAATCTCCCCTGGTTTCGTTTTCTGGTCTCAAGCTGAGGTTCGTTCTGGGGCGGAATACTTCTACGCCTTTTCCTTGTATGTACACCATTACGGAGGGTGTTAGAAGCGGAGGGAAGAGGAAAAAGGCGGACTCCCAAGTTGTTGTGGAACGGGAAAGGTAATCTGTGAAAGTGAAGAAGTAAGCGGTTAGAGAGTCCTTTTCTACTCTGTGCGACTCTACACCGCTGACGTAGGTAAATCCTGCATGCCGATCCAGCGGCACGCCCGCGGTTGTATAGAGCCAAAGTTCCCTCGCATAGTAAAGGCGGTCAAAGACGTAGTAGGTGAAGAACCTCGGATCTACGGTATGATGGGCGTGGACTTTCGCGACTGTTTTGCCGTCTGCGGAAAGTACCGGTGCTACAACATCTACCTTTAAAAGAGGAAAAAGGTTAAGTACCGGGGATCCCACGTACGAGCGGGCGTCTATCATCCCGAAGTAGGGCGTCAGCCCTATCCTCTTGAAGACTATCCCCTTGTACGAGCCCGCTCCCTGATTGAGCCTCATGAAGCCCCTTTTGTTTACTTTGTGTAAACTCCTGAGCTCCCTATGGACACGGCGGGCGATCTCGTAAGGATGCTGATGCCATATCTGTGAGCCGTAGTCCGTTATGGTGACTATGTCTGATATGTCTATCTCAAAGTGTGCGTGAGTTCGCTCTACGTAATTCCCTTCCAGTCGTATATCAAGGTCACTTTTCGCCAATTCCCTCACCGCCTCCTTGGAGAATATGGAGGTCTTACTGTACACGCTAATAACACGTTCTCCCTGCAGGGTGTATATGTTTACGTCCACTCTTATCATGTCAGGCTCACCCCTAACTCCTGAAGGTACTCCGACAGCGATGCGGGTACTGTGGTCTCGTACCTGTAAAAGACCGTTCGCAGAGGCATACGACTGCGCCCGTATCTGTTTACGTTTATGCGAATAGACGGATGGCGGAAAAGGGAGGACACTCTGAGCTTGGCTTTTGCGGTCTTACGGAACAGCGTTGTTATCCTTATGCTTCGTTGGGTGTAGTGCATGGTGATGTTGACGCTGGTAAAGCTTTTCTCCTTCTGGACGAATAGGATTCGCAGCGGAAAGGAGTTTTTAAGGAAGAAGGTCTTTACCGTTACCATGCCAGTCTCCCGTAGATTGTTGTGTTGGCTTTGCCGTCCCTAACCGTGTGTCTGAAACCCTCTATCACCCACGTCTCTCCGAGAAAGGTGAACTGCTGTCCCACCTTGACCGGCAGGATAGGTAAGGTGATCTCTATCTTCTTAGAGTGGGTTCGGCACATCTGAGATATGCGGTTTACCGCCCATTTTAAGCTCTTATTCGTCAGATCAGGGTGGACTATGTTAACAAACTCTTCCCTGCCCGCCTTTCCTGAGGCTACAGGATCACCGCCGCCCGTTACGGTTCCTATTACGGTCTCCTCACCGTAATCGTCGCTACCGACCACCTCGCCGTCTCTTGTCTCTATCTTTGAGATCACCTCTCCCGTTCTTCTCTTACGCAGTATCAGCTGTTCCGATGTGGAACGCTTCGTTATCGTCTTCTTCTTCTTATCGCCGGGTTTGAGGTTTGAGAACTTAATTACGTCCTCTATGGTCAGCATGCCTCCCTCTTGGGGGAAGTAGGTGTACTCCCTCCTTTCGGTTATGGTCGCTCGCCTGACCAGTTCGTACTCGCATTGCGGATCGGGAGAGAGGGGTTCTACGCTCTCCTCGGTTCTTGTAACGGTCTCGCCCGCCAGCTCAAAGCTGTATATAGGCACGAACGCAAAAGATACTTCCCTGTAGTACCTCTCTCGTAAGGTATCATCTGGGCAACGGTCTCCTATAGGCACAAGGGTGTAATCCGAAACTATCCATTTGTAAATCTCTTCCCTGTAGCTCCTGTCGTCGCCGTAGGTTTTTATTCTTTTCTCTATAAGTACCTCTTCTTCCTTGATAGGCACGATAGATAAGCTTCTACACTTACTTAGAAAGGTGACGGGTATGGCAGGTCTCGGCGGAAGACCGTACTTGTACACCTCGCTCTTTACGAGCCTTATGGTCTTACTCTCCGGATCTATACGGTAGGTGTTGATCGTCTTGATGTTTTCTCCTTCGCTCACTACCCTGAACGTTTTACCCTCTACACAACTGTCACCGCATTTACTTTCCCTGTTCCCGTAGAGCATATCCGCAGTTACGGGCTTATTGGAGATCACCACGGTTTTTGACGATCCGAAGACGGAACAGGGCGGTTTTTCGAGTGCTCTGAAGGTGATCACGGGTTTCTCCGGGATGTTCCACGTCTGCGGGAGGGGTCCCCAGATCAGGTAAACGATCTTTTCTACAGGATCGGCGAACACGATAGGGGCGAAGTCCCTGTAGTACTTTGCTATAGCCTCTATCAGATCGCCCTCTACGGTGTATCCCTTTGTCTCTAAGGGCGGGGCTTCTCCTATGTTTACTAAGCTCCAGCCTTTGCGGGAGAGAAGGGTCTTAAACAGCGTCAGGGCGTTCCCCGCACTCACCACCTTGCCAAACGCCTCCACACAGCCCTCTACGGGTCTGTTGGATATGTAGGTCTTCAGGACACGGGGGGCGTTCACCTCGGCGGTGTACCTGTAACCCCTTTCCGTCCGCTCTATCAGGGTTACGATCCCCCTGAAGAGAGGTTCCGAGAAGAAGGAGACCTCTACCTCATCTCCCAAGTTCAGAAGGGGCGAAGGGGTCTCCAAGGTGCACCGCAGGGATGTGCTCTTCGGGGGAATGCTGACTTCAAGGTCCTTCACATCCACGGCGGAGCCGTTCACCTTTACCTCGTATATAGGTACCCTCATATCTCGCTACCCTCCACTACGATCTCTCCTCTGTAGAGGTTCAGTCTCTGCCTGACTGCGCTCTCCTTTATCTCCTCTATCAGGTGGTAGAGCTTCACGCTCTTTAACTTCCCTCTGAGGAGAAAACCATCATCGTTTATATCCACTGTCTCCCCCGCAAGGGCGAGGTCTTTTAGAACCGAGGCATCTTCGTAGGTGCACCGGTTTACGATTATGCGGAACTCCCTTGAGGCGGGAAGGTACACGATGACGTCTCCCGATATAGTCCTCTGGGTCTCCACGTTTACCTCCGTTTTGTTGCTCACCCAAGCGTCCGTAAGCTCAAGCTGTCCCGTGCTCCACGTGATCAGCATCTCTACCTGTCCCATGCGGGGGCTACGTCCCCCTCTACCTGAATGCGTACGGGCATATCAACTCCTTCTTTGATTCGCTCCACGAGATCGTTGAGCTTCTCCTCCGCCTGAGCGGTGTCCGCCCTGACCTTAAGCTCCGCCTCCTGACTCACCTCGTTGAAGACCTTGCTGATGTTCTCCTCGTTCACCTTGACGTCCACCTCTACCGAGAGGTCGTCTATGTTTTTGAGATCTTCCTTAAGTGCCTTGAGCTCTTCGGTGGGAGTCTTTACCTTTATTTCCGTATCTACCTCCGTTCTGCCGACCTTCAGCATCTCCTGCAGGAGTCCCTGCGTGTTGGACCAAGCCTGTTTTACCTGCTTGTCAAGTTCATCCACAGCCTCCCAGTCTTGCTTCAGGGCGTAATATACCATCCGGAGCCCGTTGACGACCGTAATGGCGAGGGAGAAAACCGCTGACAGGAAGGTTGTTATCTCAAGGATGAGCGTCTTGAGTACCGGACTGAGGGACTTGAGGGTGTCATAGACGGTTCTGAAGGCTCCTATTATGTTCTGAGCGAACAGGATTATAGCGTCCCTATTGCTCCGGAGGGCTTCGGTCATGTCCCTGAGTATGGTCTTGGCGAAGTCAAGAACGCCGGACTCGGAGAGTATTAGGGCTATCTCTTCAAGGGCACGCCTGAACTGGTTTGTGAGCATCTGGAGGGAGGAGGAGAGGTCTACACTCTGAGAGATTTGGCTGACGGCTCGGACGAGGTACCGCATAAACTCATCTACCGTTATCTTCCCCTCCTCAACGAATCTGTAGAACTCTTGTAGAGTAAGTCCCATCTGCTGGGCTACACGCTGGGCTATGCCGGGTAGGTGCTCCCCTAACTGTTGCCTTAGCTCCTCCATTGCTATCTTCCCTTTGGAAGCCATCTGGGAGAGAGCCATGGCAACGAACTCAAAGCGTTCTGCGGATCCGCCGAGTATTACGGTCGCGTTGGCAAGGTCAACCACCTGCTGAACCGTGACGTCAAGACCGGCGGAGGTCAGCATGATAAAGGCGTTTACGAGCCTGTCTAAAGGAACTGCGGTCTGTCCCGCCGCCTCTCTGAACTGCTCAAAGACCTTTCTCGCCCTCTCTACGTCCCCTATTACCGCCTCAAGTCTGAGCCTGAGCGTCTCAAAGGATCCGCCTATCTTGGCTATGACCGCTCCGGTCGCTACGGTTGCGAGGGCTCCTATAGCCGCGGCGAATCCCCTTACGCTGAGGACGGCGGTTCTGACCGAAGATACGAGTTCTCCGAGCTTTACCTTGTTGAGGTTCTTAAGCTCTGCACGAGCCTGCCGTGCCTCCGCCTCAAGGATCTTGAGCTGAGCGGATACCGCCTGCACTCCCGATATAGTCGCTCTGCCTTTGATGTTGAGTGTTTCCCTCGCCTTGCGAGCCTGTATCTCTATGCTCCTGAGCTCACTCCTTACCTGTGAGCTGTCAAGCTTAGCGGTCGCTTTTATGTCCCTGACGGAGGCGAGCCTGCGTCTGAGATCTTCTATCTCTCTGACCGCCTGTTGGGTGTTCAGGCGTACCTGAGCCCTTGCGGTTTGCTGGAGGGAAGAGAGGCTCTGTTTTATGTTCTTCAGCTCGTTCCTCGCTCTCTCTGTCTTTACCTTAACCTCTACCTCGGTTTCCCCTATGCGGTTTAGCTGGTCTTTTACCTCCCTGATCTTGTTCCTCAGATCCTCTATCTGAGCCTCTATCTCAAATACGAGCTCTTCCCTCACAGCAGTCTCTCCACGTAGTGCTCAAGATCCTCCTTCTTTGCCCATACGGCTGCTCTGAGGAGTGCTATCTCCTTCATCCTCCTCATCCTGACCGTAGGGTAGAGCTTCACGGCGGTTCTGACCTCTATCTTCGCAATGTCGTATCCTCCCGCTGTAAGGGTGTCTGCGATGTGGTAAAGATCGATCCTGTCAGTTGAAGGGTCTTTGAGAGAGCTTCTAAAAAATCTGTGTCCTTCTTAAGCTCTTCTATTGCTTCTTCTAAGAGCTTGAGGGCTTCCTTTACGGGCATGGATCTTAGTTCCTCTTCGGAGATCCCCTTGACCTTTTTAAGTACGAGCGCCATGTGTCTGACGGGTAGTCTCTCCTTAACTATGTCCTCCGCTATAGCATCTACAAGCTCAAGGAAGTCAAGGAACTTCATCTTTTCCCTCCTTAAAGGCTCTGTACGAGGTAGTCGCTCGTCTCTACCGTCAGATCGGTGAAGACGCCTACGTTCGGTTGGGCGGACTCCGTTATCCTCAGCCATATTTCCACCGCTGTTCCTCCGTTTACCTGCGCTCCGAGGGATAGGGGCTGATTGTCAACCGCAGTGTCAAGTCCTGCCTGAGTGGTGGCGAGTCTGTAGGTCACTTCCGTGCCTATATCGTGTCCGTTTCCCGTTACCGTGTCTATCAGGCGGACGAGTATCTCCGTGGGGCTGTCTCCGTTGGGATCGGGTACGGCTTTGACGGTGCTGTCGGGGGATCCGAAGTAAAAGACGAAGTCCTGAGTTCCTCCGGTTGCCGCGTTCACCGTCATCTGTATCTCCGACAGGGGTGTGGTCATGGCGCTGTCAGCCCAAAAGCCGAAGTAAGCCATTACCTGACCTCCCTGTAGAGTGCTCTGAATATCCTCGTGGCGCTCTCCTTGGTGAACGTGCCCTTAAAGGCGAGGGTGAGGAAGTCATCGCCTATGAGCTGAAGCTCTCCCTCCGGGCTCAGCTGAACGTTGCCCCTTATGTCAACGACCGCTCCCGTGGGGGGATCCGCCACAAACCAGAGTTCTCCTTCTATGTTGTAGAGCTGTCCGCTGTTTATGAGCTCTGCGCTGTCGCTCCCGACGTCAAAGGTTACGGTGATGTTCGTTCCTGCGGGGATGTTGGAGGTTTCGGGTATGTAGAGGAGTCCGGAACGGGTGTCTACCTCGTAGTCCGTGCCTTCGTTGAAAGTGGTGGTGCCTCCGTCCGTTACGGTTACGTTGGAGAGGTTCCTGTTCTGCAGGTCGTAGTAAAAGCCGGGCTGTACTCCTTGGAGCTGGACGCTCACTCCCGTCTGTGCGGTCTGGGAAGCGTCCTGTGTGGTTCCGAGCAGGAACATGGCGACGGTTTCCTTCCTCATCTCATCAAGGACGAAGCTGACGTTTGCATCAACGGAGACGATTATCTCCGCATCCTTCACCTTCAGCCCGCTCTCGGTTGAGTAGTGTTCCTTCTTTTCCACCGAGAACTCCACGGTGAACTCCTTGGCGTTTCCTACCTTCCAGAAGGAAGGATCGTTTGCCCTTTTGAAAAGTAGCTGTCCTCTTCCTATGGTGTAGGCTCTCTTCATCCTTTACACCTCCTCAAAGTTCTTCAGGGTCTTTATGGTCTTCTTGTTTACCTTTGCTTCCGTCCCCTGCTCCTTCTGAACGAACCTTATGTTGGTGGCGGACGGTCTGAGTCTCAGACTCTTTAAATTCGCCTGCTCCGAGCTTGAGGGTTCAAGGGGTAGGGGCACCTCCGTTAGAACCGCCATCAGACCGCCCTCCTCGGAACTATGATCTGGCGGGAACCGAGCTTCCAGACCACGAACTCGTATCCGTTGAACGTGAGGGTGTCAAAGAGGGCACCGTAGCCGTCGGGTATCCTGTATATCTCCGAGGTTACGAAGTTGAAGAAGGCGTAGTTCTGATCGTAAAGGAAGGGCTTTGCAAGCTCAACCTTACCTCCCAAGTTGCGGGGTGCAAATATGAAGGAGAGAAGAACGGGGCTCCAAGTTGTATAAACTGTACCGGTTGAGATGCGCTTCCTGTCGGTAACGTAGATGTAGTTACTCCCGCTGGGCACGTATCCGTAGGGAAGGACGGGGTAGTCCGCTTTCTTTTCAAGCTCCAAGAACATGCTGGCGCTCTCTACCGTACCTCCTGCATAACCTAAGAGTCCGAAGCTCTTGCCTTCCGCAAAGATGTCCAGCCTTCCGCCGTTGGTCAGGTCAAGATCAAGGGTGTAGTTTGAGAGAGCTATGGAGGGGTTGCTAAGGGTAGTCCCGTCAAAGCCCTTGGCGGATCCTATTCTCAGTCCTCCCGCCGTCTCTTTGGAGAGAACCGCGTACTTGGTGAGGGTGCTGTCCTGTGAGTGGGGGGCTGTAAGAACCGCTCTGTCCGTGCCTTCCCAGCCTGCAAGGGTCCATCCCGCAGGTATGGATGCGTCTATGACGGTCTGGGTTTTATCGCAGGAGGGGGATAGGTTGTTGACGTCCGTCTCTCCGGTCAGGAGGGCTAAGACGTCGTTGAGCACCTCCGCAAGGACGGCTCCCGCAACGTAGTAGTAGCTGGCATACATCTACCTGACCTCCAAGATCCTCACGACCGCGTTGCTGTCGGAGAGGATGTAGATCTTTGCGGTGGGGGAGACTTCAAAGACTATGCCGTTCTGGGGTTCTAAGGGCAATCCCGTATCGGTGTTTACCGTGGATCCCCCTATGAAGATCTTTCCCGCTCCGTCGTTGTAGATGATCACGTAGCCGGCTTCGGAACTCTGGTTTACGGGGATCGGGGTACTGCCGACGTTGACTGCTCTCTGGGAAAGGAACTCGGTTATCCTCATTTGAACCTCACCTCAAACTTTATGTAGGCGTACATGTAAGCGTCGGAGACGCCGAACTCCACGTT